>NZ_CP035503.1:385000-1719165 GCF_006970865.1 Rhodoferax sediminis
TTTTAACGAGGCTGTTTTGTTGTTGATCAAGATCTCTTGATCAATCGGCTGTTCTTTAACAATTCATAGAGTCAAATCAGAGTTGCTAGCGGAAAGTGCACATTCGTAAAGGTTTAGTGCACACCGTGCCGCTAGCAACATAGTTTTTTGATTGCGTCAAAATGAATATCAAACTTCACGTTTGAAATTCGAATACTTCAAGTGAGAAATTGAAGATACGGCATAACGCGTCAGGTGAAAGACCTGACAATCATTCCTTGAAACAATTTTGGTTTCGCAAGAAACGTCAAAGTTATAGGGTCAAGTGAATAAGAGCATATGGTGGATGCCTTGGCGATGATAGGCGACGAAGGACGTGATAGCCTGCGATAAGCTTCGGGGAGCTGGCAAATTAGCTTTGATCCGGAGATTTCCGAATGGGGAAACCCACCTGCAAAGGTATCGCATGATGAATACATAGTCATGTGAGGCGAACCGGGTGAACTGAAACATCTCAGTAGCTCGAGGAAAAGACATCAACCGAGATTCCGAAAGTAGTGGCGAGCGAAATCGGAGAAGCCTGTTAGTGATAGCGCGGCTGTTAACGGAATGACCTGGAAAGGTTGGCCATAGTGGGTGATAGCCCCGTACGTGAAAACAGACGTGTGATACTAAGCTAACGAAAAGTAGGGCGGGACACGAGAAATCCTGTCTGAATATGGGGGGACCATCCTCCAAGGCTAAATACTCATCATCGACCGATAGTGAACTAGTACCGTGAGGGAAAGGCGAAAAGAACCCCGGGAGGGGAGTGAAATAGATCCTGAAACCGTATGCTTACAAAAAGTCGGAGCCTCGTAAGGGGTGACGGCGTACCTTTTGTATAATGGGTCAGCGACTTACATTCAGTGGCAAGCTTAACCGAGTAGGGAAGGCGTAGGGAAACCGAGTCCGAATAGGGCGATTCAGTCGCTGGGTGTAGACCCGAAACCAAGTGATCTATCCATGGCCAGGATGAAGGTGCGGTAACACGCACTGGAGGTCCGAACCGACTAGTGTTGCAAAACTAGCGGATGAGCTGTGGATAGGGGTGAAAGGCTAAACAAACTTGGAAATAGCTGGTTCTCTCCGAAAACTATTTAGGTAGTGCCTCAAGTATTACCGTTGGGGGTAGAGCACTGTTTAGGCTAGGGGGTCATGGCGACTTACCAAACCTATGCAAACTCCGAATACCGACGAGTACAGCTTGGGAGACAGAGCACCGGGTGCTAACGTCCGGACTCAAGAGGGAAACAACCCAGACCGCCAGCTAAGGTCCCTAAAATTGGCTAAGTGGGAAACGAAGTGGGAAGGCTATAACAGTCAGGATGTTGGCTTAGAAGCAGCCATCATTTAAAGAAAGCGTAATAGCTCACTGATCGAGTCGTCCTGCGCGGAAGATGTAACGGGGCTAAGCCAGTTACCGAAGCTGCGGATTTGCAATTTATTGCAAGTGGTAGGAGAGCGTTCTGTAAGCCTGTGAAGGTGGTGGTGTAAACCCTGCTGGAGGTATCAGAAGTGCGAATGCTGACATGAGTAGCGTTAAAGGGGGTGAAAAGCCCCCTCGCCGTAAGCGCAAGGTTTTCTACGCAACGTTCATCGGCGTAGAGTGAGTCGGCCCCTAAGGCGAGGCAGAGATGCGTAGTTGATGGGAAACAGGTCAATATTCCTGTACCGATGTGTAGTGCGATGTGGGGACGGAGAAGGTTAGCTCAGCCAACTGTTGGATATGTTGGTTCAAGCCTGTAGTCGTGCCTGGTAGGTAAATCCGCCGGGCTTAGATGAGGGGTGATAACGAGGCTGCTTGCAGCCGAAGTGAGTAATACCCTGCTTCCAGGAAAAGCCACTAAGCTTCAGCTACACACGACCGTACCGCAAACCGACACTGGTGCGCGAGATGAGTATTCTAAGGCGCTTGAGAGAACTCTGGAGAAGGAACTCGGCAAATTGACACCGTAACTTCGGAAGAAGGTGTGCCTTTAGTAGGTGAAGTCCCTGCGGATGGAGCCCAATGAGGTTGCAAAAAATCGGTGGCTGCGACTGTTTATTAAAAACACAGCACTCTGCAAACACGAAAGTGGACGTATAGGGTGTGACGCCTGCCCGGTGCTGGAAGATTAAATGATGGGGTGCAAGCTCTTGATTGAAGTCCCAGTAAACGGCGGCCGTAACTATAACGGTCCTAAGGTAGCGAAATTCCTTGTCGGGTAAGTTCCGACCTGCACGAATGGCGTAACGATGGCCACACTGTCTCCTCCAGAGACTCAGCGAAGTTGAAATGTTTGTGATGATGCAATCTCCCCGCGGAAAGACGGAAAGACCCCATGAACCTTTACTGTAGCTTTGTATTGGACTTTGAACAGATCTGTGTAGGATAGGTGGGAGGCTTTGAAGCGGTGCCGCTAGGTATCGTGGAGCCAACGTTGAAATACCACCCTGGTGTGTTTGAGGTTCTAACCTAGGTCCATTATCTGGATCGGGGACAGTGCATGGTAGGCAGTTTGACTGGGGCGGTCTCCTCCCAAAGCGTAACGGAGGAGTTCGAAGGTACGCTAGTTACGGTCGGACATCGTGACGATAGTGCAATGGCATAAGCGTGCTTAACTGCGAGACTGACAAGTCGAGCAGATGCGAAAGCAGGACATAGTGATCCGGTGGTTCTGTATGGAAGGGCCATCGCTCAACGGATAAAAGGTACTCTGGGGATAACAGGCTGATACCGCCCAAGAGTTCATATCGACGGCGGTGTTTGGCACCTCGATGTCGGCTCATCTCATCCTGGGGCTGTAGCCGGTCCCAAGGGTATGGCTGTTCGCCATTTAAAGAGGTACGTGAGCTGGGTTTAAAACGTCGTGAGACAGTTTGGTCCCTATCTTCCGTGGGCGCTGCAGATTTGAGGAAGCCTGCTCCTAGTACGAGAGGACCGGAGTGGACACACCTCTGGTGTATCGGTTGTCACGCCAGTGGCATTGCCGAGTAGCTATGTGTGGAAGAGATAAACGCTGAAAGCATCTAAGCGTGAAACTCGTTTCAAGATGAGATCTGCCGGGGCCTTGAGCCCCCTAAAGAGTCGTTCAAGACCAGGACGTTGATAGGTCAGGTGTGGAAGCGCAGTAATGCGTTAAGCTAACTGATACTAATTGCTCGTGCGGCTTGACCCTATAACTTTGATCGTTGATCAAGGTGTTATGCCAAGTGACGCATTCAAAAATAAAATCTGATTTGAACTCTATGAATTCGTTGTATTGACTTGGGTCGAAAGACCTGGATCAGTATGACAACCAGTTATGCCTGATGACCATAGCGAAGTGGTACCACTCCTTCCCATCCCGAACAGGACAGTGAAACGCTTCTGCGCCGATGATAGTGCGGATTCCCGTGTGAAAGTAGGTCATCGTCAGGCTCTTACAGCCAGGAACGCCCAGTCATTTGACTGGGCGTTTTCTTTTGTGCTCAAGCATTCAGCACAAACTCTCCGTCACGCGCAGCCGCGCCCGCACGGACCAGATCCTGCATCAGCTGCGCGAGCCATGCCTGCGGTTCTACCTCAGGGAAGTAGCGCGCATGCACCATTTCAAAATAGCGCGTGCTGCCGGCCCATTGCGAGAAATCCGCGTAGCGGATGCGCTGCAATTCAAGCAGTTTGAATTTGAGCAGTACCCTGGCCGCATGATTCGCATGCTTGCGCGGATCGCGCACAAAACTCTGCAGCCGCCGGCGCGCCAGACCCAGCGACTCGGCCACGTGCGAAAAAACCCTGCCGTGCCCCGGAATCACCACCAGGGGGTCGAGCGACTCGATCAAATCGAGGGTCGCGGCCACCTCGTCAAAGGCACCCACACCCTCCAGTTCGGGAAAAACCACACCAAAGCCGTTTTCCCACAGCGCATCGGCCGAAATCAGCACCCCTGATTCGGGCTCGAACAGCACCACGGCATTCGGATCGTGGCCCGGCGCGGCGTGAATTTGCCACAGCCGGTCGCCCAGCTCGACCCCGGTGCCGGGCCGCAAGAGCGCATCAAACCTGAAGCGCGGGCACTGCTGGCCGGTGGGCGTGTAAGTGAGCGCCTGTGGATCCCAGTCGGCGACGAAGGCGGCCTGGCCCGGCGGGATCAGCGTTTGCAGAGCGGGGTGGCGCTGCTGCAGCGCCGCATTCCCGCCGCAATGGTCGCTGTGCAGATGCGTGTTGAGCAGGCGGTCGAGCGCGCGACCCTGCAGTGCCTGACTGGTCAGGGCCACGGTCTGCGCCGCATGCGTGCAGTAGCCGCTGTCCACCAGCGCGGTTGAGTCCCGGCCGGTCAGCAGGATGTTGTTGGACGATAGCCAGCCGCGCTCGAAGACCGTGATTCCGGGCGGTAGCGCAGGCGGGTCAATCATAAGCAGCTATCAAAAGCGTAGTGGCCGCATTTATTTTCCCGTGCGCAATTCGCGCCGCAGAATCTTGCCCACATTGGTCTTGGGCAGGTCGTCGCGGAATTCGATGAACTTCGGGCGCTTGTAGCCGGTCAGGTTGTCGTGACAGTACTGCGCCACCTCCTGCTCGGTCAGCGTCGGGTTCTTTCTGACGACGAACAGTTTGATGGCCTCGCCCTGCTTCTCGTCGGGCACGCCGATGGCCGCGCACTCCAGCACGCCCGGGCACAGCGAAATAATGTCTTCCAGCTCGTTTGGGAACACATTGAAGCCGCTCACCAGGATCATGTCCTTCTTGCGGTCGACGATACGGCAATAGCCGCGCGCATCCATGATGCCGATGTCGCCCGTGCGCAAAAATCCGTCCGCCGTGAACGCCTTCTCGTTCTCGGCCGGCTGGTGGTAGTAGCCCGGCATCACCTGCGGGCCCTTGATGCAGATCTCGCCCGCTTCGCCCAGGGGCAGCGAATTTCCGTCGTCGTCCTTGATGACAATCTCGACGCTGGGCAGCGGCAGGCCAATGGTGCCGCTGAACTCCTTGCTCGTGACCGGGTTGTTGGTGCCGATGGCGCAGGTCTCGCTCATGCCCCAGCCCTCGTTCATCGGACAGCCCGTGGTCTCCAGCCATGCCTTGGCCGTACCTTTCGAGGCCGCCATGCCGCCCGCCTGCGACACGCACAGGCTGGAAAAATCCACGCTCTTGAATTCGGGTTGCTGCAGCAGTGCGTTGAACAGCGTGTTCACGGCCGGCAGGATGTGGAACGGCCGCTTTTTGAGCACCTGCACGAACTTGCCAAAGTCGCGCGGGTTGGGAATCAGCGTCAGGTGCGCGCCCCAGCGGATCGACAGCAAACACACCGTCAGCGCGAAGATGTGGTACAGCGGCAGCGCCGTAATGCTGTTGATCCTGCTCACATCGCCAACGCGCGTGAGCGCCGGCGTAAACCAGGCCTCGGACTGCAAGATCGCGGCCACGATGTTGCGATGCGTCAGCACCGCGCCCTTGGACAGTCCCGTGGTGCCGCCCGTGTATTGCAAAAACGCGATCGAATCAAGCGTGGCGTGGCTGTCGCCCAGCTTCTTGCCCGAGCCTTGCGCAATGGCATCGTTGAACGGCGTGACGCTGCGCCCATCGGACAATGGCAGCGTGAACGGCGGCACCATCCGGGCCAGGTTGCGCACCGCAAACGTGATCCAGCGGCCGTACACGGCGCCGAGCAAATCGCCCATCGAGGCCATCACCACGTGCTTCACCGGCGTCTTCTCGATCACCTCCTGCAGCACGTGGGCAAAGTTTTCCAGGATCACGATCGCCGTGGCGCCCGAATCCTTGAGCTGGTGCTCGAGCTCGCGCGCCGTGTACAGCGGATTCACGTTCACGCAGGTATAGCCGGCGCGCAGAATGCCCGCCATGGTCACGGCGAACTGCGGCACGTTCGGCAGCATGATGGCCACGCGTGCGCCGGGCTCCAGTCCACGGCTTTGCAGCCAGGCCCCGAATGCCGCCGACAACTGGTCGAGCTGCCCGTACGACATCCAGCGTTCCATGCACACCGAAAAAGGCTTGGCCGCGTTCTTCCTGAATGATTCCTCCAGCAGCTGCGTCAGCGACCCGAACTGCTCCGGATCAATCTCGTGCGGAACCCCCGCGGGGTAACTCTGCAGCCAAAACTTGTCCATGAAAACTCCTCCTTGTCGTCCCATTGTGCAAGGCGCACGAGCAACAGGCTACCGGGCTTGCCCCAAGGTGTGCGCAAGCTGCGTCTCGCAGGCGACAAAATCGGCGTCGAACAGCAGCGCGATCAGCGCTGCCTCGCGCTCGCGGATGGTGGCCATGAAGCCATCGGCGCCGCCCGGCTGGCGCGCCATCGCGGCAAAGGTGTCGAACCCCGCCTCCAGAAAGCGCTGCAGCGCGCCCATGCCTGCCGCCGCCGCGGGCCCGCGCATCATCTTCAGCATCAGGCGCAGGCCGGGCATGCGCGTGAGCCGCTGCAGCTCGTGGCCGATCTCCAGCACCACCGTCAGTTGCGCCTCGCGATCGCCGCGCTGCGCCACCGTGCGCCACGCGCGGATGTAGCGGGCGGCGGGCGACTCGCCCAGGGTGTCGCCCGCCGCCACCGCGGCGTGCGGCCAGGCTCGGCCCATGGCATGGTCGAGCCGCTCGGTCAGCGCATGCAGCTGCGCCAGCGAGACGGCGGTGGCCATCACCTGCTGCGGAAACAGCCGCTGCAGCGCCCCCGCGATGCGCGCAAACTGCGCATCGCGCTCGCTGTAGTCGGCCTCGCCGTACAGCTCGTACAGGAAGAATTGCGCCGCCGCCTGGTACGGCCCGCCGCCCAGCAGGTCCGCATAGGTGCCGGTAAAGCGGCGCGACTGCAGGCGCTTGACCTGCGCTACTGCCGCACCCAGCGCCGGGTCGCCCGATGCGTCCTGGCGCAGCTGCGAAACCTGGGCCACCGCGTCGCGAATCTGTTGTGCGGGTTCCATATGAGCCAAGAGTTTATCTGTCGGCATTCATGCAGACGCCGTGGCGCACGGTAGCGCGGCGCATGGGAAGGGGTGATTCACTATTAAATCAATAGCTGATTGCGCATGCTGTATAAGGGCTACAACCACTTTTCATTCAAATATCCGAATCGACCCGCGCAACACCATGCTGGCCCGCCTGCAAAAAACCATCACGCTGTCGCTGCTCGCGGTGGCCTGCGCGTGGCTGCTCGCGTTCTGGCGCGGCGCGCCGGTGTTGGCGGTGGTTGGATGCGCCATCATCGTGCTCGGCTACTCGGTGTTCCTCGCGCTGGAATTTGCCGCGCTGCGCGTGGCCGGTCAAAACGATCCCGCGCCGCAGGCCAGCCCCGGCGAGCTGGTGCGTGCCTGGGCCGGCGAGACGCTTGCGGCGGCGCGCGTGTTCTGCTGGTGGCAGCCGTTCCGCTCCCGTGCCGTGCCCGACCAGCTGGCGCCCGGCGCGGCGCTGCCGGGCCGGCGCGGCGTCGTCTTTATCCACGGCTTTGTCTGCAACCGCGGGCTGTGGACGCTCTGGCTGCGGCACCTGAAGGCGCGCGGGCACGCGTTTCTCGCCGTGAATCTGGAGCCCGTGTTCGGCCCCATCGACGGCTACGTGCCCATCATCGAAGATGCGGTACAGCGCGTCACGCAGGCCACCGGCTTGCCGCCGCTGCTGGTGTGCCACAGCATGGGCGGGCTGGCGGCGCGCGCCTGGCTGCGCGCCTCAAGCGGCTATGCGCGCGTGCACCACGTCGTCACCATCGGCACGCCGCACCACGGCACCTGGCTGGCGCGCTTCAGCCGGGTCGCCAACGGGCGCCAGATGCGCATCGGCTGCGATTGGCAGCGCCAGCTCGAGCGCGACCTGCCGCCACAGCAGCGGGCGCTGTTCACCTGCTGGTACTCCAACTGCGACAACATCGTGTTCCCGGCCTCCACCGCTACCCTGCCCGGAGCCGAGAACCGGCTGCTGCGCGGCGTGGCGCACGTGCGCCTGGCGCTGCACGCCGGCGTCATGCGCGATGCCCTGTCAAGAATTGGGGCAGCGTAAGACGCGGCGAAGCATGACGTGCTAGATTGGAATCCTATGACTGCCGCCCCCCGGGCCGACCCGGTCGACGAAACCCTTCTTGCCGCCCTGTGCACTGCCAACCGCCTGCTGGCCCAGCGTGGCGTGGTGCGCCGCTACCCCAAAAACAAGGTACTGATCACCGAAGGCGGCGCCGGCGACACGCTGTTCGTGCTGCTCGCGGGCAGCGTCAAGGTCTATTCGATGGATGGATACGGCCGCGAAATCACCTTTGGCACCATCAACGCCGGCGACTACTTTGGCGAAATGTCGCTCGACGGCGGGCCCCGTTCGGCCTCCGTCATGACGCTGGAGCCCTGCACCTGCTCGGTGCTAAGCAGCGACGACGTGCGCGCCCATCTGGCGCAGCACCCCAATTTCGCTCTCGGTCTGATCGAGCAGATCATCCGGCGCGCCCGCGACGCCACCGCCATCGCGCGCAACATGGCCCTGCTCAGCGTGCATGGGCGCGTCGTGGCCCTGCTCGAAGGTCTGCACGGCCCCGCCACCGGCGCCGCAGGCGTGACGCTGCACCCCATCACGCACCAGGACATCGCCAACCGCGTCGGCTCCTCGCGCGAGATGGTCAGCCGCCTGCTCAAGGAGATGGAAAAGGGCGGCTACATCGAGCTCGGCGTCAAGCGCATCACGCTGCTCAAGGAGCTGCCCCCGCGCTGGTAAGCTTGCAGGCCATGCGCTGCGCCTCCTGCCTGACCCTCAACCCCGACAGCAACCGGTTCTGTGGCCACTGCGGCGCCCCGCTCACGCCTGACACGCCCGTGCTCGGCGAGCACATCCGCCCCGTCGATACGCCGCCGCCCAAATGGGGCGAGCTCAAGGTCGCCACCATCTTCTTCGCCGACATCGTCGGCTCCACCGCGCACATCGCCGGCCTCGACCCCGAGCAGGCGATGGAACAGCTGCAGCCCGCCGTGCAGCGCATGTGCGAGGCGGTCGAAGTGTTTGGCGGCACCGTCGTGCGCACCTTGGGCGACGGCATCCTGGCCCTGTTCGGCGTGCCGCACGCCCTCGAAGGCCACGCCCGCCTGGCCTGCGAGGCTGCGCTCACCCTGCAACGGGCCTTCGATGGCAACCAGCAGGGCCTGCAGGTGCGCATGGGCCTGCACTCGGGCCAAGTCGCGTCCGACCCGCAGGCCGTCGATGCCGCCATCGGCGGCGGCGTGCACGGCAGCGCCATCCACCTCGCCAGCCGCGTCGTGGGCGTGGCCGCGCCCGGCGGCGTGTGCCTGACCGCCGAGTGCCTGGCGCTGGCGGGCGGCGCCTGCGAGGTGCGCGCCATGGGTCCGCACACGCTCAAGGGCATTGCCGAGCCGACCGAAATTTATGCCCTGCTGCGCATGAAAAGCGACGCACCCGACCGCCACTTCCACCAGGCGGCGCTGTCGCAGTTTCGCGGGCGCGAGCGCGAGCTGGCAGCCCTGCAGGACGCGCTCTACCGCACCGAAAAGGGCCAAAGCGCCGTCATCGGCCTGTCGGGCGTGGCCGGCACCGGCAAGAGCCGGCTGTGCTTCGAGTTTGTGCGCTGGTGCCGCACCCGGCTCGTGCCCGTCACCGAGGTGCGCACCCAGCTCTACGGCTACGCCACGCCGCTGGCCCCCGTGCTGACGCTGCTGCGCGGCTGGTTCTTCCGCATGGTTGCCGCAGATGACGCCGCCGCGGCGCGGGCCCGCATCGCCGCGCGGCTGGCCCGGCTCGGCGTCACGGCTGGCGACGACCTGGCGCTGTTCAACGAATTTCTCGGCGTGGCCGACCCGGCCGCCGCGCGGTGCTCGCTTGGCCCCAAGGCGCGCCGCGCCCGGCTGCTGGCGCTGTTTGGCGGCATGGTGCGCTATACCGGCGCGACCAGCTCGGTGATCGTGTTGGAAGACCTGCACTGGCTCGACGAGGCCAGCGCGGAATTTCTCGATGTGCTGGTGCGCTCGGTGGTGGGCACGCGCACGCTGCTGCTGTTCAACTACCGCCCGCTCTACAAGGCGCCGTGGCCGGCGCTGGCGCACTTCCAGGAAATCCACCTGGCCGAGCTTGGCCAGGCCGACACCGAAGCGTTGGTGCGCGAGCTGGTCGGTCCGCACCACGCGTGGCAGGACGTGTTTGCGCTGATTGTCGAGCGCAGCGCCGGCAACCCGTTTTTTGCCGAAGAACTGGTGCGCTCGCTCTTGGAGAGCGGTGCGCTCTCGGGCGCGAGCGACGCGCACAGCCTCGAATCCATGGTGCGCGCCCTGCCCGCCACCGTGCAGGCCGTGATCGGCGCGCGCATCGACCGCCTGGGCGCGACGCAAAAGGCCCTGCTGCACATCTGCGCCGTGATCGGCAAGGAAATCCCGCTGCCGGTGCTGCAGCAGGTGGCGCGCTTCCTGGCCAGCCAGATCGAGCACGAGCTCGACGGCCTGTGCGAGGCCGAGCTGCTGGAGCTGCTGCGCGAGATCGTTGGGGAGCGCCGCTTCGGGTTTCACCACCCGCTGGTTCAGGAGGTGGCCTATAACTCCCAGCTCAGGGCGCGCCGCGCCAGCCTGCACGCAGCCGTGGCCGCGGCCATGGAGGCGCACTACAGCACCCAGCCCGACGAGTTCGCCGCGCTGATCGCCTTTCACCACGAGGCTGCCGGGCAGCCCGTCAAGGCGGCCCAGCACTTGGCGCGCTCGGCGCAATGGTTGGGCGCCACCCATTCGACGCAGGCCATGAAGCATTGGCGCCACGCGCGCGAACTGCTGCAGGCCCAGCCGCGCGCGCCGGAAACCGACAGCCTGCGGGTCAAGGTCGGCGGCCAGTTGGCGCTGCTGGGATGGCGGGAAGGGCTTAGCCCGCAGGAGGTCAAGGCGATCGTCGAAGAAGCCGTCGGTCTGGCCACCGAGGTGGACAACCGCTTTGTGCAATTGCTGCTGCTGACCGAAGGACGTGTCCTGCACGGCAACGGTGGCTCGGCCGACGCTTATGTGGAGGCTATCCGCAGGGCGATCGCGTTGACGCCTGACGGAGCCGATCAGGGCCGCTTCGCGACCCTGCATTTGGCGTTGTCTCATGCCTGCGCCTGGTCCGGTTTGCTGCGAGAAGGCCTGGCTGCGAGTGACGTGGCCTTGCGGGGCGTTGCGCACATCGACCAGTTTGACCGGGACTATATCGGGTTCGACCCTGAGCAGTGGATGCTGAACATGCGTGTGCGCATGTTGATTCGCATGCTGCGCCTGGACGAGGCGCGTGCTTGTCTGCAGCAGATGCTGGAGCATGATCTGGCCACTGAGGATCCGATCATCCGCCAGTGTGTCTGCCTCTACCATGTGGAGCTTGCAGCGTGCCTTGGCGGCGCGACAGTGGCGCAAGAGCAGGCGCAATTGAGCGCCCGGATTGCGCAAAACTACCCTAACCCTTATTCAAGCGCACTGGCGCTGTGGAGTGCGGGCCTGGCCGCAATGGCGGCGCAAGACTTCGAGCACGCGATCACTGGCTTTTCCGACGCCCTCGCGGTGATCAGGGCGGCACAAATTGCGGCCGACATTGAAACCGAAGTTCTCGCGTGCATGGCCGAGAGTCAACATTTTTCGGGTAACGCGGAGCAGGCCCTGGCGGCTGCCAAAGAATCTGTCGCCATCTCCCACCAGCGCAGCAATCGCATCACGGAGTGCCGCTCGTTGATCGTTTGGGGCAGCGTGCTGGCGCAAGACGGGAGCAGCGACGGCGCGCGCGAAGCCCGGGCCTTGTTCGCGCGGGCTGAGCAACTCATCGCGGTCACCGGCGCCAAAATTTGCGAAGCCGCTTTGACGCGCGCACGCGCGTTGCTTGACCCGCCTGCGAGCCCGTGACGACGAGCATCAGATCGGTCGCACCAGCAGGGTGTATTCGCGCATACCGTAGCCCGTGATGACTTCCACCTTGGCGCCCAAGGTCTGTTCGCAGTAGCGGCGCCACAGGCCCAGTGGCGCGCGATAGAGCTCTGAGGTGCCCGTGACGCCGCGAGGCAACGGTGCCATGAAGTTGACTGCAAAGCCGCGGCGGCTGGTGGCATGCAGACGCTCCAGCGTGGACGCGATGAATCGGGTCCACCGTGCGGCACTTTGGTCGAGCCTGACATTGAAGATGCCACTGGCCAGCGAATAGTCGGCGCTGCGCGGGCTGGCGTGGCCCACCACAAACTCGGTGCGGCGGCGCTTGGCCCAGAGTTCGCGCGCTTGCGCAACCATCGCGCTGGAGAGATCCACCCCGAGGTAGTCGACCTTGCTGCCCCGGTGGCGTTTCGCCAGAAAGGCGAGCAGGGCGCCGTAGCCGCAGCCCAGGTCGTTGAGCGAGAACGGCACCGTGAAGTCGCACAGTTTGAGAAGCTGCACAAAACGCAGCTCCTGGGTGGGTACGCAGGTCCAGTCCACCCCATGGGGTGTCGCGCCGTGCGTCTGCACCATGTCGGTGTAGTAGCGCGCAATGGCGGCGTGAACAGCCGCCAACCCCGGCCCGGCTTCGTGTACTGCTTGCATCGCCGCTGCGGGCAACGGGTCGGCGCCGACTACTTGGCCTTCTTCACCGGGGCAACTCCCAGCGGCAACGAGATGACCAAATAGTCCTGGTCCATGTAAAACAGCGGGCGCGCCTTGTCCGTGACGATGACCCGGTTGGCTTCTTTCGATTCGTTCATGTCATGCAGGGCGAAGTGCACGGGCAGCGGTTTTTTGGCCGACAGGTTGCGCACCAGTGCCTTGACGATCGCCACGTCGCCGCTTTGGCCTGCGATGTTGGACTTCATGCCGCGCAGGCTGGCCAAATAGTCATAAAAACGGTTCTTGGTTTCGTGGTTGGCCGCACCCACCAGGTTGAGCACCGCGATGCTGGTGTGAAAGCGCCGGCCTTCCTTGAAAATCTCGAACTCCTTTTGCAAGGCCACCATTTCCTCCAGGCCGCCAAAGGTCTCCTTGGTGCCCATGGGCGGCGCAAACCGCAGGTTGAGTTGTTGCTGCAAACTGCCGACGTAAATGTCGTGATCTTTCAAGCGTACGCCCATGAAGTTCTCTCCTGTTGATTGAAGTGATGCATTAGTCCGCCATAGCCGCGCAGGCTAGAACAAACCGCGTCATTGTGAGGGAAGGTACGTGCGGGAGAAAGAGCTGATTGAGCGTTGTGCCTGTGCGGCGCCCCGCTGCCAGATGGCGGAGTAAGCTGGGTGCCTCGTTGCTCTTCCCGTGCTGTCATGGAATGGTGGTCGCTGTCGGTGCTGCTGCTCGCGCTCGCGCTGGCCTTGGGTCTGCGGCCCTGGCGCATGCTGGCCCATGGCCCGCTGCTGACGGCGCTGCTGGCGGTGCTGCTCGTGCTGCCCTGGCTGTGGGCGCTGCCGCGCCTGCACGCGATGCCGCTGCAGCTGCCGTGGTCGGGCGCCTGCCTGGTGGCGCTGGTGCTGGGCTGGCCGCTGGCGATGCCGGTGTTCTGCATGGTGGCGGCGCTCTCGGGCCTGATCGCGCCCGCGCCGTGGTACGCGCTGGTGGACGCGGCCGCGTGGCTGGGCGTGGTGCCGGCCACGCTCTCGGTGCTGCTGGGCGCGGCGCTGCGGCGCTGGCTGGGCACGCACCCGTTCGTTTACATCCTGGGCCGCGCCTTCCTCGGCACCGTGGCGTGCGTGTTCGCGGCGGGCGCGCTGGCGCAATGGAGCGGGCATCGGCTGGCGTTCGTGGGCGGCGACGTTTCGCTGATCGGGCACTGGCTCATGGCCTGGGCGGACGGCTTTGTCACCGGCATGGCGGCGGCCATCTTCGTGGCCTTCAAGCCGCAGTGGCTGGCCACCTGGTCGGATCGGCTCTACCTGGCGGACAAGTGAGCTTGGCCGCCTGTGGCATCACGCGTCAGGGCGTCGCCCCTGCACGGGTGCCCCGTCAGACTGCAACGATGACGTCTTCAGGCAGCCGCGCATCAGCTGCCAGTTCGGGCTGGGCCTTCACACGCTCGTACAGCGGCGTGAAGTCGGGCGCGGTCAGGTCGAATAGCTGCTGGAAGCTGTCGATCACAAAATAGGTTTGCTGGTAGCTATCGATCTTGTAGCGCGTACGCATGGTGCGCTCTGGGCTGAGGGCGATTCGATTGGGTATCTCGCTGCGCACCGCGTGCTGGAGTTCGCCGCTGGAGCTCAGGATGCCGGCGCCATACGCGCGGAGATTGCCGTGCGTTCCTGATCCGGCGCGCAGGCCATTGGTCTGGCGCATCAACCCGAATTCGATGGTGTACCAGTACAGCCGGCTCAGCTGCTCGCAGGCGCCCAGCCGGTGCGCTTTCAGGGCGCCGCGGCCGTAGTCCTGGATGTGGTCGGCATACACCGGGTTGAACAGCAGCGGCACGTGGCCGAACAGGTCGTGAAACACGTCGGGCTCGACGATGTAGTCGAACTCTTCGGGCGTGCGCAGCCAGTCGGTCACGGGGAACTTGCGGTTCGCCAGCAGCGTGAAGAACGGCACCTCGGGGATAAGTCCGGGCACGGCGACGATCTCCCAGCGCGTGGCCTTGTACAGCCGCGCGTTGATGTCCTCGAAGCGCGGGATGCGCTCCTTCGCGCCCAGCGCGGGCAGGGCGGCGATGAATTCGTCGCAGGCCAGGCCGGGAATTAGCGCGGCCTGGCGCTCGTACAGGCGCCGGTAGGTGTCGTGGTCCTGCGCGGTGTAGGCGGCGTAGTTCTGCGGGCAGGTGTAATCGGGGCGCACCTGCCCCGCGCGGGCGTAGTCGCCGCGCGGCGCTCGCTCGCTCGCGCCATAGATGGTGGGTTCGACTGCCATGTTGGTCATGCTCCCAAGTTTGTTATTGCCTTGTCATTCCCGCGCAGGCGGGAATCCATGCCCGCACAGCAAAAAGCGTCCGTGGCGCTGCTGCCGTGGATTCCCGCCTGCGCGGGAATGACAGGAGCCCGCGGGAATGACAGGGGCTCACTTGCTCTCCAGCACGCCGCGGCGCATCTGGTCGAGTTCGATGGACTCGAACAGCGCCTTGAAGTTGCCTTCGCCAAAGCCGTCGTCGCCCTTGCGCTGGATGAACTCGAAGAAGATCGGTCCGAGCTGGTTTTCGCTGAAGATCTGCAGCAGCAGCGCGCCCTTCTTGCCGTCCAGCAGGATCTTGCGCTTGTGCAGCTCGGCCACGTTCTCGCCGTGGCCGGGGATGCGCTTGTCGATCAGCTCGTAGTAGGTGTCGATGGTGTCGAGCAGCTTGACGCCCCGCTCGCGCAGGGCGTCCACGGTGGCGAACAAATCGTTCGAGCCGAGCGCGATGTGCTGGATGCCTTCGCCGTGGTACATGTCCAGGTACTCCTGGATCTGGCCGGCGGTCTCGTTGCCTTCCTCGTTGATCGGGATGCGGATCTTGCCGCAGGGGCTGGTCATGGCCTTGCTCTTGACGCCGGTGACCTGGCCTTCGATGTCGAAGTAGCGGATCTCGCGGAAGTTGAACAGGCGCTCGTAGAAGCTGGCCCACTCGTTCATGCGGCCGCGGTGCACGTTGTGCGTGAGGTGGTCGATGTAGGTCAGGCCGTTGCCGGGCGGATTCAAAGCTTCTTTGGCGTCCAGGCCGGGCAGGGCTTCGAAGTCCACGTCGAAGAAACTGATGTTGCCGATGTCGCCGTCCCTGGCGCCGTTCTTGCCGCGCCAGCGGTCCACCAGGTAGATCAGGCTGTCGCCAATGCCCTTGATGGCCGGGATGTTGAGCTCGCCCGGGCCGGCCTTGCCCGCGTAGCCGAAGGCGCCCAGGTCGAGCGCGCGCGCATAGGCGCGCCGCGTGTCCTGCACGCGAAAGGCGATGGCGCAGATGCTCGGGCCATGCAGGCGCGCGAAGCGCTGCGCGAACGAGTCGGGCTCGGCGTTGATGATGAAGTTGATGGAGCCCTGGCGGTACAGCGTGACGTTCTTGTGCCGGTGCCTGGCCACCGGCGTGAAGCCCATGCGCTCGAACAGCGCGCCCATGGCGGCCGGGTCGGGCGCGGCGTATTCGATGAATTCGAAGCCGTCGGTGCCCATGGGGTTGTCCCAGGCAGTGGCGACGGGCTGCGGCGTGGTTACCGGCGAGGTTGCGGTCATGGGGAGGTCTCCAGGGTGTAACTCCCAAATATATAGGCGTTGCACATCATTTTTTCTGCGTATTGAGACGCCCGATTTGTACCGGATGCAGGAAAACTGCAAAATACTCGTGATGGAAGCACTCGACAAGCTTGATAAGCAGATTCTTCGCAGCCTGCAGGCGGATGGACGCGCCACCTATGACCAGATTGCCGAGGCCGTGAGCCTGTCGCCCAGCGCCGTGCTGCGCCGCGTGAAGCGGCTGGAGGCGACGGGCGTGATCGACCGCTACGTGGCGCTGGTCAAGCCGGAGGCGGTCGGCCTGGGGCTCACGGCGTACATCAACGTGCGGCTGGAAAAGCACACCGAGAGCCACAAGCGCAACCCGATGGACGTGTTCCGCGCGAGCGTGCAGACCTGGCCCGAGGTGGTGGAATGTGCCGCGCTGACCGGCGAGATGGACTATTTGCTGCGCGTGGTGATAGCCGACATGGCGCACTACAGCCGCTTCATCATGGATACGCTGCTCAAGCACCCGAGCGTGCAGGACTGCAAGACCAGCTTCGTGATGGACCGGGTCAAGGCCACGACGGCGCTGCCGGTGTGAAGTGCGATGAATCTCAGGCGCCCTTGGCGGTCGCCACGGCGCGCACATACTGCGTGCGGCCGGCGCCCAGGCCGCTGGCCACGAGCGCCGCGCCGATCAGCACGAACAGGACAGCCGAAGACGCGAAGCTGCCGGTCCAGCCGCGCAGCAGCCCGACCAGCAGCGGCCCGAAGGCGGCCACCAGGTAGCCCACGCCCTGGGCCATGCCGGAGAGCTGCGCGGCCACGTGCGAGTCGGGCGAGCGCAACACGATGAGCGTGAGCGCGAGCGCGAACGAGCCGCCCTGGGCGATGCCGAGCAGCACCGCCCACACCCACACGCCGGCCAGCGGCGCGAACAGGCAGGCGAGCATGGCCGCGACCGTGAGCACGGCCACGGCAACCGCGATGCCGACCTGGTTGCGGCAGCGGGCCGCGATCGACGGCACCACGAGGCAGGTGACCACCTGGGTCATGACCGACACCGAGACCACATAGCCGGCCGTGGCGGCGTCCAGGCCGCGCTCGCGCAGGATCGGCGCGAGCCAGCCCATCACGATGTAGGCGAGGGCGGACTGCAGGCCCATGAACAGGGTCACCTGCCAGGCCAGGCGGTCGCGCCACAGGCCGCGCACCGTGACGCCCGATTCGCTGGCGCGGGGTTTCAAAGGTAGCGCCAGCGGCGCCCACAAGAGCGTGACGAGCGCGGCCGGCACGGCCCACAGCGCCAGCGCGCGGGGCCAGCCGCCGCCCAGCGCATGCTCCAGCGGAACGGTCAGGCCGGCCGCGCTGGCGGCGCCGCCGCAGACCGCCATCGTGTACAGCCCCATCATGAGTGCGGCCCGGTGCGCGAAGTCGCGCTTGAAGAGGGCGGGCAGCAGCACGTTGTTGACCGCGATGCCGATGCCGGCGATGGCCGACGCGACAAACAGCAGGGCCAGGCTGCCGCTGCCGCGCGCCAGCGTGCCGACGACGATCAGCAGCATGCAGCCCAGGAGCGTGCGTTCGGTGCCGAAGCGGCGCCCCAGCCACGGCGCCAGCGGCGCGAACAGGCCCAGGCACAGCACCGGCAGCGTCGTGAGGAAGCTCGCGGCGGTGGGCGTGAGGCCGCTCGTCGCCATGATTTCGGGCAGCGTCACCGACAGGCTGGAAAACACCGGCCGCAGGTTGAACGCGATCAGCACCACGCTCAAGCCCAGCAGCAGCTGGCGGCCCCGGCTCGCGGCGGGCGTCGGGTGCGGCGGCGGCCGGTTGTCGGCCTCGGTGTCGATCAGCAGGTCGTCGAGAACGGGGTGTGTGGCGGCGGGGGCGTTCATGAAGTAGTCGTGGTCGTCGTGGTGGCAGTGGTGGGGGTGAGTGCCGCGATCATGGGCGCCATGAAGGCACGCACGGCGGCGGCGGCACGCTCGGGGTCGCGGCTCGCGATGGCGTCGACGATGGCGCGGTGGGCGTCTTCGCCGGGCTCGGGCGGGCCGTCGCCCGTCGTGCTGGCGATGGTTTCCCTGATGTAGCCGGACACGAAGCGGCAGGTTTCCACCAGCGCCAGGTTGCCGGAGATGTCGACGATCGCGAGGTGGAACGCCATGTCGCGATCGATGAAGCCGGCGGCGCCCTGCGCGTCCTCGCGGCTGCCGCGCTGGTCGAGCAGGGTCCGCAGCCGGCGCAAATCGTCCGCCGTGTGGCGCAGCGCGGCCAGGCGCGCCGCCTCGACCTCGAGCGCGCAGCGCAGCTCGAACTGGTCGCGCAGGCTGGCGCGGCGCAGCTTGTGCAGGCTGTCCGACGGGTCGACGTTTGAGAGCACGTAGGTGCCCGAGCCCTGGCGTACCTCGAGCAGCCCGCCGTGGACCAGCGTCCTGATGGCCTCGCGCACCGTGCCGCGGCTCACGCCCAGCCTGTGTGCCAGCTCCGGCTCGATCGGGATGCGTGTGCCCACGGCCCAGCGGCCGCTGGCGATCTCGGTGCGGATGCCGGCGGCGGCGGTATCGGCCAGCGAGGTTCTCGGGGCTTGGGCGAGCATGGACGTGATATCTCGCTAATTCATAAAATCATCCGATGAATTATACTGAACGACCAAGCAAGGCCCCGATGAGTCATCGGCGGGTAAAGGCGACCCCGGCGCTGCCGGTGTAACAACTTGTCGTTTTTTCTAAGCTAACTTCACTAGCGAAAACCCGTATATTGAAACCATGACTGACACAAGAAACCCGGTGATGGTGCCGATCCGCTCGCTCGGCCCTGGCCATCGCGAGCGCATCACCGCCCACCTGCTGGCGCTGGACGAGCACGACCGCTACCTGCGCTTCGGCTACATGGCCAACGACGAGCAGATCACGCGCTACGCCGATGGGCTGAACTTCGAGCGCGACGAGATCTTTGGCATCTACAACCGCAAGCTGGAACTGATCGCGATGGCGCACCTGGCGTTCTCGGTGAGTCCCGAGTGCCGCTCGTGTGCGGAGTTCGGCGTATCGGTGCTCAAGCACGCGCGCGGGCGCGGCTACGGCGCGCGCCTGTTCGACCGTGCCGTCATGCATGCGCGCAACGAGGGCGTGGAGCTGATGTTCATCCACGCGCTGTCCGAGAACAAGGCGATGCTCAAGATCGCCCACAACGCGGGTGCCACGGTGGAGCGCGACGGCTCCGAGTCCGAGGCGCACCTGCGCCTGCCGCCCGCCACGCTGGACAGCCGGGTGAGTGAGCTGGTGGAGGCGCAGTTCGCCGAAATGGACTACAAGCTCAAGACCCAGGCCAAGCAGTTCCGGGACTTTCTGGCGGGCCTGCAGGCCACGCGGCGCGGCGTGCGCGAGGACCAGTGAGTCGTGCGCCGCACCAATCCGCTATCCTAGAGGCTCCATCACTACCGCACATCCACTGTGTCCGACCCCCACCCTTCGCGCTTTCATGAGAAGGAAGACAAGCGCACTTTCCTGCAAAAAGTTGCCGAATTTATTTCCCCCGGGCCCGATTCCAGAACCGGCTTGATCCAGACCCTGGCCGAGGCCGAGGACAACCAGGTGATCGGCGCCGAGAGCCGCGTCATGCTCGAGGGCGTGATCCGCATGGCCGACATGACGGCTGGCGACGTCATGGTCGCCGCCACGCGCATGGACCTGATCGACATCGACGCGCCCTTCGACGAGCTGCTGCACGACGTGATCCAGACCGCGCACTCGCGCTTTCCGGTGTTCGAGGGTGAAAAGGAAAACATCATCGGCATCCTGCTGGCCAAGGACTTGCTGAAACTGCAGCGCGCGCCCCAGCTGAATATCCGCGCGCTCCTGCGCCCCGCCGTGTTCGTGCCCGAGACCAAGGCGCTGAACGATTTGCTGCGCGACTTCCGCGGCAACCGCAACCACCTGGCGATCGTGATCGACGAGTTCGGCCGCGTCGCCGGGCTCATCACCATCGAGGACGTGCTGGAGCAGATCGTCGGCGAGATCGAGGACGAGTTCGACATCCCCGAGGACGAAGGCGACATCTTCGGCCTGGCCGACCACACCTACCGCGTCAGCGGCGACACGCCGATCGAGCGCGTGAACGAGACCTTTGCGGTCACGCTGGCGAGCACCGATCCCGAGGACGAGTTCGACACCATTGGCGGCCTGATCGCGCACGAAATGGGCCATGTGCCCAAGCGCGGCGAGCAGCACCGGATGGCCGGGCTCGACTTCGTGGTGCTGCACACCAAGGGCGGCGCCGTGCGCTGGTTCAAGGTCTCGCCCGCCGCCACCGAAGACCTCACGGGCTAGTGCGAGCTTCCCTCCCACGCTCCCTGCTGCTGGTCGCGCTGGCCGGCGCCGCGCAGGCCGCCAGCCTGGCTTGGCCCTTCGCCTTCGGGCTGGCGCCGGGCGCACCAGTCTGGTGGCTGCAACTGCTGTCCCTGGGCGCGCTGGCCTGGCAGGTGGACCGCTGCCGTGCTGGCGGCAACTGGCGCCGCGCGGCGGGGCTGGGCTGGCTGTTTGCGCTGTGCTGGCTCAGCGGCACGTTCTGGTGGCTGTTCATTTCCATGCATACCTACGGCGGCCTGCCGGCCGTCCTGGCGGTGCTGGCGGTCGCCGCTCTGGCGGCACTGCTGGCGCTGTACTACGCCGCGGCTTGTGCGGCTTTTGTGGCGCTAGCCCCCGCCAGCAATGCACTGTCCGCTATTCTTTTTGCAGCGTTGTGGCTGCTCGCCGAACTCGCGCGCGACCAGTGGTTCACCGGCTTTCCGTGGGGCGCGGGCGGCTATGCGCAGGTCGATGCGCTGGGCGTTTTTGCCAGCAGCGTGGGTGTTTTTGGTGTGGGCTGGATCGCCACCTTGGTGGCGTATCTGATGGCAGCGTGGCTGCGCCAACCGGGGGCGGCGCTGGGGCTGCGCCCCTGGGGGCTGCTGGCGGCCCTCCTTCCCGTGGCCATTCTGGTGGGTCTGGCGCGCCACCCCTGGAGCACCGACGGCGGCACGCTGGGCGTGACGCTGCTGCAGGGCAACATCCCGCAGGACGAAAAATTCCAGGGCGGCAGCGGCATCCCGGTGGCGCTGCAGTGGTATGGCGAGCGCTTGCAGGCGGCGCGCACGCCGCTGGTGGTGGCGCCCGAGACCGCCATTCCGCTGTTGCCGCAGCAACTGCCCGAGGGCTACTGGGCCGCGCTGCAGCAGCGCTTTGCGCAGCCTGGTTTGAGGGGGCCGCAGGCCGCGCTGATCGGCATTCCGCTGGGCAGTTACGAGCAGGGCTATACCAACTCGGCGCTTGGGCTCGCGCCGGGCCAGACCGCGCCCTACCGCTACGACAAGCACCACCTGGTGCCGTTCGGCGAGTTCATTCCGCCGCTGTTTCGCTGGTTCACCGAGATGATGAACATCCCGCTGGGCGACTTCAACCGCGGCGCGGTCGGGCAGCCCTCGTTCACGGTGCACGGACAGCGCCTGGCGCCCAACATCTGCTACGAAGACTTGTTCGGCGAGGAACTGGGCGCGCGTTTTGGCGAAGCGGCTTCAGCCCCCACCATCTTCGTCAACATGAGCAACATCGGCTGGTTCGGCGACAGCGTGGCCATCGACCAGCACCTGCAGATCTCGCGCATGCGCGCGCTGGAGTTCGAGCGGCCCATGATCCGCGCCACCAACACCGGCGCCACCGTGATCATCGACTACCGCGGCCACGTGACGCGCGCGCTGCCGCGCTACACGCGCGGCCTGCTGGTGGGCGAGGTGCAGGGGCGCAACGGCATCACGCCCTATGCCTGGTGGGTGTCGCGCTTGGGGCTGTGGCCGCTGTGGGCGCTGGGGTTTCTGAGCGTGGCGCTGGCACTGTGGCAGCGGTGGGGCGCCGGAAGGCCCGTAAAATCAGGGCTCAGGCGGGCTTGAGCCTGCTCCCTTACCGTTTGCGCCGAGCCGCTCGGCGCGCCATCACCTATGTTGACCTTTCAGCAAATCATTCTGACCCTGCAGTCCTACTGGGACGCCCAGGGCTGCGCGCTATTGCAGCCTTATGACATGGAAGTTGGCGCCGGTACTTCGCATACCGCTACATTTTTAAGAGCAATCGGGCCGGAACCGTGGAAGGCCGCGTATGTGCAGCCGAGCCGCCGCCCGAAGGACGGGCGCTACGGCGAGAATCCGAACCGGCTGCAGCACTACTACCAGTACCAGGTGGTGCTCAAACCCGCACCGTCCAACATCCTGGAGCTGTACCTGGGCAGCCTCACGGCGCTGGGCTTTGATCTGAAGAAGAACGACATCCGCTTTGTCGAGGACGACTGGGAAAATCCCACGCTGGGCGCCTGGGGTCTGGGCTGGGAGGTCTGGCTGAACGGCATGGAGGTCACGCAGTTCACCTACTTCCAGCAGGTCGGCGGCATCGACTGCCGGCCGATCACGGGCGAGATCACCTATGGGCTGGAGCGCCTGGCGATGTACCTCCAGGGCAAGGAAAGCATCTTCGACCTCGAATGGGCGCCTGGCGTTAGCTACGGCGATGTGTACCACCAGAACGAGGTCGAGCAATCCAAATACAACTTCGAGCACAGCGATGCCGACTTTCTATTCACCGCCTTCAATGCGCACGAGAATCAGGCGAAGCACCTGATCGAGGTGCAGCTCGCGCTGCCGGCCTACGAGCAGGTGCTCAAGGCCGCGCACAGCTTCAACCTGCTGGACGCGCGCGGCGCCATCAGCGTGACCGAGCGCGCCGCCTACATCGGCCGTATCCGCAACCTGGCGCGCGCCGTGGCGCAAAGTTATTTCGAGAGCCGTGAGCGTCTGGGCTTCCCGATGGCGCCGCGCGAGTGGGTGGCGCAGATGATGAAGAAGGCCGCGTGATACCTTGCGGGACAGACCGGAGCGAAGCGGCGCGTTGCTCTGTCCTCAACTGATTAGAGACCCGATGACTACCAAGAACCTGCTTGTTGAACTGTTTGTGGAAGAGCTGCCGCCCAAGGCGCTGCGCACGCTGGGCGAGGCGTTTGCCGGCGTGCTGTTTGAAAAGCTGCAGGCGCAGGGCCTGACGGGCAACGACGCCCAGCTCACCGCCTTTGCCTCGCCGCGCCGGCTCGCCGCGCATGTCACCGATGTTCGCGCACAGGCCTTTGATAAGGCCGTGTCGCAAAAACTCATGCCGGTCGCGGTCGGGCTCGATGCCGCGGGCCAGGCTACGCCCGCGCTGCTGAAAAAACTGCAGGCGCTCGGCGTCGGCGCGCAAGCAGTCGCGGGCCTCAGGCGTGCCGTGGACGGCAAGGCCGAGGCGCTGTTCCTTGAACGCACGGAGCAGGGGGCGACGCTGGCCGAGGGCTTGCAGGCGGCGCTGCTGGACGCCATCGCCAAACTGCCCATCCCCAAGGTCATGAGCTACCAACTCGAGAGCGGCTGCGAGCTGCCGGGCTGGAGCAGCGTGAGCTTTGTGCGGCCAGCGCACGGCCTGGTCGCGCTGCATGGCGCCGACGTGGTGCCGGTGCAGGCGCTGGGCCTGCAGGCCGGGCGCGACACGCACGGCCATCGCTTCGAGGCGCGCGTCGACCCGGTCGTGTTGCGCAGCGCCGACAGCTACGCGCAGCAGCTGGCCGACGACGGCGCGGTGATCGCCAGCTTCGAGGCGCGCCGCGCCGAGATCGTGCGCCAGCTGGCGGCCGCCGCGCTCAAGGCGGGTGGCAGTGAGGGCGGGAAGTCGCACGCAGCGCTCCAGCCGATCCATGACGACGCGCTGCTCGACGAGGTGACCGCGCTGGTCGAGCGTCCGAACGTGCTGGTGTGCGCGTTCGAGCCGCAGTTTCTCGAGGTGCCGCAGGAATGCCTGATCCTCACGATGAAGGCGAACCAGAAATACTTCCCGCTGCTCGATGCAAAGGGCAAGCTCACCCACCAGTTCCTGGTCGTCAGCAACATCACGCCCCTGGATGCCAGCGCGGTGATCCAGGGCAACGAGCGCGTGGTGCGCCCGCGCCTGGCCGATGCCAAGTTCTTCTTCGACCAGGACCGCAAGAAGACGCTGGCCTCGCGGGTCGAGCAGCTCGGCAAGGTGGTCTATCACAACAAGCTCGGCACGCAGGGCGAGCGTGTGCTGCGGGTGATGCACATCGCGCGCGCGATCGCCGAGCGGCTGGGCGGCGCCGGGCTCGCGGCGCAGGCCACGCAGGCCGCGCAGCTGGCCAAGGCCGACCTCGTGACCGACATGGTGGGCGAGTTCCCCGAACTGCAGGGCACCATGGGGCGCTACTACGCGCTGCACGACGGGCTCGATCCGGCCGTGGCCGATGCGATCGAGGATCACTACAAGCCGCGCTTCGCCGGCGACGCGCTGCCGCGCAACGCGGTCGGCACGGTGGTAGCGCTGGCCGACAAGCTCGAAACCCTGGTCGGCATGTTCGGCGTCGGCAACCTGCCCACCGGCGACCGCGATCCGTTCGCGCTGCGGCGGCATGCGCTCGGCGTGATCCGGATGCTGATCGAGAAGAGTCTGGATTTGGGGCTGATGCAATTGGTGGATATCGCGTCTGCCGCGTTTGATCAATCAGCACAAGGCGAGGCAAAACAGGCGGGCGACAAAGCCGAGTTTGACTTTGGCTGGCATTTGGACGCTCCGGGTGCAGACGCAATTTCGACCTTCATCTACGACCGCCTGACCGGCACCCTGCGCGAACAGGGCTACGGCGCGCAGGAAGTCGATGCTGTGGTGTCGCAACGGCCGCAGCGCCTGGCCGACGTGCCCAAGCGCCTCGACGCCGTGCGCGCCTTCGCCGCGCTGTCCGAGGCGCCCGCGCTGGCCGCCGCCAACAAGCGCATCAGCAACATCCTGAAAAAGGCGCCCGAGGTGGACCCGCATGTCAGCGAGCTGCTGCTGAAGGCGCCGGCCGAAGCAGCCCTGTTCGCGGCCATGAACCAGATCGTGCCGCAGGCCAATGCGCAGTTCGAGGCCGGCGACTACACGGCCTCGCTGCAGACGCTGGCGGCACTGCGCGAGCCGGTCGATGCGTTTTTCGACGGCGTGATGGTGAACGCCGAGGAGCTGGACCTGCGCCTGAACCGGCTCGGCCTGCTCAAGCGCCTGCACGATGCCATGAACCGCGTGGCCGATCTGTCCAGACTGGTGGCGGCGCCATGAAGCTCGTCATCCTCGACCGCGACGGCACCATCAACTGGGACAGCGAAGATTTCGTCAAGACGCCCGACGAATGGATTCCCATGCCCGGTGCGCTGGAGGCGATTGCCCGGCTCAACCATGCGGGCTGGCGCGTGGTGGTGGTGGCGAACCAGCCGGGGCTGGGGCGCGGGCTGTTCGAGATGGCCTCGCTGAACCAGATCCACGCCAAGATGCACAAGCTGCTGGCAGCCCAGGGCGGGCGCATCGACGCCGTGTTTTTCTGTCCGCATGCGCCCGGCGAAGGCTGCAGCTGCCGCAAGCCTGGAGCCGGCCTGTTCGAGCAGATTAGCGAGCGCTACGGCGTCGAACTCAGGAACGTGCCGGCGGCGGGCGACAGCCTGCGCGACATCCAGGCCGGGGTCGCGGCCGGGTGCGAGGTCCATTTGCTGCTGACGGGCCAGGGCGCGCAGTTCCGCGACCGGCTGGCGTGCGGCGAGCCGCTGCCCGAGGCCTTTCCCGCGGGGACGATGGTGCATGAAGATCTGGCGGCATTTGCCTCGTTCATCCTCGCGCGCGAGGCCGCCCCGCAGCCTGCACGCGCGGCCGAGATGGCTTGACATGCGTCTGATCCGCTCGCTTTTGCATCTGCTGTGGATGGCCATCACCGTGATTCCGTGGGCCACCTTCGCCATCATCGCCTCGCTGTTCGTGAGCAGCACGCGCATGTACTGGATCTGCGCTGGCTGGCTCCGGCTCGCGGTGAACAGCGGCACCGTGATCCTGGGCATCCAGAACCGCATCACCGGCTGGGAGAACCTGCCGCAGGGCGAGCTGGAGGCGGCGGTGCTGCTGGTCAAGCACCAGTCGACCTGGGAGACGCTGGTGATGCCGGCCATCATGCCGCACCCGCTGGCCTATGTGTTCAAGCGCGAGTTGCTGTATGTGCCGTTCTTCGGCTGGAGCATGGCGCGCATGGACATGATCCACATCGACCGCAGCCAGGGCGCGCGGGCCTTTAGCAAGGTGGTGGCTCAGGGCAAGCGGCTCATGAAGCAGGGCACCTGGGTCATCATGTTCCCCGAGGGCACGCGCATTGCGCGCGGCCAGGCTGGCACCTACAAGTCGGGTGGCACCCGGCTGGCGATCCAGTGCGGCGTGCCGGTGATTCCGATTGCGGTCACGTCGGCCAAATGCTGGCCGCGCAAGGCCTTCATCAAGACGCCGGGCGTCGTGGACATCTCAATCGGCAAGCCGATCGCCAGCGTCGGGCGCAAGCCCGATGAGCTGATGCGCGAGGTGCAAACCTGGATCGAGGCCGAGATGCGCCGGCTTGACCCCGAGGCCTACGGCCCGGGGCCCGCGTCCGCCGCCTTGCCAGCCGGAGCCGACGCCGATCGCCGGCGCTGAATCGCAATGATGCGCGGGCTGCTTCAGTTCACGCTGGACCTGTTTGGGCCGGAGCCGCCCGCACCGCCGGTTCTTAAGAGAAATAAGGCTGTAGCCCCCATGGGGCCTTCGCAACCAGCTATCGAATTTGTAGTAACAGCTGCAGCGAACGAGGCTGCCCGTCCGCTCGAGCAGATGCTGGCGCCCGCCGCTTTCCGCCATCCGCGCGCGAACCGCGAGGCGCAGTTGTCGGGCGCCGTCGTGGCCTATGAGTTCCGGCGCGGCAAGCGCCGCACCATCGGCTTTGCCGTGGGGCCGGACGGCCTGGTGGTGAGCGCGCCCAAGTGGGTGCCGCTGCACGAGGTGGATGCCGCGCTGCGCGAAAAGTCCACCTGGGTCGTGAAAAAACTGGGCGAAGCGCGCGAGCGCCAGGGCCGGCTCGAATCGAACCGGGTCGAGTGGAAGAACGGCGCCACGCTGCCGTTTCTGGGCGAGCGCGTCGTCATCGTGCTCGATCCGCGCCATGCGTTCAGCGAGGTCGGGGCCGTGCTCCAGACCGATGCCGATGCCGGTGCGCACGGCGGGGCGCTGCCCGGTGCGCCGCGGCTGAGCCTGCGCCTCGGGCTGCCGCTCAGCGCCACGCCGGCGCAGATCCGCGATGCCGTGCAGGCCTGGCTGATGCGCCAGGCGCGGCGCATATTTCTGGAGCGGCTGAACCATTTCGCGCCGCGCCTGGGCGTGCAGTGGCGCCGCCTCGCCCTGAGCAATGCCGGCACGCGCTGGGGCAGCGCCAGCGCGGACGGATCGATCCGCCTGAACTGGCGCCTGATCCATTTCCGCCAGCCCATCATCGACTACGTGGTGGCGCACGAGCTGAGCCATCTGCGCGTGATGAACCACAGCCCGCGTTTCTGGGACACGGTGCGCACGGTGGTGCCCGACTACACCGAATTGCGTGGCCAGCTCAAGGAAGAAGCGCTGCCGCGCTGGGATTGAGGCCTGGCGGGCCGCTCAGACGGCGCTGAAGCGATAAATGCCGTCGCCATCCAGCGTGCGGCGCAGCTGGCCGCCGTACCACAGCGCGTGCAGATGCGCGACCGCCTCGCCCATGGCAAACGTCGTCTGATGCAGGTCGAGCGGGCGCTTGAACATGATGGGCAGGATGTCGGCGGCGTGGCAGGGCTTGCTCTGGCATGCCTCCATGACTTCCGCCAGCCGGTCGCGGTGGTGGTCGTGCAACTGCTCGATGCGCTTGTGCAGGCCCTTGAACGGTTTGCCGTGCGAGGGCAGGGTCAGGGTGTCGGTATCCAGCGCGCTGAATTTGTCGATCGAGTCGAGGAATTGCGTCAGCGCGTTGCTCTCGGGCTCGACGTCGTACACGCTCACATTCGTCGAGATGCGCGGCAGCATCATGTCGCCGCCGATCAGGAGGTTCAGCTCGGCGCAGTGCAGCGCGATGTGCTCGGGCGCATGGCCGTAGCCGCTGATGCAGGTCCAGTCGCGCCCGCCGATGCGCACCGTGTAGCCGTCCATCAGGCGGTGGAAGCTGCGCGGCACGTCGGGCACCAGGCTGGGGTAGTAGTTGGTGCGGGCGCGGATTTTCTCGATCGAGTCGGGGTCGGTCAGGCCGTGTGAGGCAAAGAACCGGGCCGCGCTCTCGCCGCCGAAGCCGGTGGTGCCCCGGGTGCTCAGGCGCGCCACGTTGTAGTCGGTGGCGCTGATCCACAGCGGCGCCTGCCAGCGCTCGCACAGCCAGTGCGCCAGGCCGATATGGTCCGGGTGCATGTGCGTCACGATCACGCGCAGGATCGGCAGGCCCTGGAGCTGGGTCGCAAAGATGGCTTCCCACTGGGCCTTCGATTCGTCCCGGCTGATGCAGCAGTCCACGATGGTCCAGCCCTGGACCGGGCCATTCGGGCCGTCCATCTCGTCGCGCAGCAGCCACAGGTTGATATGGTTCAGCGCAAACGGCAGGCTCATGCGGATCCAGCGCACGCCCGGTGCGACCTCGAGGGTGGTGCCGGGTTCGGGCAAAACATCGCCCAAAGGGTAGTGGAGTTGTTGTTCGAGCAGGTTCATGGAGGAGGCCGGTGGATGTTGACGTTTACGTAAACGTAAGGTGTAATCGTGCATTGTATGGACTCTGCAGCCTTTGCAGTGTCACTTCGGTAAAGCCTTCCCGTTTCGCACATTTCCCGCCATGGCCATCACCTACACGATCAGCGACCTTGCGAAAGAATTCGACCTGACCACGCGCGCCATCCGCTTCTACGAGGACATGCAGCTGCTGCAGCCCGAACGCGAAGGTCCGGGCGGGCGCAACCGCGTGTACAGCGCGCGCGACCGCACCCGGCTCAAGCTGACACTGCGCGCCAAGCGGCTGGGGCTGAGCCTGACGGAGGCCAGGGAGATCATCGACAGCTACGACAGCCCGCGCGACACCGCGCCGCAGCTGAAGAAATTCCTGGCCGTGCTGTCGAATCACCGCCAGCAGCTGGAGCAGCAGCTGGCCGAATTGCAGGCGAATCTGGAAGAGGTCAAAACGCACGAAAGAGAGGCCAGAATCCTGCTGGCCAGGGTCGACAAGTCGAAATAATTCCTTCATCACGGGCGTTGATGAACCCCCCTCAACCTTCTTTACCCCATGACCGCACCCACTTCCCCGACTTCCGCCCCGACAGGGCTCGCCACCGATCTGTTTCGGCGCATCGAGGCCAGCTTCAGCCGGCAGGGCATGATGCGGCATCTGGGCGCGCGGCTGCTGCGCGTGGAGCCCGGCCTGTGCGAGATTGCCCTGCCCCATTCGGACAAGGTCACGCAGCAGCAGGGCGGTTTTCATGGCGGCGCGATGGGCGCGCTGGCCGACATTGCCGGCGGCTATGCCGCGCTGACCCTCGTGCCCGAGGGCATGGAGGTGACCACGGTCGAGTACAAGATCAACTTCCTGGCGGCCTATCAGGGCGGCGAACTGCGGGCCACCGGACAGGTGGTCAAGGCCGGCAAGCGCATTGTCGTGACCACGGCGCAGGTAGTGCATCTGGACGCGCACGGCAGGCAAAGTGACTGCGCGGTGATGCAGCAAACGCTGGTGCCCGTGCCCAAAACCTATTAACGTATTTCAACCCCTTGCAACGGAGATCCCCATGAACATGCCAGGACTCAACTTCCAGCTCGGCGAAGACATCGACGCCCTGCGCGACGCCGTGCATGATTTTGCACAGACCGAGATTGCGCCGCGCGCGGCCGAGATCGACCGCAGCGACCAGTTTCCGATGGATCTGTGGCGCAAGATGGGCGATCTGGGCGTGCTCGGCATCACCGTGAGCGAAGAGTATGGCGGCGCCAACATGGGCTACCTCGCGCACATGATCGCGATGGAAGAAATTTCGCGCGCCAGCGCCTCGGTGGGCCTGTCCTACGGCGCGCACAGCAATCTGTGCGTGAACCAGCTCAAGCGCAACGGCAGCGAGGCCCAGCGCAAGAAATACCTGCCCAAGCTGATCTCCGGCGAGCACGTCGGCGCGCTGGCCATGAGCGAGCCGGGCGCGGGCTCGGACGTGATCAGCATGAAGCTCAAGGCCGAGGACAAGGGCGGCTACTACCTGCTCAACGGGAACAAGATGTGGATCACCAACGGGCCCGATGCCGACACCCTGGTGGTGTACGCCAAGACCGAGCCCGAGCTGGGTGCGCGCGGTGTCACCGCCTTCATCATCGAAAAGGGCATGAAGGGATTTTCCATCGCGCAAAAGCTCGACAAGCTGGGCATGCGCGGCAGCCACACGGGCGAGCTGGTGTTCCACAACGTCGAGGTGCCGGCCGGCCAGATTCTGGGCGGGCTGAACAGCGGCGCCAGGGTGCTGATGAGCGGGCTCGACTATGAGCGCGCGGTGCTGTCGGCCGGCCCGATCGGCATCATGCAGGCGGTGATGGACAACGTGGTGCCCTACATCCACGACCGCAAGCAGTTCGGCCAGAGCATCGGCGAGTTCCAGCTGATCCAGGGCAAGGTCGCCGACATGTACACCGTGCTGCAGGCCGGCCGCGCCTACTGCTACACCGTGGGCAAGAACCTCGATGCGCTGGGCAGCGAGCACGTGCGCCAGGTGCGCAAGGATTGCGCCAGCCTGATCCTGTGGTGTGCCGAACAGGCCACCCGCATGGCGGGCGACGGCATCCAGATTTTCGGCGGCAACGGCTACATCAACGAGTACCCGCTGGGGCGCCTGTGGCGCGACGCCAAGCTGTATGAAATCGGCGCGGGCACCAGCGAAATCCGCCGCATGCTGATCGGGCGAGAATTGTTCAGCGAGACGATGTGACGCGTTGCAGATGTTCCCTAAATTAAAATTACCCCATGACTACTGCCAATATTGACGACCTGTTCGTCCACAACCGCAACTGGGCCGCGCAGATGGAGCGCGAGCGCCCCGGCTTCTTCAGCAGCCTGGTGAAGCAGCAAACGCCCAAATACATGTGGATCGGCTGTTCCGACAGCCGGGTGCCGGCGAACCAGATCACCGGGCTCGATCCAGGCGAGGTGTTCGTGCACCGCAATGTCGCCAACCTGGTGGTGCATTCGGATCTGAACGCGCTGTCGGCGATCCAGTTTGCGGTGGATGTGCTGAAGGTCGAGCACATCATGGTGGTCGGGCACTACGGCTGCGGCGGCGTGACGGCCGCGCTGCGCAACGCCCGGGTCGGTCTGGCCGACAACTGGATTCGGCATATCCAGAACGTGCGCGAGCGCCATCAGGCGTTGCTTGAGAGCCTGTCGCCACAGCAGCGCGGCGACGCGCTGGTGGAGCTGAACGTGATCGAGCAGGTGGTCAACGTCTGCGTCAGCACCGTGCTCACCGACGCCTGGGCGCGCGGCCAGAAGGCTAGCATTCACGGCTGGGCCTATGGCGTGCACGACGGGCTGCTGCACGACCTGAAGATGACCGTCTCCAGCGCCGACACCCTGGCGCCCCTATATCGCGTCGCCGTCGATGCCGTGGTCGCCGAGCGGAGCCAGCGGAGTTAGAGTGCACCCCCACGCTCACTGCGTTCGCTGTCCCCCGAGGGGGTGCTCAGTGCCTTTCGGGCGGCCGGGCAGGCACTGAATGTTCCCGCAGCGCCTGGACTCGCCGCTGGCCTACGACATCGCCAAGGCCATGGTGGACGGCTTCAACCGCCACTACCGGCTGTTTCGCACCGAGTCGGCCCGCGCCAAGCACCGCTTCGAGACGGCTGACTGGCACGGGCAGCAGCGTGCGCAGCGTGAGCGCATCGAGTTTTATGACTTGCGTGTGCGCGAGTGCTTCACCCGGCTCGAGCGCGAATTCAAGGCCGGCGCGCTGCCCATGGACGTGTGGCAGCAGATCAAGCTGCACTACATTGGCCTGCTGGTGGACCACTACCAGCCCGAGCTGGCCGAAACCTTTTTCAATTCGGTCACCACCAGAATCCTGCACCGTACGCACTTTCACAACGATTTCATTTTCGTGCGGCCGGCGGTCAGCACCGAGTACATCGAGAACCCCGAACGCACCGCACGCCCCACCTACCATGCCTACTATCCCACGCGCGAGAACATGCGCGAGGTGTTCAAGCAGCTGGTGAACGACTTCGACCTGCGCCGCCCGTTTGAAGACCTGGACCGCGATACCGGGTATGTCTTGCAGGCCATGAAAAGACGGCTCGGCGACGCCAAGCTGCGCACCAACTTCCAGTTCCAGGTGCTGTCCGGCCTGTTCTTTCGCAACAAGGGCGCCTACGTGGTCGGCAAGATCATCAACGGTTTCACCGAGATCCCGTTTGCCCTGCCGATCCTGCACAACCGGCATGGCAAGCTGGTGATCGATGCGGCGTTGTTCGGCGAAGACGATTTGCTGATGCTGTTCAGCTTTGCGCGCGCCTACTTCATGGTGGATATGGAGATTCCTTCGGCCTGGGTGCAATTCCTGCGCAGCCTGATGCCGCGCAAGCAGCGCACCGAAATCTACAACGCGCTGGGCCTGGCCAAGCAGGGCAAGACGCTGTTCTACCGCGATTTTTTGCAGCACCTGCGCTATTCCACCGACCGCTTTCGCATCGCGCCCGGCATCAAGGGCATGGTGATGCTGGTATTCGACTTGCCCTCGTTCCCGTTCGTCTTCAAGCTCATCAAGGATTACTTCCCGCCGCAAAAGGAAACCACGCGCGAGCAGATCAAGGCCAAGTACTTGCTGGTCAAGCAGCACGACCGCGTAGGCCGCATGGCCGACACGCTGGAATACCGCGAAGTGGCGTTTCCGCGCGAGCGCTTCGAGGACGATCTGATCGAGGAAATCCGCAAATTCGCACCGAGCCAGCTCGAGATCAGCGACCGCGACGGCGATGGCCATCTCGAGGTCATCATCAAGCACCTGTATATCGAGCGGCGCATGATTCCGCTGAACATCTACCTGCAGGAAGCCTTCGACGCGGGGCCGGGCGATCCGCACGCCAGGGCCCAGATCGAACGCGTCGTGATTGAGTACGGCAATGCCATCAAGGACCTGGTGGCCGCCAACATTTTCCCGGGCGACATGCTGTGGAAGAATTTCGGCGTCACGCGCAATGGCAAGGTGGTGTTCTACGACTACGACGAGATCGAGTACATCACCGACTGCAACTTCCGCCGCGTGCCCGAGCCGCGCAACGAAGAGGAAGAGATGAGCGGGGAGGTCTGGTACACGGTCGGCCCGCACGACGTCTTTCCCGAAACCTTTGGCCCCTTCCTGCTCGGCAATCCGCAGGTGCGCGCGGTCTTCCTCGAGCACCACGCCGACCTGCTCGACGCCTCGTTCTGGCAGGCGCACAAGGAGCGCATCGCGCAGGGGCACGTGTACGACGTGTTCCCCTATGACCAGAAGAAGCGCTTCAACCCGACGGACGGGGAAACCGATTTGTCGTAGTCGCGCGGCGGGGAAGAATCGCCTATACTGGCGCCGCCCGGGGTGCGCAGGATCTGCGCTGAGATGGTTTCCAAACCCGCGAACTTGATCCGGCTTGTACCGGCGTAAGAAGAGCCAGACGATGGTCTGTACGTCCCCTTGGGGGCATCGTGCCGTCTCCTTTCAGTTCGCATGGTTGTCGCCGTCCTTCGGAGCAATGTGCCATTGACCAGGAGACTTTGCCATGAATGCGCCCGACAAATTAGCCCAATTCATCAACCTGACCCGGGAGCCGCTGCCCGCGTCGCGCAAGCGCTACGTCACGGGCGCGCTGGGCATCAAGGTGCCGCTGCGCGAAATCCTGCAGAGCAACGGCGAAGCCGTCACGGTGTACGACACCTCGGGGCCCTATACCGACCCCGATGCCGTGATCGACGTGCGCCAGGGCCTGCCGACGCCACGCCAGCGCTGGATCGACGACCGGGGCGATACGGAGGCCTACGTGGGCCGCGTCCCGTTCGCGCTCGACGACGGCGCCAAACATGGCGAAACCGACACGCTGGCCGCTTTGCGTGCCCAGGCCGCGGGCCTGCAGCGCGCGCCGCGGCGCGCCCGGATTGGCGCCAACGTGTCGCAGATGCACTATGCGCGCCAAGGCATCGTCACGGCGGAGATGGAATACGTGGCGATCCGCGAGAACCAGAAGTTGGAGTGGATGCAGCAGTACCAGCAGGACGCCGCGCGCGAAAAGCGGCTGGCCGGCAACAGCTTCGGCGCGGCGATCCCGAAGGTGATGACGCCGGAATTCGTGCGCGATGAGGTGGCACGTGGACGCGCCATCATTCCGGCCAACATCAACCACACCGAGCTGGAGCCGATGGCCATCGGACGCAACTTCCTGGTGAAGATCAACGCCAACATCGGCAACTCGGCCGTCACCTCGAGCATCGAGGAAGAGGTGGAGAAGCTGGTCTGGGCGATCCGCTGGGGCGCCGACACGGTGATGGACCTGTCGACCGGCAAGAACATCCACACCACGCGCGACTGGATCGTGCGCAACTCCCCGGTGCCGATCGGCACGGTGCCGATCTACCAGGCGTTAGAGAAAGTCGGCGGCGTGGCCGAGGATTTGACGTGGGAGATTTTCCGCGACACCTTGATCGAGCAGGCCGAGCAGGGCGTGGACTACTTCACGGTACATGCGGGCGTGCGCCTGCCGTTCATCCACCTCACGGCGAATCGCGTCACCGGCATCGTCTCGCGCGGCGGATCGATCCTGGCGAAGTGGTGCATTGCGCACCACAAGGAAAATTTCATCTACACGCACTTCGAGGAAATGTGCGAGATCATGAAGGCTTACGATGTGAGCTATTCGCTCGGCGACGGCCTGCGCCCGGGCTCGGGCGCGGACGCCAACGACGAGGCGCAGTTTGCCGAGCTGCGCACCCTGGGCGAGCTCACGCAGGTGGCCTGGCGCCACGACGTGCAGGTCATGATCGAGGGGCCCGGCCATGTACCCATGCACATGATCCAGGAGAACATGACCGAGCAGCTCAAACACTGCCACGAGGCGCCGTTCTACACGCTGGGCCCGCTGACCACCGACATCGCCCCCGGCTACGACCACATCACCAGCGGCATCGGCGCCGCCATGATCGGCTGGTACGGCACGGCGATGCTGTGCTACGTTACGCCCAAGGAACACTTGGGCCTGCCGGACCGCGAAGACGTCAAGACCGGCATCATCACCTACAAGATCGCGGCGCACGCGGCGGACGTGGCCAAGGGCCACCCTGGGGCGCGCGCGCGCGACGATGCGCTGTCGCGCGCGCGCTTCGAGTTTCGCTGGATGGACCAGTTCAACCTGTCGCTGGACCCCGACACGGCGCGCAATTTCCATGACGAGACCTTGCCGAAGGATTCGTCCAAGGTGGCGCACTTCTGCTCCATGTGCGGACCGAAGTTCTGCTCCATGAAGATCACCCAGGAAGTGCGCGAATACGCCAAAACCCTGGGTGTGACGGACGAGCAGGCCCTGAGCGAGGGCATGCAGAGCATGTCGGAGGAGTTCAAGCGCAAGGGCGCGGAGATTTACATTCCGATCAGCAAGGCGTGAAAGGCGTGCCGGCTTGCATCGTGCCCTGATTCTGTCAAAATTGACGTTTACGTAAACGTCAACTATGGTTGATTCGGATCGCTCTTTTTTTGCAAGGAAAAAATCATGTCTGATTCCATCGTTATTGTCGGTGCGGCCCGCACCCCCATGGGCGCCTTCCAGGGCGATTTTTCCAGCCTCGCGGCGCACGACCTGGGTGGCGCGGCCATCAGGGCGGCGATGGAGCGCGCCGGCGTGGCGCCGGAGCGGGTGGGCGAGGTGCTGTTCGGCAACGTCCTGCCGGCCGGCCAGGGGCAGGCGCCGGCGCGCCAGGCCGCGCACAAGGCAGGGCTGCCGCGCAGCTGCGGCGCCGTGACTCTGAACAAGGTGTGCGGCTCGGGCATGCGCGCAGCCATGTTCGCGCATGACATGCTGCTCGCGCGCAGCCACGATGTGATCGTGGCTGGCGGCATGGAGAGCATGACCAACGCGCCGTACCTGCTGCTCAAGGGGCGCGGCGGCTACCGCATGGGGCACGACCGGATCTTTGATCACATGATGCTCGACGGGCTGGAGGATGCCTACGAAGCCGGCCGCAGCATGGGGACGTTCGGCGAGGACTGCGCGGCCAAATACCATTTCACGCGCGAACAGCAGGACGGATTCGCCGTAGCCAGCGTGCAACGGGCCAGGGCTGCTATCGAATCAGGAGCATTCCAGGCCGAAATCACGCCGGTGACGGTGAAGGACCGCAAGGGCGAGCACGTGGTCGACACGGACGAAGGCCCGGGCCGGATCAATGTCGAGAAGATCCCGGGCCTGAAGTCTGCTTTCAAGAAGGACGGCACGATCACGGCCGCGTCGAGCTCCAGCATCAATGACGGTGCCGCCGCGATGGTGCTGATGCGCGAATCCACGGCGAAGGAGGCCGGCTGCAAGCCGCTGGCGCGCCTGGTCGCCCACGCGACCCACGCGCAGGAGCCCGGATGGTTCACCACGGCGCCGATCGGTGCAACCGAGAAGGTGCTTGGCAAGGCCGGCTGGAAGGTCGGTGACGTCGATCTGTGGGAGATCAACGAAGCGTTTGCCGTGGTGCCGATGGCGCTGATGCACGACCTGAAGGTGCCACATGACAAGGTCAACGTGAACGGCGGCGCCTGCGCGCTCGGTCACCCGCTCGGTTGCACCGGCGCGCGCATCATGGTGACCTTGATGTATGCGCTCAAGGCACGAGGCCTCAGGAGAGGACTGGCGACGCTGTGCATCGGTGGCGGCGAAGCGACCGCTGTGGCGCTGGAGCTGCTGTAGCGCGCCACCGTCGGGCCGCCACCGGCGGCTCATGCTTCAGAATTCGGCGTGCACCCGCAGCGCGACCAGGGACACGGGGCCGCGATCCCGGTTGTAGGCGGGATTGACCACATGCTGGACGTCCAGGGTGACGGCGAGATGTTTTTGTACTTGCCAGCTGTAGTACATCTCGGTGATCCGCTCCGTGCCGTAATGGAGCTGCCCGTCACCGATGAGCAGACCCAGACCACCGGCGGCGAAATAGGCACGCGCCGCACCCGACAGACCGTTCACCACCGCCGCCACGCCCACCGTGTCGTCGTGCCGTCCCCACCGATCGCCGTTCAGGGAAAAGCCGCCGGACAGCGATCGGTTGATGTCGGTGAACTCGTAGGCTTCCCGGCTGCCGTTGTTCACGCTGGCACGGGCAAAAACGCCCAGGTCAGGCGCCACCTCCTGCTCGATATTGAGCACCGCGCCGGCGCGGGAGGCAAACCGCCGCACCAGGGACGTGTCGGGCCGGGCGCCTGTTTGCTGCGCCAGACTCAGCGCGTTCGCGTAGCTGCCCATCTCGCCACGGTTCACAAAGCCCAGCAGCTTCACCTTGCCCGGGCGCCCGAAGATCTGATGCCGTGCTTCCAGCTCGCCCACCCATTCATATTGCTTGAAATGGGGATCCAGCTGCTCCCCGTTGGGCACGGTCGAGAGATCGAACAGGCCGGTGCGCAGGGTCCACCATGACTGGGTCCATTCCACGGCCGCGCCCACGGTGTAGCCCCAGGCGTCGGCCGCGTAGTCGAAGGCGCCGCCATCCACGACGGACCAGTTCAGGAAGTCCGCACGTGCGTCGTGCGCGTAGCTGTTGGTGTCAAAGATATCGACAACCGAAAACTTCCCAACCGTCACGGTGAGGTTGTCTGCCGTCTGGCTGCCGCCGAGCTGATTCGCCCCGGCCTGCATCGACACCGCGGCACCGCCGAGATCGATGACCTGGCGGATGAACGCGCGGGGCAAGCGAGCGTAAGGTGTATTTGCGCCCACCCGGCTGGCTTCGCCACTGGGAAATCCGGCAACACCCGTCGTGTCGCTCAGGCCGAAACCCTGGTTGATCTCGGGGTTCAGGTAAAGGGCACCGCCCTGCCACAAGCGCGCCCCGACGAACAGGGTCATGTCGGTGCTTTCTGCACTGTCGCTGTGCGGCGACAGGCTGTTGGCTCCGCTGTAAGGCGCTTGAAACGCAGGGTGCCACTGCGTGGTGTTGGTCAGCTGCCCGTGGATGCTCCACGACTCCGCCGTCGTGTCCGGCGGGCTTGCGCTGGCCGCCATTGCACCGTAGGGCAGGGCGAGCAAGCTTGCGGCTGCGAAGAATTTCCGGAATGCCAGATTCATGTTTTTTTGCTGTATGGCTGAAGGCAGGCCTGAGACGAACAAAACCGCGACCGCGGGCGTGCGGGCACTGCGTGGGGATGCGGCAGCATAATTGAAACATACGTCAACACCAACGCCCCGCACCATGCTATTGACCTCCGACCAGGAAATGATTCGCGACGCCGTGCGCGCGTTTGCCCAGGAACAGTTGTGGCCCAACGCGCCGGCGTGGGACAAGGCGCATCACTTCCCGAAGGCAGCGCACCAGGGTCTGGCCGAGCTCGGCGTCTACGGCATCTGCGTGCCCGAGGAGTTCGGCGGCGCCCATCTGGATTACGTGGCGCTGGCGCTCGTGCTGGAGGAAATTGCGGCCGGCGACGGCGGCACCAGCACGGCGATTTCCGTCACGAATTGCCCGGTCAACGCGATCCTGATGCGCTACGGCAATGCGGCGCAAAAAAAGCAGTGGCTGACGCCGCTGGCGCAGGGCCGGATGCTGGGCGCGTTCTGCCTGACCGAGCCGCATGTGGGCAGCGATGCGTCGGGGCTGCGCACCACCGCGACCCGGCACGGCGATGAATATGTCATCAACGGCGTCAAGCAGTTCATCACCAGCGGCAAGAACGGCCAAGTGGCCATCGTCATCGCCGTCACCGACAAGGGCGCGGGCAAAAAAGGCATGAGCGCCTTCCTGGTGCCGACCGACGCGCCCGGCTATGTGGTCGCGCGCATCGAGGACAAGCTGGGCCAGCACAGCAGCGACACGGCGCAGATCAACTTCGACAATTGCCGCATTCCGGCCGAGAACCTGATCGGACTGGAGGGCGAGGGCTACAAGATCGCGCTGGGTGGGCTCGAGGGCGGGCGCATCGGCATCGCCGCGCAGAGCGTGGGCATGGCGCGCAGCGCCTTCGACTGTGCCGTGGCCTATGCGAAGGAGCGCGAGAGTTTTGGCACTTCCATCATCAATCACCAGGCCGTCGGCTTCCGGCTTGCGGAGTGCGCTATGAAAATAGAAGCGGCACGGCAGTTGATCTGGCACGCGGCGAGCCTGCGGGATGCGGGCCGCCCGTGCCTCAAGGAGGCCTCCATGGCCAAGCTGTTCGCCAGCGAAATGGCCGAGCAGGTCTGCAGCGCCGCGATCCAGACCTTGGGCGGCTACGGCTACGTGAGCGACTTTCCGCTCGAGCGCATCTACCGCGACGTGCGCGTGTGCCAGATTTACGAAGGCACGTCCGACGTGCAGAAAATCATCATCCAGCGCGCGTTGTGATTCGCGCCAATCCTTGACGAGAGTAATGCGGATTCTGCTCAGTCCGCTGCACCCATCCAGGCGGCAAAAGCCTCGATGTCCGCTTGCCGCACGTGATGGGCCATCGAGACAAGGTAAAAGCCATATCCAGGCAGCGACAGAGGCAGTGCCTTGATGAGCGTCCCGCATTTCAGTTCGTGGCTCACCACCACATCGCTGCAGATCGCGATTCCCTGCCCCGCGACCACGGCGTCGATGGCATGCAATTCCTCCCGAAAACTGAGCGCCCACGCCATGTCGATCGCCGTCAAGCTCGGATCGACCATGCCCGCGATCGCCAGCCATTGCCGCCAGGTCGGTGCCTGCGCATCGCGACTCGTCCAGTCGAAGTGGATCAGGGGAAAGCGCAGCAAATCCGAGGCGCGCTCGATGGCGCGTCCATCCCTGGCAAGCAGCGCCGGGCTGCAGACCGGAAAAAAGGTATCCCGGCAGATCTCCTGCACGACAAACCCGGCCGGCATGGTCCGGGCGTAGCGGATCGCCACGTCGGCGTCGCCGGATCTCAGGTCCAGGATCGCATCCGTTCCGATGATCTCCAGAGGGATGTCGGGGTATCTTTCGCGCCACGCTGGCAAGCGCGGGACCAGCCAGCGGCTCGCAAACGCATTCGGGCTCGTCACGCGCAGCGGCGCTGGTGCGCCTGACCCGGCCACCGAGGCGACTGCGCCCACGAGTGCATCGAACCCATTGCGCAGCGCCGGATACAGCCGCACCCCCGCGCCCGTGAGTACCAGAGGCAGCGGATGCCTCTGAAACAGGCGCTGGCCGCAGGTCTCCTCCAGAAGCCGGATCTGGTGGCTGACGGCCGTGGGCGTCACGTGGAGTTCAGCGGCGGCCGCCTTGAAACTGCCAAGCCTGGCAGCAGCCTCGAAGGCCTGAAGAGATCGCAAAGGAGGCAGTTTTCTCATTGACGTAGATGAGCTTTCCTCATCTTGCAGCTGAGTTCTTTGATTTTGCCATGCGGGAGCGCGCGTGACAGGATGTTCTCATTGGATGGGACTGGCCCCGCCCAACCCGGAAAAATGGAGGGTAAGGCAATGGACATCTGTCATTCTGGCAACAGCCTCAAGGAGAAATCCGATCGGCCGGCAGCAGAGGTCGACCTGTTGCGACGCAAAGTGCTCGGTGACGTGGTCCTCCCGGAGGATCCCGGCTACGAGGAGGCGCGCAAGGTCTGGAATGGCGCGGTCGACAAGCGGCCGGCCGCGGTCGTGTACTGCGCCAACACTGCCGACGTCATCGAAGCCGTGACGTTCGCCAGGTCGCGCAACCATCTCGTGGCCGTCCGCAGTGGCGGACACAATGTGGCCGGCCTGTCGGTTTGCGACGGGGGCATCGTGATCGATCTGTCGCGCATGAAACGCATTGCGGTCGACCCGCAGCGCCGCAGGGTCCGTGCCGAAGCCGGTCTGAGCCTGGGCGAGTTCGATGCCGCCACGCAGGCCCATGGCCTGGCAACGACGATGGGCGTCAACAGCGACACCGGCATTGCCGGGCTGACCCTGGGCGGCGGCTTCGGCAAGCTCGGGCGCAAACACGGCCTGGCCTGTGACAACCTGCTGGCCGCCGACGTGGTGCTGGCGGATGGCCGGAGGGTGCGGGCGAGCGCCAGCGAGAACGAGGATCTGTTCTGGGGATTGCGCGGAGGCGGGGGCAACTTCGGTATCGTCACGGCCTTCGAATACCAGCTCCACCCGGTCGGGCCTGCGCTGCTGGTGGGCTCGGTGCTCCACCCCTACACCGGTGCGCGCGCTGCGATGCGGTTCTACGATGATTTTTGCGCCCGGTCTCCGGAGGAGCTCAGTGTGGACGCCGCCCTCGTGACGGCACCGTCGGGCGAGCGCTTCTTCAACATCACGGCCTGCTACTGCGGCGCGAACGAGGTCGGCGAGCGCGTTGTCCGGCCCCTGCTGGAATACGGCGCCCCTGTCGAAAGCAAGCTGACTCTCGTTCCCTACCTTCAGATTCAGTCCGGTGGCGACAGCCTCTTTCCGCGAGGACGCCGCTACTACTGGAAGGCGCAATTTCTCGACAAACTCACGGACGCAGCGATCGATGTCCTTTTGCAGGCCTACGCGCGTGCGCCCTCGGCTGGCTCACTCCTCGTGTTCCAGCATGTCGGAGGCGCCATTGCCCGAGTTCCCGCGCTGGCAACGCCCTATGCAAATCGCGATGCGCGCTATGACTGCTTTCCCGTTTCGATCTGGGACGATCGATCTGAAGAGCATGCGGCTATCCAATGGGCGCGCGACGCATGGAATGCCGTCAAGCCTTTTGCGACGGGAGGTGTCTATGCGAACAACCTCGGCGACGAAGGTGAGGACCGCGTCCGGGCGGCCTATGGCGAGAACTACCTTCGCCTGAGGGAGCTCAAGGGCAAGTATGACCCGGCCAACTTCTTCCGCTTGAACCAGAATATCCGGCCAGAGCCAACCGCCTAGCCAGGGGTGTTCCCCAGGACGGATGCATCGCGATGGTCCTGATGTATCGGGTGTGTAAAGCCGGTCGTCCGCGGCATCGGGGCTGCCGTTGGAGTACGCGGGCACCCCGCGGGGTCTGCCAAAACCACAAGGAAGACCGCATGAAACCCTCCGTCCGAACCACTCTGGCCTGCTCGCCCTGACCACGGCCGCCGGCGTCCTGACCAGCAACGCATTCGCCGCCGACACGCCGTGGCAGAAGGCCCATCCGCGCCGCGCAGTACGCGCCCCGCGACAAGCGTGGGGGCCAGGAAACGCCGCCTCCTGCCCGCCACTACTCTGGCGGCATTGCCCGCCGGCGGGATGTTAGGCGGCTGCACCACGCCGGGTGTGGCCGGTGCCCCTGTGGTCACAGCGGCGCTGGCGTCGCGTGTCGATGAAGGCTTCTCGGTGCAGGGCGAGGTGACACGCGAGATGACGGCCCAGATGGACGCTGCGAGCCGCGACGCCATGACGGCCAAGGGCTTCGGCGGCGAGGCGCACCGCATCGCGCGGCTGATGAGCGATCGCTACAACATCGGCCTGATCTGATTCCATTTATGGAATGACAGGGGGGCCTTTTGCCCTGCGTTGCCGCTATTCTTCAGTTTCGGGGTATACCCCTCGAATCATTTTCAGGAGAACATCGATGCCCATCACCAAAGGCTACCAACAACTCGTCGACGAGGCCATGGCCCAGGTCAAAACCTACTCGGTGGCCGAGGTGCGCGCCCGGCTCGGCGACCCTCATGTGCAAATCGTCGATATCCGCGACGTGCGCGAACTGAACGCGGGCACCGTGGCCGGCGCCTACCACGCGCCGCGCGGCATGCTCGAGTTCTGGGTCGATCCGGCCTCGCCGTACCACAAGCCGCTGTTTGCCGACGAGTCGAAGGAATTCATCCTGTTCTGCGGCGCCGGCTGGCGCAGCGCGCTGGCCACCAAGGCGCTGCAGGACATGGGCATGACCAACGTGGCGCACATCGACGGCGGCTACGCCGAGTGGGTGAAGCAGGGCGCGCCGACCGAAACGCTGGAGCAGCGCAAGGCCAAAAAGGCGTGAGCCGCGCAGCGCCCGGCGCGGCTTGCCCGTGCGGGCGGCTGGACCCGCGCGGCCGCCCGCTCGCGCATGAGGCCTGCTGCGGCCGGTTCCTGGACGCGGGGCTTGCGGCGCCCGACGCCGAGTCGCTCATGCGCTCGCGCTACAGCGCCTTTGTGTTGCAGCGCGCCGATTACCTGCTCGCCACCTGGCACGTCCGCACCCGCCCGCCAACGCTGGACTTTGAACCCGGCGCGCAGTGGCTCGGGTTGGAGGTGCGTTCGCGCCGCCTGCTGGACGCCGACGACGCCGAGGTCGAATTCGTCGCGCGCCATCGCGTCGCCGGCCGCGCGGTGCGCCTGCACGAGCGCAGCCGGTTCGTTCGCGAAGCCTGGCGTTGGTACTATCTGGACGGCGTGGCCCTGTAAACAATTTATATGAAAAAAGTGCCTGTAGCCCATACAGGTTCTTCGCGTATAGCTATGAAATTTGAAGCAATCCTGTTTGACTGCGACGGCGTGCTCGTCGACTCCGAAGCCATCACCAACGGCGTGCTGCGCGACATGCTGGGCGAGATGGGCTGGAGTCTGAGCGCCGAAGAATGCATGCGCCTGTTCGTCGGCAAGGCGGTCAAGGACGAGCGCGCGCTGATCGAGGCGCGCACCGGCCAGCCGCTGTCCGAGGACTGGATGGCGCGCTTTCGCGAGCGCCGCAACGACGGCCTGATGCGCCGCCTCCAGCCCATCGAGGGTTCCGCGGCGGCCGTGGCGCTGCTGCACGAGCGCTTTAAGGGCCGCATCGCCTGCGCCTCCGGCGCCGACCGCTTCAAGGTCGAACTTCAGTTGGAGAAGTGCGGCCTGATGCCGTACTTTGAAGGCCGTATCTTCAGCGGGCACGAGCTGCCCCGTTCCAAGCCCGCGCCCGACGTCTACCTGGCCGCCGCCGCCGCGCTGGGCGTGGCGCCCGCGCGCTGCGCCGTGGTGGAGGACACGGTGACCGGCGTCGCGGCCGGGGTGGCGGCCGGCGCGACCGTGTTCGGCTACAGCCCGCCGCAGGCCGGCCACGATGCGCCGGCGGCGCTCAGGGGCGCGGGAGCGCAGCATGTGTTCGTGGCGATGGGAGAGCTGGCGGAACTGCTGCGGTAGGGGTCGCCGGGCGCCGCAGTCCCTCAGCGAAAGACCCGCTGGACCAGGGTCACGAGCACGCCCAGCACGCCGAGCGCCGCGATCATGCCAAAGTGGTCGATGCTGGCCAGCAGGGTCGACTGTTGCGCCACCCTCTGCGCTACCTCTGCCAGCGCAACCTGTGCGGCCTGCGGGGGGGCCATCGTTGCGCCGAGCATCTGTTCCAGGTGCTTGAGCGTGGCGACAAAGTTCGGATTGTGGACGCTGACGTGGGCCGAGAGTCCATCGTAGTGGATGGCGCCGCGCCATTGCTGGCCGACGGCGGCCAGCGCAATGCCCAGCGCGATACCGGCCTGCGCCATCATGTTCTTGAGTTGCTGCGCGTGCGAGAACACCGACTCGTCATGCTCGACCGCGCGGAAGGTCTGCATCGCCGACACCGGCAACACGGTGAGCAGAAACACACTGTTCAAGGCGAGCGCCGGCAGTACATGCAGCCACAGATCGGTGCCCGGGGCCACCCGCGCGAGCAGCGCACCCGACAGCGCCAGCGCCAGGAACCCGGTCACAAAGAACTTGCGCGGCGACGGGTGGCGCGGCAGCACCCGCGACACCACGAACCAGGTCAGCAGCGCCGCCGCCAGGCCCACCGCCTCGACGTCGCCCACGGTCTGCCACGCGAAGCCGAGCGCGCGCTCCAGCATGATCGGGACGACGTAGTTGTTGGCGCCGAGCATCAGATAGGCAAACCCGAAGGCCGCCATCCCGCCCAGGTAGCGCGCGCTCCACATCTCGCGCACGCGCAGCAGCGGCTGCGGATGGTGCTGCTGCTGATGCAGGTACAGGCCCAAACCGGCCAGTGCGGCGGTCAACGTGAGCGCGATCGCCGGGATGTTGCCGTAGAAGTCGTAGTAGAGACTTTGCAGCGCATACAAGAGCGCGAAACTGGCGCCGAGCAGAAGCAACTGCTGCCACGGCGAGACCTGGGAGCGTTGCTGTGGAATATCGCGCGGCCCGCCGTCCAGCACCAGCCCTGCCAGCACGAAAATGCAAACCCCGAGCCCGGCAACCAGGACATACATCGCCGACCAGGTGTCTTCGGACACAGCCACCGAGGCGAGCCAGGGCGCCGCAGCGATCGAAAACGCCACGCCTGTCGCGAGGCTGCGGATGCCAACGAAGCGCTGCGGCCCCGCGAGCCGGTGCTGGATCAGCATGCGCCCGGCCGTGAAGAAGGCGCCGCCGCCCAGCGCCATCACGGCGCGCCCGAGCAGAAATTGGGTGTAGGTGTGGCTCGTGGCACACAGCAAGGAGCCGGTGATCGACACGAGGGCCGAAAGCTGGATGAACGCGCGCCCGCCAATGCGCTCCACCCACCAGCGCTGCATCGAGATCGCCAGGATCGCCAGGCTGGCATAGACGGCCGCGACCAGGCTGAACTCTTCCGGACCCATGCCGACTTCGCCCATGATCGGCGCGGCCGCGAAGGCAGTCATGCCCGATTGCAGGAACTCCGTGATCGTCAGCACGAAGATCACGGCGTAGAGCAGACGCTTCGGCGGTGGCTTGTTCATGGCAGGGTTCCTGGCGATGCGGTGGATCGAAGTGTTCGCCGTCTTCAGGCGGGCAGCTTGCGGAATGCGATCGCGAACCGGTTCCAGGTGTTGATGGTGCTCACCAGCAGCGTCAGGTCGACCACCTCTTCGGGCGTGAAGTGCGGGCGCACGCCTTCCCACACCGCGTCGGGCACGTGGGTTTCGGCGACCCGTGTGAGCGCCTCGGTCCAGGCCAGCGCGGCACGCTCGCGGTCGCTGAAAAAGGGCGTCTCATGCCAGGTCGACAGCGTGGCCAGGCGGCGCGCATCCTCGCCCGCCTTCAGCGCGTCGCTGCTGTGCAGGTCCATGCAGTAGGCGCAGCCGTTGATCTGCGAGGCCCGCAGCCGCACGAGTTCGACCAGCGGCTTTTCAAGACCGCACCTGGCGATGCGCTGCTCGAGCGCGCCCAGCGCCTTCATGGCTTCGGGATTGGTTTTGTAGAAGTTCAGACGGGGTTCCATGGGGTGATTCCTTCGTTGAGGTAATGCTCCGAAACCGGAGCGGGTTGGGATGGGCTCTACGATATAGATGACGACAATCCTTGGTAAGGTGGCAAAATTGCATAAGAGTGTTCTATTTTTGAGACGATCAACATGGATCTGAACGACCTGCGTTACTTCTCGCTGATCGTCGAGCACGGTGGCTTCAGCGCTGCCGAGCGGGTCACCCACATCACCAAGTCCAAACTCAGCCGGCGCGTCTCTTTGCTGGAGGAACGCATGGGCGTGCGGCTGGTGCAGCGCAGTACCCGGGGCATGTCGCTCACCGAGGCCGGGCGGATTTTCTACGAGCACTGCGCGGCCATGATGGTCGAGGCCGAAGCGGCCCGGCAGGCGGTCGAGCAGTTGCGCTCGGCGCCCGCCGGCACTGTGCGCCTGAGCTGCCCGGTGGCGATTGCGCAGTTCTACCTGGCGCGCATCGTGGCCAGCTTCATGCGCGAATATCCGAAGGTGCGCGTCGAGATCGAGTCGACCGACCGTAGTGTCAATCTGATTGAAGAACGCATCGACATCGCGCTGCGGGTTCGCGAAAGCGGGCTGGAGGATCCAGCCCTGGTCACGCGGCGCATCGCATCCGGGCGCATGGTGCTGCTGGCCAGCCCGTCCTACCTCGACGGCAAGGCGCTGATCGCGGAGCCGGCGCAGATCGCCGGGCTCGACACCATCGGCGGCCTGCGCGAAGGCGCCGAGCAGAGCTGGGCGCTGACCGCCTCAGAGGGCCGCAGCACGCGCATCGTGCACCGCCCGCGCCTGCTGTGCTCCGACTACGCGGTGCAACTCGCCGCAGTGGCCGGCGGCGTCGGCATCGCGCTGCTGCCGCTGCGCATTGCGTGGCGCGGACTCGAGGACGGCTCGTTGCTGCGCGTGGCCAAGGAATGGGGCACCCCGGAACAGGTCATTCACCTGGTCTTCGTCAGCCGGCGCGGCATGCTGCCCGCGGTGCGCGCGCTGATCGACCACATGGTGCTGCATATCCCGACCGCTCTGGCGAGCTGAAGCCGGGCGCAGCTTGGTGCGCCCGCTTTTCTGGGAGTTTTGCATCCGTGGGTGGCTCGCGTCTTCAGACGGTGCGCCGCCCTTCGACCGGGTAGCCCGGGTCGGTGTAGCCCGGCGTTGAAGCGTGGCCCGGTGCGACGAGGCTGTCCACGAGCTTCTCGTCGTCCGGCCCGAGCTGCAGCGTCAAGGCCTCGACGTAGCTGTCCCACTGCGCTTCAGTGCGCGGGCCCGCGATGGTGGCGCTCACCAACCGGTTCTGGAGCACCCACGCAAGCGCAAAAGCAATCGACGTCGTGCCGCGCTTCGCGGCGTGGGCGGCGATGGTTTGCGCCACCTTGAGCGACTCCGCTCGCCACTCGGTCTGCTGGATGCGCCTGTCGCCGCGGCCGGCATGCGAGTCGGCCGGCGGCGGCGCATCGACCGCATATTTGCCGCTGAGCACGCCACGCGCCAGCGGACTGTACGAGACGACGCCCAGGCCGTAGTGGGCCGCCGCCGGCAGTTGCTCGACCTCGGCGGTGCGATCGACGAGGTTGTACAGCGGCTCGCTGGCGACCGGCCGGTCGATGCCCAGCTGATCGGCCAGGCGCGCGATTTCGGCAATGCGCCAGCCACGGAAGTTGGACACACCGAAGTAACGGACCTTGCCCTGACGGATCAGGTCGCCAATCGCGCGCACGCCTTCTGCCAAAGGCGCGTCGGCGAGCGCCCGATGGAAGTACAGGATGTCGATGTAGTCCGTGCCCAGACGCTTCAGGCTCGCTTCGACGGACTGGATGATCCACTTGCGCGACTGACCCTGCTCGTTCGGTCCCTGAGCAGTCGGGAAGCCGAACTTTGTCGCGACAACCCAGTGGTCGCGCCGATCCGCAATGGCGCGCCCCACGATTTCTTCGGAACGCCCGGCGTGATAGACGTCGGCCGTGTCGATGAAATTGACGCCCTGGTCGTGCGCCTTGCCGATGATGCGCCTGGACGTTGCCTCGTCGGTCTCGCCGCCGAACATCATCGCGCCCAGACACAGGGGTGAAACCTTGAGGGCGCTGCGGCCCAGATACCGATAGACCATGGTCATGGTGATACTCCGTTCTGGCTGCGATCCCGCCTCGATTTCTCAGACATCGAGCCGCCGCTCGCTCATCCATTTAACCATTGCGGGATCGCGGTGCGAGAAGAAACTGCTCGTGCCCGTCTCCAGCTTGGCGATACGCGCCATGTCGGTTTCGTCGATGGTGAAATCGAAGACGTTCAGGTTCTCTTCCATCCGCTCCTTTCGGACCGACTTGGCGAGAGACACAACGCCGCGCTGTACAAGCCAGCGCAGGACGACCTGAGCGACCGATTTGCCGTGCTTTTCGGCCACGGCCACCAGGTCTTCGTTCTGGAACAGGTTGTTGCGCCCCTCGGCGAATGGTGCCCAGGCCTCAGCCTGCACGCCGTTCTCGCGCATGAAGGTCACGCTCTCTTCCTGCTGATGGAAGGGATTGATCTCGATCTGGTTGACCGCCGGCTTCACTTGATTGAAGGCCATGATGTCCATCAGGCGGTCGGGCTGGAAATTGCTGAGGCCAATGGCGCGCAGCTTTCCTGCTTTATAGGCCTGTTCCATCGCTCTCCACGAGCCATGAACATCGCTGTACGGCTGATGGATCAGGTAGAGATCAAGGTAATCAAGCTGCAGGCGTCGCAGTGACTTGTCGATCGCCTTGAGCGTGCGCTCGTAGCCTGTGTCCTCAACCCAAAGCTTGGAAGTAACGAAAAGCTGGTCTCGTGAAACACCGCTGTTCTTCAGCCCCTTGCCGACGGCCTCCTCGTTCATATAGGAGGCTGCTGTGTCGATCAGCCGGTAGCCTGCTCCGATGGCGTTGACGACACAGCGCGCACATTCCGCGGGGTCCGGGATCTGGAAGACGCCGAAGCCGACGATCGGCATTTGAAGACCATTGTTTAAAGTGATGTGCTGCATGTTGGTTCCTTTCAGGTTGTCATCTCGGTGATCTTTTCGTGCGGCGCGTTTACCTGCCGACGAGCTTTTGCCGATCCGCCGAGTAGCGCGCACCCTGCACTGGAACACTCGAGACGGCCGCCTCGATGTCCTTCAGGTCTTTGGGCGATAGCACGACCGCCGCAGCGCCGGCGTTTTCTTCAAGACGGTGCAGCTTGGTGGTGCCGGGGATCGGCACGATCCACGGCTTTTGCGCGAGCAGCCAGGCGAGCGCCAATTGGGCAGACGTCACCTGCTTGCGCGCCGCAATCCCGGCCAGCACGTCGACCAGCGCGCGGTTCGCCTGCCGGGCTTCGGGCGCGAAGCGAGGCACTGTGTTGCGGAAGTCGGTGGCACCAAAGGAAGTGCGCTCGTTGATGGCTCCGGTCAGGAAGCCCTTGCCCAGCGGGCTGAACGGCACGAAGCCGATGCCCAGTTCCTCCAGCAGCGGCAGGATTTCCTTCTCCGGCTCGCGCCACCACAGGGAATATTCGCTTTGCAAGGCCGCGACCGGTTGCACCGCGTGCGCACGGCGGATGCTGTCGATGCCGGCCTCGGACAGGCCGAAATGCTTCACCTTGCCCTCGCGGATCAACTCTTTGACCGTGCCCGCCACGTCTTCCATCGGAACCTGCGGATCGACGCGGTGCTGGTAGAGCAGGTCGATGCGATCCGTGCGCAGGCGCTGAAGCGCCTCGTCGGCCACCTGCCGGATGCGTTCGGGCCGACTGTCCAGGCCCTTGCCGGTGTCGCCCTCGCGAAAGCCGAACTTGGTGGCGATCACGACCTGGTCGCGCATGGGCTTCAGCGCTTCGCCAACCACGCTTTCGTTGATAAAGAGCCCATAGGCTTCGGCCGTATCGAAGAATGTGATTCCGTGCTCGAAGGCGGCGCGGATCAGCCTGACGGCATCAGCCGTGCTGGTGGCAGGCCCGTAGCCGTAGCTCAGGCCCATGCAGCCCAGGCCCAGTTCAGAAACGCTGAGGCCGCTGCGGCCCAGTTGACGTGTTTTCATCGTGATACGTCCTTGAAATGAATCGATGGAGGTAACTGTAGTCACGCAACCATTGAATGACTAGACTACTGGATCAACATGACCTTATAAGCAGTACTTATCAATGACGCGATTTGACGATCTCGCGGCCTTCGCAAGCGTCGTACGCGAAGGCAGCTTCACGCGCGCCGCCGCGCAACTGGGCGTGTCGCAGCCCGCGCTCAGCCAGACGGTGCGCGCGCTGGAGCGCCGGCTCGACCTGAAGCTGCTCAACCGCACCACGCGCAGCGTCTCGCCCACCGAAGCGGGGGAGCGGCTGTACCAGACGGTGGGCCCGCGCCTGGCGGACATCGAAGCCGAACTGGCCGTGCTGGGCGAGCTGCGCGGCAAGCCGGCCGGCACCGTGCGCATCACGGCAACCGAACATGCCGTGCGCACGCTGGTCTGGCCCAGACTGTTGCCGTGGCTGCCCCGATACCCCGATATCAAGGTCGAGATCAGCAGCGACAACCGCTTCACCGACATCGTGGCAGAGCGCTTCGACATTGGCGTGCGCCTGGGCGCCGACGTGGCCAAGGACATGATCGCGATGCGCATGGCGCCGGACATGCGCATGGCCGTGATCGGCAGCCCGGACTATTTCGCGCGCCACCCGCGGCCCCATGCACCGCAGGACCTCACCGAACACGATTGCATCGGGCTGCGCCTGCCGTCCCACGGCGGCCTGCTGAAATGGGAGTTCGCGCGGCGCGGACGCAGCCTCAACGCCCATGTGTCGGGGCGGCTCGCGTTCAACGCCAGCGACCTGGTCATCGCCGCGGCGCTGGCCGGCCATGGCCTGGCCTGGGCTCCCGTTGATACCGTCGACGGCCACATCGTGGCGGGCCGCCTCGTGTCCGTGCTGGACGACTGGGCCGCGACGTTCCCCGGGTACCACCTGTACTACGCCAGCCGCAGTGCCTCACCAGCCCTGGCGCTGGTCGTGGACGCTTTGCGTCGCGACCAGGAATCTGTATGAAAAGTGGCCGTAACCCTTGTGGGACCTTGACTGGAAGCTATTAAATCAGAAGCAGCGCCGGCTTCAGGGCGCCAACCCAAAGCGCTGGCGGAGCGCCCCCAGCAGGGCCTCCTCGCCGAGTTCCTTGCGCGAGTGCATCACGGCGAGCGCGTCGTCGCCCACCACGTAGCGCACCTGGGCGCTGCCGTCGGTCGCTGCGTCGTACAGGGCCTGGGCCAGCCGTTCGGGTGTGGCGCCGCCGGCGGTGCGATTCGCCTCGAAGGTGCCCACGACTTTGCGGATCGACTCTGCGTAGGGGCCGCCGTCGCCCTCGAAGGTGCGCGCCATCGAGCGGCCCGAGAAATCCGTCGCCACCGCGCCGGGCGCGATCACCTTGACCCGGATGCCGAGCGGCGCGAGTTCGTGGCTCAGCGATTCGGAGAACCCGACCACCGCGTACTTCGAGGCCGCATACAGCGAGTACAGCGGCATCGCCACCAGCCCGGTCAACGAGGCCACGTTGATGATCACCCCGCTGGCGCGCTCGCGCATGTGCGGCAGCACGGCGCGCGTCACGGCGAATACGCCAAAGACGTTGGTCTCGAACTGGCGGCTGATCGCTTGCGGCGTGGCGCTCTCGAACGGGCCGAACAGGCCGTAGCCGGCGTTGTTGATCAGCACGTCGATCTGCCCGAAGCGCTCGAGCGTGCGGGCGACCGCCGCGTCGACCGAGCGCTGGTCGGTCACGTCGAGCGCGAACGCCTCGACACGGCCCGCGCCTGGCTCGAAGCGGGCCGCCGAGGGGTTTCGCAGCGTCGCGGCAACGTTCCAGCCTTGGTCGGCAAACCGGCGCACGGTGGCCGCGCCGATGCCCGAGGAACAACCTGTGATCAGAACAGTGGCACTCATTGGCAAATCTCCGTTTGGTTAAAGGACAAAAAATGCCGGAATCAGGCCTTGAGAGCATCCCAGCACATGGAAAAAGCCGACACCCGGCTCGCCTCGTCGTCGGGCAGCTCGCCGGCGCGGATCAGGCGCGCCGCCTCGCGCACGGACGCGATGAAATTCGCCGCCAGCAGCGCGACCGGCACGTTCTTGAGCACCTCGTGGCGGCGCCCCTCGTCGAGCGCTTCGGAGAACACCCCCATGGTGGAGGCGACCATGCGCTGGCTGCGCTCGCGAAACCAGGGCGACGCGGCGAACTGCTCCTGAAAGGAAGCTTCGGCAAAGTGCGCGAGCCGGTTGTGCAGCATCGCGAGCCAGACGGCTCTGGCCCTGGCACGCAGCGGCTGCTTCGGGTCGTAGGCCCGCAGCAGGCGGGCGGCGGTGGCGGTCTTGGCCTGCTCGTAGAGCTGCGTCAGCAGTTCGTCCTTGGACGGGTGGTAGACGTAGAGCGTGGCCGTGGCAATGCCCGCGGCGCGCGCGATGTCCGACATCTTCAGCGCGGCCAGACCCGATTCGCCGACAAGCCGGAACGTCGCCTCGGCGATCGCCCTCTGCTTTTCGTCATCCTTGAGCTTCATGGAAAAATTTTAGCCGAATAAGGATTCGCTTGTAAAGGCCCCGGCCAAGGCAGCAAGGCGTGCGCCCGCACGCTATCCTGTGAATCCCGATTTTGGAAAATACATCATGCGCAGTTTCGACGATGCACAGGGCAACCAGTGGCAGGCCGCGTTGCTGGAGGCATCCTACGGCAGCTATCTGGTCGTTTTCAGCCGCACTGGCGGCGACGAGGTGCTGAAAAATGAACTCAATGCGACCAGCCTTATCGAGGCGGAACAGTTGCTTGCCGCCATGGACGAGGCCAGCGTCAGGGCCACGCTGGCCGGGGCTGTTCCCTGGAGCTGACCGGGGTCAGCAGCGCATCGAGGCCGTCTGGCGAATACCGTCGGCGATCCCTTCGGCCAGGCCCACATTGTTGTGTTGCAACACCTGCTCGGCCCGGTAGCTCGATCGCACCAGCGGCCCCGCAACGACCTCAAGGAAACCCTTGGCGAGCGCCATCTCACGGTACTGCTGAAATTGCCCGGGCGTCACAAAGCGCTCGACCGGCAGGTGGTTGTGCGTGGGCCGCATGTACTGGCCCATCGTCACCACGTCCACGTCGGCCGCGCGGATGTCGTCCAGCGTGCGGTCGATCTCGGCGTCGGTCTCGCCCAGGCCCAGCATCAGGCTGGTCTTGACGATGGTGTGCGGCGCATGGCGCTTGGCAAACTTGAGAATGCCCAGGGTCTGCCGGTAGCCTGCGCGCGCATCGCGCACCGGATGGGTCAGCCGCTCGACCGTTTCGATGTTTTGCGCATAAGTGGCCAATCCCGCATCGATCACCGTGGCAACCTGCTCGTGGTGGCCGGCGAAATCCGGCGTCAACGCCTCGACCGATGTCTGCGGCATGCGCGCGTGGATCGCGCGGATGCAGGCGGCGTAGTGAGCGGCGCCGCCGTCGGGCAGGTCGTCGCGATCGACCGAGGTCAACACCACGTATTTCAGATTCATCAGCGCCACCGCGTCGGCGACGCTCGCGGGCTCCAGCGGATCGAGCCAGCCGTGCGGGTTGCCGGTGCTCACCGCGCAGAACTTGCAGGCGCGCGTGCAGACCGATCCCATCAGCATCAAGGTCGCGGTGCCGCGTCCCCAGCACTCGGCGATATTCGGGCACTTCGACTCGGCGCACACCGTTGACAACTTGTGGGTGTGCACGATGTCGCGGATTTCCTCGTACTTCGCGCCGGCCGGCACTCTCACGCGCAGCCAGGGCGGCTTGGGGGCGGCGTCGGGCACGCGGCTGAGCGCACTCGGGCGGATGCCGTCCTTGATCGCGCGGGTGCCCTGCGGGCTGGTGAACTTGCTGCCCGGCACAGGGCGGGCATTGGTGGGGGATGCATCCATGGAGGTACCAATAAGAGGAAACAGGCAGGCGCAAGGGATGTGCCCGCGCTGGTCATTTTATGGACCGGAGCCGGTCCATGGCTGGCCGGCTTCAGTCCCTCACCTCCCGAAGGGGACTTTCCCGCCACTGCGGAAAGCAAACGCATTCGCGCGGCGGCACGTTCCCGGTGCGAGTCCGCTGTGGCTACAGGTTTCCGAAAATTTATATGAAAAGTGGCTGTAGCCCTTATGCAGTCTAGGGAAATAGCTATGAAATTAAGAGCAGCATCGCTTGATCCCGCGGTGCCGACCGCTGCAGACTGGGTGCTGTCGCTCAGGTCCGGCAGTTGAACGACAGCTGCCGCAGGATCCTGCCGTTCGTCATCTGTGCAGCCGTCCGGCCGCTGTATCCCGGAACCAGTCAATGAATCGCCGTCGGGCCGATGATTCTTTCTGCCCACCGTGCTGCGGGCTACCGGCCAGAGTCAGCTTCTTCCGGCTGCGAACGGGGACGCCCGACCCGAAGCTGCCAGCGAGCGCATCGGATTTGACCGCCAAAAGCAGACGTTCAATGTCGCGGTCGCGGTCGCGGTCGAAGTCGGGGCTGCATATGCAACTTTGACCCGACCTGTGGCCGCGCACGCCAGCGCCCGGGACCTCTCACAAGCGCGGCGCGACATCGGCCTGGTGTAGCCTGTCGTCATGGACTCTTTGATCGCCGCCTCCGCGCGTGCGCTCGCCGCCGGCGACGCGCTAGGCGCTCTCAAGCGGGTCGCCTTGCGCGACGATCCGCCGGCGCTGGCCTTGCGCGGCATCGCCATGGCTCAGCTCGGCGAGCACCCACGCGCCCGTGAGCTGCTACGCCGCGCCGCCCGTGGCTTTGGCGCCCACGAAGAACTGGCGCGCGCCCGCTGCATCGTCGCTGAGGCCGAGGTGGCGCTGGCCATGCGCGACCTCGATAGCTCGCCGCGCTCGCTGGCGGCGGCGACGGCCACGCTCGAGGCGCACGCCGATCACGCCAATGCGCTGCAGGCGCGGCTCATCGCGGCGCGCCGGCTCTTGCTGCTTGGCCGCCTGGGCGAAGCCGAGGCCGCGCTGGCATTGCTTGATGCGCGTGGTCTGCCCCCCCTGCTGACGGCGGTGGCCGAACTGACGGCGGCCGAGCTGGCGCTGCGTTCGCTGCGCATAGTCCCGGCGCGGGCGGCGCTCGCCCGTGCGCAAGAGGCCGCCGATCGAGCACGTGTGCCGGCGCTCCTCGCCGAGGTGGAGCAGGCGCGGGCCACGCTCGATCGTCCCGCCGCCCGGCGCCTCAACACCGACGGCGAGCAGGCGCTGCGCCTCGACGAGGTCGCAGCGCTGCTCGCCTCGGACGCGCTGGTGGTCGACGCCTGCCGCCGGGGCTTGGGCGCCGGCGCCGCATGGCGGCCGCTGGCGCGCCGGCCGGTGTTGTTCACGTTGGCGCTCGCGCTTGCGCAAGGCTGGCCTGGCGATGTTGATCGGGACGCCCTGATCGCGCTGGCGTTCCGCACCCGCCGCCCTGACGAGACGCATCGGGCGCGCCTGCGGGTTGAGATCGGCCGTCTGCGCGCGCTCGTCAAGACGCTGGCGCAGATCGAGGCCACCACGCGCGGCTTCGTCCTCAAGCCCTGCGGCGCGCGCGATGTGGTCGTGCTGGCGCCGCCCATCGCCGGCGACCAGGCCGCGCTGGTGGCGCTGCTCTGCGACGGCGCGGCCTGGTCGACCTCGGCCCTGGCGCTGGCCCTGGGTGCCAGTCAGCGCACCGTGCAGCGCGCGCTCGCCGAGCTGGAAGCAGAAGGGCGCGTGCGTGCTATCGGGCGGGCCCGGGCACGTCGCTGGCTGGCGCCGCCGCTGGTGGGATTCACGACGATCTTGTTACTCCCTGCTGCGCTGCCGATTGACTAGAGTTACCTTACTGCGCCGATCCGCGACGCGTCCCAAGGAGAAATCGATGACCACCAAGACAGGTAAAAACAGACCCGAGGCCAAGGTGCGCGCGGCCGAAGTCGTTCGCGAGTACGGCCCCTTTGCCGGCGCCGACGGCGTCGCAGGCGTGACCTACGATGGCCAGCGTGTCTGGGCCGCCACCGCGGCCGGGCTGATCGCCTTCGATCCCGAAAGCGGCGCGCTCGCGCGCACGCTGGAGCACGCCTGTGACGCCGGCACGGCCTTCGACGGCAAGCACCTCTATCAGATCGCCGAGCAGCGCATCGACAAGATCGATCCCGTCACCGGCAAAGTGCTGGCATCGATCCCGTCACCCGGCCATGGGAGCGACTCGGGGCTCACCTGGGCCGAGGGCAGTCTGTGGGTGGGGCAGCACCGCGACCGCAAGATCCACCAGATCGATCCGGCGACCGGCGCGGTCATCCGCAGCATCGAGTCCAACCGCTTTGTCACCGGCGTGACTTGGGTCGACGGCGAGCTGTGGCATGGCACCTGGGAAGGGGACGAGAGCGAACTGCGCCATATCGACCCGCAAAGCGGCGCCGTGCTCGAGCGGCTGGAGATGCCGGCCGGTGTCGGCGTCAGCGGGCTCGAATCCGACGGCGCAGACCTCTTCTATTGCGGTGGCGGCACGAGCGGCAAGGTCCGCGCCGTGCGTCGTCCGCAAAGCGTCAGGTCGTGATCACACACAAGGAGCACATCATGAACACCGCCATTGTTGAAGCAAGCACCGTGAATCATCCCGTCGTGTCAAAGGAGCGATGGGTTGCCGAGCGCAAGACGCTGCTGGCGCGCGAAAAGGAACTGACGCGCCTGCGCGACCAGATCGCCCGCGAGCGCCGTGCGCTGCCGTGGGAGCGCGTCGAGAAGGACTACGTCTTCGACGCACCCGAGGGCCGGCGCACGCTCTCCGATCTTTTCGAAGGCCGCCGCCAACTGCTGGTGCAACACTTCATGCTCGGCCCCGATTGGGAGCAGGGTTGCCCGAGCTGCTCTTTCATGGCCGACCACACCGACGGCATGAACGTGCATCTGGCGCATCGCGACATCACGCTGGTGGCCATTTCGCGCGCGGCGCTGGCCGAGATCCAACGCTTTCGCCGACGCATGGGATGGCAGTTCAGGTGGGTTTCGTCGAATGGCTGCGACTTCAATTACGACTTTCGCGTCAGCTTCACGCCGCAAGACAGAACCAATGGCGAGCTCGTCTACAACTTCGGAACACAGCCCTTCCAGGGAGAGGAGGCACCGGGTGTCAGCGTGTTCTACAAGGACGACGCAGGCGAAGTCTTCCACACCTACTCGACCTACGGCCGCGGCGTGGAGGTCATGATGGGCGCGTACAACCTGATGGACCTCACGCCCAAGGGGCGCGATGAGGAAAATCTAAGCTACGGCATGGAGTGGGTGCGCCACCACGACCGCTACGAGCCGGCGCCGGTCGCGAAGCCGGTGCCGACAGCCGGTTCGTGCTGCCATTCGGACGTCATGCACGCCGCAAGCGCGGGCGGCCTGAGCGCGTGAGCACGTCATGCATCACCTTTGGCCATGGCTGGCCGTCGCAGGGGCCGGTGCCCTTCACGGGCTGAACCCTGCCACCGGCTGGATGTCTGCCGCCGCCTGGGCGCTGCAGTCGCGCGATCGGGCGCAGGCGCTGCGGGCCTTGGTGCCGATTACGGTCGGGCACGTCGCATCGGTCGCGCTCGTGGCCGCCGCGTTGGCACACGGCCTGGCGATAAATCGCGCCGTGCTGCAAGCCCTGGCGGGCGCGCTGCTGGTCGTCGTCGCGGTGCATCGCCTGTCGGGCCGTAGAGTTTGGCGGGCCCGGGTGCCTGCGGGCCATGCCGGACTGGCGCTCTGGTCCTTCATGGTGTCCACAGTGCACGGCTCGGGATTGATGCTGGTGCCGGCGCTGATTCCGATTTGCATGGGAGGCGCACCGGCCCGCGCGAGCACCGCGTCCGGCTCGCTGATGCTGGCGCTCGCGGCCGTGGGCGTTCACACAGCGGCGATGCTTGCCGTCACTGGCGTGATCGCCTCCGGGGCTTGCCGCGGCTTCGACGCCGGCGCCCGCTTGGTTCAAGGCCTCAGATGCAAACCGCCTCCAGCGCTGCGTTGAACGTGATGCGTGGCCGCGCACGGTCTTGGCGAGACGCCCTGTAAGCGGACACTGGCGGCAGTCTGCAATTGGCCGATAGTGTGATTTCGGCGTTATCCCCGCAAGCAGAGCTTCGGTAGAAATGGTTCGCTCTCCGGGTGGCGGCTTCCTGACGCAGCGGCGAACTGGCGCTCTCGGCCAAGAGCGGTCCCTAGTAGTCCGCCTAAAAGCGGACCTTCGAAGGCGCGACCACCTCCAGCTGCTAGGTAGTGCTCAGGTGGCGTTTCGCTGGGCAGGTTTGAGTGCCATGGCGCCATCGCCAAGGAGGTACAGAGCGATCAGACCGACCATCCAGAAGGCCGGAAATTCCCAGCCGCCACCCTTGTTTGTGAACAGCCACCCGTTGGCGCCATGCGCGAACACGATTGTGCCGAGCATCTCCAGGGCTAAAGGCAACGCGACCAACGGAGCGTAGACGCCAAGGATCAGGGCAAGACCACCGAAGAATTCGAGCGCGACGACGGCATAAGCAAGAATCGCTGGCAAGCCGAGAGATCCAAAATAGCCGACGAAGCCGGGAATGGTGAACACGAACACCTTGAGGCCGACGTGCGCCAAAAACATGATGCCCAAGCTTACACGCAGGAGTAGTGCCGCATAGGGGGCCGTAGACGCTTTGATCATGTTGATCTCCAATTCCGAAATTGTTGGTTGATTGGTACCGCCGACTTGGCGCAGCGGGTCTCGCTTCTGCAAAGTCCGCAGCATCATCGCACAGGAACGATCGACGACCTCGAGTCGGTCATTGCTGATTGATTTAGGTCGCAGGAGTGCCGTTCCCTCACTTGACGCCCTCTTGATTGATGGGATGGACTCCCCCTTGCTTTTTTTGCGCCACATTGGCGTCCTGGTGTTCATTGGCGTGGAGTCAACCGCCCCAACATGCGCTTGGTTCCCATCAAGCAACTTGCGCCACAGCTTTGCCACCCAGCTTTTGCAGGCGGGCAGCGACATCCGCACGGTGCAAGAACTGCCAGTCCGCTGGATGCCATGTCCCTGGCGCGTTGAGGCACCGCTTTGGGAAATGTGCGGGATTGTCTGCTTGGGGTCGGCAGCACCTGTTGACCTCGTTGAATAGCGGTCGTTCAAGCGGGTGAACGGACTGGCCGACACGCGTTTCCAGTGCCAGCGACCCCTGTGCCTTGAAAGCCGCCGGTGCCTCCGTGGTTGGCCAGATCTCGAACTGTCAGGTAGATGGCAGGTAGCTGCCGCACGACGGCTCCGATCGATTGGCCGGTGCCGCTGCGATGCAGACGGCGGCAGCAGACTGACAAGGGACATTCAATTTTTAGCAGTCACCGACAGGCCATGGCCCCAAACCTGCCGGAGGGATGCTCCATTCAGTTGCCATAAAGATGACTTCCAACGTTTGATTTGGGCGGAAGGTCAACTTTGGGTGATGATATTGAGGACTGTTGCGGACCTCTCTTGATGATGTAATTGCCGATCTCACAGGCGGCCGACTGAACGCAGTACCTCAGTTCATATAGACCCGGACTTGGCGAGTTCGACGCTTTCAAGATTGTCGGGGGTGGAAACCACCAACTGGACGGGTTAGCGCAGCACAGTCCCATCTCGCCAATCAAGGCGTAGGCGTGGGGGATCGCGTCGCAACGCCTGGTTCCCTGAAGCTCACTTGTATTTCGGAAGCAGGCGCTCGTACTCGTGCTGAACCACGCCATAGCATTCGCACACGCGCTTTTCAAGTTTGGGGCGATTTAGCACAGTTATGCGACCACGACCGCGTTCGATCAAGTGATCTGTTTGGAACTGGCCCAAAACCTGGGTCACGCTCTCACGGCGAACACCCAGCAAGTTTCCGATCGCCTGCTGCGTCACTTGCAATTCCTTGCTATCGGAACGATCCAGGGTCATCAGCAGCCATCGACACATCTTCTGATCCAGAGAATGGTGCTGGTTGCACACGGCCGTTTGCGACGTCTGGGCAATCATCGCCTGAGTGAACAACAGCGCCACATGTTGCAGTTGGCCTCCAAGTGAGAACTCGCGTTTCATGATCTTGCGGCTAATTCGATAAGCGTAACCTGCGCTTTGCACTTCCGTGCTGGTCGGCATGCTCTCGCCACCCATGAAAATGGAGATGCCGACCATCCCTTCGTTGCCAACCAGAGCCGTTTCGCTCGAGGAGCCATCTTCCAGAGAATAGATTAGCGAGACAATGCCGGAGGTCGGAAAATGCAGATAGTTCACGTGGTCACCGGACTCGGACATCGTCCAGCCCAAAGGCATTTCAACGAGTTCCAGGTCGGCCAGCAGGCGTTTGTAATCCTCGGCGGGAAGTGACGCCAGGATGCGGTTTAGCTTTGGGTCCGGAGGCCGGCTGCCCGGCGGTTCATTCTTTGACATAGGGGGTCTATCCAGCCTCGGGTTTTGGAAGTCGTGCGAGACAGGCTACAGCGATTTGAACTGCCCACTGTCATCATTAACCTAGTCTTAAAAAAGATTGTTGATGTCCGCGTAGCGGAAGTTGGGATGATAGGCCGCTTTTGGCCGGCTTCAGAAGTTCGAGGCGTTGTTTCCAATGACCGGTTGAATTCGCCCTGCAAAGCCGTCTCTCTCGACCGCTACCGTCGCACGCCCCCCCACGCGTCGCCTACGCCCCCACCCCCTCCCGAAATTCCCCCGGCGTCGCGCCCGTCCACTGCCGGAACGCGCGAATAAAACTCTTCTCGTTGCGAAAGCCCGTGGCGGCCGCCACCTGCTTGACCGGTTTGGTGCTGCGGTAAAGCAGCGCCTTGGCGCGTTCGCAGCGCACCTCGTCCTTGAGTTCCTGCAGGCTCGCGCCTTGCTCGCGCAGCTGCCGGTGCAGCGTGCGCGGCGACATGGCGAGCATGGTGGCCAGGCCGCTGGCGTTGTGCGTTTGCTGCGGCTGTGCGGCGAGCGCCTGGCGCACCTGCTGCACCAGCAGGCGGTCGCGCCGGTACTGCAGCACCGTGAGCGGCAATGCGCGCTGCAGCATGGCGCGGGTGGCGGCCTCGTCGCGCACCAGCGGCAGCGCCAGGTATTGCGCGTCGAAGCGAAAGCCGGCCGCGTCGGCGCCGAACCGTACCGGCCCGGGGAACAGCAGCGGGTACACGGACGCGTGTGCGGGCGCCGCGAAGGGGAAGTCCACCTGCCCCAGTGCGATGCGCGAGTCGATGGCCCAGCAGGCGAAGCCGTGCAGGTAGCGCAGCAGCGTGACGAGACAGAACTCGCGCAGTTCGCCCAGCTCGCGGCGCTCTTCGATCCGCAGGGTGGCGCCAGTGGCGTCCGCCTCCAGATGCAGCAGCACGTCATCGGTGAGCAGCCGGTGCTGCCGGCACCAGCGCTTGAGCGCCACGCCCAGCGTCGGTGCCGTGACCGAGGCGCGGCACAGCAGGCCGTAGCTGCCCCAGGGCAGGCGCCGGCCGAACCAGCCCAGCGCCTCGTCGTCAAGCTCCTGCATCGCGTGGGCCGACAGCGCTTCGAACTGCGCCGCCGTGACGCGGCTTGCCGTCTCGCGCAGGTGCTGCGGCGCGATCTGTGCCTGGCGCAGGGCGGTGGCCGGATTCACGCCATAGCGTGCGTAGGCCGCCACGATGGCTCGCACGAAGGCCATGGGCGTGGCGGCGGTGCGGCTCGCAAAGGCGAGGCCGGGGCTGGGGCGGGAGGGCGCAAGAGTTGGCACGATTTGCAACTATTGTGACCGCAAATGGGGCAAGCATGGGTGTAGGCTCCAAACTGGGTGGCGGTACCGATCCGTGTTGGGGGGCCGCGCACCCCCTTTGTAGGAGACATGACCATGACAACCCCCGGGCTTGCGCAGAGTTACGACCGCGGCACCACCGACGTGCCGCTGATCGAGCAGACCATTGGCGACTTTTTCGATGCCATGGCGGCGCGCCAGGGCGAGCGCGAGGCCCTGGTCAGCGCGCACCAGAAGCGGCGCTACAGCTATGCGGCGCTGCAGGCCGAGACCAACCGGCTGGCCAGCGCGCTGCTGCGCTCGGGTTTGGCGCCGGGCGAGCGTGTTGGCATCTGGTCGCACAACAACGCCGAGTGGGTGCTGATGCAGCTCGCCACGGCCAAGGCGGGCCTGATCCTGGTCAACATCAACCCGGCCTACCGCACGGCCGAGCTCGAATATGCGCTCAACAAGGTGGCTTGCCGCGCGCTGGTGACGATGGCGCGCTTCAAGACCAGCGACTATCTGGGCATGCTGCGCGAGTTGGCGCCCGAGTACGCGCATGCGCAGCCGGGCCAGCTCGCCTCAGGCCGGCTGCCGCATCTGCGCTCAGTGGTCTGGATCGACGAGGCGGCCGTGGGTGCGGACGAACCCGGCTTTCAGCGCTTTTCCGACCTCATCGCCAGCGGCGACGCGGCCGACCCGCGCGTGGCCGATGTGCAGAAGACCCTCAAGGCCAGCGACCCGATCAACATCCAGTTCACCAGCGGAACCACCGGGTTCCCGAAGGGCGCGACGCTGACGCACCGCAACATCCTGAACAACGGCTTTTTCATCGGCGAGTGCATGAAGCTCACCCCGGCCGACCGTCTCTGCATTCCGGTGCCGCTGTACCACTGCTTCGGCATGGTGCTGGGCAATCTGGCCTGCCTGACGCACGGCAGCTGCATCGTGTACCCGAACGACGGCTTCGACCCGATCACGGTGCTGGAGACGGTGCAGGCAGAGAAGTGCACCGGACTGCATGGCGTGCCCACCATGTTCATTGCCGAACTGGACCACCCGCGCTTTGCGGAGTTCGACATGTCGAGCCTGCGCACCGGCATCATGGCCGGCTCGCCATGTCCGACCGAGGTGATGAAGCGCGTGGTCGATCAGATGCACCTGCGCGAAATCACCATCGCCTACGGCATGACCGAGACCAGCCCGGTGAGCTGCCAGAGCTCGACCGATACGCCGCAGGACAAGCGCGTGTCCACCGTCGGCACGGTGCAGCCGCACATCGAAATCAAGATCGTCGATCCCGAGACCGGCGCCACCGTGCCACGAGGCACCGCGGGCGAGTTCTGCACGCGCGGCTATTGCGTGATGCACGGCTACTGGGAAGACGAAGCCAGGACGCACGAAGCGATCGATCCGGAGCAGTGGATGCACACCGGCGATATGGCGACGATGGACGACGAGGGCTATGTCAACATCGTCGGGCGCATCAAGGACATGGTGATCCGCGGCGGCGAGAACATCTACCCGCGCGAGATCGAGGAGTTTCTGTACCGCCACCCTAAGGTGCAGGACGTGCAGGTGGTCGGCCTGCCCGACAAGAAATATGGCGAGGAGCTCTGTGCCTGGATCATCATCAAGCCCGGCCAGAACGCGACCGAGGACGAGGTGCGCGACTTCTGCAAGGGCCAGATCGCGCACTACAAGATACCGAAGTACATCCGGTTTGTGACCGGGTTCCCGATGACAGTTACCGGCAAGATCCAGAAGTTCGTGATCCGCGACGCCATGAAGCAGCAGTTGGGCCTGGCTGACGAGAAGACCGCCTGATACTAACCAGAACCATCGAAGGACAGAAGAACTGAATGAGCACGCTAGACACCCAACTGAACCCCCGTTCCGCCGAATTTCAGGCGAATGCGGCCGCCATGCGCGAACTCGTGGCCGACCTGCGGGTCCAGATCGCCAGGGCGGCGGAGGGCGGCGGCGAAGCCGCCCGCGCCAAGCACGTGGCGCGCGGCAAGCTGCCCCCGCGCGAGCGCGTGCAGATGCTGCTGGACCCCGGCACGCCGTTTCTGGAGCTGTCGCCGCTGGCGGCCCACGGCATGTACCACGGGGCTGCACCCTGTGCCGGCCTGATCGCGGGCATCGGTCGGGTCAGTGGTGTCGACTGCCTGATCGTGTGCAACGACGCCACGGTCAAGGGCGGCACCTATTACCCGCTGACCGTGAAAAAGCATTTGCGGGCCCAGGAGATTGCGCAGCAGAACCACCTGACCTGCATCTACCTGGTGGACTCGGGCGGCGCGAATCTGCCGAACCAGGACGAAGTGTTTCCCGACCGGGACCATTTCGGCCGCATCTTCTACAACCAGGCCAACATGAGCGCGCAGGGCATCTCGCAGATCGCGGTGGTCATGGGTTCGTGCACGGCCGGTGGCGCCTACGTGCCGGCGATGAGCGACGAGACCATCATCGTGAAGAACCAGGGCACCATCTTCCTGGGCGGGCCGCCGCTGGTGAAGGCCGCGATCGGCGAGATCGTCTCGGCCGAGGACCTGGGCGGCGGCGACGTGCACACGCGCCTGTCGGGCGTGGCCGACCATCTGGCGCAAAACGACGCGCATGCGCTCGCGCTGGCCCGCTCGGTGGTCAAGAATACCAATCAAAAGAAGGAGGTAGCCCAGAGCCTGCGGGCGCAGGCTGCTCCTAAATTCGCAGCAGAAGAGCTGTACGGCGTGATCCCGACCGATACGCGCAAGCCCTTCGATGTGCATGAAGTCATCGCCCGCATCGTCGACGCCAGCGAGTTTCACGAGTTCAAGGCGCGCTATGGCGCCACGCTGGTGTGCGGCTTCGCGCACATCGAAGGCATGCCGGTGGGCATCGTCGCGAACAACGGCATCCTGTTTTCCGAGTCGGCGCAAAAAGGCGCGCACTTCATCGAGCTGTGCTGCCAGCGCAAGATTCCGCTGGTGTTTCTGCAGAACATCACCGGCTTCATGATCGGGCGCAAGTACGAAAACGAAGGCATCGCCCGGCACGGCGCCAAGATGGTGACCGCGGTGGCGACCGCCCAGGTGCCCAAATTCACCGTGATCATCGGCGGCAGCTACGGCGCGGGCAACTACGGCATGTGCGGGCGCGCCTATTCGCCGCGTTTTCTCTGGATGTGGCCGAACGCCCGCATTTGCGTGATGGGCGGCGAGCAGGCCGCGGGTGTGCTGGCCACCGTCAAGCGCGACGGCATCGAAGGGCGCGGCGGCAGCTGGAGCGCGGAGGAAGAGGCGGCCTTCAAGCAGCCCGTGCTCGACCAGTTCGCGCGCCAGTCGCATCCCTACTATTCCAGCGCGCGCCTGTGGGACGACGGCGTGATCGACCCGGCCGACACGCGCCGCGTGCTGGCGCTGGGCCTGTCGGCCACGCTCAACGCGCCGATTCCCGACACGAAATTCGGCGTGTTCCGCATGTAAGGCCACACGCATGGACAACATTTACACCACCCCTGAACACGAATTGCTGCGCGAGCAGGTCGCGCGCTTCATTGCACGCGAGGTCGAACCGCATGGCGCGGCCTGGGAAGAGGCCGGTAGGGTGCCGCGCGACGTGCTGCGCCGCATGGGCCAGGCAGGCCTGCTGGGGCTGATGTACGAGGGCCGCTACGGCGGCGGCGATGCGGACGCACTGACCAACCTGGTGTTTGCCGAGGCGCTGTCGCAATCGACCTTTGCCGGTTTCATCATCACGGTGCTGGTGCATACCGACATGGCCGGCCCGCACCTGCACCACGCGGGCAGTGCGGCGCAGAAAGAAAAATATCTGCACAAGGTCACGGCCGGCGAGATGATCGCGGCGGTGGGCATCACCGAGCCCGGCGCGGGCTCGGACGTGGCCGGCATCCGCACCACGGCGCGCCGTGACGGCGCCGACTGGGTGCTGAACGGCACCAAGATGTTCATCACCAACGGTGTGCACGCCGACCTGTACTTCATCGCTGCCAAAACGGGCGCGGGCCGGCACGACATGACCATGTTCGTCGTCGAGAAGGGCACACCCGGCTTCAGCGTGGGCCGCGCGCTCAAGAAGACGGGCTGGCTCTCGTCCGACACCGCCGAGCTGGTGCTGGACAACGTGCGCATCCCCGCCGCGAATGTGCTGGGCGAGGAGGGTAAAGGCTTCTACTCGGTCATGAAGAATTTCCAGACCGAGCGCATCGCGCTGGCGGCGATGGCGGTGGGACACTGCACGCAGGCGCTCCAGTTGACGCTGGGCTACGTGCGCCAGCGCCAGGCCTTCGGCGCCACGCTGTGGGACCAGCAGACCATCCGCCAGCGCCTGTCCATGCTCGACGCCAGGACCCGCGCCGCGCGCTCCTTCATGTACCACTGCGCGTGGAGCGTGACGCAGGGCCGCGACATCGTGCAGGAAGTCTCCATGCTCAAGGCCTTGACCGGCGAGTTGGTGAATGAAGTGGTGCAGACCTGCCAGCAGTTCCACGGCGGCATGGGCTACATCCGCGAGACCGCGATCGAGCGGCTGTGGCGCGATGCGCGGGTGCTGGCCATCGGCGGCGGCGCCACCGAGGTCATGCTGGAAGAAGTTGCCAAACGTTATTGAGTCCCTTCATGAATACACCCGCCTCAAACATTCTTGACCTGCGCCGTCCCTCGCCCCAGGTCGCCGAGGTCTGGCTGAACCGGCCCGAGGTCCGCAACGCCTTCAATGACGATGTCATCGCCGAATTGACGCAGGTGTTCGCAAAACTGTCGCAGGATGACGACCTGCGCGTCATCGTGCTGGGCGCGCACGGCAAGGCGTTTTGCGCGGGCGCCGACCTCAACTGGATGCGCGCCATGGCCGACTACAGCTGGGATCAGAACCGCGCCGATGCGCAAAAGCTCGCCGACATGCTGTGGACCCTGTACCAGTGCCCGGTACCCATCGTGGGACGCATCCAGGGCGACTGCTACGCCGGCGGCATGGGCCTGGCGGCGGTCTGCGACGTGCTCATCGCGGCCCACGAGGTGACCTTCTGCCTGTCAGAGGCCCGGCTCGGCCTGTTGCCCGCGACCATCGCCCCGTATGTGCTGCGCGCCCTGGGCGAACAGGCCTCGCGCCGCTACATGGTCACCGCCGAGCGCTTCAGCGCGGCGCAGGCCCATGCGCTGGGTTTTGTGCATGAGCTGTGCAGTGCCGGGGCGCTGGACGCGAAGGTGGCGGAGCTGGTGGCCACGCTGGCCGCGAACGGGCCCAAAGCGGCACGCGCATGCAAGCGCCTGGTGCGCGACGTGGCCGGCGCCCCGCTCACGGCCGGGTTGCGCGCCGACACCGCCCAGCGCATTGCCGACATCCGCTCCAGCATGGAGGGCCGGGAAGGCGTGCAGTCGTTCCTGAACAAGCGCAAGCCGGGCTGGCTGCTGCCCTGAGCGGCCCCCAGGCGCGACCCCGCAAGCCATGCTGCAAACCTTGCTTCAATCCCTCCCGTGGCTGGCCCCGCTGGGCAGCTACGCTGCGGGCACGGCCACGGCGGGTGTCGGGCAGGCGGCAGGCCACCTCGACATGGCCAGCCTGCTGGCACTGGCCGCCGCGCTGGGCTGGGCCAGCGGCCTGCGGCTCTATGCCGTGGTCTTCATGGTCGGTGTGGCGGGGCTGCTGGGCTGGATTCCGCTGCCCGACGGCCTGACGCTGCTGCAGCACCCGGCCATGCTCGCCGCCAGCGGCTTCATGCTGTTCGTCGAGTTTTTCGCCGACAAGATCCCCGGTGTCGATTCGCTGTGGGACATCGTGCACAGCGTGATCCGCATCCCGGCCGGTGCCGCGCTGGCGGCTGGCGTGTTCGGCGCCGACGGGGGCACCATGACCGCGGTCGCGGCGCTGATGGGTGGCACGCTGGCCGCCACCAGCCAGGCCGCCAAGACCACCACCCGGGCTGTGATCAACACCTCGCCCGAGCCTGTTTCCAACGTGCTGGCGAGTCTGACCGAGGACGGCGTGGTGGTCGGCGCGCTCTGGCTCTCTATCCACTACCCGCTGGTGTTCGGCGTGGTGCTGGCCATTATGGTCGCGCTGATGTGGGCCATGACCTGGCTGCTGCTCAAATTCCTCAAGGCGGTGTTTCGCCGCGTCGCCCGTTTCTTTTCCGGTTTTGCAAAGGTCACCTAATGTTCAACAAAATTCTGATTGCCAACCGTGGCGAAATCGCTTGCCGCGTCGCAGCCACGGCCAGGCGCATGGCCATCAAGACCGTGGCGGTGTACTCCGAGGCCGACGCCAGTGCCAGGCACGTCAGCCTGTGCGACGAGGCGGTGCCGATCGGTGCCAGCGCACCCAAGGACAGCTACCTGCGCTGGGAGCGCATCATCGAGGCCGCCAAGGCCACCGGCGCGCAGGCCATTCACCCCGGCTACGGCTTCCTGAGCGAAAACGACGAGTTCGCGCAGGCCTGTGCCGATGCGGGCCTGGTCTTCATCGGCCCGCCGCCCTCCGCGATTCGGGCCATGGGACTCAAGGCCGAATCCAAGCAGTTGATGGGCAAGGCCGGGGTGCCCCTGGTGCCCGGCTACCACGGTGCGGACCAGGACCCCGCGCTGCTGCAGCGCGAGGCCGACGCCATCGGCTACCCGGTGCTGATCAAGGCCAGCGCGGGCGGCGGCGGCAAGGGCATGCGCGTGGTGGACAAGGCGAAGGCTTTCGCCGCGGCGCTGGCTTCGTGCCAGCGCGAAGCCAGCAGCAGCTTTGGCATTGACGCGGTGCTGATCGAGAAGTACGTGCAGCGCCCGCGCCACATCGAAATTCAGGTGTTCGGCGACACGCAGGGCAACTACGTTTACCTGTTCGAGCGCGACTGCTCGGTGCAGCGGCGCCACCAGAAGGTGCTGGAGGAAGCCCCGGCGCCCGGCATGACGCCCGGCATGCGCCAGCAGATGGGCGAGGCCGCCGTGGCGGCTGCGCGCGCCGTGAACTACGTGGGCGCCGGCACGGTGGAGTTCATCGTCGAGCAAAAGCCCGATGGCAGCATGACTTTCTTCTTCATGGAGATGAACACGCGGTTGCAGGTGGAACATCCCGTGACCGAGGCCATCACCGGGCTCGACCTGGTGGAGTGGCAATTGCGCGTGGCGTCGGGCGAGCCGCTGCCGCTCAGGCAGGAGGATCTGCGCATCCACGGCCATGCGATCGAGGCGCGCATCTGCGCCGAAAACCCCGACAACAACTTCCTGCCCGCGACCGGCACGCTGCACGTGTACGACCTGCCGGCGTACGTGAGCTTCGAGCGCGGGAACAGGGGCGGTGCGGACACTCTGGTCCGGGTGGATTCCGGCGTGCGCGAAGGTGACGTCATCTCGCCGTTCTACGACCCCATGGTGGCCAAGCTGATCGTGCATGGCGATACCCGCGAGCAGGCGCTGGCGCGCATGGACGAGGCCCTGTCGCAAACCCATATCGTCGGGCTCAATACCAATGTGCAGTTTCTGCGCTATGTGGTGGGCACCGCCTCGTTTGCCCAGGCGAATCTGGACACGGGGCTGATCCCGCGCGAAGAGGCCAGGCTGTTCAAGCAGGAAAAAGTCGGCCTGCCGCTGGCCGCGGCCGCGGCCATTGCGCGCACGCTGGTGGAGGAAAAAGCCCTTGAGGTCGATGCGGCCAACGGCGCCTGGATCGACCCCTGGGCCCGGCGCGACGGCTGGCGCGCGCACGGCCTGGCCACGCGCCGCTTCGAGTTCGAATTTCACGGCGAGGCGGTCACGGCCATGCTGACCCGTCTGCACGACGGCGCCCTGCAGTTGCAGGTCGGCAGCGCCGCCGGGCCACTCACCTTTGTGCCCGTGGCGGATGGCATCGGGGTCGATTTTGCGGGCCAGCGCCAGACCGTCAAGGTATGGCTGAATCAGGCGGTAGCCCATGTGTTTTGTGCGCTAGGCGCTACACAAATCGTAGTGATCGATGCGCTGGCGCATGCCAGCGTGGGCCAGGCCGACGCGGGCCGGCTGACCGCGCCGATGCCGGGCAAGGTGGTGTCGTTCGCCGTCAAGCCCGGCGACAAGATCAGCAAGGGCCAGGCGCTGGCGGTGATGGAGGCTATGAAGATGGAGCACACGATTGCCGCGCCGGCCGACGGCACGGTCGAAGAACTGCTGTATGCGCCGGGCGATCAGGTCACGGAAGGCGCGGAGCTGCTGCGCATCAAGGCTTGATTAAACTGGTGCCGATGCGAATCACCGTCTGCCTCACCGACAACAACCGCCCCGAACCTTGGGTCGAAGGCCTGCGCGCCGAGCTGCCGCAGGCCGAGGTCGAAGCCTGGACGCCCGGCGCCGCGTTGGCCGACCATGCAGTGGTGTGGGCGCCGCCGCAGGCGTTCCTGGACGAGCAGCAGCGGCTGCGCGGCCTGTTCAATATCGGGGCCGGCGTCGACGCGCTCCTCAAGCTGCGGCTGCCGCCGCACACGCGCATCGTGCGGCTCGACGACGCGGGCATGTCGGTGCAGATGGCCGAGTACGTCTGCCATGCGCTGATCCGCCACTTCCGCGAGTTCGATGCCTACGAGGCCGACGCGCGCCAAGGCGTCTGGAGCTATCGCCGCCCGCGTGCGCGCCGCGATTTTGCGGTCGGCGTGATGGGCCTCGGTGTGCTCGGCGAGCGTGTCGGCAAGGCCATCGCGCAGTTCGAGTTTCCGGTGCGGGGCTGGAGCCGCTCGCCCAAGCAGATCGATGGCATCCAGTGTTTCGACGGCGCGCAGGGGCTGGACGCATTTCTCGCCGCCAGCCGCGTGCTGGTGTGCCTGCTGCCGCTGACCACCGAGACGCGCGGCATCCTGCGCGCAGGCACGCTGGGCCGGCTGAACGGCGGACGGCCCGGCGGCTACCTCATCAACGTGGCGCGCGGCGCGCACCTGGTGGAAGACGATCTGATTCCGCTGCTCGACGCGGGCCAGCTCGCGGGCGCGACACTCGACGTGTTTGCGTCGGAGCCGCTCGCGCCTGCGCATCCGTTCTGGCGGCATCCGAAGATCACCGTGACGCCGCATGCCTCGGCGCGCACGCAGCGCGAGGAATCGGTGGCGCAGATCGCCGCCAAGATCCGGGCCCTCGAAGCCGGTGCGGACTTTAGCGCGCTGGCGGGCGTGGTCGACGGGCAACGCGGATACTGAGTCTCAACATCTCCTGGAGTCAGAACATGAGCCTTCCTTTGAGAGTCAAACTCGTCGATGTGGGCCCGCGCGACGGCCTGCAAAACGAAAAGCAGATGGTGCCGGCAGCGGTCAAGATCGAACTGGTGCAGCGCCTGCAGAACGCTGGCCTGAAAGAAATCGAGGTCACCAGCTTCGTCAGCCCCAAGTGGGTGCCGCAGATGGCCGATGCGAGTGAGGTCATGCGCGGCATCCGGCGCCAGAGTGGCGTGCGCTACTCGGTGCTGACGCCCAACATGAAGGGCTTCGAGGCGGCGATTGCCGCGCCGCGCGCCGAGTGGCCCGACGAGATCGTGGTCTTCGGCGCCGCCAGCGAGGCGTTCAGCCAGCGCAACATCAACTGCTCGATCGCCGAGAGCATCGAGCGCTTTCGCCCGGTGGTCGAGGCGGCGCGCGCCCACGGCATCGACGTGCGCGGCGCCATGTCGTGCACCGTGGGCTGTCCCTACGAGGGCGAGATCGCGCCCGAGCGCGTCGGCATGCTGGCCGGACTCATGAAAGGCATCGGCGTGCAGCGGGTGGACGTCGCCGACACGATTGGCGTGGGCACGCCGCGCAAGGTGCGGCGCGCCATGGAGGCCACGCTCCAGCACTACGACATCGACCATGTGTCAGGCCACTTCCATGACACCTACGGTCAGGCCCTGGCCAACACGCTGGCCAGCCTGGAGATGGGCGTGTGGAACTTCCAGTCTTCCGTCGCCGGCCTGGGCGGCTGCCCCTACGCCAAAGGCGCGACGGGCAACGTGGCCTCGGAAGACGTGGTCTACCTGCTGGACGGCATGGGGATCGAGACCGGCATCGACCTGGACAAGCTGATCGACGCCGGCCAGTTCATCAGCGACCATCTGCAGCGCAAGCCGAACTCGCGCGCGGCCACCGCGATCCTGGCCAAGCGGGCGGGCTAGTCATGAGCACGACTCCCGCTCCCGCCTCCTTCCTTCCAGAGGGCGTGCGGCGTGTGGCTGCGGCGCTGCAGGCGCAGGGCCATCCGCATGCACCCGTGATGCTCGACGATGCGGCGCGCACCGCGCAGCAGGCGGCCGACGCGCTGGGCATCGCCGTGGGCCAGATTGCCAAGAGCATCATCTTTCGCCGCATCCCGGACGACGCGGCCGTGCTGGTGGTGACCTCGGGCGACCGGCGCGTGGACGAGAAGAAGGTGGCGGCCTTGGTGTGCGCGGGCGGCGGCAAGCTGGGGCGCGCCGACGCGGAGTTTGTCAAGGCCAGCACCGGCTTTTCGATCGGCGGCGTCTCGCCGCTGGCGCATGCCACGAAGCCCGTCACGCTGATCGACCAGGAACTGTTCCGGTTCGCCGAAATCTGGGCCGCGGCGGGCCATCCGCATGGCGTCTTCAAACTCAGCCCGCACGACCTGCAGCGGCTCACCGGCGCACCCGTGGCTGACGTAGCGCAGGCCGTCAAGATCGCATGAATGCTATTGATCCGATAGCCCATCGCGCTGACGTGGCAAGGGCTGCAGCCGAAAATGTTCCCTCACCCTGCATCTCGGTGTGCCGCATGAGCGAGGCCGGCGGCTGGTGCGAGGGCTGCTTTCGCACGCTCGACGAGATCGGGCGCTGGAGCCGCATGAGCGACGCCGACAAGCGCGCCATCTGGGCCCTGATCGAGCAGCGCGCTGCGGCAGAATCCACAACGACGCCGGCATCGCCATGAAGCACATTACCTTCTACCTCGACTTCATTTCGCCGTACGCCTACCTCGCGTTCGAACAGCTGCCCGAAGCCTTGCTGGGCCTGAGCTACAGCGTGACGCACAAGCCGCTGCTGTTTGCGGGGCTGCTCAAGCACCATGGGCAGCTCGGCCCCGCCGAGATTGCCCCCAAGCGCGACTGGACCTACCGCCAGGTGCTGTGGCTGGCGCACCGCCATGGCATCGACATGCAGTTGCCGGCGGCGCATCCCTTCAACCCGTTGGCGCTGTTGCGGCTGGCCGTGGCCTGCAATGCGCAGGGCACGCCCAACCGCTATGTCTGCGAGACCGTGTTTCGCCACGTCTGGCGCGGCGGCGCCGAGGCAGCCGACCCGGTGCGGCTGCAGGCGCTGGCGGCGCAGCTGGTGCCCGCGCGTGACGCGAATGGCGACGAGGTCAAGGCGCAGCTCAAGGCCCATACCGACGAGGCGATTGCCGCGCGCGTGTTTGGCGTGCCCACCTTCGCGGTGGACGACAAACTGTTCTGGGGTTTCGACGCGCTGCCCATGCTGCGCGCCTACTGCGAAGGCGATGCCTGGTTCGGCGCGCCGTGGGACGCCGCTGCAAGGGTGGCGCAAGGCGTGCGGCGTTGAATCGGGGGGCACCTTTCGCGAACTTCACGCCACCGTCATGCCCAGCGCCTTCAACTTCGCCGCTTCACCGTTCGACTGCCTGAGTCCGGCGGAACAGGAGCAGGTTCGGCGCCACGTCGACATCGCCTATTTCCGCGAAGGCGAGGTGGTGCTGGAGGTCGGCGCCGAGCCCACGCACCTGTACGTTGTCATCAAAGGCTACGTCACCCAGACCGAAGACGGCGAGGTGGTGGCCAGCTATGGCCCGGACGACAGCTTCGACGGCCGCGGGCTGGTGGCCGGGCGCGTCAGCAGCCGCTTTGTGGCGGCCGAGGAAGTGGTGGCCTACCAGCTGGCCAAGGCGACCGTCAAGGCGCTGATCGCCTCGAACGCCACCTTTGGTGCGCTGCTGTTCTCGGACCTGGGCCACAAGCTCAGTGCGCTGTCGCAGCGGCAGGAGCAGCGCGAGCTGCAATCCCTGACGCTGGCGCGGGTGGACGAGGCCTATCTGCGCCCCGCCCACATGGTCGATGCGCAGACCGATGTTCTGTCGGTCGTGCAACTGTTCCAGTCGCAGCGCACCTCCAATGTGCTGGTGCGTGGCCTGCCGGGCGGACTCGGCATCTTCACCACGACGGGGCTGCAGCGCGCGATCCTGGATGGCCGTCCGCTGAATCGGCTGGCGGTGGGCGAACTGGCGAGCAGCCCGGTCATCACTGTGCGCCCGTCCGACCAGCTTGGCGAGGCCATGGCGCTGTTGCTGCGCCGCCGGGTACACCGCCTCGTCGTGGCCGAGGGGGACGAAGTGCGGGGCATTCTGGAGGCGCTGGATGTGTTCAGCTTCCTGGCGAATCATTCGCACCTGATCACGGTGCAGATCGAGCAGGCGCCCGACCTCGACGCACTGGCGCAGGCGGCCCTGCAGATCACGCGCCTGATCTCGCTGCTGTACCGCAACGGCACGCGCATCGGCCTCATGGCCAAGCTGGTGCAGCAGCTGAACGCGCGCCTGTTCGAGCGCGCCTGGCAGATGATCGCACCGGCCGAACTGGTGGCCAACAGCTGCCTGTTCGTCATGGGCAGCGAAGGGCGTGGTGAGCAACTGCTCAAGACCGATCAGGACAATGGCCTGCTGCTGCGCGACGGCTACACCGCGCCCGACGATCTGGACGCCATTTGCCAGCGCTTCTCGCAGGCGCTGAGCCGTTTTGGCTATCCCGAATGTCCCGGACACATCATGCTCAGCAACCCGGCCTGGCGCGGCAGCGCCAGCGCGTTCGGCCAGAAGGTCCGGCAATGGCTGCTGATGCCGGAGGCGGACAGCCTGATGCATCTGGCGATCTTCATGGATGCGCATGCCGTGGCGGGCGACGCGACCCTGCTGGAGGGCGTGCGCCGCGGCCTCATGACGCTCGCCACCGACAACGACGCCGTGCTCGGGCGCTTCGCGGCGGTCATTGAAGCGTTTGGCAGTCCTTCGCCCTGGTGGGACCGGTTGCTGCCGCATGGGCAGGCGCAGCGCCCGCTCGACCTGAAGAAGGAGGGCATTTTTCCGATCGTGCACGGGGTACGCAGTCTGGCGCTGGCGCGCCATGTGGCGCCGACCGGCACGGTGGCCCGTATCGAGGCGCTGGTGGCCGACGCAACGCTGGACGCCACCCTGGGCAAGGAACTCACGCAAAGCCTGCATGTGCTCATGGGGCTGCGCCTGAAGGCCGGCCTGGCCGAACTGGACGCCGGCCGGGCCGTGAGCGGAGGCCTTGCGCCGGAACGCCTAGGCAGTCTGGAGCGTGACCTGCTCAAGGACACGCTGGGCGTGGTCAAGCGCTTCAAGGCGCTGCTGCGCCACCGATTCCGGCTCGATGCCCTGTGAGTCTGGCGCGCTTTTCGCCCGGGGCGGTTGTCGCCGCGCTGCGGCGCGAATGGCGTCTGAAGCACCTGCGCGACCCGGCTTACCGGTTCATGTTCGATGCGGCGCCGCCCGATGAGTGGGTGGCGCTGGACTGCGAGACCACCGGCCTGAATGTGCGCAGCGACAAAATCATCTCGATCGGCGCGGTACGCATCGTGGGCAACCGCATCATGACCAGCGAGCGGCTGGCGCTGCTGGTGCGACCGGACAAGGGTATCTCGGCCGACAGCGTGCGCATTCATCGCCTGCGCGAACGCGACGTGGCGCAGGGTCTGCCGATCGCAGAGGCGATGGCGCAGCTGATGCGTTTCATCGGCAGCCGGCCGCTGGTGGGCTATTACCTGGAGTTCGACGTGGCGATGCTGAATCGCGCCATCAGGCCCCTGCTGGGCGTGGGCCTGCCGCAGCCCAGGATCGAAGTCTCGGCGCTGTATTACGACTACAAGTTCAAACAGCTGCCGCCCTACCAGCAGCAGCTCGGCGCCGATATCGACCTGCGCTTTGCCACGCTCATGGACGACCTGGGCCTGCCGCAGCGTGCCGCCCACGATGCGGTGAACGATGCCGTGATGGCGGCGCTGGCGTTCATCAAGCTGAGGCAGCTGCATGGCGGGTGACACCGCCGCGCCGGGTCGCCGCCCGCTTTAGTGGCCCGAAGCGCCCGAGGCGCCAAAGCCGGTTTCCGAGCGGACCTGCTGCGCCGGGAATGCGGCACGCTCGCGCGCCGCACTGGCGCTGCGATCGGTGATGGAGAACAACCAGATGCCGACAAAGCCGATGGTCATCGAGAACAACGCCGGCGAGGTGTACGGGAACCAGGCTGAGCCAGCCGGGTGCCCCAGCGTGGCTTCCCATACCGAGGGCGACACGATCGTCAGGCCCACCGACGAGATCAACCCCAGGAAGCCGCCGACTACGGCGCCGCGCGTGGTGCAGTTCTTCCACAGGACCGACAGGAACAGCACCGGGAAGTTGGCCGAGGCCGCAACGGCGAAGGCCAGCGACACCATGAACGCGATGTTCTGCTTTTCGAAGGTGATGCCCAGCAACACCGCAATGATCCCCAGCGCGACCGTGGTGATGCGCGACACCTTGAGTTCGGCGGCGCTGTCGGCCTTGCCCTTCTTGAACACGGTGGCGTACAGGTCGTGCGACACGGCCGAGGCGCCCGACAGGGTGAGCCCCGCCACCACGGCCAGGATGGTCGCGAACGCCACCGCCGAGATGAAGCCGTAGAACACGTTGCCGCCGACCGACTTCGCCACCAGCACCGCTGCCATGTTGGCTGTGCCGGCGCCGCCGTGGATGACGCCCCGGACGACGTCCGCGTACTCCGGGTTGGTCAGCACCATGGTGATGGCGCCGAAGCCGATGATGAAGATCAGCACGTAGAAATAGCCGATCCAGGTGGTGGCCCAGAAGACCGACTTGCGTGCCTGCTTGGCATCGGGCACCGTGAAGAAACGCATCAGGATGTGCGGCAGGCCCGCGGTACCGAACATCAGCGCCATGCCGAACGAAATGGCCGAGATCGGGTCCTTGATGAAGCCGCCCGGGCCCATGATGGACAGGCCTGCCCTGGCCGCCTCTTCGGGCGTCTTGCCGGTGTTGGCGGCAATGGCGGCGCGCACTTGCACGCCCTTGGCAAACAGCGCCTCAGGGCTGAAGCCATACTGCGCCAGCACCATGAAGGCCATGAAGGTCACGCCCGCCAGCAGCAGGCAGGCCTTGATGATCTGCACCCAGGTGGTGGCCGTCATGCCGCCAAACAGCACGTACACCATCATCAGCGCGCCGACGATGACGACCGCCATCCAGTATTCCAGGCCGAACAGCAGCTTGATGAGCTGGCCGGCGCCGACCATTTGCGCGATCAGGTAGAACGCCACCACCACCAGCGTGCCCGACGCCGCGAACGCGCGGATGGGCCCCTGCTGAAACCGGTAGCCCGCCACGTCGGCAAAGGTGAACTTGCCCAGGTTGCGCAGGCGCTCGGCCATCAGGAAGGTGATCATCGGCCAGCCGACGAGGAAACCGATCGAATAGATCAGGCCGTCGTAACCCGTGGCCATGACCGCGGCGGAGATGCCCAGGAAGGAGGCAGCCGACATGTAGTCGCCGGCGATCGCCAGCCCGTTCTGGAAGCCCGTGATGCCGCCGCCGGCGGTATAGAAGTCCGCCGCCGAGCGCGTCCTGGACGCGGCCCATTTGGTGATCCACAGGGTCAGCAGCACAAAGCCGGCGAACATCGCGATGGCCGTCCAGTTCGTGGCCTGCTTGGCCACCTGGCCCAGGTCGGCGCCGGCGGCGTGCGCGCCGCCCGCCAGCAGCGCCGCCAGCGGCGCGAGGTATTTTTTGCCGGCACTCATTTCGAGGCCTCGTTCAGGATGTCTTTGGTCAGGGCATCGAATTCGCTGTTGGCGCGACGCACATAGATGCCGGTGATGACGATGGTGAAGACGATCACGCCCAACCCGATGGGAATGCCCAGCGTGGTGACGCCGGCGCCAATGGGCTGCGCCAGGAACGCCTTGTCAAACGCGATTAGCGCGATGTAGCCGTAGTACACGAGCAGCATCAGCACCGTCAGCACGACGCCGATCCGGTTGCGCTTTTGGCGCAGCTCCCTGTATTTCGGGTTGCGCTGAATCTTGGCTACCACAGGGTCATCCATGACTGTTTCCTTCAGGGTTGATTGAAATCCCACGCGATGGGGAAATCCCCAAGGCCGGCTGGATTACTTCAAACACGACTGACCAATGCCTTACGCGGCGCGGTGAGTGGCCGGCCTCGCCCCAAGAAGCGGCCCTGGAAATGCGCCAGGTGCGGTGAATTCCGGTGCTGCGCCGCGCAGAGAAAACGCGCCGCATTCCGCATTGAAAAATCGCAGCCGCGGGTTACTACCGAGGCCGTAAGCGGGTGACAAGTTAGCAGTAAGGCGTTGTAAGACAACCGTCAGAACCTCGTCAGACATCTGCCGGATAGTGGGTCGCTGGGCTCAGTAGATTTTCGTTACAAATTAAAGGAGACAAATTTATGGCTAAGGCAGCGGCTCACAAGCCCATGACACCCGAAGAGCGAAAGGTGATCTTCGCCTCATCGCTCGGCACCGTGTTCGAGTGGTACGACTTTTATCTGTACGGCACCCTGGCCGTCATCATCGGCAAACAGTTCTTCTCCAACCTGGACCCCAGCTCGCAGCTCATCTTCTCGCTGCTGGCGTTCGCGGCCGGTTTCATCGTGCGCCCGTTCGGCGCGCTCTTTTTTGGCCGGCTGGGGGACATGATCGGGCGCAAGTACACCTTCCTGGTGACGATCCTGATCATGGGCACATCCACCTTCATCGTGGGCATTCTTCCCGGCTACGCCAGCATTGGCGTGGCCGCACCCGTGATCCTGATCGGGCTGCGCCTGCTGCAGGGCCTGGCCCTCGGTGGAGAATACGGCGGTGCCGCGACCTACGTGGCCGAGCATTCGCCGCAACACAAGCGTGGTGCCTACACCGCCTGGATCCAGACCACCGCCACCCTGGGCCTGTTCCTGAGCCTGATGGTGATTCTGGGCACCCAGACCCTTCTGGGCCCGGTCGCCTTTGCCGACTGGGGCTGGCGTGTGCCGTTCATCGCGTCGATCGCGCTGCTGGCGGTGTCGGTGTACATCCGCCTGAGCATGCGCGAGTCGCCCGCCTTCTCCAAGATGAAGGCCGAGGGCCGGACCTCCAAGGCGCCCCTGTCCGAATCGTTCGGCCAGTGGAAGAACCTGAAGATCGTGATCCTGGCGCTGGTCGGCCTGACCGCGGGTCAGGCGGTGGTCTGGTACACGGGCCAGTTCTATTCGCTGTTCTTCCTGACGCAGGCACTCAAGGTGGACGGCCCGACCGCGAACATCCTGGTGGCCCTGTCCCTGGTCATCGGTACGCCTTTCTTCATCGTGTTCGGCGCGCTGTCCGACAAGATCGGCCGCAAGCCGATCATCATGGCCGGCTGCCTGCTGGCGGTGCTGACTTACTTCCCGGTGTTCAGCGCGTTGACCAAGGCCGCCAATCCGGACCTGGCGGCGGCCCAGGCCAAGAACCGGGTGATCGTGACGGCGGATCCGGCCGAATGCTCGTTCCAGTTCAACCCGACCGGCACCGTCAAGTTCACCAGCTCCTGCGACATTGCCAAGCAGGTGCTGGCGGGCGCATCGGTCAGCTACGACAACGTTGCGGCCCCGGCCGGTACGCCGGCCACCATCAAGATCGGCGACACCGCAATCCCGAGTTACACCTCCAGAGGCCTGGCGCCCGACGAGGCCAGGAAGAAGGACGCCGAGTTCAAGAAGCTGGTGGCCGACGACCTGAAGATCGCGGGGTACCCGGCCAAGGCGGATCCGGCGAAGATGGACAAGGTCATGATCACGGTCATCCTGAGCTATCTGGTGCTGCTGGTGACCATGGTCTACGGCCCGATTGCCGCCATGCTGGTCGAGATGTTCCCGACCCGCATCCGCTACACCTCCATGAGCCTGCCCTACCACATCGGCAACGGCTGGTTCGGCGGCCTGCTGCCGACCACGGCCTTCGCCATCGTGGCCCAGACCGGCAACATGTACAACGGCCTGTGGTACCCGATCATCATCGCGGCCGTCACGCTGGTGATCGGCACCTTGTTCATCAAGGAAACCAAGGATGTGAATATTTACGCCAGGGATTGAGCCGCAACTTCGCGCCACGAATTGCCCGGCCGCTTCAAGGTCGGGTGGTTCTCCAGGAGCCCTCCGAGTGAGGGCCTTTTTTATTTCAGGAAAGTCATAAGCGAAAGGTTCTAGTTGACTCCCGTGCGTGTCGCGGCTGTTGGCGTGGGCCGCCAAGGCGCTGTACACTCGTTGAAACAATGAGATACACAAAGACCGAAGCGGGACAACGGGCCTTGAAAGACAGGTCGGTACCCTTGACGCCGCGCCAGCGCTCCGCGTTCATCCTGTTTGACGGCAAGCGGACCCTGGCCGAAGTGCTCAGTGCCACTTCCGGTCTTGGTGTCACCATGCCGGACGTGGATCACCTGGTCGAACTGGGCCTGCTGGCTGCAGAGCAAGACGCCGCGCCGGTGCCTCAGGCAGCTGCGGTGGCGGCCGCTCCGGCGACGACGGACGCGTCGGGCCTTGCGCTGCCGCAGCAGCGCTATCAAAACGCCTACCCCATCGCGACACGCTTGACCGCCAGCCTCGGGCTGCGGGGTTTCCGGCTCAATCTGGCGGTTGAAGCGGCTGCCGACTACCACCAGCTGGAAGATCTTGTTCCCAGGATCCGTGCGGCCGTCGGCGAAGAGAAATGCCTGCCGCTCGAACGCGCCCTTCGAGGTCTGACGGGCTGACTTTGCGCGGCGCGCGCGCGCGTGGCGATAACCACACGCCGCGTTGAGGGTGCCGGACTGCCTAGAATGTTCGGGCTCACCAGGAAGAATCACAAGACATGCCCCAAGGTCTCATCCGCATTCGCGGCGCGCGCCAGCACAACCTCAAAAACCTTGACCTCGACATCCGCACCGGCGAGCTGACGGTGGTGACCGGGCCGAGCGGCTCGGGCAAATCCAGCCTGGTGTTCGACACGCTGTACGCCGAAGGCCAGCGCCGTTACGTGGAAACCTTCTCCGCGTACGCGCGGCAGTTTCTGGACCGCATGGACAAGCCCGCGGTGGACAAGGTGGAGGGCGTGCCGCCGGCGATCGCCATCGACCAGACCAACCCGGTGCGCTCCTCGCGCTCCACGGTCGGCACCATGACCGAGCTCAACGACCATCTCAAGCTGCTGTTCGCGCGCGCCGCGCAGCTGTTCGACCGCGCCACGGCGTTGCCAGTGCGGCACGATTCGCCCGAGACCATCTACGCACAGATCCTGGAGCGCGTGGCGGCCTTCGCCGTGGATCCGCGTCTGGTGTTCACCTTCCCGGTAGAACTGCCCGCCAACACCAGCCCCGAGGAAATCGAACAATGGCTGTCGGCCAGCGGCTTCACCAAGGTGCAGGCCGAGCGGGTCGTGGGGGCTCGTAAGGTGCTCGACGTGGTGGCCGACCGCTTTCGCATCGGCAGCACCGAAAAGGCCCGCGTCGTCGAAGCCATCGAGGTGGCGCTCAAGCGCGGCAGCGGGCGGCTCAATGTGTATGTCGTGGGCTCTGACCTCCTGTCCCCTGCCGCGTCCGGGGAAATGTGGCGCTTCTCGACCGGCCTGCACTGTCCCGAAAGCGACCTGCGCTACACCGACCCGATCCCGTCGATGTTCTCGTTCAACTCACCGGTCGGAGCCTGCGAAACCTGCCGCGGCTTTGGCCGCGTGATCGGGGTCGACTATGGCCTGGTCATCCCCAACGACAAGCTCACGCTGCGCGCCGGTGCCATCAAGCCGATGCAGACGCCGGCCTGGCAGGAATGCCAGGACGACCTGATGCGCCACGCCGAGGCGGCCGGCATTCCGCGCGACACACCGTACGCCAGGCTCACGCCCGAGCACCAGCACTGGGTCATCAACGGCTCGCCGAACTGGAACGGCAAATGGAACCAGCACTGGTTCGGCGTCAAACGCTTTTTCGAATACCTCGAAACCAAGTCGTACAAGATGCACATTCGCGTGCTGCTGTCCAAGTACCGCAGCTACACGCGCTGCGACACCTGCGGTGGCGCTCGCCTCAAGCTGGAGAGCCTGCTGTGGCGCATCGGCAGCAAGCTTGACGCCGATGCGGTGCTGGAACCGTCCAGGCGTTTCATGCCGCAAGGCGTGGCCTGGTCGCGCGCGCAGCTCGAAGCGCTGCCCGGACTGTGCCTGCACGATTTGATGCTGCTGCCGATCGACCGGTTGCGGCGCTTTTTCGACCGCATGACGCTCGACCCTTCCAGTCATGCCAGCGCGGGTGATACCCAGGCGCTCAAGCTGCTGTATGAAGAAATCACCACGCGCCTCAAGTACCTCTGCGATGTCGGCATTGGCTATCTGACGCTGGACCGGCAGAGCCGCACGCTGTCGGGCGGCGAGGTGCAGCGCATCAACCTGACGACCGCGCTGGGCACCTCGCTGGTCAACACGCTGTTTGTGCTGGACGAGCCCAGCATCGGCCTGCACCCGCGCGACATGCACCGCATCATCGAGGCCATGCAGCGGCTGCGCGATGCCGGCAACACGCTGGTGGTGGTGGAGCACGACCCGGCCGTGATGCTGGCGGCCGACCGCATGATCGACATGGGCCCGGGCCCGGGCGAGCGCGGCGGCCAGATCGTGTTCGATGGCACCACCGAAGAACTCCGGCACGCCGACACCCTGACCGGCGCCTACCTGGGCGGGCGCAAGCAGGTCGGCATGGGCTTCAAGCGCATGGTGCTAGATGCCACGCCGCGCCTTATCCTGGAAGGCGCGCGCGAGCACAACCTGGACAACGTCAGCGTCGAGTTTCCGCTGCAGCGCCTGGTCTGTGTCACGGGCGTCAGCGGCTCGGGCAAGTCCACGCTGATCCAGGACGTGCTGGCGCCGGCCCTGTTGCGCCACTTTGGCAAATCGACCGAATCGGCAGGCCTGCACGACCGCCTGCTGGGCGCCGACCATCTGAGCGAGGTGGTGTTCGTCGACCAGTCGCCGATCGGCAAGACCGCGCGCTCCAACCCGGCCAGCTATGTGGGCGCCTGGGACACGGTGCGCGAGCTGTTTGCCAACGCGGCGCTGTCGCGCCAGCGCGGCTACACGGCCTCGAAGTTCAGCTTCAACAGCGGCGATGGCCGCTGCCCGACCTGCGGCGGCTCCGGCTTCGAGCACGTGGAGATGCAGTTCCTGTCCGACGTCTACCTGCGCTGCCCGGACTGCGACGGCAAGCGCTACCGGCCCGAGATTCTGGAGGTCACGATCGAGCGCCCTTCGACAGGCTCAGGACAGACCAGGAGCATGAATGTGGCCGACGTGCTGGACCTGACCGTCAGCGAAGCGGCGACTTTGTTTGCCACCGACCGCGACGTGATCCGCGCGCTGCAGCCGATTGTCGATGTGGGGCTCGAGTACGTGAAGCTGGGACAGCCGGTGCCGACGCTGTCGGGCGGCGAGGCGCAGCGCCTCAAGCTGGCCGGGTTCCTCGCAGAGGCCGCCAGGAGCGCCAGCGCCAGCCGGCAGCCTATGGCCCGGCGCGGCACGCTGTTCCTGTTCGACGAGCCGACCACCGGGCTGCATTTCGATGACATCGCCAAGCTCATGCGCGCGCTGCGCAAGCTGCTCGATGCGGGCCATTCGCTGGTTGTGATCGAGCACAACCTGGACGTGATCCGTGCCAGCGACTGGCTCATCGACATGGGGCCGGAAGGCGGCGACGCGGGCGGGCGCATCGTCGCCGTGGGAACACCCGAGGAGGTGCGCCTGCATCCCACCTCGCATACCGGCAAGGCGCTGCGCGATTACGAGCGCTCCCTCGGGCTCGGCGCGCACACGGCCGAAGAGGGCGTGCCGCTGCAGACCCTGGTGCGCGCGCGCCGCGCCCGCGTTGCCAGCGACGACGCGATCCAGATCGTCAACGCCCGCGAGCACAACCTCAAGAGCCTGTCGGTGAATATTCCGCGCGGCAAGTTCAGCGTGGTCACGGGGGTCAGCGGCTCGGGCAAGTCCACGCTGGCATTCGATATCCTGTTTAACGAAGGTCAGCGCCGCTACCTCGAATCGCTCAACGCCTATGCGCGCTCCATCGTGCAGCCCGCCGGCCGGCCCGAGGTGGATGCGGTGTACGGCATTCCGCCCACGGTGGCGATCGAGCAGCGCCTGTCGCGCGGCGGACGCAAGAGCACGGTCGGCACCACCACCGAGGTCTGGCACTTTTTGCGCCTGCTGTACGTCAAGCTCGGGGTGCAGCACTGCATTCACGATGGCGCCGCCGTGGCGCCGCAAACGCCCGACAGCATTGCCGCACAGCTGCTCACAAGCTTTCGCGGCCAGCACATCGGCCTGCTCGCGCCGCTGGTGCTGAACCGCAAGGGCGTCTACACCGAGCTGGCCGACTGGGCGCGCCCGCGCGGCTACACGCATCTGCGGGTCGATGGCAACTTTCTGCCCACCACCGGCTTTCCGCGCATCGACCGCTTCAAGGAACACACCATCGAACTGCCGGTTGCCAGCCTCGATGTGGCGCCCGAGAACGAGGCGCTGCTGCGCCAGGCGCTGGCCACGGCGCTGGAGCACGGCAAGGGCGTGGTGCATGTGCTGAGCGGTCTTACGGGGCTGCGCGCCGCCATGATGGCCGGCACGCCGACGGCCGAGATCGGCCGGCTGGAGGCTTTCTCCACCAAGCGCGCCTGCCCGGTCTGCGCGACCTCCTACGCGGAGCTCGATCCGCGTCTTTTCTCCTACAACAGCAAGCATGGCTGGTGCCCCGACTGCGTTGGCACCGGCGTGCGGCTCACATCGGCGCAACGCAAGGTGTTCGACGACTCGGTGCATGACGACGACAACAAGGGGCGCGAACGCACCTTCGCCGAGCCCGAGCTGGAGGACGTGGTGGACGAGACCTGTCCGACCTGCCACGGCACGCGCCTGAACGCCACGGCGCGCGCCGTGCTGTTCGGAGCGGGGCCGGCCCTTCGCCCCGGCGTTGCCATCACCGACATCGCCCGCCTCTCGGTCACCGATGTGCGCCGCTGGATCGAGGGCCTGGCGGCGGTGGGGCGCATGACTCAGCGGGAGAAAGATATCGCGCGCGACCTGCTCCCCGAGATCAAAAGCCGCCTCGAATTCCTCGAAGAGGTGGGCCTGGGCTACCTCACGCTGGACCGCGGCGCGCCCACGCTCAGCGGCGGCGAGGCCCAGCGCATCCGGCTCGCGGCCCAGCTCGGCAGCAACCTGCAGGGCGTGTGCTATGTACTCGACGAGCCGACTATCGGTCTGCACGCGCGCGACAACCAGATCCTGCTGAACGCCCTGCACAAGCTCGGCGACAAGGGCAATACGCTGGTGGTGGTCGAGCACGACGAGGACACCATTCGCCGCGCCGACCACATCATCGACATCGGCCCGAGTGCTGGCAAGCGCGGTGGTCGGCTGGTGGCCGAAGGTTCGGTCGCCGACATCGAAGCGGCCGCCGATTCGCAAACCGGCCGCTACCTGCGCCACGCGATGGAACATCCGCTGCACCCCAGGCGCGCAGTCGATGTACCCGAATCTCTTCGTTGGCTCACTGTGCAAGGCGCCAACCTGCACAACCTGCAAGACGTCAACGTCGCCATCCCGCTGCAGCGCCTGGTCGCCATCACCGGCGTCAGCGGCTCGGGCAAGTCCACGCTGGCGCGCGACGTGCTGCTGACCAATGTACAGGCCGCCGTGGCCCAGCGCGCCACGCGGGCCGGGCGCGAGGCGAGCGACGCCGGCAAGCATCCAGTCTGGATCGGCTGCAGCGGCGTGGGCGGCTTTGAGTCGGTGGACCGCGTGCTCGAAGTGGACCAGACCCCCATCGGCAAGACCCCGCGCAGCTGCCCGGCCACCTACATCGGTTTCTGGGACACCATCCGCAAGCTGTTTGCCGAGACGCTGGAGGCGCGTGCACGCGGCTACGCGGCCAACCGCTTCAGCTTCAACACCGGCGAGGGCCGCTGCGCCGGCTGCGAAGGCCAGGGCATCCGCACCATCGCGATGAGCTTCCTGCCCGACGTCAAGGTGCTGTGCGAAACCTGCCACGGCGCGCGCTTCAACCCCGAGACGCTGGCGGTGACCTGGCGTGGCAAGAGCATTGGCGACGTGCTGCAGATGGAGGTGGACGAGGCGGTCGACTTCTTTGCCGCCATGCCCAACATCAGCCATCCGCTGCAACTGCTGAAAGACGTGGGCTTGGGTTACCTCACGCTCGGCCAGCCATCGCCCACACTCAGCGGCGGCGAGACCCAGCGCATCAAGCTGGTGACCGAACTCAGCAAGGTGCGCGACGACATCACGCGGCGCGGCCAGAAGGCGCCGCACACGCTGTACGTGCTGGACGAGCCCACCGTGGGCCTGCACATGGCCGACGTGGAAAAGCTCATCCATGTGCTGCACCGGCTGGTGGGCGGCGGCCATAGCGTGCTGGTGATCGAGCACGACCTCGACGTGATCGCCGAGGCCGACTGGATCATCGACCTGGGTCCCGAAGGTGGCGACGCGGGCGGCCGTATCGTCGCCGCGGCGCCACCGCAGGAGGTGGTGCGGCTCGGTACGCACACGGGCGTGGCGCTGGCGCCGGTGCTGCGCCCGCAGCGCGAGAGTTATCAACAAAATCGGCATGAGGCCCTTATGAAATAAGCGCAGTGCGCTATCAATTCAGAAGCGAACCGAGATGCTGACCCTCTACAACGACCAGCACGCCCTGCACCATGGCAAGACCGAAATGTTCCGCGGCGAACTCGTGCCGTGCTTCGAAGTACCGGCGCGTGCCGACTACGTGCTGCAGGAACTCAAGCGGCGCGGCCTCGGCACGATCGAGGCGCCGGGCGCGTTCGATGACGCGGCCATCACGCGCGTGCATGCGCCGCGCTACATCGAGTTTTTGCGGCTCGCCTGGGCTGAGTGGGTCGCGCTCGACCCGGCCAACGCGCAGCGCGATGCGCTGCCCTCGTACTGGCCCATCCGCGGTTTTCGCAGCGACGTGTTGCCCGCCAGTTTTGCGGCACGCATGGGCCTGTTCTCTTTCGACGCGGGCACGCCACTGACCGCGGGCACCTGGGCCGCCGCGCGCGCTGGCGCCGCCTGCGCGTTCACGGCCGCACGGCGCCTGCTGCAAGGCGAGCGCGCGACCTTTGCGCTTACCCGTCCGCCCGGCCACCATGCGGGCGCCGACTTCTTTGGCGGCTACTGCTTTCTGAACAACGCGGCAATCGCGGCGCAAACCCTGCGCGATGCGGGCGTGCAGCGCGTCGCGGTGCTCGACATCGACTACCACCACGGCAACGGCACGCAGGCGATCTTCTACGAGCGCGCCGACGTGCAGTTCACCAGCATTCACGGCGACCCGCACACCGAGTATCCGTACTACCTGGGCTATGCCGACGAGCGCGGTGCCGGCGCCGGGCTCGGCTTCAACCACAACCTGCCGCTGGCGCGCGGCAGCGACTTTTCCGCATGGCGCGCCGCCCTGCACACAGCGCTGCAGGGCGTTGCCGCCGTCAAGCCCGGCGCGCTGGTAGTCTCGCTCGGGCTCGACACCTTCGTGGGCGACCCGATCTCGGGCTTCACGCTGCAAAGCGCGGACTACCTGCAGGTCGGCGCCGATCTGGCGCGCGCGGGCCTGCCCACCGTGTTCGTCTTCGAGGGCGGCTACGCGGTGGCAGAGGTCGGCGTCAATGCGGTCAATGTGCTCGAAGGGTTCGCGCAGGCGGCTGGCTGAAACCTCAAGTCAAACAGGTCCGCCGCCCAGTTCCTGTTCAATCTGCTCGATGCTGGGCAGTTTCGACGCCAGTTCGGCCGGCAGCGCGCGGGTCAGCTCGAAGGTGGAGATGCCAATTGGCTTGTCCACGCCGCGCAGGGCATACTCGGCAATGACTTCGTTTTGCTGCTGGCACAGGATCAGTCCGATAGTCGGCGCATCTTGCGTGTGCCTGAGCACATCATCCACCACGCTGCAATAGAAGTTCATCTTGCCGGCGTATTCCGGCTTGAACGCGCCGCGCTTGAGCTCTATGACGATGTAGCACCGCAGCCGCAAGTGATAGAACAGCAGGTCGATGTAAAAGTCCTGCTCGCCAACCGCCACGTGGTACTGGCGCCCGACAAAGGCGAATCCCTGTCCCAGTTCCAGCAGGAATTTTTCCAGATGCCGGATCAGCCCGGTTTCCAATTCCCGCTCGTGGAACGGCTCTTCTAACGTCAGGAAGTCGAACAGGTAGGGGTCTTTCAGGGTTTGCTGCACCAGATCAGACTGCGGCGGTGGCAACCGCAGCGCGAAGTTGCTGGTCGTCTTGCCTTGGCGTGCGTGGGCGCTCGTCTCGATCTGCATTTGCAAGACACTGCGGCTCCAGCCTTGGGCCAGGGTTGCCTGCATGTACCACCTGCGTGTTGCTGCATCCTTGATCTTCTCCATCAGCAGCAGGTGGTGTCCCCATGGGATGGACGCAAGCAATTCGGCCGGGAAAAGTGCCACGGGCTGTGGCACTTTTCCAGCCGATTCAATTTGTGCCACGGCTTGTGGCACAAATTGCAGCGCGGGATACTCGCGGTAAAACGCCAGCATGCGCTTGATATTGCGCTCCGAGAACCCTTTGACTTCGGGCAACTCGTTGCGAATATCCCGCGCCAGTCTGGGGATGACCGCGGCGCCCCAGCCTTTAAGCTTCTGCCGCGCATCCAGCATCTGGCCAATCTCCCAATACAGGCGAATCAGCTCGGCATTGACGGCCAGCATCGCCCGTGTCTGGGCCTGCCCGATGCGCTGCTTAATGTCGGCCAGCAGCGCGGGGTAATGCGATGGGGGGACTGGTTGATTCATTCTGATATCTGCCATTCAGTCAGGTTACGTCAGCTATCAGGCATCGCCAAAAAGTTTGGCCACATCAACTTGGTCTGCCCTAGCTGCAATCAACCTGACTTTCCTAGCCTGCCGGCAATCCAGTCCTTGCACCTTGCAATGCGAGTACTGACTGGCAGCCGTGCCGAATACCTTCTCCATCCGCTGCAGAAAATAGTCTGTGGTCGCTTCCGGTGCGATGACGTCGACATGACGGTCAGGGTGTACCCGCAAGATGTCATTGAAATGCTCGTCAGCATTGTTGAATGAGTAGCCCACTACAACAATATGCTTCGCCGCCTTGATCCAGTCAGACGCTTCGCTCCAAAGGGTGATGTACTTATGGGACAACATTGGTTTGAGGCGCAAGGGTGGGACCAGTGCAGGGATGACGTGGCGCTGCAGGCGTATGTCTTCATTTTTGACATCGATATTGGGGGCAATCTGCTCACGGATGAACGTGGCGGGATCAAGGGTCAGGATTCCCTCAATAGGCAGCAGGTCCCGCGTGTCCATGCGAACGTACTCAGCCAATCCACCATGGAAATACACTGTGCGCCCGTCGGTCAATTGCTCTTTCAGGAATGAGGTGTAGTTGAGCGTGATAGCACGTACGGTGTGGGGCAGATGGCCGTAGAAGGGCAAGACCTGGTCCGCATGCGCTTCAAGAACCTCCTTCTGACGAGCAACCAAAAAGGCCCACAATGCCCACGCGATGTAGAGATAGTTCTTAATGTCTGCCGTTTTATCGTTGTAAAAGCCCAGAAACTTCTCAATCAGCAGGGTTTCAATGTTGAGCATGTCAGCGCCCAGCGCCGCGGCCACCTCATGCCGATCACCACTGAGTCCCAGCTTCAGCGTGCGTTTGAGCACTGCTTTGAAGGTGTCCGACAAAGACAGTTTGTGGATGTCCAGAATCGAATCGCTATCGATCAAATCGTCTGCGTCTTTCGGGAACACTTCGCGAATGAGCGCCGTTGTTTCATCGTCCAGTTGGCTGTGCTCTGCGATGGTCGCCAGCTTGTTGAACAGCCGAATGATCAGATCACCGTGCTTTCGCACGTCGGCCTTGTCGGCGGGCAGCGTGGCAATGGCTTCGTGCACCCGCTGAACCATGGCTTTTTGCTCGTGCGCTTCCCGCGTTGCAATCTTGTCTACCGCGCGCGCGATCATGTAGTTAAAGCTGAATCGCAGGCCCGGCAACATTTCACGCAAGGCGTCGTCTACCGGTTTTCCGGGTCCATCCAGGTAGCGCGTAACATCCGCAAGCAATGTATTTGCCAACGGGAAGTCGATACCGGTCGTGCGGTCCACGCCCGCACCCAAAATCAACAAGTGGTCCGTCATCAAATTCTCCTCCTGTGTTGTTTATTTTTTCCTTACCAATTCCAGAAACCTCTCCACTGCAGTCGTAGCGTCCACTACTTCCTGCCGTGGAATGTTCGGCGCGCTGGGGTGTGAGTAGGGATTCATCACCACGTTTTTGAACATCTCGATCCGCTGCAGGCAGCCGGTCCAATCCGCTTGCATCACCGTTGCTGGCCGATATATCTACCAGTGCCATGCGCGCTTCGACGCGGTTTTTCAGGTTGATGTACTTGTTCAGGTCGGGCGTGGGCCAGAAGTTGACAAGCTGAATGCTGGCGTTGGGACTGCCGATACGGTCTATTCGGCCAAAGCGCTGGATGATGCGCACCGGATTCCAGTGGATGTCGTAGTTGACCAGCAGGTCGCAGTCTTGCAGGTTCTGACCCTCCGAGATGCAGTCGGTGGCGATCAGGATATCGATCTCGCCGTCCTGCGGCATGCTGGGCATCTTGTCGCGCTGTTTGGCGCGGGGCGCGAAGTTGGTGAGTATCTGATTGAAGTCTGCCTTGCCGAAGGTGCTGCGGTTGGGGCGCGCGCCGCCGGAGACCAACGCGATATTGAGCTTGAGCGACTGCGTGGCCCAAGCTTCCAGTTGTTCATACAGATAAGCCGCCGTGTCGGCAAATGCGCAGAACACGATGACCTTGCGGTTAGCTTCACCCCGGTTGTTGGTGCTGGGGTGGGTGGTTTTGGTTTTGATCAGGGTCTTGAGTTCCTCCAGCTTGGCGTCGCGTTCCGGACCAACGCCACCCGCACTCTCCGCGAGCATGGACAGTTGCTGTTTGTCGGCCGACAGGTCGGCCAGCCAACGGTCCACGTCCATGTGCTCCATGTGGTATTTGAGCGTGCCCACCTCGAAGGCCTCGCGCAGTTCTTCGTCTTCTTCGGCCTCCATGAGGAACAGGGTGGCTTGTAAATCCTCTGCCCTCCCGTTGCGCAGTTTTTGGTAGGCGCTAAGGCGCTCCTCCAGATTCTCAATCTTGCCCACGGTGCGCTCCATCGTGATGGCAAACGATTTCACTGAACTTTCTAACCGCTTGAGAAAATTGACCTTCATCATGCCGATCAGGAATTTCTCACGCGTCTCCTGGCTGAAGTTGCGTACATTGACTTCGCCCTGGTACTGGTCCTTGAACTGGGGCAGAACATAAGTGGACGGTTTGAACAAAGAGAGTTGGTATTTTTCAATCTCCTCATTCAGCTTGTCATAGGTGGGGAAGCGGTGTTTTTTGTCGATGTCCGAGTAAATGGAAACTGGCTTGGTCCGCTTGGGGAAGTGGCCGATTTGTGCCAAGGACGCACGATAGTATTTCTGAATGTGCTTGCGTGAGCGGGCAATAGTCAGCTCATCCAGCAAAGTGAAAAAACCTGCTGGCAGGCGGTCCATCAGATCTTTCGGGTTGCGCTCGCCGGCACGCTTGGCCCATTCACTAAAGGTCTTCTGTGCGGTATCGAGTGTCTGCTTGATGCTGGCGATACCGGTGGATGGGAACAGGGCGTGGTCCTGGCCTTCGGATACCAAATAGAGCTGGTTGCGCAGGTCCTTCAGGTCGTTGTTGACCGGTGTAGCCGAGAGCAGCATTACCTTGGTTTTGACGCCGGCCTGAATGATGTCTTGCATCAGGCGCTCGTAGCGGCTCTTCTTGACAATGTTCCCCTCTTCGTCGCGTTTGCCTTTGACGTTGTTGCGGAAGTTGTGCGACTCGTCGATGACGATCAGGTCAAAGTTGCCCCAGTTCAGCGCGCCCAGATCAATGTCACCAGCGTAGCCCGACTCGCGTGACAGGTCGGTGTGGGACAGCACGGTGTAGGCAAAGCGGTCTTTGAGAAAGGGGTTCAACTGGCTGGCGTTTTGCGCAAGGTATACCGTCCAGTTCTCACGAAGTTTTTTCGGACACAGCACCAGTACGCGATGGTTACGCAGCTCGAAATATTTGATGACGGCGAGCGCCGAATAGGTTTTACCCAGGCCCACGCTGTCGGCCAGGATGCAGCCGTTGTGGGTGTTGATTTTCTGGATAGCGCCCTTGACGCCGTCTTTCTGGAATTCAAACAAGGCCTTCCAGATGTCGGTGTCGGTGATGGCGGTGTTGTCAAAGAATTGCGCCGCTTCTTCCTGCCCCGAAAGGAACTTTTCAAAGACATGGAACAGGGTCTTGAAGTAGATGAACTCCGGAGAATGATCGACATAGAGCTGAGCAAGATATTCCAGCACCTTGGCTTTGACATCTTCCACCAGAGCAGTGTCCGACCACAATTCGTCAAACCAGACTTTCAGGTCCGCGCGGTCGCGGTCGCTATCGACGACCATGTTGAGCTCGATGTTCGGTGCGGTCGAGAGGCCCAGCCCCCTTCGCGTGAAGTTGGAGCTGCCCATGAGGGCGTGTTCGCGCCGCCCGTCGTCAATGTGATACAGCTTGCCGTGCAGCAGGTTGGTCTCGCGGATAGAACGGATTTCGACCTTGTTCTTGATCCACTCGGCACAGCGCCGCGCCACTTCCTTCTGCTGCAGGCGGTTGGCCAGCTCCAGGCCTTCGTCTTCTATCTTGAAGGCCTTCTTGTCCGTCTTGTCGGGGTCAAGGGCGTGAATGAAGCGCGGCTCGCCAAACAGGAACTGCAGAGACTCTACGCCGTCGAGCTGCTGGCTCAGCGCCTCGTAGGCGTAGATGGTGAAATAGGCCGACACCACCGACAGGTGACTGCCTTGAGTGATCTTGCTGGAAAGAAAGTCGGCGACTCGGCCACGATGGTGGTTGTCCTTGATGCCGTGGTGATTCTGTGCCGGGGTGAATGCCATATTGCCTCTCTGCTTCAGCGGCAATTATGGGGGGTGATTTATGGCGTCTGGTGTTCTGCCTATGGCGTCTGGTGTTCTGCCGCGGCGAACTGCCGCGAGGCGAAGGCCCACACCAGCCGCGTGGCGTCCGGTCCGGCCGCGTCGCTGAACGGCGCGCGCGCCGCGCCGCCGCTCCAGGCATGGCCGAGCTGCGCGATCTGGCACAGCGTCACGCACGTGTGGCCCTGGTGCTTGTAGTCGGTCACGCGCATCGGATGGCGCTTGCCGCGTTGCAGGACGCGCGGGCCGCCGGGCGCGGCGCCGGTGGCCGTGGCCCAGATGGTGGCGCTGTCTTGCGCGTTGCTCGGCGCGACGATGACGTCGGCATCGCCATGCAGCACCAGCAGTGGCGGCAGCGTCGTGAAGGCCGCCGCGGCGCCCAACGCCTTGCCCACGGCGGTGGCCAGTAGCGCCGGCGGATGCCGGCCGCGCATGGCGCCGAGTGCGGTCACGGGCGACTTGGCCGCGCCGGGTGCCACGCCCGAATGCATCGCCACCGCCCGGAAGCGCACCGGGTAGCGCGTGGCGAGCAGCGCCGCCATGCCGGCGCCGGCCGACAGGCCCGCGACGGCCACGCGTTCGCGGTCCGCCCGGTACAGCAGGCACACCTGGTCGACGGCGGCCATCAGCGTAGCGGCTTCGGCGTCGGCCTTGCCGGAGCGGCGGTCGTACCAGTTCCAGCAGCCCTGGGCGTTGGCCAGCCGGTCCTGCTCCGGATAGAGCACCAGAAAGCGATGGTGCGCGGCCAGCTGGTCCATGCGCGTGCTCACCGCGAAATCGCGGCCCGTCTGCCCGCAGCCGTGCAGCATGACCATGAGAGGCAAGCGCTCCCCGGGCTGCAGCTTGAGATCCGGTGGACGATACAGGTGGTAGCCGCGCGCGCCGGCCGGGCCGAGCGCCATGCCGGCGATCCAGTCGCCGCGTCCTGGCGGTGGTTTGAGGTGTTTTGCGGTGGCACGCTGCAGTTGCCCGGCCATCCGTCGTCCGCCTTGCAGGGTGGCCTTCGTGAGCGCCTTGACGTTGCGCTGGTAGGCGCGCGTCAGGGCGGAAGCGGCGGAGGAGGAACGGCGGGCCATCGGTGTATGCGTCGGGCGTGTAGATGCACGACGGACACCATAGCAGCTTCGTGTTGCCGCCGCGTTACAAGACGGCGCCGGCTTGGGCTCTGCGAGCGCGCACCGTGCTGGCGCTAGCCATCAGGATTCAAAAGGGTGCGCGCCAGCTCCGCAAAGCCCGCGCCGCGTTCACCCTGCGTGACGTAGCGCGGCGGGTGCGCGAGTTCGGCCTCGAAGCGCCGGATGTTGGCCACGCCCACGCTGTGCGGGAAATGCTCGAACATGATCTGGTCGTTGGTCGAGTCGCCCACATACACCCAGCGGTCGATCTCCGCGTCGAGCTCACGATGGAATAGTTCGCGCACGATCCAGCGCGCGCCGGCCAGCTTGTTGTGTTCGCCGAACCAGCCGTTGATGTGGATGCTGCTGACCGTGGCGGTCATGCCCTCGCGCTGCATCAGGGCCACGACCTGGGCAATCCGCTCGGGCGGCAGGTGCGCGAACTCGCCATGGTCGATCGCGATGTCGGTTTCGCGGCCGGCCGAGTCCTGCGCCAGCGTCGCGCCGGGGATCTCGCGCAGCACGCGCTGCGCCACCTGCTGCATGCGTGCGCAGTTGGCGGTGCGCGTGGTGGCATCCTGTTGGTACAGTTTTGATAGCGAACTGTGAAGACCTGGTATGGGCTTTCGGCCGTTTTCATTCAATGTCAATGCGACCGAACCATTCTCGGCCACGATCGCGTCGACCGGCCAGGCGCGTGCAAAGGGCTCGCTCCAACCGACCGGCCGCCCGGTGATCGGGATCACGTGCAGGCCGGCGGCCTTCAGCGCGTGCAGCGCCGCGAGGGCATCGGGCGTGATCGCACCGTCGGTGGTCAGTGTGTCGTCGATGTCGGTGAAAACGCCGACGATGTGGCGGCGCGCCGCCGCTGGCCAGTCGGCAAGCGGTTTCATCAGCCAGCGCTTTGCAACGCCAGCCCCGCATGCTCGCGCAGCGGATGGAAATGGATCTTCGGAAAGCGCTCCTGCGCCAGCCGCACGTCGTAGGGCGAGGTGCACAGGTAGGCCAGCGTGTTGGCGGCGTCCCGTGCCATGCGCGCCGGGTAGGCATTGACGAACTCTTTCAATTCGGCGGGCGTGTCGGCGGTGATCCAGCGTGCGCCGGTGTACTGGCAACCCTCCAGCCGCACATCGCAGTCGTACTCGCCCTTCAGGCGGTGCTGCACCACTTCGAACTGCAACTGGCCGACCGCACCGAGCAGCATCGGGCCGCCGATCTCGGGGCGGAACACCTGGATCGCGCCTTCCTCGCCGAGCTGCGCCAGGCCCTGCTGCAGCTGCTTGGTGCGCAGCGGGTTCTTCAGGATCACGGTCATGAACAGCTCGGGCGCGAAGAACGGCAGGCCGGTGAACTGCAGCGAGGCGCCATCGGTGATGGTGTCGCCGAGCTGCACGCCGCCGTGCGTGGTGAAGCCGATGATGTCGCCCGCATAGGCCTCATCGACCGCCTCGCGCCGCTGCGACAGGAAGGTCACCACGCTGGTCGGGCGCAGCTCCTTGCCGGTGCGCTGCACGCGCAGCTTCATGCCCGGCGTGTACTTGCCCGAGGCCATGCGCACGAAGGCGATGCGGTCGCGGTGGTTCGCGTCCATGTTGGCCTGCACCTTGAACACCACGCCGGCAAAGTCCTTGTCCTCGGGCTGGATCACCCGCGTCACCGGCTGGCGATTCACCAGCGTGGTGCTGGTGCGCGGCTGCGGCGGGGGCGCCAGATCCACCAGCGCGTCGAGCACTTCCATGACCCCGAAGTTGTTCACGCCGGAGCCGAAGAATACCGGCGTCTGCTTGCCCGCCAGGAAGGCCTCGCGGTCCCAGGCGGGCGAGGCGCCAGCGGCCAGTTCCATGCTCTGCTCGGCGGTTTCGAACTCGTGGCCGAAGCGCTGGAGCAGTGCGGTGCGGTCGCTCAGCGGGATCGTTTCGAAGTCCTGCGGCAGGCGCTCGCTGCCCGAGTCGAACACCGTCATGGTCTGCGTGCGCAGGTTCATGATGCCGCCGAAGCTCTTGCCCTGGCCGACCGGCCAGGTCATCGGCACGCAGGGCATGCCGAGTTCGCGCTCCACCTCGTCGAGGATGTCGAGCGGCTCGCGCACCTCGCGGTCCATCTTGTTGACGAAGGTGATGATGGGCGTGTCGCGCTGGCGGCAGACCTCGATCAGGCGGCGTGTCTGCGCCTCCACGCCGTTCGCCGCGTCGATCACCATCAGCGCTGAATCGACGGCGGTGAGCACACGGTAGGTGTCCTCGGAAAAGTCCTTGTGGCCGGGCGTGTCGAGCAGGTTGATCACGTGGTCGCGGTACAGCATCTGCATGACGGAGGAGGCCACCGAGATGCCGCGCTGCTTCTCGATCTCCATCCAGTCGGAGGTGGCGTGGCGCGAGGCCTTGCGCGCCTTCACCGAGCCGGCGATCTGGATCGCGCCCGAGAACAGCAGCAGCTTTTCCGTCAGCGTGGTCTTGCCGGCGTCGGGGTGGGAGATGATGGCGAAGGTGCGGCGGCGCCGGGTTTCATCGAGGTAAGAGGCGTGCTGCATGCGGTCGATTTCTTGAATAGGTGCGGATGGGTGTAACGTGTGGCGTCATTTTCGCTTATGCCCAAACCAGCCCTAAAGTCGGCGTTTCCGTCAAGAGGCACTTGAATGCCCGCGAACGGCGTCAAGCAGCCGCGGTCTTGCGCCTCAGCAGCCGCAGGCCGTTCGCAATCACCAGCAGTGTCGCGCCCACGTCGGCAAACACCGCCATCCACATCGTCGCACTGCCCGCCAGGGCGAGAACGATGAAGACGGCCTTGATGCCGAGCGCCAGCGAAATGTTCTGCACCAGCACGGCGTGGGTCCTGCGCGAGAGCCGGATGGCTTCCGGGATGCAGCGCAGGTCGTCGTTCATGATGACCACGTCCGCGGCCTCCATGGCGGTGTCGCTGCCGGCCGCGCCCATCGCGAAGCCGGTGTCGGATTGCGCCAGCGCCGGTGCGTCGTTGATGCCGTCGCCGGCCATGCCGGTGGCGCCGAAGCGTTGTTGCAGGGCCCGGATTTGCGCGAGCTTGTCCTGCGGCAACAGATGGCCGTGTGATTCCTCGATGCCGGCCTGCAGGGCGATGGTGCCGGCGGTCGCGCGGTTGTCGCCGCTCAGCATGATCGTGGCGACACCCAGCGCCTTCAGTTCCGCGACGGCCTGGCGCGACGACGCCTTGATCGTGTCGGCGACCGCAAAGATCGCCACCACGGCATTCTCATCGGCCAGCAGCGTGACGGTGCGGCCCTGCCTTTCATGCACCTCGAGTGCCGCCTCGATCGCAGGGCTGCACTGCTGGCGCTCCTCGATCAGCCGGTGATTGCCGAGCACGTAGGTGTGGCCGTCGATGGCTCCTTGCGTGCCGCGGCCTGCCAGCGCGGTGAAGCCGTCGATCTTGTGCGCCCGACACGCCAACCCTTGCGCGATGGCCTTCGAGACGGGATGGTCGGAGCGCTCGGCCAGGCTCATGGCAATGCGTGCAATGCCGTCTTTATCGGCCCCCGGCTCAAGCGTGGCCCATTCGACCAGTCGGGGCCGGCCTTCGGTGACGGTGCCCGTCTTGTCCAGCGCCATCGCCTTCAGGAAGCGCATGCCTTCGAGGTAGCTGCCGCCCTTGATCAAAATGCCGCGCCGCGCCGCGGCCGCGAGCGCGCTGACCACGGTGACCGGCGTCGATATCACCAGGGCGCAGGGGCAGGCGACGACCAGGAGCACCAGCGCCTTGTAGAGCGCCGCCAGCCAGGTCAGGCCCATGAGCCACGGCGTCAGCAGCGCGGTGGCCAGCGCCAGCAGGAACACGGACGGCGTGTAGATCGCCGCAAAGCGATCGACCAGGCGCTGTGTCGGCGCGCGCGTTCCCTGCGCCTGCTCGACGGCGTGGATGATGCGGGCCAGCGTGGTGTTGGCGGCCGCCGCCGTGACGCGGAACTGCAGCTCGCCGGTCAGGTTGATGGTGCCCGCGAAAATCATGTCGCTCACGGTGCGGTCCACGGGCAGGCTCTCTCCGGTGATCGGGGCCTGATTCACGGCGCTGCGGCCTGCGGTGATGATGCCGTCGAGCGGCACGCGCGCGCCGGGGCGGATACGCACGATCGCGTCCAGCGCGACATCGGCGGCGTGTACGGCCGCCCATCGCTGGTCCGCCTGCAGCACCTCCGCCTGTTCGGGCGCGAGCGCCACCAGGCTCTGGATGGCGTGGCGCGCGCGGCCGGCGGCACGCGCCTCGATCAGCTCGGCAATGGCATACAGCGCCATGACCATGGCCGCTTCCGGCCACTGGCCGATGACGAAGGCGCCTGTCACGGCCACGCTCATCAGCGCGTTGATGCCCAGCCTGCCCCGGCGCAGCGCATTGATGCCGCTGGCATAGGTCTCGGCGCCCGCGAGCCAGATCGCGACGGCCGCGATGGCCAGCCCCGCATATTTCAGCGAGGTGACGTCGCCGGCGAAGAAATGCAGCGCCTCCGCGCCGATCGCCAGCGCGAGCGCGGCGCCCAGGCGCGCAACGCCCGTTGGCTGGTCGTGATCGTGATCATGCCCCGCGTGAGCGTCATGCGTCCCCTGCGGCGGGGGCGTTGGCGGCGTCGCGCTCACGGGCGCGCAGCACCCGTCTGCGCTACCGGGGGCGGGGGTGTGTCTGGTTTCGGCCATGGGGTGGTTTCTCATCTGGCCTCTATTGAAAACCCTGTAGCCGGTATAGAGTCAAGCAGTTTCAAAATGGCCTCGAAAGGAGCTGCCTGTGAAGATCGGCGAACTGGCCCGGGCGACGCTCACCCCGCTGGAGACCATCCGTTTTTACGAACGTGAAGGCCTGCTGCCGCCAGCGGGCCGCACCGACGGCAACTACCGTATCTACGGCCACGAGCATGTCGAGCGGCTGACCTTTATCCGCCACTGCCGCACGCTCGATATGGCACTCGGCGAGATTCGCGCGCTGTTGCGCTTCAAGGCCTCGCCGCAGGAGAACTGCATGGCGGTCAACGAGCTGCTGGATGCGCATATCGGCCATGTGGCGCAGCGTATCCGCGAGTTGCGATCGCTTGAAAAACAGCTGAAGGTGCTGCGCCAGCAATGCAGCGAGGCCAACGCGGCCGCCGACTGCGGCATTCTCAAGGGGTTGTCGGGCGAGATGGTGGCAGACCGCCCCGCGCCGAAAAGCCGAAAGCATGTGCAGGGCACGCATTAGAGGCGGCCTTTGCTGCGACTCATCGGCTTGCCGGACCAGGGCGTAGTGATAATGTTCAGGGCGTCCCCTCTCATTTTTTAGACCCATGCCAACCACTACCCTGCAGCCGCATTCCCGTCAGATGCAACTCCTGGGGCTCGTTGCCTGGCTTGTCCTCTCGTTTGTGGCGGCCGGTGTCGGCGCCATTGCATCGGTCGAGGCGGCATCGTTCTACGCGCAACTCATGCGGCCGTCGTGGGCGCCGCCGGCGTCCGTCTTCGGGCCGGTCTGGTCGGTCCTCTACGCACTCATGGGCGTGGCCGCATGGCTGGTGTGGCGCGAGCGGGGGGCAACGCGAGAGGCGCTCACGCTGTTCGTCGCGCAACTGGCCGCCAATGCACTGTGGTCGTGGCTTTTCTTCGCCTGGCACCAGGGGGCGCTGGCGTCCGCAGAGGTGCTGGTGTTGCTGCTGCTCATCGCCGCCACCATCGTCGCGTTCTGGCGCATCCGCCGTTTGGCCGCGGTGCTCATGCTGCCGTACCTGGTGTGGGTGTCTTTTGCATCGGCGCTGACCTGGTCCATCTGGCAAAGCAACCCCGGGCTTCTCCAGTGAGTCCTGTCGCGGCCAGGGTCCATCCCAACCCCGTCGTCTGAGCTTCACGCTAAAATACGCCACTTCCGAGGAGCGTTGCAGTTCACACCATGTGGACGAGGCTCGGACAGCATGGCTTGCCAAACCCGGCGCGCCGTGCATCAACTGCGCTCACCCACGGGTCTGTGCGGTGAGTTTTTCCCCGCAGCCCGTGGTTGTTCAAATTCATTTTTGGAGTTAACCATGAGCGCTGTTCTCAAACCTGCCACCCACCAAGATTCCGTTGTTGCCGACCTGTCGCTGGCCGCCTGGGGCCGCAAGGAACTCAATATTGCCCAGACCGAGATGCCCGGCCTGATGGCCATCCGCGAGGAATTCGCCAAGTCCCAGCCGCTCAAGGGCGCGCGCATCACCGGCTCGTTGCATATGACGATCCAGACCGGCGTGCTGATCGAGACGCTGCAGGCGCTCGGTGCGCAGGTGCGCTGGGCCTCATGCAACATCTTTTCGACGCAGGACCATGCTGCCGCCGCGATCGCCGCCCAGGGCACGCCGGTATTCGCCATCAAGGGCGAGTCGCTCACCGACTACTGGGACTACACCCACCGCATCTTCGACTTCGGCGCCAAGGGCACGCCCGGTGAAGGGCCGAACATGATCCTGGACGACGGCGGCGACGCCACGCTGCTGATGCACCTGGGCCAGCGCGCCGAGAAGGATCTGGGCGTGCTGGCCCACCCGACCAGCGAGGAAGAACGCATCCTCTACGCCGCGATCAAGGCCAAGCTGGCCGTCGATGCCAACTGGTACACGCGCAAGTCGGCCGAAATCATCGGCGTGACCGAGGAGACCACCACCGGCGTGCACCGCCTGAACGAGATGAGCGCCAAGGGCACCTTGCTGTTCCGCGCCATCAACGTGAACGACTCGGTCACCAAGAGCAAGTTCGACAACCTGTACGGCTGCCGCGAATCGCTGGTGGACGGCATCAAGCGCGCCACCGACGTGATGATCGCCGGCAAGGTGGCTTGCGTGGCCGGCTACGGCGACGTGGGCAAGGGCTCGGCGCAGGCGCTGCGCGCGCTGTCGGCGCAAGTGTGGGTCACGGAAATCGACCCGATCAACGCGCTGCAGGCCGCGATGGAAGGCTACAAGGTCGTGACCATGGCGTACGCCGCCGACAAGGCCGACATCTTCGTCACCACCACCGGCAACAAGAACGTTATCACGCACGACACCATGGTCGCCATGAAGGACCAGGCGATCGTCTGCAACATCGGCCACTTCGACAACGAGATCGATGTCGCGTCGATCGAGAAGTACGAGTGGGAAGAGATCAAGCCGCAGGTGGACCACATCACCTTCCCCGATGGCAAGAAGATCATCCTGCTGGCCAAGGGCCGCCTGGTGAACCTGGGCTGCGGCACGGGCCACCCGAGCTTCGTGATGTCGTCTTCGTTCGCCAACCAGACCATCGCGCAGATCGAACTCTTCACCAAGCCCGACGCCTACCAGGCCGGCAAGGTCTATGTGCTGCCCAAGCACCTCGACGAGAAGGTGGCGCGCCTGCACCTGAAGAAGGTCGGCGCCATGCTGACCGAGCTGACCGACGAGCAGGCCGCCTACATCGGCGTGAGCAAGAACGGCCCGTACAAGGCCGACAGCTACCGCTATTGAACAGATGCGCGCCGACCAGTTGCTGCAGGGACGCGGCCTTGCCACGTCGCGTTCGCAGGCCCAGCGCCTGATCGCGGCGGGCGTGCGCTGGCAGCCCGCCATGACGCACGCCGCGGCCTGGAAAACCATCGCCAAGAACAGCGACGACGTGCCCGCGGACGCGCGCATTGAACTGCTCGACGCCGCCGAGGCGCGCTACGTCTCGCGCGGCGGCCTCAAGCTGGAGGGCGCGCTGCGCCAGAGCGGTTTGAGCGTGGCCGGCAAGCGCTGCCTGGACGTGGGCCAGTCGACCGGGGGCTTTACCGATTGCCTGCTGCAGCACGGCGCGGCCGGCGTGGTCGGCGTGGATGTGGGCCATGGCCAGTTGCACCCGGCCCTGCGCGGCGACGCGCGCGTGTTCTGCATCGAGGGCGTCAACGCCCGCGCCCTGGATGCTACTGATTTAATAGCTGATAGCGAAGACGTGGCGGGGGCTGCGGCCTCATTTGATGCAAATTTTGAGGTGATCGTGGGCGACCTGTCGTTCATCTCGCTCACGCTGGTGTTGCCCGCGCTGGTGCCCCTGCTGGCGCCGCAGGGCGCGCTGCTGATGCTGGTCAAGCCGCAGTTCGAGCTGCAACCGGGGCAGGTCGGCAAGGGCGGCATCGTCAAGGACGCCACGCTCTACACCCTGGTCGAGCAGCGCATTCGCGACAGCCTGGCGTCCCTGCAGATGCAGGTGCTGGGCTGGTATGACAGCGCCATCACCGGCGGCGACGGCAACCGCGAGTTTTTTGTTTACGCCACCAAACCATGAACCCTCCTTCCACCCTCCCGGTCAGTTTTGAATTCTTTCCGCCGAAAACGCCCGAGGGCGTTGAGAAGCTGCGTGTGGTGCGCCAGGCCCTGTATGCGCAAAAGCCCGAGTTTTGCTCGGTGACTTACGGTGCGGGCGGCTCCACGCAGGAAGGCACTTTTGCCACGGTGCGCGACATCCTGGCCGAAGGCGTAGCCGCTGCCTCGCATTTTTCCTGTATCGGCGCGACCCGCGCCTCGGTGCGCGAGCAACTGGGTCAGCTCCGGGCCATGAAGGTGAAGCGGCTGGTGGCTTTGCGCGGCGACCTGCCCAGCGGCTACGGCGCCGGCAGCGAGTTCCACCATGCCAGCGACCTGGTCGCCTTTATCCGCGCGGAAACGGGCCACCACTTTCACATCGAGGTCGCCGCCTACCCCGAGATGCACCCGCAGGCCAAGTCGCCGCAGGCGGACCTGCAGGCCTTCGCCACCAAGGTCAAGGCGGGCGCCGACTCGGCCATCACGCAGTACTTCTACAGCGCCTCGGCCTACCTGCGTTTCATGGACGAGACGCGCAAGCTCGGCGTCGATGTGCCGGTGGTCCCCGGCATCATGCCGATCACCAGCTCCACGCAGCTGATGCGCTTTTCCGATGCCTGCGGCGCCGAAATCCCGCGCTGGATTCGCCTGCGCCTGCAAGGCTTTGGCGACGACACGGCGAGCATCCGCGCCTTTGGCCTGGACGTGGTGACCGACCTGTGCATGCTGCTGCGCGGTGCCGGCGTGCCGGGGCTGCACTTCTACACGATGAACCAGTCGGTCGCCACGCTGGAAATCTGCCGCCGGCTGGGGTTATGAGCTTGTAACGTTTTGATCGTCGACAGCGGGTCGAGGACGGTCTAGGATGGTCGACTTTTGTGGAGAACAACGAATGAAGATTGAAACCCTCGCCGTGCATGCGGGCTACAGCCCCGATCCCACCACCAAGTCGGTGGCGGTGCCGATCTACCAGACCGTGGCCTACGCGTTCGACGACACGCAGCACGGCGCCGACCTGTTCGACCTCAAGGTGGCGGGCAATATCTACACCCGCATCATGAATCCGACCACGGCGGTGCTCGAAGCGCGCGTGGCGGCGCTGGAGGGCGGCGTGGGCGCGCTCGCGGTGGCCTCCGGCATGACGGCCGTCTCCTATTCGATCCAGACCATTACCGCGTCCGGCGACAACATCGTGTCGGCTTCTACTTTGTATGGCGGCTCCTACAACCTGTTCGCCCACACCTTTCCGCAAATGGGCATCGAGGTGCGTTTTGCCGACTACCGTGACCCGGCCTCGTTTGCCAGGCTGATCGACGCCCGCACCAAGGCGATCTTTTGCGAGTCCATCGGCAACCCGCTGGGCAACGTGACCGACCTGGCCGCGCTGGCCAGGGTCGCGCACGACCACGGCGTGCCGCTGATCGTGGACAACACCGTGCCCAGCCCGTACCTGTGCCGTCCGTTCGAGCATGGGGCCGACATCGTGGTGCATGCGCTGACCAAGTACCTGGGCGGCCATGGCACCAGCCTGGGCGGCGCGATCGTCGATTCGGGCAAGTTCCCGTGGGCCGAGCACAAGGAGCGCTTCAAGCGCCTGAACGAGCCCGACGTGAGCTACCACGGCGTGGTCTACACCGAGGCCTTCGGCCCGGCCGCCTACATCGGCCGCGCGCGCGTGGTGCCGCTGCGCAACCTGGGCGGCGCGCTGAGCCCGATGAACGCGTTCCAGATCCTGCAGGGCATCGAGACGCTGCCGCTGCGCATGGACCGCATCTGCGAGAACAGCCTGCGCATTGCGCAGCATCTGCAGGCGCATCCCAAGGTGGCCACGGTGAACTACGCCGGCCTGCCCGAGCACCCCGACCATGCGCTGGTCAAGAAGCTCATGGGTGGGCGCGCCTCGGGCATCATCAGCTTTGGCCTGAAGGCGCCCGACGGCCGCGCGGCCGGCGCCCGTTTTCAGGACGCGCTCAAGCTATTCCTGCGGCTGGTGAATATCGGCGACACCAAATCGCTGGCCTGCCATCCGGCCTCGACCACGCACCGCCAGCTCGACCCGCAGGAGCTGGCCAAGGCCGGCGTCTCGGAAAACATGGTGCGCCTGTCGGTCGGCATCGAGCATATCGATGACCTGCTGGAAGACCTGGACCAGGCGCTGGCCGCGGTCTGACGCAGCGTGGGGCGGCCCCGGCCGTCAGTCGGACCGGCGGTTGACCAGATAGATGCCGGGCAGCACCAGCGCCATGCCCACGGCGTGGTAGCCGTGCACCGGCTCGCCCAGCACCAGCCAGGCCAGGATGGCCGCATACAGCGGCCCGAGGTAGAGCACCACGCTGACGCGCGCGGCGCCCAGCTCGCGCAGCATGACCGAATAGGCGAGATACGCGGCGAAGCCCGGCAGCACGGCGGCCGCCAGCGCCAGCTCGAATCCGGCCCTTGAGAATGCGGGAACGGGGCTGAAGGCGGCCTCCCAGGCGGCAAACGGCAGCAGCACCGCCACGCCGGCCAGGCTGACGACGCCGAGCCGGGCGCCGTCCCCGAGCGGGCTGGGCCAGCGCTTGAGCAGCAGCGAGTAAAACGTCCACGCCACGGTGGCGGCCAGGATCCAGGCGTCGCCCACCGACCACTGCACCTTGGCCAGCTGTGCCCATTCGCCCTTGAGCACCACGTGCAGCACGCCCGCCAGCGCCAGCGCCACGCCGCACGCCTGCACGGCGCTGAACGGCTCCTTCAGCCAGAGCCGGGAGATCACGACGATCATCACCGGCGACAGCGCGTAGATCAGCGCGATGTTGGTGGCGCTGGTAGTGTGCCCGCCCAGGTAGACCCAGGCGCCGCAGATCCACATGCCCAGTGCGCCGAGCACGACGCTGTGGCGCCAGTCGGCGAGGACGAGCCGGCGCTGCGCCCACAACTCGGTGCGTGCGAAAAAGCAGAAAAGCAGCCCCGCCGTGAGCCAGCGCTGCAGCGCCAGCACGTGCGGCTCGATCACGCCGGGCGCGCGGCGCGCGATCAGGTAGTTGACGGACCAGAAGGCAGGGGTGATGAAAATCAGTGCAACGGCGAGGCGCTGGCGGGAACGTGAAGACATGCCGCCATTATTGCGGGTGCGCTTTCAACGCTCGTCGTAGCTCACCACCAGCCGGTCCGTCAACGGCCGCGCCTGGCAGGTCAGCACAAAGCCCTTGTCCATCTCCCAGGGCTCGAGCGTGAAGTTCTTGTCCATCCGGACCTCGCCCTCGATCACCTTGGCGCGGCAGGTGCAGCAGACGCCCGCCTTGCACGAGTAGGGCAGATCCAGCCCCGCGGCCAGCGCCGCATCGAGCACATGGTCGTCCCGCCCCATGCGCAGTTCGTTCGGTTTGCCGTCGAGCATCACGGTCAGTGCGACGGTTCCGCCCCCGGCCTTTTGCTGGCCGGCAGCCACGGCGGCCCGGCGCTCGGCCGGGGCCAGCGCTTCCAGGGTGGGCGAGGTAAAGCGTTCGGTGTGAATCTGCCGCTGCGGCACGCCGGCCGCCAGCAGCGCAGCCTCGGTGTCCTCGATCATGGCCTCGGGGCCGCAGATGAACACCTCGTCCATGCTGCCCACGGGCAGCAGCGCGGCGATGACGGCGCGCACCTTGTCGCCGTCAATGCGGCCCTGCAGCAACTCCACCTCCTGCGCCTGGCGCGACAGCACATGGATCAGCGTGAGGCGCGAGGGGTAGCGGTCTTTCAGGTCCTGCAGCGTTTCGTTGAACATCACGCTGGCCATGCGGCGGTTGCCGTAGACCAGCGTGAATTTGGATTCGGGCTGCTCCTCCAGTGTGGAGGCCATGATGGACAGGATGGGCGTGATGCCGGAGCCCGCCGCAAACCCCACGCGGTGCAGGGCGCGCGGCCGGCGCACGCCAAAGCGCCCGTCGGGCGGCATCACTTCAATCGTGTCGCCGGCCTTGAGCCGGGTCGCGGCCCAGTTCGAGAACACGCCGCCGTCCATCGGGCGAATGCCGACCTCCACCTCGTGCGCAACGTTTAGCCGGCTGCGCGGACAGCAGATGGAGTAGCTGCGGCGTACCGACTCGCCGTCGATGTCGGCGCGCAGCGTCAGGAACTGGCCGGGCTCGAACGCAAAGGTCTCGCGCAGCGCGGGCGGAATGGCCAGCGTGACGGCCACGGCGCCGGCTGCTTCGGGGCTGATGCGCGAGACGGTGAGCTCATGAAAATGGGGGATGGCCATGGGGTGGGGCGCTGTTGCGAGCGTGCGGTGTGTGGGGTTGGGTGGGCTTAGTGGGGCTTGAAAAGGTCGAACGGTTCCATGCAGTCCAGGCACCGGTACAGGGCCTTGCAGGCGGTCGAGCCGAAGTGCGAGGTCTCGGTCGTGTTTTCCGAGCCGCAGCGCGGGCAAGCCACCGCTGGTAGAGCATGTTGCGCTACTGATTTCGTAGCGAATCGAATCACGTTGCTGGCCGCCAGGGTGTGCGGCGGCGCGATGCCGTACTCGCGCAGCCGGGTCCGGGCGCTCTCGGTCATCCAGTCGGTGGTCCAGGCCGGCGCGAGTTGCGTCACCACCCGCGCCGCCAGGCCGTGCGCCTGCAGCGCTGCGCGCACATCGTCCTCGATCTGGCCCATGGCCGGGCAGCCGCTGTAGGTCGGGGTGATGACGACCTCGAGTTCGCCGTCCCGGCTGCGGATGTCGCGCAGGATGCCCAGCTCGCGGATCGAGACCACCGGGATCTCGGGGTCGGTGACCGCCTCGAGCAGCGCCCACACCTGCTGCAACTCGGGCGCCAGCGGCGGTTGCGCGAGGGTGTTCACCACGTGGCCTCGGGGTGTTGCCGCGCCAGCCCCTGCATCTCGCCCAGCAGGTAGCTCAGGTGCTCGGAGTGCAGCCCCTTCTTGCCCTGCGGAATGTAGCCGCCGGCCGGCGGCCGCGCCAGCGTGGCTTCGAGCAGGGCGTCATCCACCAGCGTGTTCCAGGCGGCTTGCAGCGTCGCGGTGGCAACGCCGGTGGCGTCCGCGCTTGCTGCGGTTTCCATAGCACTCGGCGTCCAGAACTCCTGGGCGTAGGGCATTAAATGGTTCAAGGCGGCTTGTGCCCGGGCATGCGATTCGGCCGTGCCGTCGCCCAGGCGCACCAGCCAGTCGCGCGAATGGCGCAGGTGGTAGTGAGCCTCTTTCAGCGACTTGGCGGCAATGGCGGCGAGCTGCGCGTCGTGGGAGCTTTGCAGCGCCTCCCACAGCAGCACCATCAGCGCGCTGTAGAGGAAGTTGCGGGCGATGGTGGTGGCGTAGTCGCGCTCGGCGGCGGCGCCGGGCGCCAGCGCACCGTGGTGCGGCAACTCCAGCAGGGTGTAGTTGCGGAACTCCGCGGCGTCGCGAAAGTAGGCCAGCGCGTCTTCCGTCACGGCCTCGGTGGCGCCGTCGCTCATGAGGGCGGCGGCGTGCTGGTACAGCAGGCGGGCCTGGCCGATCAGGTCCAGGCTCATGTTGGCCAGCGCAATGTCTTCTTCCAGAATCGGGCCGTGGCCGCACCACTCGGCGTTGCGCTGGCCCAGCACCAGCGCGTTGTCGGCCAGGTGCAGCAGGTAGTCGGTATGCGCGTTCATCAGATAACCTCCGCGCGACGCGCTGCGGTATTCGCCTTGGGAGCGGCCCTGCGGCTCATGGCCTGCCCAGTCGCCGCCATCACATGTGCCCCACTTCGTCGGGAATTTCGTAGAAGGTGGGGTGGCGGTAGATCTTGTCGGCCGCAGGGTCGAAGAACTCGGCCTTGTCATCCGGCGCGCTGGCGGTGATGGTGGCCGAGGGCACCACCCAGATGCTCACGCCTTCCTGGCGCCGCGTGTACACGTCGCGCGCCATCTGCAGCGCCTGCCCGGCGTCGGCGGCGTGCAGGCTGCCGCAGTGCTTGTGCTCCAGGCCCTGCTTGCTGCGCACAAAAACCTCCCACAGCGGCCACTCCTTGAGGGCCGGTGTGACAGGGGGCGTGGAGGGGACGGGCGTACTCATGCGACTTCCTTCAGTTGGCGGGCTTTTTGTTTGGCCGCATGGGCCAGCGCGGCGTCGCGTACCCATTGGCCCTCCATGTGCGCCTTCACGCGCGTGCCCAGGCGTTCCTTGTTGCATGGGCCGTTGCCGTTGACGGTGGCCCAGAACTCGTCCCAGTCGATCGCGCCGTAGTCGTGCTGCTGGCGTTCCTCGTTCCATTTCAGATCCGGGTCGGGCAGCATCACGCCCAGCACCCGGGCCTGCGGCACGGTGGCATCGACAAATTTTTGCCGCAGCTCGTCGTTGGAGACGCGCTTGATGCCCCAGCGCATGCCCTGCGCACTGTTCGGGCTGTCGGCGTCGGGCGGGCCGAACATCGCCAGCACCGGCCACCACCAGCGGTTCACCGCGTCCTGCACCATGTCGCGCTGGGCCGGCGTGCCCTTCATCTGCGCCAGCAGGCTCTCGTAGCCCTGGCGCTGGTGGAACGATTCTTCCTTGCAGACGCGGATCATGGCGCGCGCATACGGTCCGTAGCTGCAGCGGCACAGCGGAATCTGGTTCATGATGGCCGCGCCGTCGACCAGCCAGCCGATCACGCCCACATCGGCCCAGGTCAGGGTCGGGTAGTTGAAGATCGAGCTGTATTTGGCGCGCCCCGTGTGCAGGCTGTCCAGCATCTGCTCGCGCGAGGTGCCCAGCGTCTCGGCCGCGCTGTACAGATACAGGCCGTGGCCGCCTTCGTCCTGCACCTTGGCCAGCAGGATGGCCTTGCGCTTGAGCGAGGGCGCGCGCGAAATCCAGTTGCCCTCGGGCTGCATGCCGATGATCTCGGAGTGCGCGTGCTGGCTGATCTGGCGCACCAGCGTCTTGCGGTACGCCTCGGGCATCCAGTCCTGCGGTTCGATTTTCTGGTCGGCGTCGATTCTTTCGTCGAAGCGCGTCTGCAACTGCGTTTGCCGCGCAAGCTCCGCTTCATTCAAGGGGCGCGCCACCGCCTTGAGCGCGGGTTTTCCGGAATGATCCCCATCGGGGACATCGAGCGACTGGGTGTACATACGAAGGGCTCCTGTGCCGGCCAAAAAGGCGACTGCTGCCAGTATAGCGAATTAACCGACCGATCGGTCGGTTAATTGTGCGAACCACGCCCGGCCGGGCTTGTTGTGCGCCATGGAGGGCGTATGGCTGCTGGCGCGAGCAAGGAGGACGATATGCCGAAAACGATCAGACCCTTGACGGGGGCGATCCCAAGCTCACCAATGTCTGCAAGCTGTTCGGCTGGCCACACCGATGTCGGCGGTGGCCACCCCGAGCACGCGTTGTCTGACGTGCCGCTGCTCTGGTTCATCGACCGGCTGCAGCACCCGGATGTCGGCTTGCCGTTCCAGCGCAATCCCCGCACGCTGGTCGCCCCGACCCCTGCGCTTGTGCCCACCGCGTTGATGGCCGCAGCGCTTGGGCGATGGCGCTCGCGATGAACTACCCGCCGGCCTCCAGCGTGTAGCCCTTGCCCTGGCCGCGCCCCAGCACCTGCAGCACCTGCGGCAGCGCGGCGGCCAGCGCGGCTTTCAGGGTGTGCGGCGGGTTGATCAGGAACATGCCGCTGGCGCGCAAGCCGGGGCGGTCGTCCAGTCCCTGTGCCAGGTCGGCGCCAATGGCCAGCGTGGCGTGCAGCCAGGGCTTTTTGGCCTGGGTCGCGAGGGTCTTCAGACGGCGCGGCAGATCGTGCGCCTCGGGGCGCGGAATCACCGGGTACCAGACAGCGTAGGTGCCGGTGGAGAAGCGCTTCAGGCTGTCCAGTATGCAGGCGCTCACTCTGGCGTAATCGGTCTTCAGCTCGTAACTCGGGTCGATCAGCACCAGCGCGCGGCGGTTCGGCGGCGGCAAAAATGCTTTCAGGCCTTCGAAACCGTCGAGCCGCGCCACCGCCACCTGGCGCCCGGCCTCCAGCTGCGCGATATTCGCCGCCAGGGTCTTGCTGTCCGTCGGGTGCAACTCGAACAGCTTGAGCTTGTCGCGCGCCTCAACGCGCAGCAGGCGCTGGATCACAAACGGCGAGCCGGGGTAGATCTTGAGCTGGCCGCTCGGGTTGAAGCTCGCGACCAGGTCCAGGTAGGCTTCCAGCGCCGGGGCTATGCCGTCCGGGGCGCTGGCGGCCGCGCTGCCAGCGGCCTGTTTTACTATTGATTTTCTAGCATTATGCGAAGATACAGTAAGGGCTGGAGGCACTTTTGATGCCGAATTCACACCGGCCTGCCGGATCTGCGCAAACAGCTTGATCACGCCGTCCCGCGCCTCGCTGCTTTTGTCGGCGTAGTCGCTGTCGAGCCGGTACAGCCCGGCGCCGGCGTGCGTGTCGATGACCGTCAGCCCCGCGTCCTTTTGTGTCAGGTGCTCCAGTGTTGCGATCAAGGTCATGTGCTTGAGGACGTCGGCGTGATTGCCGGCATGAAAGGCGTGGCGGTAACTGAACATGCTGCAATGGTAACGCTGCCCCGCCGCGGCGCCTCAGCCCCCAAACCGGGCGCGGTTGCGCCAAGTCCTTGATTTTTCGTATAATCTTTGGCTTCGCAGCGCTTTTGTGGCTCCGCGGCGAAGTGTCTCGGTATCGTGCCGAGTGATCCCCACCTAAGAGATTCCCATCAGAGGAACGCCGACCGTGGAAAAGAGCCCGCCAAACCCTCTTGACAGAAGAGAAAACTCATGACCAAGACCTTCAGCGCCAAACCCGCTGACGTGGTGCACGAGTGGTTTGTGATTGACGCGACCGACAAGGTCCTCGGACGAGTAGCCAGCGAAGTTGCTCTCCGTTTGCGCGGCAAACACAAGGCCATTTACACGCCTCACGTCGATACCGGTGACTTCATCGTCATCATCAACGCAGCCCAGCTGCGCGTCACCGGCGCCAAGCCGATCGACAAAGTGTATTACAGCCACTCCGGCTATCCTGGTGGCATTTCCGCCATCAACTTCCGTGACATGCAAGCCAAGCATCCGGGGCGCGCTTTGGAAAAAGCCGTCAAGGGCATGCTGCCGAAAGGCCCGCTCGGCTACGCCATGATCAAGAAACTCAAGGTGTACGGTGGTGCAGAGCACCCGCATACCGCCCAACAGCCTAAAGTGCTGGAAATTTAAGGAGCCTTGAGATGATTGGTGAATGGAACAATGGCACCGGCCGTCGCAAATCGAGCGTCGCCCGTGTGTTTCTGAAAAAAGGCAGCGGCCAGATCGTGGTCAACGGCAAGGACATTCAAGCGTTCTTCGGCCGCCAGACCTCGATCATGATCGTCAAGCAGCCGCTGTTTTTGACGAATCATGTCGAAACCTTCGACATCATGGTCAATGTGCAGGGCGGCGGGGAGTCCGGCCAGGCCGGCGCCACGCGCCACGGCATTACCCGCGCCCTGATCGATTACGACGCCACGCTCAAGCCCATGCTGAGCCAGGCCGGCTTCGTGACGCGTGACGCGCGCGAAGTGGAGCGTAAGAAGGTCGGCTTGCACTCTGCCCGCCGTCGCAAGCAGTTCTCTAAACGGTAATCTTTGCTGCTGCGGACCTGCATGGCCGCGTTGCAAATCCTCGCAAGGCACCAGCCTTGTTCCGGTTTGCGCCTTGCCCTGCAGCTCCTCGCTACGCAAATCTCACCGTTTGGTCAGCGCTTTTAAAACCGCCCGAGCTTGGCGCTCGGGGCGGTTTTTGCTTTTCGGGGCACGTGTTTTGCCCGTGGTCCGCATGAACTCCAAAGCCTGCAAGGCGCCTGGCGGAAAATGGCCGCGCGGGCGACGCTGGAAGGCGATTTGCGGTAGCATTCACCTAGTCCGTTAACGGAGGTACCCCCTATGAGCGCCGTCGCAGAAAATATCCAGACCCAGATGCCCGACCCCATCATCTTCACCGACAGTGCGGCCGCGAAAGTGGCCGACCTGATCGCCGAAGAAGGCAACCCCGAACTCAAGCTGCGCGTGTTCGTGCAGGGCGGCGGCTGCTCGGGCTTCCAGTATGGCTTCACCTTTGATGAAGTCACCAACGAGGACGACACCACCATGACCAAGAATGGGGTCTCGCTGCTGATCGACGCCATGAGCTACCAGTACCTGGTCGGCGCCGAGATCGACTACAAGGAAGACCTGCAGGGCGCCCAGTTCGTCATCAAGAACCCGGGTGCTACCTCCACCTGCGGTTGCGGATCGAGCTTCTCGGCTTGAGTTCCTCGCAGCCGTGATCAAAAAGTCGCCTGCCGGCGACTTTTTTTGTGGGCGTCCATCCCTCCGTTTTTTTGACACACATCGTCCAGCGCTTTCTTCATGACTAACGAGAACCCCCGCCCGATTCTTTTGTGGCTGGTGGCGATCGGGTTTTTCATGCAGACGCTGGACACCACCATCGTCAACACGGCCCTGCCCGCGATGGCCAAAAGCCTGGGCGAGAGCCCGCTGCGCATGCAGTCGGTGATCGTGGCCTATTCGCTCACGATGGCGATGCTGATTCCCGCCTCGGGCTGGATTGCCGACCGCTTCGGTACGCGGCGGGTGTACTTCAGCGCCATCGTGCTGTTCGCCATCGGCTCGCTCCTGTGCGCCTTTTCGCAGAGCCTGACGCAGCTGGTGGCCTCGCGCGTGGTGCAGGGCCTGGGCGGCGCCCTGCTGCTGCCGGTGGGGCGGCTGGCGGTGCTGCGCGCCTTTCCGCGCGAGAAATTCCTGGCGGCCATGAGCTTTGTCGCCATCCCCGGCATGATCGGCCCCTTGCTGGGGCCCACGCTGGGTGGCTGGCTCGTGGTGGTGGCGTCCTGGCACTGGATTTTCCTGATCAACGTGCCGGTGGCCCTGGTCGGATGCATTGCCACCATGAAGCACATGCCCGTGGGGCGCGGCCACGGGGCGACGCGCTTTGATTTGAATGGCTACCTGCTGCTGGCCTTCGGCATGGTGGCCATTTCGCTCTCGCTCGACGGCCTGTCCGACCTCGGCCTGCGCCAGGCCACGGTGCTGGTGCTGCTGATCTTCGGGCTGGCCAGCCTGGTGGCGTACTGGCTGCGCGCCGCGCGCCAGCCCAATCCGCTGTTCTCGCCGCGCCTGTTCAGCATTCCCACCGTGAGCATCGGCCTGCTGGGCAACCTGTTCGCCCGCATCGGCAGCAGTTGCATGCCGTTTCTGATTCCGCTGCTGCTGCAGGTTTGCCTGGCCTATTCGCCGTTGCAGGCGGGCCTGATGATGTTGCCCGTGGCGACGGCGGGCATGTTCTCCAAGCAGCTGGCCACCAGATTGGTGAGGCGGGCTGGCTACCGCATGGTGCTGGTGGTGAATACCGCGCTGGTCGGCGTTGCCATGGCCAGCTTTGCGCTGATGTCGCCCGAGCAGCCGCTGTGGCTGCGGATTGTGCAGCTGGCCTGTTTTGGCGCGGTCAACTCGCTGCAATTCACCGTCATGAACACCATCACCCTCAAGGACCTCGATGGCGGCCTGGCCAGCAGCGGCAACAGCCTGCTGTCGATGGTGCAGATGCTCTCCATCAGCATGGGGGTGGCGGCGGCGAGTGCGGTGCTGGCCGCCTTTACCGACGTTTTTTCGTCGGCCGCAGGAGTCCTGCAAACGCTCTATGCCTTCCACGCCACGTTTGCCACCATGGGCCTGATCACGATTGCTTCGGCCTGGATCTTCTGGCAACTGTCGCCAGATATCGAGCCCACGGCCGGTCCGCACGAAGCCGCCGAAGCCAGCTGAGCCGCATGGTGCGAACTGGCTGGCCGGCTTTGCAGGCGGTTCAGGCCGGGTAGATCGCGCCCAGCACGCGTTCGCCGCGCGCGCCGGTGACGCTGGCCAGGTTGCCCGCCTCGCGCCGCAGGGTCTTGCGCGCCAGCCAGGCGAAGGCCGCGGCCTCGACCTGCAGGGGCGGCAGGCCGCGCGCTTCGGAAGACATGACTGCCACCTGTGGCAAACCCGCCTGCAGGCGTTGCATCAGATGCGTGTTGAGGGCGCCGCCGCCGCAGACGATCAGCGATTTGCTACTCTTTGCATAGCTGGCAACGCTTGCTGCACAAGCGCTGGCGCTGAATTCCGTCAATGTTGCCTGGATCTCCTGCGGCGCCAGCGCGTTGAATGGCCGCAGCCGGGCGGTCAGCCAATCCGGGTTGAACAGGTCACGCCCGGTGCTTTTGGGCGGGGCTTTGGCGAGGTAGGGCTCGCCCAGTAGCACTTGCAGCAGGGGCGCGTTCACCGTGCCGCCGGCCGCCCAGGCGCCGCCGGCATCAAACGGCCGACTGGTGTGCCGCTGGCACCAGTAGTCCATCAGCGCATTGCCGGGACCGCAGTCGAAGCCGAGAACGCTGGCGTCGGCCCCGAGCACGCTCAGGTTCGCGATGCCGCCAATGTTGAGCACGGCCACGGTCTCGCCGGCTTGGCCGAACACTTCGCGGTGGAATGCCGGCACCAGCGGCGCGCCCTGGCCGCCGGCTGCCAGGTCGCGGCTGCGAAAGTCGGCCACCACATCGACGCCGGTGAGCTCGGCCAGCAGCGCCGGGTTGTTGAGTTGCAGGGTGTAGCCCGCGGCGGCAAGGCCCTGCTGCGCGTCGGCGCCGAACTCCTGCGGGCGATGCCGCACCGTCTGGCCGTGCGCGCCAATGGCCTGGACGTCAGCGGCTTCGATGCCGGCGCCCGCCAGCAGGTCGGCCACCACCTGGGCATAGACCCGTGCCAGCGCATTCGCCGCGAGCGCGGCCCGGTGCAGCTCGTTGCCGCCGGGGGTGTTGAGCGCCAGCAGTTCTGCTCTTAAATGTGTAGCAAAAGGTGCAGAGCGGTGAAGGGCTACACGCGGTTTTGATTCGGAAAATTCGACGAGAACGCCATCCACTCCGTCCAGCGAGGTGCCCGACATCAGGCCGATGTAGCGCTCGGTCATGGTCGATGCTGCTGGATCGTTCAGGTGAGCTTGCGCGGTGCGCTGCGCCTGACTCTTATTGCGCGCTGGCCTGCTGCACCGACGCGGCGGCCGCCAATTGCAGCCGCATCGACGCGGCCAGGCGGTCGAACGCCGGCTTGGCGGCAGCCGACAACGGGGCCGTATCGCTTTGCTGGGCAATCGCGACCGGATCCTCATAGGCGCCGTTGACGCGATATTCGAAGTGCAGGTGTGGGCCGGTGGCCCAGCCGGTTTGGCCGATGCGGCCGACGTTTTGACCCTGGCTCACGCGTTCGCCCTTTTTCACGTTGATCTGGCTCAGGTGCGCATACACGGTGGTATGGCTGCCGTCCGGGCCGGGGCGATGCAGGACGTACACCACATTGCCGTAGCCGTTTTGCACGCCGGCGAATTCCACCACGCCGTCGGCGACCGTGCGCACGGGCGTGCCGATCGGGCCCGCATAGTCCACGCCGAGGTGCTTCTTCCAGATGTGCAGGATCGGGTGGTAGCGCATGCTGAAGCCGCTGGTGATGTGCGTGAACTCCACCGGCGACTTCAGGTAGGCGTGGTGCAGGCTGCGGCCGTCCAGCGTGTAGTAGCCGCCCTTGTTTGCCGCACCAGTGGCCGTGGGATCCTGGAACCACATGGCCTGGAACTCCTTGCCCCTGTTGACAAAATCGGCGCTCAGCACGCGGCCGGTGACGTTCGCGCCGGAGATGGGTTCGCCGTCGGCTTCCAGCGTTTGATAGACCACAGAAAAACGGTCACCCTTGTGCAGGCCGCCGTGAAAGTCGATATCGCCGGAGAAAATATCGACCATCTGCGAAATCACGCCGTCGGGAATGCGGGCGGCGTCCGCCGCTTCCACCAGCGTGGAGGTAATGGTGCCGCTGCCGAGCCGGGTGGAGGCGCTCAAGGGGGCCGTCTCGACGCGCGAGCTGAAGCCTTGCGCCGTTTTTTCGATCACCAGCCGTTGAAAATTGCCGCTGGTGTCGGTGGTCCAGCGCGCCGTGAGCTTGAGCAGTTCATGGGTGTCGCTGGCTTCTGCCGAGACCGAGCGGCCGGCGCGGCCCAGCAAGCCCTGGCGGGCCGTTGCGTCTTTGCGGATGAAGGCCGCGGCGCCGGCGTCCGCGATGCCGAGGCGCTTGAGCAGGGCGTCGGCGCTGTCGCTGGAGCGCGTGGTGTCGGAGCGGAACAGCCGGAAGTGATGAAGATCCAGCGCATCGGCCTGCTCTGCCGGGGGCGCCGCCAGCGGCTGCACGGCCTCCAGCACCTGGCGCGTAGGCAGATCCGACGGGTCGGGGCCGAACGAGGCCACGGCAAATGCGCCACCGCCGCCGCAGAGCATCAGGGTGGCAACAACGGCACTGACCCGTTTAGGGTGACGATGAATCAGGCTGGCAAGAGCATTCCCGATGGCAAGTAGACGGTTATTCAAAAGAATGTTTCCCAATGACGAATCAGCGTTGTCGCGACGCTTGCGGTTTTGGCTGGCAGTTGCCGAAACGGGCAAAAAGCGCGCGCCGCTTAAAATCAGGCGCAGGACTGGGGCCGAATCCTTCGGCGGCAGTCGTAAAAAAATGTCAAGAATCCAAAGTTCTGTGTGTTCCCACACCGACAGCCGCCGATTATATCGACCGCAGTCATGCGGACATTAACGAATTCCCTTATGAATCAAGCCTTAAGTACTAAATTTGAAGTCACCGACCATGTAAAGAATGCGCTGGCTGTGAGCTTGCGGGGCTGCGAGGAACTGATTCCCCAAGACGAGTGGCTGGCCAAGCTGGCGCGCTCGCAGGCTACCGGGGTGCCGCTGCGCATCAAGCTGGGGCTGGACCCGACCGCGCCCGATATCCACATCGGCCATACCGTGGTGCTGAACAAGATGCGCCAGTTGCAGGACCTCGGGCACACGGTGATTTTCCTGATTGGCGACTTCACCACCATGATCGGCGACCCGTCGGGGCGCAACACCACGCGTCCGCCGCTCACGCGCGAGCAGATCGAAGTCAACGCCCAGACTTATTACAAACAGGCCAGCCTGGTGCTGGATCCGGCCAAGACCGAGATCCGCTACAACAGCGAATGGAGCGATCCGCTGGGTGCGCGCGGCATGATCCAGCTGGCGGCGAAGTACACCGTTGCGCGCATGATGGAGCGAGATGACTTCAATAAGCGCTTCAAAGACGGACGATCCATCAGCGTGCACGAATTCTTGTACCCCCTGATGCAGGGTTACGACAGTGTGGCTTTGAGGTCCGACCTGGAGCTTGGCGGCACCGACCAGAAGTTCAATCTGCTGGTCGGACGCCATCTGCAGCAGGAGTACGGGCAGGAGCCCCAGTGCATTCTGACCATGCCGCTGCTTGAAGGCCTGGACGGCGTCGAGAAGATGTCCAAGTCCAAGAACAACTACATCGGCATATCGGAGGACCCCAACACCATGTTCGCCAAGGTGTTGAGCATTTCCGACGTGCTCATGTGGCGCTGGTACACGTTGCTGAGCTTCAAGAGCGAGGCCGAGATTGCGGCCCTGAAGGCCGAAGTCGAGGCCGGCCGCAATCCGAAAGACGCCAAGGTGCTGCTGGCCCGGGAAATCACCACGCGGTTCCACAGCGCGCAGGCGGCCGACGCGGCCGAGCAGGACTTCATGAACCGCAGCAAGGGCGGCGTGCCCGACGAGATTGCCGAAGTGGCGTTGCCGCTGGGCGCGGGCGGCGCCGCGGTCGGCATCGGGGCCCTGCTCAAGATGGCCGGACTGGCGGCCTCCAGCGGCGAAGGCAACCGCCTGATCGAGGGCGGCGGCGTGCGCGTGGACTCCAGCGTGGTCAGCGACAAGGGGCTCAAGCTCGGCGCCGGCACCTATGTGGTGCAGGTCGGCAAGCGCAAGTTCGCGCGCGTGACCCTGGCGTAGCCAGTTCAGGTTCTGGCGCGCGGCGGCCGGCAGACCAGCGCCACGCCGGCGCAGGTGACGGCAATGCCGATGGCGCTGAGCCAGCTCGGCACCTCGCCGAACATCCGCCATTCCAGCAGCACCGCGACGATCGGGGTCAGATAGAACAGGCTGGTGACGCGCGTGGCGTGGCCGTGGCGCATCAGCAGGTGCAGGGCATTCACCGCGAGGATCGAGGCCAGCACCACCAGAAACAGGATGGAGAACAGCAGCGGCCAGCGCCAGCGCACCACAAAACCCTCGACCGTCCAGGCCAGCGGCGCCAGCACCAGCAGCGACGCGACAAACTGGATCAGGCTGGCGCTGCGCAGATCCACCGCGCTGCAAAAGGCGCGCTGGTACAGCGTGCCGGCCGTGATCGCCGCCAGCGAAATGCCCACGGCCAGCAGACTGGCCCATGACACCGCCTCCACGTTGACCTTGTGCCAGACCACCAGCGCCACCCCTGCCAGCCCCAGCGCCACGCCCAGCCATTGAGGCGGGTTCAGGCGCTGGTGCAGCACCCGGTGCGCAAACACGGCGGTGAGCAGCGGCTGGGTCGCCAGGATCAGCGCCACGATGCCAGCCGAGATGCCGAGATACTGCGCGTAGTGGCTGCCGCCCAGGTTGATCGCGTGCATCAGCAGTCCGGCCACGCAGATGTGGAAGAACTCACGCCGGCTGGCGGGCCACGCGGGGCGCGACAGCGCCAGCCAGGGCAGCAGGCACACCACGCCCACGAGGTAGCGCAGTGTGAGGAAGGTGAACGGCGCGGCGTACTGGATGCCGATTTTGGTCGCCAGAAAGCCGGAGCCCCAGACGATCACGAAATACCAGGCCAGCAGCGTATCGAAGCGTGCGTCCGTGCCGGCGTGGGCGGTCTCGCCAGTGCGCGCGGTGGCGGGGTCGATCGCGGAGGTGGGGACAGACATCAAAAGGGTCGTTGCGGGAAAGCCAACAGGCCCGATTGTGGCGTGGCCGGCAGACGGTGTCAGCGCGTCAGTGACGCAAGCGCTCCCGGGCTGTGCACAATGGCGCCCATGCCGACCGCCGCCGCCCCACGCTCACTGCCTTCGCCACGCACGCTCCTGTGGGTGTCCGTGGGCGTCGCCGTCATCACCATCGTGCTCAAGACGCTGGCCTGGTACGTGACCGATTCCGTGGGGCTGCTATCGGACGCGATGGAGTCATTCGTGAACCTGGCCAGCGCGATTTTTGCGCTGATGATGGTCACCATCGCCCAGCGCCCGGCCGACCACGACCACCCCTACGGGCACTACAAGGCCGAGTATTTTTCGTCCGGCTTCGAAGGGATCCTGATCGTCGGCGCCGCGGTCGGCATCATCTGGGCGGCGGCCCACCGCCTGGCCGACCCGCAGCCGCTGCAGCAGCTGGGCTGGGGTCTGGTGCTGGCGGTGCTGAGCTCGGCGCTCAATGGCGTGCTGGCGTGGGCCATGTTCCGCGCCGCCAGGGAGCACCGCTCGATGGCGCTGGAGGCCGACGCCCGGCACCTGGTCACCGATGTCTGGACCTCGGTGGGCGTGGTCGTCGGCATCGGTGCGGTGGCGCTCACGGGCTGGCTCTGGCTCGATGCGGCGGTGGCCATCGGCGTCGCGCTGAACATCGTGCGCGAGGGCGGCCACCTGATCTGGCGCTCCTCGCAGGGCCTGATGGACGAGGCCGTGGAACCCGATGTGCTGGCCGAGATCGAGAAGACGCTGGCCGGCTTTGCGCACCAGCGCGGGGAGATCAGCATCATCCGCTTCGACCACATCACCACGCGCCGTTCCGGCCAGCGCCGCTTTGTCGACCTGCACATGCACATGCCGGCGAGTTGGACGCTGGGCCGCGCCGCCGCCGTGCGCGGCAGCGTCGAGCAGGCGCTGATGAGCGCCGTGCCCGGCCTGCGCGCCACCATCCAGCTGCTGCCCAGCGACGTGGAAGCGCACTTCGATGACCCCAAGGACCTGATTTGATCGCCCTGATCCAGCGCGTGAGCCAGGCCCGCGTCGTGATCGACGGCCAGACCGTGGGCCAGATCGGCGCCGGGCTGCTGGTGCTGGTCTGCGCCGAGCGCGGCGACGGCCAGGCGCAGGCCGACAAGCTGCTGGACAAGATCCTCAAGCTGCGCATCTTCGGCGACGACGCCGGCAAGATGAACCGCAGCGTGCAGGACCTCGATGGCCGCGGCAGCGCGGGCGGCCTGCTGCTGGTGAGCCAGTTCACGCTGGCGGCCGACACCGCCAGCGGGAATCGGCCCGGCTTCAGCAACGCGGCGCCGCCCGACGAGGGCCGCCGCCTGTACGACTATTTGGTGGTCCGGGCGCGCGCCGCGCACCCCGTGGTGCAGACCGGGCAGTTTGGCGCCGACATGCAGGTGCACCTGGTCAACGACGGGCCGGTGACGATTCCGCTGCGCATCGCGCCGACCGGCGTGCCCTGAGTCGCGGTCCCGGCGCACGTGCACCCCGCGGCGCGTGGCGTCAGGGGTAATAAAAGAAGATCGCCGTCATGATCAAGCCGGTTGCCACGATGCCGGCGCGCATCCATGGGGCGGGAATGCGCCGCGCCGCGCGCGCGCCGATATAACCGCCGGCGGTGGCGGCGACCATCATCATCAGCGCCTGTGGCCACTGCACCACGCCGCCCGCCGCATAGATGATGACGGCGATGGCGGTCAGCAACGCAGAGACTACGTTCTTCAGCCCGTTCATCGCGTTCAGGCTGGTTTGCCCCAGCAGGCCGAACAGCGCCAGCAGCAGGATGCCCAAGCCGCCATTGAAGTAGCCGCCGTAAGCCGCGACCCCCAGCACACCGGCGGCGGCCTTCAGCGGCGACGCGGCGTGCCCCGTGGCGAGCCCGCGCAGGCGTGGGCCGAACGCAAACAGGGCGGTGGCCAGCAGCAGCAGCCAGGGCACGACGCGCCGGAACAGGGTGTCCGGCGTGATCAGCAGCAGCCCCGCGCCCGCCGCGCCGCCCAGCAGCGACAGGACGACCAGCCGGCGCATCGACAGTCCCGGCGGCGCCTGCGTGTCTTCGCGAAAGCCCCAGGCGCCGGCGACGTAGCCAGGCAGCAGGGCGACCGTGCCGGTCGCATTCGCGACCACCGAAGGAACGCCGGTAAACACCAGCGCCGGCAGCGTCAGGAAGCTGCCGCCGCCGGCCACGGAATTCAGGGCCCCGGCCACGAAGGCCGCGACCAGCAACAGGGGAATGTCGAACATGATTTTTCTTGCAGGGGTACCGGCGCGATGGGCGCGGCGGGGTTTCCGTCAGGCGTAGGGGTTGGTAAAACCCAGCCCGGCCAGGATCTCGACCTCGCGCGCCTCCATGGCGGCCGCGTCCGCCTCGCCGGTCTCGTGGTCCCAGCCCTGTGCATGCAGCGTGCCGTGCACCAGCAGGTGCGCGTAGTGGGCCTGCAGCGTCTTGCGCTGTTCGCGCGCTTCCTTTGCGACGACCGGCGCGCACAGCACCAGGTCGGCCGTCACGACGGGCGCCTGCGCGTAGTCGAAGGTCAGCACATTGGTCGCGTAGTCCTTGTGGCGGTAGTCGCGGTTCAGTGCCTGGCCTTCCTCGGCATCCACGATGCGCACCGTGATCTCGGCATCAAGTGCCAGCGCATGGCGGATCCAGCGCGCCACCTGGTGCCGGGGCAGGGCGGCGCGATGCGTGGCGGCGTCGGCAAAGCGGGCGAATTGCAGCGATAGCTGCAGCGTGTTCAAAGGCATGGTTTAACAGTAAAATCGGCCTGCAGCCCATATGAGGTATCGGCAGGTAGCTATAATTTTCATAGCTGAATCGATTTCTTGCGCGTGCGCGCGGCGGGCTTGAGTGGCGGCGCGTCCTGGCGGTCCGACTGCCCGCGCGCATCGTAGGCATCCACGATGCGCGCCACCAGCGGGTGCCGCACCACATCGGCACTGGTGAGCCGCGTGATCGCGATGCCCTTGACGCGCCGGAGCACGCGTTCGGCGTCGATCAGGCCGCTGAGCTGGGTCTTGGGCAGGTCGATCTGGCTCACGTCGCCGGTCACCACGGCGCGCGCGCCGAAGCCGATGCGCGTCAGGAACATCTTCATCTGCTCGGGCGTGGTGTTCTGCGCCTCGTCCAGGATCACGAAGGCGTTGTTCAGCGTGCGCCCGCGCATGAAGGCCAGCGGCGCGATCTCCAGCGCATTGCGCTCGAACGCTTTCTGGACCTTGTCGAAGCCCATCAGGTCGTACAGCGCGTCGTACAGCGGGCGCAGATACGGGTCGACCTTCTGGTTCAGGTCGCCGGGCAGAAAGCCGAGTTTCTCGCCGGCCTCCACGGCCGGGCGCGTCAGCACGATGCGTTGCACGGCGCTGCGCTCGAGTGCATCCACCGCCATCGCCACGGCAAGATACGTCTTGCCCGTGCCGGCCGGGCCGATGCCGAAGGTGATGTCGTGGCTCGCCATGTTCTCCATATAGACCGACTGGTTCGGCGTGCGCGCGCGCAGGTCGGCGCGCCGCGTGTGCAGCACCAGGCTGCCGTCGCCGGCCTCGTCCATGGCCGAATCGCCGGCCAGCATCAGCTGCACCTTGTCGAGCGCAATCGGGCGCGCGGCCATCTCGTACAGCGCCTGCAGCATCTCCATGGCGCGCGTCGCCTTCGCCTTGGGGCCTTCGACCTTGAACTGCTCGTGGCGGTGCGCGATGCTGACCTGCAGCGCCGCCTCGATGGTGCGCAGGTGCTCGTCCATTGGTCCGCACAGGTGGCCCAGGCGCGTGTTGTTGGGTGGCGAGAAGGTGTGTCTGAGAATCAAGCTGATAATTCCGGTGAACCAGGACAAGGCAAAACCCCAATGATAGGCAACAAAGCAGGCAACCCATGATCGGCAAGCTCACCGGAACGCTCAGCGACAAGAATCCGCCCGAACTCGTGCTGGACTGCCACGGCGTCGGCTACGAGGTGAACGTGCCCATGAGCACCTTCTACAACCTGCCCGCCCTGGGCGAAAAAGTCACGCTGCTGACGCACTTCGTGGTGCGCGAGGACGCGCAAATCCTGTACGGCTTCGGCACGGCGCCGGAGCGCGCTGCCTTTCGCCAGCTCATCAAGATCTCGGGCGTGGGGCCGCGCACCGCGCTCAGCGTGCTCAGCGGCATGAGCGTGGCCGAACTGGCGCAGGCCGTCACGCGCCAGGAGGCGGGGCGCATCGTCAAGGTGCCCGGCATCGGCAAGAAGACCGCCGAGCGGCTGCTGCTGGAACTCAAGGGCAAGCTCGGCGCCGACATTGGCGTGCCCGCCAGCGTGGCCAGCGATGCGCAGTCCGACATCCTGCAGGCGCTGGTGGCGCTGGGCTACAGCGAGCGCGACGCGGCGCTGGCGCTGAAGGCCCTGCCGGCGGATGTAGGCGTCAGTGACGGCATCAAGCTGGCGCTCAAGGCGCTGGCGAAATAATCCGGCTTATGAGTATCCAGACCGACGACTTCCAGATGCCGCCACCGCAGCGCGTGGTGTCCGCCGCGCCCGCCTCGCCGGGCGAGGAGGCGATCGAGCGCGCGCTGCGGCCCAAGCTGTTCGACGAGTACGTAGGCCAGGCCAAGGTGCGCGAGCAGCTCGAGATTTTCATTGGCGCGGCGAAGATGCGCGCCGAAGCGCTGGACCACGTGCTGCTGTTCGGCCCGCCGGGGCTGGGCAAGACCACGCTGAGCCACATCATTGCGCACGAACTCGGCGTGAACCTGCGCCAGACCTCGGGTCCGGTGCTCGAAAAGCCCAAGGACCTGGCGGCGCTGCTGACCAACCTCGAGAAGAACGACGTGTTGTTCATCGACGAGATTCATCGCCTCTCGCCGGTGGTCGAGGAGATTCTGTACCCCGCGCTGGAGGACTACCAGATCGACATCATGATCGGCGAAGGGCCGGCCGCACGTTCCATCAAGCTGGACCTGCAGCCGTTCACGCTGGTCGGCGCGACCACGCGCGCCGGCATGCTGACGAACCCGCTGCGCGACCGCTTCGGCATCGTGTCGCGGCTGGAGTTCTACACGCCGGAGGAGCTGGCGCGCATCGTGCGGCGCAGTGCCGGCCTGCTGAATGTGGCGACTGACGACGCGGGCGGCTTCGAGATCGCGCGCCGCTCGCGCGGCACGCCGCGCATTGCGAACCGGCTGCTGCGCCGGGTGCGCGACTACGCCGACGTGAAGGGTACGGGCCACATCACGCTCGACATTGCCAACAAGGCGCTGGCCATGCTCGACGTGGACCCGCAGGGCTTCGACGTGATGGACCGCAAGCTGCTGGAGGCCGTGATCCACCGCTTCGACGGTGGCCCGGTGGGGCTCGACAACATCGCGGCCAGCATTGGCGAGGAGCGCGACACCATTGAAGACGTGATCGAGCCCTACCTGATCCAGCAGGGCTACCTGCAGCGCACGCCGCGCGGGCGCATCGCCACGCTGGCCGCCTACAAACATCTGGGCGTCACGCCGCCGAGCCGCAGCGACGGCCTGTTTGCCGAGTAAAGCCCGCGCGGCGGCTCGGGTCAGCCGCCGAACTTGCCGTGCCGGCCGGCGCCTTGCGCAAAGCGCGCGGCGCCGGCTTCGCCCTCAGAAAACACCATCGGCGTGCCCTGCGCGCCTTCGCGCAACAAGGCTTCGGCCAGCGACAGATCCCACTGCTCGTAGGCGGAGCGGCGGTCGGCCAGCATGCATTGCTGCGGGAAGGCCGCGATCTGGCGCGCCAGTTCCTGTGCCGCCGCCAGCGCGCCGCCGTGCGGCGTGATGCGATTCACCAGGCCCATCGCCAGCGCTTCCGGCGCCGGCACCGGGCGGCCGGTCAGGATCAGGTCGAGCGCGCGGCCCATGCCGACGATGCGCGGCAGCCGCACGGTGCCGCCATCGATCAGCGGCACGCCCCAGCGGCGGCAGAAGACGCCGAAGATCGCGTCCTCATCGGCCACCCGCATGTCCGCCAGCAGGGCCAATTCCAGGCCGCCGGCGACGGCATGGCCATTCACGGCGGCGATCAGCGGTTTGCGCAAGGCCATGCGCGTCGGCCCCATCGGGCCACTGCCGCCGCCCTCCAGGTCGAGCTCGTTGCGCAAGGCCGGGTCGGACACCGCGCCCAGATCCGCACCGGCGCAAAAGTGGCCGCCCGCCCCGGTCAGGATGGCGATGCGCAAGGCATCATCGCCCTGGAAGCGGTCGAACGCCGCGCGCAACGCCGCTGCCATCGGGCCGTTGACGGCATTGCGCTTGTCCGGCCGGTTCATCGTGATGGTGCAGACGGCCGCGTCCACGCTGAATGAAATGTGGTGCATGACTTCCCCTTTTCTGCATTGAGCCTTGTGACCACCCGATGAAAGCTGGCACGGGGCAGCGGCAGTGTCGCACGCATGCAGGGGATTGGGTAGCAAGTTCCCGGGGCCGCCGAATGATCGTCTGCTAACATATGATTCGCTCGCGTCCGGCTGGTTCTGTGCCTGCATCGTGTGCAAATTAACCCGCAAAGGAACAAGGATGAACTCAATATCACGCACCGTGGCCGCACTGGCCTGCGTGTTCGGGATGGCATGGAGCGGGGCCGCTGCGGCCGCCCCCGTGCAGGTGAACATCGGCATCGTCACCGCCCCGGCGTTCGTGCACACGCTGTCGGCGGAAAAGTTCAAGGAAGCGCTCGACAAGGCCTTGCCCGGCGAGTACGACGTGGTCATCCACAATTCCGGTGCGCTGGGCAGCGAGACCCAGGTGCTGCAGCAACTGCAGCTGGGCACCGTGCAGATGTGCGTGTGCACCACCGGCCCGGTCGAGGCCTTTGTGCCCGAGATCAAGGCCATCGAGATGCCGTTCCTGTTCAGCTCGTACGAGCAGACCGACAAGGTGCTGGATGGCCCCATCGGCCAGGATCTGCTCAAGCGCTTTGGCAAGGCCGGCCTCGTCGGCATGCACTTCGAGGACAACGGTTTCCGCAATCTCACCAACTCCAAGCGCGCCATCCGCGAGCCCGCCGATGTCAAAGGCATGAAGATCCGGACCATGGAGTCGCCGACCCACCTGGCCATCTGGCGCGACATTGGCGCCAACCCGACGCCCATGGCGTGGCCGATCACGACCCAGTTGCAGCAGGGCGTGCTCGATGGTCAGGAAAACCCGATCTCCGTGATTTCGGCGGCCAAGCTCAATGAGGTGGGGCAAAAGTATCTGACGCTGACCCGGCACGTGTATTCGGCGCTCGTGTTCGTCGGCAGCAAGGCCTTCTTCGACAAGCTGCCGCCCGCCGATCAACAGGCCTTCATGGCCGCGGCGGCGCAGGCTTCGACTTTCGGGCGCAACTATGTGCGCAGCAACGAGGCCAAGCAGCTCGCGGCGCTGGAGGCGGCGGGCATGCAGGTCGTCACGAACCCGGATCTGGCGGCCTTCCGTGCCAAGACCGAGCCGGTCTACGCGTCGCTCACCGGCGACACGAAGAAGATCGTCGACGAGATCCGCAAGAGCGAAAAATAGAGAGCCATCGACGGCTGGACGGGGACCGCGCCGGCGCTGCGCCGCCCCTGCTCCCGCCTTGTCGCGCTTGACCTCAACATGAATCTGCACCACCGCTTGCTGGCGTTCAGCGACCGCGTCAACGGCCTGGTCGAGCAGCTGCTTCTGCTCATCGGGGTGGCCTTTTCGCTGATCCTGTTCGCCCAGGTGCTGGCGCGCTACCTGGGGCACTCGCTGAGCTGGTCCGAAGAGATCGGGCGCTACCTGCTGGTCGCCACCACGTTCCTCGGCGCCACCGTCGCCTACAAGCGGGCGGACTTCATCGGTCTGGCCGGCTTCGGCGCCAGATTCGGCCGCCTGGTCGAGCGCATCATCGTGCGCGCACTGCAGCTGCTGACGCTGGCGTGCTTCGGCTTCATCACCTGGTTCGGCGTGGGCTATACGTTCAAGGCCTGGGATCAGACCTCGAGCGCGGTGCAGATGCCGATGTCGCTGCCGATCGCCGTGCTGCCCTTGTCGGGCGCCATCTTCCTGCTGCACGTTCTCGTTGACCTGACCCGGCCTGTGGTCCCCTCAGCGTGATCATCGTCCTGCTGTTCGTGCTGATGTTCGTGCTGATGGCGCTGGGCCTGCCCATCGCGCTCTCCATCGGCCTGCCGGCGATCGGCCTGATCGTCTCGCCCGGCGTGTTCCCCGACACGGTCACCCTGTCCGCGCTGGGCCAGACCGTCGTCCAGCAGCTTTTCTCGGGGGTCGACTCGTTCGACCTGCTGGCCGTGCCGCTGTTCATGATTGCCGGCTCGATCATGGAGGTGGGCGGCATCTCGCGCCGCCTGATCGACTTCTGCGACAGTCTGGTCGGCTGGGCGCCGGGCGGCCTGGCGGCGGCGGCGATCGGGGCCTCGATGATCATCGCCGGCATCTCGGGCTCGGCCGCTGCCGATACCGCGGCGATCGGTGCGGTGGTGATTCCGACCATGATCCGCCAGGGCTATCCGCCCGCCTTCGCCGCCGCCGTGGTGGCGGCCGGCGGCGCCATCGGCATCATCATCCCGCCGTCGATCCCGATGATTTTGTTCGGCTTCATGACCAACATCTCGACCTCCCAGCTATTCGCCGGCGGCTTGCTGGTGGGCGTGCTGATGGGCCTGTCGTTCATGGCCGTGGCAATCGGCATCTCGTGGCGCAGGGGTTATGGCGAGCGCGTGGCCTTCACCTGGAAGAGGGTGGCCAGCACGGGGCGCGCTGCCCTGTGGTCGATGGGCGCGCCCGTGATCGTCCTGGGCGGCATCCTGAGCGGCATCGTCACGGTGACCGAAGGCGCAGCGCTGGCCGTGTTCTATGCGCTGCTGGTCGGCACCGTGATCAACCGCGAACTGGCCTGGCGCGACCTGCCGCGCCTGATGGTGCGCTCGCAGGTGGTGGCCGGCGGCATCCTGTTCATCATCGCGATGGCCAAGGTCTTCGGCTGGCTGCTGGCCATGCAGCAGGGCGCGCAGTTGCTGAACGTCTTCGTGAATTCGATGTCGCTGCCGCCGGTGGGCCTGCTGCTGCTGGTGCTGGCCCTGTTGCTGGTCGTCGGCTGCGTGATGGAGACCACCGCGGCGCTGCTGCTGGTGGTGCCGGTGCTGGCCCTGCTGACGCCGCAGATGCAGATCGACCCGGTGCAGTTCGGCGTGCTGGTGGTGACCAACCTCGCGATCGGGATGCTCACGCCGCCGGTGGGCATCTGCCTGTTCGTGAGCTGCGGCATCGCCGACGTGACGCTGGGCCGGATCTCGCGGGCGGTGATGCCGCTGGTGGCCGTGGCCATCCTGGACATGCTGATTGCCGCGCTGTGGTCGCCCCTGACGATGTGGCTGCCGACCTTGCTCTACCGCTGATGCAGCGTTTGCCGTGCCGGGCGGCAGCGGCCAGGATTTTAAATCAAATCAGCTTCTAGCCCTTGCTGAACATGCGTAGGTAGCTATCAAAATCTGAGCGCAGTAGTAGCTGGACAAGACCCATAGCGGCGCCAGCGGCAGCGGGTGTGCAAAGCGGTCGATGGCCAGCAGCGCGTCGCTCAACATGAAAAATCCCGCCCCCACGGCCACCATCACGGCGCCCTGGTTGCGCAACAGCGTGGCGCGGCCGATGGCCTGCGCCGCCATCAGCGCGATGACCACCACGTAGGCGGCCACGGCCGGCCGCAGCACCGGTCCGATCCCGTGCCACAGGTAGGCGTACATGCCCGCACCCACACCCAGCGTGCCATAGAGCGCGCGCCGGCTCGGGAACCACACGGAGCGCACGCCCGCGACCTCGCGCCCCGTGCCCGCGCCGAGCGACTGCAGCTGCGCGGTGCCAAGCTTGAACAGCACGAGGTAGCACAGGTGGGCGATCAGGAACGCCACCAGCCCCGGGAGGAAGTAGCCCGGGAACATCAGCAGCACATCGCCCGCCAGCGCGGCCGCGAGCGCCGCCATCAACAGTGCATCCAATCGACCCTCAGCCCTGGTGGTACGGTGACTCAAGGCTACGAAAACCATAGCAATCACCATGGTCAGCGGCTTGAAGAGGTGGTGCAGGTCGGGCAGGCCCATGGCACTGCTCGCGGTGGCCAGCGCGGCGGACTCGATCAGGAGCACCTCCAGCACGTTGATGCGCCCCTGCAGCACGGCGCCGAGCGCCCACAGGGCCGCCATTAACGCCGCCAGCCACACGGCGGCTTGCGCCAACGGCATGGTGTCGGCAAACCACAGGAACACGGAGACACCTGCCAGCAGCAGTGCGAACTGCACGCCGGAAAACCACAGTACGGCGCGGCTCACGAGGGGATGAAAGCGTTTGACCTGCGCCATCTCGAACGCCGGCTTGGGAAAGCGCTGAGCCACGTCTGCAGGCCGCCAGCCCGGCGGTTTGAACCAGACGCGCAGCTTGTCACGCCAAAGGCGCGTGTGCCACGAGTCCTTGAGCAGCGCCCAATAGACTTCAAAGTTGGCCCACAGCGGATCCCAGCTGTTCAGCGCGCCGCGCGTGCCGTAGACGCATTTCTCGCGCTCTTCGGTGAAGGTGCCGAACAGCCGGTCCCAGACGATCAGGATGCCGCCGTAGTTCTTGTCGAGGTAGGGGTCGTTCACGGCGTGGTGCACGCGGTGGTTCGACGGCGAGCAGAACCAGCGGTCGAACCAGCCCAGCCGGGGCACGTGCTCGGTGTGGACCCAGAACTGGTACAGCAGGTCGATCAGCGCGACGACGGTGAAGATCAAAGGCGGCACGCCGGCCACTGCCATCGGCACATAGAAAATCCAGCGCAGCAGCTCGTAGGTGGCGGGTTGCCGCAGCGCGGTCGAGAGGTTGTAGTCCTGGCTCTGGTGGTGCACCACGTGTGCGGCCCACAGCACGGCGCTTCTGTGGCCCATGCGGTGCAGCCAGTAGTAGCACAGGTCGTAGAACAGCAGCGCCAGCAGCCAGCCGTACCAGGTGTTCCAGAACTCCGGGTTCGGGTAGAGCGCGACGCCAGCGTAGATGGCGCTGTAGATGCCGATCTGCAGCAGCCGCGTGAACACCGCGCTGAGCTGGCTCAGAGCCCCAAGGCTGATGCTGTTGATGGCGTCGTTCAGACGGTAGGTGTTGCGGCCCTTCGCCCAGCCCCAGGCGAATTCGAAGGCGATCAGCAGCAGGAACACCGGCGTCGCGAGGACGATGATTTGGCTGGGGGTCATCGGCTCAGGACTCCCCGGGCCTGCTTGTCATGCGGTGGTTTCGTCGAGTGATTCATCGTCCTGGAGATGGTTGGTGTCGGCCCAGCCGACCAGCGTCAGGCCCTGCGGCGTCCACAGCAGGCGGTTGATGGCCGCATTGCCCAGTGCCCAGGTGCGCGGCGCCTGCAATTCCTGCCGCGTGGCGGCGCGGTACAGCACGTCCATCACGCCGCCGTGGCTGACCAGCGCGATCAGCTCGCCGCGGTGGCGCTCGGCCAGGGTCTGCACGGCGTGCGTCACGCGCTGCCTGAACTGCAACAGGGACTCGCCGCCCTCGGGCGCGAAGTCGGGGTCGCGCTTGCGCCAGCGCAGCGACTGTTCGGGCCACAGCGCCGCGATTTCGGCAAAGGTCTTGCCCTCGAATACGCCGAACTCGCGCTCGCGCAAACCCTCCTCGCTGAGCACCGGCAGCTCCGTGGCCTCGGCCAGCGCGAGCGCGGTCTCCCGCGCGCGCAGCAGGTCGCTCGCGTAAATGGTGCGGATGGGCTCGTCCGCCAGCGCCAGCGCCATGCGGCCAGCCTGCCAGCGGCCGGTCTCGTTGAGCGGAATGTCGAGCTGGCCCTGGATGCGGGTGTCTACGTTCCAGGCGGTTTCTCCGTGGCGGATGGCGAGGATGCGGGTAGTGTTCATGGGGGGCAGGGATCGTGTCGGAGGTTAGGTCAAGGGCCTCGTTTTTTCAGGTGATGTGCACCACCTGCACGCCGGCCGGTGCGAATGCCGGATGGGCGGGGGCGAAGTCTTCAGTGTCAAACGCCTTGTCGCCGTTGGCGTCCGCCACGCCGGTCGCGCGCGCGCCCTTGAAGTCGTACAGCGCGCCGTCGAGCAGGTGGCTGGGCACCACGTTTTGCAGGGCGTTGAACATGTTTTCCACGCGGCCTGGGAACTTCTTTTCCCACTCGCGCAGCATCTCGCCGACCTGCTTGCGCTGCAGGTTCTCCTGGCTGCCGCACAGGTTGCACGGAATGATCGGAAAGTCGCGGTGCTGCGACCAGCGCTGCGCGTCCTTCTCGGCCACGAAGGCCAGCGGGCGGATCACCACGTGGCGCCCGTCGTCGCTGACCAGCTTGGGCGGCATGCTCTTCATCTTGCCGCCGAAGAACATGTTCAGCAGCAGCGTCTGCAGGATGTCGTCGCGGTGGTGGCCCAGCGCGATTTTGGTCGCGCCCAGTTCGTCGGCCACGCGGTACAGGATGCCGCGGCGCAGCCGGCTGCACAGGCTGCAGGTGGTCTTGCCCTCGGGGATGAGGCGCTTGACGATGCTGTAGGTGTCCTCGTTCTCGATGTGAAACGGCACGCCCGTGCTCTTCAAATAGTCGGGCAGCACATGCTCGGGAAAGCCGGGCTGCTTCTGGTCCAGATTCACCGCGATCAGGTCGAAGTGGATCGGCGCGCGGCGCTTCAGCTTGAGCAGGATGTCGAGCAGCGTGTAGCTGTCCTTGCCGCCCGACATGCAGACCATGACCTTGTCGCCCTCCTCGATCATGTTGTACTGCACGATGGCGCGGCCCACCTCGCGGCACAGGCGCTTCTCGAGCTTGTGCGTTTCGCGCTCGATCTTCAAATCCCGGCTCGGTGGCACGATTTCGTTGTCAATCCACTGGGTGTTCACAAGATTCACCACTGCCCCGTCTCGATGCGAATCGCCACTTCGCAGTCGTCAAAAATCTTCAGCTTGGCGATCTTCACGCGCACGCCCAGCACGCCGGGCAGCTGCATCAGCCGGTGCGCGAGTTTGCCGATCAGCGACTCCAGCAGGTTCACGTGCTCGGCCGTGCATTCCTTGATGATGATCTGGCGCACCTTGCGGTAGTCCAGCACGTGTGTGATCTCGTCGTCGCGCGGCAGCAGCGGCTGGGGGCCGAGGTTGAGATCGGCGTCGACCTGGATCGGCTGCGGCGCGTTTTTTTCGTGCGCCAGGATGCCCAGGTTGGCGTTGAAACGCAAACCGGTCAAGGTGAGGATCTGCAGGCCTTTGGTGTTCAGCATGGTCTTAGAGTGTTGAGGACAGAGCAAGATTGCTGCGCAATTCCTGGTCTGTCCCGCAAGGTTTTACATCATTGAAAAGTCTTGCTCGAACCGCATCAGATGCTGGCCGCCATCGACCAGCAGCGTGGTGCCCGTGATGGAGGAGTTTTCCAGCGCGAATTTCACGGCCGCCGCAACATCGGCGGGCGTTGAGGAGCGGCCCAGCGGCGAGAGCTTGTGCAGGGCCTCGAATTTCTCGTCGCTCAGCAGGTGGCTGGTCAGCGTCAGCCCCGGCGCCACGCCGACCACGCGCAGCTGCGGCGCCAGCGCCATGGCCAGCAGCGTGTTGGCGGCCTCCAGCGCAGCCTTGGACAGGGTGTAGCTGAAAAAGTCGGGATTCGGGTTCCACAGTTTCTGGTCGAGCAGATTCACCACCACGCCGGGCGCGCTTTGGCCCTCGCCTGCAGGATCGTCGCCCCGCGCCTTCACATGCTCGAACAAAGCCTGCGCCAGCAGGATCGGGGCGCCGGTATTGCTGCGCCAATGCGTTTCCATGGCCGCAAAGCTGAAGCTGGCCGGGCTGTCGTGCTCGAAGGTGGAGGCGCTGTTCACCACGGCGTCGACCGCGCCGAAGTGCTTGATGACCCGCGGCAGCAGCGCGCGCACCGCGGCCTCGTCCGAGAGATCGGCATCAAAAGCGGCGCTGGCCCGCGACAGCTCTACGCAGTCAGCTACCGTTTTAATAGCGTCTGCCTGCGAGCCACGGTAGTGCACCGCGACCTGCCAGCCGCTGGCCGCGAGCGCGAGCGCGATCTCGCGGCCCAGCCGTCTGGCGGAGCCGGTGACGAGAACCGTGCGGGGGCGGGCAGGGGCGGACATTCGGGGACAATTCGGCTCAGATGACAACACAGCGTAGTTTAACGAGCACCCTCGCAAAGCAGATAGGGCGGGCCATCCAATCCAGCGGCGGCTGGATCGGCTTTGACGAGTACATGGCGCTGGCCCTGTACACGCCGGGCCTGGGCTATTACGCCAACGATTTGCGCAAATTTGGCACCATGCCGCACGGCGTGAAGGGCGGGGGCAGCGACTTCGTGACCGCGCCCGAGATGACGCCGCTGTTCGGCCAGACACTGGCCGCGCAGGTGGCGCAGGCGCTGCAAGTCACGCAGACGTGCGAGGTCTGGGAATTTGGCGCCGGCTCCGGCGCGCTGGCGCTGCAGCTGCTCGATACGCTGGATGCGTCGGGGGTGGCGGTGCAGACCTACACCATCGTCGACCTGTCCGGCACGCTGCGCGAGCGCCAGCAGCAGACCCTGGCGGCACACGCCGGCCGGGTGCGCTGGGTCAGCGCATTGCCCGAGACGATGCGGGGCGTGCTGGTGGGCAACGAGGTGCTGGACGCCATGCCGGTCAAGCTGCTGGTGCGCACAGATGGTGTGTGGCACGAGCGCGGCGTGGCCTGCGAGATGAGCCAGACGGGCGAGCCGGGCCGCTTCGTCTGGCAGGACCGGCCCACCGCGCTGCGCCCGCCGGTCGACATCCTTGGCGCGCACGACTACCTGACCGAGATCCACCCGCAGATGGAGGCCTTCATTCGCACGCTGGCCGGCACTTTGATGCGCGGCGCGGCCTTCTTCATCGACTACGGCTTTCCCGAGGCCGAGTACTACCATCCGCAGCGCCACATGGGCACCGTGATGTGCCACCGCGGGCACCTGGCCGACGCCGATCCGCTGGCCCTGGTCGGGCTCAAGGACATCACGGCGCACGTCAACTTCACCGCTCTGGCGCTGGCGGCGCAGGAGGCCGTTACCTCGCCCGAAGCCGCGCAGGAGGTGGGCACGCTCGGCTACACGAGCCAGGCGCGCTTTCTCATGAACGCGGGTTTGCTCTCGAAACTGGAGCACGCAACGCTTGCCGAGCGCGCGATGGCGCTCAAATTAATCAACGAACACGAGATGGGCGAGTTGTTCAAGGTGATCGGCTTCTACAAGGGCGCGCCGTGGCAGGCGCTGGGTTTTGCGCAGGGCGACCGAACCCCTACACTCTGAGCATGATCCGCTGGTTTGCCGTCGTCTTCTTCGCGCTGGTGCTGCTCAGCGGGCTCACGCCGTGGCTGCACAAGCTCGGCTTTGGCCGGCTGCCCGGCGACCTGCGCTTTCGGCTGTTCGGGCGCGATTGGGACATTCCGCTGGCCAGCACCGTCCTGCTGAGTCTGGCGGCCAGTGTGCTCGTGCGGGTGTTGAGCCGTTGAGCAACAGGACCCCGATCGATTTTGGCGCGCTGCGCGCCGCGCCCGTGGCCTGCGTGGACGTCGGCGGCACCAAGGTGGCCGTCAGCGTGGCGGACCGGCAGGGCCTGCACGGGCGCGTCACGGAACCCACGGCCAAGCAGGGCGCCAACGACGCACTGGGGCGCCAGGTCGTGCGCCTGATCGGCCAGAGCTGCGCCGCCGCGGGCCTGGCCGCCACCGATCTGGCGGCGGTGGGCGTGTCATCGTGCGGGCCGTTTGTGCTGAACCAGGGCCTGATCGAACTGTCGCAGCCCAACATCTGCGGCGGCCTGGCCGGCCCGGCGCGCGGCCTGCCCAATGATTGGCAAACTGCGCTGCTGGAGGCGCCGCTGCGCGAGAGTGTTGCCAGCGACACCTGCCTGCTCCGGATCGAGAACGACGGCGTCGCTGCACTGGAAGCCGAGCGCCGCTGGGGCGCGCTGCAGGGCGTCGATCATTGCGCGTATGTCACCTGGAGCACCGGCATTGGCGTGGGACTGTGCGTGGGCGGCCAGGTGCTGCGCGGCAAGAGCGGCAATGCCGGCCACGCCGGGCACAGTTTCGTGAGCGACAACGAGCAGGCGCTGTGCGGCTGCGGCAACCGCGGCGACGTCGAGGCGCTGGTTGCGGGCAATGCCGTCGCAAGGCGGTTTGCGGCGCAGGGGTATGCCGACGCTGCTGCACTTTTCATAGCTGCAAGCGCAGGTGATGTAAGGGCTACGGCCATGATTGACGAGATATGCCGGGTGCTGGGGCGCATGCTCTACAACCTGGTGGCCACGCTCGACTTGCAGCGCATTGCCATTGGTGGCGGCGTGTTCTGGCCGCACCGCGATTTTTTGCTGCCGCGCCTGCAGGCGCAGCTCACGGGCCGGCTGGCCGCACTGACCGATGGCGCCGAACTGGTGCCTGCGGGGCTGGGCGACAAGGTCGGCGACTACGCCGCGCTGGCGCTGGTGGCTTGACGGGTGGGCCGTGCGCCGGGCCCGCCGCGGGTCCCTTTGTGAGGCGCTTGTATGAGGCGGGTAAAACAATCGTAAAGCAGCTTGGCTGCGGCGCGAAAACGCTGCCTGCGTGCTGGTGGGCGCGGCCTCGTTTGCTACCATCCATCGCACCATGAATACACCCTCCAACCCGCCCCCTGACGCCAGCCCCTCTGCAGAGTCTCGCGCCAGTCGCCGCGGACGTTGGTGGTCGAACGGCTGGTTCTTGACGCTGCTGGTGCTGGTGCTCGCCGCCGGTGCCTATTACTTCATCTGGAAGCGCCCGGCCAAGGCGCCGGCCGGTGCGGCGTCCGCCCCGGCTCGCGCGGGCGCGGGAGGGAGCCAGCGCTTCAGCGGCGTGAACGGGGTGTCGCCGGTGGGCGTGGCCGTGGCCAGGACGACCGACATCGACGTGTACCTGAGCGGCCTGGGGTCGGTCACACCGCTGGCCACGGCTGTGGTCAAAAGCCGCGTCGACGGCACCTTGATAACGCTGAACTTCACCGAAGGGCAGGAAGTCAAGGCCGGCCAGCTGCTGGCGGAGCTCGACCCGCGCCCCTACCAGGTGGCCGTGACGCAGGCGGAGGGGCAGCTGGCGCGTGATGTGGCGCTGCTCAATGGCGCCAGGGTGGATCTGCAGCGCTACCGCGTGCTGGTCGAGCAGGACTCGATCCAGTCGCAGCAGCTCGACACCCAGGTCGCGCTGGTCAAACAGTACGAGGGCACGGTCAAGTCCGACCAGGGCAACCTGGACAGCGCGCGCCTTCAGTTGCTGTACTCGAAGGTGACGGCGCCTATCGGTGGGCGCATCGGCCTGCGCCAGGTGGACCTGGGCAACGTGGTGCACGCCAGCGACACCACCGGCATTGCCACCATCACCCAGTTGCACCCCATCACCGTGGTCTTCTCGTTGCCGGAGGACAGCATTCCCGCCATCACGAAGCGGCTGCGCAGCGGCGCCAAGCCCATGACCGAGGCCTGGGACCGCGACCAGCAGAACAAGCTCGCCACCGGCGCCTTGCTGACGATCGACAACCAGGTCGACAACACCACGGGTACCGTCAAGCTCAAGGCGCAGTTCCCCAACACCGACGGCGCGCTGTTCCCGCAGCAGTTCGTGAACGTGCACATGCTGCTCGATGTGCTGCGCGGCGCCACGGCCATTCCCAGCGCGGCCATCCAGCGCAGCGCCACGGGGCTGTATGTGTACGTCGTCAAGGCCGACAACACCGTGACGGTGCGCAGCGTGACCACCGGCCCGGCGCAGGGCGACCTGACTGCGGTCAGCACCGGCATTGCGCCAGGGGAGACCGTGGTGGTCGATGGCATCGACAAGCTGCGCGAGGGCGCCAAGGTCGAGCCGGTGGTGCGCGGCGGGCCCAATGACCCGGCGCTGCAGCAGCCCAAGCCGGGCGCGCGCGGGGCCGGCAAGCGCCGCGGCGCGGGGGCCGCCAGCGCACCGGCAGCCGGCGCGTCGGCACCTGCCGCGCCGGCAGCCAGCGCCGCGCATTAAAAGCTCGTCATGAACCCGTCACGCATCTTCATCCTGCGGCCGGTCGCGACCTCGCTGCTGATGCTGGCCATCTTGCTGGCCGGCATCGTGGCGTTCAGGCAGTTGCCGCTGTCGGCGCTGCCGGAGGTCGACTACCCCACCATCCAGGTCGTCACGCTGTACCCGGGAGCCAGCCCCGACGTGATGACCTCGTCCGTCACGGCGCCGCTGGAGCGCACCTTTGGCCAGATGCCGGGCCTGAACCAAATGTCGTCCACCAGCTCGGGCGGCGCTTCGGTGATCACGCTGCAGTTCAGCCTGGATCTGAGCCTGGACATTGCCGAGCAGGAGGTGCAGGCCGCCATCAACGCCAGCGGCAACCTGCTGCCCGCGGACCTGCCGACGCCGCCCATCTACAACAAGGTGAATCCGGCCGACACGCCGATCCTGACGCTCGCGATCACCTCCAAGACACTGCCGCTGCCCAGGGTGAGCGACCTGATCGACACGCGGCTGGCGCAAAAGCTCTCGCAGGTGGCGGGCGTCGGCCTGGTGACGCTGTCGGGCGGGCAGCGTCCCGCCGTGCGCATTCAGCTCAATCCGAAGGCCGTGGCCGCGCTCGGGCTCAACCTGGATGACGTGCGCACCGCCATCGGCAACGCCAACGTGAACCAGGCCAAGGGCAACTTCGACGGGCCGACGCGGGCCTCCACCATCGACGCCAACGACCAGCTCAAGTCGGCCGATGAATACAAAAACCTGATCGTCGCGTACAAGAACGGCGCCCCCATCCGCATCTCCGACATTGCCGATGTGGTGGACTCGGCCGAGAACGTGCGCCTGGCCGCCTGGGCCAACACCACGCCGGCGATCATCATGAACATCCAGCGCCAGCCGGGCGCCAACGTGATCGGCGTGGTCGACAACATCAAGAAGATTTTGCCCGCGCTGCAGGCCACGCTGCCGGGCGCCATCGACGTCAAGGTTCTGACGGACCGGACCACCACCATCCGGGCCTCGGTCAGCGATGTGGAGTTCGAGCTGCTGCTGTCGGTGGCGCTGGTGGTGATGGTGATCTTCGTGTTCCTGCGCAACGTGCCGGCCACCATCATTCCCAGTGTCGCGGTGCCGCTGTCGCTGGTCGGCACCTTCGGCGTCATGTATTTCGCGGGTTTTTCCATCAACAACCTGACCCTGATGGCGCTGACGATCGCTACCGGCTTCGTGGTGGACGATGCGATCGTGATGATCGAGAACATCTCGCGCTACATCGAGGAGGGCATGAAACCGCTGGAGGCGGCACTGAAGGGCTCGGCGCAGATCGGCTTCACCATCATCTCGCTGACCGTGTCGCTGATCGCGGTGCTGATCCCGCTGCTCTTCATGGGCGACGTGGTCGGGCGCCTGTTCCGCGAATTCGCCGTGACGCTGGCAGTTGCCATTCTCATCTCGGCGGTGGTGTCGCTGACGCTGACCCCGATGATGTGCGCGCGGCTGCTGCGCCACACGCCGCCCGAAAAACAGGGCTGGTTCTTCCGCAAGAGCGGGGCCTTTTTCGACAACGTCATCGCCCATTACGGGCGGGCGCTCGAATGGGTGCTGGACCGCCAGATGCTGACGCTGCTCGTTGCCTTCGCCACGCTCGTGCTCACGGTGCTGCTCTATATCTTCGTGCCGAAAGGGTTTTTCCCGGTGCAGGACACCGGGGTGATTCAGGGCATTTCCGAGGCCACGCAATCGGTTTCGTTCGCCACCATGGGCGAGCGCCAGCAGGCGCTGGCCCGCGTGGTGCTGCAGGACCCCGCGGTGCAGAGCCTGTCGTCGTTCATCGGAGTCGACGGCACCAATGTCACGCTCAACAGCGGGCGCCTGCAGATCAACCTCAAGCCCAAGGCGGAGCGCGGCATCAGCGCCAGTGACGTGATCCGGCGCCTGGGGCCCAGGCTCGACGCCGATGTGCCGGGCATCAAGCTGTACATGCAGCCGGTGCAGGACCTGACCATCGAGGACAGCGTGAGCCGCACCCAGTACCAGTTCAGCCTGGAAGACGCGAACCCGGACGAGCTCAGTCTGTGGGTGCCCCGGCTGGTCGCGCGACTGCAGCAAATCCCGCAGCTGGCGGACGTGGCCAGCAACCTGCAGGATGAGGGTCTGCAGGCCTATATCGACATCGACCGCGACTCGGCCTCGCGCCTGGGTATCACCACGGCGGCGATCGACAACGCGCTGTACAACGCCTTCGGCCAGCGCATGATCTCCACGATCTACACGCAGTCCAACCAGTACCGCGTGGTGATGGAGGTCAAGCCCGAATTCCAGAAGGGCCCCGCCGCACTGAACGGCATCTACCTGGTCACGGGCAGCGGCGGCCAGATTCCGCTGTCCAGCATCGCCCGCATTTCCGAGAAAACCGCGCCGCTGGTGGTGAACCATCTGAGCCAATTCTCCGCCGCGACAGTCTCCTTCAACCTGGCGGCGGGCGCCTCGCTGGGCGACGCCGTCGACGCGATCAAGGCGGCCGAGGCCGAGATCGGCCTGCCCGTGAGCGTGCAGACCAGCTTCCAGGGTGCCGCGCTGGCGTTCCAGGCCTCGCTCAGCAACACGCTGTTGCTGATCCTGGCAGCCATCATCACAATGTACATCGTGCTCGGGGTGCTGTACGAGAGCTACATCCACCCGGTCACGATCCTGTCCACGCTGCCCTCGGCCGCGGTCGGCGCGCTGCTGGCGCTGCTGCTCACGGGCCATGACATCGACATCATCGCGATCATCGGCATCATCCTCTTGATCGGCATCGTGAAGAAGAACGCCATCATGATGATCGACTTCGCGCTGGACGCCGAACGCCACGAGGGCAAGTCGCCGCGCGAGGCGATCTACCAGGCCTGCCTGCTGCGCTTCCGTCCCATCCTGATGACGACGATGTCCGCCCTGCTGGGCGCCTTGCCCCTGATGCTCGGTGGCGGTGTCGGCTCCGAGTTGCGCCAGCCGCTGGGCATCACCATGGTCGGCGGTCTGTTGGTGTCGCAGGTGCTGACACTGTTCACCACGCCGGTGATCTACCTGGCCTTCGATCGTGTGGCGCGGCGCATGAAAAAGCGCTTTGGCAACCCCGACGTGGACTCGGATGGGACGCCGGCTGTGGACCCGCTGGTCCAGCCTTGAGCGCAATGGCCTGACCATGAACATCTCCAAGCCGTTCATCGAGCGCCCGGTCGCGACCACGCTCTTGACGCTGGGCATCGCGCTGGCCGGGCTGGTCGCGTTCCGGCTGCTGCCGGTTTCGCCCCTGCCGCAGGTGGATTTCCCGACGATCTCCGTGTCGGCCTCGCTACCGGGCGCCAGTCCCGAGACCATGGCCGCCACGGTGGCCACGCCGCTGGAGCGCGCCTTGGGCAGCATTGCCGGCGTCACGGAGATTACCTCGAGCAGCGCGCTGAATTCGACGCGCATCACGCTGCAGTTCGACCTGAGCCGCGACATCGACGGCGCCGCGCGCGATGTGCAGGCGGCGCTGAATGCGGCGCGCACCCTGCTGCCCACGGGGATGCCGAGGAACCCGACCTACCGCAAGGTGAATCCGGCCGATGCGCCGGTGCTGATTCTGTCGCTGACCTCGGACACGATGACGCAGGGCCGGATGTACGACGCGGCCGACAGCATCCTGGCGCAAAAACTGTCGCAGGTGGACGGCATCGGCCAGGTCAGTGTGGGCGGCAGCTCGCAGCCGGCGGTACGCATCGAGTTGAACCCGGCCGCGCTCAACAAATACGGCATTGGCACGGCCGACGTGCGCACGGCGGTGGCAGCCACGAATGCGAACCGGCCCAAGGGCATTGTGGAAGACGGCGAGCGCAACTGGCAGATTTACGCCAACGACCAGGCCACGACCGCCGCCGAATACATGCCCCTGATCGTCGCCTATCGCAACGGCGCGCCGGTGCGCGTGCGCGACGTGGCCCAGGTGGTGGATTCGGTGGCCGACCTGCGCAACGCCGGCCAGACCAATGGCAAACCCTCGGTGCTGGTGATCCTGTACCGCCAGCCGGGGGCCAACATCATCGAGACGGTGGACCGGGTGCGCGCGCTGTTGCCGCAGCTGCGCGCCTCGATTCCCGCCGCCATCAACCTGACGGTGTCGGTGGACCGCACGCCCACCATCCGCGCGTCGCTCAAGGACACCGAGCGCACGCTGCTGATCTCGATCGCGCTGGTCATCATGGTGGTGTTCGTTTTTCTGCGCAACTGGCGCGCTACCCTGATTCCCAGCGTGGCCGTGCCGGTATCGCTGATCGGCACCTTCGGTGCGATGTACCTGCTGGGCTTCAGCCTGAACAATCTCTCGCTGATGGCCTTGACGATTGCCACCGGCTTCGTGGTGGACGATGCCATCGTGGTGCTGGAGAACGTCTCGCGCCATATCGAGAACGGCATGAAGCCGTTCGCTGCGGCCCTGCAGGGCGCGCGCGAGGTCGGCTTCACGGTGCTGTCGATGAGCCTGTCGCTGATCGCGGTGTTTATTCCGCTGCTGCTCATGGGCGGCATCGTCGGGCGCCTGTTCCGTGAATTCGCCATCACCCTTTCGGTGGCCATCCTGGTGTCGTTGCTGGTGTCGCTCACCACCACGCCGATGATGTGCGCGCGCCTGCTCAAGGCGCGCGACGCGGCCGCGGCACGCCAGCCAGGGCGCCTGTACCTGATGAGCGAGCGGTTTTTCAACGGCATGCTGCGCGGCTATGAGCGCTCGCTGGCCTGGGCGCTGCGCTTTGCCCCGCTCATGATGGTCATCTTGCTGGCGACGATTGCGCTGAACGTGTATTTGTATGTGATCGTTCCCAAGGGCTTTTTCCCGCAGCAGGACACCGGCCGGCTGGTGGGCAGCATCCAGGGCGACCAGGCGATCTCGTTCCAGGCCATGAAGCAGAAATTTGCCGAGTTCGTGCAGATTGTCAGGTCCGACAAGGATGTCGACACCGTGGTCGGCTTCACCGGTGGCGGGCGCGTCAACAGCGGCTTTGTTTTCGTCTCGCTGAAACCGCTGGGCGTGCGCAAGGACTCGGCCGACATGGTGATTGCGCGGCTGCGCGGCAAGCTGTCTCACGTGGCCGGTGCCAGCCTGTATTTGCAGGCCGTGCAGGACATCCGCGTGGGGGGCCGGCAAAGCAATGCCCAGTACCAGTACACGCTGCAGGCCGACGACCTGGCCGTGCTGCGCGCCTGGGAGCCCAAGATCACCCTGGCCCTGTCGAATCTGCCCGAACTGGCCGACGTCAGCAGCGACCAGCAGGACCATGGGCTGCAAACCACGCTGACCATCGATCGCGCCACGGCCATGCGCATGGGCGTCACGCCGCAGCTGATCGACGCTTCGCTCTACGACCTGTTCGGCCAGCGCCAGATCTCGACCATCTACAACGCGATGAACCAGTACCACGTGGTGATGGAGGCCTCGCCCGAGTACTGGCAGAGCCCGGCCACGCTGCAGAAAACCTATGTCAGCGTGCCCCTGTCGCGGGCGAACCTGGCACCGACCTCGTCGGCGCTGCAGACCGCGCCGGCGCTGACGGCGGGCGGCAAGCTGTCGGCCAACACCTCACTGGCGCTGACGCTCTCGACCCAGCCGGAGCCGCAGATTCCGCTGGCCGCCTTCACCACGTATGCGCCCACCAGCACCGCGCTGTCGGTGAACCACCAGGGGCAATTCACGGCCTCGACGATTTCGTTCAACCTGCCGCCGGGCGTGTCGCTGTCGGACGCCAGCGGCGCGATCGACAACGCGATGGCCAGGTTGGGCGTGCCGACCGGCCTGCATGGCAGCTTTCAGGGCACGGCCAACGCCTTCCAGAGTTCTTTGAGTAGCCAGCCCATGCTGATCCTGACGGCGCTGCTGGCGGTCTATATCGTGCTTGGCGTGCTGTACGAGAGCTATGTGCACCCGCTGACCATTCTCTCGACGCTGCCCTCGGCCGGCGTGGGTGCGCTGCTGGCGCTGCTGCTGACCGGCACCGAGTTCAGCCTGATCGCGCTGATCGGCGTGATCCTGTTGATCGGCATCGTCAAGAAGAACGCCATCATGATGATCGACTTCGCGCTGGACGCCGAGCGCCGGCTCGGCATGACGCCGCGCGACGCGATTTTCCAGGCCTGCCGGCTGCGCTTTCGCCCCATCATGATGACCACCATGGCAGCCATGTTCGGCGCCATTCCGCTGGCGCTGGGCCGCGGCGACGGTGCCGAGCTGCGCCAGCCGCTGGGCATCGCCATCGTCGGCGGCCTGATGGTGAGCCAGTTGCTGACGCTGTACACCACCCCCGTGGTGTACCTTTATCTGGACCGGCTCAGCGTGTGGGGCAAGGCGCACTATGCGCGCTGGCGCGCAGGCCCAGGCCGACCTATTTTTGCAGGGCAGGAGAGGCCATGAGCACCCATTCAACCTCCAATACGCCGCTGGCCATGGCCATGACGCTGGCCGTGTGCACGCTGCTGGGCGCCTGCGCGGTCGGCCCCGATTACGTCAGGCCCGACACCGCCGCCCCGCTCGCCTACAAGGAAAACAGCGGCTGGACCGTGGCCCAGCCCGCCGACACCGCGGATCGCGGCAAGTGGTGGGAAGTGTTTGGCGACGCCCGGCTCAACGCGCTGGTCGAACAGGTGGAGATTTCGAACCAGACCGTGAAGGCGGCCGCGGCGCAGTACGAGCAGGCGCGCGCGCTGGCGGAGTCGGCGCGCGCCGCCTACTTCCCGACGATTGGCCTGAACGCGGCCGCGACGCGATCGCAGGCCGGCAGCGGTCTGACCACGCGCACAACCACTGGCGCCTCCGGCGCTTCCTCCTCCGGTTCCTCCAGCATCAGCAACAACGTCTCCCTGTCGCTGGGCGCGTCCTGGGAGGCCGACATCTGGGGCAAGGTGCGCCGCGCCACCGAGGCGCAAACCAGCAGCGCCCAGGCCAGCGCCGCCGAGCTGGCGGCGGCGCGCCTGAGTGCGCAGGGCCAGCTGGCGCAAAGTTACTTCACGCTGCGCCAGGTGGACGCCCAGATCCAGCTGTATGCCGACACCGTCGCCGCCTACCAGAAATCACTGCAGCTCACCAAAAACCGCTATGTCGGCGGGGTGTCGGCGCAGGCCGATGTGGTGGCGGCCGACACGCAGCTCAAGACCGCGCAGGCCCAGGCCATCAACCTGGGCGTGCGGCGCGCCCAGCTCGAGCATGCGATTGCCCTGCTGGTGGGCCAGCCGGCCTCGACCTTCTCCATCGCCCCCGCGCCGCTGACGACGGCGCCGCCACCGCCGGTGCCCGAGGCCGGCCTGCCCTCGCAACTGCTCGAGCGCCGGCCCGACGTGGCGGCAGCGGAGCGCCAGGTCGCCGCGGCCAACGCCCAGATCGGCGTGGCCAAGGCCGCGTATTTTCCGGCCCTGAGCCTGACCGGGTCGGCCGGTTACCAGGGCTCGACCCTTGCCAACCTGCTGAGCCTGCCGAACCGCTTCTGGTCCATTGGCCCGCAACTGGCCGCGACCCTGTTCGACGGTGGCGCGCGCGATGCGCAGAGCCGGCAGGCGCGCGCGGTGTATGACCAGAACGTCGCGCTGTACCGCCAGACCGTGCTCACCGGCTTGCAGGAGGTGGAAGACAATCTGGCGGCCCTGCGCATCCTGGAGCAGCAGGCCGCCGTGCAGGACGCGGCCCTGCAGGCGGCGCGCGAGTCGGTCAGGCTGACGATCAACCAGTACAAGGCCGGTGTCGTCAGCTACCTGAATGTGGTCACCGCGCAGGCCACGGCGTTCGGCACCGAGCGGGATTCGGTGAGTCTGCTGGGCAGCCGCTACGTTGCCAGCGTGCAGCTGATCCAGGCGCTGGGCGGTGGCTGGCATGCCACCAGTTTGCCGGGCGCCGCTGCCGTGAATGCGGCCAACGATCCAAAACGGCCATAAAGACCCCACGTTGGCTTTCCTTGGGGCGGTCCGGCGGAAAATTGGGCCGGCGTGGTATCAAGCGCCGGCTGCCGGCCAGCGGGCCGCGACTGCTGCGACCCGTGCCTGGTGAATCATCTCTCCAATCTTTGGACCTGTAGCCCCCGTGGATTGTGCGTGTTCGGCTATTGAATTTGTAGCGACCTGCTGCGCGGCGGCGAGTGCCCCGAGCAGCCGCTCGCGCTGGGGATAAGCGCTCTGCTCCAGCCCCAGGCGGCCCCGCGCGTCGCATTCGCAGGCCAGCAGCGCGTCCGCGAATCGCTGTGGTTTGCGAAACGCATCGCAGCGCTCCAGCAGGCGCACCAGCGCCGCCGCCTGGAAGTCGCCGCTGCGGTGGATGTTGCCGTGTTCGCGCGCCACCACCTCGGCCAGTTCGCGGCATTCGGCGGGCACGCGCAGCCGTGCGCACACGCTCTTGACCAGTTTGACGCCGCGCTCCTCATGGCCGATGTGGCGCGGCAGCGCGTCGGCCGGCGTCGTGCCTTTGCCGAGGTCGTGCATCAGGCAGGCAAAGCGCACCGGCAAGGGGGCGCCAAGCCGCGCACTCATGTCGAGCACCAGCATCAGATGGACGCCGGTATCGACCTCGGGGTGATGCTGTGCGGGCTGCGGCACGCCCCAAAGTCGATCCACCTCGGGCAGCAGGACGCGCAGCGCGCCGCAATCGCGCAGCACCTCGAACAGGCGCGAAGGGGTGTTCTCCATCAGGCCGCGAGCCAGTTCCTGCCACACGCGCTCGGCCACCAGCGCATCGACCTCGCCGTGGCCGACCATGTCCTGCATCAGCCGCATCGTCTCGGGCGCCACATGGAAGTCGGCAAAGCGCGCCGCAAAGCGCGCCACGCGCAGGATGCGCACCGGGTCTTCGCGGAAGGCCTCGGTGACGTGGCGAAAGGTCTTGCTGCGCAAATCCCGCTGCCCGCCGTAAGGGTCGATCAGAGCCTTGGGATTTAGATGAAATGGGCTTGACGCCATTACTGCATCTGCATTGACAGCTATTGAATTGATAGTCAGGTCGCGCCGCGCGAGGTCCTGCTCCAGCGTCACGTCCGGCGTGGTGTGGAACGCAAAGCCGTGGTAGCCGCGCGCGGTCTTGCGCTCCGTGCGTGCCAGCGCGTATTCCTCGTGCGTTTGCGGGTGCAGGAACACGGGGAAGTCGCGGCCCACCGGCAGATAGCCCAGCGCGACCATCGCCTCGGGCGTGGCGCCCACCACCACCCAGTCGCGGTCCTGCACGGGCAAGCCCAGCAAGGCATCGCGCACCGCACCGCCAACCAAGTAGATCTGCATGCCGGGCAGTTTACTTGGGAGCCTTGCCGACTGCTCTAGTGCGAAACGGCCCCCTCGGGGGGGGGGCAGCGCAGCACACGCTGTGGCAAGCGTGGGGGCGTTATCTCGACAGCCGGTAAGGCTCCTCGAAATTGCGGAAATCCTGCTCGGCCAGGGCGTCGTCGATCCAGGCCTTGATGCCGGGCAGTGCGCGCACGCGTTCCACGTAGGCGGCGATCTCGGCGGGCACCGGCAGCGCATAGGTCTTGATGCGCATGCACACCGGCGCGAAATAAGAATCGGCGATCGTGAAATCCCCAAAAAGCAATGGCCCGCCATGCTGCGCGAGCAGCTCGCTCCACATGCTGACGAGGCGCTGCACGTCGGCGCGCACGGCGGGCTTGTCACGCCACACGAGCTGGCCGATGTGCGGCAGCGAAGCCTCGATGTTCATGCCGCAGCTGCCGCGCAGGGCCGCGAAGCCGGAGTGCATCTCGGCGCAGATGCTGCGCGCACGTGCCCGGGCCCTGGAGTCCTGCGGCCAGAGTTTTTTCTCGGGAAATTTCTCGGCCACATACTCGGCAATCGCCAGCGTGTCCCAGATGGCGAAGTCGCCGTCCAGCAGCACCGGTACCTTGCCGGCCGGGGTTACGCCGTCCAGTGTCACCTTGAAGTTCGAGCCCGGATCGAACGAATCGAAGAGCACCTTGACTTCCTGGAACGGGATGCCCGCCTGTTTGAGCAGTACCCAGGGCCGCATGGACCACGAGGAATAATTTTTGTTGCCGATGTAGAGCTTGAGCATGAAAACCTCCAGGGCGACATGTTACTGCCGCGGGTTCGCCAACCCTTTACAAAAGCTTATCGATCCCCGCGACAAGCGTGGGGGCTCTGCGTTAGAAACGCCCGGCGGTTCTGCGCATGGCCAGCAACTCGTCTTCCTGGCCCTGCGTGTGGAGGTAAGACGGCGCGATGGTGGACAGGGCGCTGGGGGTGATGCCCAGCGCCTGCAGTCCAGGGAGCAGTCCGCTGGCGATGTTGTCCACCTTCATCGCGTCGAGGTTGTCGCGGCTGATCAGCGGCTCGCCCGGGGCCATCTCCATCAGCAGGGCCTGCAGGCGGCCCAGTGCCATCGGCAGCGGGATGATCGGGCGCTCGCGGCCGCTGTAGCGCCCCGCCAGTTGCACCAGTTCTTTCAGCGTCAGCACCTGCGGTCCGCAGGCCTCGTAAGTCTCGCCGATGCGCCGGCGCTCCTGCAGGCTGGTCACCACGGCCGCAGCGACATCTTCGACCCACACGGGCTGGAATTTCGCCGCACTGCCCGCCAGCGGCAGCACCGGAAACACGCGCTGGAGTCTGGCGAACAGGTTCAGGAATTTGTCCTCGGGGCCAAAAATCACGCTGGGGCGCAGCACCGTCAGATCCAGATCGGCCGCGCGCAGCACCTCTTCGCCGCGTGCCTTGCTGCGCTGGTACATGGACGGCGCGTCGTTGCCGGCGCCCAGCGCGCTGACGTGCACCACGCGGCGCACTCCCGTTGCCGCACAGGCGCGCGCCAGTTTTTGCGGCAGCTGGACGTGCATCTTGTCAAATGCAGCTTCGTTGCCGTGCAGGAGGCCGACCAGATTCACCACGGCATCGTGTCCGGCCACGAGGCGTGTCAATGCGGCCTCATCGTGCACATCGGCTTCGAACAGGTCCAGCAGCGGCAGCATCCACAGGTGCTTGGCGCCTGCGAGGCGCCGCGTGGGAACGGTGCTGCGCCACGCCAGCCGCGTCAGTTTCTCGCACAGGTGGCTGCCCACAAAGCCGGTGCCGCCGAGGATGAGTATTTTGTTCATGAGGGTCGATTCTGCTTGAGTCCTGTGGGTGTCCTGACAATCTGACGCATTGGCGCGTGTTCCTGCCCCGATAATTGAAGCATTCGAATGATAGAAGACAAGGGCTATTTCATGCGCCAACTCAGCGCCGCCTGCCGGCTGTCGGTTTTTTGCGTCGTCGCGCTGTGCAGCGGCTGCGCCGTAGTGGCGCTGGGAGACGCCGTGGTGGCAGTCGGCGGTGCCGTGGTGACCACCGGCGCGGTGATCGTCACCACCGGCGTCAAGGCCACGGGCGCCGTGGTGAATGCGGTGATCCCGTAAATCCGTTTCAGGGCAAATCCTTGCCCGGGTCCGGCAAGCTGGCATCGCGCGGCCCCACCGTGCCCAGCCGGGCCTTCAACGACTGGGGCTGGCCGCTCAGGATGGCCGCGTAATCGGTGGTGTTGGCCAGCACTTTCTTGACGTAGTCGCGGGTTTCGGCAAACGGCACGTTTTCGGCCCAGATGGCCGCGTCCAGCACCGGGCCGTTGCGCCAGCTGCGCGGCCGCCCCGGGCCGGCGTTGTAGGCGGCGGCGGCCAGCGCCATGGAGCCGTCGAAGTCGTCCAGGATCAGCTTGAGGTAGCCGGTGCCGATCGCGATGTTGGTGTCGCGATCGGAAATCTGCTCGGCGTTGAAGTTGACCAGCCCGATCTTGCGGGCCGTCCAGCGCGCCGTGGCGGGCATGACCTGCATCAGGCCCGAGGCACCCACACCCGACTGTGCGTCGATGATGAAGCGGCTTTCCTGGCGGATCAGGCCGTACACATAGGCCGGGTCGAGGCCGATCTCGCGCGTGCGCTTGATCACGGCCTGCTCGTGCGGCATGGGAAAGCGCTGGTCGAAGTCCATGAACGATTTGGTGCGCTCGCTGGTGTTGATACAGCGGTCCCAGATTTTGCGCTGGCAGGCCAGGTCGGCGGCGGCCAGCAGTTCGCGGTCGCTCATGCCGCCGGGCGTGTGCAGGTTGGTGGCGTAGTTCCATTCGCGCACGCCTTCGCTGCGCAGCCCGAGTCCGATCGCGTACAAGGCCCGGTTCAGGCCCGGGTCCGCCAGCGCCGCCTGCTTTTCCTGTGCCGTCGGCGGCGCGGGCCTGGGCGGCACGGTGACGCGCTGGCCCAGATCTTCCAGCGCCAGTTGCTCGTAGAAACCGCTGGGACCCGCGATGCCCTCCAGCAGCGCGTTGGCTTCAAGGCGCCGCGGCGACGCGGGGTCGGCGCGCTGGGCACCGTTCAGGGTGGCCAGCAGCGCGCGTGCCTTCCAGTAAACCCAGGTGGGATTCTTGCGCGCGTCCTCGCTCATGGCCTTGATCGCCGTCAGCACGGTGGGCCATGTGCCGGCGCGCAGCGCGGCGCGGGCTTTCCATTCCAGCAGGTCGTCGGGCAGGTCGCTGTCCCGGCTGACGCGCCCGTAGTAGTTCAGCGCATCGCCGCTCAAGCGGGTCGCCGCCTGCTTGCCGATGACGCCCCAGACCCAGTTGCGCTCTTCGCTGGTGAGCTGCGGGCTCCATTTGCTATCGAGCTGGGTCGCGGCGGCGTCCGGGTCATTGGCGGCCATCCGGATCAGGGCCAGCACCACCAGCTGCTTGCTCACGCGCGACATCGCGACGGCTTTGCCGGCGAGAAATTTCGCCGGGCTGTTGCCGAGGTCGGCGACCAGGTTCAAAGCCTCGGGGGCGACGATCCCGACCGCGTTGCGCGCCACCGTCAGGCGATTCGCGGCCATCGCCAGTCGCGCCTTGCGCCACGCCTCCAGCGCGGGCATTTCTTGGGCGAAGATCAGGGTGCCTGCCGCCAGCGTGCAGCCGTCATCGGCCTTGTGCAGTGCAAACCAGTTTTTGCGGACCTGCTCGGCCAGGGTGGGCGAGGGCGTGGCGCTGGTCAGCTGCTCGATGTGCAGCGCGTAGCATTGCACTTCGCGGTCGTCGCGCATGCGGAATTTGGGGTATTCGGCGGCGAAACCCTCCCAGTCGCGGCGCTGGCCCAACAGCAGCAGCCAGTCGTTGCGCAGCCGGTCTTCCTGGTAGGTGCCGGCGTAGCGCGTGAGGAAATCCTGCACTTCCTGCGCGCTGGCGTCATCCAGCCGCGCCTTCAGCTCCCAATAGGCGGCCCAGGCTTCGAGCGGGTTGCCCCGGGCCAGCGGCAGCAGCGCCGTGAGTGCGGCCTTGTCGCCCCTTTTGAAGGCCTGGCTCATTTGCAGCAGGGCCTCGTCGCTGCCGGGTTGGGCCTGTGCAGACGGTAGCGCCGCGAACAGGACGCCGGCAATCAGGGTGGCGGAGAGAGACGGTGTCAAAATCTTGTTGATCTTCATGGGGGAATTATGGACAAGTTAGCGGTACGACGTGCATTGATCGAAGAGAGGCTGGCTCTGCCCGACCGCGTGCAGCGCGCGGATTTGCTCCAGCGCGTCATGCGGATCTGGCTGGTGGGACGGCCCGATACCGTGATTGGCGCCTACTGGCCGATCAAGGGCGAGTTCGATCCGCTGCCCGCGCTGCACCGCTGGAAGGAGGATGGCGAGCTGCAGGGCGGCCCCGACATGAAGCGCATCGGACTGCCAGTGGTGGACAAGGTTCACAAGACCCTGACTTTTCACGCCTGGTACCCGGGCTGCCCGATGCAGGAGGACGCCTACGACATCCCCAAGCCCAAGGACACCGAGGTGGTGGTGCCCACATTGCTGTTCGTGCCCTGCCTGGGCTATGGTGCGGGCGGCTACCGGCTGGGCTATGGCGGGGGCTTCTATGACCGCACGCTGGCCGCCCTGCGGCCCCGGCCGGTCACCGTCGGGCTGGGCTTTACCCACGGGTTCATAGAAGATTTCGAGCCCGAGGCGCACGACGTGCCGCTGGATGCGATCCTCAACGACAACGGCGTGGTGTGGCCCGTTTAATAAGCCCCTCGCTGCGTTCGCCCCCACGCCTGGGTGGTTGGGCGTAAAGTTTAAAGTTCCGTTTTTGTACATGAACCTCGCAAGGAGCAGCGCATGAACAAGCGATCCCTGGGCCGATCCGGCCTGCAAGTCTCACCATTGGCCTTCGGCGGCAACGTGTTCGGCTGGACCGTTGACGAAGCCACCTCGTTCTCCCTGCTGGACGCCTGGGTGGATGCCGGCTTCAACTTCATCGACACCGCCGACGTGTATTCGCGCTGGGTGCCCGGGCACACGGGCGGTGAATCCGAAACCATCCTTGGCAAATGGTTCAAGCGCAGCGGCAAGCGTAGCCAGGTGGTGCTGGCGACCAAGGTCGGCATGGAGATGGGACCGGGCCGCAAGGGGCTGGCACCGGCCTACATCCGGGGCGCGCTGGAAGATTCGCTGCGCCGGCTGCAGACCGACTACATCGACCTGTACCAGTCCCACGACGACGATGCCGACACGTTGTTGGAAGAAACGCTGGCGGCCTATGGTGAACTCATCGCGCAGGGCAAGGTGCGCGCCATCGGCGCGTCGAACTACAGTGCAGTCCGACTGGCGCAGGCGCTGGAGGTGAGTCGGCAAGAGGGGCTGCCGCGCTACGAGAGTCTGCAGCCGCTGTACAACCTGTACGACCGCGCCGCGTATGAAGACACGCTGGAGCCGCTGTGCGTCCAGCAGGGCGTGGGCGTCATCAACTTCTATGCGCTGGCCAGCGGCTTTCTGACCGGCAAATACCGATCCAGCGCCGATCTGGGCAAGAGTCCGCGCGGCAAGGGTGCCGCCAAGTACCTGACCGCGCGCGGCCTGCGCATCCTGGCCGCGCTGGACGACGTGGCGGCGCGCTACAACGCCACGCCGGCGCGGGTGGCGCTGGCGTGGGAGCTGGCCCGCCCCAGCATCACGGCGCCGATTGTCAGCGCCACGTCGCTCGCCCAATTGGCGGAACTGGTGGCGGCCACACAACTGACACTGGATGCCGCCGCCATCGAGCAGCTGAACCAGGCGAGCCGGCCGCAAGAACCAGCCCCGGCCGGTTGAACGGGCCGGACGCCCTGGCGCGGCCCTTCAATCGGGCTGGTCGAGCGTGTCCGGATCCGGCCCATCGCCAACGGCCTTGCGCGTTTGTGCCGCCTGCAGCGAAATCCATTCGCAAAACGCCCGGATTTCGGGCCGCAGCGCACTGCGCGGGCCGACCAGCATCCAGTACGCCATGGGCGATTCGAGCCGCATGCCGGGCAGGATTTCCACCAGGTCGCCGCTGGCCAGGCTGTCGGCCACCAGGGGCATGCGCGCCAGCGCCACGCCCTGGCCCGTGAGCGCGGCCTGGGCGATCTGGTTGGCGTAGTTGAAGTACAGCCAGCGCTTGGGCTCGAGCTTGCTGAAGTGGTGGGTGTCGAACCAGCGCCGCCAGGTCAACCACTCCAGATGCTGGGTGCGGTGCGCGTCGCCGGCCTCGATCAGCGCGAAATGCGCCAGATCCTCGCCGCGCGCGAGTGCATGCCCGCTCTTGAGCAGCCAGGGGCTCGCCACGGGCGTGAGCTGCTCGCCGAACATGCGGATCGCGCTCGCCGGCACATTGGCGGGCACGGCGTAGCGCAGCGCGATGTCAACGTCGGTGGTCTCCATGTCCACCGCGTGGTCGCTCGCGTCGATGCGGATGTCGATGTCGGGGTACTCGCTCTGGAAGGCTTCCAGGCGCGGAATCAGCCACATGGACGCGAACGAGGCCCAGGTGGTGATGGCCACGCTCTTGCGTCCGGCGCTGCGGCGAATCAGCCGCACCGCGCTGTCGATGCGCTCCAGCGACGGCAGCACCGAGCGCAGCAGCTGCGCGCCCGCGCTGGTGAGCTCCACCGCGCGGGTGTGGCGCAAGAACAGGCTGACGCCCACCTCTTCTTCCAGCGACTGGATCTGCCGGCTCACGGCCGACTGCGTCAGCGCCAGTTCTTCCGCCGCGGCGCGGAAATTGAGATGCCTGGCAACCGCCTCCAGTGCGCGCAAATGTCCCACCGAGATCGGCCGCGAGCGCAGGTGGGTGGGTGAAGACTGCATGGGATTGAAGGAATGGCAGAAATGTCGATTGATGCGAATTCAGTATGAATAGCGTACCGCGTTTTCATTGGACTGCCAAGGCATTGGCGACCATCATTCATTCCTGATTAGCTGATATGGAGAACGCCATGACCTCGCAAAATGTTCTGCAATTGCAACAACCCACGCCCGGCGCTGCGCTGCCCGGCTGCTGGAAGCTGGACGCCGGCCGCGCCGTGACCCTGCGGCCGCGCGAGGCGGGTGTGTTGCGTATTGCGCAGGGCCAGGTATGGGCTACCCTGCAAGGCCCGCACCGCGGTCCCGCCAACGACCTGGGCGACCGTTTTCTGCACCCCGGCGAGTCGCTGGCGTTGCGGGCGGGACAACGCCTGGTACTCGAGCCCTGGGATGCAGCCGGCAGTGCGCCGGCCTGGTTCAGCTGGGACCCGCAGCCTGCCGCCGCACAGAATCCGCCTCGTGCGGTGCGCGGATGGGGTGTCGCCGTGGGTCAGCCCCTGGCCGATTTGCGCCTGGCGCTTGGCGGCGTGGCCCGGGCGTTGGGCGGCGCGGCGGGCGCGGTGGTCCGCCTGGGCGCGGGCTTGGCCGGATTCGCTATCGATTTGCTAGCTGGTCGTGTCCGCCCTGCGGGGGCTGAGCACGCTTTTAGTGCCGATTCCAGGGCCAGGTAGGTGAAGCTCTCGCGGCGGTAGTCGGCAAAGTCTCGGGCAGGGTCGGGCATGGCCTGCACCATACCCCCGCGCTGGCAGAATGCCAACATGGCCCGCCCCAAATCTGCCTCTCACGAACTCAAGCGCGACGAAATTCTCGATATTGCCGCGCAGTGTTTTGCCGATCGCAGCTACCCGGCCGCCAGCATGAACGATATTGCCGCCGCCATTGGCACCTCGAAGGCGCGCCTCTACCACTACTACAGCAGCAAGGAAGCCATCCTGTTCGACCTGCTCGACCGCTACACCCAGCGCCTGCTGGCCATCATCGGCCAGGTCGAGGCGACGGCGCAGCGCCGTAGCCTGGATGACCGCGCCGCGCTGCACGAGTTGGTCCGCAATTTCCTGCAGGAGTACGAAACCTCGGCCACGCGCCACGTGGCGCTGCTGCACGACACCAAGTTTCTGGCCGCAGAGGCCGATGCTGCGCCGGGTCAGGTGCCGGCGCTGTCGCAGCGCGAGCTGATCCTGAACCGCCAGCGCGATGTGGTCTCCGCCGTCACGCGATTCCTGCGTCGCGCCTATCCGCAGCGCGTGAACGCCGCGAACCAGACGGCCCTGGCCATGATGCTGTTCGGCATGATCAACTGGACTTTCACCTGGCTGCGCCCCGGCGGGGCCATGAGCTACGCCGCGTTTGCCGAGCAGGTGATCGGCGTGCTCGAACATGGGCTCGCCGCGGGCTGAGAGATCAGGGCGACTTCGCCTTCAAGGCACTGCGTAGGGTTGCGAGAAAGCGGATGCTGGCGGTCGACAACGAACGCCCGCGCTTGATCACTACCGAAATGTCGCGCGACACGCGTGGTGTCGAAATCGGCCGGATGACCAGCGATGCGTTGTTCGATGCGCGCGCGAAGGCCGAGGGCATGATCGAGGCGCCCATGCCGCTGGCCGTCATCCACAACGCGGTCGACATGAATGACACCTCGTTGACAACGTTCAGGATTACGCCTGCGGTGGCTGCTGTGCCGTCGATCAGCGGCCGGACGCCATAGCCGGTACGCATGGTCACAATGGGGTGGCCTGCAAGGTCGACCCAACGAACGCTGCGTGCGCAAGCCAGCGGATGGCTGGCCAGGCACACCAGCGCGAGTTGATCACGCAGGAGCGTCTGTGTGTCCACCTCGGCGCCGGGGTGCTCAGGAGTGCCAATGCCGAAATCGACGTGCTCACCAATGATCCGCGAGATGAACTGGTCGGGCGCGCAGTCGTCCACGACCACGCGCACCTGCGGGTAGGCTGCGCCAAAAGCGCAGATGGCGTCCGGCAGCAGGAAGGACGCCAGCGTGGGCGTTGTGGCGAAGCAGACGCGACCACGTTCCAGCGTCGACAGTGTGCGAAAGCTGGACGATAGTGCGTCCATGTCGCGCAGGATGCGTTCGGCCGTCGCAAGCATTTCATTCGCCGCCGCAGTTGGCTGCAGCGATCGGGTGGTGCGATCGAACAGACGCGCACCCAGCCCCTCTTCGAGTTGCCGGATCAACATGCTGACGGCCGACTGAGTCACGAAGAGCTTCTCGGCGGCGGCGCCAAGTTTGCGCAGTCGGTGAACCTGCACGAAGGCGCGCAACTGCCGGAAGGTGGGGGCAAAGGTTTTATTCATCAGGCAACATGATATTGGGTCAACAATTTTTTGATTTACGAATGAATTGCGCTGAGGTCCAATGGTGTTTGGAGATAACTACATGGACCCACTTCAATGATGAATTTCACCCGCCTCCTGCGCCCCGTCGCCTTTGCCGCGTTCACCGGACTGGCCGCACTGGCCATGCCCACCGCCGCGCAGAATGCCGTGGGTGACTTCCCGATCAAGCCGATCCAGGTGGTCGTCACTTTCCCGCCCGGTGGCAGCTCCGACGCCGTGTTCCGCATGATCGTGCCGCGCCTGAACGAGAAGCTGGGACAACCTGTCATAGTGGATAACCGGCCGGGCGCCGGCGGAAATGTGGGCCTCACGCTGGTGGCTAGGGCGCCGGCCGACGGCTACACGCTGGGGCTGGGCGCTGCGGGCGCACTGTCGGCCAACGTCAGCCTCTATCCGCAGATGCCGTTCGACGCCATGAAGGACTTCAAGCCGGTCGCGATGCTGGCGGCGATCCCGTTCGTGATTGTCGGTAATCCATCGATGAAAGCAAAAGCGGTGACGCTGCGCGAGCTCATCGCACTGGCCAAGGCCGAGCCGGACAAGCTGTCGGTCGGTTATGGTGGCAACGGCACAGCGATGCACCTGTCTGCGGCGTTGTTCGCCCAGATGGCGAACATCCAATTGAACGAGGTGCCGTACCGCGGCAGCGGACCGGTTGCGCTCGACGTGATGGGCGGCCAGTTGTCACTGGGCGTGGTCGACCTGCCGTCGGCGCTGCAACAGATCAAGGCCGGCAAGCTGATTGCCTATGCTGTGACCAGTGCGCGACGACTGCCCATGCTGCCGGACGTACCTACCGTGGCTGAGGCAGGACTGCCCGGATACGATTCGACCGGCTGGTTCGGCATTGTGGCGCCGGCCGGAACGCCCGAGCCGATCGTCGCGCGGCTGAATGCCGAAATCAACGCCGCATTGACCGACGAGGCCATCAAGACCAAATTGCGGAACATGGGTGTCGAGCCGGAGCCGGGCACGTCCGCAGCCTTTGGTGTCTACATTCGTTCCGAAACCGCGAAATGGGCCAATGTGATCCGGATTGCCCGTATCAAGCTGGGGTGAAAGACGCATGAACGCACCCGCAGAGATTCTGGCCGCCGACGTGCTGATCGTCGGCGCCGGCCCCGTGGGCCTGACCATGGCGATGGACTTGGCCGCGCGCGGCGTGAAAGTGCTCATCGCCGAAATTCGCCGTTACGCCGAGCCGCCAAACGTGAAGTGCAACCATGTCGCCTCGCGCACCATGGAGCAGTTCCGCCGACTCGGCGTTGCGCGCAAGCTGCGCGACGCCGGACTCCCCGCCGATTATCCGAACGATGTCGTGTTCCGCACCAGCGTCACGGGCATTGAGCTGACGCGCATCCCGATTCCCTGCCGGCGCGACCGCTACACCGAGGCGGAAGGGCCGGACGCATGGTGGCCGACGGCGGAGCCGCCGCACCGCATCAACCAGATCTATCTGGAGCCGATTCTGCTGGAGCACACGGCCGCGCTGTCGGGCGTGACCCTGCTCAACCGGACGCAGGTCACCGGTTTCATGCAAGACGAGACGGGTGTCGTCGCGACGGCGACGAGCCTCGACGATGGCGGCACGCGTACGCTTCGCGCCCGCTTCATGGTGGGCTGTGACGGCGGCAGTTCCGCGGTGCGCAAGCAGATCGGCGCGAAGCTTGAGGGGACGGCCGTCATCCAGCGCGTGCAGTCGACCTACATCCGCGCGCCGCAGCTGCGCTCGCTCATTCCGGGCAAGCCGGCATGGTCGTACTACTCGATGAACCCCCGGCGTTGCGGCACGATGTTCGCCATCGATGGCCATGCCACCTGGCTGGTGCACAACCACCTGAACGCCGAGGAGCCCGAATTCGATTCGGTCGACCGCGACCGCTCGATCCGCGACATCCTCGGTGTCGGGCCCGACTTCGAATACGAGGTGATCAGCAAGGAAGACTGGGTGGGACGCCGGCTGGTGGCCGACCGCTTCCGCGATCGCCGGGTCTTTTTGGCGGGTGATGCGGCGCACCTGTGGGTGCCCTACGCCGGCTACGGCATGAATGCGGGCATCGCGGATGCCCTCAATCTGTCGTGGCTGCTGGCGGCCTGCGTGCAGGGCTGGGCCGACGAACGCATCCTGGACGCCTACGAGGCGGAACGCCAGCCCATCACCGAGCAGGTGTCGCGCTTCGCAATGGACCATGCGCAGAAGATGATCCGCGCGCGCCGCACCGTGCCGGCCGACATCGAGGCGCCCGGACCCGAGGCTGACGCGCAGCGCGCCGACATCGGACGCGAGGCCTATGAACTCAACGTGCAGCAGTTCTGCTGTGCCGGCCTCAATTTCGGCTACTACTACACGGGCTCGCCCGTCATCGAGTACGACGACGCCGCGCCGCCGGCATACTCGATGGGCGCCTTTACTCCCTCGACCGTGCCGGGCTGTCGGGCGCCGCATTTCTGGCTGACGGATGGGCGTTCTCTGTACGACGCTTTCGGCCCGGCCTACACGCTGCTTCGCTTCGACCGACATGCAGACGTCGCGCCGCTCCAGCGCGCCGCGCAGGCAACCGGCATGCCGCTGACAGTGCTGGACGTCGACGCGCCCGCTGTTCCCGCCGAGTACGTGCATGCGCTGGTGATGTGCCGCGCCGATCAGCATGTGGTGTGGCGAGGCGACGCGGTGCCGCGCAATGGCGATGCCTTCATCGCGCGCCTGTGCGGTCGCGCCATGGCGGAAGCCACGCTCTAGCGGGGTTTCCATGGGGGTGCGTGCCGAAGCGCGAGCATCGCGTTGCGCGGCACGACTGACGCGCCCTGAGTTTGGATCGCATTCGGCATGCTCGAAGATGGGCTGAGCCACTACACTGACCGCATGAGTGCAATGCATGTGGTCGTGATGGGCGTCGCGGGGTGCGGCAAGTCGGCGGTCGGGCGGCGCATGGCCGCGCAACTGGGCCTGCCGCTGATCGAGGGCGACGACTTTCATCCGCCGCGCAATATTCACAAGATGGAGCAGGGCGTGCCGCTCACGGACAGGGATCGCGCCGGCTGGCTGCAGGCGCTGGGCGCCAAGCTGGCGCAGCACCCGGCCGGCGCGGTGCTGACCTGCTCCGCGCTCAAGCGGGCGTACCGCGATACCTTGCGGGCGGCCGTGCCGGAGCTGCGCTTTGTGCACCTGGCCATCACGCCGGCCGAATCGCTGCGCCGCGTCGCGGGGCGCGACGGCCATTTTTACCCGCCCAGCCTGGTGGCCAGCCAGTTCGAGGCGCTGCAGGACCCCGCCGAAGAACCGGGTGTGCTGGCGCTGGACGCAACGGCTTCGCTGGAGGAACTGGCTTTGAAAGCAGTGCAGTGGCTGAAAGCGGAATTTAACAATGCGTAATTAATTACGGTTAGGTAAAATCGCACGGTCATCAAGAAGATGCCGCGCGACTTGCGCCTCTTCAGCCCTTGCCCACTTACAGGAGACTCCCCATGTCCAGCGCCCCCACCAAAGCCTTCGCCAGCCAGGCCGATCTGGCCGACAAGAAAATCACCTTCGAGCAACTCAGCGCCCATTGCTGGGCCTACACCGCCGAGGGTGATCCCAATTCCGGCGTGATCATTGGCGACAAGTTCATCATGGTCAGCGACACCACCGCCACGCCGGCGATGGCGCAGGACCTGATCGCGAAGATCCGCACCATCAGCGACAAGCCCATCAAGTACGTGCTGCTGACCCACTACCATGCCGTGCGCGTGCTCGGCGCCAGCGCCTATGTGGCCGAAGGGGCGACCGAGGTCATCGCCAGCCAGGGCACGCTGGACCTCATCATCGAGCGCGGCAAGGAAGACATGCAAAGCGAGATGGAGCGCTTCCCGCGCCTGTTCCGCGGTGCCGAGGGCGTGCCCGGCCTGACCTGGCCGACGCTGGTGATCGGCGGCGGCGATGCCACCAAGGGCGAAGTGCCCGGCAAGCTGGTCGTCGATCTGGGCGGCGTCAAGGTGCAGATCTGGTCGCCCGGCTACGGCCACACGCGCGGCGATACGATTGCCTGGGTGGCCGAAGAGAAGGTGCTTTTCAGCGGCGACCTGGTCGAGTATGAGGCCGGCGTCTATACCGGCGACGCCCAGCTCGAGGAATGGCCCGCCACGCTCGAAGCCCTGCGGGCGTTGAGGGCCGAGGCCATCGTGCCCGGACGCGGCGAAGCCATGAAGGGCGCGGCCAACGTCGACAAGGCGCTCGACTACACCAAGCGCTGGGTCGAAACGCTGTACCGCTGCGGCAAGGAAGCCGCCGCCGCCAAAATGGACCTGAAGGCCGCCATGGCGCACACGCGCAAGAGCATGGACCCGATCTTCGGCCAAGTGTTCATCTACGAGCACTGCCTGCCGTTCGATGTGAGCCGCGCCTTTGACGAGGCCAGCGGCATCAAGAACCCGCGCATCTGGACGGCGGCGCGCGACAAGGAAATGTGGGCTGCGTTGCAGGCGTGATGACGACGGGCAGCGGTCGCTGAAGGCGCTGGCGACGGGCTTGGGTGCATGGTTGCGTCCGGCCTGCGCAAGGGTCAGCAGGGATCCAGGGCGAGCGTCGGGATCAACGCCAGAAACTGCTCCAATGCCTGCTCGCCATCGCCCTGCCCGATCCGCATCAGGGCATCTTCATCGCCACTCGCAACGTAACCCATGGCGAAACGCTCGAAGCGCCGTTCGATCAGAGACCCCTCATGGACGACCGTGACATCCATGTGACGTGGATCCGTCCGAATTTGCTCCATCAACTTGAGGACGTCGTTGCGGGTGCCTTCGATCTGCTGGCAAAAATGCATGCCGTCGAACACCAGCAGGCCCGTGATGTCGCGCGCTGCATTCCTCGTGCGCGCCGCCGTCACAATGCCGGCAACCTGGGTCACCTGAGCGGTCAGGGCTAGCGTGCTAGCATACAAAACTTCGTAAAGAGTGGTCACTTGGGTCTCCAATTTGCTGCAATGTAGGCGCGATTGAATGGAGCCACAATGTCAAAAGACACAATCGGCTCATCTCCCATGGTCACATCTGCCCTCATTGAGCCTGAGCCGTCCGTTTGCCCCCGGCACTGCGTGGATTGCCATCTGCGGCAATCTGACGGTTTTGCACCCGTGTCTGCGTCGGAACTTGCATTTGTCGAGGCCTTGCGCAACGGTAGGGTTCGTATCAAGGCGGGCGGTGAAATCATTGCCGAGCAGAAGCCGGGCGGCAAGCTGTTCACGCTGTACGCCGGCTGGGCGTTTCGCTACAAGTCGCTCAGCGACGGGCGCCGCCAGATCCTGAATTTTCTGTTACCGGGCGATTTCATCGGCCTGCAGGGGCAGTTTGCCGACGGCGCTACGCATGGCGTGGAAGCTGTGACGGAAGTGGCGCTGTGCGTTTTTGCACGCGATAGCCTGAGGGACTTGTTCCGCGAGTACCCGAATCTGGGCTATGACCTGACCTGGCTTGCGGCACGCGAGGAGAGCCTGGTCGACGAGAATTTGCTGACCGCCGGGCGCCGCAACGCGACCGAGCGCGTCGCCATGCTGCTGATCCACCTGTATCGCCGGGCGCAGCGGGTGGGACTGGTGCAGGACGATAGCGTGGCGTTTCCGTTGAATCAGCAACACATCGCCGATGCACTCGGCCTGTCGCTGGTGCACACCAACAAGACGTTGCGCCGCCTGCGCAAGCTGGGTTTGCACCAGATCGAGGATGGGCGCTTGCGGCTGGTCAATCCCAAGGCACTGGTGCGCATCGCCGACTATTACGACCGGCCGTTGCGCCGCGCGCCATTGATCTAGTTTTCGTCACGACCCGCGCAAGCAGCAGCGTCGGTTACGGTTGCGGCAACGCCAGCTGTGCCAGGTCCCGTTCGTAGGCGCGCAGCCTTTGTACAGCGGTGTCGCGCTGGCCGGCCGTGGCGGTGTTGTGCGTCAAGGCGACGCTGCGGCAGTCTTCCTGCAGCAGGGCTTGCTGGTAGGCGCGGTATGCAGGGTTGGGCGAGTCGAGTGCGCGCTCGAAGTAGCCGTGGACCAGGTCGCGCGCGTCGCCTTCAGGCAGCCCGGCCTGTGTGATCCGGCGCAGCGTCTGCAGCGCATCCTGCTGGCGGCGCAGCCGCTCTTCGTAGCTCATGCGCGCATCAAAACCCGACAGCGCCACTTGCGCGCGAAGACTGTCTTTTTGAGCGCCGTCAAGCCGGCCGTAGATCATTTCAGTGCGTGCCAGCCACTGCTTGTAGCGCTTGTCCGACTGCTCCGCGGGTGCCCTGGACAGCCACTCCTTGCGGTAGCGCGCGTCAGCCTTCGCGTACTTGCGATCCAGCCCCTGCAATTGCGCCGGCGTCAGCGTCATGGCCAGTGCCGTCGCGGCAGGCTCGATCTGCGCCAAGAGGGTCCCCAGGTGCCGGCGCATTTCCAGGGCAATGGCACAAACCTGCTCTGGCCCAATATCGGCGGTGGCCAATTGCTCCACTTTCTGTAGCAATTCGACATACCGGGGCAATTCGGTTGAGCGGTGCCAGAGCTGCAGCCGGGCCAGATCCGCGCGCAGCTGCAGGGTTTGCGCCTCATTGAAATCCACATAGCCGTCCAGCCACCAGTACCCGACGCCCGCGGCATTGTTGTAGGCGATCTTGATCGTGCTGCAGGCCGCCAGCGCAAGCGTGAACATCAGCCAGCCGATAATCCGGGCTACGCTTCCGGCCCAGGCCGGCAGAAAACGCACAGGAGGAGTCATGACAGCAATCGATGTGGTCATCATGGCCGCGGGCAAGGGCACGCGGATGAAGAGCCGCTTGCCCAAAGTATTGCACCGCCTGGCCGGGCGTGCCCTGCTCGACCATGTGATCGACACGGCCGCCGGCCTGAATGCGCGCCATGTGGTTGTCGTGACCGGTCACGGTGCTACTGAAGTTGAAGCGGCTTGCCAAGGCGTGGCAAGGGCTACAGCCGGTTTTGACATAAAGTTTGTACGCCAGGAGCCGCAGCTGGGCACCGGCCACGCCGTGCAGCAGGCGGCCCCAATGCTGCCCGATGACGGCGTCGTCGTGGTGCTCTCGGGCGACGTGCCTTTGACCCGCGCTGAAGCCTTGCGCGCCCTGATCGAGGCCTGCGGCGGGGACAAGCTGGCGCTGTTGACCATCAACTTCACCGACCCGACCGGGTATGGACGCATCGTGCGTGCGGGCGCGTCGGTGCAGGCCATCGTCGAGCACAGGGACGCGAGCGAAGCCCAGCGCGCGATCACGGAGGTGTACAGCGGCATCATGGCCGTGCCGGCGCGCCGGCTCAAAGGCTGGCTGGGGCGGCTGGACAACAAGAACGTGCAGGGCGAGTACTACCTGACCGATATCGTGAAGCTGGCCGTGGCCGACGGCGTGCCGGTGGTCGCGCACCGGATTGACGACGCGCTGCAGGTGGCCGGTGTCAACAGCCCGGTGCAGCTGGCCGAGCTCGAGCGAGCGCTGCAGCTGCAGCAGGCACGCGCGCTGATGGAGCAGGGTGTGCGCATCGCGGACCCCGCGCGGTTCGATCTGCGCGGCACGCTGGTCTGCGCGCAGGACGTGGAAATCGACGTGAACTGCGTGTTCGAGGGCCGCGTCAGCCTGGGCGAGGGCGTGAAGATCGGCGCCCATTGCGTGATTGCGAATGCGGTGATCGCGGCCGGCGCGGTGATCCATCCGTTCACCCACATCGAAGGCGGCCCGCACAGCGCGCAGGACCAGGTGGAGGTCGGCGCGGGCGCACGGATCGGCCCGTTTGCGCGTTTGCGACCAGGCGCCCATCTGGGTGCCGAGGTGCATATTGGCAACTTTGTCGAAGTGAAGAATTCGACGCTGGCCAAAGGGGCCAAGGCCAACCATCTGGCCTATCTGGGCGACGCCAGCGTGGGCGAGCGCGTGAACTACGGGGCCGGCAGCATCACCGCCAACTACGACGGCGCCAACAAGCACCGCACGGTGATCGAGCACGACGTGCACATCGGCAGCAACTGCGTGCTGGTGGCACCGGTGACGATTGGGGCCGGTGGCACCGTGGGCGGTGGCTCCACCATCATCCGCGACACGCCGCCGGGCGCCTTGAGCGTTGCGCGCGGCCGGCAGGTGAGCATTGCCGACTGGCAGCGCCCGGCGAAGAAAAAATAGCCCGCAAGCAGGCCTGCTCCTGCCAGCGGGGTGAAACGGTCAATTGCGGCTTGTGGCCCAGGGATCCAGGGCAGCGTTTTCCGGGTTGGGGTTCAAGTCCGTCAAGACGGAAATTCCCATGACTTGAGACTTCTTGGATCCGGAAGGCTTCAAGTTTTTGTCGGCCTTGGCCATGCGCTGTTCGAGCTGCTGGCGAACGCTGATCTGGCCGGAGCGGTCCGGGCGGCTCAGGGCGGCCAGCGAGAGTTTCAGGCGGAACTCGTCCGGCGAGGGCATCCCGCGCTTGCCGGGCGCGGCGCCGGTCGGCGGCGCGCCGGATGGAGACGATTTTGTTCAACGGTACGTTCGCCAGCACCGCCTGGCCCGGAAACACCGTTTGCAGGTAACAAGGAGGTCGGCCTGCGCGGGCGTCAGCAGCGCCTCCGAGGTGTACCGGTCATCGCGAGGCGAGGGCGCGCGCACGAACTTGAGGTACAGCAGCGCGACCAGCACCAGCACCAGCACCAGCACGATGCCCGGCAGGGCCCAACTCCAGATTGATTGCATGGCCCTCCCCCGATTCGATTATTTTGGGGAATACCCTTGCCTATAGGGCGCGGTGAGATTTTTCGGGCCATAGCGTGGGAAAGTGGACGGATCAGGTCCGTCGGTCGCCATGGGAGGGTGGTTTGCCTGCGTCTATCCGCTGGACGCCAGCGGCACCAGGGGTTCGAACTTGCTGCGCTTCACGCTGAAAAAGGCCTTGACGTTGCGCACGTTGGCATCCACGGTGAACAGGCGCTGCACCAGCGCCAGGTAACCCGGCATGTCGGCGGCGACGACGATCAGGCAAAAGTCAGGCCCGGGCGAGACGCGGTAGCACTGCTGCACGGCCTCGTCCGCGGACACGCGTGCCTCGAACGCGGCCAGGCGCTCCGCATCCTGCCGGTCCAGCGTGATCTCGACGATGGCCGTGAGCCCGAAGCCCAGCATCGGCGCCAGCCGGTCGGCGCTGAGGATGGCGATCTGCCGCTCGATCAACCCGGCGCCCGCCAGACGCTTGACGCGCCGCAGACAGGTTGGCGGCGAGACATGGACCCGCTGCGCCAGCGCCTGATTGCTCAGCGAGGCATCGCGCTGGAGCTGGTCGAGCAGGCGAATGTCGGTTTCGTCTATTGTCATTTGTTCCATAAAATAGTTATATAAGAAATAAAATTTCTCTAAAATAGACGTTTGAAATTTTATTCAAATAAGTATCCATATTAGATATTAAATTTTTCATCAATCACTCTACGATTCAGCCACTGAATTTCTTGGGAGCTTCCATGTGCGGTATCGTCGGCGCGGTCTCGAACCGCAATATCGTCCCCATTCTTGTACAGGGTCTGCAGCGGCTGGAGTACCGTGGTTACGACTCGTGCGGCGTCGCGGTGTATGACCATGGCCTCAAACGCGCGCGCAGCACCTCGCGCGTAGCGGAACTGCTGGAACAGGTCGGCGCCGGGCACCTGCAGGGTACGACCGGCATCGCGCACACGCGCTGGGCCACGCACGGCGCGCCGGTGGTGCACAACGCGCATCCGCATTTCAGCCACGGGCCCGGCACCGACGCCACGGCCAAGCCCGGCCGCATTGCCCTGGTGCACAACGGCATCATCGAAAACCACGATGAACTGCGTGCCATGCTGCAGGCCAGGGGCTATGGGTTTGCGAGCCAGACCGATACCGAAGTCATCGCCCACCTGATCGATTCGCTGTACGACGGCGACCTGTTCGATGCTGTGAAACTGGCCCTGCCGCAACTGCACGGCGCCTACGCGATTGCGGTGTTCTGCAAGGACGAGCCGCACCGGGTGATCGGCGCGCGTGCGGGCTCGCCGCTGATTCTCGGGGTGGGCAAAGAGGGCGGCGAGAACTTCCTCGCCAGCGATGCCATGGCCCTGGCCGGCGTGACCGACCAGATCGTCTACCTCGAAGAGGGCGACGTGGTCGATGTGCAGCTCGGCAAATACTGGATCGTGGACAAGTCCCACAAGCCCATCCAGCGCGAGGTCAAGACCGTGCACGCGCACAGCGGCGCGGCGGAACTGGGGCCGTACCGCCATTACATGCAAAAGGAAATCTTCGAGCAGCCGCGCGCCATTGCCGACACCCTTGAAGGGGTCGAGGGCATCGTTCCCGAGCTGTTCGAAGCCATGGGCAATCACCGTGCCGGCGAGGGCGCGTACCGCACCTTCAAGGACATCGATTCGGTGCTGATCCTGGCCTGCGGTACCAGCTACTACAGCGGCTGCGTGGCCAAGTACTGGCTGGAGAGCATTGCCAGGGTGCCCACGCAGGTGGAGGTGGCCAGCGAATACCGCTACCGCGACTCCGTGCCGAACCCGAAAACGCTGGTGGTCACGATCACGCAGTCCGGCGAAACGGCGGACACGCTGGCCGCACTGCGCCATGCGCAGTCGCTGGGCATGGCGCACACCCTGACCATCTGCAACGTCTCCACCTCGGCCATGGTGCGCGAATGCAAGCTGGCCTACATCACGCGCGCCGGCGTCGAGATCGGTGTGGCGTCGACCAAGGCCTTCACCACGCAGCTGGCCGGCCTGTTTTTGCTGACGCTGGCGCTGGCGCAGGCCAAGGGGCGACTCAGTGACGAGCAGGAGGCGGCGCACCTCAAGGCCATGCGCCACCTGCCGGCCGCGCTGGCCGCCGTGCTGGCGCTGGAGCCGCAAGTCATCAGCTGGGCCGAAGACTTCGCCAGGATGGAAAACGCGCTGTTCCTGGGCCGCGGCCTGCACTACCCGATCGCGCTGGAGGGCGCCCTGAAGCTCAAGGAAATCAGCTACATCCATGCCGAGGCCTACCCGGCCGGCGAGCTCAAGCATGGTCCGCTGGCGCTGGTCACCAGCGCCATGCCGGTAGTCACCGTGGCGCCCAACGACGCGCTGCTGGAAAAACTCAAGAGCAACATGCAGGAGGTGCGCGCACGCGGCGGCGTGCTCTACGTGCTGGCCGATGCCGACACCCGCATCGAGAGCGCCGAAGGCATCCACGTCATCCGCATGCCCGAAAACTATGGCGCGCTGTCCCCGCTCTTGCATGTGGTGCCGCTGCAACTGCTCGCGTATCACACGGCCTGTGCGCGCGGCACCGATGTAGACAAACCGAGAAATTTGGCGAAAAGTGTGACTGTTGAATAACGGGCACACGCTTTGGCGCTAATTGTTCCGACCATGAAGTCCACCGATTTGCCGACGATCCCGTCTATCTATCTCGCTCGCGTGCGCGAACTCCTCGGCAGCGGCGGCCGCAAGCTGCTCGGTTTGGTTGGCGCCCCCGGCGCAGGGAAGTCGACGCTGGCACTGGCCTTGCATCAGGCTTTTCCCGAGGCCTCGCAGGTGGTATCCATGGACGGTTTTCATCTGGCCAACACCGAGCTGCGGCGGCTTGGGCGCACCGAACGCAAGGGCGCTCCGGACACCTTTGACAGCGCGGGCTATGCCGCTCTGCTGCAGCGCCTTCGCCATCAGCACGACGACGAGATCGTTTACGCGCCCGAGTTCAGGCGCGAACTCGAAGAGCCGATCGCAGGCGCCGTTCCGGTTTACCCACAGACCCGGCTCATCATCACCGAAGGAAACTACCTGCTGCTCGATGACGGCCACTGGGCAAGGCTGGCAACCATGCTTGACGACGTCTGGTATGTGGACGTTGACGACGCCGTGCGAAACGGCCGCCTTATCGAACGGCACCAGGATTTCGGTCGAAGCCCGGAAGCTGCGAAAGCATGGGCCAACCGCACAGACGAGCCCAATGCCCGCCTGATCGCGACGACGAAGTCACGCGCGCGGCTGCTGTTTCAGTGGTAATGATTCCCGAATATCAGCCCGATCCTCGCGGCAAATCAAGTCTCGCTTGCATTGCCGTGACGCTTTTTGTCGCCCTTGGTGGATGCAGCACCGCGCCATCGGTCATCCGTGGCCCCGCTTCCGGCGACGCCGCCGAGGTTCCATCGCGCATCTCGCCGGAGCAGGCCGATGACATCACCATCTCCGCCGTCGGCCTGGTCGGCACGCCGTATCGCTATGGCGGCAATACGCCCGACTCGGGTTTCGACTGTAGCGGACTGATTGGCTACGTGTACCGAACCCGGGCGGGGGTTGCGCCACCTCGAACGGTCTCAGGGCTGCAATACTGGGGCCAGCCGGTGTCGAGGGACAGTGTTCGCTCGGGCGACCTGGTCCTGTTTGCCAAGAGTGCCACCATTACGCACGCTGGCATCTACGTGGGCGATGGCCGTTTTGTCCACGCGCCGTCCACCGGCGGGGAAGTCAGGCTGGACCAGTTGAATTCCAGATATTGGTCCTCCCTGCGCGTGACTTTTCGCCGGCCTTGAACGACGCCAGAACAAGAAGCCAGACAAACCATTGACACGTTGCACCCGTAGGCGGGCCGGCGCGTGCGCCCTATGAATGAAGGCCAACTCCATGCGGGAGGCCGTTGTCCTATGCTTTCCATAGTCATTATCAATTGATAATCATTATCAAATAGGTTAGTATTAACCCTGATTTCAACGTCAACCACCTCTTAAAGAAAGACTCAACATGTCAATCATCAACACCCAGATCAAACCCTTCGCCGCCACCGCTTACAAGAATGGCAAATTCATCGACGTGACCCAGGAAACCCTCAAGGGCAAGTGGGCCGTGCTGATGTTCTACCCCGCCGACTTCACCTTTGTGTGCCCGACGGAACTCGAAGACCTCGCCGATCACTACAGCCAGTTCAAGGACATGGGCGTCGAGGTCTACGGCGTCTCCACCGACAGCCACTTCGCGCACAAGGCCTGGCACGACACCTCGGAGGCCATCAAGAAGGTCCAATACGCGCTCATCGGCGACCCGACCCAGCAACTCTCGCGCAACTTCGAAGTCTTGATCGAAGAAGAAGGCATGGCGCTGCGCGGCACCTTCGTCATCAATCCCGAAGGCTTCATCAAGCTGATGGAAGTGCATGACAACGGCATTGGCCGCGATGCGTCGGAGCTGCTGCGCAAGGTCAAGGCCGCGCAATATGTTGCCGCCCACCCGGGTGAAGTCTGCCCGGCCAAGTGGACCGAAGGTGCTGCCACGCTGACCCCCTCGCTCGACCTCGTCGGCAAGATCTGAGTCGTTGAGGAACCCGGTGGCGGCACGCCGCCACCCACCGTCGGCCCGGCACCGTATCGCCGGGCCGCGCCACGGCTGTAATTCAAGGAGATTCGCAATGTTGGACACCAACCTGAGGGCTCAACTCAAGGCGTACCTCGAGCGCGTGAAACTGCCTTTCGAAATCATCGCCTCGCTGGACGACAGCGCCGCCGCCCGGGAGATGCACGGTCTGTTGAGCGACATCGTCTCGCTGTGTGACAAGATCACCTTGAGGACCGATGGCACGGACGTCCGCAAGCCCTCTTTCGCGCTGGCCGGCGCCGGCGAGGCGCCGCGCATTCGTTTCGCGGCGATCCCGTTAGGGCATGAATTCGCCTCGCTCGTGCTGGCGCTGCTGCAGGTCGGCGGCCACCCGCCAAAGATTGAGACCGCACTGATCGAGCAGATCAGGAATCTCGAGGGTGAATTCCGCTTCGAGACCTACATGTCGCTGAGCTGTCACAACTGCCCCGATGTCGTGCAGGCGCTGAACCTGATGGCGGTGCTGAACCCCCGCGTGCACAGTGTCGTGATCGACGGCGCCCTGTACCAGCAGGAGGTGACCGAGCGCCAGGTGATGGCGGTCCCGATGGTGTTCCTGAACGGCGAGCATTTCGGCCAGGGCCGCATGGACGTCGAAGAGATTGTCGCCAGGCTTGATACCGGCACCGCGGCCCGCGATGCGGCCAGACTGAACGCGAAGCAAGCCTACGACGTGCTCATCGTCGGTGGTGGCCCGGCAGGGGCGGCCGCGGCCGTTTACGCGGCGCGCAAGGGCATCCGCACCGGCATGCTCGCCGAGCGCCTGGGCGGACAGACCATGGACACGATGGGCATCGAGAACTTCGTCTCGGTGCTCGAGACGGATGGGCCGAAGTTCGCGGCCGCGCTTGAGCAGCATGCCAGGTTGTACGAGGTGGACATCCTCAACCTGCAGCGTGCCGAGAAGCTGATTCCGGCCACCGACAACGACGGCCTGGTCGGCGTGCAGCTCGCCAATGGCGCCACCCTGCACAGCAAAACCGTGATCCTGTCGACCGGCGCGCGCTGGCGCGAGGTCAACGTGTCGGGCGAGCGGGAATACCGCAACAAGGGGGTGGCCTACTGTCCGCACTGCGACGGCCCGCTGTTCAAGGGCAAGCGCGTGGCCGTGATCGGCGGCGGCAACTCCGGCGTCGAGGCGGCGATCGACCTGGCCGGCATCGTTGGCCATGTCACGCTGCTCGAATTCGGCGATGCGCTGCGCGCAGACGCTGTGCTCGTCAGCAAGCTGAAGAGCCTGAAAAATGTCGATATCCATACCCAGGCGCAGACGACCGCGATCACCGGGGCCGACGGCAAGGTGAATGGTTTGACCTACATCGATCGGGCGAGCGGCGAATCGCGCCGCGTCGAACTCGAAGGCGTGTTTGTGCAGATCGGCCTGGTGCCGAACTCCGAGTGGCTCAAGGGAACGCTGGAGCTGTCGCGCCATGGCGAGATCGTGGTCGACGCGCGCGGCCAGACTTCGCTGCCGGGCGTGTTCGCCGCCGGCGACGTCACGACGGTGCCGTTCAAGCAGATCATCATCGCGACCGGTGATGGTGCAAAAGCGGCGCTCGGCGCATTCGACCACCTGATTCGCAGCTCGGCGCCGCAGGCGGTTGCGGCCTGATGGCGCGTACGGCGGCGATCCAAGATCAGTTACACGAGCGGTTGGAGGCGCATCAAAGGCGATTTGGCAGAGGGCTTAGATTGAAACGTCGCCGATGCCGCGCCGCTCCCGCATCGCGCGGCCAATGCTCGCGAGCGCGTCGTCGCCCAGTAGCCGCGCCGCCATTGGCAACAGTTCGGTGTTCTCGCGTTCGATATGGCGCTCGTACAGGCCGACCAGCGCCTCGACGTCGTCTGCCGTCAGGGGGACAGACTCGCCCGCCGCAATTTGCGCGAGGGTGATGCGCAGCCTCTGCCATTGCGCCTCCAGCGCGCGGTGGTCCCGCGTGAGACCTTCGGTCATCTCGTGCAGGCAGACCGCGTCCGAGCCGGCCATCGATTCGATCAGCGCGGGGAAGAGGTCAACCTCCTCGTCCTGGTGGTGATTGATGGCCGAGGTGTCGAAGTAACGCATCACGTTGGCCGCTGCGGTGCGTGCTTCGGGATCGGCGCCATGCAGCGCCAGGTGCGGCACCAGGCGGCGCAAGGTGGCGCACTGGCGCGCCATGCGGTCGTGGCAGACCGAGAGCATCTCCAGCGGCGCCTCGGGGCCGGCGCTTGGGGTGGAAAATCCCGGGAAAGGTGTGTTCATGCGGTGGACTCCCCGTTTTCTTTGACGCCGTCCTTTGCTTTTTCTTCCAGCTCGTTCAGGCGCGCGCGAAGAGCGCCGTCTGCGAGATAGCGCGCGGTGCAATCGCGGCCCACGGCCAGCGCGCCGACGACGGCACCGGCCTCGTCGCGCACCAGCGCAAAGCTCAGGTCCACATACAGCTTGGTTCCGTTCTTGTGCATGGAGCGCGTGGTCAGCACGCGGTTCACGTATTTCTGCTGTCCGGTGCTGACGGCGTGGTTAAAGCCGTCCCAATGGGCGCGCCGCAGGCGCTCCGGGATGATGATGTCAAGGCTCTGCCCCAAGGCTTCGTCGGCCGTGTGTCCAAAAACAGTCTCGGCGCCAGCGTTCCAGAGCCGGATCGCACCATCGCGGTCCGCAAAGATGATGGCCTCGGGCGCCTGCTCGACGATGGCCCGGTGCAAATCCAGGCTGCCATTGCCGATCTTGGACTCCTGCTGCATGGTGACTTCTGCCCGAAGTTTCGCGGAGATCGTCAGTGTCGGATGAAATCGATCACCACACCGTCCGGTCCGCGCTGGCGGTAGGCGATCTCCACCGCGTCGGCGTAGCGTGCCTGCAGTTGCTGCAGCAGGGGCAAGGGATCGTGGTCATTGACGAAGCGCATGGTCTCGCCTGCACGCAGGGCATCCAGTGCGCCAAAAATGGCGGCATGACGAAAGCGTTTGGCAATGCCGCGCGCATCAAAGGGGTACAGCGCATCGGGGGAAAGGTGGGAGTGGGGCTGGATGGTTTCCATCTTTTGATCTCCGTTTCAAAAATAGGGGGCGCTGGGCGCGGCAGAAAGGGCCGATGCGCCTCAACGCTCGAGTTTGTCCCGCTTGTCCGTCACGGCCGCCCACTCATCTGCGTCCGGGAGTGCGGCCTTGGTCCGGATGATGGGCTTCCATAATCGTGCCAGCTCGGCGTTCAAGGGGGTGAAGTCCTGCTGATCGGCCGGCACATCTTCTTCGGCGTAAATCGCATTGACCGGGCATTCGGGCACGCACACCGCGCAGTCAATGCAATCGTCGGGGTCGATGACCAGGAAGTTGGGGCCCTCGCGGAACGCATCCACGGGGCATACATCGACACAGTCGGTGTATTTGCACTTAATGCAGGCCTCGGTGACGACGAAAGTCATGGTGAGTTGTCCTTTCCTCAGCCGCAGCAGGCTCCGCCGGAGCAGCAGTCGCTTGTCGCGGCAGTGGTTTTGCCGATCTGCACGCGCCATACCTCAGGGCCGGCCTCCAGGTAAGCCCAGCTGAAGGCGTCGCCCGACCTGATCTGGAATTGCTCGTACAGCGGCTTGGGATCGTGGTCGTTGATCAATTGCAGGGACTGGCCTGGTTGCAGGGTCTCGAAGCTGTTGAAGATCATCGGATGACGCTGATGAGGTGCGATCTGGCGAATGTCGAGGGTGGCGGCGAATTCAGCGGACATGGAGGGCGATCCTTCTCTCGGAGTGTCGGGTTGGACAGTGCATTTTTAAAGATGTATTATTAATGCAAGTTAAATATATCACCGGTTTTTTGAAAAAGCAATATTAAAAATAGATCTTCAATTTTATGCGCCTGACCACCTTTTCTGATTACAGCCTGCGGGTCCTGATGTACCTGGCGTTGCAAGACGATCGCCTCGCGACGATCCAGGAGATTGCCACAGCCTACGACATCTCGGAAAGCCACTTGATGAAGGTGGTGCACCAGCTCGCGCGCAGCGGCGTGGTCGAAACCGTGCGCGGCAAGGGTGGTGGCCTGCGGCTGGCGCTCGAGCCGGCGCAGATCCGCCTGGGTCAAGTGGTGCGGCAGGCTGAGGGCGAAGGTCCGATTGTCGAATGCCTGTCCGGCGAGCCGGCGCGCTGCCGTATTGCGCCCGTATGCAGACTCCCGGGTGTCCTGGTGCGCGCCTTCAACGCCTTGTATGCGGAACTTGACCGCTATACGCTGGAGGACCTGGTGAGCGAGCCCAACGAGTTCAAACGTGTGCTGGCGCTGCATCCAGAGTGACCGCAAGCAAAATTCCATAACATTCATATAATATGAATGTTATGGATAAAACCAGCACATCCGGCGATGCCGTGCCAGCAGATCCGGCCTTCCCCAACCGTGAACTCATCGTCCAACTGGTTCACACGTTCTATGCAGACGTTCGATCCGATCGGGTTCTCGGACCTACCTTTGATGCCGTGATCGAGGACCGCTGGGGGCCGCATCTGGCGCGAATGGTCGAGTTCTGGAGCACCGTGATGCTGGGCACGCGCAGCTTCAAGGGCAATGTTTTCGGCAAGCACATGGCAGTCGCGGGCGTCACGCCCGAGCACTTCACGCGCTGGCTCACGTACTGGTTTTTGCGCACCAGCGAATTGTGTCGGCCACGTGCTGCCGCGGTCCTGCAGAAGGCGGCCCTGGGTATTGCGAAGATGCTTCACCGCGGCTACTTCGGCGCCACGGCCAACTTCGAGGAAGCCGTTCTGGAGGCCCGCAAGGCGGCCCGGGTGCGAGTCAGGACGATTCCGTCCATCAGTCCCGTTCATTCATGAGTTCAAGAATTTGACCGCATCGAATCGCAGTCTGCCAAGTTTGTTTTACCGGAGTTCAAATGAGCCTTAAAGTCTTGTTGCTGGAAGATATCCATACCAGCGCCACCCCCATCCTGCAATCGATCCGCGACGTCGAAATCGTCCGGCTCAAACACGCACCCGACGCACAGGAGCTGCAGACGCTGCTGGCCGATGTGAATGTGCTGGGCTTGCGTTCGCGCACCCGGCTCACCAGCCAGGTACTGGAACATGCCCCCCGCCTGCAGGCGGTAGGCTCTTACTGCACGGGCACCAACAACCTGGATCTGAAGGCGGCAACGGAGCGCGGGATCGGTGTATTCAACGGGCCGTTTTCGAATACGCGTTCGGTCGCCGAACTGGTGATCGGCCACGCCATCCACTTGCTGCGCCGCATTCCCGAGCGCCATGCCGCCGCGATGCGTGGCGCGTGGCTGAAGGACGCGAAGGGCTCCAATGAGCTTCGCGGCAAGACACTGGGGATCGTTGGCTACGGCAAGATCGGAACCCAGACCGGGCTGCTGGCCGAGGCCATTGGCATGCGCGTGATGTACTACGACATCGAGGCCTGCCTGCCACTCGGCAATGCCGTGCCGGCCGCATCGCTCGAAGTCCTCTTGCGCGAGGCCGACGTGGTGACGCTGCATGTTCCGGAGACGGAACGCACCCGGCAATTGATCGACGCGGGGCGCCTGGCCCAGATGAAGGACGATGCGGCGCTGATCAACCTGGCGCGTGGTCAGGCGGTCGACATCGACGCGCTGTATGCGACGTTGCGCAGTGGCCGGCTGCGCGGCGCGGCGATCGACGTGTTTCCGCTGGAGCCGGCGTCCAAGGCCGATACCTTTGAATCACCGCTGCGCACGCTGGACAACGTGATCCTGACGCCCCATGTGGGCGGGTCCACCTTCGAGGCGCAGCGCAACCTGGGCGTCGAGGTGTCGGAGAAATTGCGCGACTACCTGCTGTCCGGCGCTGTGCGCGGCAGCGTGAATCTGCCCGAACTGTCGGTGGGTGTCTTGCGGGCGCCCTGCCGCCTGGTGCACATCCATCACGACCGTCCGGGCGTCATGTCCAGGCTCAACGGCTTGCTGTCGGCGGCCGGCCTGAACGTGTCGCAACTGCACCTGGAAACGCAGGGCGGCATTGGCGTGGCAGCGATCGATTTGAGCGCACCGCTGGACGCACACACGCTGCAAGCCATCGCCGGCGCCGAAGGGACCGTTCGAGCTTTCACCGTGCTGTCTTCGTCGGCGCGGGCGCAACTGGCGGCGTGATCCGGCGCGGTGCGCTCTGGGTGGCACCAAGCCGCATCATCTGACGCAGCGCCAGCACACCCAGTACCAGCGCGAGCAGCACCAGGCCGGTACCGGTGTTACTCTGGTCATCGGTCAGGTAGTTGGCGCACAGGCGCGAGGTGGTGTCCATGTAGAGCATGCCTGCGGTGGCGCTCGTCCATGACAGATTGCCTACAAAAAACAGCAGCAACTCGGGCGCCATGCGGCGCCAACTGCCCGCCAGCATCAGGCCGGCGAGCCACCAGCTGAGGTATTTTGCCGCTGCCACCGGAGCCACCAATAACGTGGCGTCGAGTGCCGCGGGGATCATCCAGAACATCACCACGCAGGTGACCACGCTGACGCTCGTCAGCCCGCGCCAGTCCAGCAGCGCCATTGTTCTGCTCAAGTATGGAAACCAGCGCGTTGCGGTCGGCCCGACAAGACGGCGTGCAGCCCAGCCTGCGGCGAACAACACCGGGAACTCGACCAGCATGTGCAGCAGCATCTGGCTTTCAATCCTGTGGCGCAGCGTGGGCCACAGCAGTATCAGCGGCAGCACCGTCAGCAGGGCGGCAACGGGCTGGGCCAAGCGGGTGTTGTGCATCATGGTATGTTGCGCCGCGCCGTCGCAAGCTGCTTTGCTGCTTCGAGCGCCTGGGGCCACTGGTCGAATTCATACAGACCGCGCAGCCGCCCCGAGGCGTCGAGGAGGTGGATGGCCCCGTTGTGGACAAAGCCGCCCAGACCGTCCGGAATGGCGATGACGTCAAGGGAGCGCATCAGCGCCTGGGTATCCGCTGCGGTCGCTGGTATCGCGAGGGTCCACAGCGCGGGATCGATCCGATGCTCGCGGGCGTACTCGCGCAGACTGGCCGGATCGTCATGTTCCGCGTCGAAGGAGATGGAGACCAGGTGCACGGCGGCCGAGGCCGGACTACTGGCGCGCTGTGCGGCCAGTTGGGTCTGCATTTGCTGGTACTCGTCGCCGAGCACGCGGCAGACACTGGGGCAGCGGGTGTAGATAAAGTCCACGAGGTAAGCTGCCGGCGGGCTGCTTGCGCTGCCCCACAGTGTGATCGGAGTCGTGCCCATTCCGCGTAGCGGCACTTGGGGGGCGCGCAGATTGCCGGCCTGCAGTGCCAGCTGGCGCCGGCCTTCAAAGGTCCACACCCCGAAGTTTGCCGTGTAGCGGTACAGGCCCCAGACAAAGGTCGCCAGCAGCGCGGCACACAGCGCCACCGTCAGGCGGCGCGCGAGCGAGCTATCGGCGGGAGAGATGGAATCCGGCACAGCAGGCCATCTGTCGCGCTACGGCGCTACTTCAGCGGACCGAGTTCGGCGTCGCCCTTGAACGGCTCGGTGCGTGAGGCCGTATCCTTGCGCACCGCCGCGACGGCGTCGGCGGTGATGGGCGCGCCGGTATTGCCCCACTGGCTGCGAACGTGCGTCAACACGGCCGCCACTTCGGCGTCCTGCAATTGACCCTGGAACGTCGGCATGGCACCGTTATAGGGCTTGCCTTCGACGGTCAAGGGGCCATTGATGCCGTGCAGCACGATGGCGATCAGCGTGGCCTCCTTGCCGGCCACCCAGTCCGAGCCCGCCAGCGGCGGAAATACACCAGGAAGACCCAGTCCGGTCGCCTGGTGGCAGGCGACGCAGTGCGACGCAAACACGGCCGCACCGTCCACCGCCGCTCCTGCCGCCAGCGCCGGCGCGCCCTGCAACTCGGCAGCCGTACGGCCATCGCCCCAGTCAGAGGGGGTGTTCAATGTGGTGCGCAAGATGTACACCACGCCAAAGATGAATAGCGCGGTCACCAGCACGATGATGAACCACGGTGTCGGGTTGGCGCCTTCAACCGGCTCCGGGTTTTCGCGCTCTTGCTGCGGCAGGATTTCAGGCGTTGTCATGATCGTGCTCGGTTGGTGCGGTGCTTCATTATTTGGCCGGTACCGGTGCCGGCGTCGCGGGTGCACTCGCTGCGGGGGGCGTCTCGATGGCCGGGAAACTGCGATTCAGGGACAACAGGTATTTCACCAGGTCGAGTGCTTCCGGGCGCGCGACCACTACCTTGTTGGCAGGCGTGTAGCCCGGTGGCAGCGTCACGACCACTTCATCCTTGTCCGCCTGTGCCTTGGCCTCGAACAGGAACGGAAAGGCCGGCATGATGCTGCCGGGCACGTAAGCGCGCGGCTCGTACAGATGGCCCAGATTCCATTGCTCGCTCGGTTGGCGAACGCCGATATTCATCAGGTCGGGACCGGTGCGCATGTCACCCAGCAGGGGCGGCGAATCGTAGGCATAGTCGCCGGCGACCGTGGCGCGGCCCCAGCCGCGCTTAAAGTCGGCGGGGGCGAATTCCTTGGTGCGCGGCTGTTGCGTGTGGCAGTAAACGCAGCCGTTGCTGATATACACCTGCCTGCCGCGCAATTCGGCGCTGGTATAGGGTTTCAGCCCCGGCGTGGGGGCGATGTCGTGCAACTCCATGGCAGGCACGATCACCAGGGCACTGATGGACAGCGCGATCATGACCATGGCGCCGCCGATGAGTGTGGTTTCACTTTTCATGGTGCCACCTTCTTGGCCAGCAAATGCGAAAACAGTGCCGGCTGGTTGCGCGTGGGTCCGAAATTGAGCACCATCGCAATGAAATGGGCCGCGAATATCAGGTGGCCCAAGCCCATGATGGCGCCGCCAATGCTGCGAGCCTGGAGATACGGGATCGTGACGGCCACGGAATCCATGAATGGCCGGGTCCCATCCAGCATCGCCTCACCCTGCAGCCAGCCGCCAATGGTCAAGCCGATAAAGTAGAGCGCAAAGCCGCCACTGACCAGCCAGAAGTGGGCAGAGATCAGCCGGGGGTAGGGCCACTCACGCGCCGTGATGCGTGGCATCACGAAATACATCGCGCCGAAGAACACAAAGGTGACGAAACCGTACAAGCCCAGATGTGCATGCGCGACGGTGAAATGTGTGAAGTGGGTGATCAGGTTCACGCTGCGCAGCGCCTCGATCGAGCCTTGCAGCGAGCTGGCGGCGTACATCAGGCCACCGACGCCGATGAAACGCAGGGTCGGTGAATAGCGAAACGTGGACAGCTGTCCTTCCAGTGTCTGAAACATGTTCACGGAGAACGCAGCCACCGGGATAATCATCATCATGCTCTGGACGATGGACAGCGTGATCATCCACTCGGGCACCGGCCCGCCAATCAGATGGTGGCCACCGACCTGGCCGTAGAAAAAAGCCAGCGCCCAGAATCCCAGCAGAGACAGGTTGTAGGAGCGGATGGGGCGGCCGATGATTTTTGGAAGAAAGTAGTAGATCGACGCCAGCGCGAGTGGCGTGTAGAACAGGCCGAGCACGTTGTGGCCGAACCACCAGTTCATGGTGCCCGCCTGCACGCCGGTGTACAGGCCGGGGATCTTCGCCGTAATGAACAGCACGGGAAACCAGAACAGCGCGGCACCCATGTACCAGACGGACACATAGAGGTGCTCGACGCGACGGTTGACCAGCGTCAGCACCAGGGGCAGGCCAATCAGGGCACCCCCCACGGCCATCAGGATGCTGACCTGCCACGGCATTTCAAGCCACATGAGTCCGGCGTTGAAGCCCGCTGCAATGGCGCCCAGGCCGGCAATCAGGCCGGCATTCCACAAAATAGCGCCCAAAAATGCGAAGCGCATGCCAATCAAGGGCGTCTTGAGCACGCGCGGGATGACGAATAGCACCGTACCCAAACCCGCCATGGGTGTCCAGCCATAGGCGACCGAATTGAGATGCAGGGTTCGAATGATGCCGAAGGTGAGCCACTGTTGCGACGTCAGCCAGTCCGGGTCGTGCAGTTTGATGGAGGCTGTGAGTCCGGCCGCGGACGCCACCAACAGCCAGACAATGGAGCAGCAGTAAAAGAAAAATATGAGCGGACCGGTGGACGCGTCGGCGGCGGCCCGCTCGGCAATTTCGTGGGGGTCGCCATGGGCGGCCGTCCCGGTACCGGCGGCATCGACCGCGCCCTGCAATGCCTGTTGGGAACTGGCCGTTCCGGCTGGCTCTTCGATGCGGCCGATTTCGCCAGGCGCAAAAATGACCTCGGCGCCGGTACTGCTGCGATCAAACAGGCCGATGCGTTGCGACCAGATAAATATGACTAGCGCCACGAACGAAATGACGAACGCTGAAAGCAGAATGGCAGCTGGATTCACGGGTGCCTCCTCAAGTTGGATTCGCTTGGCATGGTACCAAACGCTCTTTTACAAATCACGATTTGAAAACTGGGTGACTAGCCATCCTTGCCGTCCAGCCGTGCCCGCATCAGCCACGGTGTGTAAATCACCAGGTAGATCCCGAATGCCGCGGTCCAGGCGAGCGCGGCACCTACCAGCGAGATCGCCAGCAAGTCGGGCGATACCAGCGGAAGCAGCACGCGCAGGGCCGCTGCAAGCATTACCAGCAAGTACGCCAGGATTTCGGGCTTTGAAGCCTTGAGTGGGCGGCCGGTGTGACCGCGGGCGGTACGTGTCATCATGGCGATGATGAGGCCACCTGTTGCGCCCACCGCAAGCGCATGCACCCCGGCGGAAACGGACACGATTCCGACCTCTGCCAATGCCAGCAAGGCCAGCCCGAGCGGAATCCAGGCATAGGCGGTATGCAGGATCCACAGGATCGGCCGGTTGCCCGCCGTGCGGGGGCGCCAGTGCAATTGACGACGAACGTGCAGGCCAGCGGCCAGCAACAGCACCGCGAACGCGACCCAGCCGGCGGGAGCGCAAACCCACAAGGCGAGGCCCGCCGCAGTGACCGCCAGTGTTGCCAGTTCGAACTTTCGTTGAGTGACCAGCTTCAGTCCCGGCGTGGCGTTGTTCATGAACGCGGGAATCACGCGCCCCGTGATCACGCATTCCACCATGACGATGAGCGCGAGGCAGGCGTACAGCGGTTGCACTGGCGGGATATCGATGACGCCCATGATGGCCAGATGAAAGCCGAGATTGGCCAGCGACATCAAAACGAGAATCAGCGCGAGGGGCAGGTTGCGATGGTTCCGGGCCCGTACCAGGACGTCGATCAGGGCCACCGCCACAAGAGGCAACAAGGCCACATCGAGCACCGCGTACACAGGATAAGGCCCAACCACTGCGGTGATGCGGGCGGCCAGCCATAAAAGTGCCAGGGCGCCGAGCACGGGACCGCGCGGCGTGTCCAGCCCGGTCCATGCCTTGACGGCTGTCAACAGAAAGCCAATGATCACGGTGGCCGCAAAGCCGAACAACATCTCGTGGGCGTGCCACAGCATGGCAGGCGCCGATGGCTCGAAGCTGATCCGGCCAAGAAATACGGCGACCCACAGCGGAACGGCCAACGTGGCGATCAGTGCGGCGCACAGGTAGAAAGGCCGAAAGCCGAGACGCAGCAAAGGCAGGCCCCGCGCGGGCGGCACGCTTTGAGCCGCGCCAGGTTGAATGGGGATGGAGGGGAGTTTCATTGCATTTGAGGAGGCCGATGGCAGGCTCATTTATAACATCTATTTTTTATAGATGTTATAGTGAATTCTGCCTCAGGGCAATACCTGCCATGGGGTTATGCTGACCACGCTGGGGCTCGCCCAAGGCGTTGATACCTCATTTGCAGGAACGCGTGGCAGTTCGTCGCCATCTAATGAGCGAACCCGATGTGGCGAACAACAGGGAGCTTTATGAATTCAATAGCCGAAAAGCGCATCGAGAAGGATCTGCCCGACGCCGAAATGGCCCGGCGGATCGCGGCTGGCGATCGGGACGCGTTGCGGCAGCTCATGCGGCGGTACAACCAGACGCTGTATCGCACGGCCCGCAGCATATTGAAAGACGATGCCGAGGCCGAAGACGCTGTGCAGGAGGCTTATATCCTGGCGTACCGCGCGATGGGTGGTTTTCGTGGCGACGCGAAGTTGTCGACCTGGCTGGTGCGTATTGTTGTAAACGAGTCGATCGGACGGGCGCGCAAGCGCAGCCGACGTGCCGAGGTGATACAACTCAATGGTTCCATGGAACAAAATGATGACGCCGCCGAGGTGCCTATGAACGAAGCCTCTTCCGAACAACCCGAGCGCGCCGCGATGCGCGCGGAAATGCGCCGCCTGCTGGAGGCCAAAATCGACCAGCTGCCTGACGGATTCCGTACCGTGTTTGTACTGCGGGCGCTGGAAGAGATGAGCGTTGACGAGGCCGCCGTGTGCCTTGGCATCCCGCCGGCCACCGTGCGCACGCGTTACTTCCGGGCCAAGGGGTTGCTGCGCGAAGCGCTGGCACGCGAAATCGATTTCAGCTTTGGCGACGCCTTTGCCTTTGCCGGGGAGCGGTGTGACCGCATCGTCGCCGGCGTGCTCACCCGGCTGAAAAATCTGCCGCTCCTGTCTGATTCTGGCGGCTGAAGCGGATGAGCTATGGGGCGGTGAAGTCGCTGCACATTGCCTGCGTGGCGCTCAGTATCAGTCTGTTTACCTTGCGCGCCGCGCTGCAATGGCAGGACGTTCCCTGGCGCCGCTGGGGTGTGCTGCGCATTGCTCCACATATCGTCGATACGGTGCTGTTGGGGTCTGCGCTGTGGCTTTGCTGGACCATCGGCCAATATCCGTTCGTGCAGGGCTGGCTCACGGCCAAGGTGCTGGCATTGCTGGCGTACATCCTGCTGGGCCGCGTGGCTTTGGGGCGGAACACAGCCAGAGGGCAACGCCTGCCGGCATTCGCGGCCGCGCTACTTTGTGTTGGCTACATCGTGGGCGTGGCGCTCACGCACTCGCCCACGTGGGGACGGTAGTCGCCGTTTCAGGTCGAACCCGGCAAGTCGGCGATACCGGAGTTGGGCGCGGCGCCCACCAATTTGGGCATGTTGGGCTTGCGCGCAGCCACCTTGCCACCCTGGGCCTTGAGCCAAACCTCCACCACATCCCAGACCTGCTGGTTGCCTTGAGTTCTGGCTTCCTCCGCCACGGGGGCCCAGCCGGCCACCTTGTACTTTTTATCGGCTTCGATCGGCTTGCCGTTCAGACGCATATCGTCGATGCGCCTGCCCATCGTGGCTGATGGGCTGCAGGTGTACTGCAGTCCGCCGACGCGCACCATGTCGCCGCCCTGCTGGTAGTAAGGGTCGGGGTTGAACAGGTTGTCGCACACGTCTTCCAGCACGGTCTTGATCGTGTCCCCGGTCATCTCGGTCACGGTGGCGTACGAATAAGTAGTTGCCGTCATGTCCATCAGCCACTCCCGCGTGATGGCCTGGTCCGGTAGCAGGCTGGTGCCCCAGCGGAATCCGGGCGAAAAAGCCATGTCGGCGCCCTGCACGTCCATCAGCGCGTCCACCAGCAACTGGTCACCCGTGCCGTTGAAGTTGCCGCGGCGGTACAAGGTGCCCTCGGTCACTGCCAGCTGCTCGGCCAGCCGGGCTTCAAACGGGGCGCGCACGCGCGTGATCAACGCGTCCATCTCGGGGTCGGCAGGCAGCATGTTGGCAAAAACGGGCAGCAGCTTATAGCGGAAGTCGGCCACCTTTTTGTCCCTGACCTCGACATCGAGGACGCCCAGGAATTTGCCGTTCGAGCCTGCGTTGGTGACGATGGTCTTGCCGCCGCGGTTGCTCACCAGGGTGGCTACCGGCATGCCATCGTGCGTGTGGCCGCCCAGGATAGCGTCGATGCCCGTCACGCGGGCGGCCATTTTCAGGTCCACGTCCATGCCGTTGTGGGACAGGAGCACCACCACCTGCGCGCCCTTGGCGCGGGCCTCGTCCACCACCTTTTGCAGGTTGTCGTCCTGGATGCCGAAAGTCCAATCCGCCACCAGATAGCGCGGATTCGCAATGGGGGTGTAAGGAAAGGCCTGGCCCACAATGGCGCACGGCACGCCGTTCATCTCGCGCATCACATAGGGCTTGAAAACCGGGTCGCCGAAGTCGTTGGTCTTGACGTTCTGCGCCACAAAATCGATCTTGCCCGCAAAGTCCTTGTCGATGATTTCCTTCACGCGGTCCATGCCGTAGGTGAACTCCCAGTGCCCGGTCATCAGGTCGACACCCAGCAGCTTGCTGGCATCCACCATGTCCTGGCCCTTGGTCCACAGCGATGTGGCCGAGCCCTGCCAGGTGTCGCCGCCGTCGAGCAGCAGCGCTCCGGGTCGGCTGGCTCTCAATCGCTTGACCAGCGTGGCCAGGTGTGCGAAACCGCCGACCTTGCCATAGCGCCTGGCGGCCTTCTCAAAGTCCAGATACGTGAGGGCATGGGCCTGCGCGCTGCCGGGGCGAATGCTGGCGAACTTCAGCAAGTGCTCGCCCACCAGGTGAGGCAGTTTGCCCTTCATGTCGCCAACGCCCAGGTTGACGTTGGGTTCGCGAAAGTAAATGGGCTTGAGCTGCGCATGGCAGTCGGTCATGTGCAAAAACGAGACACTGCCAAACTTGGGAATGTCATACAGCCCATTGGCTGCCGTGGCAATGTCGGTCTCGGCGTAAGCGCCCAGGCCCATGCCTGCCATGGTGCCCGCACCGAGCACCTGCAAAAACTCGCGCGTAGTCAAATTCATAAATTGGCGGCCGTTGAGACAAGCAATAAAAGAAAACCCGGGCTCACCCGGGTCTGACAGAGGCCAGGCCCGTCGGTTACTGGTTGACGGGTGACTTGGGGTCCAGCAGCAGCGCCATGACGTCCCGGATCTGCTGCTCATTCAGGATGCCGGCATGGCCAAAGCGGGGCATGTCCGAGCAGGCGTTGTAGCTCTTGGCATTCCAGATCTTGCGCCAGGTGTATTCGACGACGGCCCGGGCCGCAGGGCTGTCCGGATCGGTCACACCGCGCGTTTTGCCGTAGTGGTAAAGACTGGGGCCGATGGTGCCGAACGACAGCTCCTGCTTGCTGATCTGGTGGCAGTTGTAGCAGTTGCCACCACTGAGCGCGCCGGCCTTGTCGTTCCAGGTCATGCCGCGGCCATCCTGGGCAATTTTCTCGCCTTCCTTCCAGTCGCCCAGAAACTTGCCATCAAGCGGCATCTTCACGGTCTTGAGGTTGGCTGCCTCCAGCGCCCTGGCGGTGGCCTCGTCCAGCGGTTTGCCCGCCACATCCGCGGCGCTGCATGCGCGATTGGTGTCGTCCTGCGCCAGCCGGTCCGTCCTGGCGATGCCTTGATCGCGGAACGATGCCTTCATGATGGCTACCGTCAACTGGTCGTAATCCGGGGCCGCAGGCGCGCTCGCGCAGCCCGCCAGCAGGAATGCTGCGGCGGGCAGCAGGAATTTCATGGTTTTTCTCATAGTGCTGCCTCCTTAACGCTTGATGGCAGGAGCAACGGATTCACCCCCTTTGCCGGTCACACCCATGTACACGGCCAGGGCGATCGTGGCATCGCTGCCAAAACGGGGGTAGGGAAAGCGCTGCTGGCGATAGCAATCGTTCAGGCGCCGCTGCATGCCCCACAGTTCACCCGACGACACGCGATAGGCGGGCCATGAGCCGAAGCCACTGGCAGCACCAGAGGGCTTCGTCAGATTCGGCAGGTCCTGCAGGCGAATGCGCTTGTTGTCGGTGCCATGGCAGGACGCACAGGCAAAGTCATGAGTGCCGGCGCGCGCAAAAAACAGGCGCTTGCCCACCTCGTACATGGTTTTTTCTTCCGTGCGGGATTGCGGCAAATTGAACTTCATGCCACGCGACTCGGAAGAGATCCAGGCGACCAGACCCTCCAGATTCGCCTGCTCGCCCTTGCCGAAGGGCGTGTTGGCAATCTCGGCGGCGTTGAAACCCTGCAGGGTTTCCATGCACGTCAGCAGGCGCGATTCGAGATCCTGGACCCGTTTTGTGTCGGGAAAATAGCGCGGCAGCTCCACGAACGCACCCTTGACGACACCCGCACCTTTGCCCAGGTCACATTTTTCCAGCGATGCATTTTTAGGGCCGCGTGGCTTTTTCCACAAATCCTCGCCCTTGGCCTCGAACAACTCGGCAGGATTGCCGTCCTGCAGCATGGCCCGGTATTCGGCAATACCTTCCTCCGTTGTTTTTTGCGCCCAGGCCGCACTCGCAGCCAGGCCGACCAACGCGGCCATTGCCAGTATTTTTGTCATCCTCATGGGCACCTCGCCTTGTTGTTGTCAAGAAACCGTGGCCTCGTCGGTCCGGCTGTCGCCCTTGGTGTCCTTCCAGCTGATGCCGATCTTGTCGCCCGCCTTGGCGCCCTTCACGGTGAACTGCAAAAACGGGTTCTTCGAGACGGCCGGTCCCCATTCGGCCGTCATCACGGTCTTGCCATTGAGCGTGGCGGTCACGTCCTGGATGTGCCAGGCCGGGATCATTTTGCCAGCGGAATCCTTGCGCTGGCCGGATTCCATTTCGTGCGCCATCAGCACACGCACAACGGCGTTGGCGCCAGCGACTTGAGCGCGAATGCGCATCGGATCTCCCATTTTCAACTCCTCAATCTGGTTTCGAACAATGAAATAAACGCACGACGGGCTCAGCCGCCGCAGCCACCGAGCGTGACCTTGATTTCCTTTTTGGCGAACAGGGCCCGGCCGTCGGCCATGACGGCTACGACATAAACGTCGGACGTCTGGCCCATCTTCACGCGCGTCTTGAAGTTGGGCTCGATGCTGTCATTCACATGGAACACGGCCGCCAGGGTCGAGGGGTTCTTTTCGACCAGTATCAGGATCTGCTTGGGACCCGCGAGCGTGGTGGAGGCGCCCACTGGCACCACGGCGCCGTTTTCGGCGATGTCCGGGCCTTCGATCATGACGTCCTTGCTGGCAACCGGCGCGCCGGCACCCAGGGCTTTGAGCACGTCCGGCACGCTTTTCGCGTCGAAGGCGGTGTTGTTGTAAGCCCATGCGAATTGCGGGAACAGGCCGGTCGCGGCCAGCAGGCTAGCCACGACGGCGCTTCGATGGAGAGTCTCGCGACGAGTTTGCATATATGAATTCCTCATGGTTAGACCGATTTTAATAAATTTTTCGAGATTTAGAACCGCAGATTCTCCGACGCTATTTTCCCGCACCTGAAGCCGGCCATCCTGCCAGGGCCTTGGCGTCGGCGCCCTGCGGTCAACTCGCGCTTTCCTTGATCTGGTACAGCGACGGCGCGCCCTCGGGGCGTTTTTCCAGCGTCCATCGCTGGCTGTGCAGCGCGCTCAAGGCCGGTCGATGCGCTATTGAAACGATAGCGCCACCCGCATGCTGTACTTGGGCCAGAAGCCTTTCATACACTTGTTTTTCGGCTGGCTCGTCGAGTGCGCTGGTGGCCTCGTCGGCAAAAATCCACTTGGGTTTTTTCAGCAGCACGCGCGCGATCGCCAGGCGCTGCTGCTCGCCGCCCGAGAGCTTCTGGCTCCACGCGTCCTGCGTATCGAGCTGCGTCGCCAACTGCGGCAGCAGGGCATCGGTCAGGGCCTGGCGCAGCGCCGCGTCGGTGTACTGATCGGCCGGCAGGGGATAGGCCAGCGCATCGCGCAGCCGGCCATTGGGAAAATAGGGACGCTGCGGAATGAACATCGAATCTGCGGGCTGTTCCACCCGGCCGCGGGCAAACGGCCAGATGCCGGCAAAGGCGCGGAACAGCGTGGACTTGCCGCTGCCCGAGGGGCCCTTGATCAGCACGCTGTCGCCGGCGCGCGCGTGCAGGGTGACGTCCGAGAGCAGCACCGTGCCGCCGGGCAGCGCCAGCGTCAGGCCGTGCGTGGCCAGCGTGTCGGGCGCTACGGAATTCGTAGCCCCCAATGTAGACTGGGTCTGGGCTTGCGCCGCCATGCTCTCCTCAAAACTGGTCAGGCGGTCGGCCGTGGCGCGCCAGGCGGCCAGGCTGCTGTAGTTGTCGACAAACCAGCCCAGCGAATCCTGCACGCGGCCAAACGCGGAGGCAATCTGCATCAGCTCGCCGAGCTGGATGGCGCCGCTGAAAAAGCGTGGCGCCGCCACGATGAACGGAAACACCACGGCCGCCTGGCCAAAAAAATTGGTGAACCAGACCAGGTTTTTTTGCGCCTTGAGCAGCTTGAGAAAGTTGGACAGCACGCTGGAAAAGCGGCCGTCGAGTTGCGCGCGCTCCACGGCCTCGCCCTTGTCCAGCGCGATTGATTCGCTGTACTCGCGCACGCGCACCATGTGGTGCCGGAAATCGGCCTCGTAGCGCTGCTGCAGGAAGTTGAGCCGGATCTGCGGGCGGCCAATGTAATGGGTCGCGACGCTGCCCGCCATGCAGTACAGCACCGCCATCCAGACCATGAAGCCGGGGATGTTGTAGCTGCCGCCGTCAAATTTGAACGCAAAGCCGCCTGACAGGCTCCACAGGATGCCGACAAAGCTGGCCAGTGTGACGACTGCGTTGAGCAGCCCCATCGTGAGTGAGATGGTGTAGCTGGTGAACAGGTTCAAGTCTTCCTGGATGCGCTGGTCGGGGTTGTCGGGCGTGGCCCCGGCGTCGCCGGTAAAGCGCGCCAGCTCGAGCTGATAGAACGCATGATGGGCCAGCCAGCGCTGCAGGTAGTGGCCCGTCATCCAGGCGCGCCAGCGCAGCTCCAGCAGCTGGGTCAGGTAGAAGCGGTACACCGCGATGAGGATGAAGGCGAACGCGAGGTAGGTGAAGCGCCCGAGCTGGGTCCAGAACACAGGTTCGTTCTTGTTCTGCAGTGCGTCGTAGAACAGCCGGTTCCAGTCGTTGAGCAGCACCAGCATGTACACCGCCCCCAGGTTCAGCAGCACGATGGCCACCAGCAGGCCACGCGCCTTCCACTTTTCTTCGGACTGGAAATAGGGCAGCGACAGCGCCCAGACCTTGCGTGTGAAGACCTTGAAATCGGTGATTTTGGTGGACAGGCTCATGTGGCGGGACCCTTGATCTGGTTCGCCACTCCGCTGACCACATGCCCGGCGGGCACGTGCTGCGCGGCGGAATTGACGTGGCCGGTCTGATCATCAAAAAAGAAGTCGGGTTCAAATTCGCGCAAAAATTCTCCTTTCGGCAGGCCGCCGAGAAACATGGCCTCGTCGATCTCGATGTTCCAGTTCATCAGGGTGCGGATGGCGCGGTCATGCGCCGGGGCGCTGCGCGCGGTGACCAGCGCCGTGCGGATGCTCATCGTGGCCGTGCCTTCCTTCTGCAGCCGGTGCAGCGCCTGCAGCAGCGGCTTGAACGGGCCGGGCGGCAGGGGCTTGCCCGCGTGACGTTTCTCATGGCTCTGGAAAGCCTCCAGCCCCGCGCGCTGGAACACCTGCTCAGCCTCGTCGGAGAACAGCACGGCGTCGCCGTCGAAGGCAATGCGCACTTCGTTGGGATAGGTGTCGCGCGCCTGCACCGAGCCGGTGTGCACCGTGGCGGCGGCGAATCCCTGGTCCAGCGCGGCGCGCACATCACCAGGGCTGGCCGACAGGAACAGGTTGGCCTGCAGCGGCCGCAGATAACCGTAGGGTGCGCGGCCCTTGGTGAACACGCCCCGCTCGATCTCGAGCCTGCTGGCCTGCGCGGAGCGGAACACCCGCAGACCCGACACCGGGTCGTTGCGCGACAGGATCACCACCTCCACGCGCTTGGCATCGCCATTGAAAGCCAGCAGCTTTTTCACCAGCGAAAACGCCACACCGGGGCGGGCAGGCTGCTCCAGCCGCTCGAGCTGCAGCCGCATGTAGGCGCGGTCGTCGCCCTGCTCGAAGAGTTCGTTCTCCTGCTCGAAGTCGAACAGCGCGCGCGATGAAATCGCCACCACCAGCTGACCGTCAAGCGAGGCGGCCATTTATTTCACCAACTGGTTGAGCTCGATGATGGGCAGCATCACCGCCAGCACGATCAGCATCACCACCAGCCCCATCGCCACGATCAGCAGCGGCTCCAGAATGGTCGCCAGCTGCATGGCGCGGCGCTGCACCTCGGCGCCGAGCTGGCTGGCGGCGCGGGCAAGCATCACCGGCAGCTGGCCGGTCTGCTCGCCGAGCCGCGCGAACATGCTGACCAGCCCCGGGAAGCGCTTTTTCTGGCCGATCGCGGAGGCCAGCGGCGCGCCCTCGCGCACCAGCACCAGCGCGTCGAGCGCATCGGCGCGCATGGCGCGGTTGTTCAGGGTTTCGGCGGCGGCCTGCAGTGCCTTGAGGATGGGCACGCCGGCCGCTGCGAGCATGGCCAGCGTGCTGGTGAAGCGCGCCGCGTTGTAGCCGCGCGCGAGTTTGCCGAGCAGCGGCAGGTTGAGCCACGCAGCATCGAATTTTTCACGAAATGCCTCGTTTCTCAAGGCCACACGGGCGCCAATAGCTATCAAAATAAGAGCAATCAGCATGAACCAGCCGTAGTGCCTGACGAAATCGCTGATGGCCAGCATGGCCACCGTGAGGAACGGCAGCGCGCGCTTGGAGCCGGCAAACACATTGGCGACCTGTGGCACCACATAGCCCACCAGGAACATCACGATCACGATCGCCACCAGCGTCACGATGGCCGGGTACAGGGCCGCGCCGATCAGCTTGGCCGTGAGCGCCTGCTGTTCCTCCAGATCGTCGGCGAGACGCTCCAGCACCAGGCCCAGATGGCCGGTTTGCTCGCCGGCGCCGATGACGGCGGTGTAGATCGGCGAGAACTCGCGCGGGTGCTGCGCCAGCGCCCTGGCAAACGGGGCGCCGGCGTTGACCTCGGCGCGCAGCGAGGCGACCAGGTTGCGCTGGGCCTCGTTCTCGGCCTCTTCGGTGAGCGCTGTCAGGGCCCGCTCGAGCGGCAGGCCGGACGACACCAGCCCGGCAACCTGGCGCGTCCAGATCGCCAGCCCGGTGGCATTGAAGACGCGCGGGGTGAACAGCGTGGTGCCCAGTCCCAGGCGGCCCGCACCGGCCGCAGCGCCACTGCCGAGCGGCTCCACGGACAGGGGCACCAGCGACTGCACGCGCAACAGGCCACGCGCCGAGCGCGCCGTGTCGGCCTCCATCACGCCCTTGCGGATCTGCCCCTGGGCGTCCAGTGCTTCGAAAGAATAGGCGGGCATGGCGGTCTCGTTACGCAGCGGCAAGCGTGCGGGCCATCGGCCGCCGCGCCGGGCCGCCCCAAGCAAGGCCAGCCCCCTCGGGGGGCAGCGTAGTACACGAAGTGACAAGCGTGGGGGCCATATATTTTCAGTCGCGGGTGACGCGCACCAGTTCTTCGCGCGAGGTGATGCCCGTTTGCACCAGTCGCTCGCCGTCGTCGCGCATCAGGGTCATGCCGGCCTTGAGCGCGGCCTCACGGATCTCGGCCTCGGCCGCGCGGTTGTGGATCTGCGCCCGGATCGCGTCGTCGGTGACCAGCAACTCAAACACGCCGGTGCGGCCTTGGTAGCCGGTGTGGCCGCAGTCGGCGCAGCCGGCGCCGGCGCAGGACTTGCACAGCTTGCGCACCAGCCGCTGCGCCAGCACGCCGAGCAGCGACGAGCTCAGCAAGAACGGCTCCACGCCCATGTCGGTCAGCCGCGTGACCGCGCTGGCGGCGTCGTTGGTGTGCAGCGTGGCCAGCACCAGGTGGCCGGTGAGCGAGGCCTGGATGGCAATCTGCGCGGTCTCGAAGTCGCGGATCTCGCCGATCATGATCACGTCCGGGTCCTGCCGCAGGATGGCGCGCAGGGCCTTGGCAAAGGTCAGGTCGATCTTGGCATTCACCTGGGTCTGGCCGACGCCCGCCAGCTCGTACTCGATCGGGTCTTCCACCGTCATGATGTTGCTGCGCGCCGCGTCCAACCGGCTCAGCGCCGCATACAGCGTGGTGGTCTTGCCCGAGCCGGTGGGGCCGGTGACCAGGATGATGCCGTGCGGCTGCGCGATCAGGTGCTGCAGCCGGGCCAGCGCATCGCCCTGCATGCCGACCGATTCCAGGCTCAGCTTGGACTCCGACTTGTCGAGCAGGCGCAGCACCGCGCGTTCGCCATGCGCGCTCGGCAGTGTGGAGACGCGCACGTCGACGGCGCGGGTGCCGATGCGCAGGCTGATACGGCCATCCTGCGGCAGGCGTTTTTCCGAGATGTCGAGCTCGGCCATGATCTTCAGGCGCGAGATCAGCGCTGCGTGCAGCGCACGGTTCGGCTGCACCACTTCGCGCAGGCTGCCATCGACGCGAAAGCGCACGCTGGAATGGCGCTCGTAGGGTTCAATGTGAATGTCGCTGGCGCCATCGCGCGCGGCCTGCGTGAGCAGCGCGTTGAGCATGCGGATGATGGGCGCGTCGTCGGAGGTCTCCAGCAGGTCTTCGATGGCGGGCAACTCCTGCATCATGCGCGACAGGTCGGCATCGCCCTCGACCTCGCTTACCACGGTGGCGGCGCTCGATTCACCCTGGGCGTAAGCGGCGCTGATGCGCTGCGCCAGCGCGGGCGCATCGGCCTGCTGCACCGAGCGCACCGCGTACTTGCGCATGACCTCGCCCCAGGCGCCCGGGTCGGGCTGGCCGGTGTGCCACAGCGTGCGGCCCTGCCCGTCGTCCTCCAGCAGCAACTGGTAGGTGCGTGCAAAGGCATAGGGCAACGGGTAGCGCATGGGTCGCCGTTAGCGTGCGTAGGGCTGGGCCGGCGTGGGCTCACCCAGGGGCGTCGGCGCGGGCGCCGTCGTGACGTTGGACGCGCCCGCGACACCGGAGGAACCCGTCACGTCCTTCTGCGTCGCTGACGCCGGCGCGCCGCCCCAGGTGCCCGACAGGCCTGGCGCCAGCAGGGGGCGTGCTGCCGGCTGCCTGCCTTGTGCGGGTTTGGGCAGGGGCGCCATCACGGGGGCCTGGTTCACGGGCACCGTCACGCTCTCGGTCGGCTGCGCCGATTGCTGCACGCCGCGCATCAGGTCGTAGCGGTCGAACGACAGGGCATTGCTGTCGGCACTGTTACGCACCACCACCGGACGCAAAAACACCATCAGGTTGGTTTTCTTGCGTTCACGGGTGTCGCTGCGAAAGAGGGCGCCCAGCAGCGGCACGTCGCCGAGCCCCGGCACCTTTTGCTGGTTGCCGGAATAGTCGTCCTGCAACAGGCCGCCCAGCACCACAATGTCGCCGTCGTTGACCAGCACCGTCGATTCAATGGATCGCTTGTTGGTGGTGGGCCCGTTCAGGTTGGCCAACGTGCCGGCCTGGATCGAAGACACCTCCTGGTAGATGGTGAGCTTGACGGTGCCGTCTTCACTGATCTGCGGCTTCACGCGCAAGGTCAGGCCCACGTCCTTGCGTTCCACTGTCGTGAACGGATTCACCGAGCCGTTGCTGGTGTTGGCGTTGGTGTACTGGCCGGTCACAAAGGGCACGTTCTGGCCCACCACGATCTTGGCTTCTTCGTTGTCCAGCGTCAGCAGCGTGGGGGTGGACAACACGTTGCCGTCGCCCGTGCTTTGCAGCAGGTTCGCCAGCGCGCCCAGCACGAACAGGCCGTTGATCTTGTGCGCGATGCCGAAATTACCGCCGGCCGAGGAGGCGGGAACGGTGCCGGCCTGAACGCTCGAAGCCAGCGAGAAGATGTTGGTTCCTCCCACCGTGAAGTTGGTGCCCAGCACGCCCACGTTGCTGCCGCTGTTTTTCCCCAGCAGGGATTGCCATTGAATGCCGAATTGCGCGGCCTTGTCGGTGCTGACTTCGGCAATCAGGCTTTCCACCAGCACCTGTGCGCGCCGGCCATCGAGCTTGTCGATCACGGCGCGCAGCTGGCGGTATTGCGGCTCGGGCGCGGTGATGATCAGCGAGTTGGTGGCCGGATCGGCCTGGATCTGGCCCCCGGTGGAGGGTTGGGCGCTGGCCTGGACGGTGGCTCCTCCTGCGGTCGATGCGCTCATCATGCCGGCGCCGGCCGCTGCCGGCGCGGTGGTGGCGGCGGTCGACAAGCCGCCGCTGGCGCTGGCGGTGGTGGAGCCGCGCGCCTCGCCGGACAGTGCCGCCCTCAGGGTTGCCGCCATCTTGGTCGCGTCGGCGTTCTTGAGGTACACCACATAGATATTGCCCGCTGGATTGCTGCCGTCCGCGCCCGGGCGGTCCAGCCGCTCCACCAATGATTTGACCAGCGCGACGCGTGCCGGATTGGCGGCGCGCAGGATCAGCGAATTGCTGCGCGGCTCGGCAATCAAGGTGGTCTTGAATGACGTGTCGGCCTGGCCCTGGCCGGCCGCTGCCGGTGCGCCGCTGGTTTCGACCAGCCGCAACACCAGCGGCGCGAGGTCGGTGGCGATGGCGTTTTTCAGCGGGATGATTTCCACGTCGGAGGCATTCGAGACATCCAGTGCCGCAATGATGCGGCCGATGCGCTGCAGGTTGTCGGCGTAGTCGGTGATCACCAGCGAGTTGTTGCCGGGGTTCACGTTGATGGTGTTGTTCGGACTGATCAACGGTCGCAGCACGGGCACCAGGTTGTTCGCCGTCTCGAAATTGAGCCGGAAGATCTTTGTGACGATCTGGTTGCCGGCCGCCGTGACCGAGCCGCCCCGGTCGGACACCGACACGTTGGTGGACTGCAGCTTGGCGTCGGCCTCCGGCACCACCTTGTACAGGCCCTCGGTGTCGATCATGGTGTAGCCCTGCAGCCGCAGCGCCGCCAGAAACTGGTTGAGCGCGGCCTTGGCGCTGACCGGCTTGTCCGTCACCAGCGTGATGGTGCCCTTCACGCGCGGGTCCACTACCACGTTGCGCCCGCTGATGGCGGCCATGGTGCGCGCCACCGCGTCGATCTCGGCATTCGCGAAGTTCAGCGTGACCGGCTCGCCCGGCCTGATCGGGGCGCCGGCGGCAGAGAGTTCGTTGGGCTGCTGGGCCGCTGCCAGGCCGGGCAGGCCTGCCAGCGCGGCCAGTACGGCCAGCACGGAAAGGGGCAGGCGGGCCGACGGCAGACTGCGGCGAAAGGGACGATTCATGCGGTTAACCCACGGTGATGATGGAGCGCGCGCCGCTGCGCCGTCCGATGATGTTCAAAAGGTTGGATAGCGCGGCCTCGCGCTCGGGCGCGGCGCTGGCCACGCCATTGAAGTGCAGCCGCGAGCCGACCCACTGGCCCGTGCCGGCGAGCTGCAGGCTGCCTTCCAGCGTCTCCAGCTTGAGGGTTGGCGTGGCGCCTCCGTTGAGTGTCATGCGATAACTGCCCATGGGTTTGAGTGTTGACAGGCGCGATGAGAGCCCGGTGGCTTCAAGCTGGGCCTGACCTGCCACGCCCAGCCGGCCTTCGACCCATTCTACTGAAAGGGCCTTCGTGGACAGCGCCAGCGTGCCCTCGGCTTGCACGGTATTCCAGGGGGCGCCCAAACCGGCGAGCATGGCCGCGGGCCACTGCGACTGCCCGTCGGCCAGCGCCAGCTGCGCGCCGCCCCAGCGCGGGCTGATGCGCAATTGCACCGGCTGCCGGGTGCAGCAGGGTGCCTCGACACGGGCCGCGAGGGCGCGCCAGCCGGGTCGCAACTGCCACGACAGCCGCCCCGGCAGCGCGAGTGCCACATGGCTGCCGGCGCCGCCCGCGAGCACCAGCTGCGCCGAGCCGTTCCAGACCGTGCCGCGCGCCTGCGCCAGCACCACATGCCCGCCGGTGCGTAGCTCGACCAACCGCGCCAGCCAGTTCGCGGGCGCAAACACCAGCGTGGCCACCAGGGCGCCCAGGATCAAACCGCTGGCGGCCCACGACCAGGGGCTGCCGGCGTGGTAGGCGGGTGTGGAGCGGCGGCGCGGCATTAGCGGGACGGCAGGCTCAGCACCACGGTGCCGTCCCAATTGGCGGTGCCGGTGCTGGCGCCCTGGCGCGTCAGCCGCGCATCGGTGGGCAACGCGCGCGCGTTGACGCGGGCCTGCGCCAGCCACGGTGCCAGCACATCGGCGGGTACGCCCTTGAAGGTGACGGTAGCGCGCTCGCCCACGACGCCCAGCTGGGCGCGGCTTCCCAACGCCTTGACCGAGGCCTGCAATGCCCGCATCGCCTCGTCGTAGCCGAGCCGGGGCTGCGCCTGCAGCGCCTGGGCCTGGGCTTGCAGGCTTCTCATCTGCTCGAGTTCGCCCTGCAGGCTGCGGTGCTGGGCGCCGGCGGTGCGCACGGTTTGCAGGGCAGGGGCCAGGCACAGCCACCACAACACGGCCGCGGCCACCAGCACCAGCGCGCCGCGCACCAGGGTCCGCTCGCGTGCAGCCAGCGCGTCCCAGCGCGCCTGCATGGCTGGGGCGAGCTTCATTGCGCCGCCTCCGGCCGCACCAGCAGGCTGTCGCCCTCCAGGCGGGCCACGTAACCGGCCGCCTGCAGCTTGCGGTTTGCGTTCGTGGTTTCGGTGGGATTCAGGTCCAGGCCTTTGACACGAATTTCGCCAGCTACGAATTCAATAGCGTTAACGCTTTTATTGGCCGGGGCTGCCGTGCTTAAAGCCCCAAGAAGGGATTCAAGGTCGCGGCCCGACGCGGCTCCGGTGGCCTGGCGCAGGGCGGCGACTTCGCGTTCCATTTGCACCGGGGCATCCACCACCACGCGCACGTTCGGGAAGGTCTGTGTCAGCGCCGTGCGCACTGCCGTGCGTTCCTGTTCGAGCGTGCTTCGTTCGCGCCAGGCCCAGGCGTTCAGGCCCGCCAGATTCGCCAGCAGCAGCAGCCCGAAGCCCCAGCGCACCGCGCGCCATTGCGGCGCCCGCGCCAGCGCCTGCCAGTACGTGCCGAGTCGCTTCATGGCACGGCTGCGGCCTGAGTTGGCCAGCTCGAATTGCGCCAGATCCCAGGGCGAGGCCGCCGCCCGCAGCCAGCGCTGCGCGGGCTGCTCCAGCCTGACCTGGCGCTGCAGCAACTGCTCGGCCAGTTCGGCGACGGCGGGTTCGGCCGCGACTTCGGTGGCGCTCGCATCGGGGTCCGTTGACAGGGCCAGCGCCACACCGGCCCGGCTCAACGGCAGCACGGTGACGCCGCTGTGCGTGCTCAGGCCCGTCATCACCAGACGGGCCTCTTCGGGTGTGCCCACGGCATGCAGCGACAACTGCGGCGCGGGCGACATGTCGGGGGCGAATTCGGGCACGATACGCGAGACCGGGCGCTTGGCCGCTTCCAGTGCGCCGATGGCGCCGCGCAGCCAGGCCTTGTCGCACGCGGCGACCCAGACCGTGGCGCCCGCACGCGCCTGCGGCTGCACCGCAAAATGCAGGGCCTGCGGGTCGTCGAGCAGGCGCTCCTCCAGCAGGCCGTCCAGTACCGCGCGCAGGCGCGCCGAGGTGCCACTCGTGCCGGGGGGCAAGGTGACGCGCTGCCAGGACAGGGCCGCGATCGGCACCACCGCCACCACCTCGCCATTCGATTGGGCCGGCTGCGGCAGCAGCGCCACGGGTGCGCTGGCGGCACTGGCCGGTGCACGCTTGTCGGGCGCAAGGACATAGCCGTACAGCGTGGCAGGGCCGGCAGGCTCCAGCGGAAGGTAAACGATCAGGGATGACATGGATTTAGCGGCATTGTAGAGAGCCGGCGCGGCGTGGTACCGCCGGGAGGCCGGGCGTGGCGCGCTCAGTTCGTGGAGGGTGTCTGACCCGGCAGCGCGGGCGGAACCCCGCGTTCGCGCCACAGCACGCGCACGTCCAGCCCCTCGCGCTGCACCACCGAGCGCTCCTGCACCACTGTCTGGTTCAGTCGCAGCCGTCCGCGCACCTCGAAAAAGCGTGAAGACACCCCGTGCTGGTCGGCGTTCAGTGCGCCTGCCGCCGCGCCCAGCAGTTGGGCGGCATCGGCCAGCGTGGCGAAGTGCGTGCGATCGCGCTGCGTCACCAGTTTCTGCGCATCGGCCATCTCGATCCCGGGGATGCAGGCGTACAGGACCTCGGCGCTGGCGGTATTGAGGTTGACCGGCGTGCGCACCGGCAGCAGCGTAATGTAGGGACGCAGCGCCGCCAGGGTCGCGGGCGCCAGGCCCAGCCACACCAGTTGCCCGACGCGCTGCGGCAGCAGCGGTGCGAGCGCGTTGTCGCTGTTGTTGGCCGATGCCGTGGTCGGCGTGGTGGGGGTGCCGGTCGTGCTGCCGGTGGCTGCAGAAGTTGCCGCGGTAGCCGCGGTCGCAGCGCCGTTTGATGCCAGCAGCAGGTTGTCGGTCAACACGCTGAGTTGCGCCGGCGCCAGCCCCAGCACGCCAAAAAGCCGCTCGAAGGCCAGTTGCGCTGGTGCCGAGACCTGGCCGTTCTGCACCAGGTTGGCCACGTTCAGGCGCGATTGCAGGTCGATCATCTGGCCCGATAAAAATGCGTTCTGCGCGTCGTCGCTGTCGTCGGCATGGCCCCCGGTATTGTTCTGGTCGGCCGCCAGAAAGGTGGACAGCCGCGCCTCTTCCAGCGGCACGGCCCAGGGCTCGGCCAGGTAGTCGGCGCCGCCCGAGCGGGCGTCCTCGCGCAGGATCAGCCGGGCCCAGTCGAGCGCGCCGACCAGCACCCAGCTGGATTGCACGCGCGCGCGCTCGGCCGCTTCGACCTCGCTGGCGCGCCACTGCTGCCACATCGCCGCCGCGGCGAACGTGGCCACCAGCGTTACGGTAAGCATGGCCATCAGCAGCGCCGCGCCGCGCTGCGTGGGAGCGCCGAGTGCTTTCACGACTTGTTGCCGCCCAAAGTGGGGCGCACCCAGTCGCGCGTGAGTGTGCCACTCAGGGCCTGGCCGGGCGGCAGCGTCAACACCAGGCGCACGCCATCGGGCGCGCTGGCATTCGGCGCGCCCTGGGCCAGCGCAACCGGGTTGACCGCCATGCTGGTGCCGTTGCTGGACAGCGGGTTGGTCCAGGCATCGCTGCGGAAATAAAAAATCTGCCAGTCCAGCAACGGCGTGATCGCGACCTCACGTTTTTTTTCCTCGTCGCCCGGGTTCTGCGCCCACAGCGTCGCCTCGGCCCAGGCATTCGCCAGGTCGCCGCGGGTGCGCAGCGGCGGCGATTGCCAGCGCAGCCACTGCCCCGTGCCATTCACGTCGCGGCGCGACCAGGCCACCACCAGCATGCCGTCACTGACATTGGGGGCGGGCCGCGTCATGCGCAGCACGCGGCCGTCCCAGTCGAGGGCATTGACCTGGGGCAGCTGCATCAGCGCGTTCAGGTCGTCCGTCCATTGATCGAGGCCGGCCTGCAACGTCAGCACCTCGTCCGCGCGCTGCCGTGTCTGGGCCTGCGCCCGCGTCATGCCGTCCAGTCCGCGCCAGCTCAGCACCGCCATCACCGCCATGATCGAAATCGCCACCAGCAGCTCGATCAGCGTGAAACCACGCTGGCGCCGCATCAGAATCTCCCCACGATGGTGGACAGGCGCAGCACCGGTGTTGCGCCATCGAACACCTGCGCATCGACGCGCTGAAAGCTCGGATTCGGTGTCGGGCGCACCGAAATGGCCACGTCGAATGGGTGCCCGGCCTGCTCGCAGGTCACGCTGGAATCACCCACGCCGGGCATCTGGCGCAGCAGTCGCACCTTGACCAGTTCGTTTTCGGCGCACAGATGGGCCAGCAGGATGTCGGACTGGCGCTGTGCATGGGTGGTCAAGGCCATCGTGGCCTGCGTGCCCGCCGCCAGCGCAATGGCGACGATGGTCAGCGCCACCAGCACTTCGATCAGCGTAAAGCCCGAAGCGGCGGCGCGCTTCATGGCGAACCCCTAGGCCGGACCGCAAAGGGCCGCAGCCCGTCCGTGCTCACGCGCAGCGACTGCGTCGGATGGTCTGCGCTGCCCAGCACCACTTCCTGCGGGCCGATGATGGGCTCCGGCCCGAGCGTGAGCAAGGCCTGGCCGCCGACCATCGTGGTGGCCTGGCTGACCTGCGTGTCGGCATGGAGCCAGTATTCGGGCAGCGACTGCGGCGCCGCGCCGTCGAACTGGAAACCCCCGGGGGTGGTGTGCCAGACGATGGCTACGCCGCTGGTGCGCGACTGGGCGCGGCCCGACTCCAGCAGCGCCGCCAGCCGCTGCGCCTCGCGCTCCAGCTGGGTTTGCGACGAGTCGCGCATGGCAAAACTCACCCCGGCTGAAGCGACCGCGATGATGGCCACCACCACCAGCAGCTCCAGCAGCGTGAAGCCCTTCTGACTACTGCCAACTGCCAATGTCCGCATTCTTGCCCTCGCCGCCCGCCTTGCCGTCGGCGCCGAACGACATGACGTCGATCTCGCCTTTCACGCCGGGGTTGAGGTACTGGTAGGGGTTGCCCCAGGGGTCGTTCGGCAGCTTGTCCAGGTACGGCTTCCAGTTCGGCGGAATCGGAGGCGCGGTGGGTTTGATGATGAGGGCCTGCAGGCCCTGTTCGGCACTCGGGTAGCGCTGGTTGTCGAGCCGGTACAGCTTGAGCGCCTGCATCAGGTTGTTGATGTCGGTGCGCGCGGCCGTGACGCGCGCGTCGTCGGCGCGCTCGAGCACATTCGGCACGATCAGCGCGGCCAGCACGCCGATGATGACCAGCACCACCATCAGCTCGATCAGGGTGAAGCCGGCCTGCACGCGCTGGCGCAGGTTGGGGGGAAACAGTGTCATGGTGTGGTTGCTCGTCGTGTGCCTGAAGTCGGATTCGCTTCAATGATAATCGCCGCATGCCGATGAATTCGCAGAGAAGGTGGTGGTTGCGCAGTGTCACACTGATGGTGTGGGCGCTGGCGGCGGCCAGCGCGATGTTCTGGGGGCTCAAGTTCGTGCCGGCACCGGGCGCCCCCGCGGCGCTGCCGATAGCGGGGAGCGAGGTCGCGACGGCAGACCCCACCGCCGTGGCACGCCTGCTCGGCGCCAACCCGGCGGCAGCGCCTGCCGCTGGCGCTGTCAGCCGCTACAAGCTGCTGGGCGTGGTGGCGGACCGCGGCCACAGCGGTGCCGCGCTGATCGCCATCGACGGCAAGCCGCCCAAACCCTATCGTGTCGGCGCCCCGGTGGATGACGGCTTGCTTTTGCAGTTCGTGGCGCCGCGCCGCGCGGTGCTGGCCGCCGGCATGGATGCACCGGCCAGCGTGACGCTGGACTTGCCGCCGCTCAAGCCGTAACCGGCCTGCGCGTGAAGAACTGGACCGCGAGCAGGGAATGCCTGGTCGGGGCCATGCCATATCGGTCAAGGGGTCTGCAAGAACAGCCGGTACACCGGGTTGCCAGTTTCTTCGACCCAGGGGTAACCCAGCGTGTCGAGGAACCGCTCGAAGGCCGGGTTGTCGTTGGGGGGCACCTGCAGCCCGACCAGGATGTGGCCGTAGTCGGCGCCCTGATTGCGGTAGTGGAACAGGCTGATGTTCCAGCCCGGCCCCAGCAGGTTCAAAAACTTCATCAGCGCGCCGGGCCGCTCGGGGAATACAAAGCGCAGCAGCCGCTCGTCCTGCGCCAGCGCCGAGTGGCCGCCCACCATGTGGCGGATGTGCTCCTTCGCCAACTCGTCGTGCGTCAGGTCCAGCGTGTCGAAACCGTGCTTGTTGAAGTTGTCCGCAATCCTGGGCGACTCGCCCTTGCCGTGCGTGGTCAGGCCGACGAACACATGGGCGCGCGCCGCGTCGCTGATGCGGTAGTTGAACTCGGTCACATTGCGCGGGCCGCCCGGCAGCTGGCCGACCGCCTCGCAAAAGCGCCGGAAGCTGCCTTGCTCCTCGGGAATCGTCACAGCGAACAGCGCCTCGCGCTCCTCGCCCACGCCGGCGCGCTCGGCCACGAAGCGCAGGCGATCGAAGTTCATGTTGGCGCCGCACAAAATCGCGGCGTAGGTTTCGCCTTTGGTCTTGTTCTTCGCCACGTACTGCTTGATGGCGGCCACCGCCAGCGCGCCGGCCGGCTCGACGATGCTGCGCGTGTCCACGAACACGTCCTTGATGGCGGCACAGACCGCGTCGGTATCGACCGTGATGAACTCGTCGACCAGCCTGCTGGCAATGCGGAAGGTTTCCTCACCCACCAGCTTGACGGCCGTGCCGTCCGAGAACAGGCCAACGTCCGGCAGGGTCACGCGCTTGTGGGCCGCGACCGACTGCATCATCGCGTCGGAGTCGTTCATCTGCACGCCAATCACGCGCACCTCGGGGCGCACCGCCTTGATGTAGTTGGCCACCCCCGAGATCAGTCCGCCGCCGCCGATCGCCACGAACACCGCATCCAGCGGACCCTGGTGCTGGCGCAGGATTTCCATCGCAATGGTGCCCTGGCCGGCGATCACGTCCGGGTCGTCGAATGGATGGACGAAGGTCAGGCCCTGTTCTTTTTCGAGCGTGACCGCATGCGTGTAGGCATCGGAATAGCTGTCACCAAACAGCACGACCTCGCCGCCGAGCGCCTTCACCGCCTCGATCTTGAGCTGCGGCGTGGTGGTCGGCATCACGACCACGGCGCGCGATCCGAGCTTGTGTGCGGCAAGTGCCACGCCCTGTGCGTGATTCCCGGCCGAGGCGCAGATTACGCCCTTTTGCAGCTGCGCGGCGCTGAGCTGCACCATCTTGTTGTAGGCCCCGCGCAGCTTGAAGCTGAACACCGGCTGCTGGTCCTCGCGCTTGAGCAGCACCCTGTTGTGCAGGCGCCGGCTCAAGGTTTTGGCGGGCTCCAGCGCCGACTCGATGGCGACGTCGTAGACGCGCGCCGTGAGGATTTTTTTCAGGTAGTCGCCGGGTTGCAGGTGCTTGGTGCTCATGGAGGGCCAATGATAAGCGGCGAGGATGAAACACCCCCGAAGCGCCTGCGGCGCCTCCCCCTCAAGGGGGCGATACCAGCGGCCCGGCAAAGCCGGTTCCGCGGTATCCCTGGCATCTGGCTGCGCCGGTTTCATGGGTCGCGGAAGGCGCTTGAGTACCGTGGAAAACTGATGAGGGGCCAAAAAAACGCCCCGGACCTTGCGATTCGGGGCGTAATCCATCTTTTCAGAGGATGGAGGAGACAACCGGTGCACCAGGATTCTGATGCGTTGGGTACAGTGTAGTCCTGTTTTTGTTGCGTTGCACCATCGGGGCCGTCGCACATGAGACTTTTTTGGCAAATTTGGATGAGGAGATGACGACATGATGGAATGTCTTGTGAGCTGGACCGGCGCGACCGGCGCGCGCTCGGGAATGGGTTTTGTGGCCGAAACCGGCAGCGGGCATGTGCTCGCCATGGATGGCGCGCCCGATGCCGTCGCGCCCGCCAACGGCGGCCAGAACCTGGCGCCGCGCCCGATGGAAACCGTGCTCGCGGGCACCGGCGGCTGTACCGCCTACGACGTGGTGCTGATCCTCAAGCGCGGCCGCCACGATGTGCGCGGCTGCACCGTCAAGCTCAACGCCGAGCGCGCCGAGGTCGATCCCAAGGTATTCACGAGCATCAACATGCATTTCACCGTCACCGGCAAAGGCATCCCGGCGCAGGCGGTAGAGCGCGCCATCGCCATGAGCCACGACAAGTACTGCTCGGCCAGCGTGATGCTCGGCAAGACCGCGGTCATCAGCACCAGCTTCGAGGTGATCGAAGTGTGAACGTGAGGCTCAGATGTAATGCGCCGTCGTCGTCATGACCCTGGCGGCGGTCTGCATCAGCGCCTTCACCGGCGCCGGAAACTCCAGCGCGCCCGCGTCCTTGGCCTGTGCGGCATGGCGCGCTTCATCGTCGCGCATCTGCACCACGATGGCGCGTGACGCGTGGTCGCCCGCGGGCAGCCGCTCCAGGTGGCTTTGCAGGTGCGCCTCGACCTGCCGCTCGGTCTCCAACACGAATCCCAGGCTGACGCGGTCGCCCAATCGTCCGGCCACCAGTCCCATCGCAAAGGCGCCGGCGTACCACAACGGGTTCAGCAGGGAAGGCCGCGCGCCCAACTCGTCGAGCCGGCCTTTGGTCCAGGCCAGGTGATCGGTTTCCTCGCGCGCGGCCGCCTCGAAATGGGCACGCAACCCGGCGTCGCGGGTGGCCAGAGCCTGCGAGGCGTACAGCGCCTGGGCGCAGACCTCGCCCACATGGTTGACCCGCATCAGGGCGCCGGAGTGATGCTTTTCCGAATTCTCGAGTTGGGTCGCGCCGGCGGGCAGCACGGGGCAGGGCCGGGTCGCGCGCGGCGTGGCAAATAGGGTGCGCAGGGCCGCATCCGCGGCCGTCAAAAATGGGTCCATACAGTTTTCTCCAGCGTGGCGCGCTCATCCGGCGGTCCACAACCTGCAGTTTAAGCCGTGCGCGCGTAGCGCCACTGATGGCCGATGGTGTTGCGAGATGTCCACGGCTCATCGGCAAGATGTGGCGTCATTGCAACGAAATAGCTCGTCGAGGTAGTTTTTGGGTGAATTCCTTTGCCCAACATCGCCGGGTCTGGTGCAATAGCTACAACTTCCCAAAAGGAGGTTGGCCCGGGGAACCGAACTTCTCTCGCCGGTGCCCTCTGTTTAACCTTGGAGAAACTCGAAATGAAAAAATCCCTAGTTGCTCTGGCTGCACTCGCTTTTGTCGGTGTGGCCTCTGCTCAATCGTCCGTCACGCTGTTTGGCGTGGTTGACGCTGCTTACGAACACGTCAGCGGCAGCGCCCTGGCCGGCTCCGTTAACGGCCTGGTGCAAGGCGCCAACAGCTCCAGCCGTCTGGGCTTCCGTGGCACCGAAGACCTCGGTGGTGGCCTGAATGCAGGTTTCTGGCTCGAAGCCGGCCTGAACAACGACAGCGGTTCTGGCGCCAACACCAGCGCAAACAACCAGACGTCCCAGAACAGCGGTGGTGGTCTGACCTTCAATCGTCGTTCCACCGTCAGCCTGGCTGGCAACTTCGGTGAAATCCGTTTGGGCCGTGACTACACGCCGTCGTTCTGGAACGACACCATCTTCGATCCGTTCGGCACCGTGGGTGTCGGCGCTGCGACCAACGCGACCATCGCTCTGGGTGGTGCAAATGGCATTCAAACGACCGTGCGCTCGTCCAACAGCATCGGCTACTTCCTGCCGGGCAACCTGGGCGGCTTCTACGGCCAGGCCATGTATGCCATGGGTGAGAACAGCTCCAACGCTACCGCGGGCGGCTTCGACACCAGCAAAAATGGCAACGTTATGGGTGGGCGTATTGGCTATGCCAACGGCCCTCTGAACGTAGCCGCGAGCTACAGCCAGACCAAGATTGCGGCTTTGGACAACTACAAGAAGGCCAACATCGGTGTTTCCTACGACCTCGGCGTCGTGGCCCTGATGGCTCAGTACAACCAGGAAAAACTGGGTGCTCCTGGCGCGTTTGGCGCCGAGAAGAACACCACCTGGCTGCTGGGCTTGAACGCACCGGTCGGTCCTGGCAACATCGTGGCTTCCTACAACCGTGCCAAGTTTGACAACAACGCTGTCAAGGCAGACCAGTATGCTCTGGGCTATGTGTACAACCTGTCCAAGCGCACCGCTTTGTACGGCACGTATGCACACGTCAAGAACAACGGCACGTCCGCCAACGTGACCGCTGGTGCTCTCGCCGGCAACGCCGGTGCCTCTGGCGTCATTGGCAGCTCCAACGGTTTCGACCTCGGCCTGCGTCACACCTTCTAATCACACGCTGGCCTTGTGCCAGTGCTGATTCAGAAATCTTGAAAGCCACCAGCCCTCGGGCTGGTGGCTTTTTTTCGTTGGCGGGGCTTCACTACGCTGTTGGCTCAGGAAGCGCGGGCAACGTTCAATTCGGGCTGAGCCCTACGTGGCGCCAGGCCCCCTGCTGGGGGCGATCCTGCCAGCCTTTGCCGCGGGTGAACATATCGGCAAGGGGCTCGTTCAGGTGTTGCTGCGAGTTGCTGCTAAATTAGCAATTGCTATATTTACGACAACAAACGACAATGAACGATGAAAACATTCGACGACATTGAAGTGCGGCGCCCGGGCATCGCCCGGAGCTATCTCGCGCTGCTTGGCGCTCAGCCCGGACGGCCGCTGGCCCTGTTTGCCCCGCGACGCGTCGGCAAAACGTTCTTCCTTGACCACGACCTGGCTCCCGAGGCGAAGGCGGCGCGGCTGTTGCCTGTCTATGCCGACCTGTGGCTGCACAAGTCGGCCCCGCTGGAGGCGGTGAACCATGCCCTGGAAGAGGCTCTGGACGATTTGCTGGTTCCGGACAGCTATGTTGGCAAGGTGGCCAGGACCCCGGTGAAGAAGATGGGCCTTCTCGGTGCCAGCGTCGACCTTGGCGATGAGCCGCACCGCCGGACTTTGCCACAGGCTGCTGCCCTGCGGCTGGATGCGCTTGTTACGCGGCTGGCCCGGCAGCACAAGGGCCAGGTCTTGCTGATGCTCGATGAGGTTCAAACCCTCGGTGATGCGCCGGACGGTGTCTCCATGGTGGCAACCTTGCGCGCTGTGCTCCACAAACGGCGCGAGGAAGTCTGTGCCGTCTTTACGGGTTCCTCGCAGGAAGGCCTGGCCCGGCTCATGAACACCGCAGGGGCGCCCATGTATCAGTTTGCACAAATTATCGATTTTCCCATTCTCGGGGATGAGTTTCTGCGCTTGCTCGCAGAACACTTCGGCAAGGTTCATCGGGGTAAAAAGCTCGAGCTGGGCGAGTTGCGCGATGGGTTCAGGCAAATCGGCTTCAAGCCGGCACTCATGCGCGACGTGGTCAAGGCCATGTCGGCTGAGGGCATCACCGATGTCAGGCGCGGGGTCGAAAACTATATGGCCAGCGATCATCAGGTGTCCATCTGGTTGGCGCTCCTGAACTCGGTCGATGCCTTCGATCGGGGCGTGCTGGTTGCGGTCGCCGGGGGCCAACCCCCGCTGAGCCAGGCCACGTTGAAGAGGCTGACGGCGATTCCCGGCGCGAAGCCGACGATATCCAAAGTCAGGTCGTCCATCGAGAAATTGAAACGCGGCGGCCTCCTGTCGAAAAATGCGCTTGGCTTGACGATTGATGACCCTCTGTTCGCAGAGTTCTTGCAGAAGCGGGGATGATGGCGGCGCGTGATGGAAGTTGCACATATGAGGGCAGCAGCGTAGTGAAACTCTTTGTCGGAGGTCAAGGCAGATGCGCCGTGCTGTCCAGTAAGTGCGGGCTGGTGTTCGTTGCATTAGCCGCCCTGGTGGCCTGTTCGTCGGTGCCGACGGGCGACGCCCACCTGGCAACCAGCCCTTGGGCCATGGCTTCTTCCAGAACCGCCCCTACCAGTCCGTGGCAACATCACACGTTTCCCGGCAAGCAGGCGACGCAATTTGCCTACGCCCGCGAGGAGGGGCGCGACGCCGTGGCTGCCCACGCGGTATCGTCTGCCAGCATGCTGAGGCACAAGCTGCGCATTGAGCCAGCCGATCTGGGCAGTGTGCATTTCTCGTGGAAGGTGCCGCAACTGATTGCGCAGGCCGACATGGCGGTGCGTGAGAGCGACGATTCGCCAGTACGCGTCATTCTGGTTTTTGAGGGCGACCGCGCCGCATTTTCTGCCAGGAACGCGATGATGTCCGAACTGGTGCGGGCCTTGACCGGTGAAGAGCTGCCCTACGCCACGCTGATGTATGTATGGGACAACCAGCGCGCGCCGGGCAGCCTGATCGTGAGCCCACGCACCGACCGCATCCGCAAGCTGGTGATGGAGTCGGGGCCTGGCAGGCTGGGCCGCTGGATGGACTATGAGCGCGATGTCCGCGCCGATTTCGAACAGGCCTTTGGCGAGGCGCCCGGCGCCCTGGTCGGCATTGGCGTCATGACCGACACCGACAATACCCGATCCACCCTACAGGCCTGGTACGGACCCGTGCGGCTGCTACCTGCCGGCGCCACTGCTGCGCGGGCACCATAGCGCGGCGGCAGTGGGCCTCGGGGCCTCAAGGAAACCCCTGTGTCGGCACGCCATATGCTCTGCTAGTATCCCCCGGTACTTCTTCTTTGGCTGATGTTTGCTTTTATCCTGCGCCGCCTGATTCAAGCCGTGATCGTGATGGTCGTGGTTGCCCTGATTGCCTTCATGCTGTTCCAGTATGTGGGCGACCCGGTCATGCTCATGCTGGGGCAGGACGCCTCACCGGCGCAGCGAATGCAGCTGCGCGTCGATCTGGGGCTGGACCGGCCGTTCATCGTGCAGTTCTGGCATTTCCTGGTGAATGCGGTGCAGGGCAATTTCGGCCTGAGCCTGCGCCTGGGCGCCAAGGTCTCGCGCCTGATTGGCGAGCGCTTTCCGGCCACGCTGGAGCTCTCGCTGGTGGCGGCCGTGCTGGCGCTCTTGATCGGCGTGCCCATGGGCGTCTATGCGGCGCTGCGCCGCGGCACCTTCACGAGCCAGCTGTTCATGATGTTGTCGCTGCTGGGGGTGTCGCTGCCCACCTTCCTGATCGGCATTTTGCTGATCCTGTTTTTCTCGGTTGAGCTGGGCTGGTTTCCGAGTTTCGGGCGCGGCGATGTCACCAAGTTCGGCTGGTGGAGCAGCGGCCTGTTCACCCTGGACGGCTGGATGCACATGGTGCTGCCGGCCATCACGCTGGCCATCTTCCAGCTCACGCTGATCATGCGGCTGGTGCGCGCCGAAATGCTCGAGGTGCTGCGCACCGACTACATCCGGTTTGCACGCGCCCGCGGCCTGTCCAATCGCGCCATTCACTTCGGCCACGCACTCAAGAACACGCTGGTGCCGGTGATGACCATCACGGGCCTGCAGCTTGGCGGGCTGATTGCCTTTTCCATCATCACCGAGACCGTGTTCCAGTGGCCCGGCATGGGCCTGCTGTTCATCCAGGCTATCACCTTTGCCGACATCCCGGTGATGGCGGCCTACCTGTGTCTGATTGCGCTGATTTTTGTCATCATCAACCTGATCGTCGATCTGCTGTATTTTGTGGTGGATCCCAGGCTGCGCGTTGGCAACGCCGGAGGCCACTGATGCTGGCACCCCGCTTGAAGGCGAATGGCCGCGCCTTTGCCCAGATCACCGAGTTTCACCCCGAGCTCACGGCGTTCCGCCGCGATCTGCATGCGCACCCCGAGCTCGGCTTCGAGGAGCTTTACACCGGTGGGCGCATCAAGGAGGCCTTGAAACTGTGCGGCGTGGACGAGATTCATACCGGCATCGGCAAGACCGGCCTGGTGGCGCTGATCCGCGGTAAACACCACGGCAGCGGCAGGATGATCGGCCTGCGCGCCGATATGGATGCCCTGCCCATGACCGAGTACAACGACTTTGGCTGGAAATCCGCCAAAACCGGGTTGATGCATGGCTGCGGCCACGACGGCCACACCACCATGCTGGTGGGCGCGGCGCGCTACCTCGCCGCCACGCGCAATTTCGACGGCACGGCCGTGCTGATCTTCCAGCCCGGCGAAGAGGGCTTTGCCGGCGCCCGCGTCATGATCGAGGACGGCCTGTTCGAGCGTTTCCCGGTGCAGGCCGTGTATGGCATGCACAACTGGCCTTCCATGAAACCGGGCATGGTGGGCGTCAACCCCGGCCCCATGATGGCGGCGGCCGACCGCATCACCATCGAAATCACGGGTCGCGGCGGGCATGGCGCGCACCCCTACATGACGATCGATCCGGTGCTGGTGTCCGCCCACATCATCACGGCCGTGCAAAGCATCGTCTCGCGCAATGTGCGGGCGATCGACAGCGCCGTGATTAGCGTGTGCGCCATGCATGCGGGCGACCTGGGGGCGTTCAGCGTGATCCCCGGCAAGGCCACGCTGGTGGGGACGGTGCGCACGTTCAACTCCGAGGTGCAGGACGTGATCGAGCATCGCCTGCATGACCTGTGCAGCGCCGTGGCGCTGGGCTTCGGCGCCTCCGCCAGTGTGAAATACGAGCGCATGTACCCGGCCACCATCAACTCGGCCGATGAGGCGGAGTTTGCCGCCGACGTGGCCGAGTCGCTGCTGGGCGCCGACCGCGTGGTGCGTGACCTGGAACCGAGCATGGGCGCGGAAGACTTCTCGTTCATGCTGCAGGTCAAGCCCGGCGCCTACCTGCGCATCGGCCAGGGCGCCGAGAACGGCGTGGGCAGCTGTTTCCTGCACAACAGCCGCTACGACTTCAATGACGACATTCTTCCGCTGGGCTCGGCGCTGCACGCCAGTCTGGTGGAGCAGGCCATGCCGGTGCGCCCGTCGGCGGTATCGTGACCCCGATTCTTTTCTTTCTTGTCCCAAGGAGTTCGTTGTGAAATTTAAGTCAAATCTGCTCACAGTCGCTGTCGTTTGTGCACTATCCGCTACAAGTTTTGTAGCGTCGGCACAAACCTTGCGGGTCGCCGATCAGGGCGATGCGCTGTCGATGGACCCGATGTCGCTGAACGAGTCGCTGCAGCTCAGTGTCGACGGCAATATGTACGAGGGGCTGACGGGGCGCGGCAAAGACCTGAGCCTGGCGCCGGCGCTGGCCACCAGCTGGAAGCAGACGTCGCCGACGGTCTGGCGCTTCGAGTTGCGCAAGGGCGTGCAGTTCCACGACGGCACGCCGTTCACGGCCGATGACGTGCTGTTCAGCTTCCAGCGCGCCTCGGCCGACGGCTCTGACATGAAGAGCTATACCAACGACATCAAGGAAGTGCGCAAGGTCGGCGACTTTGCGGTCGAGATCGAGACCAAGGCGCCGTTCCCAATCCTGCCCGACGTGGTGTCGCTGGTCTACATCATGAGCAAGAAATGGTGCGAAACCAACCAGGCGACCAAGCCGGTGGACCGCCGCAAAGGCATCGAAAATGCGGCGTCGTTCCGCGAAAACGGCACGGGCCCGTACCGCCTGCGCGAGCGCCAGCCCAACGTGCGCACCGTGATGGAGCGCTTCGGCAACTACTGGGGCAAGGTTGAGGGCAATGCGCAGCAGGTGGTCTTCACCCCGATCGGCAACGACGCCACGCGCGTGGCGGCCCTGTTGTCGGGCGAGGTGGACGTGATGGAACCGGTGCCGGTGCAGGACATCGGGCGCGTGAATGCGAATGCCAGCACGAAAGTCATGGTCGGGCCCGAGCTGCGCACCATCTTCCTGGGCATGGACCAAAAGCGCGACGAGTTGCTGTACTCCAGCGTGAAGGGCAAGAACCCGTTCAAGGACAAGCGCGTGCGCCAGGCGTTCTACCAGGCGATCGACATCGAGGGCATCAAGACCACGGTGATGCGCGGCGCCTCGCGTCCCACCGCGCTGATGATCGGCCCGGGCAACAATGGCTGGACGGCCGAGCAGGACAAACGCCTGCCCTACGACGTGGAAGCGGCCAAGAAGCTGATGGTCGAGGCCGGCTACCCGAATGGCTTTGAACTCACCATGAACTGCCCGAACGACCGCTATGTGAACGACAGCCGGATTTGCCAGGCCGTGGCCGCCAACCTGGCGAAGATCAACGTCAAGATCAACCTGCAGGCCGAAACCAAGGGCACCTACTTCCCCAAGATTTTGCGCCGCGATACCAGCTTCTATATGCTGGGCTGGACGCCGTCGACCTATGACGCGCACAACGCGCTGAATGCGCTGATGGTATGCCCGGACGACAAGACGGGAGCCGGCCAGTTCAACCTGGGTTCCTACTGCAACCCCAAGCTCGATGAGTTGACGCACAAGATCCAGTCTGAGAACGACAAGGCCAAGCGCCTGGCCGAGATCAAGGAAGCGTTTGCCATCCACGCCGCCGACGTTGGCCATATCCCGCTGCACCAGCAATCGCTGGCCTGGGGCATGAGCAAGAAAATCTCGCTGGTCCAGCGTGCCGACAATTTTATGGACTACAAGTGGGTCCACATCAACAAGGCCGATGCCCGGTAAGCCGCATGGTGGTTGCTCCTTCCCCCGTTGGGGGGAGGGGGCAAAACCGGACTTTTTAGCGAATGATCAAAACTCTCTATCGCTGGTTCGACAGCGACGTCGGCTACAGTTTTCGCACCTCGCCCGTCGCGATCGCGGCGGCCGTGGTGGCCTTCCTCTGTGTTTTTTGCGCGGCCTTTGCGGGCTGGGTGGCGCCGCACAACCCGTTCGACCTGAGCACGCTGGTGCTCTCCGACGCACGGCTGCCGCCGGCCTGGAATGTGCACGGCACTGCCAAGTACCTGCTCGGCACCGACGACCAGGGGCGCGACATTCTGTCGGTCCTGTTTTACGGGGCGCGCATTTCTCTGGTGGTCGGGGTGGTGTCAGTCATTCTGTCGATGCTGGTGGGGGTTTTCCTGGGCTTGCTGGCGGGCTTTCGCGGCGGCTGGGTCGACTCGCTGCTGATGCGCTTGTGCGACGTCATGCTGTCCTTTCCGGCGATCCTGATTGCGCTCCTGATTGCTGGCGTCGGGCGCGCGCTGTTCCCTGATGCGCACGAATCGGTGGCGTTCGGTGTTTTGATTCTCTCGATCTCGCTGAGCGGCTGGGTCCAGTACGCGCGCACGGTGCGCGGCTCCACGCTGGTCGAGCGCCATAAGGAATATGTGCAGGCGGCGCGCGTTACGGGGGTGGCGCCGCTGCGCGTCATGACCCGCCATGTGCTGCCCAATGTGATGGGGCCGGTGCTGGTGCTGGCCACCATCCAGGTCGCGACCGCCATCATCACCGAGGCCACCCTGTCGTTTTTGGGGGTCGGCGCACCGCCGACCTCACCCTCGCTGGGCACCCTGATTCGCGTCGGCAACGACTACATGTTCTCGGGCGAGTGGTGGATCGCCGTGTTTCCGGGCGTGATGCTGGTGGTGATTGCGCTGTCCGTGAATCTGCTGGGCGACTGGCTGCGCGATGCCTTGAACCCGCGTTTGAGATGACCATGAGTCTTTTGCAAGTCAAGAATCTGGTGGTCGAGTTTCCCGGCCGGCGCGGCACGCTGCGGGCGCTGGACGATATCTCCTTCGACATCGCGCCGGGCGAAATCCTGGGCGTGGTGGGTGAGTCGGGGGCCGGCAAGTCGCTCACCGGGGCCGCCATCATCGGCCTGCTGGAGCCGCCAGGGCGTGTGGCCAGCGGGCAGATCCTGCTCGAAGGCCAGCGCATCGACAACCTGGGCTACGAGCAGATGCGGCATATTCGCGGCCGCCGGATCGGGGCCATTTTCCAGGACCCGCTGACCTCGCTGAACCCGCTCTACACCATCGGGCGGCAACTGGTGGAAACCATCCAGACCCATTTGCCGGTGACGGAGAAGGAGGCCAAGGCGCGCGCCATTTCGCTGCTCGACGACACCGGTATCCCGGCCGCCGCACAGCGTATCGACCACTACCCGCACCAGTTCTCGGGCGGCATGCGCCAGCGCGTGGTGATTGCGCTGGCGCTGGCGGCCGAGCCGAAACTGATCGTGGCCGACGAGCCGACCACTGCGCTCGACGTGTCGATCCAGGCACAGATCATCACGCTGCTGAAAAGCATCTGCAAGGAGCGCGGTGCCGCCGTAATGCTGATCACCCACGACATGGGCGTGATTGCCGAGACCTGCGACCGAGTGGCCGTGATGTATGCGGGGCGCATCGCCGAAATCGGCCCGGTGCACGAGGTGATCAACCAGCCGGCGCACCCGTACACCGCGGGACTGATGGCCGCGATTCCCGACATCACGCTGGACCGCGAGCGCTTGAACCAGATCGACGGCGCCATGCCGCGCCTGAACGCGATTCCGCGCGGCTGCGCCTTCAACCCGCGCTGCCCGCAAGCCTTTGACCGCTGCACGCAGGAGCGCCCTGATTTGATGAATGCCGGTGCGACGCGCGCGGCCTGCTGGCTGCACGATGCCCATGCGGGAGTGCCCGCATGAGCGAGATCACCGTGAGCGCCGGGGAATTTTCCGCCGGGCCGCCCCAAGGAAAACTGGCCCCCTCGGGGGCAGCGCAACACACGCAGTGGCACGCGTGGGGGCGCCATTGGTGCAGGCCCACGACCTGGCGAAGACCTTCGACGTGTCCCCACCCTGGCTCAACCGCGTGCTCGAGCGCAAGCCGCGTCAGCTGCTGCGCGCCGTCGACGGCGTGAGCTTCGAGATTGAAAAAGGCAAGACGCTGGCGCTGGTCGGTGAGTCGGGCTGCGGCAAGAGCACCGTGGCGCGATTGCTGGTGGGGCTGTACGAGCCCACGCGCGGCGGCTTGACGTTTGACGGCCAGGATGCGCACGCGGCGTTCAAGACGCCGGCGGGCCGGCAGCTGCGCCGGCGCGTGCAGATGATCTTCCAGGACCCGTACGCCAGCCTGAACCCGCGCTGGCTGGTGGAAGACATTGTGGGCGAGCCGCTGAAGGAGCATGGCTTGATCACCGACGCGGCCGAGCTGAAGGCCCGCGTGGGCGTGCTGCTGCAGTCGGTCGGCCTGTCGCCGCTCGACATGGTGAAGTACCCGCACCAGTTCTCGGGCGGGCAGCGCCAGCGCATCTCGATCGCGCGCGCGCTCGCCACCGAGCCCGAATTTCTGGTGTGCGACGAGCCGACCTCGGCACTCGACGTGAGCGTGCAGGCGCAGGTGCTCAACATCATGAAGGACCTGCAGCGCACGCGCGGCCTGACCTATTTGTTCATCTCGCACAACCTCGCGGTGGTGCGCCATGTGAGCGACCAGGTCGGCGTGATGTACCTGGGCCGGCTGGTGGAGCTGGCCGACAAGCAGACGCTGTTCGCTACTCCAAGGCATCCCTACACGCGCATGCTGCTCGATGCGATCCCGAAGATGCACGACACCGGCCGCGCCCGCACCCCCGTGCAGGGCGAGGTGCCGAATCCCCTGGACCCGCCCACGGGCTGCACCTTCCACCCGCGCTGCCCGCACGTGAACGAGCGCTGCCGGGCCGAGCGGCCGGCGCTGCTGGAGATCAAGGGCGTGAAGGTCGCCTGCCATGCCGTGGAAGAGGGTCGTATCTAGACGCTATCGAGTTGATAGTAGGTTGCGAAGACCCTATAAGGGTTGCCGGTAGATTCATATCTGATGGTGGCTGGCTTTGGTGGCGCTTGCACCGCTTCCTTGGGGCGTCTATGTGAACAGTCGTGGATCGAACTGGAAGTCCAGTTCCTCCGTCACGATCTTGATAAACGCATATTCCGGGTGCGCCGGGTTGATCAGCAAGTTTCGCTCCCGTGGTTCCAGATAGGACGGCACCCAAAGACCGAGGCTGGATTTCGATTGAAGCCACTGCACACCCAGCGCCTGCGTGTAGCCCTCGTCGTCGCGCCATTGCGGCGCCTTCAGGCCCAAGTCGGCGGCGGCATCGAGCAGTGCTGCACCGGTCGGCAATTCCAGCCGGATGAGTGCCTGATTCACCGGGGCGACGCCGTTGGCGTGCACCCGCTTTTCAAGCTGCGCCAGCGCCCGGTTTGATGCCGCGTAGACCGCCGGCAAGCCCGCGGGCGGCGCCAGATGCCAGCGCCCGGGCCCGAGCGTCGAACCGTAAGGCAGCGCACCCAAGCTCAAGTCCCCGTTGAAGCAGATGCGCCAGGCCGCCGTCAAGCGACGCCTCCATATTTCAGGCCCGCCAGCATCCCGCGGACCTTCTGCGCCCCAAACTCGTTGTCGGCGTAGTCGATCGGGGCCATGCCGTCGAGCGACGGGTGCGGCTTGTGCAGCCACTGGCGCGCGGCCTCGACGCCGCCGAACACCTCTGCCGCAAAAAGCGTCAGCTGCATGGTGCGCAGGATCTGCTCGACCGTTTGGCCGGGTAAAGGCTTGTTGTCGCGCGCCCAGCGCCACAAACTGGTGCTGTTCGCATTGAGCGCACGACTCAAGTCTTCCTTCTTGCCCAGACCCAGCAAGGGAACCAGCGCCGCGACGTTGCCCGCGAGCAAGCCGGTACGAATCAAGAGCACCGCGCGCGCAGAGTCCAGGAAGATCGATGATTCGTTCTCGGAAAACACCGGCGCCACGGACCCGGTTCGGTGGCTTGGATCGAGTGAGTCGTCCAGCCACGTGGCAAAGGATTGCGCCAGCGAGCGGGCGTCCCCTGGCAGGCGAGCGGAATGGGCAAGCATTTAGAAGCCTCAAATGAAATAAATATTTATTTCAAATGTAATAACACTACCCCGATTTGTCAACCTTGAATCTTGTCCGCCTCGGTACGTCGTTTTTTAGGAGGTTATAGCGGATCATTGGTGTACGGGTTCAGGCATTTTCTTTCGAAGCATGTTCAGGAAATGCTCGTTAGGCTCGTTCGCGGCACTGGAAGGGAGACTGGCGATAGCCCCCGAGCCGGTGCCGAGCGCACGTGCTGTGGCAACCATGCGCCAAGCCTCACTGTATTGACCACGCCAATAGTAGGCAGTGGCCCGTGAGGTGTAGATGTATCGCTTGTCTGGCTCGACTTCCTCCGCCTTCTTGTAAAGGGTTTCGGAACGAGCGATCAATTCTGCTTTTACTTCAGGTGACAACGTCGTATCGCTCACCGCACAGAGTGTGGTAATCCGCGCCGCATCCGAATAGATTCCCTGAAGCGTTGGTGGGTGAAGCGTGAGCGCCTTTTTCATCATTTCCATGGCGGCACAGTTTTTCCCTTGATCGTGTAAAACCGCCCCAAATCCTGCATAAACCTCGGGATTTTCAGGATTAAGAAGCCATGCCTGATTGAATCTTCTCATTGCCATGCCAAGCTGATCTTGTTTGTAGTATTTATATCCTTGATTAACCCATAGAGCACTAGCTCTTTCTCGGGAGCCAAATTGAGTCGTTGCGTCAGATATAAATCTTTCATCCGCAGCCTTTAGTTCCTGAACCTTTGATCTGTCAATTCCCTCATACATCGGTGCCTCGTCGATTCTTGTGCCTTGATTTACAGGCGATATCGCCAAACAACCGGAGAGCAACAACAGGCAACCGAGAATGTGTGGATATGTGAAGCGTTTCATTGTTTTATCTCCGTTGATTTTTAAAGGATTGGCAGGAAGGCAACAACGCAATTACGCATGCGATCATTAACAACTGCTTCAGGGAAGGTTCTGACTTTTCCCTGGAATCCGTATCCCATAGCCGATCTCATACACTGGCTGTCGAGGTCGATTGGCATGCCAGTTCTCACTGAACCGCATTGGGCTGACATAGGCCAGTGTCGAGTGCAGTCGAGTTCGGTTGTACCAAAGAATTCATGCGACATCTTCATCACGGCGATCCCCACGCAGGGTTGCTACCATCAAGAATCGCTCCGTCCGTACATGCAGGAAAAGACGACAGAAATTTATCGTCGCAAATAGATTTCCTGTCGCTAAGCAAATAATGGAAGCCCTTTTGTTCCATGCACCTATCCGCCCGTATGAGTTCATTCATTGCTACTTTCTTTTGTGCCTGAAATCCGTTGAACGGGTTGTCATACCCGCACTCAATCAACGCAGCTTTAACTCCTTCTATGGAGACTCCTTCTTTGTCCCATTGCTTGAGTTTCGGTGGTATCGGTTGGAATGGCTTTCCAGCGCATCCGGTGGCTACCAGCACGCTGAACATGAGAAAGAATAAACGCGACCTCATTGTGACGCTCCTTGCGCAGGCGATACGGGGACAGGAATCAAGGCAGGAAACCCCCCTGTGTCTCGCCAAAACTTCCCGCAGTTCGGATCCTGCGATTGCCCATAACAGTTATGCACCGTAGTCGACTGCCCAGTAACCGCTCTAAGGGCCTCTTTGATCTGGCTGCTACCTTCGGAGATAGTCCCACCCGTTGGTGGATTACTCCCAACCCACCTACCCACAGGATCAGCTGCGTGGTTCTGAAACTGCAGCACCAGGCTTGGTTGCTGGGCCGCAGGCAAATTCGCACGGTCTTGCAACGTACTGAGCAGGTTGTCCGCCTGCTGCCCGTTGTAGGCCGGGCCGAAGAAGTTGACCGTCGTCTGACTTAGACTGCCCTGCGCGTTGGGGCTGGCAGCTTGCGACTCCAGGCCATTGCCAAGTGTCATCGCTCCCCGGCTGTGGCCGTCCAGTTGCAAACCGGTTTGACCATATTGATGCATGGCATCTTTGACCTGCGAGGTTGAGTTGGAAAGGCCCCAGAAATCATTTTCAAGGAATTTTTGGTACCCCGCGACCATGAGTTCTGAAACAGCGTTGTTCGTTTCCGGGAAATAGATCACATATTGCGGACCAGTGGTAGTGGTGTGCTGGTTGCCGTAGCTGCTGGCGGCGTCTTGGTCGTTAAAGATGCCGTTGGCGGCGACGTGGACTTTGCCGTCAGGTCCGGGTTTTAGGTTTCTCTTTTCTTCGTCTGAGAGCTCGCGCAAGACAGGTTTGCCCGTCTTCTCGTCAAACTGGGTCTTGCCGTCTTTGTCCTGCAAGATTTCGTACATCGGGTGCTTTTCAATAAATGTTGTGCGGTACGCTTCATTGGAGAACTTGACCATTTCTACGAATACGGCTTGCTTGATGGCTTGTTCAGCCTGCGCAGTTCTCTCCATCGCTTGAACATCCTGCTGCTGCACGGCTGTGTGGGCGTGAAATGTATCGCGGTTCAGGCTGATTGCCGTCTCTTGGGCGCTCTTACCGGTCAGCACCTGCTGCGCCGCGTCATCAGTGATCGTGACGTTGCCGGCTTCAACGGCGCTGCGGGTGACCCCTGCGGACGAGCCAGAGGCTTTGCCATCATTCAGTGCCGTGCCCACGAGTGCCTTGGCCACGCCGTATTTGCCCTGGTTCAGCATGCCGCTATCGAGGTTGATGCCACTGTTGCTGGCGCTGGTCTGGGCGCGGTTTTGGAGGTCGCTGGTGGTCAGGGTGGCAGTGACGAGGGTGTTCTTGCCACCCTGCACCACCTTGTCGGTGTTGGCTATCACGCCACCCTTGAGATCGGTATTGCCCTTGACGTCGACATGGAAGCCACCGTCCCCGGCCCGGATGCCGCTTTGCTCGGTCACACTGGCAAAGTCGCTGTTGACCCTGCTCTTGTTCAAGTTCAGGCTGCCCGACACGCCAGCGCCCACCGTGATGCTGCCGCCCATCGACTGGTCTTTGCTGGCGTATCGGCTGCTGTCCTGCAGGCTCTCGATGGCGAGGTTGCCGCCGACGTTGGCCCTGACCTGCTGGCCGCTGGCGACGGCGCCTTTGAGCGTGGTGTCGCCACCCGAGTTCAAGCTCAGCTGGTGGCCGGCCTCGATGTGGGTGTTGGTCCAGGTCAGGTCGCTGCCATCGGCGTTGCCGCGCCCCTTGCTGGCGCTGGCGGTAACCCCGAAGCCACCGGTGCCAAAGCTCACTCCGAGGGAGCCCGAACTACTGGTGTTGCTGCTGTCCTGGCTGGCGGTGTTCTGAGCGGCCAGCAGGGCGATAGCGTTGTCGGCATTCAAGCTGATGTGGTAGCCGGCTCGGATGTCGCTACCCTGTACGGTGAGGTTGCTGTCCAGGCCGGCTCCACTCGCCGTCAGGTTGACGTTGCCACCTGCGGCGATGGTCGATCCCTGGGCGCTGCTGGCGCTGCTGCTGGAGTTGCTTTGGCTTTTGGAGCCGCCTACGCTGATGCTGACATTGATGCCACCGGCCTTGTCCGTAGCACTGTGCTCGGTGGCGGCGCCGGGGTTGTTTCCGGTGCTGCTCTGGCCGGCCTGGAGGGCGTTATAGACATCCCTGGTGGCAAAGGCGCCATTGGCCACTGCCAGCGCCTGCATGCGTCCATCGCCGGTGTTGCCTGCCGCCTGCATCATTTGCTGGCCCGTTTGCAGGGCGCTGAGCACCGGACTGGTCAGCGCTACCGTCAGGCCACTTTGCTTGAATTTTTGCTCAGCTTGCGTGGCCTCGGTGTTCTGCACCTCGCTGATGGCAATGTTCTTAGCCAACACGTTGATGTCGCCGCCCGGTGCCACCAGATCACTGCCTTTGTGCTGGTATTGATTGCCGGCGATGATGGTCACATCGCCATTGATTGCGCCCACGGTACTGGCCGTGTGGCCGATCGCCCGGCTCTGGCCGTCCGTGCTCTGCTCGCGCGTGCCGATGGTGAAGCCGATACCGCCCGAGCCCAGCAGGCCAGACTTCTTCTGCGCGACCAGATGCTGTTCTTCACTGGTGTTGCTGGCGGCCTCGATGACGATGTTGTTTTGGGCGAGCAGCGTCGTCGCGGTGTCGCTGACCACGCTGGAGCCCGACACCGTAAGGTCGCGTCCGGCCAAAGCCGTCACGGTGCTGCCGCTGAAGCTGCTGCCCACGCTGTCCGTGCGCTTGACCTGATCCAGCGTGGTGTCGGTGCGGCTGGACAGGAAGCCCCGGCTGGTGTGCTGGTGGGCTTCATCGACGCTCTGGCTGCTCTGGCCGGCGCTCATATTGAGGTCGTGCCCGGCGCTGGCGAATACCGCCCCGGCAGCTTCGACGTTGGCGGCACGGGCATTCAGGTCATTGCCGGCGGCCAGGTGCACCGTCCCGGTACTCTGGATCTGGCTGCCCACTTCGGTGCTGGCGCCATCGCTGCGGCGGTTTTTGGCATCCCAGACGATCTGATTGGCGCTGGAGGTCGTGATGGTACCCAGGTTCAGGTTGTTGCCGGCAACGACGGTGGTGCCGCCGCCCTGGCCACTGCTCGCAATCACGCCCGCGATGATGTTGGCATCGCGGCCGGCGCTGGCCATCAGCGTGCCGTTTGGGCCTGTGACATACAGGCTGGCTACCCGGTCGATGCTGGTGCGGCTGAAACTGTTGCCGCCCACGACACTGTCGGCGCTGCGCGTGGTGGTCACCACGTTCAGGTCGCGCCCGGCCGTGGCGCTCAGAGCGCTGGCGGCCTGGATCGTGCCGCCGATATTGTTCAGATCCTGGCGCGCCGAGACGGAGACGACGTCGCTCTGGATGCGCCCGCCCAGGTTCTGGATGTTCTCTGCGGCGAGGTTGACGACCTGCCGGCCTGCGAGGGTGCCACTGTTGGTCAAATCACCCGAGAGGTTGAGGTTGATCTCACGCCCGGCCAGCAGCGCCCCGCTGGAGGCGAGGTCGCCGTCCTGCACGCGCGCATAGACCTGCGGCACCAGGGCTGTCGTGATTTTGCCGTCCGGCAGCGTGACTTGCTGCTCGACCAGCCAGACGATGTCGCTGGTGAGCTGCGCCATCTGTTCGGCTGTCAGGGCCACACCGGGACGCAGCTGCCATTGGCCGACGTAAGTGATGCCGGCCTGCATCAGGGCCTGATATTGCTCTTCGTCGCTGTTGTAGTTGCCCAGAAAGCGCTGTCCTGTGAGTTGGGCCAGCTGTTCGCGTACCAGGCGCTGCTCGTAGAAGCCGTCGCCCAGGCGTTTCTGGGTGATGGCAGGGTCAATGTTCAAGGCCTGCAGCATGTAATTCGAGCTGAGCCACTGGCGGTAGCTGGCAAAGCGCGGGTCGGTCTCTATCAGGTAGCTGCCCGCCGGATTGGAGTTGACGTGGAACAGGCTGGTGTTGGGGATGCGCGTATTGACTTGCACGGCCCGCACGATCTGCGCGCCGCCGCTGCTGGGGGCCACGTTGCCCACGCTGGCGTTGACCTGGCTGACGCTGTGCACCGTAGCGTTGACCGCGCCGGTGGCGCCGGTGGTGGCGTTGACACTGCCAAGAGCCGTGTCGGTCAGCGTGGTGCCGCTGCCCACGGAGGCGGTAAAGGCGTCGTACCGTGTAGGACTGAGCGTGATGCCCTCGAGGGTGGCGGGCGGCACATAGGGCGAATCGTCGGCGCCTTGTCCATCGGGGCCGCTGCGGAAGATGACGTAATAGTGCGTCGCCACCCCGTTGTCCTGGGTTTGCCGCGTACCCGGCACCGTGGTGTTTTCCAGGTTTGCGGCAGACGCATTCAGCGCCGCGCCCGCGATGATGTGGCTCTTGTCGTTCCGCAGGCTTTGGGTGTTCAGCGTCATGTTGCCGCCCGCCAGCAGTTTTCCGGGGTCGCTCGTGGCTTGTGCCGTTTCGGTGACGGTTCTGACATAGCTAAACCGGTTGAAGTCGTAGGCGTCGCCTTCCGGGCTGATGAGGTGAATGTTTTCATCTGGGTAGTACAACCGGACCTGGTTCTCGGCGTAGTGATTGGGTGAGCCGGTGGGGCTGTATTCGACGATCGACTGGCTCGATACGAACCTTTGCTCGGTGCTGAAATGGTTGTTGGTGTTGTTGACCTGTGCCGCGTTGATGTCAAGGTTGCCCAGCACCTCGATGGTGGCCGAGGCGTTGTTGACGGCCGCCGCCTGGCCGCTGGCCAGCCGGTTCGCGTCGAGGCTGCCGCCGATAGCCATGTCGCCGGCGCTGAAGATCAGCGCGCCTTCGCGGTTATTTACCGTTCCCGCACCGATGTCCAGGCGCTGGCGCGCGGCGATCGTCGCGGCGCCGGCGCCTTCCATGTCGTTGCTGACCGTGCCGGCCGCCATGCTCAAGTGGTCGCCGTAGATGCGGCCGGCACCCAGGTTGTTCAGCGTTGCCGCGTTGAGCTGTGTGTCCTGGCCATCGATCAGGCCCCGATTGGTCAGGGTGTTGGTGGCCGTGACCTGAGTACTGGCGCCGGTGATTTCGCCGCCGGCTGTATTGTCGATATTGGAGGCGGACACGCGCAGCGTGGCTCCCGCCTGCAGCTTGCCGCTGTTGGTCAGATTCCCGGTGGTGCCGAGGCTGGCGTTGTGGTTGGCGGTGACTTCGCCGCTGTTGCTGAAGTCGGTGGTCAACGCGATGGTGAGGTCGCCCCGGGACAGCACCTTGCCGTCGCCGGTGAGGCCTGCGGCATCGACGCTGGCGCTTTGCCCGGCAATGACGGTGCCGCCCGTGTTGCTGATGACCAGGGTCTTGGTGGCTGTGCTGTCGTGCACCGCCAAGGTGTTGCCCGCGCTGATGAGGCCGGTGCTGTTGTTGAGGCCGCCCGAACTGGTCAGTGCAGCATTGCTGTCGGCGCGAATGGCGCCGTTGTCGTTGGCGATTGAATCCGCCGTGATGGCAACATAGTTACCTTCGATGCCCTGATTGGCGCCACCGGTGTCGCTGTTGCGCACGGTGCCGGCGCTCAGCGTGGTGGTGCCGGCGCTGCGAATCAGGCTGGCGCTGTTGTCGATGGACCCCGCGCTCGCATGCAGGCTCACATCGCCCAAGGCCTGGACCTGGCCGCCCCGGTTGTCGAAGGCGGTGCCTGAGATCGCGATACTGGATTCGCCGACGACTTGACCGCCCGCAGAGTTGCTGACGTTGGCGGTGGCGGCGCTCAAGGCACCCCTGGCGCCGATGAAACCGGCCACATTGTCGAGGTCGCCCGTGGCCAGTGTCAGCGTGCTTTGGCTGGTGATGCCGCCGGCGCCGCTGGCATGGCTCGCAGCATGAGTATTGGTCAGGGTTGAGCCGTTGGTGTCGATGGCCAATGCGCCAGCCGCCTGAACCAGTCCGCCATCGTTGTTCAACGCGCCGGTTTGCAGGGCGGCGCTGCCGCCGGCCGCAATAGTGCCCAGGTGGTTGCTCAGGTTCGTAGTGTTTAGCGTCACGTCTTGCGCGGCTTGCAGCATGCCGCTGTCGTTGACGGTGGCACCACCGGTGGCAACGTTCAGGTTGTCCTGCACGGAGGCCACGGTGCCTTGGGTGTTGTTCAGGCTGGCAGCGGCGAGGTTGACGGCGCCGTTGGCCGCGACCAAGCCCTGGATGTTGCTAATGGCGGCGTCGGCCAACGCGCCCAGACTGCCGCCCGCCGTTATTTGGCCCTGGCTGTTGTTCAACGAACCTGCATGCAAGCTGACGTTGCTACCTGCGGCGATGTGGCCGCCGGCGCTGTTGTCCAGGGCGGCTATGGTCGCGACCTCCAGCTTGGCCGCACCGGCGGCCTGCACGCTGCCGCCCCGGTTGAGCAGGCTTTGCGCGCCGAGCATGGTGTCGCCATTGCTCGCGATCTTGCCGCCCGTGTTGTCCAGCGTGCCCGTGACGCTGATGCGTGCTGCCAGCGTTCCGGTCTGGGTGATTTCGCCGCTGCGGTTGCTTAAATCGATGACTGCGATGGCGACTTGTTGGGCCAGCGTGCTGGCGCCATCGTGGTTGACGCTGCCCGCGGCGAGCTGGAGTGCGCCGTTGCTGGTGATCTGGCCGCGCTGGTCGTTCAACGTGCCGGCCTGGATGGCCAGCGTTCTCTCGCCTGCGTGTTCGATGCGGCCGTCGGTGTTGGTCAGGGTCCGGGCGGCCAGTGCCAGGTTCTGGCTGTTGGTGGCGATACGGCCCGCGCTGTTGTTCAAGTCGCCGCCCAGGCGAAGGGCGGTGTCGCCATTGCCGGTCTGCACGATCTCGCCGCCGACGTTGGACGCATCATGCGCCGCGAGGGTGAGTTGGTCCGCCGAGACGCTGGCGCCATCGGTGCGCAGGGTTTGCGTCGCGTTCACGTTGAATGTGCCCTCGATACCCACGCTGGCGCGGCTGGCGTCCACATCGCCGCCGCGGGCCGTCAGGTTGAAATTCTTCGCGGTGACTTTGCCATCGGCCACACTGACCCGAGTTCCCGACACACTGGCATTGCCGGCGGCCAGCGTCTGGCCGCGCAGGACGACGGCATCGGCCGCCGTGACCGACAGATCGCCGCTTGACGCCAGGGTGCCGTCCGCGTTCAGGCCGGCGACCACTACCGAGCCGGTGCCCGCATTGATGTACGAGCCGGCTTGCAATCTGGTGTGGCCCTGCGCGGCGACAAGGCCCGTGGTGTTGATGCTGCCCTGACTAGCCAGGTTGGTGTTGCCACCGGCGTAGATGCTGCCGCTGTTGTCAATGACCCCGGTCGTGTTGATCTGGGCATGGCCCGCCGCCTGGATGCTGCCACTGTTGCTCAGCCAGCCATCGGACTGCAAGACCACATCGCCCGCCGTGGCGCCGATGACGCCGGCGTTGCGCACGCCTACGCCGGCCTCTGTCCCGATCAGGGTGATCTTGCCGGCATACATGCCGCCGAGTGCCGCGGCATCCAGTGCAAACGCCGGAGCGGTGCCGGTGCCTGCAATCGGCGTGGCACTGATCTGGCCGGCATCAACCTGGTTGGCGCCGGTGGTGACCTTGAGTTCCTTGGCCCAGATGCCGGCGTTGACCTGCACGGCCCGCGCCAGGATGGCGGTGTAGTCCGCCGCGCTGGTGTCCAGGCCCAAGCCGCCCACGCTGACGTTGCCATCCTGCACTCGATAGCCGTCCAGGCTGCCGCCGTTCATGACCGGCGTGCCGGTGGTGAGCATGACGCGGCTGGCGTTGATGAAGCCGCCGCCGTCGATGTTGATGCCCGCCGGGTTGGCGATGATGACTTCGGCGCGCTGGCCGGCCACCTCGACATAACCGCGCAACTGGCTGGGGTTGCTGGAGTTGACCTCGTTCAGGATGACGCGGGCGCCGCCCGCGGCCAGCCACGGGTTGCCTTGCACCCAGCCGCCTGTTTGGGTCTGCACGTTGGCGCGGCTGTTGTTGAGGATGGCGCCCGGCTGGTTCACGTCGAACTGGCGGTAGGTGTTGCGGCTCACCCCGGCGGCGCTGGGAGTCTGGATGTTCACGACCGGCACGCCATTGGGTGCGGCCAACACGGTGGGCTGCTGGGTGCGCGAGGCGCCGGGGTCGGCCACGATCTGCGCCTGGACTGGCGGCTGCATCCAGAACACCAGCCCCAAGGCTGCGAAGACTGTAAAGCTCGCCGGGCGCAGCGTGACGACCAGGCTGCCCGAAAACCTGCTCGCGGCGCCACCACGGGTTTGTCCCGCGGCGTTCTTGCCTTGTGACGCGGCGGTCTCCGCTACGGCCATGCGCTGGCCGCGCCCGGCGTTGAAGATGATGCGGTAGCAGTTCTTGTTCATATTGATCCCTGGTGGTTTCAGGTAATTTCACAAGCGAAGGCGGGGTCGGTTCAAAAGCTGAGGTTCAAATTGAATCCGGCTACGCTGCTGGCGGTATGCAAGCCCGCGGGTTTGCGTAGCGGCGCGCCGATGAACAGGTCGTACTGCAAATTCCGGATGCCGCCACGCAGGCCCAGCACGGCACCGGTCAGGCTTCGGCCCACCAGCCAGGCGCTGCTCGGGCCACTGACCTGACCATGGTCCAGCCCGACATAGAACTCTTGCCCGCTGTTGCCCAAGGGTGCGCCGAGTTCATTGCGGATCAGCCAGCCGCGCTCTGCGGAAAGAATCGACTCACCATCAAAGCCGCGCACGCTGTAGCGCCCACCGATGGCAAAGCGATCCTGCGGGGTCAGCGGCGTGCGGTCGAACTGGGCTCGCCAGTTGGCGCTGTAGCGCCAGCGCTGATGGCCGAGCTTGAACGGCAGGTTCAAGCCGGCATCGGCGCTGACCAATGCGAAGCGCGAGCTGCCCTCGCCGAAGGCTTCCTCCGGGGCCTGCAGCGAACCGAACGCGCCGGTGCCGCGCTTGTAGGCCAGGTTGCCCTCCAGCACGGCAGCTCCGACGAATTCCTTGTGGCCGATGCCCAGTTCCCAGCCACCCGCCACGCGGCGCTGCACCTGCACCTCGGTGTCGTCGATGAAGTTGTTCGACCGGCGCTGGAACGCCTTGATGCTGGCCGTGGTTTTGCGGCTGGCGTCGCGATAGAGCAGGCGCGAGAGCTTGAGCTCGGCGTTGCGGCTGGTGCCGCTGAAGATGTAGTCCTGGCTGGCCCCGGCCACGGTCTGAAAGTAGCGGTTGCTGCTGACGGTGGCACCCACCAGCCAGTAGCCGAGCGGCGCGGAGTAATGTACCGTGCCTCCCTGGGTGCCACGGGGACCTGGCTCGCTGCCACCCAGGTTGCGTCCCAGGTCGTGATTCACGCCGACATAGAGCAGATCGTTCAGCGTCCACCAATTGTCATAGGACAGGGTGATACCGCCCTGGTACTTGCCGGTGCCACGGGTGCCGCTGTCATCGGCGGACAGGGCCAGGCGCAGCGGCAAGCCTTGTTTGTAGCTGATGAGCAGATCGCTCTCGCCGGGCTGCGCAGCGTCGCCCGTGGCCGGCGCGATCTGGATGTCGGCCTCGGCCGTCGGCACGCGCTTGAAGTTTTCCAGCGCCTGCTCGACATCGCGCAGGTTGAGCAGGTCGCCGACCCTGGCCGGCACGGCGTTCCACGCGGTGCCGCGGGGGTCGACCGGTTCCACAAAGCGGATGGCACGAATGCGCCCCGGGATCAGGGTCAGAACCAAGCGGCCCGTGCTCAGGTCCTGCGGCTCGGCCAGCACCCGGCTGGTCACGAAGCCTTTGGCGATCAGCGCATCCTGGGCCCGCTCAAGCACGCGGTTGATGCCCTTGGCGCCGAGGCATTTACCCAGCGGGGCGTCATTGCCTTGCGGACCGGCCAAGACACCGAGCAACCAGCTGAAGCGGTCCGACGCGTCACCTCGCAGTTCAATCTGGCGCATGGTGAAGCAGGGCGCCTCCGATGCCGGCAGGCGTTGCGGCGGCGCCGCTGCCGGTATGGGCAAACGCACGTCGGGCATGCTCTCCTGCTGATCGCGCAACTGGGTCTCGCGCTCCTGGGCACGGCGCTGCTCCGCGGCGTCGCGCTCGGCGTTTGTGGGAACCTGCGCCCCTGCAAGGGTACCGATGGATGAAAGGGCGCAGCCAGTCAGGGCGGCGACTATGAATGTATGTGCGGATCCACTTGCCCGCGTCCTCGCTTGCATTGTGTTGTTTCCCCCCTGTCGCTGGCGAGCCCGATGTCGCTGCACGTTAATACATTTTGTTACGAAGTTTAACAAACCTGCAATGTAACAGGCGCAGCGCTCATGTCTGCATCGACGCAAGGAGGTCAATTTGTGCCAATTTCGTGAAATAGTTGGCAAATTGCGCGTCAGGGCGCCACTGTTTTGGCGCTGACAAGAAATAACGGCTCGCAGGCGCCCGGCCCACGCCGGGTTCGGCCAGGGATCAGGGCCGGCCACCTCCCGGTGGCAGAAGATTGAATCTGCGTACTATCAGGTTGATAGCAGATATCGAAGAGCCAGCGGGCGCTACAGCCACTTTTCCTGCAAATATCAGGTGTAGCGCTTGCTGCGCAGGTTGTCCTTCATGCCCTGCAGCAGCGGCTGCAGCTTGTCGCCGCCGATGCGCAGGGCCACGCAGGTCGCCAGCACGTCGATGATCATCAGGTGCAGCAGCCGCGACACCATGGGGCTGTAGCGGTCATAGCCCTCGGGATGGTCGGCCGCCAGGTGGATGTGCCCGGCCTGCTGCGTGACATTGGCCAGCGGCGAGCCGCTGGCGGTGATCACGATGGTGGTGGCGCCGTTTTTGCGCGCGATGCCGGCGGCGTCCATCAGGTCCCTTGTGCGCCCCGAGTTGGAGATCACCACCACGCAGTCGCCCGGACCCAGGAGCGAGGCGCTCATGACCTGCATGTGGCCGTCGCTGTAGGCGATGGCGCTGCCGCCGAGCCGGAAAAACTTGTGCTGCGCGTCCTGCGCCACGATGCCGGAATTGCCGACGCCGAAGAACTCGATGCGCTTGCCTGTGCGGTAGGTATTGGCCAATGCGTCGACGGCCTTTTCAATGGCCGCGCTGCTGGCATCGTTGCGGTACTTGAGGAAGGCCGCCACCGTGTTGTCGATGACCTTGACCAGCACGTCGCTGGTCTTGTCGTCCATGTCGACACTGCGATGGATGAAGGGCACGCCCTCGCTCACGCTGCCGGCCAGCTTGAGCTTGAAGTCGGACAGCCCGTCGTAGCCCATGCTGCGGCAAAAGCGGATCACCGTGGGCTTGCTCACATGCGAGCGGTCGGCCAGCTCGCTCACCGGCAGGTTGGCAAAGGCGCGCGGGTCGGCCAGCACCAGCTTGCCCACGCGCTGCTCGGCGGGTGCCAGCGAAGGGAGCGACGCCTTGATGCGGTCTAGCATGGCGCCGCCGGGCCGCCCCAAGGCGACAAGCCCCTCTCGGGGGGCAGCGCATTACACGAAGTGAAAAGCGTGGGGGTCAACATTCCTCACTCCAGCAATAACCGTCGCGCGCGATCATCGCGCTGGCGGCGCTCGGTCCCCAGGTGCCGGCCGCATAGGGCCGCGGGCCTTGCGGATCGCCCTGCCAGAAGTCCAGGATCGGCTCGACCCAGCGCCAGGCTTCCTCCTGCTCGTCGCTGCGCACGAACAGGTTGAGCCGGCCGTCGATCACATCGAGCAGCAGGCGCTCATAGGCGCCCACGCGCTCCGCGCCGAAACGCGTGTCGAAGTCGAGGTCGAGCTGCACGGGGGCCAGCGATTGCGCCGAAGTTCGTGTGTTCTGGCGGTTGTCCTGCCCCTGCGCGAGCAGGTGCAGTTCGAGGCCGTCCTTGGGCTGAAGGTTGATCACGAGACGGTTCGCCGCGCCCAGCGGCGCCTTGAAAATCGCGTGCGGCGTCGGGCGGAAGTTCACCTCGATGTGCGCATCGCGCGAGGCCAGCCGCTTGCCGGTGCGAATGTAGAACGGCACGCCGGCCCAGCGCCAGTTGGCGATTTCGGTGCGCAGCGCGACGAAGGTCTCGGTGCGGCTGTTGGGGTTGACACCAGCCTCGTCGCGGTAGCCGGGCACCGCGACGCCGCCCATGTTGCCGGCCGCGTATTGCCCGCGCACCACGTGCTGCGACAGGGTCTGCGGCGTCCACGGCGCGAGCGAGCGCAGCACCTTGAGCTTTTCGTCGCGGATGGCATCGGCATGGGCGTTGATGGGCGGCTCCATGCCGATGGCGCACAGCAGCTGCAGCGCATGGTTTTGCACCATGTCGCGCAGCGTGCCGGTGGTCTCGTAAAAGGCGCCGCGTTTTTCGACGCCCAGGTCCTCGGCGATCGTGATCTGGATGTTGGCAATGGTCTCGCGCCGCCACAGCGGCTCGAACAGCGCGTTGCCAAAGCGCAGCGCAAACAGGTTCTGCACCGAGGGCTTGCCCAGGTAGTGGTCGATGCGAAACACCTGGCGCTCGCTGAAGGCGCGGCACACAATGGCGTTGATGGCGCGGTTCGACGCCAGGTCGTGGCCCAGTGGCTTTTCCAGCACGATCCGGGTGTTGGGCCAGTTCAGGCCGGCCGCGGCAATCTGCTCGCAGGTGGTGCCGAACAGTGCCGGCGCGGTGGCGACATACATCACCACGGTGTCGGCCTCGCGCTCGCCCAGGCGCGCGGCCAGGCGCGCGTAGTCGTCGGGCCTGGACAGGTCCATGCGCACGAACTGGAGCAGGTCGGCAAAGCGCGCAAACTCCTCGGCGTTCGGGCGCTTGGCGCCTTCGACGCTGTCGAAGCGGGTCTGGATCAGGGCGCGGTATTGCGCGTCGGTCAGATCGTCGCGCGCGACGCCGATGATGCGCCCGCCCTCGGGCAGGGTGCCATGGCGAAAGGCCTGGAACAGCGCGGGCATCAGCTTGCGCCAGGCCAGGTCGCCGGTGCCGCCAAACAGGACAAGATCGAAGGACATTTTTTTACGAGTTACATGGAAACGGATTTGTAATGTAACTTTATTTCAAAGATAATTCAACGATGAACCAACTCGATGCCCTCAAACAGTTCACCACCGTGGTCGCCGACTCGGGTGATTTCCGCCAGCTCGACGCCTTCAAGCCGCGCGATGCCACCACCAATCCGTCGCTGATTCTGAAGGCGGTGCAAAAGGCCGAGTACCGCTCGCTGCTGACCGACACGGTCACCCAATTCCGCGGCCGCGCACTCGACGAAATCGTGGACCGGCTGCTGGTGCGCTTCGGTGCCGAGATCCTGGCCATCATTCCCGGGCGCGTGTCCACCGAGGTCGACGCCCGGCTGAGCTTCGACACGAACGCCAGCGTCACGCGGGCCGAGCGCATCGTCGAGCTGTACCAGGCCGAGGGCATTCACATCGATCGCGTGCTGGTCAAGGTGGCCGCCACCTGGGAAGGTATCCAGGCCGCGGCGCAACTGGAGCGACGCGGCATCCACACCAACCTGACGCTGCTGTTCTCGTTCTGCCAGGCGGTGGCCTGCGGCCAGGCCAGGGTGCAACTGATCTCGCCGTTCGTCGGCCGTATCTACGACTGGTACAAGAAGACCGCCGGGGCGGCCTGGGACGAAGTCGCCAACGCGGGCGCCAACGACCCCGGCGTGAAGTCGGTGCGGCAGATCTACAACCACTACAAGCACTTCGGCATCGCGACAGAGATCATGGGCGCGAGCTTTCGCAACGTGGGCCAGATCGTGGCGCTGGCCGGCTGCGACCTGCTGACCATCAGCCCCGAACTGCTCGCGCAGCTGGCCGCCAGCAAGGCCCCTTTGGTGCGCGCGCTGGACCCGCAGGCGGCGAAGGCGCTGGACCTGCCGGCCGTGAATTTCGACGAAGCCGGCTTTCGCTATGCGCTCAACGAAGATGCCATGGCCACCGACAAGCTGGCCGAGGGTATCCGCGCGTTCGCGGCCGATGCGGTCAAACTGGAACAACTCATCCTGGCAGCCTGAGCATGGCGGTGCCGACGCGCCCACGTGGTGACCAGACCGCCGCCTGGCGGGCGTTGCAGGACGCGAGCCGCGCGGGTGGCCGCAACTTCGGCGACTTCGATCTGCGCGATGCCTTCGCGACCGATCCACAGCGATTTGCGGCGTTCAGCCAGAGCGCGCCGCACGTCTTCGCCGACCTGTCGAAGAACCTGATCGACGACGCCACGCAGGCGCTGCTGTTCGAACTCGCTCGGCGGTGCGGCGTCGAGGCGCACCGCGATGCGATGTTCGCGGGCGAGAAGATCAACACGACAGAGCAGCGCGCCGTACTCCACCATTTGTTGAGAAAACCGGCTCAAGCCCATGCCAGTCATGCGCAATCAGCTATCAATAGTGAAGCAAACGGGTTGACGCATGAACTCGCGCAGGTGCACGCCACGCTGGACGCGATGCTGGCCTACGCGCAGGCCGTGCGCTTGGATGCCGCCATCACCGACGTCGTCAACATCGGCATTGGCGGCTCCGACCTCGGGCCGCAGATGGCGGTGCTGGCGCTCGATGAATTCACCCTGCCGGGCAAGCGCTTTCACTTTGTCTCGAACGTGGACGGCCATGAGCTGGCCGCAGTGCTCAAGCACCTCAGGCCACAGAACACGCTGTTCCTGATCGCCTCCAAGACCTTCACCACGGCGGAGACCATGACCAATGCGCAGTCGGCGCGGCGCTGGTTCGAAGGGCAGGGCGGCACCGACATGGCGCGCCACTTTGCGGCGCTCACCACCAACGTGGCGGCGGCCCGCGAGTTTGGCATCACGACCACCTTTGGTTTCTGGGACTGGGTCGGCGGGCGCTATTCCCTGTGGTCGGCCATCGGGCTGCCGATTGCCATCGCCATCGGCGAGGCCGGGTTTCGGGACTTCCTGGCGGGCGCGCATGCGATGGACGAGCATTTCCGCACGGCGCCGCTGCAACGGAACCTGCCCGTGCGCCTGGGCCTGCTCGACGTCTGGTACCGCAACTTCCTGGGCTTCACCAGCCGCAGCATCGCGCCGTACCACAGCGCCCTCAAGCGGCTGCCGGCCTATTTGCAGCAGCTCGAGATGGAGAGCAACGGCAAGCGCGTCGACCTGCAGGGCCAGGCGCTGCCGTTCGGCACCGCGCCGGTGCTGTGGGGCGAGCCCGGCACCAACGGCCAGCATGCGTATTTCCAGATGCTGCACCAGGGCACGGATGTGGTGCCGGTCGAATTTGTTGCGGTCAGGAAGCCGATGCATGACCTGCCGGGACATCACGACCGGCTGCTGGCCAACGCCCTGGCGCAGGCGCAGGCGCTGATGGTGGGCCAGGTGGACGCGGGTGGGCATCGCCACTTTCCCGGCAACCGGCCCAGCACCTTCCTGCTGTTAGAGGAGCTGACGCCGGCGAGTCTGGGCGCGCTGCTCGCGCTGCAGGAGCACCGCGTGTTCTCAAGCGGCTCGGTCTGGGGCATCAACAGTTTCGACCAGTGGGGCGTCGAACTCGGCAAGGTGCTGGCCCGGGACATCGAGCCGCGGCTGCAGTCGGGGGACAGCACGGGACTGGACGGTTCCACGGCCGGCCTGTTGCAAAAACTGAGAGCCAAATAGGCTGCAAGCCATTGCAGTTCGTACGCAGTCAGCTATAAAACAAATAGCACGCAAGAAAAACCCGCAGGTCGCAAGACCGTGGGGTTCTGTTTCGGGGTTTTGTCTGAAACGTCAGAATGCCGCGGGCCGCCATTTGAGCAAGCGCTTTTCCAGCCGCGTCAGGATGAAGTCGGCCACCAGCGCGACCGCCGCGAGCACGATCATCGCGGCGAACACGCCACTGGCATTGAACGCACCCTGCGCGGTGGAGATCAGCAGGCCCATGCCCTGCTTGGCACCGAGGAATTCGCCCACCACGGCACCCACCAGCGCAAAGCCGAAGCTCACATGCAGGCTTGCCAGGATCCAGGACATGGCCGAGGGGATGACGACAGAGGTGGTGAGCTGGCGCTTGGACGCGCCGAGGATGCGCGCATTCGCGATCAGGTACTTATCGGCCTCGCGCACGCCCTGGAAGGCGTTGCCGAACACGACGAAGAACACCATCACCACGGCCAGCGCCACCTTGGAGGCCATGCCCAGCCCGAGCGCGATGACGAACACCGAGCCGAGCACCACGCGCGGGATCGAGTTGGCGATCTGGATGTACAGGCTGAACACGTCGGCCAGCAGCTTGTTGCGGCCCAGCAGGATGCCGCAGATGATGCCGCCGATGCCGCCGATCAGGAAGCCGATCATGGTCTCCTCCAGTGTCACGGCCACCTGCACCCACAGCGGGCCCTGCGAGGTGCCGTCGCGAATCCATTCGACGATCTGCGCCCAGATCAGCGAGGGCTGGGAGTAGAAGAAGGGGTCGATCCATTTCAGGTTGGCGCTCAGCTCCCAGCCGCCCAGCACCAGCACCAGCACCGCAATGCGCAGGCCGATGATCACGAAGCGGTGCCGGCGGATGGCCGCTTGCGCGACGACGGATTCGCGCGCCAGCGCCTCGTCGCTGAGGGAGGCGGGCAGGGCCTGATGACCCGGGCTCATGGCAGATGTGGCAATGGCATTCATGGCAAGTCTCTTTAATGAATCACGACTTCTTCGCGCAAGTCGGCCCAGATGTGCTTGGATAGCTCAATGAAGTGCGGGTCGTAGCGCACCTCCGACATGACGCGTGGGCGCGGCAGGTCAATCTCGTACACGCGCTTGAGCGTGGCCGGGCGCGCCGACAGCACAAACACGCGGTCGGCCAGCGCGATGGCTTCCTCCAGGTCGTGCGTGACGAAAACCACCGAGCCGCCCGTGCCCGACCACAGTTGCAGCAGCTCGTCCTGCATCAGCGTGCGGGTCTGCATGTCGAGCGCCGAAAAGGGCTCATCCATCAACAGGATCTCGGGGCTGTTGATGAAAGTCTGCGCCAGCGCCACGCGCTTGCGCATGCCGCCCGAGAGCTGGTGCGGGTAATGGTTGCCGAACGTGTCCAGGCCGACGCGGGCAATCCAGTCCGCGGCGAGCGCGTGGGCCTGTTTCTTCGGCATGCCGCGAAACAGCGGACCGGCCGCGACGTTGTCCGCCACGCTGCGCCACGGGAACACCGCGTCGGCCTGGAACACGAAGCCGATGCGCGGGTCGATGCCCTGCACCGGCTGGCCCATGACGTCCACCTCGCCTACGGTCGGGCGGAGCAGGCCGGTGATCATGTTCAGCGTGGTCGACTTGCCGCAGCCGGTGGGGCCGACGATGGCGACAAATTCGCCGCGCGCCACCGACATGGTGAAGTTGCGCAACGCCACCGTGGCGTTGCCGTCCGCGGAAATGAAGCGCAGCGAGACATCGCGGAAGTCGATCGCCGGGGTGTTTCCGGCGCTGGCCGGCAGGTCGTTCTTCATGTTACTTGGGGGCGCTCAGGTAGGCGTTGGTGTAGGTCTTGGACAGGTCGATGTTCTTGCTCTTGACCAGCGGCTTGTAGGTCGCGAGCACCTTGAGCACCGTTTCCGGGCCGCCGGCGGGCATGCGCGCATCGCTGGTGAACATCGGCAGCGAGGACTTCAGCGCCTGCACATACAGCGCCTTGTCGCTGCCGTAGTAGTCGCGCGGCACCAGTTCGGCAATCTGCTCGGCCGTGTGCGTGTGGATATAGGCCATGGTGCGCGCGAAGGCCTGCGCCAGCTTGGAAGCCTGCTCCTTGTGCGCTTCGGCCCAGGTGTTTTGCACGTACAGGCTGGCCGCCGGGTACAGGCCGCCCAGCGCCGCCTTTGTGCCCTCTTCGGTGCGCAGGTCCACCAGCACCTGGGCGTCGCCGGTCTTGAGCATCTGCGACACGGTGGGCTCGGTCGTCATGCCGGCCTGGATGCGGTCCTGCTTGATGGCGGCGATGAAGGAGTTGCCCGCACCGACCGGCAGGAGCGAATAATCCTTCGAGGCGACGCCCTGGCGATCGGCCAGGTAGCGGGTCAGGAAATCGGTGGACGAGCCCAGCCCGGTCACGCCGAGCGTCTTGCCCTTGGCGTCGGCCATGCTCTTGAAGCCTGCAGCCGCCGCCTTGGTCGAGACCAATTCCACCTCACCGGGCACCTTGCAGAACACTGCGATCGCCTGGACTTCCTTGCCCTTGCTCTGCAGGTCGATGGTGTGGTCGTAAAAGCCCACCACGCCCTGCACGGCGCCGGCGATCAGCTGGTTTTCGGCGTCCACGCCGGCGGGCTGCGACTGCAGCTCCACGCTCAGGCCGGCGTCCTTGAAGTAGCCCAGCGCCTCGGTCAGCTTGGCCGGCAGGTAGATGATCTTGTTGATGCCGCCCACCATGATGGTGATGGGCGCATCGGCGGCCTGGGCGAGGGGAGCGGCGGCGGCCAGGGCCGTGCAAAGGGCGGCGGTGAGCAGGGTACGGCGTGAAGGACGCATGGTGTGTAATCTCCTGGGTGATGAACAAGGACTGCGAGCACTGGCGCCGCAGGACCCTGCCAGTCTAGGAAATGCCATCCTTCGGGCAGCTTTCGCCCGCTGGCGAAATTTCTCATGGTTAACCCTAGTTTGTAAAATTGACCGAGCCGCCTTTCCCATGAAGCTCCTGCTCATCGAAGACAACCTGCAGCTGGCCCATTGGCTGGCCAGCTTGCTGCGCGAGCAGAATTTCGTGGTGGACCACATGGAGGACGGGGATGCCGCCGACCGCCAGCTGCAGCAGGCGCGCTACGACGTGGTGCTGCTGGACCTGAACATCCCGCGCCTTTCGGGGAAGGGCGTGCTGCGCCGGCTGCGCGAGCGGCGCGACGAGGTGCCGGTGCTGATCCTGACCGCGGCCGCATCGCTCGACCAGAAGGTGCAGTGCCTGGAAATCGGCGCCGACGACTATCTGGTCAAGCCGTTTGAAGCCCGCGAGCTGGTGGCGCGCATCAAGGCGCTGGTGCGCCGCCAGGTGCCGGGCAAGGCCAATGACATGAGCTGCGGCGATTTGCACTACGACCTGCGCACGCGCCAGTTCGCGCTGGCCGGGCATGAACTGGCGCTGCCGCCGCGCGAGCGCACGCTCCTGGAGACGCTGATGCTCCGGAGCGGCAGCACCGTGCCCAAACAGACGCTGATCGACGGCCTGTTCGACCTGGACGACGAGCCCAGTGCCGACGCGCTCGAGCTGTACGTGCATCGCCTGCGCAAGAAACTTGAGGGCAGCCAGGCCACCATCATCACCCTGCGCGGCGTCGGCTACCTGCTGCGAACTCGCGACGATGGCTAGCCTGCGCCTGCGCCTGGCGGCGTGGCTGCTGCTGCCGCTGTCGGTGTTCGTGGCGGTCTGCGGCTATCTGAATTGGCAAAACGCCGCGGAGGTGGCCGACTACGTGCAGGACCATGACCTGCTGGCCTCGGCCAAGGTGTTGTCGGACCGGCTGATCTGGGAAGGCGATGACATCCGGGCCAGCGTGCCGCCGGCGGCGCTGAGTCTGTTTGTCTCGCCCGCCCGCGACCGCGTCTTCTTGAGTGTGACGGGCGCCGATGGGCGGCTGCTGGCAGGCTCGCCGGATTTTCCCATGCCGCCGTCACGGCGACTCGCAGGGGTGGACCGGGCGCAGTGGTATGACGCCACATTCGACGGCTTGCGCGTGCGCGCGGTGATCACCCAGCGCTCGATGTACGACGTGGGCGGCGCACGGGATGTCACGATTGCGGTCGGCAAGACCACGGGCAGCCGCGACCACATGCTGCGCACCTTGTGGTGGCCGTCCATGGAGTATTTGCTGGTGGCGCTGGTGCTGGCCATTGTGCTGACGACGCTGGCGCTGACCTGGGAGCTGCGCCCGGTCGTGCGGCTGAGCCGCCAGCTCGCGCAGCGCGACCCGCTGCACCTGGACTTCGTGGTGGATGCGCATGCGCTGCACACGGAGCTGCGCCCCGTGGCCGAGACCATCAACCGGTTCGTGCGCCAGCTCAAGATGCACTCCGAGGCGCAGCGGCGCTTCATTGCCGATGCGGCGCATCAACTGCGCACGCCGCTGGCGCTGCAGGCCTCGCAGATCGAGTACGCGCGCTACACGCGAGCGCACCGGCAGAACTGGGAGACGCGCCGCGCCGACATGGACACGCTGTGGCTGGCCATGCAGACCAGCAACCGCCGGCTGGTGGACGTGACCAACAAGCTGCTGCTGCTGGCGCAGGCCGAGCATGGCGATGCACACACGCGCCTGGAGCGGGTCGATCTCGCCGCGGTGGCGCTGCGCAGCGTGGAACAGCTGGCGGCGCTGGCGGATCGTCGTCACATCGATCTGGGCCTAGACGCACCGCAGGCTGCGGGGACCGCGGCGGTGCAGGCGCAACCCGCGCTGCTCGATGCGCTGGTGACCAACCTGCTGGAGAACGCGCTGCGCTACACGCAGGAGGGCGGGCGCGTAACGGTGGGCGTGCGCGTGGCCGGCGCGGTCGTCGAATTGACGGTGGAAGACAACGGGCCAGGCATTCCGGCCGAGGCAATGGAGCGCGTGTTCGAGCGCTTCTACCGCGTCGCGCAGGACACCGAGGGTACCGGGCTGGGACTGGCGATCGTGCAGGAGATCGCACGCGCGTTTGGCGCCACAATCCAGCTCGCCGCCAACCCGCACGAGGCGCACGGCCTGCTGGTAACGGTGCGCTTTCCCGCGGGCGTTTCCACGTAAAAAGCCCCCGCAGGTCGTGCAACCTGCGGGGGCTTTGGGGCCTGCTTCGCTGGTTGGACCAGCGAAGTCGGTCAGTGCGGGATTACATGCCCATGTCGCCCATGCCGCCCATGCCGCCCATGCCGCCGGGCATGCCGCCGCCAGCAGGACCTTCGTCCTTCGGGGACTCGGCCACCATGGCTTCGGTCGTCAGCATCAGCGAGGCCACGGAGGCGGCGTTCTGCAGTGCGGTGCGGGTCACCTTGGTCGGGTCCAGAATGCCCATCTCGATCATGTCGCCATAGGTGTCGTTGGCTGCGTTGAAGCCATAGTTGCCCTTGCCGGCCAGCACGGCGTTGACCACGACAGAGGCTTCGCCACCAGCGTTGTAGACAATCTCGCGCAGCGGGGATTCGATGGCCTTGAGGACCAGCTTGATGCCCGCGTCCTGGTCGGCGTTATCACCCTTGATGGTGCCTGCGGCCTGCTTGGCGCGCAGCAGCGCCACACCGCCACCGGCCACGATGCCTTCTTCCACCGCAGCGCGCGTAGCGTGCAGGGCGTCTTCGACACGCGCCTTCTTTTCCTTCATTTCGATCTCGGTGGTCGCACCGACCTTGATCACAGCCACGCCGCCGGCGAGTTTCGCAACACGCTCCTGCAGTTTTTCGCGGTCGTAGTCGGAGGTGGCTTCCTCGATCTGCACGCGCACCTGCTTGACGCGGGCTTCGATGTCCTTGGCTTCGCCGGCTCCGTCGATGATGGTGGTGTTTTCCTTGCCCACCTCGATGCGCTTGGCCTGGCCCAGGTCAGCCAGCGTGACTTTTTCCAGCGTCAGGCCGACTTCTTCGGCGATGACCTTGCCGCCGGTCAGGATGGCGATGTCTTCCAGCATGGCCTTGCGGCGGTCGCCGAAGCCCGGGGCCTTGACAGCCACGACCTTCAGGATGCCGCGCAGGGTGTTGACCACCAGCGTGGCCAGGGCTTCGCCCTCGACTTCTTCGGCAATGATGAGCAGCGGACGGCCGGCCTTGGCCACCTGCTCGAGCACGGGCAGCAGGTCGCGGATGTTGCTGATCTTCTTGTCGAACAGCAGCACGAACGGGTTATCCAGCAGTGCGGATTGCTTTTCGGGGTTGTTGATGAAGTAGGGCGACAGGTAGCCGCGGTCGAACTGCATGCCTTCAACCACGTCGAGTTCGTTGTCCAGGCTCTTGCCGTCTTCCACGGTGATCACGCCTTCCTTGCCAACCTTGTCCATCGCATCGGCAATGATCTTGCCAATGGATTCGTCAGAGTTGGCGGAAATCGAGCCAACCTGGGCAATTTCCTTGGAGGTGGTGGTGGCCTTGGAGGCTTTCTTCAGCTGCTCGACCAAAGCGACCACGGCCTTGTCGATGCCGCGCTTGAGGTCCATCGGGTTCATGCCGGCGGCCACGTACTTCATGCCTTCGTGCACGATGGCCTGGGCCAGCACGGTGGCGGTGGTGGTGCCGTCGCCGGCGTTGTCAGAGGTCTTGGACGCGACTTCCTTGACCATCTGCGCGCCCATGTTCTGCAGCTTGTCTTTCAGTTCGATTTCCTTGGCCACGGACACACCGTCCTTGGTCACGGTGGGGGCGCCGAACGAACGCTCGAGCACCACGTTGCGGCCCTTGGGGCCCAGGGTGACCTTGACTGCATTGGCCAGGATGTTCACACCCTCGACCATGCGCGCGCGGGCTTCGCCGCCGAAAATGACGTCTTTTGCTGCCATGTTGATTCTCCAGATTCAGTTGATTGATAACGTGTGAAAGAGCGGGAAATTACTTCTCGACGACCGCAAACAGGTCTTCTTCTTTCATGACAAGCAGTTCGTCGCCATCGACCTTGACGGTCTGGCCGCTGTATTTGCCAAACAGCACACGGTCGCCGACCTTGACGGCCATGGGGCTCAGATCGCCCTTGTCGTTCTTTTTGCCGGGGCCAACGGCCAGCACTTCACCCTGATCGGGCTTTTCGGCGGCGTTGTCGGGGATCACGATGCCAGAGGCGGTCTTGGTTTCGCTTTCAACGCGTTTGACGATCACGCGGTCGTGCAAAGGACGAAGTTTCATAAGTGCTCCTTGTTTTAAAACAATGGGTTTGGGAATCAAAAGCAGCCACCGGAAAGCAACTGCCTGCCAACTCGCTGGATCGAGCGCTTGTTAGCACTCAATGCGGTCGAGTGCTAATGATAAGGGTTTTTAGCGGATTTTCAAGGGGCGCCGATAGCCGGCAACGCAATTTCGGGTCAGATGCCGGCTCTCGGTGTCGATTCTGGGTCAGTTCAGAACTTTTCGCTCTTAATTGTGAACATTTTTGACAAGCCAGTGAACGTAACTTGTTGCCGCGCTTGGGTTTTCTCACAGGCGGTCAAGAGTTTGGGCTGATGCGCCCTCGGACTTTTGAGGACACCATCAAGCAAGATGTTGAAAATAGGTGGTCGAACAAAATTTCAGAAATAACTGCGAATACCTACGTCGGATCAGGCAAAGTTGTGCGTCAGGGGCAAATGCCGCCTGGTTCCAATGCTTCGTGGCGTACCTCAACTTAACTTCAACCCGAACGGATCGGTTGATGCCTAGTGCCCAACGATATTTGTCCAACAATATGTCGAGCCGGGTAAGGTCAGCCGCCAACCTTGACTCTTGGAGTTGGGCGTGCCCCTGTTCTGCCCGCCCGCGAGGGAACGCCGTGGATCCGATCCGTGGTTGCCTCGCTATCAATGTGCTCAATGGCTGCGGTGACAAATTTTATAGAGGCCACCTCAAGGCGTCGCACGTCTCTCTCTGGTATGTACTTGCGAAGGCCTATTTCCTGCTGAAATATCTTCCAAACCAGCACCCTTTGCAGCTTCTTCCCTGACTCAGTAATTCTGAAGCTGGTCAGTGATTGTCCTTGTCCACGCTTGATTCGGGAGACAAATCCGTTTTGCTCTAAATGACCGAGGTGGCCAATCAAGTTGGTGCGGCCCAGGCCAGTAAGCATTTCAATCGAACGATAGTTGGCTGGCTGGCCATTCTCCAGTGCAACAAGCACTGATGCCGCTGCCGGGCTGAGGCCCAGCGGCGCTGCTGCGACTGAGATTAGCCGCACGGCGGCGGCGGCGGCTCGAGCCAAGTTGATGCTATAGGAAATGGAAACGGCATCTCTAACCACGGTTATGCCTCTCGCAAGCACGTTGGCTCAATCCAACAAGAATTGATGATTTCGCGAATGTCAATTTTGACATTAATTGGGCGACTCATGCCTGAAGGCATGGGGTGTGCGAATTTCATATTTACGCCGATGATCGATGTGCAAATTGAATTGAACGCATCAATGGAGCAAAGGTACGACCGCCCAGGTTGAATCTTGATTGCCAAGTCCCCTATAGTCCCGCGACATTTGAAGGATGCGCGAGAAAAACCGACCCGAAGCACAGCCCAGCCAAGCAAAACCAACGACCCTGGAAGAGGAGGTACAGGCGTTCCTCCTTGAACGCTACGGACCTTTGGTGCCTGCTGGGGAACTTTGGAAGGTCTTGCACTTTCCGACGGCCGATGCGTTCAGGCGGGCCGTTTTACACGGGCGCGTCTCGCTACAACTATTCACACTGAAAGGAAGACGTGGAAGATTCGCCGCGGCCTCAGCGGTGGCCGCATACATCGCCGCTGACTCATCTGCAGCCCAGAGGATTCAAGACATGCCGAAGTAAATAAATAGAGGGCAGATTGGGCCCCAAAACCCAAAACGGCCACCTTAAAGGGCAGCCGTCTTGAGGAGTACACAGAAAAACTGATACGTCGAAGCAACGCCAGTTTCCCCAGTACTCCTCCCAAAGTCAAGCGATCTAAATCCCAACTGTTGCCGGGATGAGACAACCTTTGCCTGGAGAAAGCATGAAACCGTCAAATCGTAAGGTCGTGAAACGCGCGCCCCATCGCACCGTGCGCGTCATCAACCAACCCCATACCCTCACGGCACCCGTGGAGTGCGAGTCTGAGCTTGAGCGAGACTTCGTGCGTCGGGCCACACTGTTCCCCTGGACCAAAGCGGTTATTCACCAGCCGTTTGTGTTTGAACTGGCGAGCCAGCGGCGATACACCACCGACTACCTCGTCGAACTGGTAAGCGGCCAGAAAATCGTCGTGGAGGTGAAGCACAGCCACAAAGTCGAGGAATACCGGGACACATTTGACCAAGCTAAGTGTCAAGCAGTCGAGGCTGGCATGACATTTTTGGTCAGCACGGAAAAGCAACTGCAAACGGGAGGCATCAACGAGCGGGTGAGCATGCTCATGCGCTACAACAAGGCTTGTTTCGACGGCGCCAAATCCGCCGCGACCGTCGAGGCGGTGGACAACTGTCCTCAAGGCATCGCGCTAGCCGCCTTGCGCGAGATGACCGGCGTGAGCCTCCCCCATGTCCTTCACCTAGTTGCCCGCAGGAGGTTGGTCCTACCACCGCCTTTTAACCTTGCCGGCGACACCCTAATCCATTCCATTCACAAATTCCTGGAGGGCGATCATGCAATTTTCTTTGCACAGTGGATTGATGCTAAGCCATGGTGACAAGGCTTACGAACTGATGCGGCTCGTCGAGGACGACGTGGTGTTGGAGGAGACCTTGACGCGCCGTCCCAAGACAATGCGCAGAACTGACCTTCTAAATGGCATATGGGACAAGCACTGGCGAATACTGATCGATGTTCCCAATTCCAGCCCGCCTGAGGAACTTGCCGATGTTGGCCCGAGGGATCTGTCAACGCTGGTTGAGCGTGACCTTCAGGTGGTCACCCGGAAGATGGCCTACGTAGAGGGCATCAGAAAAAGGAAGCTCCGGCGCGGAATGCGCAAAAAAATCCAGGACCTCATTCCGAAGATCGCCAAGAATATCGAGGACGAGAAGCCGCCAAGCGCTTCCAGTGTGATGGACTGGTGCAGGGACTATGAAAAGTCGGGAAATTCGCCATGGGCTCTTGTCGACGGCAACCTGCGCCGCAGGCGTCATAAGCGTCTAAAGCCACGGGTCGAAGAAGTGATCCGGCGGGTTCTGAAAAATGAATATTTCAATCTCAATCGGCTGACGATCCGCCATGCGGCTGACATGATCGCGCGCGAGCTCACCGTGCTCGTGAAAGCCGGAGAAGTGGAGGAAAAGGACGGCAAGGTCAGCTACTCAACCGTGGCCAAGCGCGTTCTGGACGTCGACGTCTACGACAGGGTACGTTCGCGCGAAGGCGCCGATCGTGCCAGGGCTGTCATGCGCACCACGTTCAAGGGCTCGCGCAGTTGGTATGTCCTGCAGCGGGTAGAGGTGGATCACACCCCCCTCAATTGGGTTGTACTTGATGACAGGACATCGATACCGCTTGGTCGGCCTGTGCTCACTGTGGTCGTTGACTCTTTCAGCGGCTACGTGCTTGGCTTCTACATCAGCTTCTATGGCCCGGGCGTCACAAGCGTGTGCGGCGTACTTCGGAATGCAGTCATGCCCAAAGTCGGTCTTTGTGCAGGCGTCGAGTTGGAACACCCGTGGCTTGCTGAAGGGCTAGGGGACGAATGGGCTTTAGACAATGGATTGGAGTTTCACTCCAAGGTATTCAAGCTCATAAGTTGGACGTTGGGCATTGATTTGATGTACTGCCGCGTTCGTACCCCCTGGAGCAAGCCTAAGGTTGAGCGCTTCTTTGGGAACCTGAACTTTCTGACGCTAACCAAGGGTCGCGTACATCAATCAAAGGCAAATATTCCACGCTACGACCCGTACTCAGACGCCTGTATCTACTTCTCAGATCTAGTGCGTGGCCTACTGATGTACGTTGTCGATGAATATCCGTTCAATCCCAACGAGCGCAAGTTGCTGCGGCCTTATGACCAGTTCGCAGAAGGCCTGGAGCGTTGCCCGCCGGTCAACTATCCGGGGACATGGGACGACTTGCGACTGGTCTCAGGGATGTCGGCCGAACTCACCGTTGGTCCGGGCGGCGTTGAGTTGCGCGGGATTCCTTATGGAGGCGGGGAATTGCTGGCGATGCGCAAACGTACCGGCGAGCGCATCAAGACCTTAGTCAAGTGGGATCCCGACGATATAAACCAGATATCCATCCGGAACCCGATCGACCAGTCGTGGATCACGTCCTTCAGCCGTATTCCTGAATATACCCTTGGCCTGAGCTGGAACCAGCACTTGCAGATCCGCAAGTATGCTCGCGAAAAGCTCAAGGTCTCTGGCGCATATGACACGTTGCAGGCGACGCGCCTGCGGATGCATGAGTTTTGGCAAAACGCGATCAAACTGCCTACCAGACACAAGATCCGGGAGTTTGATGCTGGAGTGCTCTCGGGCGTTACTTCCGCCAAAGTGCTGGGGCAGGAATCCAATCTGAGGACTCAGCCGGGGCCTAAAGACGCAGCGAATTCTGTGCACGCGGCTGGTCTCGCCTCGTCACCAATCATCGTGGCAGACGACGAGTTTGATATCGACGTTCGCGCCATTCCCACTTTCAATACCTACAACTCCCGGAGGGGCGCATGAGTCTCGATACCACATCGATTCACGATAATTTGCTGGAAGAATATGTACATCTCGACCTCGATGGAGAGGATGACTTCGAGGTGCTCAAGCGCCGACTCGCTACATACTCTTCCGAGGCGATCTGGAAGGGGCGAGACATTGATGCCGTCTATGTGCAGTCTTCAATCGCCGAAATGGTAACGGCCGCATTGGACCGTCAGTTTCAGTTGTCGGGGCAATTTTCGCAGCCAATTGGCAGCATGATCATCGGGCCGACCGGCTCGGGGAAAACCACCTTGGGCCAGAGATTTGTCGAGACTCAACCGGGCTTGACTCTCTATGAGCGCGGCTATGGCGCCGTTCAGATCCGGCTTTCCCGGCGGCCCACTGCCGGCCAGATTGTTGGATCCATTTTGGCTGCCTACAAGTACCCATTGAAGTCCTCTGCGCGTCGGGTCTACAGCCGCCTTGGCGTTGCCATGGAGGCGATGCAACAAAGGGGAACCAGAATGCTTTTTATCGACGAGGCTCATCACCTAGTTCATCAAATGAGGCGCGAATCCATCGGCGATGAGGAAACCGAAGCTACTGACGTACTGCGCGCAATAATGGACGAGAGTCGCACTGGAATTGTCCTTTTGGGGCGAGCGGGTTTGAAAGACTTGTCGAAGGTAGATGCGGCACTCGCTGATCGCATCTTGCAGGTTTTTGAGCTCAAGTATTTTGAGCCCAACTTGCAGTGGCTGTCGTTCGTTAAGTCATTCGCAGATGCAGGGGCCAGAACGTTTGGGCTGGAAAAATTGCTGGAAAAGGGGGAGCCGAAGCGTTTGCATCTTGTTACCAATGGAAACATGCGGCGGTTCAAACGGATGGTGACTGAGGCGGTGATGATCGCTGTTGATGCCAAGCGAATGTCTCTTTCGATTGAGGACTTGGCGCTGGCGTTTACCCGCGTCTTTGGGGCTGATCATGTCTTTGACAACCCCTACCTCTAGTGAACCTTTGCCCGTCGTCATTAGCTGGCGTCAAGGGGAGTCTGCGGCCAGCTACTTGCTCCGCGCCACGTCACGCAATCAGCTCTCCCTGGCTTGGTTGCGCCACGCCGCAGGAGTTCCCGAGGGGGGCGCGTTGCGCGCCTCGGATAGTCCATTATTGGCGTGGCTGACAAGTACTGACAAGCACCGACTGATGGACGCGTTCGCGGCACCGGGCAGATGGAACGGGCGGCCGAGCGTTGTGATGAATGGCCAAACAATCCTGCGCTCGACGGCGATTCGCTCAACATTGAAGCCACAACTTTGTCCGCTGTGCGTAAGAGAGACTGGCTACTGCCAGCTCATTTGGGAGTTCGCGCACATTACCGTCTGTCCAGTGCATCATGTCAACATGGTCGACTTCTGCGCGCAATGCGGGCGCTCCCTCGTGTGGGACAGGCCAGCGATCGATATGTGTCGGTGCATGCGACTGATCGGGCTCTCGAATTCCCAGAACGTCTGGGCGCCTGAATCCCTGCTGTGGCAATACAACACTTACTTGGCCAATCGGCTCGCGGGCGAGGGCATCTGGAAGTGGCCCGGTGTTCCGGCCTGGCTGGACTTTCTTTCCCTGGATGGAGTATTCCAAATTGTTCGGGCCTTTGGCGCCCGGCCGGGCCCGTTTGCTAAACCAATGGATCATTCCACTCGGAAGCTGACCACTGCACGGTCGCAGCAAATCTGCATCCGGGGTCTGGAGCGCTTGGCGCGGTTGGAACTGGACAGGGATTTGAGCTCTGAAGTACAAGAGGGCGAGTTGGTGTCGCTGGCCAAACGAAGCTTTCGCGCTAACGATACCGATGTTGCCACCTGGCTGCTCTCGCGCCTTTTTGGGAGCGGTGGCGTCGTGAAAGCGTTTACCCCGTCCCTTATGGCTATCAATCCGCGGCAACTGGACCTGTTTTGAAATGAGCACTACAGAGCAAGCACTGTTTGGGTGCCCGGCTCCATTTCTTGATGAGGCCCCCGTTTCCTGGATATGCAGGCTGGCGTTGTCGCAAGCATCAACGCCCGAAGAGATCACGAAATTGCTCGGACTCGGCGGCAAACGCGATCTTGATGTCAAATTCTCACGCCTGAGTATGGACTGGGTATCGGATCTTTGCGGCCTCGATAGAGGTTGCTTTGCCGCCTCACATGCGGTCCTTACTTCTTACGATCGCGTATATCGGCAGGCGCCGGAAATGCTGCTGTCTATGGAAGGAGTGCCACGCTTTCGCTATTGTCCTGTTTGCCTTGGCGGTCAGCTGACGGCTTACTTTCCGGTTCAATGGAAATTCGCGACGTGGAGTTATTGCCCCGCGCACGGGTGCTTCATGGAAAATCACTGCGAAAGGTGTCTCGCTCCTCTCGTCTTACCAAGGGATCTTGGAGAAATTGTGGCTAACAATAGAGAATATCTGAGCCTTCGAAACTGTGGACGATGTGGGAACGACATGAGCAAGCGTGAGCCATGTTTGGTGGCCGAATTCATTCCGATGCTGGCCGACTGGGAGCAGATGTTAATGACAAACGGCCGAGCATCAATATCAGCTTTCTATCACGGATATTTGACGATCAAGGGCTGGCGGGGAAAGCGCAATATCAAAGAGGTACTGAAGCTGAGGGACAAGGGCGCACTTCACTTTCATGGCTATCGGCTTGACGCGGACGTAGTGCGAAGACGCCAGCAAACGCCACGCGCTGTAAACACATTCAGATCAATTTCGCACCCGATGGTTCGGACGGACCTATGAAAGGCGTCATGGGCAAATATGTGCGATGGCTACAGATCGTCGCCGGTGATAAAGGCGAGCCTGCAGCCATATTGAATGGGCGGTTTGAAGTCTGGGGCGCAACCGGTTGGTCAATGAATCGAAGCCGAAGGTTGCTGTGCCAGGGCGAGCATATGAGCGAACACCGCCAAAGGCGTGTTGAAGCCATGCGTAGCGCGGGGCCGGTTGTTCGGGCTGTCGGCGACCAGGTCCAGTTCTTTCTGGCTGTGGACGCTCAAATCGGTACCCTTGGGCAGGTACTGCCGAAGCAGCCCGTTGGTGTTCTCGCAGGTGCCACGCTGCCAGGGGCTGTGCGGATCACAGAAGTAGACCCTCACGCCCGTGGCGGCGCTCAACTCGTTGTGGCAGGCCCTCTCCTTGCCCTGGTCGTAGGTGAAGCTCTGACGCATCGGTGCTGCAACCGAATTCAGCTTGGCAGTAAAGCCCGCAAGCGCCGAGCCTGCTGTGGCATCAATCATCTTCGCCAGCAGCACCAGACGGCTCGTACGCTCCACCAGCACGCTCACCGAGGACTTGTTGCCCGCCCCCAAGATGGAAGTCACCCTCCCAGTGCCCCGGCATAACGCGATCATTCACCTCGGGCGGGCGCACGTGGATGCTCACCATCTCGGGGATCTGGCCACGGCGACTGTCTCCTCGCATGCGTGGCAGGTGCGTGCCACGGCCCTGACGCAGGTAGGCGATGAGCTGGCGGCGCAGCTCTCCACGCGGCTGGGCGTAGATGGCGGTGTAAATGGTTTCGTGAGACACGTGAATACGCGTGCGGCCAAGTTCCTGGTCACCGAGCGCGCCATGCTCAAACCCTTGCCGGTGCGCCGCACCGCCGAGTTTGAAGAGATTCCTGCCAGGGTCAGCAAATGCGCCGTCTTCACCCTCAAGGGGGTTCTGCACAGCGTGCCGAGCCAGCTCATTGGTCACCGGCTGATGGTGCGCCAGTATGCCCAGCATGTGGAGTGCTGGCTGGGCGGCCAATGCGTCCTCAAGTTACCAAGAGCAAGGCCTGCTCAGGGGCAGCGCGTTGGGCGCGCAATCGACTACCGGCATTTGGTGGGTGCTTTGAAACGCGAGCCTGGTGCATTTGCCCGCTGGGTGCTGCGCGATGCCGCCTTCCCTCGTGCGGTGTATCGCCAGACATGGGAGCGACTGGCCGCCCAAAGGCCTGAACGCGAAGCCTGCAAAACAATGGTGGGCCTGCTGGTCCTGGCCGCTGACGGGCATGAAGCCCAATTGGCCCAGGAACTGGAGCAGTTAATTGAGCTGGACCAAATGCCGGACCTCAACGCCTTGACTCAGTTGCTGGCACCGCCCAAAGGAGATGTCCCGCAGGTGGTCGTGACACTGCCAACGCTGGCCGTTTATGACGACCTGTTTGAGGTGGCCTTATGAGCACGGCGTCAATTACAGCGTCAACAACGACAACTACAGTTATTCCAACTTCGCCCCGTCTGGGCATGATGCTCACGGATTTGCGTCTGCCCACCATCAAACGGTTGGCCGGTGACCTGTGCGCACAGTGCGACACCGAGGGTTAGCACCCGGCGCGAGGCCATGGACGAGGTGGTGGACTGGCTGAACTTCTACAACTACAGAAGATTGCACTCAACGCTGGGTTACGTCAGCCCAATGACGTTTGAGCAACGCTGGATCGCGGCCCAGCAGCAAGACAGGAAGTCCGCATAATGGGCAGCTTATGGAGTGCGGACAACAGGGGCAAGGCCAGACTGGGGGACGAACCTGGGGAAAGGGAGACTGTTGTGTTGACGCAGGCAAACGACGCCGCGTGGTCCCGGTATTGAAGGAGAGAGACCCGTATTGGTTGCCAAGAGACGCGGGAAAACCAGCCCCGGTCCACGCTTGGCGAGCCGACTCGGCCTTAAAACTCAGTCTTGAGGACGATGAATTTATCCCCGGACTTCTGCTCGGTCATCACTTGGCTCTTGAACATCGGGTGCGGTGGGTAACCGGGCGACCCCGCGGAGATAACCTGCTGGCTCACCTGAGGCGCCGGCGGGCGCGCCACAATCCTCAGGGAAATCTGAAAACTGGCGCTGCCTTGTCCTGCGCCGACCGACATCGGCAGCATCGATGAGGCCACACCGAGAAATACTGCTGCGAGGCAAACTGATTTCCAACCTGCCGGCCTGGACAATGGAGCTTGTTTCAGGTTCATGGCTCTTTTAAATGACGTTGCCCGCAAGCACTTACCCAGCAGTCGCCCGATGGCCTGGTTACGCAGCCATCATCTCAGGGCTCGTGTCCTGAAACTCATTCTGCTCAGGGTCTTCCTCGGGCGGACGGTGCAGGTCGACCGAGGCCAAGTCGAAGCTGAGGCGGGTGATATCGCCATGGGCCATTTGCGGCGCGTCAATGCGGTTGTCTTTGGGATTCGGCCGCAAGAACCAGTCAGTCAGCGCAGATGGCCGGCTCCAGTCATCCGAATAGGCCTCTGGCAACGCCAGCCCTAAAGTCATGGCGCGCAGTGTGCCGGAAGACACAGCGCTGGAGATGGCCTGCAGCGTGTCACTGGCAAGTTCGCATTCAACGAACCAGCCATCGTTACCAATGTCCGATTGACGATGGATGTAGCCTAACGTGACGTGCGTATAGCGTGCCGTCGTACCCTGCTTGCGCGCCAATGTCTGGCGCTGCGCCCTTATCTCTTCATCGAGCGCATTGAAGCCGATGCTGAACTCGCGCGATTGGGTGCCGGGCGCCCCGATGACCGAAATCGACCCACCTTCGAGCGTTGCATGGCCGCGCACACAGAGCGATGCCGCGGGTAGGAGTCCAGACCTGGCACTGCCTGCGCTGAACACGCAATCTCCCTTGCATGCCAGACCATTGCATACGAGGCCCATCTCGTGGCACACCCGCAACTCTTGGACGTGCAGATACATCGTCCGATGGGTGTTCAACTGGTACGTTTGCTCCCTGCCGGCGAAGTGTTCGTTTACGAACGAGCCCGGGCGATTGGACTTTATCTTGGCAATCGCATTTTTCTCAATCATTTCGTTCTTCCGGTTGGTACCCTGGAGTCGGGGGAAGCCTAAAAACAGTCGCTTTGCTGATGCAGCTGGATTTAAGCGTTACATCAGTAACAACTCATCTCTAATATGCGCTTGAACGTGCGGTTGAATTTGACAAAGGTCAACACTCCTTGCCAAGGCTCAAGCGACGTGGCGAAGTTGCGAAGTTGCGACTCAGATATTAGTATTAATGAGTCCGCCCTGAACAATTCAGTTTTCAGGTGGTTGCTATACGATCAGAGCAAATGCAAGCGCGCAGCGCGACGCACAGCGCCTGCATCGTGACTCCGAATTGAGCACAAAGAAGCCGCAGCTTCGCCAGGATCATTCTCAAGTTGTGACCCGCGCCGTACATCACCGCATGCAGTGCATCGCCCAGCGCACCCTTGAGCGGATTGCGGCCCAGCCTGCCATCCATCTTCATGTGCCCGATGGCCGGCTCGATGGCGCTGCGCCGCTTGATCATCGCCTTCAAGGCTCTGGTGACCCCGCGCCTCTGACCCGATCTCAGAATCCGCACCCCTTCGACCTCCACGCCCCGGTAGCCTTTGTCCACGATCGCCGTCGTCGGCTTGCTGTCTGTGAGGATGCCTACCTGTTCCAGCGTCTCGGCCAGCGTATGGCCGTCATACGGATTGCCCGGCATGCTCCTCATGCCCACCACCAGACCTTCCTTCAAGGTCGTGGCGATGCTCACCTTCACGCCGAACTCGTAGGGCGTTCGTGCCTTGCCGTCGGGTAAGGACCCGCCGTTACCGGCAGGCCCTCCCCTAAGAACCGTGCATGCGAGTTTCCCAGCACACGGCTCAAGCCTTCCGACGGCCCATGATCGGACCGAGTCATGCACAACGCAGTCAGCCGGCATATGAACGGCGCTGGAAGTAGGTGGCCCATGCGGGGTCGAATGGGTTGGCGTCACAGCGAACCTTCAAGTAACGTCTGATCGGCAGCGTCGCTGCTCGGAAGAGCACGAACTGCCTTGCCTGCGGGTCGCTCGTGGCGTAGCAAGCGAATGTCCAGTCATGTAGACCAAGATGGCAGAAGTACCGCGCTTTGATCCAGCGCGTGCTCTTGCCTGGATGCCGGCGTTTGGCCCACCTCCATAGCTTGGCCCAGACGAGATGATCGACTCGTGCGAAGGTCGCCTTTGCCACCACATGCCGGTGGAACATCGCCCAACCCTGAAGAATCGGATTGAGCAGCATGATCACCTGAGCCTGCGTGGCGGCCTTGTTCTTCCCCAGTACTTCCCTAACCTTGTCCAGCAGTGCCTTCACGCTTTTGCGTGCCGGCTTGATCAGGAGCTTGTCCCCATACTTGCGCACGTTCTGACCGAGGAAGTCGAAGCCTCGGGAGATATGCGTGATCAGCGTCTTCTCGGGCGCCAGTTGCAGACCCCGTGCCGCGAGGAATTCCTCAACGGCCGGCTTGACCCGCTGTTCCAGCAGCTCCCGACTCGCGCCGGTCACGATGAAGTCGTCCGCATAGCGCACGACGTGCGCCTTGGCTGGTTGGCGTGCCGTCTTGCTGCGGCCGATGGCCGAGCGCACCGCTTCTTCCAGCCCATCCAGCGCCATATTGGCCAGCACTGGCGAAGCAATTCCGCCTTGCGGCGTTCCGGCTTCGGTGGGGAACAACACACCTTTGTCCATGAATCCAGCTTGCAGCCACTTGCGCAGGATGACCTTGTCCATCGGGATGTTCTTCAACAGCCAGTCGTGACTGATGTTGTCGAAGCAGCCTTTGATGTCGCCTTCAAACACCCACTGGGCGGAGGACCGCTTTGCGAGGATGTTGAAGCAATGCTCGATGGCATCGGCCGTCGAACGTCGGGGCCTGAAGCCGTACGAGTTCGGATCGGCCGTGGTTTCTGCAACGGGGTTCAGCGCCAGCAGCCATAGCGCCTGCATTGCCCGATCGCGCATGGTCGGAATACCCAATGGGCGCTTCTTTCCGTTGCTCTTCGGGATGTACACGCGCCGCAGCGGTTGCGTTTGGTAGCCCCTGTGCTTCAGTGATTGTGTCGCCGTCAACCTGGACAGCGGCGTTGACCAGATCTTGCCGTCAATACCGGCCGTTCTCTTGCCCGCGTTCTGCGTCACTCGCTTGACGGCAAGTAGCTTGCCGCTGCGCGAGCGGGTCAGCAGGCGTTGCAAGGCCTGAACCTTGTTTCACCTGCCAGCCTGTGCGGCCTTGGCGATACGCACCTGCAGCCGCGAAACCTCTTCAGTGACTTGGTGCCAGTCAATCTGGTCCCATGTCACATCATCGGTCGGAGGCGCACCAACGCTGGTCACTGCGGCTTTCGCCGCATGTATAGGCGCCGTCATCTGCCTTCCTCCTGTTCGCGGTTTCTCAGGCTCTCTCGCCATGGAAGACCTCGCGGAAGTGGGCTCGCTTTCGCGCCGGGTGATGTCGCAACCCGTATCCACCCCATTACAGGGCAGCATTCGCTTTCTCCGCTTTCCTTTACCCGCTGCGCCATCAGCCTTCCTTGCGGTTGACCTGCCGCCTCCGGCGGCGCGTCGGGCTTACCGTGTTCCGCATACATCACAACGCGTGGGGTAGGTCCTGCCTGTACACCGATGGTCTTCATGTCCGCGTGCTCCGTAACAAAGGGAGGAGCAACCGACCACGTACCGTTTTGGTTCAAGCCTGTCAGCATCTTTGGCTTGTCATGCATAACGATGCCTGCAGCAGTTCACTTCTGTTGACCATGCCACTCAGCCTGGCATCCCACCCGCGTTGACGCTGGCAGGTGACGCTGCTTCCTCGCAGAAGCCGGCGCGGCCCGAAGGCCCGATACGTTGTCCCCGTGGCTTCACACGCCGCCGTTGCCGGCGACGCATGCACAGGTAGGCTACGGCCAACGGAACGGCCGGTCTCGTCACCAGCCTTGTGAGCGGGCGAGACAATGATGTAAGCGACTTCACGTCGCACTTTGGCAATGCATTCGACTTCCGGGGCATGCACGCTGTACAGCTTGGGTGGATCGCCCTCGCTGCGCCGTCTGGGCTGGCTGTGGATGCGCGCTGCGATCTCCAGCAACTTGTCCATCCGCCCGGTCCGCGTGTCATCGCTTTGCATCTTGCGCTCAATGTCCCGAATGACGCGGCCAAGGTAGGTGCGCAGCTTTCTGTTCTGGGCCTTGGCCCGGTTCATCTGGCGGGCATGGGCGTAGCGCTGCGAGCGCACGAAGGCTGCCTGGCCGACCCGTTCGTAGCTTTGGCGCAGGTTGATGCCGAGTTTCTTGGCTTGGCGCACCAGCGCCACGCGCGCCTTGTGCAGCAGTCGGGCGTCCGTGGGGAAGGCCACGGCCTTGTCCTGCACCGTGGTGTCCACATTGACCACAGCCAGCGAGGTCTTGACGACTGTCTTGGTGGCCAGACCTGCTTGCACTGTCAGGCCCAGGATGAATTCGCAGCCGGGCTCGCCAATGCGTTTGCGAAAGCCGGTCATCAAGCTGGGGTCAATGGGGAAGTCGTGACGAAAGTACTGCTCGCCGCAGAAGTGCTGCCAGTACGGGTTCTCTACCCACACCGCCACGACTTCTTCATCCGACAGGTTGCTGGTGTGCTTGAGCAGTTGCAGAGCGACCATCAGACGGATGGGATGGCCGGGGCGGCCAATGCCGGCTTTGTACAGGCCGCCAAAGCGCTGCTCGCAAGATTGCCAATCGATCTTCTGGGCCAGTTGCACCAGCGGGTGGCGCAGGTTGATGAGATTGGCCAGTTCCTGGCGAAACAGATCTGTTTCAGCCGAATGTTGGGTCTCGCGCAGTGCCATGAGTTTGCAAGGTTTGGGGCTTTGATAGCCTCAATTCTGGCAACCTGCGGGCCACTTCAACACCTCACTAACCCGCATCAATGCTCGATTCTTGGAGTTTCTCAGGGGCGACGAATTGGAAAAGACTGCGCCTTCAGCGAACGTTGACGGTCCAGTGGCGTTGGACGGAATCAAGTCACTTATATCCATCGGTCGAGCGGACGGTGCGCCGAGGGTGCGAAATGCTCGGTGTAGTCGTCGAACAAGTCGGCGCGCATGCACCCTGAGAGCGGTACCGTTGGCAGGGCATTGTGCTGGCAGCCTTGCTGGACCTATCGGTGGCGAAGGCGACTACTCGCATCAAGCAAATCAACAACGATGTCGAGTCCCTCAACCTGTCCCTCCGATCACCAGACTCATCGACTCGCCGGGGGCGGGGGACCAGCGCGGCCATTGGCCGGCAGTCGGGATCGGATTGGCGCCGCATGACGCGATGTGCTGCGCCGCACGTATGACGCCGGCATGCGTGATCCACACGGCCTGCCCATTTGCGCCGAGCGAGGCTTGCAATTCAGCCAGCACCGCTGCTACCCGGTCTAGCACGCCCTGAGTGCTTTCCACGCCGCCAAAACGGTGGTTGGCAAAGTCGGCCAGCCAGGCGTCGAATTCCGCGCGCGGCACCGCGCCCCAGGGCTGCAACTCCCAGCGGCCGAAATTCATCTCATTGAGCCGCGTATCGACGCGCGCCGGCGCCAGGTCGGGTCGCACGGACTGCAGATATGTGGCTAGTTGCTGCGCCCGGCACAGCCCCGACACCCAGACCGGCACCCCCGGTGGCAGGATGGCCGCGGCCATCTGCGCAGCGCGCCGGCTCAAGGCATCGTCGGCCGGCACGTCACTGGCGCCGTAGCACAGGCCGGGCGCGAGTTGAACCGGCGCGTGGCGCAGCAGCCAGAGTTTCATGCGGGCAAGCCCAGCAAGAGTCCGAGGTAGAACGCCGCTTCACTGACCTGCTGCGTGGCGCCTAGGCCGTCGCCTGTGAATCCCTGCAGCCGGCGCTTGAGCAGGCGCCACATCCATGCCAAAGCCAGCAGCGTGCCCAATATCGCTTGCGGCCAGGGCGCGGCCGGCTGCAACCACAGCAGCAGTGCCATCGCCGCCAGCCACCATGTAATCCCGGCCAGAAGCCCGGCGTTGCCAATGCCGTCGGCCAGCGGTTTGGACTTGGACCGAGCCGTGTCGCCGACATGCGGCAGCGTGCGTATGACCCAGAGCGGCACAAGGCGCGATGTGACGTGCGCGCCGAACAGCGCCGCCACGGCCAGCGCGACGCTGTACTGGGCCAGCAGGGCCAGGAGGGCGACCTTGGTCAACACGCATAGCACCAGCGCCAGCGAGCCGTAGCTGCCGATGCACGAGTCCTTCATGATGTCCAGTGCACGCTCGCGGTCGGGGCTGCCGCCCAGACCATCGGCAAGGTCCGCCAGGCCGTCTTCATGGAAAGCGCCGGTCAGCAGCACGCTGAAGATGGTGCTCAGCGCTGCGGCCACCCAGGGTGCGGCCGGCAGCGGGGGCAACGCCCATGACAGCAGCGCGAACAACGCAGCCGCCAGGCCGCCGACCAGCCAACCGACGCCGGGAAAGTGGGCGGCACTGGCCAGCAGCATGGCCGGGCTGAAGCCGACCCAGTCGGCCAGCCGTCCGGTGACGGGCACGCGAGTGAAGAACTGCAGCGCCAGCAGGTAGTGCCGCACGAAGCTCCTCATGACATCACCGAGCCGACCTCGCTGCGCGAAACGCCGGCCGCATCAAAGCTGGCCATCTCGCGCAGGATGGCGCAGGCAGAGACCAGCAGCGGCCAGGCCAGCGCGGCGCCAGAGCCCTCTCCCAGGCGCAGGCCCATGTCCAGCAGCGGCTCGCTCTTCAGGTGCGCCAGCATGAGCGCGTGGCCGCGTTCGCCCGAACGGTGCGCGAACACGCAGCGCTGCAATACCGCAGGCTGCAGGGCGCTGGCCACCAGCACGGCGGCGCTGGCGATGAAGCCATCGACCACGATCACGCGCCGCTCGGCCGCGGCCTGCAGCACCGCGCCCGTCATGGTAGCAATCTCGAAACCGCCAAAGGCCGCTAGCGCCTCCAGCGGAGCCCTGGCATCGGGGTGGCGTGCCAGCACCTGACGCAAGATGGTGATCTTGCGCTCCACTGCTTCGGCGTCCAGGCCGGTTCCCGCGCCGGTCGCATCAGCCACGTCCAGGCCGGTCAGCCGGGCCAGCAGCAGCGAGGCCGCAGAGGTGTTGCCGATGCCCATCTCGCCCAGCAGCAAGGCGTTGCCCGGCAGTTCTTTCACCAGCGCGGCGCCGTTGGCCATGGCCATCTTGCATTGCGAGGGGCTCATGGCCGGGCCTTCCAAAGCGTCGGCGGTGCCGGGGGCGATCTTGTTGATAACCAGCCCGGGCCGGGGCGTGAAGTCGTGGCGCACGCCGCAGTCGACCACGGTAAGCCCGATACCGTGCTGCCGCGCGAGCACGCTCACCGCGGCGCCGCCGGCAAGGAAGTTTTCCACCATTTGCCAGCTCACGTCGCTCGGATAGGCCGAGATGCCGTGCGCGGCCAGGCCGTGGTCACCGGCGAACACCACGAGTCGCGGCTCGCGCAACTCGGGCGTTTCGCTGCCGAGAATCAGGCCGATGCGCTGCGCCAGTGTCTCGACGCGGCCGAGCGAGCCGAGCGGCTTCGTCTTGTTGTCCAGCTGGCGCTGCAGGCTCGCAGCCAGTGCGGGCTGGGTGATGTCTTGAATGGTGGGGACAGTGAAGGTCATGGTTCAGTTCTTTCGGATGAGGGCATCGAGCACGCCAGGCTCGACATGTTTTTCAATGAAATCGGCCAGGCCGTCGAATACGCTGTTCAACGTGGACGCGCTGGCGCCAAATAATGCGTGCAGCACGCGCGGGTCTTCGAACAAGCCATGCAGGTAGACACCCAGCACGTTGCCCGCGTCATTCTGCCAGCCCAAGCCATCGGCCAACACGGCCCGCGCCACATCGCCCTGGGCGGCCATGGCCGGATGTTGAGCGGTCTGACCGTGGTGGATTTCGTAGCCCGCAGTCTCGGTGTCCGAGAGCGCCGCCCACGGGCCGGTGAGCCCGGTGAAGCGGGTCCGTGCGTGGCGCACGGTCTTGGCCGGATCGAACGCGGTCACCAGCGGCAGCAAGCCCAGGCCGGGGCCGTTGCCGTCGATGCCGTGCGGATCGATCAGCGCCTCGCCCAGCATCTGCAGGCCGCCACAGATACCGAGCACCGCCCCGCCCTGCGCCGCGTGCGCGGCGATTGCGCGGTCCAGGCCCTGCGCGCGCAGCCAGGCCAGGTCACCGCTGGTGTGCTTGGAGCCGGGCAGGATGATCCAGTCGGCGCCCGCCACGTCGGCCGAACTGTGCGCCCAGACCAGGCGCACGCCGGGGATGTTCTTCAGGGGCTGGAATTCATCGAGGTTGCTGATGCGTGGATAGGCCACCACCGCGATGGTTTGGCTCACCACACCGGCGGCCACACTGCGATCGTCAAACACACCGTCCTCTTCGGGCAGACCGTGCTGCCACCACATTGGCAGCGTGGCCACGGTGGGAATGCGGGTGAGTTCCTGCAGCTGTTGCGGCGCGGGCGCGAGCAACGCCGCGTCACCCCGAAACTTGTTGAGAACGAAGCCCTTGATGAGGACGCGCTCGGCCTCGGGCAACAACGCCCAGGTACCGTAAAGGTGTGCGAACGCGCCGCCGCGGTCGATGTCGGTCACGAGCAGGCAGCGCGCCTGCGCATGCAGCGCCACACGCATGTTGACGATGTCGCTGTCGTGCAGGTTGATCTCGGCCGGCGAGCCGGCGCCCTCGATTACCAGCACATCGTTTTCCGCGCGCAGCCCGTCCAGCGCACGCGCCACCACCGGCCACACGCTGGCGCTGCGGCCGCGCCAGGGCATGCGGGACAGCGCCTCGTCGACCTGCCCCATCAGCACCACCTGGCTGTGGGTGTCGCGCTCGGGCTTGAGCAGCAGCGGGTTCATGCGCACCTCGGGCTGCGCGCGCGCGGCCAGCGCCTGGAAGTACTGGGCGCTGCCGATTTCGCCTTGAGCGACCACCCTTGCGTTATTGCTCATGTTCTGCGCCTTGAACGGCGCGACCTTGAGGCCCTGGCGCGCATACCAGCGGCACAGCGCCGTCGTGAGCCAGCTCTTGCCGGCGCCACTGGTGGTGCCGAGCACCATGACACATTTTGCGGTCATGGGGTTTCCCTTTCGTTAACTTTTTGCCACGCATCGGCCAGCGCGTCTTGCGCCAAGGGCGGCTGCACGCTCAGGCGCACGTGGCCAAGCAGCCCGAACGAGGCAGTGTCGCGCAGCTTGATGCCGTGCCCACGCAACTGGTCGAGCAGGTGGCCGAGCCCAGCGGCATGGGGCCGCACACAGAAAAAATTGGTGTCGCTGGGCAGGCAGGTCCAGCCCAGCGATTCGCACAGCCCGACTTGCCGGGTCTTCCAGCATTGGAGGGTTTGCTGGCTGTCGGCCAGCCAGGCCTGGACCTCGGGCAGCGTCCACGCCTGCAGCAGCGCCACCCCGTGCGCGCCCACTGGCCACGACACGCATAGGCGCTCCAGCGCGGCCACCGCGTCATCGGCTTTGATGGGCGCAATGACGTACGCCGCGCGCACGCCGGTCAGGCCCAGCGCCTTGTTGGGCGTCCACAGTTGCCATACGCGATCGACCTGGGCATCGCTCAAGGCCAGCGCGCCGCTCAAGCGCAGGGGCTCGTAGGCGCGGTCCATCACGCATACACCGGGCGTCGCGGCCAGCCCTTGCAGTCCGTCCTGGCACGTTCCCAGCGGGCTGGACGGGTCGCAACACCACAGCAGTTGCGCGTCCCGCGGTTGTGTGGTCACCGGCAGAGCCCAAGCCTGCGCCGCCAGGGCGTAGTCGCCATAACCGTGCCGCGGCAACCAGACGGCGCACTCGCCCTGCCCGCTGCGTTCACCCTGCTGCGCGACCCAGGCCGTGATGCGAAAGATGAATTCGCTGGCGCTGCCCGCGAGCAGCACACGCTGCGGCAACACGCCATGAAAGGCGGCCAGTTGTTCGCGCAGCGTCCGGTAGCCCGGATCCGGATAGCAGCTGGCGTCGGCCTGTTGCACGGCCGCCAGCGCCCACGGGCACGGGCCGCAAGCATTGCTGTTGGTCGAGAAGTCGTAACGCGGCACGCCCTGCGCGTCGGGACCGCCATGCAGGCGCTGCATCGTTTCCGCCGCGGCAGTCACCGGCTAACCTCGTATGCTATTAAAACAATAGCTGATAGCCCAATCAGAGCAAAGGCCAGTACCACTTTTAATGCAATATCGATGGCGCGCGGCGTGTCCGTGGCCTGCGGCGGCGGGGCGGCAGCATTCAGGGCGTAGCCACCGGGTTTGCGCAGGCTGATCCGCAACGCCAGCGCCATCGCCGCCATCGGCCAGCCGCTGTTGGGCGACGGCGTGCGACGGGCCTCCCTGCGCAGCGTTTTGAGCGACATGGGACCGGCCACCAGCGCGAGCAACAAGGCCGTCAAGCGCGCCGGGAGCCAGGAAAGCACGTCGTCGGCGCGCGCCGCCCATTTGCCGGCCCATTCCCAGTCGCGGCCGGCGCGCTCGCCGCGGTAACCCCACATGGCGTCGGCCGTGTTGGCGAAGCGGTACACGGCGGCACCGGGCAGGCCCAGCAGCACGAACCAGAAGATCGGCGCCAGCACCGAGTCGTTGAGGTTTTCAGCCAGGGTTTCGATCGCGCTCTCGCGCACCCCGGTCTCACTCAGGTCCGCCACATCGCGGCTGACCAGCCAGGCCAGGCGCTCGCGCCCCGCCGCCAGCGATTCGCCCAGCGCGGCCTCGACCGCCAGCACCTCGTCACGCAACATGCGCCAGGCCAGCATTGGCTTGAGCGCCACGCCCAGCAGCGCCGCGGCGAGCCACAGGGGCAGTCGCCGCGCGAGCGTCTCCAAGGCCAGCGATGCTATCAGGGCGATAGCTGAACCCGCAGTCCAGGCAAGGGCTCCGGCACAAAAATGCTTGAAATCGCGCGGCTGCGCGTGCGTACCGCGAGGGGCAGCGCAGGGTGCGATGGACGGTGCAATGAGGCGGCCTGCCCAGCCGAGGTAGCGGCCGATCCAGACGACGGGGTGCAGCCGGGCCGGCGGCTCGCCGAATGCCCAGTCCAACACCAGCGCCAGCACCAGGCCGCCGGCCAGCGCCAGGCCCCAACCAAACCCCTGCGCATCGAAGGCGCCGTCAAACATCGCGGGCCGCCTGCACCGGGGTGTCGGGTGGCGGAGCGAGAGGCTGGTCCCACCGGTCCTCAAACAGCATGCTGTGCAAGGGCGCGCGGCGCGCCCATTTTTCGGTTTGCAGCATCGGCTGGTCATAGAACGCTGTGACCGGCCCGAGGCACAGCACGGCAATCGGCTTGCTGCCGGGCGGCATGTGCAGCAGGCCGGCCAGCTGCTCCGGGGCAAACAGGGACACCCAGCCCATGCCCAGCCCCTCGGCGCGGGCGGCCAGCCACAGGTTCTGGATGGCGCAGGCGCTTGATGCCAAATCCATCTCGGGCAGGGTGCGCCGGCCAAATACATGCTGCTCGCGCCCCGCTGGCAGTGCCACCACCAGCAGCTCGGCGGCATCGAGCACGCCCTGCACCTTGAGTTTCATGAAGGCGTCTTCGCGCTCGCCCAGAGCCTTTGCCGTGAGCACTCGCTCCTGTTCCACCAGCGCATGAATGTCCTGGCGCAGCGCCAGGCTCTTGATGCGGATGAAGCGCCAAGGCTGCATGAAGCCGACGCTGGGCGCATGGTGCGCCGCGGACAACAGGCGCTGCAGCATGTCGGCGGGCACGCTGCCGCCACAAAAATGCCGCATGTCGCGCCGCTCGTAAATGGCGCGGTAAACGGCGGCGATCTCTGACGCCGAAAAGGCGTGCTCGGGGGTTTGATTGCTCATGTCAGCCACGATCAGAAGGTGTGAACGAATGCACCTTCTCAGTCTTCAATGCCGCGCTGGGCCGGAATACCGGCGTTGAAGGCGTGCTTGATCTTGGTCATCTCGGTCACGGTGCCGGCCAGCTCGATGATCTCGGGTGGACAACGGCGCCCCGTAAGAACCACATGGACCTCACGCGGGCGCTCGCGCAAGGTCTGCAATACATCGTCCAGCAGCAGCCAGCCGTAGATCAGCGGATAGGTGATCTCGTCGAGCACCACCATGAAGAACTCGCCGCCCAGGATGGCCGCCCGCGCTTTCTGCCAACCATCGCGCGCCAGTTGGGCCGAGTGTTCCAGATCCTGGCTTTTCCAGCTGAAGCCGTCGCCCAGGCCTTCGATGGGAATGCCGAGCTGCTCGAACATGCGGTGCTCGCCAAAGCGCGCCGTCGGCACCTTCATGAACTGGAAAATCTTGACCGCCTTGGCGCGGCCGTGCGCGCGCAGCGCCAGACCAAACGCCGCCGTGCTCTTGCCCTTGCCGTCGCCGGTGTTGACGATAACCAGGCCGCGGCGCTCGCCCTCGGGCTTCTCGTAGGGCTTGGTGGCGGGAGGAGTTTCGATTTGCATGGGTTTGTTCCTGGCTAGTTGGCTAGTTGAGGACAGAGCTGGCCTGCTACGCAGCCTGCGGTCTGTCCCGCAAGGTTTCATGATTTCGGCAGCGCCACCCACTGGTCCAGCAAGGGCGCAATGATGATGCGATGGTCAAACACCTGCTCCAGCGCGCGGTGCGTGGCGGCCTCGCGGCAGCCGCCCTGATGGGTGATGGCGCCCTGGCTCATGATCACCATCTCGTCGGCCCGCAGCGCCAGCGAGATTTCGTGCAGCACGCTGACCACGGTCTTGCCGCCGGCCACCAGCTGGCGCATCAGCGTCAGCCAGTCGGCCTGGTGCGGCGGATCGAGATTGGCCAGCGGCTCGTCCATCAGCAGCACCTGCGCCTGCACGGCCAGCGCCCGCGCCAGCAGCACGCGCTGGCGCTCGCCGCCCGAGAGATGGCTCAGGGGCCGGCCGCGCCAGTCCCAGGCCTGGGTGGCGCGCAGCGCCTGCTCCACCGCAGCACGATCCAGCTCGCTGGGCGGCGCCAGCCAGGCCTGGTGCGGCAGGCGCCCGAGCATGGCCACGTCATAGACCGTCAAATCGTCGGCGCTGGCCTCGTTCTGGCCCAGCCAGGACAGCTGCTGCGCCCGCACGCGGCCCGGCAGACCTGCCAGCGGCCGGCCCAGCAGCACGACCTGGCCCGCGTGCGGCAGCAGGCCCGCCAACACCTTGAGCAGCGTCGATTTGCCGGCGCCGTTGGGGCCGACGATGCTGGTCCAACGGCCTTGTGGAATGGACAGTTCGATCCCATGCAGCACCTCAATGTTTCCGAGCCTGGCCCCAATGGCATGGGCACCAAGCGCTATGGGATTGATAGCAACCGGCACCTGTGTCATAGCACTTGCCCGCGGCTGGTGCGCCGGTGCATGAGCCATAGCAGGTAGCTGCCGCCCAGCACGGCGGTAAGCACGCCGACCGGCAACTCCTGCGGCGCGATCAGCGCGCGCGCCAGAATGTCGGCAGCCAGCAGCAGCACGGCGCCCATCAGGCTGGCCAGCAGAATCAGGCGCCCGTGCGTGGTCTTCACGACCGAGCGCACCATGTGCGGCGCCGCCAGGCCGACGAAGGCGATCAGCCCGGTTTGCGCCACGGCGGCACCGGTGGCCAGCGCCAGCACCACCACCAGCGCCGCGCGCATGGCCGGCAGCGGCAGGCCCAGGCTGAGCGCCGTGGCTTCGCCCAGCGCCAGCCCATCCAGCGCATGACTCAGCATCCAGGCCACCACCATGCAGGCCAGCCATGCGCCCGCCATCAGCACGCACGAGGCCCAGCCGACAAAGGCCGTGCTGCCCAGCGTGAACGCCTGCATGGTTTGCTGCACCTCGGGCACCAGCAGCATGGTCAAGGCAGTCAGGGCGCCGAGCACCACACCCACGATCACGCCGGCCAGCAGCAGGCGCAGCGTGTGCTGCACGCCCTTGGCGAGCAGCAACGTGAGCAGCACGGCCGCCACCGCGCCGACAAAGGCGGCCCCCGTCAGGCCCAGGCGCACCAGCCATTGCGTGGCCAGCGGCGACATGCCCAACAGCGCCATGGACGCGGCCACTGCGAGCGAGGCGCCCGAGGCACTGCCCAGCAAATAGGGGTCGGCCAGTGGGTTGCGGAACAGCCCCTGCGCCACCGCACCCGCCAGCCCGAGCAAAGCGCCCGCCAGCCACGCGCCCGCGGTGCGCGGCAGCCGGATGTCCCAGATGATTTGCCGCGCCACAGGGTCATGGCCGGCCGTCAAAAAACTCTCGAAACCGGTGCTGCCCGCGGCACTGCCCAGCAGCAGCAAGACCGCGCTGACCAGCAGCAATCCCGCGCCCAGCATGAAGGCGGCGCGCGCCTGGCCCGTCACATCGCGCACCGGTGCCGTCATGGCGCCTTGTCCAGCAGACATTGGGCCATCAGGCGCGCGGCCTGCGCCATGCGCGGACCGGGGCGGATCAGCACGTCCATCTGCTGCGGATTGAACACGCAGACGTGCTGTCCGCGGACCGCGCGCATCTGCGCCCAGCCGGGGCGCTGCGCCAGGCCCTGCGCGCTGCGCTCGCCCACCATGATCACGTCGGGGTCGGCGCGCACCACGTACTCGGGATTGAGTTCGGGAAACGGCCCGAGCGCCGCCGGCACGATGTTCCGCGCGCCCAGGCGCGTCAGGATCTCGCCCATGAAGGACGATGCACCGGCCGCGTAAGGTCCGCCGTTGACCTCGAAATAAACCCGCATGTTGCGGACCCGCTGCGGCAACGACTGCGCGGCCGCCGACACGCCGGCATCGATCACGCGCCAGACGCGCTGCGCATCGGGCACGGCCAGCACCTGGCCGATCTTGTCCAGCACGCGGCGCACGTCGGCATAGCTGTGGGGCTCCAGCGCCACCGCCTTCAGGCCGAGCGATTCGAGCCGCTGGCTGGCGCGCGACGAGGTGGCCAGCAGCACCACATCGGGCCGCAGCGCGACGATCGCCTCGATGTTGGGATCGAGCCCGCCGCCGACCTGCGGCAGGGCCCGCACGCTGGCCGGATAGTTCGAGTATCGGTCCACCCCCACCAGGCGTGCACAGGCGCCGAGTTCGCACACGCTCTCGGTGAGCGATGGCAGCAGGCTCACGATGCGCTGCGGCGACTCGGCCAGCGTGACCGTCACGCCGCGGTCGTCGGTGACCTGCAGCGCGAACGCGCCCTGCGAGCCCAGCAGCGCGCACCACACGAGCAGCAGGGCAAGCAGCTTCCTCACGAAGCTTCTCCCGAGCCGTCCTTGATCGGGACGGGCAAGCCGGCCAGCATCAGCGTGACGCGCTCGCACGCCTGCGCCAGATCCTGATTGAGCCGCCCCAGCGCATCGACGAAGGCGCGCACCTCGCGCCCCAGCGGAATCACGCCGAGCCCGATCTCGTTGCTGACCAGCACCACGGGGCCGGGGGCATTGCGGATTGCTCCTAAAACAATAGCTATCTGTGCAAATCCATCAAGGGCTACAGGCACATTTCGCTTAAATTCACGGTCATTGCCATCACCTTGGTCCTGGGGCGGGTCAGGGTCAGCGGCCGGCATCAGCGCGTTGGTCAGCCACAGCGTCAGACAGTCGATGACCAGCAACGTATCGGGCCGGCCGTGCGCTGCCATCGCCTGCGCCAGCTGCAGCGGCTCTTCCACCGTCGTCATGCCGGGCACGCGAGCGGCGCGGTCTTGCCGATGCCGCGCAATGCGCCTGGCCATTTCATCGTCCCCCGCCCGGGCGGTGGCAATGAAGACTGCGCGGTGGCCGGGTGATTGCGCCAGCCACGCCGCTGCGAGCGCTTCGGCGCGGCGCGACTTGCCGCTCTTCTGGCCGCCCAGGATCAGTTCGCTGCGGGCAACACCTTGAGCCGTCATGCCTTGGACTCTCCGGCGTCGGGCGTGGGAGCGACGGTTTCGCCGCCGGGCCGCCCCAAGGCGAAACGCGCCCCCTCGGGGGGCAGCGCAGTACGCGAAGCGACAAGCGTGGGGGTCACATTCTTTCCCCACGCCATGATGATGCGGTGCAAATGCGCAATTCCGTCAGTCAAGGCGGCCGGACCGGGCTGCAGGATGTCGGTGGATTTGACCTCGAACAGCTGCCCGCTCCTGACTGCGTTCACGTCCTGCCAGCCCGCGCGCGCCGCCACTTTTTCGGGCCGGAACTTCTTGCCGCACCACGAGCCGATGATGATGTCGGGGTTGCGCCGCACAATCTCAGCGCCATCGGCAATGATGCGGTTCTTGCCCATGGGCTGCGCCGCCAGCTCGGGGAAGCAGTCGTCACCGCCCGCGATGCCGATCAGCTCGGACACCCAGCGGATCGCGCTGATGTGCGGCTCGTCCCACTCTTCAAAGAACACGCGTGGGCGGCGCGGCAAGGCGGCGGCCGTCTTTTCGATGGCACGCAAGCCCTCCAGCATGGTCTGCATCAGCGCCTGTCCGCGCGCCACCTGCCCCACCATGGCGGCGACCTGACTCATCATGGAGAAAATCTCGGCCACGCTGCGCTGGTTGAAGATCGTGACCTGCACGCCGCGGCGAATCAGCTCGGCCGCAATATCCGCCTGCATGTCGGAAAAGCCGAACACGCAGTCGGGCTTCAAAGCCAGTATCTTGTCGATCTTGGCATTGATGAAGGCGCTGACCTTGGGTTTCTCTTCACGCGCGCGGCGCGGCCGCACGGTGTAGCCGGAGATGCCAACGATGCGGGCCTCTTCGCCCAGCAGGTAAAGCCATTCGGTGGTCTCTTCGGTCATGCAGACGATGCGCTGCGGGCCGTTCTGCAACTCAAAATTCAAGGCACTCATGAGACAGTTCCCCCAGTAACGGTCCGGCGCGCGAACAGGGCCGCCACCGCCTGTGGATTGGACGCAAACCACGCATGGAAGTAGCTGGCGCGGAGGCTGCCTGCTTCGTACAAGGCCTCGCCCGCGTCGGGCGCCGTCTCGCAGCCCGGCCGCGCAGTGCGGGTGCGGACCGCCAGCGGCGTGGCGCAGGTCGAGTAATGGAAGGTGTGGCCGCGCAGCAGTTGCCCGTCAATCACAAGCTGCTGCGGCCCGAGGGCGGCCAGACGTTGTTGCATGGTGATGCGGCCGGGTAGCAGGCCCCACTGGGCATGGGTCTCGCCGTCCCTTGTCACGAGTTGATCGAACAGCACCATCATGCCACCGCACTCGGCCCAGACGGGCTTGTGCTGCGCCACGTGCGCGGCCAGCCCATCGCGTAGACCCCGGTTGCGCGCCAGCTGCTCGGCATGCAGCTCCGGGTAGCCGCCGGGCAGCCACACCGCGTCGCAATCGGGCAGTGCGGCGTCCGCCAGCGGCGAGAAAAACGCCACCTTGGCGCCGAGCGCCTGCAGACACTCCAGATTGGCGGCGTAGATAAAGCAGAAGGCCGCATCGCGCGCCACCGCCACCGTGGTGCCCAGCAAGGGCTGCGCGCCCGTGGCTGGCGCGGCAGCACTCGCGGCCGGCTCAAACGACACGGCCCAGCGCTGCAAATCAGCGCCGGACATCTGCGTGAGCGTCGTGCCCGCCAGCGCGTCGGCGGCTGCATCGAGCCGCGCCATGGCGTCATCGACCTCGCTGGCCACGGTCAGTCCCAGGTGCCGCTCCGGCAATGCGAGCGCCGGGTTGCGCATCAAGGCCCCGAGCCAGTGCGCTGGCTCGCGCAAGCTGGCCCGCAGCATGTCGGCGTGGCGCTCGCCGGCGACGCGATTGGCCAGCACGCCGGCCCAGCGCAAGCCAGGCCGGTAATGCTGCAAACCGAGCGCCAACGCGCCAAAGGTCCCCGCCATAGCGGAGGCGTCAACCACCGCCAGCACCGGCAGATCAAACCGCTGCGCCAGATCGGCCGCGCTCGGCGCGCCGTCGAACAGGCCCATCACGCCTTCGACGATGAGGAGGTCGGCCTGCTGCGCCGCCTGGTGCAGCCGCTGGCGGCAATCGGCCTCGCCGGTCATCCACAGGTCGAGTTGGTGCACCGGCGCGCCGCTGGCCAGTGCCAGCCAGTGCGGGTCCAGAAAATCCGGCCCGCACTTGAACACCCGCACGCGCCGGCCCTGGCGCGTGTGCCAGCGCGCCAGCGCGCAGGCCACCGTGGTCTTGCCCTGGCCGGATGCCGGTGCCGCGACCAGGATGGCGGGGCAGGATACAGAAGGCATTTCGGCGAACTCCTGTGTGTTTTTTGGGCCTGTGGCCACTCAGAACCGAACGCGCATGGCAGCCGTGATGGCACGGCCAGCTTCTGGGTAGATGGAGGTGGTCACCCCCGCCGCGCACCCGAATGCCTGGGTGTAATACTTCCTGTCAAAAAGATTGGCCACCCCCAGCGACAGCTCCACCTGCTGCCACTGGTAGGCGTAGCGCAGGTCCACGGTGGCATAGGCCGGAATGCGGCAGCTGTTGCCGAAATCGGGGTGTTGCGAGGATACCCAGTTCACGCCGCCTGTGATATGGTGCCCCGCCGCCGGCGTCCAATCGGCATGTACCGCCAGCGTGCGTTGCGGCACCAGCGGAACGTCGTTGCCCGCGTAGGGACCGGAACGGAAGTTCGCCTTGCGTACGGCTGCATCGACACGCAGCCCGACCATCTTGGTCAGCGCATGGGAGGCGTCGATTTCCAGACCCTGGCGGCGCGTGGGATCGAAATTGACGTTGGCACCCGCAAAGCCAAAAGGTCCGGCCGCATTCGGATCAAAGCCAATTTCGTTTTCAAGCATGCTCCGATACAGCCGGGCTTCCAGCTTTCCTGCCTCGTAGGCCCAACGCGTCCCCAACTCCAGATCGCGCGAGGTTTGCGGCTTCAGAATCACTCCCGGCGTGGTGAAGCTGAACTCGTCCACATTAGCCAGGCGAAAGCTCCGTCCGGCGCGCCCATACACCGTCACGCCCTGCGCCACCGGCTGACTCACGCCCAACTCCCAGGCGTGCTGCCGGTCCGACAGTCCGGCCGCCGCGCTGGTGCTGTCCTTGGCAATGCGTTCCGTGCGCCAGCCCGCGCTCAGGCGCGTGCCACTGCCAGGCAAGGTAACGTCGTCTTTCACGTACCATGCACGCGATGACTGCTGCGCCACCGAGCCAAAGGCGCCCAGCACGTCACGGCTCCAATCGTTGTAGTCGGTGCCCAGTATCAGCGCATTTTTCACCTCACCGAGCCTGGCTTCGTTGCGCGCGCGCAGCGAGTAGTTGTTCGCGTCGATGTCGTAGGCAAAAGGAAAACCGCTGAGGCTACTGACAAGATTCTTTTGCCGCGAGCCTGCGTCCGCCGCCAGTTGCCAGTTGCCAAGCATGGCTTCGGCGAAAATGCTGTTGCGAGTATTCCTGATGTGGGCGTGGTCGTTCGGCGTCGTGGTTTGCTTTGGATCGGCCGCGTACTGCGCGGCGGTGAGAGCGCCCGGCAAACCCGTATCGAGCGAATCTTGCGAGTAGCGGGCGCCCAGGCGCAACCAGTCGTTCGACCACTGCCCTGTCACCGAAGCGCCATCCACTTTGGAGCGGAAGTTGTCCCGATGGTTGTCGCTGTCGCGTTTCAATCCGGACACGTCGAGCGAGAATCCTCCGCCGGCCACCGTGGCATTGGCTCGCGCTTCCCGCAGCCCGTAGCTGCCGGCCCCTGCATAGACCGACGCCGAGTTGTGGCGCGCCTTGCCGGCGCCTGCCTTGGTCGTGATCAGGATTACCCCGCCGGTAGCGCCTTCGCCATACAGCACGGCGCCACTGCTGCGCAACACCTCGATGCGCTCCACGCTATCGATGGGAATGCCGGCCAGGCGCGTGCCGCCAAGGTCGGCTTCGCTGATCTTCATTCCATCCACCATCACAACCTGGTTGCTATCGGCCGTGATGCCAAAGCCTCGAAGATCCAGCGCGTAATCGCCGCCGCCGTAAAAGTCCTGCCGCCCGACGACACCCAGCAACCGCATCAGCGCCTCATTCACCGTGGTGGTACCGGATGCGCGTATTTCATCGGCCGTAATGACGCTCACGCCAAGCGGCAGAGACTCGGCGGGTTCGGCGAAGCGCGTGGCCGTGACTATGGTTTCATTCAGGGATGCGGCAGGCTGGTTTTGCGCCAGCACGGGAAACGCGGCGGTCAACGCCAGCGGCAGCACGGCAAGGCGCGCACGGGAAATACAGGTTTTCATGAAGGGAACAATCCGCAAAAAAGCCCTCACCGGCGTCCCCGCCAGTGCTTGAGCGTTACGACGGCAAAGCTCGAAGAGCCATGGCCGCCACCTTGATGGCCGGTATCCGGGCTGGCGGAGCAATTTGCGGGTCGCCTTCCCAGGCGCGTGTTCAAGACGCCCAGTGGCTGTGTGACCGGCAAACCGAATCTGGAGGGATTCGTCCGCTTACCGTTGCGGGGGCAGCGCAGGTTAGGTTTGCTGTTGGCAGCGCACCCTCCTGCTTCCCGTTGAACTGCGGCATGTGAACCACACCGCGAGCACCAACGCAGCAATTGTAAAGTCTAAAACAGTGTTTCCCAATTCAGGTAGATCGCCGTACTCCTGTGCGCTGCGAATGAGCGCGTGCTGCTGGGTGAGCGTTGACGCCGACGATGTCGGGGCACCGGCCTGCAGGGGGGCCAAGGCGTTGGCCATCAGCCGCTCGGTCAGCGCCTTGACGTGCCGGTAGCTGAGCACACCGTGTTCTATGGCCTGCGCACAGGCCGCGTCGATGAAGCGATTGGGGTAACGCTTGGCCAGGCCCACGATGCCCCAGAGCTTGCGCTGGCCGACCCCGCCGTTCAATGGCAAACAGCATCTGGTACCGCCGCTGGGCCGTAAGCAAGCCACGCGGTATCTATGCGGATCATCTCAGCCAGTCGCGCAGCCAGGCCGCGCAGGACTCAGCACCTTCGAGCGGCCAGTTCACGCTCACCGAGCCCGTGCCACGGTGAACTTCGATACGGATGTCGCGTTTGATCTCTGCAGGCATGGCCGTAGTCCTAAACGGTTCAACTGCGCCAGCCTGCAGGGTTAGTGGCACAAAGCCCTGCGACGCAACCGACAACCCATCATGGGCATGCTCACGAAGCCAGCGGTGGACAATATTGGCATTGATGCCGTGGGCCAGCGCAACGCCAGCGACCGACGTGCCATCGGTTTGGCACTGCGCTACGACCTGCGTCTTGAGTTCTGGGCTGTAGAAGCGCCGCTTGGGGCGCCCGGCGATCGCCTCGCTCGCCATGGTGTGCATGATCTTCATCGTGCACACCATGCCCGACTGCTGGGTCTATCTCAAGATGGGATCACCGTTTGCTTACCGATCAACTGAAGATGCCTTAGGTCTATGCGTCACAGAGCGCCGGGGCAGGGTGGCAAAGTGCGATCCATGGTTCTGAGTGGGCCTGGTAGCGTCACGCTTGAACCAGGTACGGCGTCACCCTTGAGCCGTGCCCCAGTCGTCCTTGTGCCAAGGGGGCGTCGAGGCCAGTCACCGTTGGGCTGTCTTCTGCCAGAACCCGACATGCTGGAGTTGCAGGCGTCACTGTTGAACTATGCCTCGTCACGGGGAATCGAGCCCTAACAGGCTGTTGAAATTTACCCGCATGTAAACGTCGTCTGCGGGATGGTCGTTATCGATATTGTGTTCATGCTCATAACGGAGAGAATGCGATGCGAGGATCAGACGCAATGCAAGAAGCGCTGTTCACAGTGGCCAAGCTGGAAGATTTTGTTCCTGCGGATCATCCGCTGCGCGGAGTGCGCACGCTGGTCAACGAAGCGCTTGGACGGCTGGGGGGCCTGTTCAACCTGATCTACGCGGACACAGGCCGAGCCTCCATCGCCCCGGAGAAGTTGCTGCGGGCCATGCTCATCCAGATCTTCTTCTCGGTGCGCAGCGAGCGCCAGTTGATGGAGCAGGTACGCTACAACCTGCTGTACCGCTGGTTCATCGGTCTGGCCATCGACGACGCCGTCTGGGACCACTCCACCTTCTCCAAGAACCGCGACCGCTTGCTCGAACACGAGGTGGTGGAGAGCTTCTTCACAGAGGTCATGACCTTGGCCGACAAGTGCCAGTTGCTGTCCAAAGAGCACTTCTCGGTGGACGGCACGCTGATCCAGGCGTGGGCCAGCCACAAGAGCTTCGTGCCCAAGGACGGCAGCAATGACGACGCCAACGGCGGGGAGCCGAGCGGGCGCAACACCCAAGCCAACTGGAAGGGCAAGCCGCGCAGCAACGACACCCATGCCAGCACCACTGACCCTGACGCACGACTGTTCAGAAAGAGTCACAACACCGCCGCCATCATGAGCTATCAGGGCCATGTGCTGATGGAGAACCGCTCGGGGCTGGTGGTGGGTGCCGTCGTCACCCATGCCGACGGGCTGGGCGAGAGAGCCGCGGCGCTGGCGATGCTGGACACCTTGCCCGGTACGCACCCCAAAACCGTCGCCGCAGACAAAGCCTACGACACGCGGGACTTCATTGCCGCCTGTCGCCAGCGCCGCGTCACGCCTCACGTGGCCAGTAACGACACACGCATCGGTGGCAGTGCCATCGATGGGCGAACAACCCGGCACGCCGGCTATGCTGTCAGCCAGACGATCCGAAAGCGCATCGAGGAGCACTTCGGCTGGGGCAAGACCATCGGGCGCATCAGGCAGACACTGTATAGAGGCATCCGACGGGTCGATCAGCACTTCAAGCTGACGATGACAGCCAGCAACATCGTGCGAATGGCTCGACTGTTCACGCGAATACCGCAAGGAGCAGTCCAATGAATCACCAAAGGCCACCGCGCCAGGCTCTAGAACGCAATGGCGAGACGAAACGGCCCCTCGCCCGGCAATTGCAACCACTGGATGACCTCGCGTCCGTCGCTCAGAATGGCTCATTGCAGCAAATTTCAACAGCCTGCTAACTGGCAAACTACAGTGGCTCGCCACCGTGGGCTACAGCAAGGCGCAAGCGCATCACGAAGGTATGCGCCATGATGATTTTCAATGCTTCATGGGCCTCCGGGCTGAGACGCAGCATGACACGCTTGGCTCGAGACAATTGCAGCACTCTAGCCTGCACTGTGCGCGGACTGCCTGTTCGAGGCTCTTTGCGCCAAGAATTCACGAACCGCATGGTTTCGTTCCATCGTCCTTTTGATGCCGGCGACGGTTACCTCACCCGAATCCAGTAGATGAGCCATTTCGTCTTGCCATTTCAAGACTCGACTCTCTTGCAGGTACCTAATAATGTCTTCAAACTTCACGGGTAAAGCCGGGCCGATTCCGCGCCCAATAAATAAATCACTCGCAACAACCTCGCCGTGTTTCGTTGGAATTGGTTTCACACCTAAAAGGGCAATTATCAGAGTAACGAGGTCGCTCTCCTTTTTGACCCTGCCCCGGCGCAGCATGCTCATAAATATTTCGTCAACATCGCTGCCGTACGTTCCCGCGATAAAAAGAACGTCCTTGCCGAACTCCAAAAGAAGCTCGGTCTCTGTGTAGTTCGGATCGACGATCATCCGTCGATACCCTTGCGCGAACGCACTCTCGACTGAGGGTAAAAACGGGAGCCGCTTAATGGCGTCTGGCACGAGCCAGTCCTTTGCGGGCGTCGATCGATTGCGAGGCATGATGCGCGCGGCCGGCCCCGCATGTTCCGTCAAAGCCAGGGCGGAAACCACAAGATCTATCGCGGTGTGTTCGTCAATGATTGCAGAGCCAAAGAACAACAACCCGGCGTGACGCTCTGAGAGCGCGATTTTCAGAGCCTCACGCGCGGATGGCGGGATGGCGTCAACCGTGACCTCACTTCGGATCTGCGCCGGAGTTGGCCAAGGTTGTGCGAAGGGCAACCTTCTTTGCATTTCCCCGTCCGCGGTTACGACCCCCAACAACGCTGCATCAGTGTCATTACCTTCAGAATAGGCGGATTGAATCATGAGTCGGACGTCCTCGCACATAGCGCTAGGCGTTGGGGTCCGAATCAGAACCGCCACTCGGTGCGCCGACGCCTGAGCATGCAGACAGGCCCTCTCGAGACTACTTGAGCTATCGCCCCAGGATTGTTGGTCCAGTTCGAGCGGGCCGACGACGAGCAGTGTTCCACTGGGTACGCGCTCCAGCCCGTTTGACCACAAGCCGTTTTCACCTAGATCAATGCTGCCAGCCCAGTGGTTACCATCACGCTCAGCATAGACGAGAGCCCCGTCTGTCGCGTCTTCGTATCTCTCGAGCAGCGCGTTGATGGCGTCCTGGGATGTTGTTATGTACACGCCAGGCGCAGGCCCACCGGGCCAGATCTGGGGCACAGGGTGAATCCTCTCGACACCGGGTGGACTGAGCGCCGTCAACATAGACTGAGGTGTGAACACAAGTTCGAACTTTTTCTTGAGCCTGAAGGCCATTCGGCCTGCCGATGTGGTATCGAGCTCACAGCCTGCAACCCGATCAGGAAAAGCTTGGACCTCTGGCCAGTTGCGAAGACCAGGCAGCGCGGCGATCAAGTCAAGCGACTGATTGTGGTTTACGGGGTGGTTTGATTGTTCCAGCAGGCCGCGAATACGACCCGCCAGCAGTTTCAACTGCAGTAGTTCCATTGTTTTCTCCTGGGCGATGTATCCGGTGCACGCATTGCGGTCCGCCCATGGAAAAACAAAGGAATGGGTTAGGTCTGCGAATATTCCGTCTTCGTCGTGCCCAGTCTGGGCGCGTGCGGCAGGTGACGGTCACCTGCCGCAAATGTAACGCAAGGTCAAGCCCGACGTCAATACTCCGGTGTGCAGGGCCTTGTCCAGCGGCGCGCAGTTACCCACGATTACTGTGGTCTAAGCTGTGGACAGTTGCCCTAACAACTCGTCAAAATGGCGCAGGCATTGGGTTTACAGGGTGTGCTCAAATAATGGGCATTGGCAAGGATGCCGATGGGCGGCGGCAGTAACAGGTGAATGATGCAGCCTGTTGATTTCGCAAGGAGAACCTCATGCAAGTGGTGATCGCCGAGACCGTGAGTGTGGTGCACCGGATCACATGCGATCGGTGCGGCAAGGCGGCTGAGCGCGGGGAGCCCGGCTTTCATGAAATGGCGTCGATCGGTTTCGATGCCGGTTACGACTCGATTTTTGGCGATGGGAGTCGGGTCGAGGTTGATTTGTGCGAGCCCTGCCTGCGGGACACCTTGGGCGTGTGGCTGCGTGTCACCAACCGCGCCTGACGTGGCAAGCCGTCGGCCGCCAGACTTCCAGTGTTCAAGCCCAAATCAGATGAAGGTGAGTCTCCCGCGCTCGAATAAGTGAGGCTTCCAGGATCGATCACGTATCAGCCGCCACCCACCAGCGCGAGAATTCCACCAGACTGCTGTGCTGCGAGGCGGCCAGTCGCAAGCCCTCCCCACAGTTCGGCGTGCCATTCCGACCTCGCATGATCAGGGCCGAATGAATGGCAGGATCAACGCCCACCAGGTACGGCAGATAGTCCTCAACAAAGGCAACCGGCCCCGGCGCGTTCAGCACGTTCGCCTTCGGGCTGCGTCCTGAATCCGTGCTGTCGGTCGCGTAGACCATCTCGATCTGGGAAACCGTGCTGGAGCAGGTTCCGCTGGCGTGCCTTGCGCACCATCTCTTTCGAGGCCTGCTCAACGTTCAGTCGCCTTACGGCCTGCATGATCGTTAAGTCCCTTGAAGGATCCTCTACACCGAGGGCTTCAAACGCTTCGTTACCTCCACGATTACTCCGATTGCTACCGGCTGGGGCGACAGTTGCCGGGCGGGATTCGCACCCGCTGGAAGACAGCGCCTTTTCATGGCGCACGACACAGTAAGATCAGGTCGCCGAAGAGTTGATTCAGCAGCAGTACGAGGTGGCAGCGTTCACCGATTCGGCTCGCAACCACCCCCTCCGGCGTAGTGATCCGGCGAGCGGCGCTCGTATAATCCGTTCACGGCTGCACAGGCTTGAGCGGGCGCCGTCGGCAGGCTCATTTTGCGCTGCGCTTTGACCACCGCACGGCCATGAGACTACTGATCGTAGAAGACAATCCCGACATCCTCGCGAATCTGTACGGATTCCTGGAGCCTTTGGGCTACGTACTGGACAGTGCGCGCAATGGCTCTGCGGGATTGGCGCTTGCCAGTAAGGGCACCTACGATGCCATCGTTCTCGATCTGATGCTTCCTGGGCTCGATGGGCTCGACGTATGCGGTCGCTTGCGCGCCGTATTTGGCTGTGCCACGCCCGTCTTGATACTTACCGCAAGGGACACCGTCGAGGACAAGGTGGCCGGGTTCGGATGCGGGGCGGACGACTACTTGGTCAAGCCGTTTTCGATGATCGAACTGGAGGTCCGCCTTAAGGCGCTCATACGCAGGGCGAGAGGCAACCACGTGACGACGGCCCTGCGTGTAGGGGCGTTGACTTTCGATCCGGCGACCTTCCAAGCGACACGCGCCGGCACCCAATTGCAGCTGACGCCCACCGGCTACAAGTTGCTTGCGGCGCTGATGCGTGCAGCGCCTGCCGTGGTAAGTCGGGATAACCTTGAGCGGGAAGTGTGGGGCGACGATCGACCGGACAGCGACGCCCTTCGAACGCATATCCATTCTTTGCGAGTGGTGCTCGACAAGCCGTTCGCGATCCCCATGCTCAAGACGCTGCCAGGCATCGGCTACCGGCTGACCGCCGCGCAGGAATAGGACCATGTCACTGCGCTATCGGATCGTTGCAGCCTATGTGCTGCTGACCTGCGCAGTCTGCGGGTGCTTTGCCATTGTTGCCTTCCTTGCCCTGCAGGCTGTCGAGGATCGCGTGATCGATCAGCGTCTGTCGCAAGCAGCGCCAGGGTTGATCGAACGCTATCGGCAGGGCCTCGCAATCACCGAACCAGGCGAGGCAACGCTCTATCACGGCCGCGACATTCCGCTGGCGCTCACCGGCCTCAAGCCCGGGGTCTACGACACTGTGATCGGCGACAGCGCGCATCAGGCGCTCATAGTCGATGACAAAGGCGAACGCTATGCCATCGCGCAAGACGATAGCGACTACGAGCGGATCAAACGCAGTGTCTACGAAGCGCTGGCTGTCGCCGTTCCGGCCTGTCTGCTGCTGGCAGTGCTCTTGGGTCGCATTACCGCAAGCCGCGTCATTGCGCCCGTCACGGCCCTGGCTGATGCCGTACGGAAGGAGGACATGACAAGCGAGTTACCCTCTCTGCGGGCCGGCGATGAGATCGGTGTCCTCGCCAGAGCCTTCGCCGCCAGGACGAATGCGCTCGGAACGTTCCTGGCACGCGAGCGCCTTTTTGCCGGCGACGTGAGCCATGAGTTGCGAACACCGTTGACGGTCATCTTGGGCGCGGCGGAGTTGCTACAGGCACGCCTGCACGGCAAGGACGAACTGCTGCCAATCGTGGAGCGAGTTCGACGCACCGCGGCGGATACCGCGGACCGTATCGGAGCACTGCTGCTTCTCTCTCGCGCGCCGGAATCCGTCGACGCACCGAGGATCGGGTTGATCCCGTTGATCGAGCAGGAGATGGAACGACACCGCCCGCTGCTGGAAGGAAAACCGGTCGAACTTCAGTTCGAATCGTCCGCGGAAGTGCACGTTTTCGCGCAACCGGAACTCGTGGGTATCGCAGTGGGCAATCTCATTCGCAACGCCTGCCAGTTCACGGAGCAGGGTTGCGTCACTGTACGGCTGCTGGTCGACGCCCTGGTGGTCGAAGATACCGGCATCGGTATCCCATTAGCCATTCGCGAGCGACTGTTCGAGCGGTTCGTGCGCGGCAGTGCCGATCAGCTGACCGGTTCCGGACTGGGACTTGCGATTGTCCGTCGCGTGGCGGACCACCTTGGCTGGCGCGTGTCGGTCGAAGACCGCGAAGGCGGCGGTAGCCGTTTCATTGTGCTGTTTTCACCGGCGCCTTAACGCTTTCATCACGCCATGCTCACGCGAGCTTGACGCGTAATTCGATATCGTTGCAGCCATCATTGAACGGCTGTCTCGTGCTTTTCTTTCAACCAACCCTCGAACCACGCTGTATCCCACGACAGCTGGAGTTCGCGTGCGCTGCTCAGTTGCGCATGATGAGCTTGGTGCCGATGGCAATCGGCCTCTCGCTGACCATCCTGGCCGGTTGTGCGAGCTACCAAGCAAAACCCATCGAGCCGGCCGCACTCGCGCGAAGCTTTGAATCGCGCAGTCTCGATGACCCGGCGCTGCGACGCTACATCACCGAACATCAAGACCATGAAGCCGGTGTGGGCGAGGCGTGGAATTTAGAAACGCTGACCCTGGCCGCTTTTTACTACAGCCCGGAACTCGATGTGGCGAGGGCTCGCTGGGAGACGAGCCGGGCCGCGGCGCGCACCGCGCAGCAGCGGCCGAACCCGACGCTGGTTCTGCCCCTTGGGTACACGACGAACGCACCGGACGGAACGTTGCCTTATCTTTATGGATTGGGGCTAGACATCCCGATCGAAACGGCCGGCAAGCGAGGGTACCGGCTCGCGCGAGCCAATGAGTTGAGCGATGCCGCGCGGTTGCAAATCGGCGTGGTCGCATGGCAAGTGCGATCGCGCCTGCGCAGCGCCCTGCTGGACCTTTTCGCGGCCAGCCGCGCATCGGAAATCCTGACGCGACAGGTGGCGGCCCAGGAGCAGATCGTGGCGATGCTGGATCGGCGTTTCACGCTCGGTGCTGCCTCCACCACCGATGTGAACTCCGCAAAGGTGGCACTGTTGCGCAGCCGAAACGAAGTGGTGCAATCCATGGATCGACAAGGCGCCTCGCGTGCCGAGGTCGCCAGGGTGATGGGGCTGTCGCTCGGCGCGCTGCGCCAGGTCAACATCGGCTTCGAGGAGTTTGAGCGCACCCCGGCGGAGATTCCGCTTGACGACGCGCGACGCAGCGCGGTTCTGAATCGGGTCGACCTGCGGGCCGCATTGGCCCGTTACGAAGCAAGTCAAGCGGCGTTGCAACTCGAGATCGCGCGTCAGTATCCCGATCTCCATATCGGTATCGGCTATACCGTCGATTCAGGGGCGAATAAATTATCTTCACAGTTTTCCGGCATCGCACTGCCGGTCTTCAACCGCAATGAGGGGCCGATTGCCGAAGCGGAAGGCCGACGCAAGGAAGCGGCCACGGAAGCGCTAGCGCTTCAGGCTGCAACCATCAACGACATCGACCGAGCGGTCCAGGCCCATCAATCTGCACTAGCTGCGCTCGACTTGCAGGACAGACTCCTGGCCACCCAGACGCGAGTCTTGCAAAATCTGAGGCGGTCTTTCGATACTGGAGAGACAGATCGGCTGACCCTGATCTCTGCGCAGAGCACGCTGGAGACGAGCACGCTGTCTCGTCTGGCCGCGCGCGTGGCGGTTCAGCGCACCACCGGCCAGTTGGAGGACGCCATGCAGCAGCCGCTGCAGTTCGGCGCCGGCAACGCGGTACCGGCCGATCTTCTCGCACCAACACCCAAATGAAGCGGTTCACTGTTGTCATCGCTCTGGTTGTTGGCCTCCTGGTTGCCGCGGCGGCTGGCTACGTCATTAGGGGCTACACGCAAGCTCGTGCGGCAAGCTCGGCAACGCCCGCCAGTGCCCCGCAAAGCGTGACCAAGGTGAACGGCGCCACCGTCGTGACGGTCGATCCCGCGACCCAGCAACACAGCGGCATCCGCACGCAGCAGCTCTCCTCGGCGCTTTATCGCAGCGAGGTGGTGGCCTCGGCCATGGTGCTGGACCTGCAGCCGCTTATTGACTTGCGCGTGCGCTACGCGGCAGCGCAGGCAGAGCGGGCAGCGACGGCCGCCCAGGCTGAGGTCGCGCGTCACGAGTTCGACCGCACCGGGGCGCTCTTCCGGGACAACCAGAACATGTCCCTGAAGGCCTACCAAGCCGCCGAGGCAACCTACCGGGCGGAGCTGGCCCGAGCCGAAGCAGCGATGGCAACCGAAAACAACCTTCGAGGCAGCTTGCGCACCCAGTTCGGGGATTCGCTGGCGCAGTGGGCGATGGATCCACGATCCGCTGCGTTCCAGCGTCTGTTGAACCGTCAGGACATCTTGCTGCGTGTATCGGTCCCCTCGGGCTTCGTTGGCGCGCCGCCCAGCAAGATCGATGTGTCAGGCGTCGACAACCGGCGCCAGCCAGCCGAACTCGTCGCGCGCGCCGCACAGAGCGATCCGGCAGTGCCGGGGGATGCCTTCGTTTACCGGTCGGCGATCACGGCAACCGGCCCTATCGCCGCGGGAACGCGGGTCAGCGCCTTCCTGCCTGCGCCAGCGACTCGCGCCGAGATCGGCGTTGTCGTTCCCGCCGACGCATTGATCTGGTACGGCGGGCAGCCATGGGCTTACGTGAAGACGGCGCCAGATCGGTTTGCCCGCACACCGGTCTCCATCAGCGCCCCCGCCAACGGGGGGTATTTCGTCACGCAACCCATTCAACAGGGTGCGCAAGTCGTGATTCAAGGCGCCCAATTGCTGCTGTCCGAAGAACTCAAGCCTCGCGCGAGCGGTAGCGCGTGCAAGGATCCAGAGTGCGACTGATATGACCAAGCGGCGGCAGAACAAGTGCCTGCACGCGCACGACTTTCCATGCTGACCTCGCTCGTTCGGACCGCGATTCGCTTGCGCGGGGTGGTCATCGCCCTGTCGTGCCTTCTCGCCGGCTACGGCTTCTACGTGCTGTTCCAATCGCGTCTGGATGTTTTCCCGGAGTTTGCGCCCCCTTTGGCAATCGTCCACACGCAAGCCCCGGGCCTGTCGAGCGAGCAGGTGGAGACGCTGGTTACCCAGCCAATCGAGAATTCGCTGGGCGGCACGCTCGGCCTGCAGACCATGCAGTCCAAATCGCTGCAAGCGCTCTCGGTGGTAAGCCTCACGTTTGATGCGGGCACCGACATCTATCGGGCGCGGCAGCTGGTGGCTGAGCGCCTTGGCAATGTGGCTGGGGCGCTGCCGCCGGGAGTCAAGCCGCCGGCGCTGCTGCCACTGACATCCTCGACGGGCGTGGCGATGGTCATCGGCCTCACATCGCGAGAGCAGCCATCGATGGTGCTGCGCGATGCCGCGCAGTGGACCGTGAAGCCACGCCTGCTCGGCGTTCCGGGCGTGGCCGACGTGATCATCTTCGGCGGCGATGTGCGTCAGTTCCAGATCGAGGTGGATCCTCAGAAGCTGCTCGCCTATGGGCTACAAGTCTCGGACGTACTCGAAGCCGCACGTCGATCCACCGGCGTGCGCGGCGGCGGCTATGTGGAGAGCGCGAATCAACGCATCGTCGTTCATTCGGAAGGCCAGATCACGTCCGTTGAGGAACTGGCACAAGCCGTCGTCGCCGAGCGCGGTGGTGTCAGCGTTCATCTGGGGGACGTCGCGCGGGTCGCGATCGGCGCCGCTCCCGTCGTCGGCGGCGCCTCGATCGGCGATCAGCCTGGCCTGATGATGGTGATCGAGAGCCAGTACGGGGCCGATCCGATGTTGGCCACCGAAGCGGTTGAACGTGTGCTCTCTGAGCTCAAGCCGGCACTTGACGTCCAGCACATCGTGCTGCACCCGGATATCTTTCGGCCAGCCGATTTCATCACCGCCTCCATCGATCATCTGCGCACGGCGCTCCTGATGGGCGGCGCCATGGTCGTCGCTGTGCTCTTTCTATTCCTCCTGGACGTACGCACGGCCTTCATTTCAGCGACCGCGATTCCGCTTTCGCTGCTTACGGCAGTCGTGGTGTTGCACCACCTCGGCGTCAGTCTGAACACCATGACGCTCGGCGGCCTCGCGATCGCTCTCGGCGAAGTGGTGGACGACGCCATCGTCGATGTGGAGAACATCTTCAGAAGGCTGCGTGAGAACCAGGCACTGTCAACCCCTTTGGCGCCAGCGCGGGTAGTGCTGAAGGCATCCGTCGAGGTGCGTGGTGCCGTCGTGTTTGCGACCTTCATCGTCGCACTCATCTTCCTTCCAGTGCTCACCTTGTCGGGCGTGGCCGGCAAGCTGTTTGCGCCACTCGGAATTGCCTACATCCTTGCCATCCTCGCCTCGCTTGGTGTCGCCCTGACGGTAACACCGGCCCTTGCGTACATTCTTCTGACTCGCAGGCCACTGCAGGAAAGGGAGCCTCGCCTGATCGGTGCGCTGAAGGCGCGCTATGGCCTGGTGCTGACGGCCGTGGAGCATCGCCCCAAAGTTCTGATTGCCGCCCTTGCGATCCTTTGCATGCTGGCGCTCGCAATCATCCCGTTCTTCAGCACGAGCTTCATTCCTGACCTGAAAGAGGGCCACTACACAGTGCACATGGCCACTGCACCAGGAACTTCGCTAACCGAGTCGATGCGCATTGGACGCGAAGTATCGGTCGCATTGGCCAAGATTCCAGGCGTGCGTCTTGTGGCGCAACGAGCCGGCCGCGCCGAGGATGTCGTCGACCCGGTCGGTGTGAACATCAGCGAGTTCGAGGTGGCGCTCAAGCCGATGTCTGGTGCCGGACAGGAACGCGCGCGATCCGACGTAATCGCCACCTTGGCACGTTTCCCTGGACTGACAACCTCGGCGAACACCTTCCTGAAGGAGCGAATCGACGAGACGATCTCCGGCTACACCGCACCGGTCATCGTCAATGTCTTCGGCGACGACCTCGACGTTCTGGACAGCAAGGCGCAGGAGATCGCGCAGGTGCTCGGCGGCATCCCTGGCGCCATCGGCGTGACGGTGCAATCGCCCCCGGGCACCCCGCAAATGGTCGTGCGTCTGCGTGCGCAGCAGTTGAGCCGGTTCGGATTTCGTTCCGTGGATGTGCTCGAGGCGATACAGACGGCGTTCGAGGGCGTCGCAGTTGCCCAGGTATTCCAGGGAACCAGGGCCTATGACGTCACCGTGAGGCTGGGCGCGGGCGTGCACGGCGACCCCGCCGGCGTGGGCGCGCTGTTGCTGCGCAATCCGCAAGGGCTGGTGATGCCGCTTCGCGAGCTGGCCGATATTCGGCAATCCGATGGTCGTTATCAGATCCAGCACCGGGGCGGGCAACGTCTGCAGACGGTCACCACCAACGTTACCGGGCGCGCGGTGGGCGACTTCGTCAAGGTGGCACAGGCGCAGATTGCGAGCAAGGTCGCTTTTCCGCGCGGCACCTATGCGGTGTTCGCCGGCGAGGCGCAGGCGCAGGCCCAGTCGCGGCACGATCTGCTGGTCAATACCGGCATCGCGGCCGTTGCAATCGTTCTGCTGCTGTTCGTCGCGCTGCGCAGCACGCGCGGGCTGATGCTCGTGCTGGTCAACCTGCCTTTCGCCCTGGTCGGGGGCGTTTTGACGGTGCTGCTCACCGGAGGCAACCTGACCTTGGGGTCATTGGTCGGCTTCGTCACGCTGTTCGGGATCACGCTGCGCAATTCGATCATGCTCGTTTCGCATTACGAGCATTTGGTGCATTCCGAAGGCATGCTGTGGGGACTGGAAGCCGCCCGGCGGGGAGCTTCGGAGCGCCTGATCCCAATCTTGATGACCGCCCTCGTGACAGCGCTCGGCCTGCTTCCATTGGCGCTGTCCAGCGCAGAGCCGGGCAACGAAATCGAGGGACCCATGGCCATCGTCATCCTGGGAGGCCTCGTGACCTCGACTGTTCTGAACCTGCTGGCGTTGCCCGTTTTGGCGGCACGTTTTGGTCGCTTCAACAAGAAGCCGGTGTAATGCTTAGTGCCAATGATCACGACAACTTCGGCGGCCTGGAAGAGCTGGCCCCGGAAATCTGAGCAGGCCGATAGGTGTGGAAACTGCTCGGCGCTCGATTTTTTGGCTGCCTACACGTCAAACCCGTTCGGGCTACCTCATCCAGCGCTGCCGCAGCAGGTGGTCAAGGGACCAGGCGCCAGCACCCCGGCACAGCAGCACCAGCAGCATCGCGGCCCACTGGATATGCGTGGGCCACGCTTGCGGGTAGACGAATATCTCGATGACCGACGTCATGCCCAGCAGGATCAGCGCCACGGGCCGGGTCGCCAGTCCGAGCACCAGCAGCACCGGCGCGGTCAACTCGATCGAAACCACCATGTAGGCAGCAACTTCCGGGGGCAACAGCGGCACCTTGTACTCGTCCTGGAACAACGCCACAGCCGTCTCCCAATTGGCCAGCTTGGCCATGGCAGAGTTCCAGAACACCGTGGCCACCGCGAACCGCAGCGGGATGGCGAGAAGCGAGTAGGGCACCCGGTCGAGCCAGCGCACGAAACGCCCTAGCGGATGGTCAGCCACCGGTTGCGATGTGATGGATGAGGGCGAGTTTTTCATGCGTGAATCCTTCGGGGCTGGAGTGCCATCGGTTCGTGCGCCACGCGGCAGTCTGCATAGCAGGCGCGCGCGAGGTGTGCCGCGAGCAGGATGTACGGTTCGGCACACGCTGCTTGCGCCAGCGCCGCGCCCAATGGCTGTCCTGCAAACAGCGCTGCGGCAACGCGCCATTCGGGCTCGCTCAAGCGCACGACATCGATGCCGCTCTTCGCTCGTTGAACCAGCAACCAGACCGGACCGTCTGCAAGGTCGATCGCCGTCATGGCGTCATCGTCACGCTCCAGCACCGCCTGCCAGATCGCGTCGGCCGGGAACCCGCAGCGCAGCAGTTGGGCCGCAGGATGCGGCTCGAAGCGCAGGTCTTCGAGCTCGGCTTCGCTCAAAGTCGCCAGGCGCGCGATCTCGAGCGGTTCGGCGTCGGCCGCGTGCAGCACGAGGTTGACCGTCCATTCGAGCCGGGCCAGGTCCGGCAGGTAAGGCACCGATGACGCCTGCGCGAGCCTTGCGAGGAATTCAGGGAAATCCGCGCCATACGCATCCAGCCAGGCACTGCGTGGCGGGGCCTCGGCCGCGAACAGGCGCGCCGCGCCCTCAAAGAATTCCGGGCCGACCACATGCTGCACGGCTGGATAGGCCAGGCGAAGTGCCGTCACCAGCACGCCGGCCGAGGTGTTGCGGTAGATGCCGAGCCGCTCTGCCGGGTCCAATCCTTTGTTGATGATGAGGGCGAACGCATCCCCGTCCACGCCGTCAAGCATGCTCCGTTGAATGGCGTGTTGAAGTTCAAGTAGCGTCGGCGCGGGCGGCTTCATGGCGGTGTCCCTCGAGAATGGACTCGGCAATGGCGGCTTCCTCCATCAGGACCTCGAGTGCAGGCACATTGGTATCCCACTCGATCAAGGTCGGAATCGGCCCGAAGCGCGCGAGGGCCTCGCGATACAGCGCCCAGACCTTTGGTGCGACGCGCGAGCCATGGTCGTCGATGCGCAGCGTTTTCCCCTGTCCGAGTTCGCGGATGCTGTGTCCGGCAAGATGGATTTCGCCGATGGCCGCCGGCGGCAGGGCGGCAAGGTAGGTTCGCGCATCCCAGCCGTGATTGCAGGCGCTCACAAAGATGTTGTTGACGTCACACAGAATGCCGCAGCCGGTGCGCTGCGCGACCTGGGTCAGGAACTCCCACTCGGGAAGGGTCGAGTGCCGGAACTGCAAATAGGTTGACGGGTTTTCGATCAGGATGCGCCGCTTCAGATAAGCCTGAACCTGGTCGACATGGCGGCAGACGATGGCCAACGCCTCTTCGGTCAGCGGCAGCGGCAGCAGGTCGGCCAAATACGTGCCGCCGGTGACGCTCCACGATAAATGCTCGGAAATCAGGCCGGGTTCGACCCGGTCGACGACATCGCGAAGCCGCCCGAGATGAGCGCTGTCGAGCCCGTCGGCACTGCCCAGCGACAGACCGACGCCGTGCAGCGAGACGGGATAGTCGCGGCGAATCGCATCCAGATACCGGGGTACGATGCCACCGCCCATGTAATTTTCGGTGTGCACCTCGAACCACGCAACATCGGGACGCGTCTCGGCGACTGGTTGATGGTGCCGAAAGCGCAGCCCGATGCCGGCCTTCACCGGGATCGGGCCCGGCGCATCCCGCAGTATTACTATAGAAGCGTTCATGCGCCGGTGTCCGCTCAACTAGCCTGAAGCTTGCCGCCCTGGATCTTGCTGCAGTCACCTGCGGGTAGCATCACGAAGGACTTCACATCGCGCGCCTGCGTGGCTTGGCCAGCACACGAATGTGCCCCTTCCGCGCAGTCGTTTTTCGCCACGGCATTGATGCCGTAGCACTTTTCCAGCTTGTTTTGCGTCATCCGCATCATGTTGTCCTTGACGATCTGTGGCGCGTTGCTCATATCCTTCATGCCCTGCGCCTGCCCCGGAAATGCCAGGAAGGCGAGCGCGAGACCGACCGTCGCAGACAGCGTCGAAGCTGCCAAACCCTGTTTGCTCATTTGGGATTCTCCTAAAAGTAGTAGAGGTAGATTCACGGGTCACAGGATTGCAACCCCGTCATAAAATTCGACTGCCGGCGACCAAAGGTTACACAGCGCGAAAAATTTATTTATTCGAAATTGCCCCCAACCCCAGTGCAAAATTCGATCATGTCTTCCAAAACGCGGCGCCCCGGCCCGTCGCTGAGTCTTGTACAGGATGTCCGGGAATCGGGTACGCCCGAGCATCCCCTCATGGCGCGAGAAACTCGCGCCGACGGTACGCTGGACTGGTCCCTCTCCATGGCTCAGGCACAGGCGGGCGATCGTGATGCCTACCGACGTCTGCTCGAGGCGATCACGCCCTATTTACGGGCGCTCGCAGCCCGCCGCATGGGGAATCGAAGCGACATTGAGGATACGGTTCAGGATATTCTCCTGACCGTCCACACGGTGCGCCACACGTACGACCCGGCCCGACCGTTCGGTCCCTGGCTGGTGACGATTGCCCATCGGCGCATCGTCGACGGGCTGCGGCGACTGGGGCGCCTTGGTGCGTATGAAACACCGATCGAGCCCGAGCATGAAACCTTGTGGGCCTCTGCAGCGAACTTACAGGAAGAGGCGGCGGATGCGCGTGTGCTGCGCGACGCGGTGGAGCGCCTTCCAGCCGGGCAACGGGATGCCATACGAATGCTGAAACTCGAAGAACTGTCGTTGCTGGAAGCGTCCGCGGCCAGCGGGATGTCGATTGCCTCATTGAAAGTGGCAACGCATCGGGCCTTGAAGAAGTTGCGCGCGGTGATTGGAAAGGCAAGGGACCAGACATGACCTCAACCTCCGACGTCATCGAATCGCTGGTGATTGACGCAAAGCCCGTGCGGCGCTTGCGGCCGCCTGCGCTGCGGGCACTTTGTTGGCTGCTGTTTGCGGCGCTGATACTAGTGCTGGTCGCCGTCGGCCATGGCGTGCGGCCGGATCTCATGTTCAAACTGCGTCAGCCGGCTTTTGCCACTGGCGTTGCGGCCGCCTTGCTGACCGGCGTGCTCGCCGCGATGGCGTCGTTTGTGGTGAGCATTCCCGGCCGATCGCGGCGCTGGCTGCTGTTGCCGGCGCCCGCTTTGGCGGCGTGGATTTCCACGATTGGCTATGGCTGCCTCACGGACTGGGTCAGCGTGGGGCCGCAAGGCATGTCGCTCGGCGAGACCGCGCGCTGTTTTGCCACGCTGGCGGTCACCGGCATCCCGCTGTCGCTGGCGATGCTTGTCATGCTGCGCCATGTGGCGCGTCTGTCGCCGGCGCCGGTGGCGATGATGGGCAGTCTCGCGGTCGCCGCGATGACGGCGGCCGCTCTGTCGCTGTTCCATCCACTCGATGCAACGGTCTTGATTTTGCTGTGGAATTTTGGCGTGGCGGCGCTGTTTTTGACCTTCGGCGGACTCTATGGGAAGCGGCTGTTCGAGTGGGTTGCACGATAAAGGCGACGTGCGCCTTTCGCAGCTTGCTCCCACCATCGACGCCGGGGTTGAAGCTGTTTGGCGCGAAGGCCGCGTCGTGGATGACATGGAATACCTGCTCCGCTGGCCAGGGCCCGATCAATGTATCGAGCGGCGGACTCGGTGCGCGGCAACTCAAGTCACGCTCCCGCCCGCGTCGCGGTGCGCCGCCTCCACGACGGCATCCGGAGCCGACGACAAAAGGTCCACCGGCCGCGCTTGGCTTGGCAGTCAGCCATTGTTCGCTGTGAACCACAAAGTCAGCTTCCACGGCGCCTTGTGCTCGCCGAAGGCCGCTATTACCTTCTGGTCGGCCTTGATAGGCTTGTGGTCCTCGAACTGGAACAAAGGGAAAACTGCGCGGGAGAGCGGGGTGATCTCGGTTTCCGTGCATATCGTATCGGCAGAAGATCCGGGTTAACCCGAATGGCACTTACTTTGGCTCCCAGTCATGACCGTGCCTCTGGACCTGTCGGCGGGAATCCAGCGTGACACGCGTGAGCGGGCGCGTCTGCGCCGGTGCGAGGCAGGCGCCATCGGTGCATCTGGCGGTCGGCGGCGAGGTGGTTCTTATGGCAAGCCTTTCGTGATGGAGGGGGCAGAAACATGGCTCGGGTCGTGTCCGGTCGGATCGGCGCCCCGGAATCACACGCTGCTGATGCGTTAGTAGCGCGCCGGGCCCCAAACGTGTCGCTGCGGGGCGTAGCTCAGACGTGCAAGTCGGCCCAGCTCAGCGCCGGCGGTCCGGCCGACGACCTGCTCGTCCTCAAGCTTGCCGATGCGATCAGCGCGGATGCGGGCCAAGCCGACAGGAATTCCATGATGTGAGCGATCAATCCCGTGACTTGCTGCAGCGCATTGTCTTGGATCGCGTGACCGTGGCAGAGCGCGCGATTGAAACCATCACGCATCAGTGTCAAAGCGTCGTATGAAGCCCCGATCGATCCTGTCTTTCCAGTTCCAGACCCAACCGCCGCCAATGGACCAGCGCCCCCACAAAGCCAGTGCATTTAGGTTGCCGGTGCTGATGAGGTGCAGCGCGCGCTGTTGAGGCGTCCAGGACAGGGGCGCACGTCCTTCGCACACCGCCCTCAAGTTCTCGGCCAGCACGGGGCCGGCTTTGACCGCATACACGCCGGACTTGGGCATTGCAGTGGCGTAGGCCGCCACGTCGCCCGCGGCAAAGACTCGCGGGTGCGAGACACTTTGCAAGGTAGCACGCGGATGAAACCCTGTTCGTCGGTGGCCAGGCCACCCGTGCGCGGCCACGCAGGTGCAGCCGCGCCAGTGACTCTACCTGGCACGCATCGAAGCGCTGCGGCGGGCCCTGTTCGAAGTTGATCTGGCCGGCCATCAAACCTACGGCGCGACGCTCGCCGAGCCAAGCCACGCTGCGCTGCACCAGCAATCGGCCCACTTGCCGGCGCATACGGCCAGGGCCACCTTCCAGCGGCAGCGCACCAGAACCGACGAGGGTGATGCGAACGTGCGACCAGCCGTCGGCCATGGCCCGGTACTGAGCTGCAAAAGCCAACTCCACGCCTGCGGCGCTGGCACCCAGCATCGCCAGCTCGAAGCGACGACAGCGGTCCAGCGTGCGGTCCACCAGTTCTGGCCACGCCGCGACGAATGCCTCGATAGGCCGGATCGGCAACGCATGCTCCACGCAGCCCGGTAATTGGTTGATGGCTGGCAACGGACTGGTATTGATGGACAAAAATCGAAGTTCAACCGGGTGCCGTCGGCATATGTGACCTCGTTGTCTGCTGCATCGACGCCGAGCGCGGCGGTCTCGTGGAACTTCATGCGCGCGTCGGCCGCCAGCGCGTCGAGCGCAATGGCACAGGCCTCGATCGGATAGTGGCCCGCCACCCCGCCGGGCAACATGCCGGAGTAAATCTGGTGTCGGTACGGTGACACCAGATGCACGTCCCATCCGGCCAATGGACGTTCAGCCAGATCGGCCAGCACCTTGACATGGGCGCGGCCGCCGCCGAGCAACATGAGCCGCTTCACGCGGCGGCCTCAGTGCCTACCGCATCGAGACGCGCAAGATCGTCCGGCACATCCACGTCCCAGAGGGCTTCGAATTCGCACAGCCGCAGGTCCAGCGCTCGCGCGCGTGCCCGGGTGTCTGACATGACTGTGGCGGTGCCCCAGGTCATGTCGGTGAACAGGGCAGCTTGCGGCTGGCGCAGGCCGACCAGCACATAGCCGCCGTCCTCCGCCGGATAGAACACCGCGTCGTCGCCATCGATCAGGGCCCGAGCAGCCTTGCGCAGATGGGCCGGTCGCAGCACCGGACAGTCGGTGCCGATGAGCAGCAGGGGCCCCTGCGCGCAAAGCAGGCGAAACGCGGTATGCATCCGATCCCCGAGGTCTCCGCTGGACTGAACCAAGCAGCGCACGTTCGTCGCGCTTTGCAGGGCCTTGAAGAAGCGATGCCCGGCATCGGGCATGCACCACAGGGTCACGGGCCCAACGTCGGCATCACGAGCCGTCTGCACAGCCGCGCGCGTCAGTCGCCGCTGCAAACGCGCGGCGCCGCGCGGACCGAGGACCGGAATGAGTCGCGTCTTGGCCAGTCCCGGGATGGGCGCCTTGGCCAGGATAGCCACCTGTACCTGCCGCAGGCTGTCATGCGCGTCATCGTGGGTGATAGCCATACCGGATTGCCAGTTGTTCGGGGTCCGCGCCGAGAAAGTAGGCGGCGCGCAGGCGCCACATCAGCAGAATCGTTCGCCAAATGCCGTGGCGTTCCCAACGCCGCGCCGACGTGATGACACGCTCGGTCAGGCAGGCCGGCGGCCCGTGTCGCTTGAGGACCTTTGAGATGGCGACATCTTCCATCAGCGACAGATCCGGAAAACCGCCGACCTGGCGGAACCGGTCGTGGCGGACGAACAGCGCCTGGTCCCCCGTGGCAATGCCGGTCCAGCGCGAGCGGCAGTTCATCATGACGGTGACCATACGCAACAGCGGCCGGTCACTGGCGATCCGCACATCGAAGCGGCCCCAGGCAAACGGGCCCAGCGTGGCGCGACGCACCAGCGCGTCGGCGTTGTCCGGCAACTCGGTGTCGGCGTGCAGGAACAGCAGCACGTCGGCCGGGCAAGCCGCGGCGCCGGCATTCATCTGCGATGCCCTGCCGCGCGGTGCAAGCAGGGCAAGGTCGGCGTGGGCCCGGGCGATATCCAGCGTGTCGTCCTGGCTGCCGCCATCCACCACGACCACACGCGCTCCGCGCTGTCGAAATCGCTGCAGTGCCTGCAGGCGTTGCGCCAGCGTTTGCGCTTCGTCCAGCACCGGCACGATGATGCAAAGGGAAGGCCTCAAGACGGCACCTTGTCGATGTCGGTATGCCAGGTCAGCGCGCGGTGCTCGAAACCCGCCGCCAGCGTCGGCTTGATCACCGCGAAATAGGGTGAGACGTCGAAGTCGCGCGGCACGAACAGGCTGTGATGGCGCACGTGCAGCATTTCGTCCATGCAGCCAAGGCACATCGGGTCCTGCGATGGAACGTTTTGGATGAGCGGCAGGATCGGGTACCGCACCGACTGGAAGACCTGGGCGATGAGGGTGGAACAGATGGCGCGCGTGGGATCGCCGCTGCCCAGCGCCAGCATGCGGCGACGCCAGCGCACCGGCACGGGTGGCGTGGGCAGGAGGTAGCGCGCCAGGTCGACGACGTTTTTCAGGTCGTACTGCTGACCCAGACGGGACATTACGAAGCGGATGAGGGCGTCGATCTCGATCGCATCGAGTCCGACTGGCCGGCACACGCGGCAATGCAGGCCGGCAAATTTGGCCACCGTGACGGCGCGCACGCCGTCGCGCAGGTCTGCCTCCAGAAAGCAGCGCGGCCGGCCTTGGTCATCGGCGAGCCCGCTGGCCTCACCCACGAACAGCGCGGCATGCGACCAGGTGGACTGTGTCAAGTACTTGATCGTGACACTGAATCGGCTCTGGCCTTCAACGAGCACCACGTCGCCAGGCATCAGGCAGGCCATCAGTTTCGCTGGGTCGGTAGGCGCGGTCAGGCTGTGCGTGTGGTGGGTCTGGCTCAGATAGCGAGTCAGGCGCTCGCCGATCCACCGTGCGATGCTGTTGAAGATGCCAATCATGGGTTGTTCGCGTTCCGTTCCGCTTCGTTTCGAGTCTGCGCAAGCTCAGTGAGCGTCGCCGAGTGCCCAGTCGTAGTCGGAGACTTCCGAGGCGAAGACGACGCCGGGAGTGGCGGGAGGGTGCGTGTCATCACGATTTCCCGTCGGCCGGCGGGCCGGTGAAGCGGTAGTAGAAAGCCCCGTCGATGAAAGGCCTTTCATGCGTCACATGCTCAATCAGGCCGAACTGCATTAGCCGGTGCAGCAGCACCCACGCATCGCGCCGCGCCAGGGCGTGACGGGCGACCAGGAGGTCCACCGCCTCGGCGCCGATCCAGCAACGTGGGTAGGTCGCGCCCAAATAACTGCGATCGGCTACCGGCACTCCGTTCGACGCCCGTACCGAGGCCAGAACCTGGCCCAGACCCAGCCGGTCGGCAGCTTCGGATACCGCCAAGCGGTAGAACAGGCGATTGTCGAGGAACGGGTGGTCATGAGTGACATGGACCATCAGCCCCAGCGAACCCAGCGCCTGGCCGATCGCCACGGCTTCGGTGGCCGGGCGGTGCCAGCGCCGCGACATCCACGCCACCGCTTCCGAGCCCACGAAACATTGCGGGTAAGTCCGCAGGCGATATGCCAGATCCTGAATGGCAAGCGACCGGTGCAACAACTCGGCAACGTCCTCTGCCGATTTTCCGGTCAAGGCACGAAGGGTCGCCCGTGGCGTGCCGACCTTCCGTTTCTGCTTGGGTACTCGGGCATGCCGGGCCAGTTCCTCGGGTGCAAGCGGCGTCATGCCGAGTACGCGAGTCACGCCATCGAGGGCCGATCGCAGGCTTCCTTCACAGTCGCGGGCGTCGAACTCGGGTAACAAGTCAGCGAATTCAAGCGCGTGAACCCAGCGCCGGTCGGCCTCGCTCACATGTCCGCCTTCGAGCCGGGTGAGGAACATGCGTTGACGCGTGGCATCGCGCGGCAGCGCCGCATCGATTTCGATCAATGTCGGTCGCGTCGCCATACCCCCGCGTGAGATATCGATGAAGGCCACGGTGTGGGGGCGATCCGCGAGTCGAAGCAGAACGTTCTCGTGTCGGTTGCGGTCAGCCGGCATGTCGCGCGGTAGCACCCGCAACGCGCTCAGCCCAGCGCGTTGCGCGCTTCTCCTGGCCACTGGCGGCAGGTCGATCATGGCGGTCAGGCCAGGTGATTGGTGCATAGTCGCTCCCGGTCAGCCACGCCGCCATGCGTGGAAGCGCTCGCCCCAAGCCAACAGGCCCTGGGGTGTATGCGTGCGCTTCCAGTTGCCGGCGACGTATTTGTTGGCCTCGGCCAGCGTTGGGTAGGTGTGAATGGTGCCGAGGATTTTGTTCAGACCGATGCCGTATTTCATGGCTAACACGAATTCGGCGAGCAGGTCGCCGGCGTGTTCGCCGACGATGGTTACGCCCAGGATGCGGTCCTTACCTGGCAACGTCAGCACCTTCACGAAGCCGTGGGCCTCTTCGTCGGCAATCGCGCGGTCCAGGTCGCTCAGGCCGTACACTGTGACTTCATGGGGCACGTTGCGCTCCTTCGCCTCCGTTTCGTTCAGTCCCACCCGGGCGACTTCGGGCTCGACGAAGGTGGCCCACGGAATCACACGGTAGTCGGCGCGGAATTTCTTGAAGGGGTCGAGCAGCGCATTCACCGCGGCGTACCAGGCTTGGTGCGCCGCGGTGTGGGTGAATTGATAGGGCCCTGCGACATCGCCGGCCGCGTAGATGTTGGGGAAGTTGGTCTGCAGGTAGCCGTTGACTTCAAGCGTGCGGCCTGTGACCACTTCCAGTTCCTGCAAGCCATATCCGGTGAGGTTAGGCGTGCGGCCGACGGCGACCAGCAAAACGTCGAAGGGGATGCGAACCTCCTGGCCCTCATGGTCGGCAACCAGCAGTTTCTCGCCACCGTTGACTTCCACTCGCTTCGCCGTGTGCCCGACGCGCACGTCGATGCCCTCGCCGCGAAAGCGCGCGGTGACCAGCTGCGACACGTCGGGGTCTTCGCGCAGCAGAATGCGCGGTGCCATCTCGACCTGCGTGACCCGGCACCCGAGTCGCGCAAAGGCTTGCGTCAGCTCGCTGCCGATCGGGCCGCCGCCCAGCACCACCAGGCGATCGGGTCGCTGCCGCAGACTCCACACGTTGTCCGAGGTGAAGACGTCGACCCGCTCGATGCCGGGAATCGGAGGCACGGACGGGCGGGCGCCGGCCGCAATGACGATGCTGCGAGTGGTCAGGCGCTGCACATGCCCGTCGTGGCGGGTGATTTCCACTTCCCACGGCGACACGAGGCGGGCGGCGCCTTGCACCACGTCGACGCCGAGACTGGTGTACCGCTGTACCGAATCGTGCGGCTCTACGGTCTTGATCACGCGCTCGACCCGTTCCATGACCTCGGCGAAGTCGAATTCGGCGTGCGCCGAGCGGATGCCAAATTCCTTGGAACGCTGCACATGCGACAAGAACTTAGCGGACCGGATGAGGGCTTTGGACGGCACGCAGCCCGTGTTCAGGCAGTCGCCGCCCATCTGGTGCCTTTCGACCAGGGTCACCTCGGCCTTCAGTGCCGCCGCGATGTAGGCCGTGACAAGACCAGCCGACCCGCCACCGATGACGACCAGATTGCGCTCGAAGCTTTTGGGGCGCTGCCAGCGTGCATAGATGCGGCGGGCCTGCACGCCATCGAGGACTTTGCGCGCTGCCAGCGGCAGGATTCCGAGCAGCACCAATGAGCCAAGAACGGTGGGCGAGACGATGCCTGAGAGCGAATCGATCCGGGCCAATTGGGTTCCGGCATTCACGTAGACCAGCGTGCCGGCCAGCATGCCGAGTTGGCTGACCCAGTAGAACGTCCGCGTCCTGATGGTTGTCAGGCCCATGGCGAGATTGATGACGAAGAAAGGTACCACAGGCACCAGGCGCAGAGTGAACAGGTAGAAGCCGCCATCCCTGGCGATGCCGGCATTCATGGCCACCAAGCGATCGCCAAAGCGAGCCTGGACCCAGCCGCCCAGCAACCAGCGTGAGGCAAGGAACACGAGGGTCGCCCCGATGGTCGATGCAAACGAGACGATCAACACGCCCCATCCGAGGCCGAAGACGGCACCGGCTGCCAATGTCATCCAAGTGGCTCCGGGAACCGACAAAGCCACAACGGCGATGTAACCCGAAAAAAACATCAGGCCAGCAAACACCGGTTGCGCGCGCCGCCACGTTTCAAGATCCGCCTGGCTGCTTTTGATGGCGGCTAAGCTCAGGAATCGTGAGACGTCAAAGATTTGGAATAGGGCCACCAGTCCGACCACAGCGATCACCAACCACCAGCGTTTGTCCAGATGCATCCCAAGCTTTCATTATGTGCGGCCGGGCACAGGCGCCAGCCTCTTTTTCGTAGACGGCTCCACTGAGCATTTCTTACACGCGCAGCCGCGCAGGCCGTGTAAGGAATACCGCCGGCGTACGTCTAGAGACGATCACACCAACGAAAGACATCGAATGGACCCCATCCGCATCGGCATCATCGGCGGCAGCGGCCTGTACCGGATGGACGGGCTCACCGATACGCGAGAGCACGTCGTCGATACGCCGTACGGCCCGCCTTCCGACGCGCTGCTGCTCGGCAAACTCGATGGCGTGGATGTCGCTTTCCTGGCGCGCCACGGCCGTGGCCACAAGCTGATTCCGGGGCAGATCCCTTTTCGCGCCAACATCTACGCGATGAAGTCGCTCGGCGTGCAGTATCTGCTGTCGGTGTCGGCCGTAGGTTCCATGCGTGAAGAGATCGCCCCACTGGACATGGTGTTGCCGGACCAGTTCATCGACTTCACCCGCACGCGCGAAGGCAGCTTCTTCGGCAACGGGGCCGTGGCCCACGTTGCATTGGCCGACCCGGTCTGCGGTGCACTGCGCAGCGTGATGGCCCAAGCCTATGCCGACGCCGGATTCGCGGACATTCGCCTGCACGATGGCGGCACCTACGTCTGCATCGAAGGGCCGGCTTTCTCCACGCGCGCCGAGTCGACCTGGTACCGCAGCCTGGGAGCGGCCGTGATTGGAATGACCAACATGCCCGAGGCTCGGCTGGCGCGCGAAGCTGAAATCGCCTATGCGACGGTGGCCCTGGCCACTGATTGGGACTGTTGGCATCCGCACCAGGTTTGCGTCACGGCCGAAATTGCGATTGGCAATCTGCAGGCCAATGCCCAACGCGCCCAGACGTTGCTGGGCCACGCGGTCAGGCGACTCGCGGCCACTTGGCCGGTGTCGGCCGCGCACTCCGCCTTGAGCTCCGCCCTGGTCACTCCACCTGCAGCGATGACCGCGGAAGTGCGCGCGCGTTTAAGCGCGCTGCTCGCGCGGTTTCTGTGACCACCAAACGCCATCGGCTTGAGCTGGTGTAAGGAACTGACACGGTCCCCCATCTACGAATCGCGAAAGCAAGGATTCGTCTCGGCTTTCGGATGTTCATGGCAGCGCGGCTGTATCCGCGATGCCTTTCGGCGAGAGATGTCTACGTCAAGCGCAGAAAACCTCCCGCAAACTTCGCCGCGCAAGTCGGATTCGATTCGTCAATAGTCAATGAGGCCGAAGGCGAGGCGCGCAAGCCACGGCAGCAGATCTGCAGTCGTGCAACCCGTCACCCGCTCAAAGTGCGCGGCAGCAAAATTTGGAGTCATCGGACGGGTCTAACAGGGTAGCTGGCAGACTGCAAATCGTTCATTTGCGCCCGAGGCTGCCTTCGGCGCTCGGATCATGCGGGACTTGTCGGCGTGGCTTCCGAATGTTGCGTTGCTTGCGCGTCCTCTTGGATTGCCCCTCCGCCCGAGAACAGGTCCGCCGCCAGCGCGTTCACGCTGCTCATCTGCTTGTCGACATTGCCGCAGTTGTCGCACATCGATAGGTGAATGCGCAGCCGCAGGCTGTCGATGAGCCCGAGCGGTTCATCCAGTCGCTGCGACAAGAGCTCCGCGACTTTCTTGCAAGAATGCATCCAGTTCATACATTGGCCTTGGTGTTGATCCAATCGCGTTGCATGCAGCCGCGAAGCGCCATGCGGGCGCGGTGCATGATGGTCCTGCAATTCTCGGCACTGACGCCGACACGCTCGCAGATTTCGGTGGTTTCGAACCCCAGCCATTCGCGCATCATGAAGATGCGGCCCGTCTGGCGAGGCAGGCAGCTCACGCACCTTTCGAGCACGGTCATCATCTGTCGCTGCTCCATCAGGTTGTCAGGCTGTTGCCAGGCGGGGATCGGGTCGGTGTAGGCCCCGTCGGGATCGTAAAGCGCGTCAATGGCGTCATCGAGCTTCTCATCGTCTGGGCTCAGCTGCACGATACGACGCCGGGCGGGCGAGCGGTACCAGTCGGCGATCTTGTTCTTCAGGATCGCCGTCGCCCACGTCACGAGCGAGGCCACGCCGCGATGCTGGTCGCGTTGCTCCACAACGGCCATCAATGTGTCCTGCACCAGGTCCTCGGCGAGACTGGTATCACTCAGCGCAAACCGCGCGTGCCGAAGAAGCCGCTGGCGCAGCGACGGGAGTTGCCCTTCCAGATCGAGCTCGGAAATGGCCGCACCGGCGCACATTGGTGCATCGCCGGTGATGGGTAGGTCAAGAAGTGTCATGTCGTGTCTTCGTGCCGGATTCCCTCATCGACCCGAACCGGGTGTTTGTGGGACGCGCGCCTCGTCGCAGCCGGAAGGCGAGCAGGAGATCACTGGCATCGGCGTGCGTGTCGCGCGCAAAGTGCCAAGCACCAGTGCAATACCAGCGAGCATTGACAAATAGCTGAACAAGGCGGTGGCCGTCATCATCGGCAGGCTGCCAAGCAGCAGCGTGTCATTTCCGCCCGGCACCATGGTTGCACCCGATCCCATCAGTGCGCCGCCGCCAGCGTGCCGCAGCCAGTTCGAGGCATCGTTCGGCCGGTGCCAGGCGAACGAGCCTCGTTGCAGCGTCGAAGGCGATCATGCCGGCGGGCAGCCCGAGCACCAGGAGGCCATGCCACGTTGAGGGAGCCGGCGCTGCGCCCCACGAGTTCAACACCCTTGTCCGCAGGTAATTGGTGTAGGACCACGCTCCTTGCCTGGCATACAGCAGACCTGCGGCCAAGCCGAGGAGTGCGGCAGGTATCGAAAGATGAAAGGTCGGCGCCAGCAGCGCCGCCTTGAGCTGGTGGCGGCCTCGGCTCAATTGCCATAGCACCTTCAGACGGTGGAAGGCCCACGCCAAGAAAAGGGCCAGGAGCCAAGGCGCTAACTGTGGCCAGCGCGACCAGGGTGATACCACCGCCGCCAGCCCTGCGGGCAAGCCCGTCGCCTGCAAGCCAATCCAGGTTCTCACGCCAACCAGGAATCCGCCCAGCGTAGCCAGTATGCCCAAGTCGCCGTCGGCCAGGCGCGTCAGCGTGGAAAGTGAACAGCCACCATTGAGAGCCGCGCCCACGCCGAACAGCAGTCCGCCGGCCCAAGCCAACGCAAGCGGCGTGCGGGCCCAGGCGGGCTGCGGCGTCATACCGAACCCAAGAACCAGAACTCCCGTCAGCGTAGCTGTCCAGAGCATTGCTTGTAGCGGACTCCACAACAAGTGCATGCTGCCCGCCGTAATAACTTCGGAAATGGCGCGTACGTTGCGCAGGCTTGCGCGGTGCGCGGCAAAGCCGATCAGCAAGGCGCAGGCGAGGGTGACGATTTCGAGAGACATGGACGACGGCCTGAGCGTGATGTCACGGCATGCGCAACACCGAGGTCCAAAGATGAAATCGCAACCAGGCGAACCCGTAGGCGCTCATGCGAGGCCAAAGCCAACCCTGCCAAATGCGGCCACCGCACACCGACGGAGCCACCATCAGGACGGAGGCGATCAACTTTCGATGGAAAACTTTGTGCGGCTTCATCAAAGGTGCGGCGTGGCTGCGTGATGGCGACGAGGAGCCAGGGAGTGAAACGCTGCGCTTGGCCAGTGCCGCGTCGTGCTCACCGTCCCGAGCATGCCCATCGTCTGTTTAGACGGCCAACACTGTTTTGGTCTTACACGCTTCGGCCTTCTGCTTGCCCAGGAGGTGCAACTCGCATGTTGGCGAACGTCACGTGTCTCGCCTTGACTTGGCGATGTCACGTTTTGCTGCCTTAGGCCGACCAAGGTTGTGACTATGACGTTATGAGCGAAGCAGTTGATCCAAGTCCACCGTTCAACCTCACAAAGGAAATCATCATGAAATCGAGTCACCTGTTTGCCGTCACTACATTGGCAGTTCTCGTTTCGGCCGGCGCCCACGCGGAAGATGCAGTTGCGCCCGAGCACACCCCGGCGTTCCAAGGCAGCCGCACCGGCGCGGAAGTCATGGCCGAAGCGGTGCTGGCGGCGCGCAATCGCAGCAACGAACCGGCTGGTTCTCGCGTGGCAATGCCGGTTCAATCGAGCCTTGATCGCGCGGCGGTGCGAGCGCAAGCTGCAGAAGCTGTCCGTCTGGGACAGATCCCCTCCGGCGAACGCGGCGCCATCTGATCGCCGGCGGTCGATGCTTCGAGCCTCGACCGCCATTTCCCAGTTTTGGCCGACAACGGAGATTTCCCCGCACCGACCCTGTGGCACCTGCTGTATGTGTCTAGGCATTCCGACGTCGTCGCGCCACATGCGTCACCCATGCGGCCATTAGCACTGCGGCGCCCACCGCCGTCCAAATCCAGGGCGAGACGGTGAGGACCCGGTCCCCGAACACTGCCGTAAGCACGGTCATAGGCAGGATACCCAAGCCTGTGGTCCACAAGAAGGTCCACCAGCCGATACCCGCCAGTGCAGCGGCATAATTGATGAGATTGAACGCGACGATCGGCAACAGCCGGGCCATAAGCATGGCGCCCGCACCCTGCCGGCCCGCCCATCTCGTAAGTTCATCGGATTGGTGGCGCGTCAGAAGCCGTTTGACGAATGGCTTGCCGAAGCGGCGAGCCAGCCCATACGCCGCAACGGCGCCGAGCATGGCGCCAACCCAGGTGATCACGGCGCCCAGGATCGGTCCGTAGACGAGACCGTTCGCGCAGGCAAGTATTTCCGCTGGAAACGGCACAAATGAGTGAATGACCATCAGGCCGATCGATCCAAAGACCCCCCACCGGCCCCAGCCGCGAATTGTCGCAGCCGCACTGCGCATGTCAGAGGTGAAATTGGACCCAAAGTCGAGTGCCATCCACCACGCTGCGCCGGCGACAGCGGTAACGATGACTATGAAGAGACCCAGCGCCGCGGCGGCCCTCCATCGACCTTGAGAAGCAGACGCGACCGGTCGAACTTCGTCGCTGGTCTTCATAAGCAGTCTTTCAACAAATTCGAGGGCAGGTGACTGAACGCGCGATATCGAGGAAGCGCAGTGGCTCCATGAGGCATGAACACTCAGACGGCCGGAGGCAATGCTCGCAGCAAAGGTGCGTAACCATCGTCGTGCAACGATTGCCCGCGGGTTTGGTAGAGCGCGCGGTTGCCCTTGACGCCATGACCTTCCAGAAGACGATTCATGAAGTTGAACAGGCAGATCGTCAGCACAGCGTCGTGCAGTTCCAACTCGCTCCATCCGACGGCAAACACCGCGTGGGCATCCGCCTGGGTCAACTTCGCTGGCTCGTAGGCCAGGATGGACTTCAGGCGCGCGTCGACCGGCGCCATGTCGAAATCCGTCCGCTGCTGTTCGAGCAACGATGAGTCGATCCCGAGTGCCTTGGCCGTTTCGGAGTGGACGCCGTAGCAGTACTGACACGCATTCAGCCCGGAGACATAGGCCGCGATCAGTTCCTTGTCGCGCGGCAGCAGTCCCAAGGCATTGCGCAGGACTGCGTCGTGGAATTCGATCAGCGCCCGGCCGGCAGCCGGGTTCAGCGAAACGATATGCCGCACGCCGGCATCTTCGGGAAGGGACGGAAACCAGGCCATGCGCAATCACACCTCGCCAGCGTATTCTCCCCGTGCCGGATAGTCCTTGGCAATGGCGAAGTCGATCGCGCCCAACAGATCCTGGAACTGCGGCCGCGCGAAGGGCATGGTCTGCACCGCTGCGTAATACAGCGTTCCGTCCGGCCGGACCAGGAAGACACCGGGTTCACTGAACAGCGTCGGCTCGTCGATTCCGACGGACGTCTTGCCGCGCGACGTGCTGATGTACAGGCCCCATTGGCGCGCGGTTTTGAGGCTGAGCCCATAACCGAACTTCACGCCGCTGGCCTTGACCTTCTCGGCCATCTGCCGGGCGCGGTTTTCGTCGTCACTGCTGATGGCGATTACCTGCACGCCGCGCTGGCGAAACTCGGGCTCCAGCCGCTCGAGTTCCAGCAGGTACTTGGTGCAGATCGGGCAGTGCAAGCCGCGATAGAAGACCAGCAGGTCGAAGGCCGCGCCCGGCGCCTGGCCCGAGGTGTAGCGCCCACCCGCAGTCACGGCAACGTCAAGCGCGGGGACCACTTCGCGAGGCATCAGAGGATCGGGTTTCATCGGGATTGTTTCCTGTGGGTATGTGAAAGGGAAGTGCCTGCGGCTTCAGGCGCGCAGGCTGCGGACGAGGCCGTCGAAACCATCTTCGATCAGGTCATAAGTCATGTTCGGATTCGGGTCGGGCGGGCCTTGCGGCCCCCACTCGCGGGGCCGCCGGATGAATGCGGTGCGAAAGCCCGCGGCATGCGCTGCGTTGAGATCGAAGTTGTGGCATGCGACCATCAGGATCTGCGCCGGTTGCAGGTTCAGCCATTTCGCGGCCGTGGCATAGGCCTGCGCGTGCGGCTTGTACACGCCGATCATCTCGCAGGAAATAATGGCGTCCCAGGTCAATCCGTTCTTGCGCGACACATCGACGACCAGGGATGTAGGCAGCATCGTGAAGGAGACGACGGGCCGCCACTTCTGCAAGGCGGCCAGTGCGCCCGGAAAGTCAGGCCAAGCATCGAGCGAATGCCATGCGCGCCAGACCACGACGCGTTCCTCCGGGGTAACGGCGTCCAGGTCGAAATGCGCGAGCGTTTCGTCCAAGGCCTGGCGATGGACGTCATCCATCTGGAACTCAGGTTGCACCTGTCCCACGATTCCCTTCATGGACTGCCGTCGCCAGTGGTTGGCGACGGCGTGCCAGTCGGCGCTCATTCCATGTCGCGTACCGATCGACTTCAGGGCGGCCACCATGCCGCGATGCCAGTCCAGCACGGTGCCGCCGGTGTCGAACGCCAAGGCCTGGATGTCCATGACTTTTCTCCTTGAACAGCTGAATCGACGCCCGTCAGATTCCGCAAGTCGTTGCGGATGCCGCAGCAGTCTCGAGGGCGCCGCCACAACTCGATCCCTGGCCGGCGGTACAGCCAAAGCAATGATCGGCCACGCGGATCGATTGGCCCTCCAGCGCACCGACAGTGATCTCGCCGAGATGGACACGCGGCTTGCCGGCATCGCGGATCGGCAGTCCGAGTTGCTGGTTGAAGTCGCAGTCGTACAGACACCCCAGCCAGTCCACGCTGACAAGGCTGCGGCACATTACCTGATCGAGGTTGTCCTCCCTATGCGCACTGCGCAGCAGAGACATGTAGCTGTTGAACTGGCCTTTGGACACCAGCATCGACCCGAAGCGCTGGATCGGCATGTTTGCAAGCGTGAACAATTGGTCGAAGAGAACGCCAAAGTGAGCCGCAAGGTGCTGCTTGTAATCACGCTCCAACGCCTCTTGGGCCGGAGGCAATGCGGCGCCCTGGGGGTTGTAGACGAGGTTCAGTATCAGGCCGGTGCCCGGCCGGCTGTAACCCAGCGCGTTGAGTCGCTGGAGCCCGCGGATACTGGCGTCGAACGTGCCTTTGCCGCGTTGGCGGTCCACGTTTTCTTCGAGGTAGCATGGCATGGATGCCACGACCTCGACCCCATGATCTGCCAGAAACTCGGCAAGGCCCTCCTGGCCGGGTTCCTCCAGAATCGTCAGATTGCACCTGTCGATCACCCGCACGCCAAGCGAGCGCGCGCCAATGACCAGCCTGCGGAAATGCCGGTTCAGCTCCGGTGCGCCACCGGTCAAATCCAGGGTGCGAACTTGAGGGCTGGCGGCAAGAAAGGCGATGACTGTGTCGACAGTTTCGCCGGACATCTCCTCGGTCCGATTTGGGCCAGCGTTGACGTGGCAGTGCACGCAACTCTGGTTACAGCGGTAGCCGAGGTTGACCTGCAGGGTGTCGACCACGCGCCGGCGCAGGGCGGGGAAATCCGTTCGGGCGAGCAGGGGAAGGGTGGCGTGCATGGCAGTTCCGTGGTGCGATGGCTTTTGGACGTTTCGTCGACCGATTCCTTACACGCCCTCATGACCGGGCGTAAGGAATCGTATTGGCGCTCGTCCAAAGATACTTGGAGGAGAATCGAGCTCACCAAAGCCTGTCGCCGAGTGCGCGGCGGGGGTTAACGAATCATCGAGGAGACCGAATGTCGAGCATGGCCGTCGCATCGCCTGAGCCCGCCGCAAGCGCCGGCCCAGGCATCAGCGCCGCGGCGCTGATTGCGCTCCGGACGGACATGATCCGATTTGCACAAATGCAATTGCGCAACCAGGAGACTGCCGAGGATATGGTGCAGGAGGCTATCGAGTCGGCCCTGCGCGAAGCGTCCTCCTTTGCGGGCAACTCTTCGCTCAAGACCTGGGTGTTCACTATCCTCAAGAACCGCATTATCGACCACCTTCGGCAAGCCGGGCGCACTGTGCCGATGTCAAGCCTGGTCGAAGATGGGGACGATTGGCAGGAGCGCCTCGAAGCACTGTTCAACGAGCGGGGGAGCTGGCGCGACAATGCGCGTCCTGGCGCCTGGCCGAATCCGGAGCAATCCATGCAGAACAAACAATTCTGGGAGGTGTTCGAGGCTTGCCTCGAGCATCTGCCAGCCAATACGGGCCGGGTATTCATGATGCGCGAGTTCCTGGGTCTGGAGTCCGACGAAATTTGCGCTCAGCTGGCCATCTCGACCAGTAACTGCCACGTCATCCTGCATCGGGCCCGGTTGAAACTGCGGGCTTGCCTTGGAAATGGTTGGGCTCACATGGGAGACGCGGCGTGTTGAATTGTAAGGAAGTCACCGAACTCTGCTCCCAGGAAATGGAACGTCGATTACGTTTCGGCGAGCGCCTGTCGATGGGAACTCATTTGATGATGTGCACGGGGTGCACGAATTTCCGCAAGCAGATGAAGGCGCTGCGGGTGGTCGCGCAGACCTACGCCGAAGGCGGTGCTGCCGCTCCCCCGCCAGCGGACCAGCCATCGAAATGATGAAGGCACTGCCTCCGGTGTCGCAAACAGAAGGAGATTGATACGTGAAAAGGAATCATGCAATGCACTGATGGATGACCGTGCTCGGCGCTTTCGCCCTCATTGGCGGCATTGCCGGTCCGCTCCTCGCGGCGCCGATGAAGATCGACGCGGTCGTGGCCTAAAAGGAGCAGACTCGCCTCGATTTTTCGGATGGCAGCAATAGCGGCTGCGCCGCTGATCAGACGGCGCCGCCGAAGGTTTGGCGTGACCTCGGCGCGAGGCGCGCGAAGGCCGCAGTGCGCTGCTTAACGATTAGAGCGTCGGACGCTCGCAAAATCCCTGCGCCGGCACGTCGAGCGCCGCATTGAACTTGCTCGACAGGTTCTGGAACGCGATCAGCGCCGTCAGTTCGACGATGGCGTCGTCGTCGAAATACGACCGCAGCTGCTGCCGCAGCTCGTTGTCGACACCGGAGCCGGTGATCGTTGCGGCTTCGGCGTAGCTAAGCGCGACCTTCTCTTTGGCACTGAACTGCGCTGAGTGCAGGAAGCGAGGCAACTCGGCAAGCTTTTGCGGCGCGACATGGCGTTCAATCGCTGTCGCCGAGTTTAAGTCGATGCAGAACGCGCACCAATTGATCTGCGAGATTCGCACAGTGATCAGCGAGCGCAGAGCGGCATTGATCGGCGACGATTTGCGGTCGAGCGAACGGTAGAGCAGCGTCAACGCAAGAAAGGCCTTCGGTGCGCGCCCCCACAGTCGGGCCGGTTCCAGTTCGCGCCCATACTTACGGCGCTGCAGCCAGAAGATGGTGCGAACGTACCACGGGTAGTGCTTGCCAACCGTGGCTTGCCCGAAATCGCCAACTGGAACAGATGTCGTCATGCCAGCCTCGCCACGGACCAGGCAACGACGGCTGCAATCGGTAAAGTTGCGACCCATGACAGCAGGATGCCGCGCAGGGCCTGCCAGTTCACGCGCCCGGCACTCGCACCCACGCCACCGATCGAGCCTACGCAGACATGCGTCGTCGAAACGGGAAGGCCCAGCTTGCTGGCGAGCAGGACCAAGGCCGCAGTGATCAGGTTTGCCGTCAAGCCCTGTATGTGATCCATCCGTGTCACGCGCCGGCTCATAGTTTCGGCTACCCGCCTTGCGAACAGGAGCCCGCCGATCATCATCGCCACGGCGATCAGCACGATCGACATGTCGGTCTTCAGCAGGTGCGCGGCCACCAGCAACGCCGCGAGCTTGGGAGTGTCGTTAACCCCGCGCGCAAAGCAGATCGACATGGCGGACAGCACATGCAGCCAGTCCATGCTGCGCGATACCGAAACGCGCGCTTGCGTCGGGACGCGATCACAGTGCGCATCGGACGCCACGATGATGTTTGGAAGCGGCAGGCGCCCGGCCGTGGTTCCACCGATCGCCAGAGCCGGCGCAGGGACGGCTGCGACGATGCAGGCACAGTCATCTTCGGAGCGCCGCATTCTCATAAAACGCCACGCCGCCATGCCCAACAAGGCCGAGAGGATAGGGCTTACGAGCAACGGTAGCAGAAAGGCGTCCGCGAGCTGCGCGAGATGCACCTGAGTGCCCGCTTGGGCAACGCCTGCGCCGATCAGACCGCCGATAAGCGCATGCGTCGTCGATACGGGAAAGCCAAGGCGCGTGGCCAGGAACACGGTCGCGGCCGTTGCCGCAGCGACGGCCAGGATGAACAGCGGAGCACTGGCCACTGCATCGGGCACCAGGCCCTTGCCGGAGAACTGCTCGACCAGCGAGCCTGCCAGCGCGATGGAGGCGAGACTGCCGGCCACCGTAGCAACGGCGGCCAGTGCCAGCGCCTTCCGATATGTCAGCGTGTCGGAGCCCCAGACGGTGGCAAAGCCTTTGAAGTTGTCATTCGCGCCATTGCTGAGCGCGACAAATAGCGCTGAAGCGACGAGCAGCCATTCCATATCCGCCCTGCCCCTTAGCAGCAAGCGGAAGCGGTCGATTCGCTCCCCGTAGCATCGAATGGCAGTCCCCCACCGCAGCCCTCGAACAGGCCATAGTGCCGACGGAAGTCACCGATGAAATCGAAGTGGGGCGCCAGCCGCGTCTCACGAAGCATGCGCCAAGTATTCCCGCACACCGGAAACACGCGGCCTGTTTCGATATCGTGATGCTTGTCCAGGACGAAGCGGTCGGGCTGCTCGAGGATGCTGCCCCGGTAGACCACGGCTTGGCCGTAATCCTCGCAGGCGGACTCGAGCCCTTCGAGCTTGAACAAGCGATAGGTCGCCGAGAAGAAGCGAAGGTTGCCCAGCCGGCTGGCCAATTGCGGATCGCCCATGTCCAGCGGGCGGTCGGTGACCAGGCGAGAATCCGCGAAGCCGTGTCCCTGGGCCAGCCGGAGGAAGTCGTTCCAGTACAGCGCACCGCCCAGACATTCGCCGTAGAGCACCGGGTCGTTGCGCACGGAGTCGGGCACACGGCGGTCAGCGTACACATCGGCGAAGTAGAACTCCCCGCCCGGCTTGAGAAGACGATGCACGCCGCGCAGCACCGATTCCTTGTCCGGTGACAGATTGACTACGCAGTTTGAAATGATGACGTCGAAGCTGCCGGGCTCTAGGTCCAACTGATCCAACTGTTCGATGTAGCCGTACAGGAATCGGACGTTGTCGTAGCCAAAGGACTGCGCATGGAAGGCGCGATGGCGATTTGCCACGGCTAGTTGCTCGTCGGTCATATCAACCCCGACGACCTCGCCAGCCGGCCCGACAAGTTGTGCAACGGCATAGACGTCTCGGCCGGCGCCGCAGCCCAGATCGAGCACCCGGCAGCCCTGCAGAAGCGGCGGACACACGAGCCCGCAGCCGTAATACCGGCTCAACACCTCCGGATGGACGCGCGCGAGAATCGGCTTCATCCACGGCGGAACGGCGCTGGCGTCGCAGCACGCGTTGGTTTTCAGGTCGCCGGAATTCTTTAACTGGCGACCGTAGTAGTCGCTAACCACCTCGTGCATGATCGGGTCTTCCTTAGTCTGTGTACTTGGAAGAGACGCTTGGGGTCGGGATTTCCTTACAGTGCGTCTCCCCTTGATTCCGGACTTTTCAAAACTAGAGGTAAGGTGGCTTTTTCGGCCGGCCCGCGAGGGCAGGAAGGAGAAGCGATGAAGAGGTCGAGGTTTTCAGGGGGAACAGATCGCCAGCGCACTGCGCTTGGCCGAGTCGGACACGCCGGTGGTCGACGTGTGCCGCCAGATCGGCGTGTCGGAGGCGACGTACTACGCGTGGAAGAAATTCGGTAATTTGGGGGTGACGGAACTCAAGCGCTTGAAAATGCTTGAGGACGAGAGCGCCCGCCTGGAGCGCATCGTGGCCTTGCGCGCACTGTCCTTGACCGTGTCGCCCAAAGCCAACAGACCGAGCAGCTGCGGTGCGGCGGTGACATCGGCCAGCCATGACACTGTGCGCCCGGTGCTTTCGAGTTCGCTAGCCTGGCCCGCGAGGGCGGCGAGATTGATGCCGGGTTCGGCCATCAGGCGCGAGCTGCCCGCCTGGACGCTTGCCGTCAATTGCAGTAATTCGTCGGCGCTCAGGCTGCCGGCGGGAAGATGGGCGACGAGCCGTGGTTTGCCTTCGGTGAGCGTACCGGTCTTGTCGAAGGCCACAATGCCGATGCGATGGGCGATGCCCATCAGCCACCAGCCGCCCAAGGTCAGCAGCGCGATATCGAGGACGACCGGCACGAAAACCGGCGAAACCTGATCGACCACGCGCTGGATTGGCGCTTTGGCCATTTGTGCGTTTTCGACCAGACGGATGATGCGGGCCAGCGTCGTCTCGGCACCGATCGCGGTGGTTTCGATACGCAGCAGGCGTCGTCGTTGATCACGCCGCCGGTGACCTGATCGCCTTCCGCCTTTGAAACTGGCAGGCTCTCGGTGAGCAGCGATTCGTCGAGCTGGCTGGCTCCCTGGCGTATGACGCCATCGACCGAGACGCGCTCGCCGGCGCGAACGACGACGATATCGCCGACCCGAACCGAGGCCAGCGGCAACTCGCGTTCCGTACCGTCGCGCCATAGGCGGGCCGTCGCCGGGCGCACGGCATTGAGGGCGCGAATGGCGTCGGCCGTCTGGCACTTGGCGCGGGCTTCCCGCCACTTGCCGAGCAGGATCAGGCTAATCAACGTGGGCGACGCAGGAGGCACAAGTCATTCTGCGAATGCCGATGGACCAATGCCGCAGAGCGGTGATCGCGGGATTCGCACTTTGATTCATGGTTGTTTCCTTCCTCGCCGGTGAAGGCGAATAAAGCACAGGGAGATTCCCTCGCTTCAATCTGTCGACATCAGCTGCTGAGATCGCGCTTTTTCTGCTGGTACTCCTCACGTTCAATTTCGCCGGCGGCGTAGCGTTCCTGCAGGAGGTCCAGCGCGGTTTTCTCCTGCCGTTTGTCGCGTCCGCCACTGAAACCCAGCATTCGCCCGACCAGCACGACGATCAAAACGATGACCAAAATCCAGAAAATTGCCATGCCGATCATGCCGATGCCCATACCGCCCCAGCCCTGTCCAGTCATCATGTTCGCCCACATTGCCGTTCACCTTTTCAGAGACTGACCCGCTTGCGCCCGAGAAGTGCTGTCTGTTCAGCCTGCGCAGCAGGAAAGTTGCTTCACATCCTTGGTGAAGGTCTGTGCGCAGAGCTTGAGCCCCTCAACCATCGTCAGGTAGGGGAACAACTGGTCGGCCAGTTCCTGCACAGTCATGCGGTTGCGAATAGCCAGCGCCGCTGTCTGGATCAGTTCTCCCGCTTCCGGGGCCACCGCCTGCACCCCGATCAGACGGCCCGAGCCCGCCTGCGCGACCAACTTGATGAAGCCGCGCGTGTCGAAGTTGACCAGCGCACGCGGCACGTTGTCCAGAGTGAGCAGCCGGCTGTCGGTCTCGATGCCGTCGTGATGCGCCTGCACCTTGGTATAGCCTACCGTGGCGACCTGCGGGTCGGTGAACACCACGGCCGGCATCGCGCTCAGATCCAGGGTCGCGTCCCCGCCGGTCATGTTGATGGCTGCGCGCGTGCCGGCCGCCGCCGCCACATAGACGAATTGAGGCTGGTCGGTGCAGTCGCCGGCGGCGTAAATGTACGGGCTACTCGTGCGCATGCCCTTGTCGATGCCGATGGCGCCCTGCGCATTGACGGCGACGCCCGCCATTTCCAGTGCCAGGCCGCGCGTGTTCGGCGTCCGACCGGTGGCGACCAGCAGCTTGTCGGCACGCACTTCACTGTGCCCCGTGGTCAGCACGAATTCGCCGTCCGCATAGGCGACGTGGCTGGCCTGCGTGTGTTCCAGCACCTCGAGGCCCTCCATGCGGAACGCCGCCGTGACCGCCTCGCCGATGGCCGGGTCTTCGTGGAAGAACAGGGTGCTGCGCGCCAGGATCGTGACCTTGCTGCCCAGCCGGGCGAAGGCTTGCGCCAGTTCCACGGCCACGACCGATGAGCCGATCACGGCAAGGCGCTCGGGGATCGTGTCGCTGACCAGCGCCTTGGTCGAGGTCCAGTAGGGCGTGTCTTGCAAGCCGGGAATCGGTGGCACGGCGGGGCTGGCGCCAGTGGCGATCAGGCAACGGTCGAACGCCACCACGCGCTCGCCGCCGTTGTTTAAACGGACGGTAAGACTCTGGCCGCTCTTGAAACGGGCCTCGCCGTGCAGCACGGTGATGGCCGGATTACCATCCAGGATGCCCTCGTATTTGGTGTGTCGCAGCTCGTCGACACGCGCCTGCTGCTGTGCCAGCAGCCGCTCGCGCAAGATCGCCGGCGGCGTGGCCTCGATTCCGCCGTCGAACGGGCTTTCGCGGCGCAGATGGGCGATGTGGGCAGCGCGGATCATGATCTTGGACGGTACGCAGCCGACGTTGACGCAGGTGCCGCCGATGGTGCCGCGCTCGATCAGGGTCACCTGCGCGCCTTGCTCGACGGCCTTCAGCGCCGCCGCCATCGCTGCCCCGCCACTGCCGATCACGGCCACTTGCAACGGGCGTTCGCCGTCGTTGCGCTTGTCGGCGGCCCGCATCCCGCCGCGCACCTTGTCGGGCAGGCCACCGCGGTTCTGCGCCGACGGAGCATCGGCGAGCGTTGCCTTGTAGCCGAGTCCGGCCACTGCGGCGGTCAGCGCGTCCCGTGCAGTGCCGGACTCGAGGGCGAGCTGCGCAGCTCCCTTCGCGTAGGACACGACGGCCGACTGCACGCCGGGCACTTTCTCCAGGGCTTCCTTGACGTGCGCAGCGCACGAGTCGCAGGTCATATCGGTGATCTTTAGGGTGGTCATGCGATTTTCCTTTTCTGTTGTCGGCGACGGCCGTTGCTGTCAGCCATGTTGTGGTGGAAGTTCGCAGCCGTCTGGTCTGCAGCGACGGCTCGCCGGCGAGACGAAATCCCAGACCGACACCCCGACCATGAAGGCCAGACCAACGTAGAGCAGCCATTCGCCTCGCCGGCCATAAGTCAAAAACACCGCTGCCAGAGCGAGGACCGGGCCGACCAGGCCGAGTGCAGTCCGCCGCCACTGCCGATGACTGAGCCAACCGAGCGCATTGGCTAGTAGCGCGATGCCGGCGAACGCCGGCAGCAAGATGCGAATGAACAGCCCTTCGTACTGGCTCAGGAAGCCCAGGCCGATGGCCGCGCCCAAGCTGGCGATGGCAGGAAAACAGGCCGCACAGCCCATTGCCGACACGATGCTGCCAAAGGCGCCGGCCTTGTTGGCCATGCGTGCGATCAGTCCCATGATGTTGCTCTCTTGTCTGGTTCAGTGGCTCAGCGCTTGACGCTGGACGGATAGCCCGCGTCTTCGGTCGCGTTGGTCAGCTTCTGGACACTGGTCCTGACATCGTCGAAGGTGACGACGGCTTCGCGCTTCTCGAAATTTACATCGGTCTTGGTCACGCCTTGCACCTTGGAGAGCGCGTGCTTGACCGTGATCGGGCAGGCAGCGCAGGTCATGCCCGGCACGGAGAGCGTGACGCTCTGCATGGCGGCCCACACGGGTGCGACGACAGCGACAAGTACGAGGGAGGCGAACAGTTTCTTCATGGTGACCTGCGGTTAGTAGAATAAGGGAAGGACATAGGGAAATCCGAGCGCGACTAGTACCAGCGCGGCCAGGATCCAGAAGATGAGCTTGTAGGTGCTGCGCACCTGCGGGATCGCGCAGACCTCGCCCGGTTGACAAGCTTGCACCGGGCGGTAAATGCGTCGCCAAGCAAAAAACATCGCAACCAGCGCCGCGCCAATGAAGATCGGCCGATACGGCTCCAACACCGTCAGGTTGCCGATCCAGGCACCGCTGAACCCCAAGCCGACCAGCACCAGCGGCCCGAGGCAGCAGGTGGAAGCAAGAATGGCGGCTAGCCCGCCGGCGAAGAGGGCTTTGCGCCCGTTTTGTGGCTCAGACATGCACCTGTCCTTTCAGATATGGAATCAACAGGGTAAGCTTACTTCCGTAGTCCTGTACGGAGTCAAGCGATATGGAGAACAATCTGGAGAATCTGACCATCGGTGGCTTCGCCAGGGCCGCCGGGGTCAACGTGGAAACCATCCGGTTCTACCAACGCAAGGGCCTGCTGGCAGAGCCGGACAAGCCCTACGGCAGCATTCGCCGGTATGGCGTGGCGGACGTGACGCGGGTCCAGTTCATGAAATCGGCTCAGCGGCTGGGTTTTAGCCTGGACGAGATCGCCGAACTGCTGCGGCTGGAGGACGGCACCCGCTGCGAGGAAGCCAGCAGTCTGGCCGAGCACAAGCTCAAGAATGTGCGCGAGAAACTGGCGCACCTGACAAGCATGGAGACCGTGCTATCGCAGCTTGTGCGCGCCTGCCACGCGCGGAAGGGGAATGTTTCCTGCCCCCTGATTGCGTCGCTGCAGGGGGAGAGCGAACCTCGCAGTGCCGGTGCGGTGTAGTCGAGGGCTGACTACGCCATAGTGATTTTTCTGTTTCGTGATACGCCGTCGTAAAGAACAAATGTGTGTCACGCCGCCCAGTAGGCGCCTGTAACAAGCCGCAGTGCTACAGCAGTTCGCACTGCGCTACCGCATCGCACAGTTTTCTCTTGACTCTGGAGTGCCCTCCAAGGTCTACCATTGAAACATCACGGCATCAAACACCCGTCGCCCGCCCGCCGATTGGGCCAAAAGAAGTCGCAGCTGGGCTGCGCCGCGCACAGGCTTCGGGTGTCATCGAAGATGCCCAACACGCAATGAGGTACCGTCATGAATCTCGCAACGACCGTTGAATCCACCCCGCGCTTCTGGAGCGAGGAGCCGTCCAATTTGCCCGGCCGGCGACGCATCCGCGCGCGCATCGGTGGGCTGCACTGTTCGCTGTGCACCGGCACAATCGAAAAAGCACTGGGCAAGCGACCGGGCGTCGACAAGGTCGCCGTCAGCTTGACCCATGAGCAGGCGCTGATCGAGTACGACCCGAACGTGGCGCGCGCCGAGGACCTGCTGCAGACGCTCAAGGATATCGGCTACACGGTTTCCGATCCGCGTAAGTTGCGTCCATATGATCAAGAAGAGCGTGCGCTGGTGCGCGAGCGCGGGCGCTTCCTGACTGCCTTGGTGGCCAGCGTTGCCTCAATGAGCCTGGTCGGCTACCCGGTCGACAGCGTGTGGTTCCCGCTGTGCGTTTTCGCTCTCGTCAGCTTGGTGGCCTTTGCTTTCGTCGTGTTGCGCGGTTACGGCTTGCAGCGGGCGATGGCCGGTACAACCCTGCTCGCCGTGTTCGCTGTTGGTATCTACTATTTCAAGTTGCGGGGCACGTTCGGCGCGACCGTTCCATGGCTTACCGGCGCGCTCGCACTGATGCTCGTCTTCGGGGTGGGCCAGCACATTGTGCGCATGGCCGCCATGGCGCTGCGGCGCGGCATCCTCAACCAGCACGTGCTGGTTGAGTTCGGCGCCTTCGCGGGGCTGGCCGGAGGGACGATCGGTTTGGTATTGCACCCCGCCGGTTATCCGACGGCAGCGTTTTTTGCGGTAACCGTGATGGTGCTCAGCTATCACATCTTTTCCGAGTGGCTGTCGCTGATCGTCAAGACACGCAGTTCGCAGGCGGTCAAGAAGCTTTTGGACCTCGAGCCTGACGTCGCGTATTTAGTCAAGAATGGTCTAGAACAAGAGGTGCCGCTCGAACAGGTGCGCGTCGGCGACCTGGTGCGCATCCGCCCGGGAGGGCGCGTGCCGGTCGACGGACAGGTCGAGTCGGGCGAATCGGACGTGGATGAATCACTGGTGACCGGCGAGCCGCTACCGGACGAAAAGCGCGCCGGTGACCGGGTGGTGAGTGGCGCCATGAACGGTCACGGCACGCTGCTGGTGCGCGTCACGGTGGTGGGCGAAGAAAGTTTTCTCAGGCAAGTGGTGCGCAGCGTCGAGGACGCCCGCGCCCTCAAACCCGGCCTGCTGCATCTCGTGGACCGCGTGCTGCGTGTGTACACACCGATCGTGCTGTTCACCGCGGCTGGCGCGGCCCTTTTCTGGCTCCTCGGCCCACTTCTCATCGGGTCTTCCCCCGATCTGCAGCGCGCGGTGTTTGCCGGCCTGAGCGTGCTCGTCATGGGCTATCCCTGCGCCGTGGGCATCTCGGCGCCGCTGTCGATCGTCCGAGGCGCGGGCGAAGCGGCCGAACGCGGCGTGCTGATGCGCACCGGCGAGGCCTTTCAAGCCCTGCGGCGCGTGAACCGCGTGGTGTTTGACAAGACCGGCACGCTGACCGAGGGCCGCCCCGCCTTGCGGACGATCGTCGCCACGGCGTGCACGGAAGAGGAACTGCTCGCGCTCGCAGCAGCCATCGAGGCATTTTCCGAACACCCCCTGGCTCGGGCGGTGGTGGAAGAGGCGTTCAAACGCGGGGTCGCACTGTCCGAGGTGCAGGGGTTCGAGGCCGTCGCGGGTCAAGGCGTGCGGGCACGCCTGGGCGAGACGAGGCTGATGGTCGGAAGCCCGGCGTTTCTCGCGGCCGAAGCCGTTGATCTCTCGGCTCAGGACGCACGCATCACCGAACTCGAAGGGCGCGGACTGACGGTCATCGGCGTGGCGCGCGACGGCCTGCTGCTCGGCCTGCTGGCGCTTGGCGACGCGCTGCGGCCCGACGCCGCGGATACCGTGCGCCGCCTGCATGCGCTCGGCATCCGCACCAGCTTGATCACCGGCGATAACGAGCAGGCGGCCCGTCATTTCGCCCGTGCCGCTGGGATCGAAGAGGTGCATGCGCGCGTGCTGCCGGCCGGAAAAGCCACGATGATCCGGCAGTTGCAGGAGGGGGCACGCGTGGCGATGGTCGGCGACGGGATCAACGACGCGCCGGCTCTGATGCAAGCTGATGTCGGTGTCGCCTTCGGCAGTGGCGCGGACATCGCGATCGAATCAGCCGACGTGATCATCCTGAACCAGCGGCTCGGTGCCGTCCTCGAGGCCTATGCGGTCAGCCGCAACAGCTACCGCAAGATCGTGCAGAACGTCTCGCTGGCTTTCCTTTTCAATGGCATCGGGATTCCGGCGGCCGCCACGGGCTTGATTTATCCGATATGGGGCATGGTTGCCATGGCCGCAAGCGTGACAGCAATTTTCATCAACTCCCTGTGGGGCCGCGGCGACTATTTCTTCGAGGCGATCCGGGCGGTCGGGCACGCGCCTCAGATGCCCTCCAGAGCGACCGCATCGTGAGAGAAAGGCGAGCCTCCTGGGCCTGCTTTCGACCCAGGACCCCCCTGCTTGACCAGAATCCACGTCATTCATGAAAGGTCTTAGCCATGTTCAAGTCCGTCACATTCGAAGTCATCGGCGATCAGCACCTCAACTGTGAAAAATGCGAACAGCGCGTCGCGCGCCTGCTCACACCGCTGCATGGCGTGCGGCAGGTCCGTGCACAAGCGCTTGACCAGCGTATCGAGGTGCTGTTTGACACGGCAACGGTAGAACTGTCCGCACTCGCGGAACTCCTGGGTGAAGCCGGCTACCAGACCAGAGTCGTCGGATGAACTTCCGGGCCGCGCCATTGAGACGGGCCGGGTTGCGCCGCGAACCGGCATGCCGGCAGGAACTCTAAGCCAGATACTCATTGGAGGAAAGCTCGTGCAACCACCAAGCAAGCCCAGCCAAGGACACCACGCTGGCGTCAGCAAGGCATCCCAAAAGGAAAATCGTGCGCCAGCGCGTCGGCACCAGACCGACCCGTTTGATGAGGCGGCTCGGGACGGTACCTGGTTGACGATCGGGAAGCTCGCGAAGCTTACAGACGTCAGCACCGACACCCTGCGGTTTTACGAGGACGAAAGCTTGTTGAGACCCGCCGGAAAAACTGAAGCGGGGTATCGGCTTTACAGCCAGGGCGCGGTGCGCCGGCTGGACTTCATCAAACACGCCCAGCACTGCGGCATGACGCTATCGGAAATTCGCCAACTGCTTGAGCTGAAGGCTGACGACCGCTCGTGCTGCAGCGACGTACGCAGCCTCGCGATCCGAAAGAAGTTGCAGCTCGAACAGAAGATCAAGACGATGAAAGCGATGTCGCAGGCGTTGAGCGAGCTGATTGAGATCTGCACGGACGAAGGCAAGCCGTTGGATGACTGCCCCATTCTGGCGGCGCTGGAGTCCAGTATGGCAAGCCAGTAGCGTGAACCACGCTAACTTAGGACGCGAGCAATGAGTATCAAAATTGAAGTGTTTTCGACGCCGGGCTGCAGCAACTGTGGTCGCAGCCGGGATAGCTTGAAAGCCATCGCCCAGGCGTTCGGCGCGCACCGGGTGACCTGGCGCGACATCAACCTGCTGAAAGAACTGGATTACGCCGTGGAGCTCGGCGTGTTGACCCCGCCGTCGATCGCGATCGACGGCGAACTAGTATTCCCAAGGCTGCCGAGTGCCGCAAAGCTTCGTGAGGAATTGGAGCGGCGGCTTCAACGGGAACAGACGTGAATCGCCGATCTGGCATCGATATCGCGTTAGATCAATGCCTCAACGAGGCAGTATGAAGATGAAACACGTCTTGGAGGCGGTAAGTGGATATTGAGGCATTGCGAACTACGCTCGAGCAAGCCGGCTTGGCATCCCTAGGTTTCGGCTTTCTGCTGGGATTTGTTTTTACGTTCAACCCAGTCGCGCTGGCCTCCATTCCGGTGTCGCTCGCGTACGTGACGAAGGCGCGCGAGCCGAGAACAGCAACCTTGTATGGCGGCATGTTCATTCTGGGCATGGTGATCATCCAGACGCTGTTGGGGCTGATTGCCGGCTTCGGCGGACATTGGGTAGCGCAATTGGTCAGCCGAGAATGGGGGCTCGTGCTGGGACCCGCACTGATTCTGCTGGGCCTGATGTGGCCTGGGTGGATCAAGTTGCCGTTACCATCGATTTCGCTTCGCGGAGAGCGCGCCGGCAGCAGCTGGGGGGCAGTTGTACTGGGCGCATCCTTCGCCGTCGCGGTCTGCCCGTTTTGTACGCCAGTGCTCGTGATACTGCTCGGCATCGCGGCCGGGATCGGCTCGCCCCTGTTCGGCGCAACACTCCTGTTTGCGTTTGCGATGGGGCGCGCGGTCCCCATTATCCTGGGCGCCGCGGCGGTGGGCTGGCTGGAGAGCCTTTCGAAGCTTCAGCGTTACCAGAAGGCATTCGAGGTGGCCGGCGCAGTCACGCTGATTCTTACCGGTCTGTACATGCTGAACGCGTATTTCATTGTTATTCCGACTCTGGCGATTTAGATCCAAATCTATTACCTGACTTAAGGAAATGCTGATCAATGAGCGGTGCGCCCGGGGCTAACGACATCACGATGCGATGCCGGCGCTAAATTGATCGATGTCGTGTTGTGAAGTCTCGATGTGCTCCCCGGTGGCGTCATCCATGGTGACCACCAGGTCCCACACCTGATCGGCCATCTAACGGTGGGTGCTGGCATCCTGGTGCAGCAGCATCCCGGCAAGCGGCGCGCGTTCGCGCTTGATGCGGTGTTTGCCCTGGCGTTTGGCTATTGTGACCACGCTGGCGTCCTGCAGCACGCTCTTGAGCCAGCTGTAGCTGCGAGCGCCGGCAAACTCCGCCTTGTACTTGCTGTGAAAGTGCGCCACGCTCCAGCCGGCGAAGCCGCCCTTGTACAGATGCACCACCTGGTCAACTTCCGTCCCACTGGCTCGGCGCTTGGAGATCTGGCTCAAGCGCCTGTCCAGCAAGCCGTCCAGGCCGTCGGCCTCGTAGCGTTCAATGTGGCGGCGAAAACTGCGTTCGCACTGTCCCAGCAACAAGGCCGCCTCGGCCTGTGTCAATCGCCCCTGGCTCCAGCCCTCAAGGGCCTGTTCGAATCTCATGTTCCGGTTCTCCTGCATGTAGCGGGCCCGGCTTATGGGGACGTGTTGCATCGCTCCTCCACAAACCGGACAGATTACTTGCTAGACACCGGACATCTCATTTACTCCTGACACAGAATCAGCCATGTTTGACGTGTCAAATAGGAATGGTTATCATTCACTCAACCTCCCCGGTATCCTTTCCATGAAGCACCCCTTTCTTATCGCGGCACCGATGCTACTGGCTCTCGCTGGCACGGCAGCCGCCAACGATCTTCCGGAATACACACTGGTCGTCAAAGATCACGTCTATAAGCCCAGCGAGATCAAGGTGCCGGCCGGCACCAAGTTCAAGCTCATTGTGCGCAACGAGGATCCCACTGCAGAGGAGTTCGAGAGCACGGATTTCAATCGCGAGAAAATTGTGCTGCCAAACAGCAGCGTTACCGTTTACGTCGGGCCTTTGCGCGCCGGTAGCTACGGATTTTTCGGTGACTTCCATCAAGCCACGGCCAAAGGCCGGCTGATCGTGGAGTGACGTGATGCTTGGTGTGGCTTTGTTGGTATTTCGTGAAGTGATGGAGGCAGCCTTGATCATTTCCATCGTGTGCGCTGCTACGCGCGGCGTGGCGCGACGGGGATGGTTTGTGACCGCAGGCATCGGACTCGGCATCGCCGGAGCCCTGCTGGTGGCTATGGGCGCCTCGCTCATCGCTCGCATGGCCAGCGGCTCCGGCCAGGAAATCTTCAACGCATGCGTGCTGCTGTCTGCCGTCCTTATGATCGGCTGGCATGTGGTGTGGATGTCCAAACACGGTCGCGAATTGGCGCAGCATATGGGGGCGGTCGGCAGCGCCGTCAGGGCAGGCTCCAGCTCGCTGACGCTGTTGCTTGCGGTAGTGGCGATTGCCGTTCTACGCGAAGGCTCCGAGATCGTCTTGTTCCTCACCGGTATGGCCATCGGCGGTATCGGCGCGGCCGGGCTGGCGGGCGGGATCGCCCTAGGCGTCGGCAGCGGCGCGCTGCTTGGCTTGGCGCTGTATTTCGGCCTGCTGCGCATCCCGATGAAGCACTTCTTCACCGTTACCAACTGGATGCTGGTGCTGCTGGCGTCGGGACTGGCTTCCACCGCTGCCCGCTTCCTGATGCAGGGGAATCTGGTGCCGTCCTGGGGGACTCAGGTGTGGGACACCTCCGGGCTGCTGTCGAACGGTTCGCTGGCTGGCCAGACGCTGGGCATCCTCATCGGCTATGACGCCAGCCCGGCGGGTATCCAACTGGTCTTCTACGCGACCACGTTGCTGCTGTTGGTCGTCGGCATGCAGCGACTGAGCCAAACCTCGCCGTCACCCTCATCAAGGATGCGTTCGCTACCCACGGACCCAGCTTCCGAGTCGTTGCGCTAACCCATCCTTTTTTGTTGCTCGCTCACATCCCCGTTAGCTGCCGCCGGACGGGAACGTGTGTCTTGAATCATCAGCCCAGAAACCATCCCGTGTATCCATCCTTCTCTCGAAAATCTGCGCCCCGGCAACGTCACGGCCGCGTTTGGCAATCACGTACCCTGGGTGTAGGCGCGATCCTCTTGGTCGCCACCGGAGTAGTCCAGGCTGACGACTTCATCGTGTATTCGCCGCACGTTCTCGCCACCCAGTCGGAGATCGAGCTGCGCGGTTATGGCTATGGCGATCCACGCGCTGACTTCAACGGTGGCAACGCGGCTGAGCTCTCGGTGTCCCACGCGTTCACCGATTGGTGGAAGCCGGAGATTTATCTCACGCGGTATGAGAAGGAACCAGGAAGCGGCGGTCGCCTGCTCGGTTACGAGTTCGAGAACACGTTCCAATTCACCCAGCCGGGTGAATATTGGGCTGACTTCGGTTTTCTGGCTTCGTACGAACACCAGATCGTCGCCGGCAAACCCGACGCCGTCGAGTTTGGCCCGCTGGTCGAGAAAACGGTGGGACGGTTCACCCACCGGTTCAATGCCATCTGGGAGAAGCAGGTCGGCGCCGGTGCCGGTGGCAAGTACGAGTTTCGCTACAGCTATTCGGGTACCTATGCAGTTTCCGCTGCTTTTCGTCCCGGCATTGAGGCCTATGCGCGGCCCGCTGATGACGCCTATCAGGCAGGCCCCATCGTTGCCGGCGAATGGCACGTCCCCGGCACCACCAGCAGCCTCGAATACCGCTTCGGCGTGGTACTCGGTCTCAATGCGGCGGCCCCCCGGCGAACGTGGCTGACCCAGGTGGAGTACGAGTTTTTCTGATCATTGTTGAATTCGTCAAAGGGCTACATCTGCTTCTGACGACAACGTCAGCGAAGCGTTCCACCAAGGCGGGCGCAGATGCCTGGTGTCCAGACCCTCCCCACACGGGGGCGAAGCATGGCGATGTCGGCGTCCACGGCCAGCAGTAGAGTCGCAGGATTCAGCATGCTCCATAGCGGGATGTCTAGCTGGATCGGCCCGACATGGAGCATGCGCACGACACTGAAGGTGGGGTTTGTAGCGCTTAACCTGGTTTTTCGTTCCACTGCGCCTCAAGCCCCAAATTCCGGGCGTTGACTTGGTCAGGCGGGTGTTGCGACTTCACGGCGCCGATCGGCGCGACTAGCCAGCTTTTTGCCAAGAGAATGTGGCGCTTGCCAGTAGTTGGACAACGGGATGCAGCGGTGGCCAGGATGCAGTAGCGGCAGTAACTGTGGTCAGTTTGTACCCCCGTGGCAGTCGCTATGGCCCCCATATTCGCCGAGCCAGCGTTCATTCGTCTGTCAGACGATTTCGCCGGAAGGCTTGCCAAAGCACAAGGTCGTACGCGGTCTTGAGCACCCCGCAAGCAATCAGCGGAAGTGCGATCCAACCCGCGGCGAAGAGCGCACCGCTGAGTGTGGGGCTCAGCGCCGCCGCAAGGCTTCGCGGCACGGCCGTGAAACTCGCCGCTGCTGGTCGCTCCGCCGGCGTCACGACCGCCATCACGTAGGCCGTGCGCGTGGGCACATCCATTTGCGACAAGGCGCTGCGAAAGAGCAGCAGCGCAAGGGCCAGCGGCAGGCTTGGTGCCAGTGCCGCGAGCACCAGGCAGACGTTGGCTGGAATGTGCGTGAAGACCATGGTGTTGAGCAAGCCGACGCGCCGCGCCACCAGCGGCGCGGCCAGCTGGGACGCGGCGCTCAACAGTCCCGCCCAGAAGAAGAAAGCACCGGCTTGCGCGAGCGACAGCCCGAAGCGCTGCAGCAACCACAGCGCCAGCAGCGAATTCACGACCAAGCCACCGGCAAAGGCGTCGACACTGAACAATGCAGCGAGCCGCACGACGACGCGACGCGAAGGGCCGAGCGGGGCAGACGCGTGTGCCCCGGTGTTCGCGGCGTGCGCCGGCAGTTGCCGATAGAGCCACCACACGACCAGGCCCAGCGCGCCATAGAGCAGGAACATGGCGCGCAGCGCATGGACGCGCGAGTCTCCTGCGTGACTCGCCAGCCAGTCCGGCACCGCAGCCGCCAATGCCCCCAGCGCGGCGCTCAGGGCGCCGAGCACGCTGTAACGCGCAAACAGTGCCGTTCTTGCCTGGCCGGCAGCGGCACCGGCCAGGCGCGCGTGCTCGAGCGGCAGGAAGACGCTCACGTCCCCCGAACTCGGATTGAGGGTGCCGACGAAAGCGACCAGCATCAGCGGCCAGAACGACGAGAAACCGGCGAACCCCGCACCCGTCGCCGTCATCAACAACGCGGCACCTCGCAGCAGGCGGTGAGAGTGAAACCGATGCCCCCAGGCACCGATTGCGAGCGTTGCCAACGCCGAACCGAGCATGGTGGTGGTGGCGATAATGCCAACTTCCAGCGTACTTAGCCCGATTGCCAATAGGTAGGCCGGCAGCAAAACGGCCATGTAGCCGTCAGCGAGCGCACGCAGCGCGCGGGCGACCAGCAAAGGCAGCGCGCTGGCGTGCGCACCCTGTGGCAGGAGCAGCCGGGCGGCCCATCGACGTGTCGAAGCGTTCACAATTTTGTAGATTACAAAACATTATTGTAATATTGACTACATGAATTCTCTTGAGCCGATGTCATGGCTGCTCCTGATCGTCTCGCTCCCTACACCGAGCGCCACGGCGCGCATGCGCATCTGGCGGGCGCTCAAGGCGCTGGGCTGCATGGCACTACGCGATGGCGCCTACCTGCTGCCCTCTGGCGCCAATCACGAGCAGGCGTTGCAGGATCTCGCCGACGAGTGCAGCCGTGAAGGCGGCAGCGCCTGGCTGATGGCGGTGCAGCCGCGCTCGGCGGACGAAGCCGGCGCCTATCGGCGGCTGTTCGACCGCACCAAGGACTATGCGGAGCTGCGCAAAACCTGGAAGGGGGCGAACCGCACGCTGGCGTCGTTGGCAGCCCCGGAGATTGCCCGGTTGCAGCGAAAGCTGCAGCGCGAGTACGACGCTGTGCGGGCCATCGACTTCTTTCCCGGCGAGGGCGGCGTCGAGGCCGATGCCGCGTGGACGGACCTCAACAAGCGCATTGAAGGCGTGCTGTCACCCGACGAGCCGCATGAAACAGAAGGCGCTATCCCGCGACGCGATGCAAGTCAATACCAGGGCCGGACGTGGGCCACGCGGCGCCGCTTGTGGGCCGATCGAGTGGCCAGCGCCTGGCTGATCCGACGTTTTATCGATCGCGAAGCACGCTTTCAGTGGCTGGCCAAGCCCTCGGACTGCCCCGAGAGCGTGCTCGGCTTCGATTTCGACGGCGCCACGTTCACGCATGTCGGCAATCGCGTGACCTTCGAGACGCTGATCGCCTCCTTCGGTCTGGAGTGCAACCCGATGCTCATGCGCCTCTCGGCCATGGTGCACCAGCTGGACGTCGGTGGCGAGCCGGTGCCCGAAGCCAGGGGCTTCGAGGCCGTGTTGGCGGGCGCCCGCGAGCGCCTGCCGGACGACGACGCGCTGTTGACGGAAATAAGCACGGTGTTGGATTCGCTGTACGCGCATTTCGAACGCGAAGCCGCGCGTGCCAAACCTTGAGAGAAAAATGGGCCGATGAACGGCATCACCACAAACGAAGTGGCCAGCATGCCCAGCCCGGCGCGGTACACCCTTTGGCAACTCGTGCGCTACGCGCTCAGTCTGGGTACCTGGGGGTTTGGGGGACCCGTGGCGCTCGCGGGCTACATGTACCGTGACCTGGTCGAACGACGCCAATGGATCTCCGAGAGCGACTACAAGGAAGGCCTCGCGCTTGCGCAACTCATGCCGGGCCCGTTGGCGGCCCAGCTCGCGATCTACCTGGGCTATGTGCATTACCGCGTGCTCGGCGCGACACTGGTCGGCGTGGCCTTCGTGCTGCCCTCATTCTTCATGGTCGTGGGCCTGGGGGCGGCCTACGTCGCCTTTGGGGGCATTGGATGGATGCAGGCCGTGTTCTACGGCGTCGGCGCGGCGGTGATCGGCATCATCGCGATCAGCGCCTACAAGCTCACCACCAGGAACATCGGCAAGGACAAACTGCTGTGGGCGATCTACCTCTCCAGCGCGGCAGTCACGGTCATCACACGGGAGGAGGTCGTGTGGGTGTTTCTCGGCGCCGGCGTGCTCGTGTGGCTGTGGCGTGCACCGCCGAAGTTCGGCGGTGCACGCCACAGCATCGCCGCACCCGTGGCGGGCTGGTTCGCGCTGAGCGCGATCGATTGGCACAAGCTTGGCCAGATCGGCGCGTACTTCGCCTACGCTGGCAGCTTCGTCTTCGGCAGCGGCCTGGCGATCGTGCCCTTCCTCTACGGCGGCGTGGTCAAGGAATACGCGTGGCTCACCGATCGCCAATTCGTCGACGCAGTCGCAGTGGCGATGATCACGCCCGGCCCGGTAGTCATCACCACCGGCTTCATCGGCTACTTGGTGGCCGGTTTCTGGGGCGCGGTGGTCGCGGCCGGCGCCACCTTCGTGCCGTGCTACCTATTCACCATCCTGCCGGCGCCGTACTTCAAGAAGTACGGCAAGCGGCCGGCCATCGTCGCATTTGTCGATGGGGTGACGGCCGCTGCCATCGGCGCGATCACGGGTGCCGTGATCGTCATCGGACAGCGCTCGATCACCGACCGGATCACCGCCGCATTGGCGCTCGTCACAGTCGGCGTCCTGTGGCGCTTCAAGAAGATCCCCGAGCCCGTGCTCGTGCTCATTGCAGCGTTGATCGGCCTCGTGGTGCATCCGTTGTTGATCCATCGATGAGATGGGAAAGGAGTTGCGATGAAGCAAACATCGATCGCCCTGTTGGCCTCGCTCGTGTCGACGACCGCAGCGGATGGGTGCCGCTGAGTCCAAGCCCAAGCTCTCTCCACGCTGCGGTCGTGATTGCTGCAGCGACGATCCGCTCAAGGAATGATCGTGATGCAACCGCTGCTGGTGGCTGCCACCAGTTGCCCTGCGGCGTCGTACCCCTGCACCTGGTAACAATAGGTCTCGTTGACGAGGACCGAAGCGTCGACCAGGCTCGTGGTCGTGACCGTCGCCAATGGGTAACCATCACGAACCACCTGGAAGCTGGCAACGTAGGAATCGTCGCTCCAGTCAACCTGGACGGCTTCGGGCCCGACGCGCGTCAGGGCAAGCGTCAGCGGCGCAACGGCAGGGGAGGCAACCACGGTCACGTCGCCACCACCGCCGCACGCGGCGAGGCTCCCCGAGATAATCAATGCTGCTACGCTGCGCAGCAGAAAACTGCGCGTGAATGCGGTCATGTGTGGCATCTCGAACTCCTCAAGGCGCCATGGTCGGGCTGGCTGTCACCGAAAGCTTGGACGAGCTGAGGTACAGCAGCGGCCGCGATCCGCCACCCGGGGCGTCGATGCGCAGTTCCAGGTATCTGTCGAACGGACTTGCCGTGGCCAGGTTGGCGACCATCGCGTAAGCCGGAAGCGCATCGCTCCCCAGCGCCCCGGCGGGGCCGCGCAGATCAGTGCCCTGGGGCTGTTGATTGACCTGAATCCAGCTAAGACGCAGGAGGCCTGAGGGGATCGTGGCCCTGGCCTCCAGCCGAATCGACTCGCGGTTCGTGAAACCGCCCCCGCCGTCACTGACAACAATCTGCGCCTGGTCAACGGGCAAATCGACGGTGGTGCTGCCAATCACGACGCGAAACGCGCGGATCGCTCCGGCATAACGCCCCACATAGGGGTCGGGGTCGGCGTCGCGAATGCTGTCGTCGTAGCGCACTGAAAACGACCATTTTCCAGAGGCGAGATCCGCTTGGGAAAAACCCAACCCGGCAGGTAGCGCTGCGAGTTGCTCGGCCGAAGGTGGCTTGAAGCTGCCGCTGCCTGAAAGCCCGACTTCGGCTGCGGCGCTGGTCCGTGGCATGGCGAAACTTGCCGCCAGGACAAGAGCTGCAGTCGCCAGAAAACAAGCTGCCTTGGGGCGGCGCCTGGTTCGAAGCGGTTCGTGTTGGTTGTTTGATTTCATGGTGCCCTCTGCGTGAAGCCCGACTCGAGCGAGCTGATTGTTCAACGCATGGGGTGCGCTTTCGATGACTTCCGGCACGCTTGAGATGTTTCCGGTCGTTGCGGCTTCGCAATTTAGAAGGCAGCCCTTCGATATGCAGTCTTAAGGCAACGCCGCCGCGCATGAGGATGCCGGGTCTGTTCCAGACTCGCCTCGATAAGCATCTGAAAGGCCTCGGGAGCTGTGACATTTAGCAACGCTCTTCCCAATTTTGGGTGCACCTCATTCACGGGTCGAGCGTTGAGTGCTGGCATGGGCGGTTTTCGCCCTTCTTTCGGAGACCCACTGTGAGCCCCAATCGTTCTACTTTGGTCAAATGGGCTGCCGCAGGTACCGTGGCAGTCGGTGCCCTCTTCACTGTCGCTTCGGCCAATGCCGAGGTGAATTGGTCCGTTGGCGTTAGCGTCCCGGGCGTCGCGGTCGGCGTGCTCAATCCCCCGGTGTACTACATGCCGGCGCCCGTCTACGCGGCCCCCCCACCGGTCTACTATCAACCTGCACCGCGCGTGTACTACCGTCCGCCGCCGGTCTATTACCGCCCCGCACCTGTGTACTACGGACCGCCAACGCCGGTCTATTACGGACCAGGCTACGGCTATCGCCATTACGACCGTCGGGATTGGGACGATCACGACGACCAAGACTAAACCTGCTCACGCTGGCTATCTGCGCCTAAGACGGGACATGATGGTGCTGATGACCGCGAGTCGCCGATTGAACAACCCGAAAAGGGTTGATCGGCCCTTTCGGTGAATCGTCCCGGCGCTGTCGGCACACTCTTGGCCAGGCGCTCAATGACGTCCAATGTCGGAAGGATGATGTGCCCGTGGCGCAGCGCATCAAGGACGCTGGCCGCATGCACAATGCCCTTATCAGTCTGCTAGGCCAGTTCGCTGGTGGCATGAACGGCCTGATGGTAGCGCGCCAGACCGAACGGTTCCAACCCCAGGTAAGCGCGCAGTTCAAGCAGATGTTCCCTCCGGGTTTCCTCGCGCTCGGCATACTGCGACCAGCATGCCGAATTGGTGCGCAGTGCCGTCCGATCGGCGGCAACAAGGACACCGGCACCGTGGTATCGGACAGCAGCCATTGATCTGGAAGGCGCGGCAAGCACAACTGCACGGCGATGCCCAGCCGGTTTGCATCGCCGCGCCGCTGGCGTATCAACGTTCGTCACTCACGTCACGCCGTTGGGCGGTCAGTTTACGCACTGTGCGTAGATGCTACGACGGATGCGGCTGAGCGTGCAAGCCTGCTGCGTCCAAGCCAGACATGAATCGGGACGGCAAGAGCGGCAACAAGGCCTCCGCCGATGTGCATCCATCGCCCCCAATCGCGCCATTCCTCGCCACCGTAATATTGAAACAGCCCGGTTCCTGCCAACAGAGCCATGACCGTCAATGCGAGGATGCCGGACGCCAGATTGCGTCAAACCCGCCACCCCAGGCGGATATGCAACGGCAGCAGACCCCCAACGATGACCAATGCCGCCGCCGCGATGCCATGTGATCCGCAAGCGGCGCTCCGCAAGCATCCCATCCCATTGCAGGACATCGTGCAGCACACTCCAGACCATGCTGCAGGCCGCCACCGAGATCAACGCCAGATACCTAGCCCGGCGCTGCGCCTTAGGCAACCGGATACTGAACATGTGATGGGTCGCCATAGCGCCACGATCCTGGCCTGCGCATGTCTGGCAATGCGGCAAGGAATCCGCCTCTTGAGTACGACAACCTTGGTGAGCGCGTCGGCCAGCATGCAGCTGCGTGCAATCACCGAAACGCTGTTGGTCATGGCGACCCCTGCGCCCCCGCGCGGCATCGACAATTACACTGGCTTCGGCTCCATCTAGCCGAAGACGAGGAGATTGTGTTTGACTGTGCGGCGCTGGGCCAGAGCTTGCGCAGGCATGCGCTCGCATCCGCTGGCGCTGCAGCCTGCATGTAGTCAGCGTTTGGCGAGCGAGGCGTTCGGGCGGTAGCCGTCGGTCAGCGTCTTGAGGAAGGCAACGATGTCGCGGACGTCAGCGTCGGAGAGCACGGGCTTGTCGCCGGGCTTGCCGCCGAAGGGCTTCTCCATATTGACGTTGACGCGGTACTGCGGCGGCAAGTCGTCGAACTTGTCGACGGTGCCGTCAGGCTTGCGTGGATACCACTTCTGCGGCTGCGTGTCGCGCTGGGCATAGAAGCGCACGGCATCCTCCAGCGAGTGGATCGCGCCGTTGTGGAAGAAGGCCTTGCGCAGCGCCACGTTGCGCAGCGAGGGCGTGCGGAACAGGCCGCAGTATTCGGGGCGGTTCTTGAAGTCGATCCGGTCCGGGCCGCACAGGCCCAGGTCGAAGAAGGCCGGGTCGGCATTGGCGGCCACTTTGCGGTTGCGCGGCACGCCCACGGCGATATGGCCGAAGTCCGTGAACGCCGGGAAAGCGCCATCTTGCTTGATGACACTGGTATGACACGCCGCGCAATTGCCCTTATTGGGATCGACGAACAACCGCAACCCGCGCATTTCCTGCGGCGTCAGCTTGGCTTGCTTTCGCAGGAAAGCGTCGTACTTGCTGTTGTACGGGTAGAACTCGGACGGCGTCTGCTGAAACACCTCCAGCACCATCAGCACGGCTCGAAAAGCGGTGTCTTCGTTATCGAGGATGTCGTTGCCGAACACCTGGCGGAACGTCTGCGCGCGGCGGCCGCTGCGCAGCTTGGCGACCACCGCGGCCGGGTCTCCATTGGCCATTTCGTGTGCGGACAGGAGCGGGATGCGCGCCTGGTCGTGCGTGGACGACGCGCGGCCGTCCCAAGTGTAGCCACCGGTCGGGCCCTGGTCTTCAGAATCGTTGCCGTCGTTCTCGTTGAAGTGCTCGGAGAACGGCGGCACTTTCTGGAGATAGCGAAGCGACGGTGCTGCACGCGCACCGGTCCTGTTCATCTCCGGGCCACCCACCTGCACAGACAGGTCGTTGGGCGGGCCGTAGGCGTGTGTCGGGCTGTGGCAGCTTGCGCAGGCCAGCTTGCCGGAGGCGGACAGCGCCGGATCGAAAAACAGCGCCTTGCCGAGCGCCGCCATGGCCGGCACCGAAGGCCGGCGCGTCACCATCATCGCGTAGAAGGCCTTTTCATAGGCTGGGGCAGCAGTTGCCTGCGAATTGTCCGCAGCCGGAGTAGCAGGCGCCGGCGTCGCGGCCTGCGCCTCCAAGGGTTCGTCGCGCCCGCATGCGGCCAGCCCGGCAAGCGCGAGCGCCAAGACGGCAATCACGCGGACAGTGGTGGCAGGCGGGAGACGATGGCGCATCGGCAACGGACGGGATGATGAAAGCTTAGCAAGGTAGCACGCCGGTCGTGACACTTTTGTGTCGTCAAGCCGTCGTCATGCGCGCAACCGAATTTGGCACCGCGCGCGCGTCTTCGTCATCAACTGGTCATACAGGCAGCAGAGAATCGCGCTCGCCCTCGTCCTCTCTTTCACAACATTTCAGGAAAATCATGAGCCGAGCATTCTGTCTTCTTCCGCTGACCGCGCTAGTCGCGGCCAGCCTGACTGCCTGTGGCGGCAGTTCCAGTACCGCCTCGAGCGGGTCCACCTCGGGTGTCGTGACTGGCAGCTACTTCGAGCACGCCAAGGTCTGTATCGACGCCAACAGCAACGGCAAGTGCGACGCCGGCGAAGCGAGCACCTTCACTGACGCCAAGGGTGCCTACACGCTGCCCGGCCAGGGTAACGTCGTGGTGGAAGTCGGCACGGATGCCTTCCGCAATGATCCCGACACCGGCGCGCATGACGTCGTCACGCAGCCGCTGGTGTTCCGCGCACCGGCTGGCGCCAACGCCATCGTCAGCGCCATCTCGACCGAACTGGCTGTCCAGATGGACGACAATGGCGGCGACCTCGCCGCCGCCAAGACCGCGCTGGCGCAACGCCTGGGTGTGGCGGAGGACAAGCTGCTGGCCGACCACAACAAGGAAAGCGATCCGGCCATCAAGGAAGTGCTGAAGGCGGAAATCGGCGAAGTCATCGCCCTGATTGCCGATGCGAAGGTCAATGACGCCGATTTCAACAAGGGTCTCCGCGAGCGCGTCCGCAAGCATGCAGCCCTAGCGAAGAACATCAAGAACATCAAGAACATCGTCGTGATCTACGCGGAAAACCGCGGCTTCGACAACCTGTACGGCCTGTTCCCGGGCGCCGACGGCGTTCCGGGCGTGAACCCGGCCTCGAAAGGCACCGCTGTGCCGCAGAAGGACTTCGACGGCTCCGTGCTGCCGGTGCTGCCGCAGACCTGGGGTGGCCTGACCGCCCCCGGCCAGAGCGTCACCGTCACACAGGCGCAAACAGCCAACTGGCCCAACAAGCCGTTCCAGATCGACGATCCGAAGGGCGTCAACGGCACTGGCGTGGTCGTGCCGCAGACCGTGGTCACCACCGATCTGGTGCACCGCTTCTACAACAACCAGATGCAGATCAACGGCGGCAAGAACGACAAGTTCCCCGCCTACTCGGATGCCGGCGGCCTGTCGATGGGCTACTACGACGGCAGCAAGATGACCATGTGGAACATCGCCAAGCAATACGTGCTGGCCGACAACTTCTTCATGGGCACGTTCGGTGGTTCGTTCCTGAACCACCAGTACCTGGTCTGCGCCTGTGTCCCGAAATACCCGAACGCCGACACCTCGGTCGCCAAGGGCAAGATCGCAGCCATCGACACCGATGCCGACGGTAACTTCATCCGCCTGACGCCGGCCGCCAACAGCCAGACCTCGGCGCTGAGCGGCCCGGCCACCTATCTGAACGACGGCGCGATCACCCCGAAGGATGCCTCGGGCATGTTCTACGCGGTCAACACGATGCAGCCACCGTATCAGCCAAGCGGCAACCCGCCCGCGACCGGTGGCAACGCGGCCGACGCCGATCCCTCCAAGCCCTCGACCATGCCGACGCAATCGCAGACCACCATCGGTGACCTGCTGAGCGCCCGTCATATCGACTGGGCCTGGTACGCCGGCGCCTGGAATGCCGCCCAGACCGACCGCAGCGTCATCTACGGCGGTACGACGCAGTTCCAGCCGCACCACCAGGCGTTCAACTACTTCAGCCGCTTCGACCCCGCCACCGCCACCGGCGCGGCTGAGCGTGCCGCTCACCTGAAGGACTACGACGCCTCGTTCCTGCAGGATGCGGCCTCAGGCAAGCTGCCCGCCGTGACCTTCTACAAGCCGCAGGGCAACCTGAACCAGCACCCGGGCTACGCCAGCGTAGCCGACGGCGATGCCCACATTGCCAACGTGATCGCCAAACTGCAGCAAAGTCCGCAGTGGAAAAACATGGTGATCGTCGTGACGTATGACGAAAACGGCGGCTTCTACGACCACGCTGCTGTGCCGAAGGCCGACCGCTGGGGTCCGGGCACGCGTATCCCGGCGATCATCGTGTCGCCGTTCGCCAAGAAGGGCTTCGTCGACCACACGCAGTACGACACGGCCTCGGTCCTGCGCCTGATCACGCACCGTTTTGCCCTGCCGCAACTACCGGGCCTGAAGGAGCGCGACCGTGCTCTAGCCAACAACGGCAATAAGCCAATGGGTGACCTGACCAACGCGCTGGACTTCTCGCAAGCACTGTAGTGTAACGGGCAGTCTCAAAAGAGGGGCGGCCTCGTGGCCGCCCTTCTCTATTTGTCTCGACGCCGAACGCGCGCTCCCAAGCGTGGGCATAGGCCAGGTTGTAGTCCAGAAGCACCCCATCCGCGTCCAGTGCAATGGTGCCTTTGGTCTCGGGAATCGGCTTGCCGGCATCCGCCAGGGCCGCCAGACGGCGGCCACGAGCAAAGAACGCATGCTCATCGGTGAATACAGCAGAAGCCCTTTGCATTTCTGTTTCCTCAACTTCAGTGCAATGATGCCCTTTTGTCATGTCAAGGCGCCAGCCCGAGTAGTTCAAGCGCCTCGCGAGCCATCTTCTCCGCCACCTCCTGCGGCACGTGCGGGAGCTTGAGCCCGTGCCGCGCCACCAAGGCAATCAGTCCGCGCGTATCGCAGCCCAGGCTTGCCTCGGTCTCGGAGCCTGAGATTTTCCCTGCGCAGTAGAGTGTCAGAGTTTCGAGCTGGAGAGCGTCACTGATGGGCTCGCGATCGGTGCGCGAAAGGTCGGCCCTGCCAGCGCCATCGCGAAGGAATTGCGAAGCCTTCACGAACCCAAGAAATACAGACTCCAGCACATTGAGATCAACCCCGCCCGCCGCCGGCATGCCAACCTCATCGAGCCGGGCAAGTGACCCTGCCTCGTTTCCACGTACAGCAAGTCATGCAGCCATTAGGCTGCTCTCCATGACGACAGGGGCCAGGTATCCATTTGCGGAGTGAATTCGTACCCGGTTGTAGAAGCCCTCGATCCAGTCGACGATGTCCAGGCGAGCCTGCGCTCGCGTGTCGTAGCGTACCTGGTAGATGCGCTCGACCTTCAGCGTCTTGAAGAAGCTCTCCATGGCCGCGTTGTCCCAGGCGTTGCCCTTCCTGCTCATCGACATCGTAATACCGAACTGCGCTGTCAGGTGGCGGTACTCGTGACTGGCGTACTGGCTGCCACGATCCGTGTGCACGAGCAACCCCGGCTCAGGCTTGCGTTGCCAGTACGCCGATCTCAAGGCCGCGCACACCAGCTTCGCATCGATCGTCTCGGACATCGACCAGCCCACGATGCGGCGGCTCGCCAGGTCCATCACCGCAGCCAGGTACAGCCAGCCCTCACCGGTGGCAACGTAGGTGATGTCTGCCACCCAGGCCTTGTTCGACGGCCAGCCGTCGAAGCGCCGATCCAGCAGGTTAGGCGCCAGCGGCAGGCGATGGGCCGAGTCAGTGGTCACCACATATGCCCGCCGGTACACCGGACGCAGCCCTTGCCGTTGCAGACTTCGGCGCACTCGCTCGGCGCTCACGTACTCGCCTTGTTGGTGCAGTTGCTGCGTGATGCGCGCTCGACCGTAGCTCCTGCGACTGTCGCGGTGAAGGACCGCCACCTTGGCATCCAGTGCCTCATTCGCCAGTGCTCGTGGGCTGGGCGGTCGCACGCGCCACTGGCAGTACCCCGTGCGCGACACCGACAGCACCCGGCATAGCCGGCTGACCGTGTACTCGTCGCGATGATTCTCGATCCAGGCGTACTTCATCGCGACCCCTTGGCAAAGTACGCCGTCGCTTTTCGAAGGATTTCCACATCCAGCTTCGCATCGGCAAGCTCCCTGCGCAGGCGGCTGTTCTCGGCTTCCAATTCGCTCACAGGTCGACGCGTCGGCATTGCGGCGCCAGCCACAGCGACTTCGGGCGCCGGTGTGCCCGCAGCTCTGCGCCGCCGCGACCAATTACCCAGAGTCGCTACAGGCACGCCGAGGCGGCGTGCCGCTTGGTGGCCTCCGACCGACTCCGCCAACCTGATCGCCTCTATCTTGAACTCATCCGTGTACTGCCGCTTCGGCAATTTTTTATCTCGCATCTCGATTCTCCATACCTTAGAAGTTTTCAACTTCTTGCTGTACGTGAAATCGAGGCAGGGTCAAAGCGTCTCTTCCAGGAACCGGTTCAACACCGGCCGCCGCGGGAAGTACTCCTGCTCCCCCGCGGCCCGCTTCATCACGAGCAGCCCGGCGATGTCCGCCTTCACCACCAGATCGGTCACCACCTCGTCCACCAGGGTCTCGAATGCAATCGGCGGCGCATCCTTGCGCTCTATCACCCACAGGGCGGCCAGCACCGGGCGCAGTACATAGAGGTACTTCTTGGCCCGCACCATCTCTCCTTGCAGGTACTCCCGGTAGTTGCTCCGGGCCATGTGCAGATAGTGGTGAAACAGGCGCTCGGGCCGGTGCACCGAAGCCACCGCATGGTGCATTTCAGCCAGAAAGCCAGTTTCCGCGCGGTAGACGACGGATGAGCTCAGCCATTCGACCACGGTGGCATTGCCCTTGGCCAGCAGCAGCAAGGCCTTCCTGAGGTCCCAGCCATTGACATCGAACACTGGCCCGGGTGTCTCCTCGATCACATCGCGGGGCGGATACAGCCGCAGGTACTGGTTGAGCGGTCGCACGAAGATGAAGCGCACGTCATAGTCCGAATCGGGCGAGGCAAAGCCCCAGCCGCGGCTGCCGGACTCGCAGGCGTACAGGATGCGCACGTTCTCGCGGCGCTCGATATCCGCCAGCTGCTCCAGCACCTGGGCGCGCACCGCCGGGTTAATGGGGTGGTGGGTGTCCATATCAAATCTCAAGGTCCGATTCCGGCGCAATCCACGGCCCCAGCCCCTTGTCCAGGGTGTCGCGGGCGCGCAAGTGCGCCGCCTCGGATTTGATGTCAGCGCTGCTCGGGTAGTGCCGCAGGATGACTCTGGCCTGCTCGCGCAGCGGCGCAGGAACCTCGCTGGAGGAGCGAACCTCCCGCAGGAACTCCCCCGCCCAGCGCAGCGCCCGGGTTCTCTCCGATGGCATGGTCATGATGAATCCCTTTCCTTCAGATTTCCACAATGAACCCCGGCTCGAACGAGCCGTTCTCGAACCTTTCGCTCCAGTGCTGGTAGCCGCGCGGATTGCAAACCACTCGAGTCCCAGCCACCTCGTAGTCCACGGAATCATGGATATGCCCGTGGATCCACAGGGCGGCGCGCCCCATGAGATGGCTCAGGTCCGAGGCATAGGCTGCCGAGAGCAGATCCTCCCGAAAGCGCTCGGGAATCGAATGGGGGTGCGGCGCATGGTGCGTCACCACGACGGTCCTGGCGGGATCGCCATGCCCTAATTTTCCCTTCAGCCACTCCACGCTGGCGCGGTGCCGACGCACGGTGAGCTCCGGGATCAGGTATTTCGAGTGTGCCCAGTAGAACTCGGCCGTCTTGGTGATCCGGATGCACTGGTAGTCGTTCATGCGGGCTCTAGCCAGGCGCTGCGCAATCCCGCGCCGCTCCTGGCCAAACAGATCGAAATCCGTCCACAGGCTGCAGCCCAGGAAACGCACACCTCCAAGATCCACGCCGTCGACCTCCAGGAATTCGATGTCGTGCTGGCGCGCCATCTCGCGCAGCGGATCGAGCAGCTGCGTCCAGTGCTGGTCGTAGAACTCGTGATTCCCGGCGACATAGACGATGGGTTTGTGCGGAAACGTCTCACGCGCCCAGCGCAGTCCCCGCGCCCCGCCATGGATGTCGCCGGCCAGCACCACCACGTCGGCCGACGCGTCGATGCGCCGGCCATCAGTCACCGGGGAGAAGGGACGCATCTCCACATGCAGGTCGGACAGGATCAGCAGCTTCATGAGGGGACCTCCAGCAGCAGGGAGCCGTCAAAGTCCGGGTTCTCGAACTGGAGCTCCGCCGGCGTGGCCGCGCTGGAGCGGTTCCTCGCATAACCCAGCGGATTCGCCACGACCCGGCAGTCGCCCACGCGGTAGTCGAACGAGTCATGCACATGACCGTGCAGCCACAGGTCCACGCCCGGCATCAGGCTGGAGAGGTCGCTCACGAAGGCCGCGTTCACCGCGTCGCCCCTGTAGCGCGGGTGCACCGAGCCCGGGTGCGGACCGTGGTGGGTCACCACTACCGTGGGTCCGGCAAACGGCCGGGCCAACTCCCGCTCCAGCCAGGCTCGGGACTGCTCATGCTCCTGCAGCGCACGCGCCGCTGTGAAGGCGCCCTCCTGCATCTTGATGCACCAGTGATCATTCAGGGCCCGCTCACACCGGCCCATGAGATCGCTTTGCAGGTAACGGTTGTCCAGCCGATAGTCGGTCCACAGAGTGCAGCCCAGGAAGCGCACGCCGCCCCACTCCAGGCGGTCGTTGTCCAGGAAGTGGATATTGGTGCCGGCGGCCGCCTTTCTGAGGTCCTGACGCACGCTGTGCAGCGACTCGCCATAGAACTCGTGGTTGCCGGCCAGGTACAGCACCGGCACGGGCCAATCGGCGAACAAGTCGATGGCCTGCGTGCCATTGGCAATGTCGCCGGCCAGCACCAGCAGGTCGGCGCCAGTGGCGGGGGCGATGACGCGCTCACCCGGCCAGCGCTTTTGAAGAAATTCCAGGTGGAGGTCTGAAGCGATTTGCAGTTTCATAGGGTCCTCAAGAAATGCTTGGCACGCCGGCCGAAACTAGCAAGCCGGGATCGAACTCGGCGTTCTCCATCTCGTTGGTGAGCCACCCATAGGGATAGCCGCGCGGATTGCATACGACCCTCACGTTGCGCCGAGAGTCGCCGAGACGGTAGGCGCACGAACTGTGCGTGTGCCCGTGGATCCACAGGCTTGCGCGCAGCAACAGCTCCAGGGGCAGGTGCGAGCCGAACGCCGCGGTCAGGATGTCGCTGGCGAATTGCGGCGCGGTGGAGCGCCGGTGCGGGTAGTGGTGCGTCACCACCACCGTGCGGCTCGGATCACCCTTCATCAGTTCGGTGGTCAGCCAGGCGCGACTGGCCAGGTGACGCTCGATCGAGAGTTGGGGGCTCAAGCGTTTCTCTCGCCCCGCCACCCCGATGACCCGGTAGTCGGCCAGGCCCCACTCGGCCTCGTGCATGGCCTCCTCCTGCCGATGCTCCCCAAGGTACGCGAAATCGGTCCACAGCGTGCAGCCCAGGAACCTCAGGCCCGCTATTTCCACAGCGTCGTTCTCCAGGAAGTGAACGTCTTGCTCGCGGGCGGTGCGGCGCAGGAGTGCCAGGGTATCCTCCCAGTCGCCGTCGTAGAACTCGTGATTGCCGGCCACATAGACGATGGGTTTGTCAGGGAAGGTCGCGCGCGCCCAGATGATGCCGTCGGCGCCGGGATGGACGTCGCCGGCCAGCACCACGATGTCGGCGGCCGCGACGGCCCCCGGGTCGGGCGCGAAGGCGCAGAACTCCAGGTGCAGATCGGACAGGACGAGCAGCTTCACCATCCCGCCTCTCCCGGATGGATCAGCTGGCCCAGGCCGTTCTTGATGGCGCAGTACGCCACGCCCCGGGGATCGAAGCCCAGGGCCGGGCGCAACGGCGCGTATGCCTCGCTGCGGTCATCGTGGTGGTGGCCGTGGAAGCTGCGCACCACGCGCAGCGCACGCGCCAGGTCGTCCAGTGCCGCGAAGCCATGCGGGTGGCACGAAGGCGCCTCGTGCGTCACCAGGATGTCGGCGTCCTGCGCCGCCAGGCTTGCCACGTCGTCGGGGTAGATGGCCCCGTGCAGCTTCGGGCTCGGCCTCTGGCCACCGCGCCACGGGTACGGGCCCTTCTTCATGGCTTGGTCCTTGTTGGCAAACACCGGCTCGGCCGGCGGATACCAGATGCGGCCCTGGAACACTCCGCCCAGACCGGCCACGCGCACGCCGTCCATCTCCAGCACGCGGCCATGCAGCGGGATGGCAGCGCCGCAGTCGTGCAGCATGGCCCAATGCTCATAAGTGTCGGCATCGTGGTTGCCGTGGATGAAGGCGACCCGCACCTCGGGGAAACTGCGGTGCAACGGCGCCAGGATTTCCCGAAAGGGCTGGTGGTCGATGTCCACATCGCCCAGGAACACCAGCCAGCGCGGCGGCTCGGGCGCGGCCAGCAGCGCGCGGGCCAGGTACTTGAACTCGGCATGCACGTCGCCGAGGAACCAGAGGCGGCGCAGCGCTTTTTCATGGTCCCGGTCGAATTGCTCCATGTCTCGCATCACAGTCTCCCCTCGATCATGGCGCGCAGGCGCGGGGCATCGGTCGGCTGGAAGCCTTGGCTTGGGTCCGTGAGCAGCAAGTGCGGGCACTGCGGCTCGAACCAGTAGGGCCAGTCATCGAGGGCCAGCCAGGGTGTGCCTCGGGGGCGGTTCCTTTGCAGCCAGGCCTCGCACTCCAATTGGCGATCGAAGTGCTGCGATAAAACGGGCAGCCAGCGCTCGTTGTACCGCTGTGCCTCCATGACGGGTGTCACGTCGATTACCCGAGAGGCCATGTCGGCCGAGAAGAACTCACGTAGCACGCCCAGCGAATGGATCGTGCGCCAGCTGCTGCTGATGACGATGCGCGGCGTATCAAACTCGCGCAGCACGCCCTCGATCAGAGGCAGCCTTCCAAAGAGCGCATCCACAACGTGGAAATCAGGATGCGTGACGCCGTCGAAGTCCAGGAACACGATCAAATCGCGGGCCATCACAGTCTCTCCTCGATCATGGCGCGCAGGCGCGGGGCATCGTCCACCGCAAATCCCTGCCGGTGGTCGGTCAGCAGCAAATGCCGGCACTGCGGCTCGAACCAGTGCGCACGGTCGTCGATGGCGAGCCACGGCGTGTCCCAGGGACGGTTCTGCCGCATCCAGTGCTCGCATTCGCGTTGGCGCTCAAAGCGGCGTGATTGGCCGGGCAACCAGCCGTTATCAAGGCGTTCCAGCCCTGGGGTCACATCGATCACGCGCTCGGCCAGGTCCTTCGAGAAAAACTCCAGCAGCTCGCCCAGCGGATGCACCTCTCGCCAGCTACTGCTGATCACGATGCGCGTCGCGTCAAACTCGCGCAGCACCTCCTCGATCAGGGGCAACCTTCCAAATAGGGCATCCACTTCGCAAGGCTCGGGGTGGGTGACGCCATCGAAGTCGAGGAACACGATCATGACGAGCCCTCCTGGTCATCGGGCATCTTGGTGGCCTGCCATACCTTCTTCCAGACCGGATTGCTGAGCGACAAGCGTCGATTGGGCGAGTGTTCCTTGCACAGCGTGAGGTAGTACCCATTGTAGGAATGGGCCTTGGCGGGTTGGCCACAGGCCATGCACATACTGGTGGTGGCGTCCTCGGCCCGGTTGACCAGCTCGCGGATCACCTGCGCCGGCGATGCTGGTGCGTTGGCGCGGGCCGGTTTCGCCTTGGGGCGCAGACCCACATGGCCGGGCCCCGGCACCACCTCGTAAGAGATCGAGACGTCATCGGGATCTCGTTCCATGCTGTAGTACAGCCGGTACGAGCCGAACTTCTCCTTGATCTGCACCCAATGAAAATTCCTCTTGTTCTCGCAAAGGGCGGCATCGATGTCGGCGCACAGCCGCGCGAACATCTCGAACCAGCCGCGGTACAGCGCGAAGCCGATGTTCGTGCCGGCAAACATGTACGGGTAGCGCTCCTTGAGGGCCTGCACCGTGGATGGATGGTCGTGATTGGCGTTCATGAAAGTTCCTTGGTCTAAAGGTCAATGCAGTTGCGGGCGTCCCGCCGCGCCGGCGGCATCGTCCTGCAGCTCTTTCGGCAGATCGCTGATCCGAAGATGCGAGCGGCCGTTGGCCAGCGCGTGGCCCACCGCGGGCTCGATCGCCTGGCGGATCTCGCGCGGGCTGAGATGCGCCACGCGCACCACGATCTCGCGCGCGGGCGGCTCGAAGCCTTCGAGCGCGAGGCTCTCGATGACGCTTTTTACGATGCCGGGGGCCATCTGCAGCGCCTGCTCGGGCGTAGGCATGGCGATGTGGAACTCGCGAAACCTCGAGCGCAGCGGCGCGGAGATGCGCCGGGCATCATTCGCAGTAGCGATCCAGATGATCTGGCTGGCGTCGAATTCGAAGTTGGTCGAGATGTCGCGCACGCAGTTCGACGTGACGGGCTCGAGCAGCGTCAGCAGCGAGGCCAGCGGGTCCTGCACGGCGAAGTCGCGCCGGGCCTTGTCGACCTCGTCGAGCACGATGATGGGGTTGGCAACCTGGCCCAGCACCACCTGGTCGAATACCACGCCATAGGTGGTATTGCCCCACTTGCGGTCACTGCCCAATAGGACGGCGCCGGTCTGGTCGTTGTCGAAGGCCTGGCGGCGGACTTCGGTACCCAGGGCGTCGGCGAGTTTGAAGGCGAAATGGGTCTTGCCAACGCCGGGCTCGCCCACCAGCAGGATCGGCGGCAGCGAGAAGGCGCGCCCGCTCTTGTCCCCCAGCGCGAGCTGGGCGGCCACGAGATCGATGACCGCACCGAAGTGCGGCTGGGACTCGCGCAGTGCGGCCAGTGCAGCGACGGGATCCTCAGGTGCGGCCACACGGCGCAGCGGCCCGCGCTGTTTGAGCTTGAGGTACAGCTTGTGGTCGCGCTGATACCACTCCTTGTCTGGAGTGGATGTCAGGCAACCCTGGATCCAGTGCACCAGCCGGGCGGCCGGGTACACGGGGTGCTGCGCCCTCACGTCGTAGTCGACGCCAAGCACGGGGTCGATGGCCTGCTCGAGCTCCTTGTCGAAGTCAAAGTCGATGTCGTCTTTCTTGCGTGATCTGGCGAATGCATTGGCCTGCGTGGCCTCGTACTTGGCATCGCGCGCACGCTCCTCCGCCTCTTCGCGTTCCGCTCTTTCGGCGATTTCCTGCTCGCGAAGGCGGTTTGCCTCCTCGCCGAGTTGGGTGGCCAGGCGCTCGTCCAGCAGGATCTCGGGCGCCAGGCCCGTTCCTTTTGCTTTAAAGCCCAGGTAGCGGGCATGCAGCCGGTAGCCCGGCGGCGGGGCATCTTGTTGTTGGCGATCTCGGATCATCTCGGGCTCCTGTGTCTGTCAGGAGCTCGGTCAGCGCGGTTGTCAGATCATCTGGAGCAACGGGTCGGCTGACACGAACCCCTGAGGGGGTTGGGTGGGATGGGTGGGTAGCAAAGGCGCTTCATTTCGGTCTCTAAGTTCGAGAGGCTTCGCTACCCACCGGCATCGCTGTGGCGCTGGCGGAATTGATGCGCGTGGCGATGGCGCGCACGCTTATCTGCCGCTGTGCGGGGCAGCGGTTGGCGAGGGCGTGGGCGGCTGAATTCATGGCGGATTTGGCAGCGATTGGAATCAGCATACCGAAGATTTTTGTGGATGCAAGTGTCTTTGCCAGGTTCAAAAATACCAAGTGCATTACCAGCGCTTTTCCGCTGAATAAACGACGTCGCTTATTGCGGGTCGCCAGAGTGAAGCGGCAAATGGGTGCGTGTGGGAGGTGAATAAACGACGTCGGAAATAAATATTTTTCAGGCTGTGGTTTTATGGGAACGACGGCTATTCCAAGCAACTGAAGTCGTAGACAAAACACTATCGGAAAAACTCGATACTGCGGCCTCAGACCGTGTACCGCCGTACCAATGAAAGAGGGAGTGGTTGTTACCAGTCGCCAAAACTGAATATCTGGACTGGAGGGCCAAACAGACCGTTGGGCTTGGCTGGTGAAGTGGCGCAGTCGACCATAGTGGAGAGCTCTTCATAATGGTCGGGTCCGGCAAGTCGAGCAGTCACTGTTATCGTCAGGACCCGGCCCGTGGCAGGCGTTCGTTACAGATTCGTGAGTGGCTGGTTCGCAGCGCTTCCAGTCGGTGATGGGGGCACCCTGAAATCACGGTCTCGGCCACATTGCGGTCATCAGACGCCAGCAGTCTCCCGCATTCGATGGCCGGCTTCAAGGTACTGCGGACCTTTCCGGCGCGCCTGCACGTTGTCGCCACCCGAACGTCCGCTGCCCGAGGGTGTCAACTGGAACTGTCGACCCCTAGCAGTCAGCCGTCAACTTCCAGAGCAGTCTGTCGGCACGCAGTCGGACGTTTGCTACAGAGGTGTAGCCACCAGCATGCCGCGAGGAGCGCACTATTGAAGCGTCTCGACGAAGCCCTTGGCATCGCGCGGGAATTGACGGAGGTTCAGAGAGTTGGCGTACTGCAGTGCGACCGCATAGGCAGGGAACTCGCCCGCATGCGCATGTGCGTTCATCAGCTGGTAGGCCTGAAAGAAGGCGACCAGAATGGCGTGCCAGTTGGTAGCATCGACCGACATCTTGTTTGCCGGCCGCCACATGACGGCGAAGAAGGTTGGCTTTAGGGCGATAGCTCCCGAGCCGCGAAGATTCCGGCCCAGTTCTTCCGCTGCGGTGGCCAGCTGCTTGGGTGGGTGTCCGAGCACGAGCTTGAGGATGCGGGCTGCAAGGAACTTGGAACTGGGAGCGGCATTCGGGCGATAGGCGCGCGGATCGCCCGCTGCTGCATCAAGATGTGCGGAGAACAGCTGCAGCGTGTCCTGTGCATCGACGCACTTAGGGGTGCTGGGTTGCAGGGCATCGACACACAGCGCAACTCGTCCCGCATCGCTGGCATAGATCTCGCCGAGCTTGCCGCAAATCGCGGACTCAAGCTCGAACAGCATCTCGGCGACGTGGTCCATCCGAGCTTCTGGGAAGTTAAGGGGTTTAATCTCGGCAGACTGCCCCAAGTCGTTCACTGAGAAGAAAGTGGCCCTCGCCGGCAGCACGGGGAACCAGTCGGGCAGCTCGATTGGCGAGCTGGCATTCACCAGCCGGAAGTCTTCTTTCGACAAAATCAGGAACGTCATGCGCTCCGGGGCGTCAGCCGCAAGAGGCTCAATGCGCACTCGATTGGCCTCGAACAGCTCCATCGCATCAGCCAAGACCGCATTAGTGTCCTTGAAGCCGGCAGTTCTGAGGACCATAGGGACGACCGCTTCCTTGTTGATCCAGGTCCAAAGGCGTTCGGCCATTTCATCGCGAGAGCCCTCAGCGTAGCGCACCCAAAACATCCGGATGCAGCTGTTGGGCTTCCAAGGAACAGCTTGGACGAGTTGGAAGATCTGCTGCGACGAGTACTGCATGATCAGTTCAACTTCGGAGCTGCAGCGCCGGCGAGGCGGGCGAGCAGACGCACGCCCGCTGAGACCTGCCCACCGGTGTCCTTGAGAAAGTTAGCCTGCGCGCCGGTCGTGAGCAGGCGGGCCGCAGTCATCCGCGCCACTACACCGATTGGCGCACCCCATTGCTCATAGCTGCTGAACGCGCAGGTGAAGTTCTTGGGGTGCTTCGTGGCAAGCGTCCGAAGGGTAGTCGCGATTGCACAGAGCCAAGGCTCGTCGCTGCGAGCCTGCTCGCTCAGGTACTCCGCCATTTGGCCGTTGAAGAACTCGTAGTGTGGGCTGCGCTTCAACGCCGCAACGGCCAGTCGGTCCCGCGTGAAATCGACGAATTGTTGCCTGTTCAACGCCGCTTCATTTAAACGATACCTGTTACCGATCAGATAGTCGCAGAAGTCCACCATTAAGTTGACGGTTAAGTAGGGATGGCCGCTTGTTTCTTCATAGACGGCCGCGGCAAAGGAAGTGTCAAACGGGAGCTTCTCCGTGAGCACATAACGCAAGAGCTGTGAGAACTCGGAGTCTGCCACGCCCTCAACGTGCTCGAACAGCGGGAAGCTAAGTTGGCGAACGAGCGGGCTGAGTTGGTTTTGAGCCGACAAGACCAAGTAGGCGTCCGGTCGTTGACCCATGAAGATCAAGAGGTTGCGAGTCGCGAAGTCCACCATCTGGCTTAGCAATGGCAGAGCCACCATCACCTTCAATGCCCTGTCGTTGCGTAAGTACGCGTCGATCGACTCGAACAGGGACTCGTACTCGTCGATGATGAAGACGATGCGGCTATCGCCGGAGTCGACCGCGGTCGCTGCCAGCGCACACTCCCGGACAACCTTGGCGAAGAAGTCGTCCGGCAGGTCGCTTGCAGCCTTGAAGGCCTCTCTGACGCGAATCGCGAAGATGTTCTGAAGGGGATACCTCGGCACTCGGTCCATGGTCTGCGTTACCACAACAGAGCCGCCGCTACTGTCCGCAAGCTCCTGTGCGGCTGTTGTCTTGCCCGAGCGCCGCACGCTGCACCACAGATGAATGCCGGTGTTGCCGTCGAACTCCTGTAGCAGCAGCTTCACACTGTGCCGCTGCACCAGGAACTGGCGTCGGAAGTCAGGGTCATCGAGCGGGAAATCACCCGCGTAGTTATGTGTTATCACGCTCGGCGCGCCGTAGGCGTCATCCCGAATCTCTTGAGCCTCGAGGCACGCAAAGATCAACTCCGAAAGGTGGTGGATCTGCTGGAGTTCTGCTGCGTGTCCCTCGGTGTTAACGATGCCAGGAACTGCTTCATGCTCAACCCAGCGAGCGACCCGATCATCCAGCGCTGCCACCACAACGGCTGCGTGAAGTGCTTGAGCAGCCGTGAGTGGCTGATTCGATTGCAGCTTGCCTTGCCAGAAGCAGGTCACCAAAAGGTCTTGTCGCCGAGTGCCTCGTTTAGCTGCGAGTGTGATGTCCAAGCGTACGGGCGACTGGACTGACATGCGGCTCAGCCTAGGCAGAAGGACGTCATCGCCATAGAACTTGTGCGCCAGACGGTCGATAGCCAGCAGTGTGCCCGCGAGGGCGCGGAATAGGTCTTCGTCCCGATGACAGGCTGGGAACTCTTCGAAGAACGCTATTAGATCCCCGCCTCGGCAGAACCCAATCGGTGGAACCCAGCTTCGAGGGTTCTTGGCGAGGAGCTGCCACCCAGCCACGCCGCCGAGGTCGGCTGCACCGTAGCCGCCAGTGATCCCCGACAGCATCCCGGAGGTAAGCCCCCACAATATGGCCGCGTCGGTTGCAGAGTGTACGGATTGGCGTCTATCGAGGTAGACGGACACCACCAAATCAAGAAATGCCTGAAGTCCGCTGATCGATTTGAGTTCAGCAACTGTGGGCGTCAGTCCCCGCCTAATCTGAAACGTATAGCCGCGGCCGAAGATTGTCTTTGAGTGGGCAGCGAACCGCTCCGAGATCAAGGTCAGTTCAGCTTCGATGGAACCCGAATCAGGAAACTCGTTCAGAGCGCTGTCAACGATGAATCGCACTACGTCCCGGTAGTGGGGAGACCATTTGAAGATGTGATTGTTTGCTAGTTCTAGCAGCATCGCGTCAACACGCGTGCTGAGCAGGTGCTCGGTCGAAGCGGGTGACACCTGACTCCGGACGGTGGTGCCATCGCTCACCCTCGGCGCTGAAGCCACATTTTCCAGTCGCTGATCTAGTTCTTCCCGCAGGTCACGACGACGTTGCTTCTGAAATCCTTCAATCACATTGCGGATGTCGTGAGACGCGAGGACCAGTTCTTGCGGCCCGAGATGTCGGATCAGCTTCGTCACTTCAACGGAAGCCTGGCTCACAAGGTTCGCCTGGATGAGACCAGAAATACTCGTTAGGGTCTGCCGTGTTTGCGCGCTCACTGAAGCCATGAAGTTTGAGTCCTTTTCTTGTGGCCGGCGTTTGTAGACTGATCTCTGATGCAGCCGTGTCCACTCGCGCAGATGCATCTTACCTTTCAAGATTAGGCCAGACTATTTGGCATGGCAAGTATTGCTACACCGCATCGCACCAATCGCCAATAGGCCGATCCGGTTCCAATCTCGTACTTCCCATTCGCACTCGGTGGCCGGATCCGGGAGGAGGCTTTTCTCAGTGGCTGCTTCTGGCCGGGCGCGGGTGGCGGTCCCATCGAAATCGCAGGCGCATTGCTGACCAACACCTGTAGCCTTGATTGTCCGATCTAGATCAGGCAGTTCCAATATTCGACAGTCTGGAATCAGGCTGCTGCTGCCGTCTGTATCGCGGCGGTTGTTTTCGATGGCCGGTGTCCCCTTACCGGCAACTTAAATGATTTGCGGTCAGATGCTATGTGGGACTACTCAATCAAGACGGCTTGAGCTTAAAAAGAGGATTTCAAACTTCGTTGCGAAGGAGATCTGGTTGACGACAATTACCCTGGCCGGTTGACGACAACTATGTTGGCCGGGTAGAGGCCGACACCGGGCGGGTCCGGGAGGCGGGGCTACCGTTGGACCTTCGAACAGATATCGAAGGTAGGCGGCATGCCCGGCAAGAGAATCACGGACCACCAAGTGCACAAGTACAAGCAACACCGCAACAAGCTCAGCCAGGCAGCTTCTGCCGCCAAAGCCGGCATCAGTGAGAGAAGCGCCCGGCGCATCGAAGACGCGCAAAGCCTGCCCTCGCAACGTCCCGCACGAAACTGGCGTACCCGGGAAGACCCGCTGAGTTCCGTTTGGGACAGTGAGGTCGTGCCCCTGCTGCAAGCCGATGCCAGGCTCAATGCCGTCACCCTGCTTGAAGAACTCCAGCGCCGCTATCCAGGCCGCTGGGACACCAGCGTGCTGCGCACCCTGCAGCGGCGCATACGCCTATGGCGTTCCAAGTTTGGTTGCGAGCGCGAGGTCTACTTTGCCCAGGAACATCCACCGGGGCGCCAAGGCCTGTCGGACTTCACCGTAGCCGACGACCTGAATGTGGAGATTGACGGCGCTGTGTTTGCCCACCGCCTGTATCAATTTGCACTGGCCTATTCCGGTTGGCGCCACGTCACGGTCATCGATTCCGGCGAGAGCTTCATGGCACTGTCCACCGGACTGCAGGCAGCTCTGTGGGCCTTGGGCGGCGTTCCCGAAGAACACCGCACCGACAGCCTGTCGGCAGCATTCAACAATCTGGCCGAACAAGAGGCGCTCACCCAGCGCTACGCCGACCTGTGCAGCCACTACGGGCTGCGTGCCACACGCTGCAACCCGGGCCAATCCAACGAGAACGGCTCCATTGAATCACGCAACAACTCCCTGAAGACGGCACTGGACCAGGCATTGCGTCTGCGTGGCAGTCGCAGCTTTGATGCGCGCAGTGATTACGAAACGTTTGTCGATACCATCGTTCAACGCATGAATGCGCGTGCGGCCAAGTTCCTGGTCACCGAGCGCGCCATGCTCAAACCCTTGCCGGTGCGCCGCACCGCCGAGTTTGAAGAGATTCCTGCCAGGGTCAGCAAATACGCCGTCTTCACCCTCAAGGGGGTTCTATACAGCGTGCCGAGCCAGCTCATTGGTCACCGGCTGATGGTGCGCCAGTATGCCCAGCATGTGGAGTGCTGGCTGGGCGGCCAATGCGTCCTCAAGTTACCAAGGGCAAGGCCTGCTCAGGGGCAGCGCGTTGGGCGCGCAATCGACTACCGGCATTTGGTGGGTGCTTTGAAACGCAAGCCTGGTGCATTTGCCCGCTGGGTGCTGCGCGATGCCGCCTTCCCTCGTGCGGTGTATCGCCAGACATGGGAGCGACTGGCCGCCCAAAGGCCTGAACGCGAAGCTTGCAAAACAATGGTGGGCCTGCTGGTCCTGGCCGCTGACGGGCATGAAGCCCAATTGGCCCAGGAACTGGAGCAGTTAATTGAGCTGGACCAATTGCCGGACCTCAACGCCTTGACTCAGTTGCTGGCACCGCCCAAAGGAGATGTCCCACAGGTGGTCGTGACACTGCCAACGCTGGCCGTTTATGACGACCTGTTTGAGGTGGCCCTATGAGCACGGCGTCAATTACAGCGTCAACAACGACAACTACAGTTATTCCAACTTCGCCCCGTCTGGGCATGATGCTCACGGATTTGCGTCTGCCCACCATCAAACGGTTGGCCGGTGACCTGTGCGCACAGTGCGACACCGAGGGCTGGCCCGCACACCGGTTGCTGGAGGCCTTACTGGAACACGAAATCAACGAGCGCGAGGCTCGGCGCATCGACCGCCACCGCAATGAGTCCGCTCTGAGCCCGGACAAACGGCTCTCCAGCTTTGACTTCACCGCTGTGCCCAGTGTGTCCAAAGCACAGGTCATGGCGTTGACTGAGGGCACCGAATGGATAGACCGGGGCGCCAACGTTCTGTTGTTCGGGCCGCCCGGCGTAGGCAAAAGCCATTTGGTATGTGCATTGGGGCATGCCTTGATTGATACAGGTCGACGGGTGTTGTTCACACGCTGCTCCGACCTGGTGCAACGCTTGCAGGCGGCGCGGCGTGATTTGCGTCTACCGCAGGAGCTGGCCAAGCTGGACCGGTTTGACTTGCTGATTCTGGACGATTTGAGCTACGTGCGGCGCGACCAGGCCGAGACTTCGGTGCTGTTTGAATTGATATCCGAACGCTATGAACGCAAGAGTCTGGCCATCACCGCCAACACCCCGTTCTCGCAGTGGGGCGAGGTGTTCGTGGAGCCAGCCATGACGCTGGCTGCCGTCGACCGGCTGGTGCATCACTCGACCATTCTGGAGATGAACGTGCAGAGCTACCGTCGCCGCGCCGCACAGGCGGGGCATGCCCCGCCTGTGCGAAAGGTTCACTCAACCACATAAACAATCAAATTCATTCCCCGCTTCCACCGGCCAGAATAGTTGTCGCCGAGCGGTCAAGATAGTTGACATCGACCAGGAGATCTGAAATGTCTATTTTTCACGAGACAGTGGTACAGGACCAGGCGGCGGCGATCCAGGCCGACCTGTACATGAGCTTTGAACTGAGTGACAAGAAGTGGCAGCTGACGTTGAGCGATGGCCGCCGTGGCCCCGGCCGATACAGCGTGGAGGCCGGCGACACGGTCGCAGTTGCACAGTGCATAGCCAAGGCCAAGGAGCGCTGCAAGCTCCAGGCGCAGTCCAAGGTGCATTCCTGCTACGAAGCCGGACGCGACGGCTGGTGGCTGCACCGCTGGTTGGTTGAGCAGGACATCGACAACATCGTGGTCGACTCTGCCAGCATCGAGGTGAACCGGCATGCCAGGCGCGCCAAGACCGACCGGCTCGACGGCGACAAGCTGCTGACGATGCTGCTGCGCCATCGCACGGGCGAGCGCGTGTGGTCGGTGCTGCACGAACCATCAGCCGAGGATGAGGACGCACGGCGCGCGCACCGCGAGCTGGCACGACTGGCGAAAGAGCGCACCGCACACACCAACCGCATCAGCTCGCTGCTGGTTCTGCACAACCTGCGCCCCCACGTCATCATTGGCGGGCGTGACTGGGGGCGCTGGTGCGAGCGGCACTGCGGGCAGGTACCACCGGCATTGCGCGCCGAGATCGAGCGCGAGAGCGCACGCCTGGCGCTGGTCAAGCAGCAGGCCAAGGCGCTGGAGGCCGCGCGGCGCCAGGAGCTGGCCGCTGGCAAGCAGCCGCTGGTGGCGCACCTGGCCCAGCTGCGCGCCATCGGACCGAAGGGTGCCTGGATCCTGGTCAAGGAGCTGTTCGGCTGGCGGCGTTTCTCCAACCGGCGTGAACTGGCGGGCTGCTTGGGGCTGGCACCCACGCCCTACGCCAGTGGCGACAGCCAGATCGAACAAGGCATCAGCAAAGCCGGCAACAAGCGAGCGCGCGCCTTGCTGGTGGAGTTGGCGTGGGGTTGGCTGCGATTGCAGCCTGACAGTGCCTTGACCCAGTGGTTCAACCGACGTTTTGCGGCTGGGGGCAAGCGCATGCGTCGTATCGGCATCGTGGCGCTGGCGCGGAGGCTGGCGATCGCACTGTGGCGCTACCTTGAGCACGGCGAGATCCCGAACGGGGCGGTGCTCAAGCCAACCACAGCCTGAGGCCAAGCAGGCCTGAACCTAAACAAACGGCTTGACATGGAACGCATCATGATCAAAGGTCGACGCGCCCGCAACGACCGTGGGTCACAGCACAGTGACCGTCTTCTCAGATGGGGCGCGCCGGTAACTGGGGTTTGCCAGCGCACTTTGTGCGTATGCCGCATTGGGTGCTGGGTAAATACACCCTGCACGGATAGAAGTTCGTCCAAGCACTGGCTTGAACGCTCATCACACCCCGACCTTGGATCAGAATGCAGCGGCCACTTCGAGTCGCGCGAAAACGGTCATCAACCAAGTCCGCCAATGGGTTCCGTGATCCGCGGACCATGAAGTTCAACGCTGGATGTCGTCATCAAAAACGGCTTGACAAAAGAGTCATCATAGAAGCGGTCGTTCGGGACCAGCGCTTGACGACCCAAAGCAGCCCGTCAGACTGATTCAATAACGGTCGTTCAAGAGCGGCCTGACCTCCTACGGCCGTGGCCCCTGCACTCCACTCTAGCTGGAGACATGGCGTGTATCAGGAACCAACACGTGGTCTGGCAGCCGATGCGCAAAAGCAAGTCCTAGCGGGGCTGAAAGTTCTGAACCCCTACATTTCGTATAACCTGTTGGACTGCGCACACAAGTCGCAGCTAACAGCACAGGGAAGAAAGTATGTTCGACTTCGAATCGCTCGCGAAAAACTCGTCAGCCGAGGTGCCGGCCACCTTGGCCGAACTCTTCAAACAGCTGGATCGCAAGACCACTCACACGAGCTTGCGTCCGGCCCAGCTTGCCGCACTGGCCGCTCTGGATGCCCAGCTCACCCAACGTGATGTCATCATGAAGCTAAGCACCGGGTCAGGCAAGACGGTATTGGGCTTGGTGTATGCCGAGATGATGAGGCGGAAGTACAAGGGTGACCCGGTCGTCTATCTTTGCCCCACCACGCAGCTGGTAGAGCAGGTCGTTTCATCGGGGCAGGCCATCGGAGTGCCCGTTTCTACGTTCCCGAAGAGTGGACTGCCGTATGGCGCGTTGAGCGGAGATGCGGTCCTGGCTTGCACCTACGACAAGCTGTTCACGGCGAACTCAGTGTTCGAGTCCAGGTCGATCAGACCGTCAACCATCATCATGGATGACGTGCATGCGGGCGCAGATCGCGTACGAAAGTTCTTCACCGTACCGGTGCCGCCCGAGTTCTTCGGCGCCCTGCGGAACTTGCTCCGACCGCTTTGCGAACAGACGGACGCGGCGACGTGGGCTGGGATCGGTAAAGACGATCCAGGCTCGACATATGAGGTGCCCTACTGGGTCTGGTCGCGAGTCTCCGGTGAGGTGGCTAAGCTGCTGGACCCCGGCAAGGACGCTCCGCCCCTGCTGTTCACCTGGGGCAACATCGCCCGCTATATCGAGCTCGCGCGCTGCTGCATCTCGGGAACAGGGGCCGAGATTGCACTCCAGATCCCACCGGTGGAGGACGTTCCCGCTTACGCAGGCGCCAAGCACCGATTGTTTATGTCCGCAAGCATCAAGGACATCTCTGGTCTGATTTCTGCCCTGGGCTGCGACCCGGCCGCATACGCCAGGCTGATCGAGCCCATGGAGGACGAGGGAGCCGGCGAGCGGATGATCTTGCCGACTTCACTCGTCAACCCCGAGAGCAAGAAACAGGAGATAGCGGTAGCTTGCGCGTTGTTGGCCAAGCAGACGAATGTCGTGGTGCTCACGTCCTCGGCTGCGCAGGCCAAGGCTTGGACGGATGCTGGAGCTGTTCTGGCGCAGGCCAAAGAGGTGGATGCTGCGCTTGAGAAGCTTCGCACGACGAACGGGAACTACTTCGTCTTCGCGCAGCGATTCGATGGTGTCGATCTGCCTGATGACGCCTGCCGTATTCTGGTGATCGATGGAGTGCCTAGTGGCGATCGGATCATTGATCAGGTCGACGCTTACCGTCAAAAGGATAGCCCCGAGTACGAAGTACGTACTGTCAACAAGTTCGAACAGGCACTGGGAAGGGCGGTGCGCTCGAGCGCGGACTACGCCGCCGTCCTGCTCGTCGGACCTGACATTGCTGCCTTCATCGGGCGAAAGAACGTGGCGACCTTGCTAGAAGACCGAACGCGCCTTCAGGTCGATCTTGGGCGGGAGCTTGCGAGTAAGGCGGGGCTGGGTGGAAAGCCGATTGCGGCCATCATCCCCGAGATGGCCAATGCGCTGCTCTCCCGCAACGAGGGCTGGAAGGATGCCCACAGGGCACGCGTCAAGGTGGTCGGCAAGCAACCCCGCGCAGCCACTCTTACGGCGTACGAAGCCGCAGCGCTGGCCTTGCGCGACGGATGGAACATGGCAAAGGCGAAGAACTTCCACGGTGCCATCACGCGACTGCGCGAGGCCGCGAATGGCTCACTGCATCCGATCCAGAAGGCTGAGCTCCTGTATTGGGTCGCGACGTACTTGCATCAGTTTGATCCCGCCCTGGCGTCGGACGCATACAGGGCCGTATTTGCCGCAAACACAAAGTTTCCGCGGCCGGAGCAGGTAGCCGATCGCAAGTTCGCTCGGCTCACCGAGCAGGCGGTCGCGGTTTGCCAGGCGTTCAGTCCCTACGCCTCTGCGAACGCAGCGCTGGCTCGCCTAGACGAGGTCAAGGCGAAACTTTCATACGGGAACACCGCCGAGACCGTGGAGCGGGGCTTGCATGAGCTAGGCGAGCTGCTGGGTGCTGCAAGCAGTCGACCAGAAAAGGAGACTGGCCGCGGACCGGACGTGCTCTGGCTGTTCGACGATTGCGGCGCCTGCATTGAGGCGAAGAGCGAGAAATACGCTCCGATCCACAAGACGGATGCAGCGCAGCTGGTGCTGAGTTGGCAATGGTGCAATGAACAACTCGCTCCCGGGATGCCCAAGCCGGTGCCGGTGTTCACCACGAACGTCACCGCTGCGGATCGTGCAGAGGACATCGCGTTCGGCCCTCGGTTACTGGCCGAGGCCGCATTGATGGACTTGCTGGATCGACTCCGGAAGGTAGTTCTCAGCTTGACTTATGACGGCCCGTTGTTCACCGATCCGGCCATCGTCGCAAAAAAGCTGGCCGAGCAGGGCGTCAACGGCGCATCCATCATCAGCAAGTTGCCCGTGATGAAGGGATAGACCAGCGCGACAGGGGCGAGGGTTCCTGAGCGCGGCAGTTGTGGCCACAGCCAAAGAGTTGAGGCTTTATGACGTTGAAACTCCGGTATCGGCAATGATATCGACCGTCGGCTTCTGGCCGGCAGTGTGAGGTCACGGGCTCCGCTGACAGCTGACCTTGGCTGGCCAGGCCCACGCATCGAGAGTTAGCTTCCCGCCGTGGCCTCGTACTCACACTGCCGGCCATCTGCTGACACACGCAAGTGACCGCTATGGAGCAATGAATCAGGTGCGCTGCACAATGCTACGTACCGAAACTTCGCCGAGGACCTTTGGGTGCCCCAAGTTGACTTTGATCGGATCCAGGCTCAACGGCAGAAATGCAGCGTTCCCTGCAGGTGGCGAGCGCCAGGTTTATTGGTGACCAACGTCAAGCAAAGGCACGACAGACTTCGGCACCCTGCTTCGGCTTGCAGGTGGTGGGGCCATGTGCGTTTGGGCAGCCAGCGCTCCAGACGCAATACTCCGATCGAACAGCGATATTTAAGTTCCCACTGGTCTCATTGCCTGTCGAAGTTGTGAGAGACTTCGATCGAGTTCACGCACCGTTTCGCGATTGTGTGCGGCGATCCTATCTGAAGATCCCCGAACGCACATCGACTGTCGGCCTCATCGACGCCGCTTCAGCCAACTTCTAAGTTGTTCCCGCCACCCGCCTTGGTGATTGTGGAAGTACGCATCGCGCTGCTGCTCCTCAGCACGCCGCCCCTCCAGCACTTCTTCGTCCGTCCAGTCGCTCCGCCACAGAACCCTGCCATTGCTGATGAAGTAGTGGGAGCGACAAGGCTTCTGCCAATTGCCGATGGACGGAAAGAGGGTCGGACCAGTACGGCCGTTGGTGAGGCGCCATCCGAGCGGCCCGAGTTGGGTACGCACCTTCTCGCCGCAACCGCAGGCGCACAGATGGGCGGCGGTACGGTATTTTTGCGAGGCATACAGAATTCCCGGCTCCAACTTTGCGGGCATGAATTCGACTTCTTCAAGCCGAAAATTCTCAGTCTTCATCGGGACTCAATAGAGAGAGGTTGTCGAAAGTCAGCAGTAGCTGATGGAGCGCCGGCGGGCCCACATAAAACCCCCGGATCTGCTTGAAGCGCAGGACCGCCAGTGCCGCGTTGAGCGCGTTCACCTCGGCGATCTGGATGCTGGTCTTATAAACGTCATCGGCCGGATCGGTCTCGGGCGCGTAGCCCTTTGCACGCACGGTTTGCCCAAGATCTTGCGGGAAGTAGGTCGTGCGCACGGTACCGCTAATGGGGCCGGGCTTACGGTTGAGACCCATGCCAGCATCAATGAACGCGATGTTCTTCGAGATCAGCAAGTCGAAGATTCTCTTGCGCGAGCTACCCTTGTCGACGCAAACGAAAGCAAAAGTCACGCCGTCGAACTCCGCGGCCGACGACTCGTCGATGAACAGCGGCTTGATGGTGAGGCCGTGACGGAAATTTTCGTAGCGCCTCTGATAGACGTCGGCCTTCAGCTGCCGCAGCTCGCTACCTTCGCCCACATCCAGACGCCCGGGCGAGCGAAACGCGTTGTGTACGAAGAATCTGTCCGTGTCGAAACCCCGAATGTCCCGAACCGGCGTCTTGACCATGAAGTCGAGCACGTAGGAGCCGGTGCCGCCCAAACCGATGATCGCGACCACGTCGTTCTCAAAGTGCTTGGCAAGATCGGTGATCTCGGCGCGGCTCGTCAACGTGTCGCGCAGCTTGAAGACCGAGTTTGCCACCTCCTCCTCGCAATCTCGAAAGGTGTAAGGGTCGGCGCCAAACCGCTGCATTGCCGGCCCGGCGATGATCGTCAAATAGCTGTCGATCTTCTCAACGTGATCGACGTAGTTGCGGGGTTGGCCGCCCTTGTCCTTAAGCTTGTGCGAGAAACTCTGCTGCACGACCACGTCGCTGCAGTGCTCGCTCAGAACAAGCTGCGCGGCACCACCGCCCAGACCACGCACAACCTGCCCGTCGAGGCCGTACGGGCGCGGGCCCGCCCAGAAGATCTGATGGTCGTTGGGGCGGAAGTTGACGTCGTCCTCGGAAACGAGCTTCGACACCATGGCACCCCACTGCAACTGCCCGTTCGCGTCGAGATACGGAATATCTCGGACGACGAGGCAGTTGGTGTCGACGGCCAGCGCGTAGCCCTTTTCGAGGAGCGCCTTGAGGTCGGGATTACGACTCGCCAGTGTCTTTAACAAAGAATTCCATCCCTTCCTTGACCTTGACGGAGCCGCCCAGCGAGAGCACACCCTTCTTCTCGCCGTGGGCCCTCTCGTAGGTAACCGAGTAGACGCGTTCCGGGTGCTGTGGGTACTGGGGGTCCTCCAGGGTGACCACTTCGGCGTACGTGATCTCGTCCTTGGGCCACTGGTGTTGAATGCCCTCGACGATGATGGTAACCAACTTCTTCGGGTGATCCGTCATAGATAAATCTCCAAAAAAAATTCGCGGCGGGATGCCGACAGAAATAGTTTACCAAACCGGTAAATAAAATTCAAGTACCTCGAAAACTTGTGGGCCAGATCGGTAAACGGTATGATCGCGTGCATGTATGCCTCTCGACCTGCGATTTGCCTCGCCTGAGCTGCGAGTTGTCTGTGAACGCAGAACCGCAGCCGAACGCCTTCTGGGTGAGGCGGCGGCGCGCAAATTGCGTTCGCGCCTGTCTGACATTCGGGCCGCCTCCGATATACGCGAGGTCGACCTCGGCCGTCCCTCGTACTCCCGGCGCGGGCGGGTTATCTTTATGCTGTCCGCGACACATCGCTTGGTCGTCGCATCGGCGGTCACGCCGATACCTCGCCAGTCGGACAAGCAGGTCGACTGGGCGCAAGTCAATATCCTTGAGGTAGTCGAGATCTACTAATGGCCATGCCTACGCACCATTCGCCCGAGGCCTTTCGCCCAGATTGGATGTCTCCGCCGGGTGACTCAATTGCTGACCTTCTAGAGGAACACGGCTGGAATCAGACGTCGTTCGCCGAGAGGATGGAATACACCGAAAAGCACGTCAGCCTTCTGATCAATGGGAAGGCTGCGCTGTCGGAGGAGACCGCATTCAAGCTGGAGAAGGTCACCGGCATCACTGCTGGCTTCTGGCTTACGCGAGAAGCGCAGTACCGAGAAGCGGTGGGTCGTGTCGAAGAGGAGAAGTCGCTCGCCAACGAAAGCGAATGGCTAAAAGAGTTGCCCGTGCGGCACATGCTCGATCACCACTGGATTGATCGCTATTCAGACGCTGGCGCTCAGGTGGCCGAGTGTTTGCGCTTCTTTGGGGTCGCTTCACCCAATGCTTGGCGGACGAGCTACAGAGGACCGGTAGCAGCATTTCGGGCTTCCAAGAGCTTTTCCATTGACCCCGCGGCGACCTCCACTTGGTTGCGTCAAGGAGAGCGACAAGCCGCAGGAATTGATACGCAGCCATTCGACAAGGCCGCATTCAAGGCATCGCTCACACTAATAAGGTCATTGGCAAGCGAAGCAAATCCCGACGTATTCGTTCCGAAGTTGATTGAGTCCTGTGCGGTGGTGGGCGTGGCCGTCGTGTTTGCCGCCGCACCCAAAGGCTGTCCCGTGAGTGGCGCAACAAAGTGGCTTTCTCCCTCCAAAGCCCTTTTGATGCTGAGTCTGCGGCATAAGACGAACGATCATTTGTGGTTCTCCTTCTTTCATGAAGCAGGGCATTTGATACTTCATGGCAAGCGCATGATGTTCATTGACGGAGACGGGGCCCTCGATGACGAGCAGGAAGATGAGGCGAATAGATTCGCAAGGGATGTACTCATTCCTCCAAGTCATAGCGCTGCGTTGAGCAACCTTCTTAAGACTGAAGATGATGTGGTGCGCTTTGCCAATGCCGTCGGGATAGCTCCGGGCGTCGTCGTGGGCCGAATGCAAAAGGAAGGTCTTCTTGAGTGGAACACACGGCTCAATCACCTCAAAGAGAAATACAGGTTCAAGGTTGCCGAGTCCGAAGAGTAGCGCCCCGATCTGAGGTCAGTACAACTCGTATTGAGCTTGCGTCAGATTGATTTCCCGGTCAGAGTGACTGCTTTTGAGTTGATTCGATCGACCGCTTGTGGTGGACACATGACGACCACATCGAAGCTTGGTTTTTCGCAAGCAGTCATTGCGACCGTGATCGCGGCGATCAGCGAATGTCGGCTATCAGGCGCTGAATTTGAAGACCGCTTGGACCGCAATGGGTCGGGAGTTCCAATTCGCTGTCTTCGAATGCAGCCGTTGGGCGAGCGATGCATGGAACAGTCAGCTGCAATCTGCTCGACGGGTCATGAACGTCAAGTTTCAAAGTACAGCCGACTTCCGAACCAGGGCACGATGAACGACCGGTTTCGGCAACCGGCGACATTCAGACGCCGAGCGTGAAGGGCAGCAGCCAGTCTGCTGCTGCCGTCTGCATCGCAGCGGTTGCTGCTGCTCATGGCTGCATCGTGACCTATCGGTCACAGCTACGTAGCGGTCATTCGAGCACCAAGGCTGGCGACTGCCCAACGACGGGTTTCATGTGAGCAGTGGACAGTGGCCGTCAGTTACAGGCCGGTAGGTTGCTGGAAGTCCGCTCTCACGGCTCATGAACAGGTACTGCCGAGACAAAGCGGACCTAGACGTCGTCGGAATCACTGCTCGAAAGGCGCCTTTCATATATCGTTGGGCGCAGGTTTCTCATGACCGCTTGAGAACGTAAAAAGGTCCCGATCAACTCAGTCGTAGCAAAAAGTGCTTCACAGTCGGAACCTTCACTTTCAGAGTTATTGCTTTGAGGCTCTTTCTCGGACTGCCACATGCTTAAGTAGCTGAGAGGCCGAAGCCTGGTTAAACCATATCTTCCCCGTGCTCATTCAAAAAAAAGTGCGACGTTCAATCGACGCTAACCTTGACTAAACTCTCCGCCTTCGGCGCTCGGTTTTGCCAACTCAGAAGCCAACGCTGTACTCTCAAAGAGGCGCTTTATCAAGCCAGCCAGGCGAGGCGAATTTGCATCATTGGCGATGTTCCGACAAGCCTCCATGAAACGCTCGGGCGCAGAGCCAAAGTGCGGATCTGACGCCCCACTCTGCAACCGCATTTCAATCATGCGACGCATGAAACGGCGCAGATTGTCGAGATCCGCCATGTCGCGGATTGCGGCCTCGAAATCAGTCGCAGTGGCCCGTTGCATGGCGACCTCTTGAAGCGTGCCCCAGCCACTCTTCTCGATGATGTGTATGCAAGCATCGACAACGGTTGCATTGGCCTGAACATTGGCCTTGATCGCAGCAAATTCTGCTCGAATCTTCGGGTGAAGCGGGTTGTTGAACGGGTTGTCATCGTTCACCTCGGTCGAATTGGTCGCTCTGAATGCTTCGAGCCAACCATCAACGATCGCCTCGCCAATCGCTGCCCCTCCCGGCATCTTCGAGAGCGCGGACTCAAGCTGTGTTGCGACGAAGGGATCCAGCAGGCCGGCTCGCGCGGGAAAAACGGTGGCCTCATCGACCAACTGCGCTTCACCTACTCGGTGATCCCAGAAGACCCGTTTGAGGAACTGGTGGGCCCCCTCCCTTGTCTCCATCGCTTCCTTCTCAGCGATATAGCCATCGATGACGACTTCGATGCTCGCGGCATCAAACAGGCCTGATTCCAGGAACTCAACCAAGCACTTTTCAAATTCGTCACAACCATGGATGCCCAACTCTTGCATCAGCATCCGCCACCCATCCTCACGCTTTTCTTCGGGAGTCGGCTCGTTGTTCCTGTCGCGCCCGAACCCCAGCCAATCGGGATTTCCAGCGTTCAATGCGAATTTGAAATCCGGGCCATCTTCCAACCCTCGATAGTGGATGGCGGAGAACAGAACGATAGGTGGGATCACGCGCGCCTGGATCGCCTCTTCCAACTCGTGGCCGTCAAGGATCTGATTTGCCACGCGGATGACCTTGACGACGATGCGAATGTTGGTCAGAGAACAAGCAATGCACGCCTTCTTGATGGCATCGGCATATTTCGAATTGGCAATCCCTATGGCAATTGAGAACGCCTCATCGGCGGTAGTCGATAGTCTGATCTCCCGGTCTATCACCTTCTCGCGGAATGTCGCCCATAGCTTTTCTTGGTCGCCCTTGTTCGATAGCTGGTCATCATTGAGCACAAGGACAAATCGCGCTCCGTGCTGCTTGGAGTATTCGTCGATGAAGCCCAGCACTTCGTCGATGCCAAGCTTTTCATGCTTGCGCTCGATGTCGTCAATAACGATCACACCGTTCCTCAGAACCACCGGGGCCATCAGCAACACGTTCAGGTCATTGATGGCAGCCAGCGCCTTGTAATGTTCCGAACCGACTTTGACTCCGACCCTGAATAGGTTCTTCAACCCGTCGAACATGCCCCCATGCGACTCCACACCTGGGATGGCAGTCTCGATGAGCTTGCGCTTGACCTGGTCGATGCTCGACAGGCCGAACAGTGAAACGTAGAGGGCCTTTTTGACCTTGTCATCGTTTGAACCGCTCTTAACCTCGTTCCAGAGATGGGTCTTGCCAGTGCCCCATTTTCCGGAAAGCGCGATCACGCTATTGTCAGCTTGCCCAAGCAGCTTGACCAATTGTTCCTTTGTTCTTACAAGCGACATGCGCTCCTCCCTATCGTTGAAATTCTTCAAATCAGCATCGTATCCAACCGCGCAATTCATGATCTAGCGATCGGCATTGCCGACCAGTCTATTTTGTGGGCCGGAGCTAGAGGCAACAGGGTGACCCTCTCGCCATCAGTTGCCGGCTACACAACCGTTTGGAATCTTTGACTTCTATCGCCCTGACGAGGGTCTGCGGCCTCCGTTGCCCGGGAGGGGTCTGAGCGTGAACAGTTGTCTTCCAAAAGGCGGGCACTGACCAATGGCAGCACCTGGCCGAGTCCGTGAGTTCGCCCCTCTACTTCAAAGCTGACGGTCAGCGCCGAGCGCCGATCCATCCGACTTGAGACGAGCTGGCGCCGTGACGGCGTCCGAGTGCATCCTTTGTGGCCCTCAACTTGATGGAGAGCATCATGGGTACCGCAGACAACACTGTTCATCGCGAGCCGTGGAACAAAGGGAAGCTCGTCGGGCAGAAGGCCCCGTTCAAGCTCAAGGACATCTGGGCCCTGCGCGTTCGGCTGCAGATGGGGGGTCGGGTTCGCGAACTGGCCCTCTTCAACCTCGGCATCGACAGCAAGTTGCGCGGATGCGACCTGGTTGGTCTGAAGGTCCGGGACGTATGCCACGGCGACCAGGTGGCCACACGCGCCATCATCGTCCAGCACAAGACGCAGCGCCCCGTTCAGTTCGAGATCACGCCAGCCGCCCGAGATGCCGTGCAGGCGTGGATCAAGCTCGCAGGGCTGAAGCCGGAAGACTTCCTGTTTCCCAGCCGGCTCCACGACTCGCCCCATCTCGGCACGCGTCAGTACGCCCGGATACTTGGGCACTGGGTCGACGAACTGGGGCTGGACCGCACTGACTACGGGACACACTCGATGCGAAGGACGAAGGCGACGCTGATCTATCGGCGCACGAAGAACCTCCGCGCCGTACAGTTGCTCCTTGGGCACTCCAAGCTGGAGTCGACGGTGAGGTACCTCGGCATTGAAGTCGATGACGCACTCGAGATCTCCGAACAGACAGAAATCTGAGGCAGTCGGCTGCCTGAGCAACCACTGTATGGTACCGCGCCGAATTGGAGGTGCCGGCCATGACCGGTCGGTCATCGTCGGGGCACGTCGGACCTCTTCATTGCTGTCGGTCGTGTGCGGCGGACGAAGGTCGGCGGGTACCGGAGGCTGACATTGCGTAGCGCCCGCGCAAGTCTTGTACTGCGGGCTGCATCAGGCTCCCGCTCGCCTCGAGCTTCTACTAGAGTTCCGCCTTTGTCCCCGATGCTCTACGATGCTGGCATGAACGAGGCTGAGTTCGAGCGACATGTCCGCACCGGCGAGCGCAACAAGCAAATCTTGGAGCTCGTACACAACTGGTGCTCGCATGCCGAGGTTCGCAATCACGGCGGCACGGGCTTGATTGCCCAGTACACCGGCTTGCCCCTCGGCATGCTCGGGATGCACTGCGACCACGCGCCCGCAGGAGGTGTCGCAGGGTGGTATCTCGAGGTCGGGGTGCTCGACTTCTACGACCGGAACTGTGTGCACTGCGACAAGCGTCAGGCGGTTCGCTTGCCCAATCTCATTCAGCTGGTCGGAGAACGTGACCGCGAAGTGGCGAGGCGCAAGGAAGAATCCGAGCGGGCGCAAGCGGCTGCGGCGGCAGCCCGGGATGCCCGAAAGCGGCGGCGCGACGCTTTGAGAGTCAGCCAGAGCGCTGCGACGTGCGCGCTGCTCGACGACCTTGAGGCTCTGGACAACAGCCGCTCCAAGGACGCCCGGACGCGGGTCGTCGAGACCGCGAGGCTGGCGCCTGAGATCCTCACGCCGCCGATCGTCGAGTACTTCTTCGAGTTGGCTGCATCTGACGCGGGTGGGTGCCAGGCTGAGGCGCTCGATGTACTGCGGCACGTTGGGGCAGATGCCAAGCGGCTGACGGCAGCCGCGCTCAACTGCCTTGTGCACCACAACTCGATCGATACGGCGGCGAGGATCGTCACGGTGAACCCGAGTTTGGCCGAGGAGGCCGCCGTGGAAGCTGCCGTGCCCGCTCTAGTTGGACTGGCCAGTCCTCCCCGCCCCCAGTTCGGTGACCGGGAGCGGCACCTACAGCCGGAACCGCTCCTGGCCGTCTTCGCAGCCTGGCCTGAGCCCGTTAATCGCGGAATTCAACGGCTGCTCGACTCGCGTCAGTCCTACCGGATCCGCATCGGAACGGCCGCGCTCAAGGTTCTTTCGCCGGTCGACCCGTATCTGCTGGGACGGTTTGCAAAGACACTGGTCGCAAAGTTGGTTCGTGCGCACCTGCTGATCGATGAAGACGAAGCGGACCGAGAGCTAAACATGGTCTGCAGCGACCTCCAGCGCTCGCTGGCCGCTGCCCTTCTCCAGGAGCCCATGGCGACGGACCAACTGATCGCGGACTTCTTCGAGGGCGCTTCGTCTGAAGGTGAAGCTCGCTTAGCACGCGTCTACGAAGAGGTCTTTCGGTTTACCTATCGCGGCAAGGAGACTTTGACCGACACGGTTGCCGGAGTGGTTCTCTCCAGGATCGTGAGGCTCGCAAGTACCTCACACAACGACAAGGTGCTCACCGAGATCATTCAGATGCTCAGAACCGGGTCCAGCGATCTTCTCGGTGCCGCGAGACAGGCACTCGACGTCGTTCTCGGTGCAGCGGCATTACTCGACGACCGACTAGAGGCATTCGATGGTGAGCAGAAGTTGAAGGCCAACACGACGCCACTGCAGGCCCTTGAGGCGCAGAATGCGAGGTCGACGCTTTACTACATTCGAGAGTCTTTCTCTGACATGGCCGCCAAGGCAGCTCAGGGTGATCGGCTTGCCACGCAGTCGTACGTCGAGTTCCTTGGGAGGATTGACGAGAGTCGTTCGGGCTTGAGCTCGGCACTGCTCAAGGAGTCGCACCACCTCATCGCGACGCCTGAAGGGCTGAACCTCGTCTTGCCAGAGCTCTATGCGGGGCTGGTGGGAGCCTCTACGCTCGAACGGGCTGCGGCGGCCAAGACCCTGGGCGAGGCAGGCAAGGAACGAATTGCGGACCTGCCCGAGCTTGTGCTAGAGGCGTTCGTCCTTCTTCTGCGAGATCCCTACGTCATTGTGCACAAAGCAGCCACCACGGCGCTCGGTAACATTCCTCTGCCGCCTCACCTGGAGCAGAGCGCCGATTCCGCATTGCTTCAGCTCATCCTCGTATACAGCTCGGGGAAGGACGCTGAAGACTTTCTGCTCCGATGCATGCAGCTCTATCTCCACCGATTCGCCGACGAGCGCCAACTGCGTGGGGAGTTGGCAACGGTTTTCATCCGCATCCTCAACCGAGTTTCGGCGAGCCGGGAGCTTCGGGAACTCAACTCGATGTCCAAGTTCCTCAAGGACGAGCCCGAGTATGTGGATCTGGTCATTCGTGTCTTCGAGGACGAAGACGTCAGCGATTACGGCGAGGAAGACGCGATGGAGCTGGCCTATCTGATCCCTGATGAGCAGGTACTCAAGCGCGCTGACGATTTGGTCAAGGTCGCCGTGCGTCGTCATGGACGCGCCTTGTACGTCGGCGCGATCGTCGAGATCCTGACCCGCGCTGGGGCTTGGGCGCAGGCCGTCACCGCCGCCAAGGCGTCGTGGGAGCACTTACCCGACACCGTTCCCATGAGGCGAGTGAAGTGGGTTGGTCAGCTGCAGCTGGTTGCAGTGCAGTTCGAGGCGGCTGTAGCAACTGGTGACGAGGCGCGACTGACAGCGCTGAAGTCCGAGTGGGAGGGCCTCGAGAAAGCTCTCCAAGAAGATGAGAAGCTCTATGCGGAAAGACGCAATCCTCTCCCAAGTTTTTTTCGCACGCATTCAGGCAGTTGATGCGCTGGCAAGGATCGGCCGCGGCGAACCAGTCGATGCCGAGTTGCTGAAGCAAACAAGCGCTGCACTGGACGGCGCTTCGCTTCAGTATGGGCGAGCGGCAACCGCGATCGCCTATGGCGCCTTCGCGGGATTGCTTCGTATCGCCTCGACCTTGGTGGAGTGGCGCCAGGCGATTCTTGACGCTTCGGAAGGAAGCGAACGGCTGTTGCGAAGCGCGATCGAGCGGTATCGACTCTGGTGCAACGAGTACGGTGAGAAGTCGGAGGCCAAGGCGCTACTGGACGCATCAACCAACCTTCCGCTTATGGCATCGATCGCGGATTTCGAAGCGTTGTGCAGAGGTCTCGGAGGCGTTCCACTGCCGATCGGTGTGTTCGCCGACGAGGTTTTCAAGGTGCGACCAAGGTCAGACCTCGGTGAGGAAGCAGCGACACAGCCGGAGGAGCTCTTGGTGGCGTTTTTGAAGTTCCAGCTTGGAGGCCAGCCCGCAGCAGACATCCACCACCTTGTTCCGCGCGAAATGCATGACATGGAGATCGAGGTACGTGTGTCTCGGTGGCCGGAGAACGCAACCCACTTGATCCTCACGCCGGTGTCGGCGGAGCCTCGAAGCACATATGATCTATCAGAGTTCAGATTCGCGAAGCCATCGGGGAAACCACCTTTCACGCTTGTCCAACAAGGGCGGGCGATTCTGCAGGTGGCCCAAGGGCTCAAAGCCCGGCCGTTTGAGTTCAAGTACGCCGCGGCCTTCCAGCCTGCCAGCGTGGAGCAGCCGGTGGCCATCGTGGGCCATCGCACTCTCTTGGTAGAGGGCATCGACGTCAGGTCCAACCCGATCACCGGCTACTCGGCTGTGGACCAGAAGATCATGGCCGTCCGCGACACGCTTCGACGCGAAGGCCGTGCAAGTGCGCAGGAACTCTCCGATGTACTCGAACTGCTGACGGTCCTGGGCAACATGGCGGGCCGCGCCGTCCAGGATGCCGAGTTCGACGGGGTCTGGTCGGAAGATCGCTTTCAGGAGCATGTGCGGAAGGAACTGCGGCGTGCACCCCGAATCGGGTCTGACCTGGAGGAGCATCCCAAGGCGGCGGGCGGCATCACTGATCTGAGCCTTCGAGGAATCGTTATCGAGCTCAAGTCGGCAAGGGAGAGGATCCGAACGATGGAGGACTGCCAAGCCTACGTCGAGCAGGCAGCGAGCTACGCCGTAGCAAAAGGTAAGCGCGTCGCACTCCTGTATGTCCTGGACTGCAGCCCGAAGGACTCCGCTCCGTGGCCGGCAGCCGACGGCGTTGCAATCCTTAGATCGGCGCCACCGGCAGAGATCACAGTCGTAACCATCGTCGTGCAAGGGAACATCACACGACCCAGCCAACTGTCTCGCTGAGCGCCGTCGCTGGTAACGGCTGTCACACCAGTGGCGTCGGTAGCCTAAGACCGCTGCATCTTCGGCTTCCACTTCGTCTCTGTCAGCCTGGCTGCCTCAGCCAAAGACTTCAGCAATGCCTCGTCGCGGCCGATGACAAACGTAAGCGGTCAACCAACCGCGCCCCTTGCGCTGGCCGTGGCGAAGTGATTGGTTTTGGACGCGCTGGTGGACTGCAGCTCGCGACTGACGTTCAGACGCTCGGCATCGCGAGGCGCCAGGGCAGCAACGCCTCATAGTCATCGACGGTCTTGGCGCGGGGAAGCGCAGCCAGCAATGCGCGCAGGTACCGATACCCATCGATGCCGTTGACCTTGCAGGTCTCCAACAGCGAGTACAGGTTGGCACTGGCGTTGGCGCCGGCCACGGTGTCGGCGAAGAGCCAGTTGCTGCGCTTATGGCCAATTGGCCATAACCGCAATTATGTCCAGTTGGCGATTATGTGGAGTCGCCGCCAGCAGGTCGCTCGATTTGCTGCATCCTGCCCCTGGCAACTGCGCATAATCAAAGAGCCTGCAGGAACTTCAACAATGCGTCCGTCGGACGGTAGCGCGTGCGCCGAGTTCCTGGGGGTGCGATCGCGGCCAGGGCTCGTTCCTTCATGGCGAGATCAGCTTCGACGTAGCCGTGGGTCGTTACCGGACTCTCGTGCCCGAGCCACAAAGCAATAACCGTGAGGTCGACACCGGCCTGTAGCAGATGCATGGCGGTCGTGTGGCGCAGCGTATGTGGGGAGATGGTCCGTCCGTCAAGCGAAGGACACTGCGGCGTCACCGTGCTCACGGCCCGCGCGATCCTCTCGGCGACGTTCGATCGGGTCATCGGCTTTCCCCAGCGGTTGGGCAGCAGGGACTGGTTCTTCTGCAGGCCAGCGGCGTCGATCCAGCGACGGATCTCCACGACGGTTTCTCTCCAGAGCGGAACAGTGCGCTGCTTGCGCCCCTTGCCGTGCAAACGCACCGACGACGTGCCGTCGAGTTCCAGATCGTGGACACAGATGCCTATCAGTTCAGACACCCGGGCACCGGTGTTGTAGAGCAGCTTGAGCAGCACCCGATCCCGGCGGCCGCACCAGGTTGTGGCGTCGGGAGCAGCCAGGAGCGCCCGCACCTCGTCCCGCGAGAGGAACCCGAGCAGGGGCTTGTCGAAGCGTTTCATCGGAATGGCCAGGATCTGCTGGACGTGCAGCAGTGCCGCAGGGCATTGCACCGCGATGTACCGGGCGAAGGCCCTTACTGCGGCAAGCCGCGCATTGCGGCTACGCACAGCGTTATGGCGCTCGGCTTCGAGATGCGCCAGGAAGCCGAGAATCAGCTCTGAATCGAAGTCCCCCAGGGTCAGCTTGGCGGGCGGCTTGCCGAGCCTGCGCTCGGCATACTCCAGCAACAGCCGGAAGGCGTCACGGTACGCAGCTACGGTCCTGGGGCTGACGGCCTGCTGCTGAAGCAGGCGCTCGGCGAAGAAGCGCTGGAGCAAGGCGGCGAACTCGGCCGGATCGGCAAGTAGCGGGTTCATGTTGGCGCTCCCTGAGCGTAACGATGGAAGCGCTCGGCGGCGACGGCCATCAGTTCCGGAATGCCGGTGAGGTACCAGTAGGTATCGACCACCTTGGCATGGCCCACGTAGATCGACAGCGCCGGCAGACCATGCTCGATGTCCCCACCCTGCTCATACAGGCGCAGGGCACTGCTGACGATGAAGGTGTGGCGCAGGTCATGAAGCCGGTGATGGGCATGGTCCCCGCGCACCTGCCAACCGAGCTGGTCGCAGAGCAAGTGCAGCGCGTAGAGCATGCTTCGCTGATCAACGGGCCGGCCGTCGTCGCGCAGGAAGAAGCGATCGCAGCACGGGCCGGAGACGAGCCGGTCCCGTAGCTGCGCATACGCCTGCAGGTACGGTGGGACGCTCGCGTGCAGGGGAACGAAACGATGCTGGTGACACTTGGCGTCCCGGATATCGAGCACTCCCGCCTGGAGATCCACGTCGGCTCGTGTCAGTTTGAGCGCTTCGGAGATGCGCAGTCCGGCTGTCGCCAGCAGTCCCAGGAGGGTCCGGCAGGTGGCCGGGCGCAAGCTTCCGGGAGGCCCCAGGCGGTCGGTCGCTTCCAGCAGGGTTCGCAGTTCCTCGTCGGTGTAGATATGCGGTACGAGGCGTCGGTGGGCCGGGCCGAAGAGGTTGCGCGGGGGCACGATCGTGTCCGGATCGGTGCGCAGGCAGAATGCGGCAAAGCCGCGGAGCACCTCGATGCGGCGCGCCCAACTGATCGGACGAGGATGGCGTGAGGCGCGTGCCCAGTCTGCTGCGAGTTCCAGCGTGATCCGTTCGGACCCACGTTGGTCAGCAAAGCGGGCAAACGATTCGAGCTGCCCTCCCTCGATGGTGAGCTGGAAGCCGAAGCTGCGCCGATAGGCGAGATACGCTTCAACCCGAGCCGCCCAGGTCGTGGCGGTGTTCATGATTCGCTCCCCGGCCAAGGCAGGGCAACGGCCCGCAGGCGCTCCAGGTCGACGCGGGCGTAAACCCGGGCCGTGTTCAGATCGCGGTGGCGAAGCAAATCGGCGATCTCCTTGATCGATGCGCCTGTCTTCTGCAGCCGGGTGGCCATTGAACGTCGAAGCACATGGGTGTTGCAGAACCGATCCGCCATACCGCAGCGGACAAACGCGCGATTCATCGCGTTGCGAATGGCCGCCACGCTGAGGGGGACGCCAAAGGGCGCACGGTGGCGGACGAACAGGGCGCGGCTATCCGTCTGCGCACGCCCTTCCCGCAGGTAACGGCCAAGCGCTTCGCCGGTTTGCACCGGCAAAGGCAGATGCTGCACGCGCTGGCTCTTGGTGCGGTGGAGCATCACGACCCCGTTTCGCCAATCCACGCAATCCAACGTCAGGTGAGCGGCTTCGTCCCCTCGCAGGCCGAGATCGAGCAGGCAGCGGGCGATGGCATAGTCGCGCAGTCCGACCGGATCGGTGAGATCGAAGGCTTGCAGGAAGTGCTCGAGCTGAACGTCCGAGAGCACCTTCGGAGGGTGCCGTCGCCGCCAGTTCGCGATCGCCGGCAGCGTCGCGGACAGAATCCGGGTGTCGTCGCCCAGCATGGCGCGAAAGCGTAAATAGCTGCGCAAGCTCGTGCAGACCACCTTGCGCGAGGCGGGCTTCCAGTGGGCGGACAAGCCGTTCAGGAAGGCATCGATGTCCCTGGCGGCCAGCAGTCGGATCTCGGGGGCGTCACTGCCGAAGCGGCCGACAAGGAAAGCCTCTACATGCCGGACCCGATAGGTGCAGGTCGGCGGCGCCAGGCCACAGGTGTGGCGCAGATGATCGCCGAAGCGCTTGAGCTCGGCGGCAAGCGGGGTCGTCGTGGTGACCCCATCGTCCCCCTCGGGCAGCAAGGCCTGCAGATGGTGAAGAGCCGCCCGCATCTCCTTCACCTCGGATCGGCACGGTGCAGGGCAGGTGCAAGCGGGCAGGTGATGCCGTAGGAAGCGCTCGATGAGTGCCAGGTCGATGCTCTCGGCAGTCAGCCCTTCTCCCCTCATCCAGTAGCTGAAATGCGCGAGGCAGCGCAGATAAGCCCCGAGGGTGCTGTCTGCATAGCGCCGGGTCTGCAAGGACTCGACATACGAAGCGATGAGTTCTCTCAGTGGGCCGTCAGTCAGCCAGTCTCGACGGGCAAGGCGTGCCAGGCACAGCTCGGTTGGCATGGAATTCTCCTGTGGTTAGGTTGGGGAACCATAGGAGACCACCGATTGTTATGAATAGTAGGAACAGGCCATGATCGAGCCGCAAGCCCGTCGGGGCTTCAGCTTCTCGCACCGCTGGCGGCGACTCCACATAATCGCCAACTGGACATAACGCCGCCCGATGACGAACGGACGGATCGAGTTCTCGCAGCCGTTGTTGTCTATGGGGTACTCGCCACTCTGGGCGTAGCGCGCCAACTTGAGCCACTGCGAGGACAGGTAGTGCAGTGCCTTGCCCAGCAGACTGCCAGGCAGCACCGCATGGATGTTGGTCAGCAACAAGGCCCGGATTTCTTCCAGCACGGGGACGCTTTGGGCCTGACGCCGGAGCAACAGCGCGCTCGCATCAGACTGCTGCTCTTTGGCCAGGGCCTCGACGCGGTAGAGCTTGCCAATCAATGCGATGAACTGCGCCGCCAACTGCTCGGGCCCCCGGTTGTTCTTGGGCAGCGCCTGCAGTGTGTCATTGAAGTAACGCCGGCAATGCGCCCAGCACCCAATGTGGACGAGCTTGTTCGCCAGAGCGATCTTGTTGTAGACCTCGTAGCCGTCGGTCATCAGCACGCCGCCCTCGCGCGCGCCGGCGTACAGACGCTGCGCCGCCTCGGTGCTGCGTGAGGGCGAGTAGGCGAACAAGCGTATTGGCGGGCCAGTGCCGCTGGCGCCAGAGCCATCGGTCATCTGCGCCCACATGTAGCTCTTGGACTGGGCGCTGCGCCCGGCCTCCTTGAGCACCTGGATCTCGGTCTCGTCGCCGAAGATCAGGGGGGCGTCCAACATCAGGTCGCGCAGCAGGTTGATGAGCGGCTGTACCGCCTGGCCCACCCGCACGACGCTGGCCGCCATGGTGTTGCGCGAGAGGTCGCTGCCGCCGAAGCGCCCTAGCAGGGCCGCCTGGCGGTACAGCGGCAGGCCGTCCACGTACTTGGAGGTGATCACCCAGGCCAGCAGGCCTTCGCTGAACAGGCCCTTGGGGATGACTTGCTCGGGCTTGGCCGCCAGGCGCAGCGTGCCATCGCAGCACGGGCAGGCGTACTTGACCCGCTCGTGCCGGATCACGCGCACTTGCTGCGGGATGATGTCGAGCTGTTCGCTGGCCTCGACGCCGATCTCTTGCAGCGCGGCGCCATCGTGGGGGCAGACTCGCTCGGACTCGGGCAGTTCGTGGCGCACCACCTCGCGCGGCAGCGCAGGGTCCAGCGGCTTGCGCCCACGCTTGGCACGCTTGTGGCCGGGAACGTCGGCCGTCTTGTTGTCCTCGGCTTCAACTTCTTCCTGCGCAGGCTGGGCACTCGCGCCGAGTTCCTCGGCCTCGTTAAAGAACATGTCCTTCTGATGCAGCCCACTGACCTCGCTCTTGGCCGCGAAGATCTGGCGCATGAATTTGTTCAGCCGCTCCTTGAGCAGGTCGCGCTCTGTGCGTACAACGCGCAATTCGCCAGCGAGTGATTCGCTTCGCCGAGTGGCTTCGGCCAGCGCCTGCTGCAGGGCTGAATATTCTTCGGCGGTGGGCATCTGAACCATCGCCTGCTTCGATCTATATGTCGCTCAGACGGTTCCTTGTGCAGGATATTTTGCGGCAAATATTTGTATCGCCGACACCTCGCAGATGACTGCGGCCGCAGTCATCTCGCAGTACTCAGGCGACCCTCTGGTAGATGCGCTGCGGGTGCCTCTGGATGACCGCCAGATCGATGCCGTCGAGCAGCCAGTGCAGTTGCTCCACCGTCAGCGTCGGCACCTTCGCCTCTTCTGGCCAGATGAAGCGGTCCTGCTCTAGGCGCTTCATCAGCAGCCAGAAGCCGTTGCGGTCCCAGCCCAGGATCTTCACCCGGTTGCGTCGGCGGTTGCTGAACACATACACCGCCGCAGCGAATGGGTTCATCCCGAGTGCCTGCTCCACCAGAATCGCCAGGCCGTTGATACCCATGCGGAAGTCGATGGCCGGGCGGTGCAGGTACACCGTCAGCGTGTCGTCGAGCCGGAACATGGCAGGCGGCCCAGGAGTTCAAGGATGGGAGACAACTCGCCCAAGCCAGCATCGCTGAGATTGATCTCCACCCCATTGGGCAATCGTGCGTGAAGACGAACCATGACCGCAGGCGCAGTGACAGGCGCGGCCTCGGGGGCGGAAAGCTGCAACGGCACGAAGGCATCGGTGCCGGCCTTGGCCACTGCGGACATGTTGGCGCGACCCGCGCTCATGTCCAGACCCATGCTCTGGGTTATCCAGCGGCGCAGCAAGTTGGCGTTGACGCCGCATTGCAGCGCCATGCGTGCCACCGAGACTCCAGGCCTCATGCACGCCCGCACCACTTCGGCCTTGGCCTGCGGGTCGTACACGGCCCGGCCATCGTTCTTGCGCCCCGTGACCAGGCGCCGTACCAACTCTGTGTCGATCTCTGACATACGTGTCCACGTTGTTCTACATGGACACGTAGCTTCCCCTCTCAGGCCCTCTGTGGGAAGACGTGGTTCATTGACCGCTTACTGACAAACCGCTGGCACTTGGCCGCCATCCCCAGGTTGAGCTGGCGAACCTTCTCAGTGCCCACCTCGGTGTGTCGCAGGTCGCCCTTGTCGCCAAACATTGCCAGGGTACATGACTCCTTCAGCGGGAAGAACACCAGAGCGCCCGCATTGCCAAAGCCAACACCCCAGAACCCGTTAGCTCGGGGAGCCACAGTCGTGAGGAAGACCGGGGCGTCGGTGGTGATGAACGACTTCTTCTCGTTGTCTCTATGGACCGCAAGCCAATCACGGCCTGCGAAGATGGGAGCAATCTCCAGCGCCATTTTGATGGCCATGCCAACTGCCCAGCGGTGGTTAGTCGACACTTTCAGGCCGTCGTTCTGCGCCATCGTGACCATGAGCTTCGCTTCGGCCATGACCTCGTCATCAGGCTTACCGGCGTAGTCTCGGTCCTCGCGCAATCGCGTCGCCACTTCATTCACGTCATTGAACATGCGCTTCATGATGTCGGTAACCATGCCAGCGTTGAACGCCTTCAGAGAGTCAACCACGTCTGGCGTGCGCGTTGCGGCGAGCGCAATGAAAATTGCTAAGTCCGAGCGCTCATCGGCATTGATGGCCTCTCGGGCCGCGAGCTTGTCGATGACCGGTTTGGCCTTGCCCTCGTACTCCGACAGGAACTGCTCGAGCTCGAACCGCTTGCGCCCTTCGGCGTCCTCCATCGTGTAGAAATGGCCGATGACACCGGTGTTCACCGGTTGCTGGAGGCGCACGGTGTCCTGCTCGCGGGCGTAAACCGCGACAAGGCCGTTGACGCTGAAGTTCTCCAGGTAGAAGCGTGGCAGGAAGTGCTGGCGCTTCGGCCCGGTCAAGAGCGGCTTGGACGTTGCGGGCGCGGCTGCTGCAGCGGATTTGTTACTGGTCGTAGACATGTCCGCGATTCTCGACGTCCGAGACGCAGGTCACTTCAGGGTGCATGAAACTCCAAAACTCCGCCGGACCGGATCTCGAACGCAAGCCACGCCGCGCAAGTTCCCTGGTTCCCTCGCTCACTGCGGCGATCGGCGCCCATCACAGTCGCCGGGGAAGCAGAAGCCGGTAAACGGCTTTGGGAGTATGACCCATCGCGACAGAGGCCGGCCGTGAGCCTGCGCGAATGACCGGAAGGTCGATGAGACCATGAACTCGCTGTTGGGCGCTGAGTGACGGCAATCGCTGCGAAGTTGACTCCAGGCTGCTTGCCCCCGGTGATCTTACAGACCTAAGCATCAGCCGCCTCGTTCACCTGTCTTTCGAGGATGGCAGAGTTGACGGCTGCAGCACATCCTCGGTAGTCACTCAACATAGACCAGCCTGGCCACGCGTCGAAAAGGATTCCTTCTACCCGGAGCGAGTAGCCGAAGCCGTCCCGGTAGCACACCACCTTTGGAAGGTATATATTTTCATATGATATGTTTTAATATATTATATATTTTTATACACCATCAAAATCGAACTGATGAGCCAGGCCAATCTTTTCGAGAAAAATCGCTACAAGGTCATGCGCCGCATGGCTCTATGGGAAGGGCGGCTGAGCCGAGGTCGACTCATGGATGTCCTCGGTCTGAGCGGCATTCGAGTGAGCCAACTTCTCAGAGAAGTTCGGGAAGAAATCCCTGACTGGTTCGAGTGGGATAGCAAAAGCAAGTCGTACTTTGTCACCCCCGCCGCCTACAAAAGAGCCCAAGCCGATCTCAAGGCTGGTACATCCGATCTGAGTTTGGCTGCCTACTTGGCAGAGGCTGACATTCATGCGGATCTCTCCCCCGGGGCCGGGCCCGTCACCATGGCCTCTTGGGGCTTCTCCCAGGTCAACCCTCATACCTTTTCTCGCATCCGTCTGGCTGTCGAGCAAGGGACGCGGCTGAGAATTGAGTACCGCTCTATGAGAATCCCCGAGCCGCACACGCGGACCGTGGAGCCACATTGCCTGATCCAGGCGGGCCGGCGTTGGCACATGCGCGGCTACTGCCTGGAGACCAGAGACTTCAGGGACTTCGTGCTCGGGCGCATTGCAAAGATCACTTTGCTGGACCAGAAGGTTGAATCCACTGTTGCCGAGGACACCAAGTGGAATGCTGTGGTGAAAGTGCGCATCCAGGCGCATCCAAAGATGACACCTGGCCAGCAGAATTTGGTCCGGAGTGAGTACTTCGAAGGAACTGCGGTGCGCGTGCACAGCTGCCGCGGCGCCATGCTGCCCTATCTAGTGCAGGAGCTGCGACTGGCCCTGGACATAACTAAGGATGTGCCGCCTGAATACCAGCTGGCGGTGGAGAACGTTGAGGAGGTGCGCAAATGGCTGTTCCCAGCGTAACCCCAGCTTCCATGGCGCTCTTCCAGCGCATCCCGGAGCGCCTGTTCGGTCCGCTTGCCTCGCAAAACCGCCACGGCTACTGGGCGCTGCTGTGCCACCTGCACCGCCGGCGCTTCGGTCCCGACGCGCCTCTGCCGCCCAGCTACGGCTTCCTTCAGCGCGAGATCACCCAGGAGATCGAGGACCACCTCAAATACGCCGACGAATGGCAGCTTGAGTCTGGCGATCAGCCCGATACGCCCCTGAACATCCGGGCCATCGGCATCTTCAATCGCTTGGTCGAGGCTGGCTGGTTCCGTTTAGAGAAGTACGGCATTGAGAAGACCGTCAATATGGCGCCGGCCGTGGGCCAACTGCTGACCCAGTTGATCAACTTTGCCGAGACGGGCCCGGTATTTGTTTCCGGCAAGATCCGCGCGATCGACGCTTCTGTGGCCCAGGTGCACAAGGGTGAAGCCAGCGGCGACCTGCTGCGAGAGGCGGCCGAACAGTGCCGCAACCTGTTGGTCTACATCCGCAACACCGGCACCAATGTGCGCGACCTGATGGTGGCCATAGGCGCGCAGCCCACCACGGCCCAGTACGTTCGGTCCTTTTTTACCTCGTACATCCAAGAAGTCTTTATTGGGGACTACCAGGAACTGCGCACTCGGGAGCACCCCTTGTCCAAGCGCCAGCAGATCCTGGACGCTGTCACAGACATCGACACTCGGCCCGAGCAGCGCAGCCGCTTATTGGACTGGTATGTGAACCGCCTCTCCAGCGGGGACGACAAAAAAGGCCAAGCCGCATTCCAGCGCGACCTGCAGCGCCTCTACGAGCTCGACCGGATCGAAGAATACCTGGAGCGCCTGGACGAAGAGATCCGCGTTGCTAACCGGCGCGCGCTGGCCTTCCTGGAATACAAGCTGCGCGCGATCCGGCCCATCGACAACCTGCTCCGGCAGACCATGGACCGCTTGATTGCCAATCCCGACATCGATGTCGCCCCTGTGTTCCCGCCGGATGCCCTAATGGGAGGCGCCCGCCTGGCCCAGCCACGCAAGGAGGTGCCGCGGCTGGCACCCACACCTTTGCGCCAAGTGATCATCTCTGACCGCACGCGCGCGATCAGCAACCTGGTGCGCCGCGCCCAGGAGCGCCGCTCCATCACGCCCATGAAGCTGCGCGCCTATGCCGAGAAAGTGCTCCAGGACACGGTCGCCGCTGGTAGCGAGACTCTGCCTTGCGGATCCATTGAGGACTTGCGCGCCTTCCAGGCCCTGACCAGCGTGGCCATGGCAACCAACTCCCGGATTCCCAGGCTGGAGATGGAAGGCCGGGCGTCTGCGCCGGGCATGGAGCTGCGCTACACCAGCGACGAAGCCGCCGAGCACCCGTATTTGAGCGGCAAGCCATTCACATTGAGCTGGCGCAAACGCCAGACTAGAAACAGGGAGACTAAATGAGCAACCTACGGGATTGGGAGGATCTGGCCAGCAGGCTGGATGGTGTCTATACCGTCGAAGACTTTGAGACTGCAGCCTATCGGCTAGTGGCCGAACAGGTGATCTACCACTCTGACCGGAGCAGCCGGGTGACCTATGCCATCCTGGACCTCTACGAGCGCGAGTTCGCCAAGGTGCTGGCCCCGCTGGGTGTGTCCCTGTCGATCAACCGACAGCTGCGCTATGTCACAGCTCTGCCACGGCACGCCAAAGCCAGTACTGCGACCGTGGCCCAGACGCTGTTTGCCCTGGTACTGCGCGGCCTGTACGACGAAGGCGTGCGCGCCGGCGGGCTTACCGAAGACGGCGAGGTGCTGTGCGACTACATCGAGCTACAGGAGAAGTTCCACCTCATGACCGGGCGCGACCTGCCCACTCGTGGCGAGCTCGACACGCTACTGCGCTTCGCCAAGCGCTGGGGCATCGCCCGTCGGCTGGAGGACGATGACAGTGGTCATCTGACGTCTCTGCAGGAGCAGTCTGCCGGTGGCGTGGCCATCCGCCCGGCCATTGTCGACGTGCTGGGCGAGACTGCCCTGATACGGCTGGCGCAGTGGGGCGCGGCACGGGAAGTGGCGCATGCGGATGGTGCCGCCGACGAGCCCATGGCGATCGAGGACAACCAGGGAGGGGATGATGAAGCGGCTTGAGAGCGTCAAACTGGTGCAGTTTCTGCTGTACGAGCAGCAGGAATTCCGACTGGAAGAAATTACTGGTCTGTTCGGCCGCAATGGCAGCGGCAAGAGCTCGGCGCTCGATGCCGTGCAGATCGCCATGATGGGCGCCAACAAGAACCTGATGCACTTCAATGCCCAGGCAGACGCCAAGTCGCACCAGAGCCGTACCTTGCGGTCCTACTGCCTTGGGCAATATGGCGACTCCATCGAGCAGTGCGCGCGGCCGCAGGCCACCACCTACATCACGCTGGTCTGGCGGGATACCGAAACCAATGAGCCGGTCTCCATGGGCGTGTGCATTGAGGCCTCGCTGGGCAACGAGACGGAGAAGGTGCTGGGACGCTATGTCATCCGTGGCATTGAACTGACCATGTCCGAGCACCTGCAGACGATGGACGGTGTAACCATGCCCCTGCCCTGGAGCAGTTTCCGTCATCGGCTGCTGGAACAGTCCAAGGTCACCGGTGAAGAACCGCTGTTCGACGATGGTGCCAGCTATGTCAAGCAGGTGCTGTTCATGCTGCGCGGCAAGGCAGGCCCGGCGTCCTATGATGCGTTTGCGCGCGCCTTCCGCTTCGCGCTGCGCATGAGCTTCTCCAAGTCGGTGGACCAGATCGTGCGCCAGGACGTCCTGGAGGATCGCCCCACCAACATCGCCAGATTCAAGCAACTGGTGGAGACCTTCAAACGAATCAACCTATTGGTCGAGGGGGTCGAGCTAAAAATCAAACAGGGCCTGGAGGTCAGCAAGAACTTTGACGCGGCGCTGGTCGAGGCCCGCAAATCCGTCACGTGGACCGGGTTGCAGGCTTCCGCAGCGTACGAGATGAGCAATGCCGCGCACGAGAAGTTGACAGGTGAGAAGTTTGAGCAGGAGGAGGTGGTTGGTGAATGCACCCAAGCCAGCACGACCGCCGATGAAGCGCTGGCGACCTGGACTCTCGAAGAAGATCAACTGACTGGCCTTCAGCGCGCCCACGCGGACCATGCTGAGAACGCGGGCGCCCAGCAAGACTTGGCGCAGGCGCAACTAAAAACCACCCGCCGGGAAGAAGAGCTGAAGCGGGAACTGCGCAACTTCAGGCAATTGCTTCAAAACGCCAGTTCCAACGAGTTGATGGCCCAATGGCAGCCTGCGCTTGCGCTGGCCGCACAGCAGCTTGGCGAGTTCTCGTGGGAGCAGAACCGAGTCGACCAGGATGGGCTGGGACAGATAGTCCGGGGTCTGGGTGACACGCTGCAGTCAGCAGCTACGCACCTGGGCAAGGAATACGACATCGTTAAGGAGAATATCCGTCTCGCCAAAGAACGGCTCTCGACGATCGGCCTGGGCATGGAGCGCGCCAATACCAACCGCGCGCAGGTCAGCGAATCCACGGCCCGGTTGATGCATGAGTTCGCGGACCATGGATTGCACCCTACCCCCGTCTGCGACCTGGTGAAGGTGACCGATCCCAAATGGCAGCCTGCGATCGAAGCCTACTTGGCCAAGAACGTGGAAGCCATCTTGCTGCGGGACTCGGAGGAAGAACAAAAAGCCTTTGGCATCTACCAGGCTTTGCAGGGCAAACGCACCATCTATGGCGTCAAGATCGTACGCTCCGACAGAGCGCGGCCTGGGCAAGGCCAGCCGGCGGCCGACACGGTGGCCAGCCTAATTCAGGGAAGCAATCAGGTGGCCGTGGCCTACTTGCGCGGCAAGCTGGGTAACCTCAAGCGCGCCAATACCGCCCAAGAGGCGTTGCGTGGCGAGCGGACCCTGACCCTAGACGGCATGCTGGTAGGCCCCGGCGACTTTGAGCGACTGCGCCTGATACCAGAAGCAGACTTGCAGATCGGTGCCGGTGCCAAAGGGCAGGTCGACGGGCTCAGGGCCGAATCTCGTGACTTGAACCGAAAAGTAGCCGACCTTCAAGGACGCCAGGGAGACATTCATCGGATCCGCCAGGCCGTGCAGAGCTTGTCGTCGCCGGAGACGCTGCGCCTTCTACTTGGCTTCGCGGCCCAGTTGGACGAGGCGCTCACAGAACGAGAATTCACCCACCAGCGCATCTCGGGCAGCACCAGTGCTGAGTACCAGACCCTCTGCGCCAAGCTACAGGCACTGCAAAAACGCAGGCCGCAATTGGAGAAGGATGCCCGCGATGCCCGTGACGCCGTTGTACGGGCCCAGACGGTGCTGGACCGATTGACCAAGGAATGCACTGCCAAGCTGCAGGAGCTCGAAGGCAAACGATCGGTGCATGAGGCCTGCCGTGGCCATGTCGACTATGACCCAGGCTACGCGTCCGATCGCTGGGACTCGCTGCTGGAGCAATTCGGCGACAACTACCAGGCCATGGCCGACCACTGCGAATCCCAGTCCAAACGCTGCAACGCCTCCATGGTGCGTCACCTGGGCCCGGCACAGACGCTGCTGGGAACCTTTCTGACTGACCACCGCGAAGCCGTGAGCGATGAGGTGACGTCCGACTGGCGTAAAGCCAAGGCCTGGATGGAGCAGCAAGTCACCAGGCTGCAGAACACGGAGCTGCCCGAGTACAAAGGTCAGGCTCAGGAGGCTTACCTTGCATCGCAGAACACCTTCCGTCAGGACGTGGCGTTGGCCCTGCACGCCAACCTCAAGTACCAGACTACCACCTTCAAGCGCTTGAACGATGCGCTCAAGGCCTCCCCCGCTTTCACCAATGGGGAGCGGTACCAGTTCCAGGTCAAGGTTCGCCCAGACCTAATGCCACTGAAGAAGTTCATCGAGAACATCGCCGACTTCGGCGCCGACGGCGGGCTGTTTGGCGAGCCCGGGGAAATCCCTGCCCAGTTCGCGGAGCTGCTGCGGGAGAAGACCACCACCGGCAACGCCGCGGTCAAGAGCCCGCTGGATGACTATCGGGAGTTCTTCGAATTCGACATCGAAATTGAGACCGACGACCCAGTCACCGGTGTCACCAAGACCATCGGACACCTGAGCAAGCGCATTGGCCCGGGTTCCGGTGGCGAACACCGCGCACCGCTGTACGTGATCGCCGGCGCGGCACTGTCCTCGGCCTACCGTATGGATGAAAACAACCAGGACGGGCTGCGGCTGATCCTCCTGGACGAAGCCTTTGACAAGATGGACACGCCCAACATCGTGGCCACCATGCGCTACCTCGAAAAACTCGGTTTGCAGGTGCTGTTGGCCAGCCCGGGCGAGAACCTGCCCACGCTCACCGCTTTCCTGCACCGCTACTTCGAGATCATGAAGGACGAAACCCGCCATGTGATCCAGGTGGAAGAGCGGCGGGTGAGCGAAGCCATGCGGGAGCAGTTCCGGGAGGATATGTGGGAGTACTACCCTGAGCTTCTGGAAGCTGAGCTGTTAGCCGTCCGCCAGGAGCCCATGGCACCGCTTGTTGCCACCCCAGCACCATGAGCGCGAGTGCCATTGCCAAGGACTTGCTGGTCAAGCTGCTGGATGCGGGCAACAAGCATGCAGCCGGAGCACGTACGCGCGCTCCAGCATTGACGGCCACGCAATTGAAGCCCTACAGAGAGCTGCGGAGCTGGCAATACAAACAGGAATGCGATGAAACGTTTCTGGCCGCGCGCGACGCTGGTGCTGTCAATTTGCAGCGCGACAAGCTGAACCCGAACGATGGCCTGTTTGAGCGCATTGATCTCGTGGACGTGCAGGCGTTGGCCAGGTTTCTGGGCAGCAGCACCTATGCCGACCAACTCAACCAAACCATTGGGCAACTGGAGCAGCTGAAAGCGGAATTCCCAGTGATCCTGGAAGTGATTGGGCGCTGGCGCAGCATGGCCAAAGTGCGGGGACTGGGCCCTCAAGACTCGGGCGCCTGGATCGATGCTGCCAAGATCATCCGGGCCTGCGCCGCGCGCAGTCAGGAGGCGATTGCTGCCCCGGTGCGTGAATTCAGCGCGCGGCTGTTTCTGGACAGTAAACGAATTGAGGTACTCACTCCTCAACTCGACATCCTGCTGAGTGGCAGCGTTGAGGACAGCCCAAGAGCTACGGCCCAGGTTTGGCAGGAGCTGGGCCTGTTCCGAGAAGAGCATCCCGTGCTGTTGGCCGGACACGTGCACATCGCGCGGGATCGCTCGACCGGCTTGATTGACGCACCCTACATGGGATTACCGGCGGCAACCATTCTGGGGGGGCTCAGTTTGGTCACGGAGGTCATCACCATCGAGAACAAGACCACGTTTCACAGTGAGGCCAAACGCCGGCAAGACGACAAGGTGCTTCTGATTTACACAGCGGGCATGCCTTCGCCAGCTTGGCGGGCAATGTACAGGCGTCTGCTGGAGAGCCTGCCGCCGACCACTCCGATCTATCACTGGGGTGACGTTGACGAGGGAGGTTTTCGAATCGCCTCGACGATCGCAGCTGTAGCAAGGGGGGCGGGTTTTTCCCTGCAGCCTTACGGGATGTCGCCAGAGGACGTGCCATTGGAAATTCGGGTCAGGGCCTCAGCGCGGACCTTGGAGCGTATTCACCACTTCGCTTGTGTGGCAGGATGGCCCGAATTGGGGCAGGCGATGCGTGAGGCCGGGTTTGTTGCAGAACAGGAGGCGCTGGAACGGGAGTAGTAAATGGCGCGACGGGTAGAGTCATTCCGCCCTCGTGTTCTGAGATATCAGCAATATGGCGCCAATTGCGATGGTCTCTATGGCCGCAACGGGTCGGCAGCGCCCGTTGGTTTCGCCCCCGACCTGTCATTCACGACGAGACCACGACCGAGCCACCTTGAGTGCCCGGTCTCGAGGGCGCAGCGGTCATATGAGCCGCTGTCCACCGAAAGTCCGGTGGTGGCGGTTGCTGCCGTTCAGGCACTGGACCGTGAATGACTCAGATCAGTCTGAACCTGCCTGACGGTTAGGCTTAGACCGGTCGTTCAAGCAAGTGGGCAGCACCAGACTGCGCAGCGATGCCTACATCGGCAGCAGCCCACCGCTTAGCTGTTGGCCACAAAGGCAGAAAGCATTTTGTCGCTGGTGGACAAAACCACTCCGCGCCAGCTCATGTCATTCAGGAACGCCTGATGCTGAGCCTCGAATCCGCTGACCGGGCTCATGCAGTCGGTGAGCAGAACGACCTTGCCCAGTTGACGCGAGGGAAGATTCTCGACGATGTGTTCGGTCGTCGCCTTCACGCAGTGGCTGCTGGCCTCGCCGGCGATCACAATCTGATCGGTCGAGTGCGGCGATCAATCCCATGTTGAGCTGGGTAGCGGGGTCATCCTCGTCCGGAACCTCCGCTTGCAGGGCGCTGTAATGCTCCGTCCATGGGTTGCTGCCCTTCTCGATCTTGTGCACCACGCCGAGCCGGCTGTCCTCCCAGCGGTTGTACGCCGCCTTGACAGCCGCGTGCACGTTATGGCCCCAACTGCCGATTTCGCAGTGCACGGGCCACACCATCAGGCTGTATCGGCCATGTCGCTCCAACTCGTCGAGGTAGGTAAGCGCTCGCGCAAGCGCAGACAGGTCCCGTGGGAGGTAGTCGCCAGCGCGCACTTGTGCCGCTGTGATGGGTGTGAAGGGCACGACGTCCTTGCCGTGCGCGGTCTTCCAGAATGTGGGGTGTGCGATATCAAACCGGTGATGCGAGTCGAGCGTTATCGCGATCGCGGAGATGCCGGCAGCACCCTCTCGAATCAAGCCGGCCAGACGCAGCATGTCCGCGTGAGCGCCTGCCACCGGCAAGGCGGGAAGCAAGGGGGCGCCCGTGGTGGCATCGACGGGACACCAGTCGGCAGGTAAATCGCAAAAGTCGTTCTGCGGATCAATGATGAGAAGCTGGATCGTTTTTTTCATGCGGATCCCCGTTGAGATTGGACGAGGTTGCTGGCTCTTGCAGGGCCAAACCACCGCCTACCCAACAAGCCTACCCTGCACCGGCGAAATCGACACCGTCACCTCCATGCCAGCGGTAAACCGCAGGAAGTCCGCCTCGATCCCATCCGAGAAGATCACCCCGTTGTCCGGCATGCGCGAGCGGACGCGCAGCGGCTCTTCCCGGCCGAACTGGCCATAGACCAGGCTGGTCTGCGAAGCCCGGCTCGGAAACGGCTCGCGCACGGCAAACTCCAGTGTGGGCGTATCCCAGGGCATCGGCTGGTAAGCGAACTGATCCCCCACCAACCCCATGGACCGGGCGAGCGCCATGGAGCCCGTCACCACGCTTTTCATCCAGGCGGTCGAACCCAGGCCCGTGGAGACGATCAGCCCGGAGGAAGACTGAAACTCGGTCTGGCCGGCGTAGCCGAGCTCATACAGCGCCGAGGTATGGCTGCGCGGCCCGATAAACAAGTCGTTGACCGCGCGCAGTGTCTGGCCATCCGACATCCGGGCCTCGGCCATGGTCACCGCCTTGACCGGCCGCTTTCCCGCGGCAACCTCGGACAGCACCTTGGCCAGCTCCGCCGGGCCAAACGGCAGCAGGATGCCGTCCCAGCGGCTGGGCTCCGGGTTCAGCCCGATCAAGGGCTGGCCGTCCAGGTACTTCATGGTGTTGGCCACCAGCCCGTCCTGGCCGAGCGCCACCACGATGTCCGACGGTGCGAACACGAAGTTGGACAGCATCGGTCGATCCAGGACCTGGTAGCGGCCCCAGCCCTCCAGTGCCTGCACTGTGATGCGCAGGCTGTGGGCATAGGCTTCGCTTTCTGCGAGGTAGTCGCCAAAGTCGGCGCCCAGGTGCTCCACATAGAACCTGGCTTGCGCCAGGGTGTTGTGACGCGCGACCAGTTCTTCCAGCCGGGTGCGCCGGGTCACCAGCACCACCTTGCGCTCGACGCCCCCGGCGATCCGTCCTGAGCCAGCATTGACGCTCACGCCGCCCCCTTGCGCACGCCCGTGGGCAGCTGCGGTGCGGCGCTCATGAGCGAGTTCAGCAGATCGGGCGAGACATTGAGCTGGCCAATGCGCTCGGCCCGCTCGGCGATGCCGCCGAAGGCTTGGGCGATCAACTGGCCGGGCTGCATGCCGGCGGCGGCCAAGGCCTGGACCACGCGGGGATCGGTTTTTTCAAGGGCGAGCATCAGGGTGCTGACCTTGTGCGCTTCGGCCTCGGCCAGCTTGCGGGTGTTGTCGGCCTGGCCCTCGACCAGGTCCTTGCGCCGCTGCTCGAGCTCGATGTCGGCACCCATTTGCTCGCCGCGCAGCTCGTTCTGGCGACGCATCACGGCGGCCTTGGCCTCCATCTGGGTTTCCTGGATCTGGCGCTTTTTCTGCTCGACGGCGATTTCGGTGTCGAGCTCGTTCTGGCGGATCGAGCGCTCGTTCTGCACCGAGGCCATGCGGCGCAGGTAGATGGCGTCATCGGCCGCCTTGAGGTTGGATTCCCGGGCCTCGGCTTCCAGCGCCCGGGCTATATCCGGGGTGGGTTTGATGGCGACGATGGAGGCACCCAGGATTTCCAGGCCCAGGGCCTGGATCTCGGGCTGCGAGCCGAGTTGCTGCTGGGCGGCCCGGGCGATGGTGGCCGAGGCCTTGAGCGCCTGTTTCAGGTCCAGCGCCTGCACCGCCTGCTGGACGATGACCTTGGCCTGCATCGCCACCCGGTCGCCCAGGCGCAGGGGGTCTTCCGAGGCATAGCCTTTGCCGGTGGGGGTCAGGGAGAAGTCCATCAGGGCTGCCGTACGCTTGGGCTCGCTGACCCGGTAGCTGATCTGGCCCTGGACGGTGACGCTCTGGAAGTCGCTGGTCACCAGCTCCAGCATGAAAGCGCTGTCCTGGCTGGCCACCGGCACCGTCACCAGGGTGCTGCTGGGGGCGTAGTAGAAGAACGACAGCCCGGCGCCTTCGCGCACGAGGCGGCCCTTGCGGAACTGCATCAGGTGGGTGGTGGGCTGGGTCTTGATGAACTGGATGCCGAGCATGGTTTCTTCCTTTCTTGAGTTGTACTGTGCAACCTAATATGAGTTGTATAGTACAACCTTAATGGGTAAAGTCAAGGCCTCATGAAAGAAATTCGCTCTCGCGCCAACAACCTGGATTTCGAGCGCCCGCTGGTGACGGTGGACGTGGTGATCTTCTCTGTGCTGGACGATGCGCTAAAGGTGTTGCTGGTGCGCCGGCCCGACGACGCCCAGGAGCCGTTTCCGGGGCGCTGGGCGCTGCCGGGCGGGTTTGTGAACGTGGAGAAGGACCGGTCACTGGAGGATTGCGCGGCGCGCAAGCTCAAGGAGAAGACGGGGGTGAGCGCGCCCTACCTTGAGCAGTTGGGCAGTTGGGGCGATGCGGTCCGCGATCCCCGGGGGTGGTCCGCCACGCATGCCTACTTCGCGCTGATTCACGTGCCGACCGATCACGAGAAGGCCGGCCGGCGGGGGTCGGCCGATTCGCAGTGGGTGCAAGTCGATGAGGTAAACCGAAAGCGCCTGGCATTTGATCACCCCCAGATCCTGGCGGCGGCCATTGCCCGGTTGCGCGCAAAGGTTGAGTACACATCACTGCCGGCGTTTCTCCTGGCTGAGACTTTCACTCTGCCGCAGCTGCAGCATACCTACGAAGTGGTGCTGGGACGCGCTGTGGACAAGAGTGCATTCAGGAAGCGCATGCTCGATGCCGGCTTTCTGGAAGAAGCCGGGATGGCGCAGGGGCCCTTCGGCAGGGTTGCCATGGGGTATCGGATCCGCAACAGGGACCAGGCCGCGACATTTCCGCGGACATTCAAGGCAGTGGAATAAGGTTCCCCACGACGGTTTCTGATCATTCGTACTTGACGAACGTGTGACTTGAAGCTGCGCCGGACACCTTCGTGCACCTCGGCGGCAATACCGGCGACCAAGCCGGGACGTTCTGTGCGAGGGGCCTGAGCGGCCAGTTCCTGCTCGTCGCCAACGTCTGCAGTCTGCATAGCTCTGCAGGCAGTAATGTGTAAGGTGTTTCTCGCAAAGCCCCTGGCGCCATAGGGTCCGTGCCAGCCAGCGGTTCGAAATTTGCTGTTGCGTCTGCGCTCTGACTCGGCGGTGGTTAGTGTCAACGAAGTTTTGGAGCGAGCGAATTTGACGCGCCGCGCCGTGAATGCGTCGGTTAGGCAACTGCACGCGGAGTGCCGATCATGGTGATACAGGCCGGGCCAGCTCTTGACGCAGCAGGACTCAGCCTTTGCGATTGGGGAAAATTCAGAGTTAAGTGAGAAAAACGCCAGAAAATTCAGACTTAAGTGAAACGATGGTTCAAGACTCCCTGCGTAACCTGATCCTAAGTCCTTGATATATATGAAGCTTGGATACAAGGTTAAATGGGAATCGACACTCGGCTCGATCAGTCCGACCCACCGATACAGGTGGGCAGCAAGAATCCTGCCCGCCGTCTGCTATTCAATACATTTCAGGCTGGCTGGCGCTTGCGGGAGTTTCTTTCTTCGGCGCATCGGCAATCATGCAGTCGATGGTGAGAATCAGGCTGGCGATGGAGCCCGCATTCTGCAAGGCCAGGCGCGTTACCTTGGCAGGATCGATCACCCCCATCTCCAGCATGTCGCCATAAGCCCGGCTCGCGGCGTTGTAGCCGTAGTTGTACTGGTCCGAGGAGCTCACGCGCTCCAGCACAATCGAGGGCTCCTGCGCCGCATTGAGAACAATCCGGCGCAACGGCTCTTCCAGGGCGCGCACAACGATTTTCAGCCCGCAATCCTCATCCATCGACGCCAGGCTGATGCCTTGCAGTGCCTTGCGAGCGCGGAGCAATGCGACACCTCCGCCGGGCACAATTCCCTCTTCGATCGCGGCCCGTGTAGCGTGCAACGCATCCTCGACCCGCAGCTTTCGCTCTTTCAGTTCGGTTTCGGTCGCGGCCCCCACCTTGATGACGGCCACGCCGCCGGAAAGTTTGGCAATCCGTTCATCCAGTTTTTCACGGTCGTAGCCGCTGGCCAGGCCTTCGCGCTCTTTCTTGAGAGTGTCGATACGGTCTCGAATACGCTGGGGGTCGCCGGCGCCGCCGACGATAGTCGTGCTTTCCTTGTCGACCACGACGCGACGCGCCCGGCCCAGATGTTCCAGCTGCGCTTTTTCCAGGCTAAGGCCCGTTTCCGGCGAGATCACCTGGCCGCCCGTCACCAATGCGATGTCCTGGAGCATGGCTTTTCGCCGATCTCCGAAGCCCGGCGCCTTGACCGCACAGGTCTTGATCACGCCACGGATGCTATTGACCACCAGTGTGGCGAGCGCTTCGGCCTCGACTTCCTCCGCGATGACCAGCAGCGGCGTCCCGGCTTTGGCCGCCGATTCGAGCAGCGGTACCAATTCCTGCAAAGCCGAGAGTTTCTGGTCGTATAGAAGCACGGCCACGTCTTCCAGTACGGCCGACTGGCGCTCGGCGTTGTTGATGAAATACGCCGAGAGATAGCCGCGGTCGAACTGCAGGCCCTCGACGACCTCAAGTTCATTGGCCATACCGGATCCATCTTCGATCGATACCGCGCCGTCGCGGCCAACCTTGTCGATTGCCCTGGCGACGAGGTCACCTATGGAATGGTCGTTGTTAGCGGATATGGCGGCAACATGGGATATTTCCTGCGAGGTAGTGCATGGGCGTGCCATGTTCCCGATTTCGGCGACGACGATTTCGATCGCTCGATCAATGCCGTGCTTCAGCTCCATGGGGTTCATGCCGGCGGCCAGGAATTTCAGGCCTTCCTGGATCATCTCATCGGCCAGCACAGTGGCGGTCGTTGTTCCGTCGCCCGCCATTTCACTCGTGCGTGCCGCCACTTCCCGCAAGAGCTGCGCACCCATGTTCTCGAAACGATCCTCCAGCTCGATGGACTTGGCGACCACCACACCGGAATTCACGATCTGCGGGGCGCCAAACTCACGGTCCAGCACCACAGTGCGGCCGCGCGGACCCAAGGTCACTTTGACGGCCTCGGCAAGAATATCGACACCGTGTCGCATCTTGTTGCGGGCATCCTCGCCGAATAACAATTTCTTGGCAGACATCGACGGAGCCTTTCAATGCTTTTCGCTATTGCACAGCGACCGTACCGAAGGCGGGATACACCAGCCGCGTTCGCGCGGGACCGGACACCACAGGCCGTTCAGTCTTCTCGCGGATGATGCCGTTGCGCAAGGCGCGCGCAAGGCTTTCGAATTCCTGTGAGAGGGCTTCGAGAAGATCATCGGAGGAAACAAGGCCGACCACGCCACCATCGTCGGCCACCACGAGCAAACGCCGCACGCCGCTCCGCTCCATTGACATGATGGCCTCACCCAGCGTGGCGTTGGAGGGTATGACGATAGGCGGAGTCTTTGCCAACTGGCCAATGCGGACGTCAGCACACGCTTCATCATGTCTCTTCCCCAGCACCTCGAGAGCGAGATCACGGTCAGTGACGATTCCTGCCACTTGCGGCGGCTGATCGCCTGTGACCACCACCAGCGCCCCTATGTGCTCTTCACCCATGAGCGCAGCGGCATCGCGCAGAGAGGCTTGCGCATCAATGCTGACGATTTCACGGGTACAAAGCCTGCTCATCTCCATAGGTTTCTCCAAAAAAGCTTGTGAATGACTAACATGCGTCGCGGGTTTCAAGGTTCCATTCGCATCGGACAAAGTCCAGCATCCGGATCACACATGGTTGCAATGTGGTTACTCTAGGACCCTATGCCGTGATCAACATGATCCAGATCAAAGAAACATCGCCTCGTTTTACCGTGGTCCTCCTCGGGTCCCTTGTCTGCACACAGCCGGGAAAAGCCGGAATTTCCTGCGCACCTGAAACAGGTTCAAGAAAGGCGCTTGCCGCCTACGCGGACGTTGTCGATATTTCTGGGCAGCGTGGCAGACGACGGCCGATTCCTTGGCAACTGTTTGAGCCAGCGCAACCCAGCTTTCGAAATCAGAGTTCAAACTGGTTCCGATAAACAAAAGGGGTCATCATGTCGAATATCGACTTTGAGCAACTTCGCGTCGCCATGGTGGAAGATCAGATTGCGGGCCGGGGCGTGCGCGCTAGCGACGTGCTTGAGGCCATGCGCGCGGTGCCTCGCGAGGTGTTCCTGCCGGAGCCGCTGCAGGAGTTTGCCTACGAGGACGCAGCGCTGAGGATTGACGAGGAACGAACCCTCCCTCAACCCTACCTCGTCGCGCTCATGGCCGAAGCGCTGTCGATCCGCGAGCATGCGAGGGTCCTCGAGATCGGCACCGGTTCTGGTTACGCAACGGCGGTCCTCTGCCGCCTTGCCGCAAAGGTCTATAGCATCGAGTCGAACGCCGCATTGGCGGCGAAAGCGGCGGCCGTCCTGCACAGCCTGCGATGTGCCCATGTGCAGATCGTGCACACCGATGCCAACCGGGGGCTGCCGGAGCATGGACCTTTCGATGCGATCTTCGTAAATCCCGGCGGGTCGGAGTTCGTAGGGGCGCTGAAACCGCAACTCGCGATAGGGGGACGCATGGTGGTATCGGCAGGCACCGATCCGGCCGTTCGGGAACTGATTCGCGTGACGCGTACAGGGCCCGACGATTACACGGTCGAGGATATCGCCGATGTCAGGGTGGCGCCGCTGGATGTAGACGCCGAACGGATCCGCTCCCGCCAGGCTGAATGGCCCCGGGCTGGCTCGGCGGACGCGCTCCTGGCACAGACCATCGCCGGGGCTTGCGAACGGTTCGAATCCATCGAATCCGTGGATCTGGCGCCTTTGCTCGATCGCATCGGCGACGCCCGCGTCGTGCTGCTTGGCGAGGCGACCCACGGCACCTCGGAGTTCTATCGGATGCGTGAGCGCATTTCGCGCGAACTTATCGAGCGCAAGGACTTCGACTTCATCGCCATCGAAGGCGACTGGCCCGATGCGGCCCGCATCGACCGCTACGTGCGCCATGCCGGTCACCGCCCTTCGCAATGGTCTGCCTTCGCTCGTTTTCCGGTGTGGATGTGGCGCAACCAGGAGGTTCGCACCTTCATCCATTGGCTCCGGACCCACAATGCCGGGCTCGCCGAGGGCGACAGGGTCGCATTCCATGGCCTCGACCTGTACAGCCTCTACAACTCGATCCATTCGGTCGTCGGCTACCTGGAGGATGTCGATCCGCCCACTGCCGGAATTGCGCGCCGACGCTATGGATGCCTGACGCCCTGGCAGTCGGATCCGGCCAGCTATGGCTACGCGGCGCTGAATGCGCAATATCGCAGCTGCGAACCAGAAGTGGTTTCGATGCTGGGAGACCTGCTGCGCAGGGAGCAGCGCTACGCCGCGCAGGACGGCGAACGCTTTCTCGATGCCGTGCAGAATGCCCGCCTTGTCGCCAATGCGGAGCGCTATTACCGCACGATGTACTATGGCTCGCGCGCCTCCTGGAATCTGCGCGACGGCCACATGTTCGAGACCCTGAAGAGTTTGCTGGATTTTCACGGACCGCAGAGCAAGGCCATTGTCTGGGCGCACAACTCGCACGTCGGCGATGCGAGGGCCACCGAGATGTCGCATCGCGGCGAACACAACATCGGGCAGCTGTGCCGGATGGACTTCGGCCTTGGCGCCTACCTGATCGGGTTTGGCACGCACACCGGCTCCGTCGCCGCGGCATCCGATTGGGACGGACCGATGGAGATCAAGCCGGTACGCGTATCGATGGCCGGGAGCTACGAGCGGCTTTGCCACGAATCGAATGTTGCAAGCTTTATCCTGCCGCTGCCAAACCCGGCGTCTGCGGACTTGGTGGCGGGCCTGTCGCAGCCGCGGCTGGAGCGCGCGATCGGCGTGATCTACCGGCCCGAGACCGAGTTGCAGAGTCACTACTTCCAGGCCGTGCTTACGCGGCAATTCGATGAGTACATCTGGCTGGACCAGACCCGCGCCGTCACACCCCTCGAAACCGAGACAACCGAGGGCCTGCCCGACACCTATCCCTTCGGACTGTGACCGGGGAATCTCCATGCCGATTCGTTACTCTGCTCCTTCGGCTCCACAGAGGTTTGAAAACACGCAGCATTGCCTTGATCTATATCAAGGCATTCCGCATAGGGCCGAACTAGACTGTGCTTACTGGAGAGGAAAAGGTGAAACACTGGATCCTCGAAGGTGAAAGTGAGGGTTCCCCCGTTGCGGGGAGTTCGCGGTATCTGCCCGATGCCGTGGGGTGAAGGCAACCTCAGACCGCTCGTGTGCCATGGCGCCTGGGTGGGGACCTTCACCAGGCCCGCCGTTCCGTAGGGAATGGCGGGCCTTCTCGTTTTGATGGACTTTTCTGCGCAGAAGCCCGCGGTTTCGATGCGCACCGGTATTCCTGTCCACAAGGAGATTCACATGATTACCGCAGACAGTGCCGGCTGGGGTCCTATCCCGGCGTCGCAATGACCACCAGCCCGGCGCCGATCGCCTCAGTACATGCCGATCGTCAATTCCGATGTTGCGGGGGTTTTCGAGGAGATCGCCGATCTGCTCGAGGTGCAAGGTGCCAACAGCTTCCGCGTGCGTGCCTACCGCAATGCGGCGCACATGCTGGGTGAGCTTGGAACGAACATCAAATCCATGATCGACCGCGGCGCGGACCTCGATGCGCTGCCGGGTATCGGCCCTGATCTTGCAGGCAAGATCAGCGAGGTCGTTCGTACCGGGCACTGCGCCCTGCTGGACGAGTTGCGCACCCAGTTGCCGCCGGCCGTTACCGAACTGCTGAAAATCCCGGGGATCGGCGCCAAGCGCGCACGCGCGCTGCACCAGGCGCTCGGTATCGGAACATTGCAGGATCTGCATCGGGCCGCCGAGCAAGGCCGATTGCGCACCGTGCAGGGCATCGGGCCGAAGATACAGCAGTCCATCCTTGAGGCCACGGCCATCCGCCTGAAGGCACCGCGACGCTACAAGCTCTCGCTGGCCACGCAAGTGGGCGAAGCGCTGTGCCTGGAACTCTCCAGGGTGCCGGGCGTGCTGGAGGTCCAGGTCGCGGGCAGCTTGCGCCGGCAACGCGATACGGTGGGCGACCTCGACATGGTGGCGGCCGTCGAACGCGACAGCCCGGTCATGGACCGCTTCGTGTCCGCCGCGGACGGCCGGCACGTGCTCAGCAAGGGACGCACCCGGGCCAGTGTCGTGCTGGCCAGCGGATTGCAGGTCGATCTGCGCGCGGTTCCGCGCGAAAGCTTCGGCGCAGCATGGCTCTACTTCACCGGCTCGAAGGCGCACAACATCGCACTGAGGCAGCGTGCGCGCGAAGCAGGGTTGAAGCTCAACGAGTACGGCGTATTCCGGGGCGAGCGGCGCATCGCGGGCGACACGGAAGCGTCCGTGTACCTCGCCCTTGGCCTTCCCTTCATCGAACCCGAGCTGCGCGAGCAGCTCGGCGAGATCGATGCGGCGCTGTCGCACAGCCTGCCTGCGCTGGTGCAGCGCAGCGACCTGCGCGGCGACCTCCATGCGCATACACGCGAGAGCGATGGCCGCGAGAGCCTCGAAGCCATGGCGGCGGCGGCCCGCGCGCGCGGCCTCGAGTACCTGGCGGTCACCGACCATTCGCCGCGGCTCGCGCTGGCCCATGGCCTCGACGCCGGCCGGCTCGCACAACAGATCGATCGCATCGACGCGCTCAATGCCCGGCTCGATGGCATCGTACTGCTGAAGGGCATCGAGGTGGACATCCTGGAGGACGGAAGGCTGGACCTGCCAGATGCCGTCCTGCGGCGCCTGGATCTGGTCGTCGGCGCCATCCACCATCGCTTCGACCTGTCGCGCGACAAGCAGACCGACCGGCTGCTGCACGCCATGGACCATCCGTGTTTCAGCATCCTGGCGCATCCGACTGCGCGCCTGATCGACGAGCGGCCTGGCTGCGACTTCGATCTCCCTCGCGTGATCCGCAAGGCGCGTGAACGCGGCTGCTTCCTGGAACTCAATGCACATCCCGCCCGGCTCGACCTGAACGACATCGCCTGCCGCATGGCGAAGGACGAAGGTGTGCTCGTGAGCATCGCCTCCGATGCGCACAGCTCGGTCGAGTTCGACAACCTGCGCTTCGGCATCGGTCAGGCGCGACGCGGCTGGCTGGAACCGGGCGACGTCCTCAACACCCGAAGCCTGGGCGCATTGCGAAGTCTTCTGTCGGGGACGATGGACAAGCCGCCGCCCGCTCAGCGGGTCGGCGCGGCCGTCAATGTCAGGACGACGGCCGAAAGCGTCGATCCGGGCACGCCGAGCCGTTGACCAGACTCATTGCGCCAGCATGAGTTCGGCTACGCCTCCAGGCTGCCTCCGGCAGGTGCACTGCGGGACGCATCCGGGCTTGAGACGAGTGCCAGCAATTCGGCCTCATCGAGCGTTTCCCTGTTGATCAGTGCGCGCACGCACCGGTCCAGGATCTCGCGCCGGTCGCGGAGCAATTGGGTCGCTCGTTGGGTCTCCTGTTCGATCAGGCCCTGAACGGCATCGTCGATGCGCTGCGCGGTCTTTTCACCGGCTGCGGCAGAGGTGGTCGTGGATGCCGCATCGGTCGGTGAGTCCAGAAAAGGAGAACGCTGCTCGGCATAGACCACGGGTCCGAGGCCGCTGTCCATTCCGTAGCGCAGCACCATGTCACGTGCCAGGTTCGTCGCCTTGACCAGGTCATCGGCCGCTCCCGTCGTGGGCTCGCCGAACACGAGCAATTCGGCGGCGCGGCCGCCGAGCAATACCGCGAGCCTGTCGAGCAGCTCTCCGCGGCGCAGCAAGTGCCGGTCTTCCGAGGGACGCTGCAGCGTATAGCCCAGCGCGCCGATGCCGTGCGGGACGATCGACACCTTGTGCACCTTGTCGGCGCCCGGCAGGGCCAATGCCGTCAGTGCATGACCGAGTTCGTGCGTGGCCGCCAGTTCGCGCTCTTGTGGGCCAAGGATGCGGTTCTTTCTTTCGATCCCCGCAACGATGCGTTCGATCGCCTGCGTGAAATCTGCCAGCGTCACCGCATCGGCGTTGCGCCGCGTGGCGATCAGCGCGGCCTCATTGACCACATTCGCGAGATCCGCGCCGGCAAATCCGACCGTGATGGCCGCGACCTGGTCGAGATCCACGTCCTCGGCCAGGCGGATCTTGCGGGCATGCACCTGCAGGATCGCGGCACGGCCGATGCGGTCCGGCCGGTCGACGAGAACCTGGCGATCGAAGCGCCCGGCACGCAGCAGCGCCGGATCCAGCGTCTCGGGCCGATTCGTCGCAGCGAGCAGCACGACACCGACGCTTGGATCGAAGCCATCGAGTTCCACCAGCAGTTGGTTGAGCGTCTGCTCGCGCTCGTCCTGTCCCCCGGCCATCGGGAAGGCGGTGCGGGCCCGGCCGAGCGCATCGAGCTCGTCGATGAAGATGATGGCGGGCGCGTTCGCGCGGGCCTGCTCGAACAGGTCGCGCACCCGCGCCGCCCCCACGCCGACGAACATCTCGATGAACTCCGAGCCGCTGATCGAAAAGAAGGCAACGCCCGCTTCGCCCGCCACGGCGCGCGCCAACAGCGTCTTGCCGGTGCCGGTGGGCCCCATCAGGAGCACCCCTTTTGGGATGCGCGCGCCCAACCGTCCGTGCTCCTTCGGATTCTTGAGGAAGTCGACGATCTCCTGCAGTTCGGACTTTGCCTCGTCGACGCCGGCAACGTCCGCGAAACGCACGCCCGTGCTCTTCTCCATGTAGATCTTTGCCTTGCTCTTGCCGATGCCCAGCAGCCCGCCGCCAATGCCACCACCGGCACGCCGAAGCACAAGGCTCCAGAGGCCAAAGAGCAGCAGGGCGGGAAGAATCCAGGAAAGCAGGCCCTGCAGCCAGTTCGAGCCTCGCACCCGCTGGTAGGGAACTCCGAAGCCTGCGAGATGCTCCGCCATTTGCGGCTCCATCACGATCGCCGCCACGGTTTGCTTGCCGCCGCTCTCGGGGATCTTGAGGCGCCCGGTGATGATCGAATCACCGACCGTGACCTCCGCGATCTTCCCTTCCCGCAACTGCTCCTCGAAAGCGCTGTAGGGAACCATCTCGATGCTGCGACTCTGTTCCCAGTAGTCCCACGCAATCACGATCAGCGCGATCGCGAGAAGCACGGTTCCCAGGTTGAGCTGTACCCGGTTCTTCATACCGCGATCAGGGGCGCTCGCTTCCCGCCGGCGTCAGGACCACGGGCGCAGCGGAGGGCGGGTTGAATCCATAGAAGCGATCGTTGAGGTATTGTGTGACAGCGACGATGTCTTCCTCGCTCCAGTTCAACGATCCCGTGGCTTGCCAACGCACTACTTGCGCCTGCAGGCTGTTCCAGTCCTCGGCCAGTCTCCGGTCTCGCCAATGCACCTGCGTCGTATGACAGGCAATGCAGTGCGTCGCGTACAGGAGTTCTCCGCGCGACTGAGCATGGGCTGGCACGCCGAACAGCGCCGCGACGGCCAGAACGTATGCTGAAAAGGGTTGCATGATCATGGAGCCGCTCCTCATCCACGTCGCCGCATCCGGGAAACTGCCAGCGACGACGATGAGCCAGCATCGCGCAACCACCTGGCCCACACCTTGATGCAGCGCAATGACAGACGATGTCTCCATCAATCGGGAACGGTCGGCGTTTCGCCTGTGCGCGATCAAACGCCGGCGGCGGTGCCCGATCTGGCGCCGATCGTCGCAGCGGGCCGAATTGTCATTGCCGTGAGCGATAGCCTCGCAACGGGTGCCTGGGCCCCCCGGGGGACAGCAGACCTTGATCTGGCGCAAGCCTCGCCGCTTGCGGTTGGCGAAGAATGGATGAACTCGCCGCAGCGGCCGGCGGTGAGCCCATCCGTGACGCGGCTCGCAAGGAAGAAGCATGTATCAACACATCCTCGTTCCCATCGACGGCAGCAAGACCGCCGAACAGGGTCTTCGCGAAGCCATTCGCCTGGCTGTGGATCAGAAAGCCCGGCTGCGTCTGCTGTACGTCCTCGATGACTTTTCGATGCTTGTGGAATTGTCCAGCGTCACGAGCTTCGACGCATCACTGCAGAAACTGCGTGACTATGGACAGCAACTTCTCTCCGGCGCCCAGAAGCTGGCCAGCGAGTCGGGCGTACAAGCCAGTCCAGTATTGCGCGAGATCATCGAAGGCCGGATCGCCAACACCGTGGTGGACGAGGCCAGGACTTCCGCCTGCGACCTGATCGTCATGGGCACACACGGCCGGCGCGGCTTCAGCCGCATGGCGCTTGGCAGCGATGCGGACCTCGTCGTGCGAATGAGTCCCGTGCCTGTCCTGCTGGTCAGGCAGAACTCGCGTGACGGCAGAGCTGAGGCCTCAGAGTAGCTTTCGCCACGCAAAATTGCGCGGCGAGTGCGCGAATGCGCGATCGTAGTCGCTGGTCTGGGCCTCGGGGTGGCTAACGGATGCCCGCTGCGGCGCGCAGCGCATTGGCCTTGTCAGTGCGTTCCCAGCTGAACTCGGGCTCCTCGCGCCCAAAGTGGCCATAGGCGGCGGTCTTTTCGTAGATCGGGCGCAGCAGATCGAGCATCTGGATGATGCCCTTGGGGCGCAGATCGAAGTGCTCGTTGATCAGCGCGGCGATCTTCTCGTCGGAGATGACCCCGGTGCCTTCGGTGTAGACCGTGACGTTCATGGGTTTGGCCACGCCGATCGCGTAGGCCACCTGGATCTGGCATTGCCGCGCCAGGCCGGCGGCCACGATGTTCTTGGCCACGTAACGGGCCGCGTAAGCGGCCGAGCGGTCGACCTTCGTCGGGTCCTTGCCGGAGAACGCACCGCCGCCGTGCGGGCAGGCGCCGCCATAGGTGTCGACAATGATCTTGCGCCCGGTCAGGCCGCAGTCGCCCTGCGGGCCGCCGATGACGAAGCGGCCGGTCGGGTTCACCAGGTAGCGGGTTTCCTTCAACCACTCCCTGGGCAGCACCGGCTTGATGATTTCCTCGATGATGGCTTCGGTGAACGAGGCCTTCATCTTCGTCGGGGTCTCGCTCTGGTCGGGGCTGTGCTGGGTCGACAGCACCACGGTGTCGATTGAGTGCGGCTTGCCGTCCACGTAGCGCATCGTCACCTGGCTCTTCGCGTCGGGCCGCAAAAAGGGCAGGCGGCCGTCCTTGCGCAACTGCGCCTGGCGCTCGACCAGGCGGTGCGCGTAATAGATCGGCGCGGGCATCAGCTCGGGGGTTTCGTTGCAGGCGTAGCCGAACATCAGGCCCTGGTCGCCGGCGCCGGTGTTCAGGTGATCGTCGCTGGCGCGGTTCACGCCCTGGGCGATGTCGTTGCTCTGCTTGTCGTAGGCGACCAGCACGGCGCAGCCCTTGTAGTCGATGCCGTACTCGGTGTTGTCGTAGCCGATGCGTTTGATGGTGTCGCGCGCGACCTGGATGTAGTCGACGTGCGCATTGGTGGTGATCTCGCCCGCCAGCACCACCAGGCCGGTGTTGGTCAGCGTCTCGGCGGCTACGCGCGACAGCGGGTCCTGTTTGAAGACCGCATCGAGGATCGCATCCGAGATCTGGTCGGCCACCTTGTCGGGGTGACCTTCGGAGACGGATTCGGAGGTGAAAAGGAAGTCGTTCGCCATTGTGTTTAAGCTCCTGTGTTGCGAGTGGCCATACGTTGTTGCGTTGCCTCTGGCTTCGGAGCCCCCTGGCGAACGCTTTAGCAGACTTATTTAACGGGCCCGCAGCTTCTCTATACTGGCTGGCCCTGGTCGCCCTGCAAGTTGTTCAGTAACTCAGCGACCCCTGCATTGTAGTCAACCCATGCTTTTCCTGTTCCGCGTCCTGTCCATATTGCCGCTATGGCTACTGCATCTCCTGGGTTGGTGGATGGGCTGGCTCACCTTCCTGGCCTCACCCACCTATCGCCGCCGCTTCCTGGCCAATCTGGCACAGGCCGGCTATCGTTTGCGCGAAGTCCACCAGGCGGTGGGCCACGCCGGCCGCATGGTGTCGGAGTTGCCGCGCCTGTGGCTGGGCGGCCCGGTGCGCCTGGAATGGGACAACGAGGCCTGTATCGAGGCGGCCTATCAGGCAGGGCAAGGGATCGTATTCCTGACGCCGCATATCGGCTGCTTCGAGGTCACCGCGCAGGCCGTAGCCGCGCGCTATGGCGCGCAATACGGCCTGTTGACCGTGATGTTCCGCCCGGCGCGCCAGCCCTGGCTGGCCGAGGTGGTGGCGTCCTCGCGCCATCGGCCGGGCCTGGACACCGCGCCCACCACGCTGGCGGGCGTGCGCAAGATGCTCAAGGCCATGCGCCGCGGCCAGGCCGTGGGCCTGCTGCCCGACCAGGTGCCGCCCGAGGGCCAGGGCCTGTGGGCGCCATTTTTTGGCCGCGAGGCGTACACCATGACGCTGGCCGCACGGCTGGCGCAGCAGGGCGGCGCCACCGTGCTGCTGGCCTGGGGCGAGCGGCTGGCTTGGGGCCGGGGTTATCGTCTGCACTTTCGCGGCCTGGCCCGGCCGCTGGCGCCGGACCTGGCGCAGGCCGTGCTGCAGATCAACGGGGAGATGGAGCAGCTGGTGCGCGAGTGCCCCCAGCAGTACCTGTGGGGTTATGCGCGCTACAAGCAGCCGCGCAAGGAAACTGTGGACGTATGAAGATTGCAAGTCATGGCGGAATATGGTTCATGCGCGGGCTCAGCCGGCTGCCGCTGGCGTGGATCCGCGCCCTGGGCTGGGGCATGGGCTGCGTGCTGTATGTGCTCGCGGTGCCGCGCCGGCGCGTTGCCAGCACCAACCTGATGCTCTGTTTTCCGGAGCATACTGTGCAGCAACGGCGGGCGCTGGTGCTGCAAAACTTCATTTATTTTGCGCAGACCTGGCTGGATCGCAGCTGGCTCTGGCACGCGAGCCCGCAGGTCACGCTCAGGCGGCTCAAGCTCACGGGGGAGGTGGCGCAGCTCGACGGCGACGAGCCGACCCTGATCTTTGCTCCGCATTTTCTGGGCATGGACGCCGGTGCCACGGCCCTGTCGCAGCAGGTGCCGCGCAATTTCAACACCATCGTCACGCCGCAGCGCAACGAGATCGTCGACGCCTGGATCTCGCAAGGGCGCCGGCGCTTTGGCAACGCCCGGCTGTTCACCCGGTTCGACGGGACCAAGACCATCGTGGCCAGCCTGCGCGCGGGCGAGCCGCTGTATCTGCTGCCCGACATGAATTTCGGGCCGCAGGAGTCGATCTTCGTGCCGTTCTATGGCGTGTCGGCTGCCACCGTGCCGTCGCTGTCGCGCTTCGCCCGGCTCGGGCGCGCCAAGGTGGTGCCGGTCATCACGCGCATCACGGCGCAGGGTTACGAGACGCGGGTGCTGCCGGCCTGGCTGGATTTTCCGAGCGACGACGTGGTGGCCGACACGGCCCTGATGAACCGGCGCCTGCAGGACTACATCGACACCATGCCCGAGCAGTACTACTGGGTGCACAAGCGCTTCAAGACGCGCCCGCCGGGTGAGCCGTCAGTGTATTGACGGGTCGCGCCGGCTTTCTCAATTCTTGAGCATTTAAGGCCTGTAGCCTTTACCCTGTCTACGCATTTAGCTATCTATATCGTAGCAAAAAGTCTTGCAGGTACTTGGCGACCCGATGCGGCTGCTCATGCACGATCCAGTGCGTGGCCCCTGGCACGGTGTGCAGCGTCAGGTCTGCGACGTAGTCGCCGAGCCCGTCAATCAACTCGGGCGGCAGGGCGATGTCGTCCAGCGCCCACACCACCAGGGTCGGCAGTGCGACCGTCAGCATCTCGCGCGGCAAGGTCACGCTGGCTGCGGCCGGGTCCTCGGGCCGGGGCGGGCGCAGCGGGGAGGCGCGGTAGTAGTTGCAGCCGCCCGTCAAGCCGCTGCCGCCATCGGCGCGCGGGCCCCAGACGGCGCGGTACTGGTTTTTCACCGATTCGGTGAGCCACGACGGCGTGCCGCCGCCACCATGGCCGCTGGTCAGGAAGGGCCACAGGCGCTCGAAGTCGTTCTCTGCCAGCCGCTGCTCCGCGTCGGGGCGGATCAGGAAGTTCATATAGGCGCTGGCGGCCTGCTGTTTCGGATTGGTCTGCAGCTCGCGCAAAAAGGTGCCGGGATGCGGCGAATTCACGATGGCCAGCTTTTTTGTCAGTTCGGGCCGCTGATTCGCCAGGTTCCAGGCCACCGCACCGCCCCAGTCGTGCGCCACCAGGCAGGCCAGCGCGCCGCCTGCGGTGGCCGTTTCCAGCGCGATCAGCGCCGCGATGTCCTGCACCAGGTGCTTGGGGCGATAGGCGCTGACCTCCACGGGCGCGCTGGATTGCTCGAAGCCGCGCAGGTTCGGCGCCACGCAGCGGTAGCCGCCGTTCTCGGGCCGGGCGAAGTGCAGCAACATTTCGTCCCAGACAAAGGCGGCTTCGGGGAAGCCGTGCAGGAGCATCAGCACGGGACGGCCGCGCTGGCCGGTGGCCCGGCAGCTCAGGGTGATGCCGTGCGGCAGGGGTTGCAGAAACGTGTCGATCATGGGTGCTCGCCTTGCTATAAGTCCAGTAGCTGCCAGCGCCCGTGGATCAAGGGTTAGGCGTCGGTTTCTCCCTCAAGTGCAGGGTTTTCGGGCGGCGCGGGAGTCGCGGGTGCGGTGCCAGCCGGGTGCGCCCACTGCCACAGCAATTGGCTCGCCTCGTCCACGCCCTGCTTCTTGAGTGCGGAGAACAGTTTGACCTCGCCGCCGCCGGCCTGCAGTCGCACAATGGACAGTACCCTGGCACCTTCGGCGCGCGTCAGCTTGTCTGCCTTGGTCAGCAGCACCAGGAATTTCAGGCCGGCTTCGACGCGCGGGCGGATCACGTCGAGCAGGATTTCGTCGAGTTCGGTCAACCCGTGGCGCGGGTCGCACAAGAGCACGATGCCGACCAGATTCTCCCGCGTCACCAGGTAGTTGGCCATCACCTGCTGCCAGCGGATCTTGTCCTGCTTGGGCACGGCCGCGTAGCCGTAACCCGGCAGATCGGCCAGCACGGCGTCGGTCACGCCCTGCTTGCCGAGCGAAAACAGGTTGATGTGCTGGGTGCGGCCCGGTTTTTTCGAGGCATAGGCCAGCTGCTTTTGCTGTGTCAGGGTGTTGATGCAGGTGGATTTGCCGGCATTGGAGCGCCCGACAAAGGCAATTTCTGGCACGTCCAGCGCCGGCAGGTGGTGCAGCTGCGGCGCGGTGGTCAGGAATTTGGCGGTGTGCAGCCAGCCCGACGCAATGACGGCGGGCGTTTTGCTGTCCGCCGGTAGCAGGGGAGGCGGGCCGGGGCGGCCCGCGGCGGCCTTGGGGGCGTGCGGTGTGGAGGTAGTAGTCATCGATCTTGAGGGGCCGCCCGGAAGGACAGACGCACCCTCATTGTAGAATCAGCCAGTTTTGCGCAAATAAACAGACCTCCCAATATGAAGTTGCTCGCCTCCCTGTTGATGACTGCCGTGCTGGCAGCACCCGCTCTTTCCAGCTTCGCTGCGGACGACGCGCCTGCCGCTCCCGCGGCGGCCACCGCAGCGGTCGCCAAGCCCGATCTGGTCAAGGGCGCGGCCAGTTTTGGGGCGGTGTGCGCGGCCTGCCACGGTGCCGACGGCAATTCGAGCATTGCCGCCAACCCCAAGCTGGCGCAGCAGCATCCCGAATATCTGGTCAAACAGTTGCAGGACTTTAAATCCGGCAAGCGCGCCAGCGCCATCATGTCGGGCATGGCGTCCACCTTGTCCAATGACGACATGAAAAACATCGCCTACTGGCTCACCTCGAACAAGGCCAAGCCGGGTTTTGCCAAGGACAAGGATCTGGTGGCGATCGGCGAGCACCTTTACCGCGGCGGCAATTCCGACCGCCATATCCCGGCGTGTGCCGGCTGCCACAGCCCCAACGGCGCCGGCATTCCCTCCCAGTACCCGCGCCTGAGCGGCCAGCAAGCCGACTACACCGCGGCGCAGCTCACGGCGTTTCGCGATGGCGTGCGCAAGAACAGCCTGCCCATGTCCGAGGTCGCCGCCAAGCTCAATGACCGCGAAATCAAGGCGCTGGCCGACTATATTGCCGGCCTGCGTTGATTTTTTGATGATGGGAGCGGGCGAATTGTTCTTGGGTTGAACGATTCGCTGACGTCCTGCCGGAACCTATGGCGATATGTCGCCATCCAATAACAAACCCTGACGAGGGCGGGCCTATCTACGGATAGCCTCGCCCTTGCTGCTTGAGTCACCGACAATCCACTTCTATGTCAGTTTCCACCCACGGACTTCGTGTCAAGACCCGCTCGCCCGTGCTGCGCGCTGCGGTCGAGTTGCTGTCGTCGATGCGCTTTTCGATCTCGCTGCTGACGATCATCTGCATCGCGTCCGTCATCGGCACCGTGCTCAAGCAGCACGAACCCATCGGCAACTACGTCAATCAATTCGGCCCGTTCTGGGCCGAAGTCTTTGCTGCGGTCAATCTTTACTCGGTCTACAGCGCCTGGTGGTTCCTGCTGATCCTGGCCTTTCTGGTGATCAGCACCTCGCTGTGCATTGCCCGCAACACCCCGAAGATCCTGGCCGACCTCAAGGTCTACAAGGAAGATATCCGCGAGCAGAGCCTGCAGGCGTTCGGCCACCGGGCCGAAGCGGCGCTGGACGAGGGGCCCGAAGCGGCGGCCCAACGCGTCGGCAAAACGCTGGCGGGCGGCGGCTGGAAGGTCAAGCTGCAACAGCGCAGCAATGGCTGGATGGTGGCGGCCAAGGCCGGCTCCATCAACAAGCTGGGCTACATCGCGGCCCACAGCGCCATCGTGCTGGTGTGCGTGGGCGGGTTGCTCGATGGCGACCTGGTCGTGCGGGCCCAGATGTGGATGGCCGGCAAGTCGCTGTACACCGGCGGCGGGCTGATTGCCGACGTGAAGCCGCAGCACCGGCTGCCCTCCGACAATCTGGCGTTTCGCGGCAATTTGCTGGTGGCCGAGGGCCAGCAGGCTAGCACCGCGGTCATCAACCAGGCCGATGGCATCGTGCTGCAGGACCTGCCGTTTGCGATCGAGCTGAAGAAATTCATCGTCGAGTACTACTCGACCGGCATGCCCAAGCTGTTTGCCAGCGATGTCGTGATTCGCGACAAGGCCACGGGCCAGACCACGCCTGCCCGCATCGAGGTGAATCACCCGTTCAAGTACGACGGGGTCGAGATCTACCAGTCCAGCTTTGACGATGGCGGCTCCAGCGTCAAGCTGCAGGCGCTGCCCATGAATGCGGCCACCAAGCCGTTCCAGATCGAGGGCGTGATCGGCGGCTCGTCCCAGCTCACGAAAGGCCAGGGCCAGGGCAACGACAAGCTCACGCTGGAGTACACCGGCCTGCGCGTGATCAACGTGGAGAATTTTGGCGACGGGGCGGATGGCGGCACCGGCACCGACGTGCGCAAGGTGAATTTGCGCACCTCCCTCGATTCGAGCCTGGGGGCGGCCAACAAGTCGGCCACCAACAAGGCGCTGCGCAACGTCGGCCCCAGCGTGACCTACCGGCTGCGCGATGCGTCCGGCCAGGCCCGGGAATTCCAGAACTACATGCTGCCGGTCGACATGGGCGACGGTGTGCCGGTCTTCCTGCTGGGCGTGCGCGACACGCCCGATGAACCCTACCGCTACCTGCGCGTGCCGGCCGATGACCACAGCAGCATGGACGGGTTCATGCAGTTGCGCGCCGCGCTGGCCGACCCGGTGCTGCGCGAGGAGGCCGTGCAGCGCTATGCGGCCCAGGCCGTGGACCCGTCCAAGCCGGAGCTGGCGCGCCAGCTGGCGGCGTCGGCCTCGCGCGCGCTCACCCTGTTCGCAGGCGCGGTCAACGTCAATGGCGGCCCGGACGGCCACCGCGGCGGCCTGCAGGCGGTGTCCGACTTCATCGAGACCAATGTGCCCCAGGCGGAGCGCGCCCGCGCCGGCGAAGTGCTGATCCGCATTCTGAATGGCACCTTGTTCGAGCTGGAACAGATCACGCGCGAGCGCGCCGGCTTGCCGGCGCTGGTGCCTGGCGAGAAGACGCAGAGTTTCATGACGCAGGCGGTGCTTTCGCTGAGCGATGCGCAGCTGTATCCTGCGCCCATGGCGTTTGCGCTGAAGGATTTCAAGCAGGTGCAGGCCAGCGTGTTCCAGGTGGCCCGCGCGCCCGGCAAGAATATTGTGTATCTGGGCTGCGCCCTGCTGATTTTTGGCGTGTTCTCGATGCTCTACGTGCGTGAACGCCGGCTCTGGGTCTGGATCACGCCGCAGGGCGACAAGGCGCACGCGACCATGGCGCTGTCGACCAATCGCAAGACCATGGACGGCGATCGCGAGTTCGATCATTTGAAGCACAAACTGATTGGTGCAAAGGACTAAGGACATAGCATGAATACGGCTACCAGCAGCATCACCCTGACCTTGCATGAAGGTTTCTTTGCCCGGCGCAACTGGCTCGACTGGCTGTTTGCCGCACTGGTCGTGGCGGGCGGCCTGTTTGCCCTGTCGCGCTACGGCGCCTACATGGATGTGTACGAGAAAGGCATCCTGTTCGCTGCCATGCCGGCGGCCATCTGGCTGGGCTGGTTCTGGCGCCCGGTGCGCGTGCTGATGATGGTGGTGGTGGCGCTCTCGCTGCTGGCGATTGCGTCGTATCAGGTGGACGGGCAGGCGCATCTGGCGCAGGCCGAAAACGTGTTCTGGCTCAAGTATTTCCTGTCCAGCCAGTCGGCCATCCTGTGGATGAGCCTGCTGTTCTTCATGAGCACCACGTTCTACTGGCTCGGTATGTTCGGCGGCGGGCAAGGCGGTGAAGCGGGTGCCACGCACGGGGGCGCGATCAACGCGCAGAAGGGTGAGGCCGCGCTAAAAGTGCAAGGCGGCACGATGGAGTTGATCGGCTCGCGCATTGCCTGGGTGGCCATCACCATGGCGCTGACCGGCACCATGGTGCGCTGGTACGAGAGCTATCTGGTCGGCGCGGACGTCGGCCACATTCCGGTCAGCAACCTGTACGAAGTGTTCGTGCTGTTCTCCTGGCTCACGACGGCGTTCTACCTGTACTTCGAAGCGCAGTACAAGACGCGCGCGATGGGCGCCTTCGTGATGCTGGTGGTCAGCGCGGCCGTGGGCTTTCTGCTGTGGTATTCGGTGGTGCGCGGCGCGAGCGAAATTCAACCGCTGGTGCCCGCGCTCAAGAGCTGGTGGATGAAGTTGCATGTGCCGGCCAACTTCATCGGCTATGGCTCGTTCTCCCTGTCGGCCATGGTGGCGTTCGCCTACCTGATCAAGAAGCAGGCCACCGAGACCCGCTGGTACAAGCTGACGCCGATCTGGTTGCTGGGCATCGCGCTGTGCTTCGTGCCGATTGCCTTTCGCGAGCGCGGCGTGGCCCAGGCGGGCGGCAGCTACTGGGTCGGCTACGCGCTGGTCGCCGCGCTGATCGCCGCCGGCATCCTGCTGGGCCGCAAGCGGATTGCACAGCGCCTGCCCCGCGTCGAGGTGCTGGACGACGTGATGTACAAGTCGATTGCCGTCGGCTTTGCCTTTTTCACGGTTGCCACTGTGCTCGGCGCCTTGTGGGCGGCTGAAGCCTGGGGCGGCTACTGGAGCTGGGATCCGAAGGAAACCTGGGCGTTGATTGTCTGGCTCAACTACGCCGCGTGGCTGCACATGCGCCTGGTGAAGGGACTGCGTGGCACCGTGGCGGCCTGGTGGGCGCTGTCGGGGCTGGCGGTCACATCGTTTGCCTTCCTGGGCGTCAACATGTTCCTGAGCGGGCTGCACAGCTACGGCACGCTGTAGGGAACTTTGTAAGAATGGCGGCTGTCCCACGACCCATGGGAACACAAGGATACTGCCATGTTGATCAAGTCTCACAAAGACGGCTTTAGCCACCCGGCACCCGGCGAGATCACGCCGCAGCGCGTCTATGAGGGGCGCCGTGATCTGATGAAGCTCATGGCCACCGGCGTGGCAGGGGCGGCCATGGCATCCATGGCCGTGCGCGATGCGCGGGCTGAGGCGGCGGCGCGCCCCGGCAAACTGGCGGCGCTGGCCGGCATCCCGTCGAACGTGCCGGGCGCCGTGACCCTGGAAAAGCTCACCAGCTACAAAGACATCACCAGCTACAACAATTTCTACGAGTTCGGCACCGACAAGGGCGACCCGGCCGCAAATGCCCACACCCTGAAAACCACACCGTGGACGGTGGAGGTGGAAGGGCTGGTCAAGAAGCCCGCCAAATACACGCTCGAAGACCTGCTCAAACTGAGTCCCCAGGAAGACCGCATTTACCGTCTGCGCTGCGTCGAAGGCTGGTCGATGGTGATTCCCTGGGTCGGCTACTCGCTGAGCGAACTCATCAAGAAGGTCGAGCCGCTGGGCAGCGCCAAGTACGTGGAATTTGTGACGCTGGCCGATCCCAAGACGATGCCTTTCGTCGGCTCGCGCGTGCTCGACTGGCCGTATGTGGAGGGCCTGCGCATGGACGAGGCCCTGCATCCGCTGGCGCTGCTGACTTTCGGCCTGTACGGCGAAGTGCTGCCCAACCAGGACGGCGCGCCGGTGCGCATGGTCGTGCCGTGGAAATACGGCTTCAAGAGCGCCAAGAGCCTGGTCAAGATCCGCTTTACCGACAAGCAGCCGGCCACCGCCTGGAACAAGGCCGCGGCCAATGAATACGGGTTTTATTCCAACGTCAACCCCAACGTTGATCACCCGCGCTGGAGCCAGGCCACCGAGCGCCGCATCGGCGAGGATGGCCTGTTCGCCAAGCGGCGCAAGACGCTGATGTTCAACGGCTACGAGGCCCAGGTCGGGCAGTTGTATGCCGGCATGGACCTGAAGAAATACATCTGATGGCGGTGCTGCCCAGACTGTTGCTGCATCCTGCGGCCAAGCCATTGCTGTTTGTGCTGGCACTGCTGCCGTTCGCATGGCTTGTGGTCGGCGCGTTCACCGACGGTCTGGGAGCGAATCCGGCGGAGTACCTGCTCCATGCCACGGGCGATTGGACGCTGCGTTTCCTGTGCCTGACACTGGCCATCACGCCGCTGCGCGTGATGGCCCATCTGCCTGCGCTGGCGCGCTTTCGCCGCATGCTGGGACTGTTCGTCTATTTTTACGTGGTGCTGCATTTGTTGAGCTACAGCTGGTTCGACAAGGGCTTCGATGTCGCCGACATCACGAAGGACATCGCCAAGCGTCCGTTCATCCTGGTCGGCTTCTCGGCCTTTGTGCTGCTCACGCCGCTGGCCGCCACCTCGTTCAACCGTGCCATCCGGGCGCTGGGTGCGAGGCGCTGGCAGGCCCTGCACCGGCTGGTGTACCTGATTGCGGGGCTGGGCATCCTGCATTTCTTCTGGATGCGCGCGGGCAAGCATAACTTTGCCGAGGTCGCGGTGTATGGCGCCATCGTGAGCGCGCTGCTGGGCTGGCGCCTGCTCCAGTTCTTAAGGAAAAAACGCCCCTTGCCCATGCTGGTTATGCGCAGGCAGCTATCAAAACAATAGTAATTGCCTAGGGGTCCAGCACCAGGCGATTGACGCTAGCGCAGCAAATTTTCACCGCGCATCTGGTCCGCGGCACTCTCGCGCCGGCGGATGAGCGAGGCCTGGTCGCCATCGACCAGTACCTCCGCGGCGCGCCCGCGCGTGTTGTAGTTGCTCGCCATGCTCATGCAATAGGCGCCGGCCGACAGCACTGCCAGCAGGTCGCCCGGCTGTAGCGCCAGCGCCCGGTCACGGCCAATCCAGTCGCCGCTTTCGCACACCGGGCCCACCACGTCCCAGGTGGTCGGCGCAGGCGCGCCAGCGTCGCGCTGCGGCGTGTCCGGGTCGCGGAGCGACAGGGGCACGATTTGTTGAAAGGCCTGGTACATGGCGGGACGCGGCAGGTCGTTCATGGCGGCATCGATGATGCAGAAGTTCTTTTCTTCCCCGGGCTTGAGGTACAGCACCTCCGAGAGACACACGCCGGCATTGCCGACCAGCGAGCGGCCGGGCTCGATCATGAGCCGGCGCTGGCCAAAACCGCGCGCGTCGAGCCGGGCCAGCAGCTGCGCCCACAGCGCGTCCGCGGGCGGCGGGGTTTCTCCGTTGTAGTCGATGCCCAGGCCGCCACCAAAGTCAAGGTGCTGAATGGGAATGCCCGCGGCCTCGATCGCCTCGACCAGATCCAGCACCCGGTCCATGGCGTCCAGATAGGGTGTTGCCTCGGTGATCTGCGAGCCGATGTGGCAGTCAATGCCTACCACTTGCAGGCCCGGCAGCGCGGCGGCGCGCTGGTAGGCGCCGAGTGCCCGCTCATGGGCCACGCCAAATTTGTTGCCTTTGAGGCCGGTGGAAATGTAAGGGTGCGTCTTGGGGTCCACGTTCGGGTTCACGCGGATGCTCACGCGCGCAGGCTTGCCCGTTGCCAGTGCCACTTCGTTCAGCACCTCGAGCTCGGCCTCGCTCTCCACATTGAAGCAGCCGATGCCCGCGTCGAGCGCCTGGCGCATCTCGGCGCGCGTTTTGCCCACGCCGGAAAAAATCACCCGTGCGGCGTCGCCGCCCGCGGCCAGCACGCGCTCGAGCTCGCCGCCCGAGACGATGTCGAAGCCGCAACCGGCCTGCGCAAACACCTGCAGCACACCCAGCGACGAGTTGGCCTTCATGGCATAGCAGATTTGCGCGTTGCGGCCCGCAAAGCCGCGCTGATAGGCTGCCAGCGCCGCCAGCATGGCGGCCTTTGAATAGACGAACAGGGGTGTGCCATGCGCGCGCGCGAGATCGGCCAGGCGCACGTTCTCGGCAAACAGCTCGCCGTCACGATAGGCAAAGTGGGGCTGGCCTGGCAGGGACGCCGGAGTTGTGGGTGAAGTCATGGGGTGGTGGCGGGCGAGGAGGCGCTAGAGGCGGGGGCAGAGGCTGCAGAGACAGGCGCGGGGGCTTGGGCGGGTGGACCGGGTCGCAGCGTCTGGATTAGCGTGGCGCGCTGTGCGGCGGCAGGCTCCGTGGGCAAAAACAGGGCGCCTTTTTGGCCGCAGGCGGACAAAGTCAACAATACCGTTAAAGTCAAGGCCGCCAACGGGTTCAGCGCTGCACCGGCGCGCGCAAGATCGCTGGCCCGGGCTAGAATTTTGGTAATGAACAACATCCGCAAATTGTAATGACCGACTCCCAATTCATGGACCTGGCGGAAACGCTGCTCGCGCAGATCGAGTCGGGTTGCGACCGCATCAACGACGAAACCGAGGTTGACATCGACAACCAGCGCGTGGGCGGCATGATCACCATCACCTTTGCCAACCGCAGCCAGATCGTCGTGAATCTGCAAAAGCCGCTGCATGAAATCTGGCTGGCGGCCAGGTCGGGTGGCCACCACTACAAATTTGACGGCCAGCACTGGGTCGACACCAAGGGCAGCGGCGAGTTACTCGCCAACCTGTCGCGCAGCGCCAGCGAGCAGGCCGGCACCGCGCTGCGCTTCGGCGCCTGAACTCAGCTTTTGAACATATCGAGGATTCGCTGCCGCTCGCTGGGCGCAGGCGGTGACGCTGGCGTGGGCGGTGCGCCCCCCGCGTTCTGCGCAGGCTGGTTGGGCAGCCCCACGCTGCTCACGCCGGCTCCCTTGGCGTACTCGTCGTAATACCACTCGCCCGCGACGTTGACGACGCCTTCGGGTACCGGGGTCTCGGCCACCGGAACCCCCTTGAGTGCGCTTTGCATGAAGTTGATCCAGATCGGCAGCGCCACACCGCCGCCGGTTTCGCGGTCGCCGAGGCTGCGCGGCGTGTCGAACCCCATCCAGGCAATGGCCGTCAGTGTCGGCTGGTAGCCCGCAAACCAGCCGTCCAGGGAGTCATTCGTGGTTCCGGTCTTGCCGTAGATGTCGGGTCGCTTGAGGATGCGCTGCGCCGATGCACCCGTGCCGGAACGCGTGACTTCCTGCAGCAGGCTTTGCATCACAAAGGCGTTGCGCGCGGGGATGACGCGGGCGGAGCGGTCGGCGACGGGCGGCACAGCTTCTGCCAGCGCTTTGCCCCGGTGGTCGGTCACCTTCGTCACCAGGTAGGGGTTCACGCGGTAGCCGCTGTTGGCAAACACCGAATAGGCCGTTGCCATCTGCAGCGGTGTGACCGAGCCGGCGCCCAGAGCCATGGTCAGGTAGGCCGGATGTTTGTCGGCATCGAAGCCAAAGCGCGTGATCCAGTCCTGCGCGTACTGCGGGCCCACGGCCTGCAGCACGCGGATGGAGACGGTATTGATGGACTTGGCCAGCGCGCGCCGCAGCGAGATCGGCCCCTCGAACGTGTTCTCGTAGTTCTTCGGCTCCCAGGGCTGGCCCCCGGTCACGCCGGCATCGAAAAACAGCGGCGCGTCGTTGATGATCGTCGCCGGGGTAAAGCCCTTTTCGAGGGCCGACGAATAGATGAAGGGCTTGAAACTGGAGCCGGGCTGGCGCCACGCCTGGGTGACGTGGTTGAACTTGCTCTTGTTGAAGTCAAAGCCGCCCACCAGCGCCTTGACGGCGCCGTTGCGCGGATCCATCGCCACCAGCGCGCCTTCCACTTCGGGCAGCTGGGTAACCTCCCAGGTGCCCTTGGGGGTCTGGATCACGCGGATGACGGCGCCGCGCCTGATCTTGACGTTGGACGGCGCCTTGTCGTAGAGCCCCGCCCGGGCCGGGCGCAGGCCGTCGCCGGTGATCTCGATGGTGTCGCCGTTCTGGCGGATGGCCGTGATTTTCTTCGCGCTCGCCTGCAGCACCACGGCCGCCATCAGGTCATCGTTGTCGGGGTGGTCGACCAGCGCATCATCGATCACGTCCTCGGCCTCCTTCGGGTCGGCCGGCAGGTCGATGAACTCTTCGGGGCCGCGGTAAATCTGGCGCCGCTCGAAGTCCATGATGCCCTTGCGCAGCGCCTGATAGGCCGCGGTCTGGTCGGCCGCATTCAGCGTGGTGTAGACATCCAAGCCACGCGTGTAGGTGGCGTCGCCATACTGCGCAAACATCAGTTGCCGCACCATTTCAGCCACGTATTCGGCATGCACTCGCCCCTCCTCGGGGCCGGATTTGACGTCCAGTTCCTCTTTTTTGGCGGCGTCGGCCTGCGCCTGCGTGATGTAGCCGTTTTCCTGCATGCGCTCGATGATGTAGAGCTGGCGGGAGCGCGCCCGGGTCGGGTTGTTGATCGGGTTATAGGCCGAGGGCGCCTTGGGCAGCCCGGCGAGCATGGCAGCCTCGGCAATGGTGATGTCTTTCAGCGGCTTGCCGAAATACGTTTCGCAGGCGGAGGCAAAACCATAGGCGCGGTTGCCCAGATAGATCTGGTTCATGTAGATCTCGAGGATCTGGTCTTTCGTCAGGCGGTGCTCGAGCTTGAACGTCAGCAGGATCTCATAAATCTTGCGGGTGTAGCTTTTCTCCGCGGACAGGTACACGTTGCGCGCGACCTGCATGGTGATGGTAGAGGCGCCCTGGCTCTTGGCATGCCCGAGGTTGGCCAGTGCAGCCCGAATCACGCCCGGGTAGTCGACGCCGCCGTGCTGGTAGAAGTGCGCGTCCTCGATGGACAGCACCGCCTCCTTCATGATCGCGGGAATGTCCTTGATCGGCGTCAGGTTGCGACGCTCCTCGCCGTATTCGCCGATCAGCACGCCCTCCGAGGTAAATACCCGCAGCGGCAGCTTGGGACGGTAATCCGAGAGCGCGTCGATGTCGGGCAAGTTCGGATAGGCCACGGCCAGCGCCACGGCGATCACCATCAGCAGAGCCACCACGCCGGCAACGGCCAGACCCGCGCCCCACAAGGCCAGGCGCCAGACCCAGCGCAGCCAGGCGGGGTGCCGGTTTTCAATGACTTTCGGAGGTTTGGGGGCTTTGTCGGATTCGGATCGGGCGGGCATAAAAGTCCATGTGATGTCGCGTCCCCATTATAGAAATCGGAGCGTGGGTTTGAGGCTCCTCGCGGCCGTTACTCGTGTAAGGCCTTGTGCGCTCCAAATCCCCCGAGCAAGCGCTGCTGCGCATGAAACGTCGGCTTTTGACAACGGTTGGAAGAAGCCGATTTTGGGAATCTCTTGGTTGCACAGAGGTCTTGCTGATAGCATTCACAAGGATTCTTACGCTAGTTCAGTTGTTTTACAACTGGTTACAGGGGACTGTCTTGATCTCATTGGGATCGTTATTTAGCCGCCAGCCCGCACCCTTGCTCGGTTTGGACATCAGTTCGTCCAGCGTCAAGCTGGTCGAATTGGGCCGTGACAAGGAGGGCAATCTGGTGCTCGAGCGCTGCGCGATGGAACCGCTCGAGCGCGGCTGGATCTCCGACGGCAATGTGGAAAAGTTCGACGAGGTCGCCGAAGCGGTGCGCCGCGTCGTCAAGAAAAGCGGCACCCGCGCCAAGAACGTGGCGCTGGCCTTGCCGCCGTCCGCCGTCATCACCAAGAAAATCGTCCTGCCGGGCGGCATGTCCGAGCCGGAACTGGAGATTCAGGTTGAATCCGAAGCCAATCAGTACATTCCTTTCTCTCTCGATGAGGTCAGCCTGGACTTCTGCGTGGTCGGGCCCAGTGCCTCATCGGCTGGCGACGTCGAGGTGTTGATTGCCGCCTCGCGCAAGGAAAAGGTCCAGGACCGGCAAGGCCTAGCCGAAGCGGCCGGCCTCAAGCCCGTCATCATCGACGTCGAGTCCTACGCTTCCCGCCTCGCAACCGGGCGGCTGATCGAGAACCTGCCCAACAAGGGGCTCGATACCATCGTGGCGCTGTTCGAAGTGGGGGCCTTCACCACGAGCATGCAGGTCATCCGCAACGACGAGGTGCTGTACGACCGCGACCAGGCCTTTGGCGGCGCCCAGTTGTCGCAACTGATCGTGCGCCAGTATGGTTTTTCGCCCGAGGAGGCCGAAGCCAAAAAACGCAATGGCGATCTGCCCGATGACTATATCGATGGGGTCTTGACGCCTTTCGTGGAGAGCATGGCCCAGGAAATCGGGCGCGCGCTGCAGTTCTTCTTCACCAGCACGCCGCACAACCGGGTGGACTACATCATGCTGGCCGGCGGCTCGGCGGCCTTGCCGGGGCTGACCGAAGCCGTGACGCAACACACCTCATTTGCCTGCAGCGTGCTCAATCCCTTTGACGGCATGGAAATTGGTGACGGTGTGCGCGAGAGGAAAATGCTGCGCGAAGCGTCCTCGTACCTGACGTCGTGCGGGCTGGCGATGCGGAGGTTTCTGCAGTGATCCTGATCAACCTGCTGCCGCACCGGGAGGCGGCACGCAAGCAGCGGCGCGATGCGTTTTATGCCTCACTGGGAGCCGCCGCACTGATCGGGGGGCTGCTGTCGGGCGGAATTTATCTCTGGTACCAGGCCCAAATTTCCAGCCAGCAGAGCAAGAACAACTACCTGCAGGCCGAAAACAAGCGGCTCGACAGCCAAATCAAGGACATTGCCAGCCTGCAGACCGAGATTGCCGCGCTGCGCGCGCGCCAGCAGGCAGTGGAAGATCTGCAATCGGACCGCAACCTGCCGGTGAACCTGCTCAACGAACTTGCCAAGCAGTTGCCGGATGGCGTGTACATCACCAGCATGGTCCAGGAAAAGCAGAAAGTGACACTGAAGGGCGTGGCGCAATCCAACGAACGTGTTTCCGAACTGCTGCGCAACCTGTCCAACAGCAGCCCCTGGCTGGACCACCCCGAACTGGTGGAAATTGTGGCGGGCACGGTGGCGCTCAGTGCCAGAGACCAGCGCCGGGTATCGAATTTCACGCTGAGCGTGGCGTTGAAGCGACCCAGTGATCCTTCCAAACCTGCATCCGGTGCCAGTGCTGCTGCGCCACATCCCGCTGCGCCCGCTGCAACGCCGGCGAAGCCGTAACGGACACGCGCCATGGCCACCAAATCCAAAATCAGCCCTGACCTGTCGGCCCATCTGGCCCGGCTGCAATCGCAATTCCGCGGCCTGAATCCAAACGATCCCTCCTCATGGCCCGCCCTGCCGCGCAACCTGCTGGCGGCGGCGGTGGCGCTGCTGGTGGTTGTTATCTTGTGGTTCGTCTGGCTCAACAACTCCGACGCCGAACTGGAGGCAGATCGCGCCCAGGAAGTCACGCTGCGCGCGGATTACCAGAAAAAGGTGGCGCAGGCCGTGAATCTGGATGCCTTGAAGAAGCAGCGCGAACAGGTTCTGCAGTATGTGACGCAGCTGGAAAAGCAGCTCCCCAGCAAGGCCGAGATGGACGCCTTGTTGTCGGACATCAACCAGGCGGGCCTCGGGCGCAGCCTGCAGTTCGACCTGTTCCGTCCCGGGCAGGTCGTGGTCAGGGATTACTACGCGGAACTGCCCATCGCGGTGCGGGTGACGGGCAGTTATCACGATATCGGCGCCTTTGCCTCCGACATCGCCAACCTGTCGCGGATCGTGACCCTGAACAACCTGAGCATCGTGCCGGGGAAAGATGGCGCGCTGTCCATGGATGCCACCGCCAAGACCTTCCGCTACCTCGACCAGGATGAGATTGAAGCCCAGCGCAAGGCCGCTGCGCCCAAGGGAGCCAAGAAATGACAGTCGCGCGCATGGCTCTGGTCTGCCTGGCCACGCTGGTGCTGGCGGGCTGCGGTGCCTCCGACCACGAAGAGTTGCAGGAGTGGATGACCGCGCAGCGCAACGCCGCGCATCCCCGCATCACTCCTATTTCCGAGCCCAAGCAGTTCATTCCGCAAAGTTACACCGAAGCCGGTGTGATAGACCCCTTCAGCCTGCAAAAGCTGACCCAGGCACTTAAGCGCGAGTCCGGCCAGGGCGCCTCCAATGCAGCGCTGGTGGCCCCCGAGCTGGCGCGCCGCAAGGAGCCGCTGGAGGCGTTTCCGCTGGACGCCATGGTCATGGTCGGAAGCATGGACAAGGCGGGCAAGCCGGTGGCGCTGGTGCGGGTCGACAACCTGCTGTACCAGGTTCGCCAGGGCAACTACCTGGGGCAGAACTATGGACGGATCACCAAGATCACCGAAACAGAAGTCACTTTGCGCGAAATTGTGCAGGACGCCGCTGGCGAATGGATTGAACGCGTTGCCACGTTGCAGCTGCAAGAGAGGTCAAAATAAATGGATCACCAGAATATGACGGCATACCGGGCGTTGCGCTACATCGGGGTAGCCCTGGGGGCCGCGCTGATCTCGCTGTCCGCGTATGCGCAAAATGCGATCGAAGCCGTCACCGGCTCGATCCAGGGCGGCACCGAAGTGATCCGGATCGACTTGACGCAACCGCTGGCGGCGGTCCCCACAGGGTTCTCGATCCAGGTGCCGGCCAGAATCGCGCTCGACTTTCCGGGGGTGACGAACGGCCTGGGCCGCTCCACCGTGGACATCAACCAGGGCAACCTGAAGTCTGTCAATGTCGTGCAGGCGGGAGAGCGCACGCGGGTGGTGCTCAACCTCAAGCGGATCGCGGCCTACAAGACCGAAATTCAGGGCAAGTCGCTGCTGATCTCGCTGGAGTCGACCGCCGCTGCAGGCCCGGCCGTGGCCGCAACGTCCACTTTCGCCGAAAACGGCAATCGCGATACCCTGCCTATCAAAAACCTCGATTTCCGGCGCGGCACGGGCGACACCGGCAAGGTCGTGGTGGACCTGGCGAACGACCAGGTCGGGGTCGACATTCGCCAGCAGGGCCAGACCCTCGTGGTGGAGTTCATGAAGTCGTCGCTGCCCGAGGGGCTGCGCCGCCGGCTGGACGTGGCGGACTTCGGCACGCCGGTGCAGACCATCACCACGTTCCAGTCGGGCGACCGGGTGCGTATGGTGATCGAACCCAAAGGCGCCTGGGAGCACAGTGCCTACCAGAGCGGCAACCAGTTTGTCGTAGAAGTCCGGCCGCAAAAAATCGACCCGACCAAACTGACCCAGGGCCCCGGTTACAACGGCGAAAAGCTGTCGCTGAATTTCCAGAACATCGAAGTTCGCGCGCTGCTGCAGGTGATCGCTGATTTCACCAACTTCAACGTGGTCACCTCCGACTCGGTGACGGGCTCCTTGACGCTGCGGCTCAAGGACGTGCCGTGGGACCAAGCGCTGGACATTATTCTGCAGGCCAAGGGCCTGGGCATGCGCAAGAACGGCAACGTGCTGTGGATCGCCCCCAAGGATGAGCTCGACGCCAAGGAAAAGCGCGATCTGGAGTCGCAGGCCGCCATCCAGGGGCTGGAGCCCTTGCGGACCCAGTCGTTCCAGCTCAACTACGCCAAGGCGGTCACCATTGCCGGGCAGTTGAATGGTGTCGGGATTGCCGGAGCCGGCGGTGGCGGTGGCGGCGCGGCCGGCGGTACCGGCAGTGCGCGCATCTTGAGCCCGCGCGGCAGCGTCATTGCCGAGCCGCGTACCAACCAGCTGTTCGTATCCGACATCGCCTCCAAGCTGGATCAGGTGCAGCAACTCATCAGCAAGCTCGATATTCCGGTACGCCAGGTACTGATCGAGGCGCGCATCGTAGAGGCGACCGACACCTTCAGCAAGTCGCTGGGCGTCAGGCTGGGCGGGGGCATCATCAATGGAAGATCCTCCTTCGGCACCACACCGACGGGCAGCCCGCCTCCCGGTCTTGCCACAACGACCTACTCCGTCACGAATACCGGCGGGATCACGACGTCAACGGCAACAGCCACCAACCCGCTGTTCAACAACGGCAACTTCATCAATTTGCCGGCCACGTCGAACGACAGCAATTCACCCGGCACGTTCGCGCTGTCGCTGTTCAACTCCAGTGTTTCGCGCATGCTGAACCTGGAGATTTCAGCGTTAGAGGCCGATGGCAAGGGCAAGGTGGTGTCCAGCCCGCGCGTCGTCACGGCCGACCAGACCAAGGCCATCATCGAGCAGGGCACCCAGCTGCCCTACCAGACGGCAACCTCCAGTGGCGCCACCTCGATCGCCTTCCAGAAGGCCAACCTGTCGCTCGAAGTCACGCCGCAAATCACGCCCGAAGGCAACATCATCCTGGACCTGGATGTGAGCAACGACTCCGTGGGCCAGGCCACCTCGGCCGGTTTTGCGATCAACACCAAGCACGTCAAGACCCAGGTGCTGGTCGAGAACGGCGGCACCGTGGTGATCGGTGGTATTTACACATTGACGGAGACCAACAACACCGACAAGGTGCCGCTGCTGGGTGATATTCCGGTGGTGGGCAATCTGTTCAAGACCAATTCGCGCGTTTCCAACAAGCAGGAAATGCTGGTGTTCATCACGCCGAAAATGATCACCGACCGCAACGCGGCACGCTGACAATGCCGTGCAGGGCGTAGCGCTTGTCGGCCTTCCCGGCTCCGGCAAATCCACCGTCGGGCGGCAACTCGCCCGGCGGCTTCAGCTTCCCTTTATCGACTCTGATCCGGTGATCGAGCGCCGCTTGGGCTGCTCGATCCGTGCGTATTTCGAGCGCGAGGGCGAAGAGAGCTTCCGCGACGTGGAAGAGGCGGTGCTCGACGAGCTGACGCAGACCCACGCCGGCGTGCTGTCCACCGGCGGCGGCGCGGTGCTGCGCGCCGCCAACCGCGAGCGGCTGCGCACGCGCAGCCACGTGGTGTACCTGCACTCGGCGCCCGAGGAGGTGTTTCGCCGCCTGCGCCGCGATGTGAACCGGCCGCTGCTGCAGGTGGACGACCCCTTGAGCCGCCTGCGCGAGCTGTATGCGGTGCGCGACCCTTTGTACCGCGAAGCGTCGCACTTCGTGATCGAAACCGGGCGCCCCTCGGTGGTCACGCTGGTCAACATGATCGTGATGCAGCTGGAACTGGCCGGCATCGTTCCGCCACACTAGCGGTCGCTGCAATTCGCCACGCCGGGGCGATCGCACCGGTCGCTAAACTCGGGGTCTATGCAAGCCACCACCGTTACCGCCGCCGCGCCCCTTGCGCAGGTGCAAATCCGCCTGGGCGAGCGCAGCTACCCGATTGCGATTGGCACCGCCCTGCTGGACAACCCCGCCACCTGGTCGGCGCTGCCGCGCGCTGCTACTGCCCTGATCGTGACCAACACCACCGTTGCACCCCTGTATGCACAGCGTTTGCAAGCCGCCCTGGCGGGCCGCTATGGCGTGATCCACACCGTGGTGCTGCCCGACGGCGAGGAATTCAAGACCTGGGCCACGTTGAACCTGATTTTCGACGCGCTGCTGCAGCACGGCAGCGACCGCAAGACCGTGCTGTTCGCGCTGGGCGGCGGCGTGGTGGGCGACATGACGGGCTTTGCCGCAGCCAGCTACATGCGCGGCGTGCCCTTTGTGCAGGTGCCGACCACGCTCCTGGCGCAGGTCGACTCATCGGTCGGCGGCAAAACCGCCATCAACCACCCGCTAGGCAAGAACATGATCGGCGCGTTCTACCAGCCGCAGCTCGTCGTGTGCGACCTCGACACGCTGCAGACGTTGCCGGCGCGTGAGCTCAGCGCCGGACTGGCCGAGATCATCAAGTATGGGCCGATTGCCGACATGGCTTTTTTCGGCTGGATCGAGGCGAACCTGCCGGCGCTGCTGGCGCGCGAACCCGCAAAGCTGGCGCATGCCGTCAAGCGCAGTTGCGAGATCAAGGCGCGCGTGGTCGCTCAAGACGAGCGCGATGTGGGCCTGCGCGCCATGCTCAATTTTGGCCACACGTTTGGCCACGCCATCGAGGCGGGCCTGGGCTACGGCGCGTGGCTGCACGGCGAGGGCGTTGGCTGCGGCATGGTGATGGCGGCGACGCTGTCGCAGCGGCTCGGTCTGGTGGACGAGGCGTTCGTGCAGCGGCTGACCGCGCTGATTCGCAGCGCCGGTTTGCCCGTGCAGGGGCCGAAACTGGCGAGCACCGACAACGCGGGCCGCTATCTGGAGTTGATGCGCGTGGACAAAAAGGCCGAGGCCGGCGAGATCAGGTTCGTGGTGATTGCCGCGCCCGGCAGCGCCGCGCTGCGCAGCGCGCCCGACGCGCTGGTGCGCGCCGTGGTGGACGCCTGCTGCGCCTGATGATGCCGGCCCGCGTTCGCTATTAAAAATGGAGCTGTCTGCGAAGATGTGGAAAGGGCTAGAGGCTGATTTGACTCAAAAATTTGAGCGGCCGCCATATGCCTGCGATCCGGCCCGCTCGCGCGGGCGCCGCCACGCGGAGGCGGCCGCGCCCACGCGCACCGAATACCAGCGCGACCGCGACCGCATCGTGCACTCCACGGCGTTTCGCCGGCTGGTTTACAAGACGCAGGTGTTCCTGAACCACGAGGGCGACCTGTTCCGCACGCGGCTCACGCATTCGCTCGAAGTGGCGCAGCTGGGGCGCTCGATTGCGCGCTCGCTCGGCCTCGATGAAGACCTGGTCGAGGCGATCGCGCTGGCGCACGACCTCGGCCACACGCCGTTCGGCCACGCCGGGCAGGACGCGCTGAACGACTGCATGGTGGATCACGGCGGCTTTGAGCACAACCTGCAAAGCCTGCGCGTGGTCGATCAACTCGAGGAGCGCTACCCGGCCTTCGACGGACTCAACCTGACGTTCGAGACGCGCGAGGGCATCCTCAAGCATTGTTCGCGCGCGAATGCGCAGCGGCTCGAGGCGCAAGAGCCGGGCGGCGTCGCGCGGCGCTTCCTGGAACACACCCAGCCCAGCCTGGAGGCGCAGCTGTGCAACCTGGCCGACGAGATCGCCTACAACGCGCACGACATCGACGACGGCGTGCGCTCGGGCTTGATCACGCTCGAGCAGTTGCAGGAGGTTGCGCTGTTCGACGGCTACCGTGTGCAAACGCTGCGCGAATACCCGCAGCTGCAGGGCCGGCGCCTGCTGTACGAGGCCATCCGGCGCATGCTGAGCGCGCAGGTCTACGACGTGATCGATGCCGCGCGCGCGGCGCTGCAGGTGGCGCACCCGCACAGCGTGGACGAGGTGCGGCTGGATGCGCCGCTGGTACGTTTTGGCGACGTCATGCGGCAGAGCTCGGCCGCGCTCAAGCGTTTTCTGTTTCAAAACCTTTACCGGCATCCGCAGGTGGTCGAGACCACCGCGAAGGCGCAGGAAGTGGTGCGCGAGCTGTTTGCCGCGTACTGCGCGGATCCCGCGCAAATGCAGGCCGACTTTGCGGCACGGCGGGACCCGTTCCGCTCGGTGTCGGATTACATCGCCGGCATGACCGACCGCTTTGCCGCGCACGAGCATGAGCGGTTGACCGGCCGCAAGCTGTTTGCATGAGCCGCCGGGCCGCTCCCAAGGCGAATACCGCAGCGCGTCGCGCGGAGGTTTCCGAATGAGCCAACGGAAGGGCATCGACCCGGCGCTCATCGTCATTCTGGCGGGGGTGAGCGCGGCGCTGCACGTGGGCAAGCTGCCGCCCGCCATTCCGGTGCTGCGCGATGCGCTCGGCGTCACGCTGGTGCAGGCGGGTTTCTTGCTCTCGCTGGTGCAACTGGCCGGCATGACTTTGGGGCTGGCGGTGGGGCTCGCGGCCGACGGCCTGGGGCTCAAGCGCAGCATGGTGGCCGGGCTGCTGGTGCTGTCGGCGGCCGGTGCGCTGGGCGGCTGGGCGCACGACGCCTCCGCCTTGCTGGGGCTGCGCGCCATCGAGGGCTTTGGCTTTCTGCTCGCGACCGTGCCCGCGCCCAGCCTGATCCGCCTGCTGGTGGCGCCGCGGCGCCTGCCCGTCATGCTGGGCCTGTGGGGCACCTACATGCCGTTCGGCGCCGCCGTGGCGCTGCTGCTCGGGCCGGTGTTCATTGGCGCGACGAGCTGGCAGGCCTGGTGGTGGCTGCTGGCGGGCACGTCGTTTGCCATGACGCTGTGGCTGGCGTGGGCCGTGCCGGCGGACCGGCATCGCCGCGCACCCGCCGGACACGGTTCTGCTGCCCATGCGGGGCAACAACATGGCTGGCCACAGCGCCTGCGCCAGACGCTCACGGCGCGCGGCCCCTGGCTGGTGGCGCTCAGTTTTGCCGTGTATTCGGGGCAGTGGCTGGCCGTGATCGGATTTTTACCCTCCATCTACGCGCAGGCCGGGTTCTCGGGCGCCGCCACCGGCGCGCTCACGGCGCTGGCGGCGGCGATCAACATGGTGGGCAATATTGCCTCGGGCCGGCTGTTGCAGCGCGGCGTGCGCCCACGCGTGCTGCTGTATGCCGGCTTCGTCACCATGGGGCTGGGCACGGTGGCTGCCTTTGCGGAGCTGCACGGCAGCGGCCTGCCACCGCTGTTGCGCTACGCGGCGGTGCTGCTGTTCTCGATGATCGGCGGCGTGATTCCGGGCACGCTGTTCTCGCTCGCGGTCAAGCTCGCGCCGAGCGAACGCACCGTCTCCACCACGGTCGGCTGGATGCAGCAGTGGTCGTCCTTCGGCCAGTTTGTCGGGCCGCCACTGGTCGCCTTGGTCGCCAGCCGCGTCGGCGGCTGGCAATGGACCTGGGCCGTCACGGGCGCCTGTTCGCTGCTGGGCCTGGCGCTGGCGCGGCAGATCGGGCGGCTGGTCCAATCCCTGGAACCCTCCTTCCTGCAACCGGAGCGTTGACATGGACGATCACAAACCAATGACGCCACAGGACTTGCCCACCTTTCACGCCACCGTGCAGCAGGGCATGCGCCGCTGGCTGGAGCGCGCCGTGATTGGCCTGAACCTGTGCCCGTTTGCCAAGGCGGTGCATGTGAAGGGGCAGGTTCATTACGTAGTGAGCGCGGCGCGCGACCCACAGGCGTTGCTGGTCGATCTGGAATTTGAGCTAAAAGACCTTGTAGCCCAGGACCCACAAGCGCGGGATACTACGCTTTTGATAGCGCCGCATGCCTTGCAGCAGTTTGCCGACTTCAACGATTTTCTGGCCGAGGCGGACGCGGCCCTGCTCCGGCTCGAACTCGATGGCATCGTCCAGATCGCCAGTTTTCACCCGCAGTACCGGTTTGCCGGCACCGACGTGGACGACATCACCAACTTCACGAACCGTGCGCCATACCCCACGCTGCACCTGCTGCGCGAAGACAGCGTGGACCGCGCCGTGGCCGCGTTTCCCGAGGCCGGGCAGATTTACGAGGCCAATATGCAAACGCTCGAAAAACTGGGCCACGCGGGCTGGGACGCGCTGGACGTCGGGCCCACGCGTGGCAAGATCAAGCCATGAAGCCTCCCAAAATTGCGCCCGCTGGTGCTATGTCCGCCATTGCGCCCGAAATCCGCCCTGGCCAGTCGCTCGAACTGCTCAAGGAGCTGCACATCCTCACGCGCGAGGGCAAACTCAACCAGGACTCGCGGCGCAAGCTCAAGCAGGTCTACCACCTGTACCAGTTCATCGAGAAGCTGCTGCTGGAGCTGCCTGCGTCGGACGCGGGCATCACGCTGGCCGACCACGGCGCCGGCAAATCGTACCTGGGCTTCATCCTCTACGACCTGTTTTTCAAGACGCTCGCGCTAGGGCAAATCTACGGCATCGAGACCCGGCCCGAGCTGGTGCAAAAGTCGCGAGAACTGGCCGCACGGCTGGGCTTCGGGCGCATGCATTTCCTGAACCTCAGCGTTGCCGAGTCGGCCGAGTCCGCCGAGCTGCCGGAGCGGATCGACGTGGTCACGGCGCTGCATGCCTGCGACACCGCGACCGACGACGCGATCGCCTTCGGCCTGCAAAAGCACGCGCAGTTCATGGTGCTGGTGCCGTGCTGCCAGGCCGAAGTGGCGAGCTGCCTGCGCCAGAACAAGGCGCTCGCGCTGGCGCGCACGCCGCTGGCCGAACTCTGGCGCCACCCGCTGCACACGCGCGAACTCGGCAGCCAGATCACCAATGTGCTGCGCTGCCTGTACCTGGAGGCCAGCGGCTACCAGGTCACGGTGACCGAGCTGGTGGGCTGGGAGCACAGCCTGAAGAACGAGCTCATCATCGCGCGCTACACCGGCCAGAAAAAGCGCAGCGCCGCCGAGCGGCTGCGCGCGGTGCTGGAAGAGTTTGGTCTGACGGCCTTGCTGGAGACCCGGTTCAAACAGTCGTCCACCGGATCGGAGGCCGCAACAGCGGGGTCATAATGCCGCTAAACCCTTGATTCACGGGCACAGTCAGCTATTTAATTTATAGCGCCTGGCGTCACGGTGCAGCTTGCCAGCCGAGGGCAGCCTGTCTACACTGGGCCGCACCATTCATCCCCGCAGGAGACACCCGCATGATCCACATTCTCGCCAAAATCACGGCCCAACCGCAGGCGGCCGCGGCGGTGCGCGACGCCCTCGTGGAGCTCGTTGGCCATTCGCGCAAGGAGGCGGGTTGCGTGTCTTACGCGCTGTATCAGCGTGGCGACGACCCGGCCCAGTTCCAGACCGTCGAGGAATGGCGCGATGCGGCCGCGGCCGATGCGCACATGACGACCCCGCATATCGGCGCCGCCTTGGCAAAGGTCGGCTCGCTGCTGGCAGCGCCGCCCGAGATCGTGCGCTTCGACAAGCTCGCCTGAGTCTGCCCCGCTTGCCGAACGCCCGGGCTCAAGGCCGCTCAAGGCTTGATGTAGGCGTAATGCTCACGGTACTGCAGCTGGCCGATCAGCACCACGCCGGAGGGCGTGAAATCCGCATCCAGGATGAACTGGTCCTTCTTGAGGCCGCGGTTCTTGAGCGTGATCTCGCAGACCTCGAAAGTCACGCCCCGGGCCCGCAGTGCGCTGACCAGCGCGGCGTAGTCGATGTTCGGATTCTTTTTGTCGCGCGCACCCTCCATCAGGAAATCGACGCCCTCGGCATGCGTCACAACGACGATCTTCGTGTCAGGGGCGACGTCGAGGTGGTTGCGGATATTGCGTAGCGCCCTGGTGGCTTGCGCCTGGGCGTCGTCGATGTGGTAGACCACCTTGTCTTGCGCCAGCGCGACACTGCAAAGCAGGACACTGGCGAGCAGCGCGGCAAAAAATCGGGCAATACGGCGCATGAAAATCTCCCCCATCTGGTGGCCGCCATGGTAGCGTTTTTTAATGGGGGTCAGATTCCAATTATGATGGCGCGGATCGCATCCCATCATCATCGTCATGGCCCGCCTTCCCCGTCTCACCATTCCCGGCTACCCGCATCATGTGATCCAGCGCGGCAACAACCGCCAGGCCATTTTTGCGTCTGCAGGCGACTACCAGATGCTGCTGGACCTGCTGCAGGACAACGCGCGCAAGTTCGGCGTCGCGCTGCATTCGTACGTGCTGATGACGAATCACTTCCATCTGCTGGCCACGCCCGAGTCGGCCGACGCACTGCCGCAGATGATGCAGGCCGTGGGGCGGCGTTATGTGCGTTATTTCAACGATGCGCAAGGGCGCAGCGGCACACTGTGGGAGGGGCGCTACCGATCCACCCTGATCCAGACCGAGCGCTACCTGCTGGCGTGCATGGTGTATATCGACCTCAATCCGGTGCGCGCGGGGCTGGTGGCCGAGGCGCGCGATTATCCCTGGTCCAGTCACGCCCACAACGTGGGGTTGCGTGCCGACCGGCTGATCACGCCGCATCCGCTGTACTGGGCGCTGGGCAACACGCCATTCGCGCGCGAGGCGGCGTATGCCGAGCTGGTGCGCGCGGGTGTCGATGCGAAGCAGCAGGCTGCGTTGACGGAGTCGGCCTTGCGCGGCTGGGCACTGGGCGAGCCCGACTTCGTGGCTGATCTGCAAAGGCGCACTCGGCGGCGCGTGAGCAAGGCGCAGGCCGGGCGGCCGGTGAGCAAGCCGGATTCTCCCTGAGAAATGCACCTGGCCATTATTTCATCAGCATATATTGCTATTAATTTTGATTTGTCCCTATTTATTGATTGAATTGGTCGTTAGGTAGTTAATTGGAATCTGACCCCAATTATTTTTCTTGGAATTATTGCTGCGCTGCACTAAACTCGGTTTCTTTGCGAAACACTGAAGGAGCGCGCCATGACAACGGCTGCCGAGATTGAGCATCTCCAACAACACGGTTTGTATTCATCCAGCCACGAGCACGACTCGTGCGGCGTCGGCTTCGTGGCGCACATCAAGGGTCACAAGTCGCACGAGATTGTCAAGAGTGCGCTCCAGATCCTGGAAAACCTCGATCACCGCGGCGCCGTCGGTGCCGACAAGCTGATGGGCGACGGCGCGGGCATCCTGATCCAGCTGCCCGATGCGCTGTACCGCGAAGAGATGGCCCGGCAGGGCGTGGTGCTGCCGCCGCCCGGCGAATACGGCGTGGGCATGATCTTCCTGCCCAAGGAGAACGCCTCCCGGCTGGCCTGCGTGCAGGAGATGGAGCGCGCGATCAAGGCCGAGGGCCAGGTGCTGCTGGGCTGGCGCGACGTGCCGGTGAACCGCGAGATGCCGATGTCGCCGACCGTGCGCGCCAAGGAGCCGGTGCTGCGTCAGGTGTTCATCGGCCGCGGCAACGACGTGATCGTGCAGGACGCGCTCGAGCGCAAGCTCTACGTGATTCGCAAGACGGCCAGCGCGCACATCCAGAACCTCAAGCTCAAGCACAGCAAAGAGTATTACGTGCCCAGCATGTCCAGCCGCACGGTCATCTACAAGGGCCTGTTGCTGGCGGGTCAAGTCGGTACCTACTATCTGGATCTGCAGGACCCGCGCTGCGTTTCGGCCCTGGGCCTGGTGCACCAGCGCTTTTCCACCAACACCTTCCCCGAGTGGCCGCTGGCGCACCCGTACCGCTACGTGGCGCACAACGGCGAGATCAACACCGTCAAGGGCAACTACAACTGGATGAAGGCGCGCGAGGGCGTGATGAGCTCGCCGGTGCTCGGCGCCGACCTGCAAAAGCTGTACCCCATCACCTTCCCGGGCCAGTCGGACACCGCCACCTTCGACAACTGCCTGGAGCTGCTGACCATGGCCGGCTATCCGATCAGCCAGGCCGTGATGATGATGATCCCCGAGCCGTGGGAGCAGCACACCACCATGGACGAGCGCCGCCGCGCCTTCTACGAGTACCACGCCGCCATGCTGGAGCCGTGGGACGGGCCGGCTTCCATCGTGTTCACCGACGGCCGCCAGATCGGCGCCACGCTGGACCGCAACGGCCTGCGCCCCGCGCGCTACTGCGTGACCGATGACGACCTGGTGATCATGGCGTCCGAGTCAGGCGTGCTGCCGGTGCCCGAGAACAGGATCGTGCGCAAATGGCGGCTGCAGCCCGGCAAGATGTTCCTGATCGACCTCGAGCAGGGCCGCATGATCGACGACGAGGAGATCAAGGCCACGCTGGCCAACAGCAAGCCCTACAAGCAGTGGATCGAGAACCTGCGCATCCGGCTCGACGACGTGCAGGACAACTCGATCCTGACCGAGCCGACCGATGGCACGCGCATGGGTTCGGACGAGGACAGCACCACCATGTCGTCCAGCTCGGGCCTGATGGAGTCGCCTGCGCTGCTCGATCGCCAGCAGGCGTTTGGCTACACGCAGGAAGACATCAAGTTCCTGATGTCGCCGATGGCCGTGAACGGCGAGGAGGGCACCGGCTCGATGGGCAACGACAGCCCGCTGGCCGTCCTCTCGGGCAAGAACAAGGTGCTGTACAACTACTTCAAGCAGCTGTTTGCGCAGGTGACGAACCCGCCGATCGACCCGATCCGCGAAGCCATCGTGATGTCGCTGGTGTCCTTCATCGGCCCCAAGCCGAACCTGCTGGACATCAACCAGGTGAATCCGCCGATGCGGCTGGAAGTCGCCCAGCCGGTGCTGAACAGCGCCGACATGCAAAAGCTGCGTGACATCGACGCGCACACGCAGGGCAAGTTCAAGAGCTACACGCTCGATGTCACCTACCCGCTGGCCTGGGGTCATGAGGGCGTGGAGGCCAAGCTGGCCTCGCTGTGCGCGGAGAGCGTGGACGCGATCAAGGGCGGCAAGAACATCCTGATCATCAGCGACCGCGCCGTAAGCAGCACGCAGATCGCCATTCCGGCGCTGCTGGCGCTCTCGGCCATTCACCAGCACCTGGTCAAGACCGGCCTGCGCACCACCGCCGGCCTGGTGGTGGAGACCGGTTCGGCGCGCGAGGTGCATCACTTTGCCGTGCTGGCGGGCTACGGCGCGGAAGCCGTGCATCCCTACCTGGCGATGGAAACGCTGGCCAGCATGGCGCAAGGCCTGCCGGGCGAACTGAGCGCCGACAAGGCGGTCTACAACTACGTCAAGGCGATCGGCAAGGGCCTGTCCAAGATCATGTCCAAGATGGGCGTGTCCACCTACATGAGCTACTGCGGCGCGCAGCTGTTCGAGGCCATCGGCCTGAACAGCGACGTGATCGACAAGTACTTCACCGGCACCTCCAGTCGCGTCGAGGGCATCGGTGTGTTCGAGATCGCGCAGGAGGCCATCCGCATGCACAAGGCCGCCTTCAGCGACGACCCGGTGCTCGCCAACATGCTGGACGCTGGTGGCGAGTACGCCTGGCGCACGCGCGGCGAGGAGCACATGTGGACGCCCGACGTGATTGCCAAGCTGCAGCACAGCACGCGTGCCAACAACTGGACCACCTACAAGGAGTATGCGCAACTGGTGAACGACCAGTCGCGCCGCCACATGACGCTGCGCGGCCTGTTCGAGTTCCGGATCGATCCCACTCGCGCCATTCCCGTGGAAGAGGTCGAGCCCGCGAAGGAAATCGTCAAGCGCTTCGCCACCGGCGCCATGTCGCTCGGCTCGATTTCGACCGAGGCCCACGCCACGCTGGCCGTCGCGATGAACCGCATCGGCGGCAAGAGCAACACCGGCGAGGGCGGCGAAGATCCGGCGCGCTACCGCCAGGAGCTCAAGGGCATCCCGATCCAGCAGGGCCAGACGCTGGGCGATATCGTGGGCACCGACGTGACCGAGGCCGAATACACGCTGAACGCCGGCGACTCGCTGCGCTCGCGCATCAAGCAGATCGCCTCGGGCCGCTTCGGCGTGACGGCGGAGTATCTGTCCTCGGCCGACCAGATCCAGATCAAGATGGCGCAGGGCGCCAAGCCCGGCGAGGGTGGCCAGTTGCCCGGCGGCAAGGTGTCCGAGTACATCGGCCGGCTGCGCCACAGCGTGCCCGGCGTCGGCCTGATCTCCCCGCCGCCGCACCACGACATCTATTCGATCGAAGACCTCGCGCAGCTGATTCACGACCTGAAGAACGTGGCGCCGCATGCCAGCGTCAGCGTCAAGCTGGTGTCCGAGGTAGGGGTCGGCACCGTGGCGGCCGGCGTGGCCAAGTGCAAGAGCGACCACGTGGTGATCGCCGGCCATGATGGCGGCACCGGTGCCTCGCCCTGGTCGTCCATCAAGCACGCGGGCAGCCCGTGGGAAATCGGTCTGGCCGAAACCCAGCAGACGCTGGTGCTGAACCGCCTGCGCGGGCGCATCCGCGTGCAGGCCGATGGCCAGATGAAGACCGGCCGCGACGTCGCCATTGGCGCGCTGCTCGGCGCCGACGAGTTCGGCTTCGCCACCGCGCCGCTGGTGGTCGAGGGCTGCATCATGATGCGCAAGTGCCACCTCAACACCTGCCCGGTGGGAGTGGCCACGCAGGACCCGACCTTGCGCAAGAAGTTCACGGGCAAGCCCGAGCACGTGGTCAACTACTTCTTCTTCATTGCCGAGGAAGTGCGCCAGATCATGGCGCAGCTCGGCATCCGCAAGTTCGACGACCTGATCGGCCGCGTCGACCTGCTCGACACCAAGAAGGGGATCGAACACTGGAAGGCCGCCGGCCTCGATTTCCACCGCCTGTTTGCCCAGCCCGAAGTGCCGGCCGACGTGCCGCGCCACCACGTTGAGGCGCAGGACCACGGGCTGGAGAAGTCGCTCGACAACCTGCTGATCGAGAAGTCGAAGGCCGCCATCGAGCGCGGCGAGAAGGTCAAGTTCATCGAGGTGGCGCGCAACGTGAACCGCTCGCTTGGCGCCATGCTCTCGGGCGCGCTGACCAAGGTGCGCCCCGAAGGCCTGCCCGACGACACCATCCGCATCCAGCTGGAGGGCACGGGCGGGCAGTCGTTCGGCGCGTTCCTGGCCCGGGGCATCACGCTGTACCTGATTGGCGATGCCAACGACTACACCGGCAAGGGCCTGTCGGGCGGGCGCATCGTGGTGCGCCCGAGCATCGATTTCCGCGGCGCGGCCACGCAAAACACCATCGTCGGCAACACCGTGATGTATGGCGCGACCACGGGCGAGGCCTTCTTCAGCGGCGTGGCCGGGGAGCGCTTTGCAGTGCGCCTGTCGGGCGCCACCACGGTGGTGGAAGGCACGGGCGACCACGGCTGCGAATACATGACCGGCGGCACCGTGGCGGTGCTGGGCAAGACCGGGCGCAACTTTGCCGCCGGCATGAGCGGCGGCGTGGCCTATGTGTATGACGAAGACGGCCAGTTCGCCAAACGCTGCAACCCGGCCATGGTGTCGCTGGACAAGGTGCTGACCGCGGCCGAGCAGCAGGCCGGCGTGGACGCGGCGCTGTGGCACCGGGGGCAGCTTGATGAGGTGCAGCTGAAGGCATTGCTGGAGGACCACAACCGCTGGACCGGCAGCAAGCGCGCACGCGAACTGCTGGACGACTGGGCGCACGCGCGCACGAAATTCGTCAAGGTGTTCCCGAACGAATACAAGCGTGCGCTGTCGGAAATCGCGGCACGCGCCGCGCAGGCTCGGCTTGATGCATCAAAATCGGTTGAAACCCATACCAAACCTTCACAGTCAGCTATTAAAAAAGAAGCAATCGCAGCCAAATAAGAATCGACAGGACAGGAATCATGGGAAAAATCACCGGCTTTATGGAATTCGGGCGCATCGAGGAGGGCTACAAGCCCGTTGCCGAGCGCGTCAAGAACTACAAGGAGTTCGTCATCGGACTCGATGACGCACATTCAAGGATCCAGGCCGCGCGCTGCATGGATTGCGGCACGCCGTTTTGCAGCAGCGGCTGCCCCGTCAACAACATCATTCCCGACTTCAACGACCTGGTGTACCGGGGCGACTGGAAGAACGCGTTCGCGGTGCTCGATTCGACCAACAACTTTCCCGAGTTCACGGGCCGCATCTGCCCGGCGCCGTGCGAGGCGGCCTGTGTGCTCAACATCAATGACGACGCGGTGGGCATCAAGTCGATCGAGCACGCCATCATCGACCGCGCCTGGGCCGAGGGCTGGGTCGTGCCGCGCGTGGCCGTGCACAAGACCGGCAAAAAAGTGGCGGTGGTCGGCTCCGGCCCGGCGGGCCTGGCGGCGGCGCAGCAACTCGCGCGTGCCGGCCACGACGTGACACTGTTCGAGAAGAACGACCGCATCGGCGGCCTGCTGCGCTACGGCATTCCCGACTTCAAGATGGAGAAAAAGCACATCGACCGGCGCATCGGGCAGATGCAAAAGGAAGGCGTCACGTTTCGCACCGGCGTGATGATCGGGCAGTTGCCGAAAGACTCGAAGGTCATCAACTGGGCCACGGCAACCATCACGCCCGAGCAGTTGCAAAAGGACTTTGATGCGGTGATGTTGACGGGCGGTGCCGAGCAGTCGCGCGACCTGCCGGTGCCGGGGCGCGACCTCGATGGCATTCATTTCGCGATGGAATTCCTGCCGCAGCAAAACAAGGTCAACGCGGGGGACAAGGTCAAGGGCCAGATTTCCGCTGCCGGCAAGCACGTCATCGTGATCGGCGGCGGCGACACCGGTTCCGACTGCGTCGGCACCAGCAACCGCCACGGGGCCGCGAGCGTGACGCAGTTCGAACTGCTGCCGCAGCCGCCGATCGAGGAAAACCGGCCCATGACCTGGCCCTACTGGCCGATCAAGCTGCGCACCTCCTCCTCGCACCAGGAGGGCTGCGAGCGCGAATTCGCCATCTCCACCAAGGCCTTGGTCGGGGACAAGGGCAAGGTCACGGGGCTGACCACGGTGCGCGTCGAATGGAAGGACGGCAAGATGCTGGAAGTGCCCGGCTCCGAGCAGACCTTGAGGGCCGATCTGGTGCTGCTGGCCATGGGGTTCACCGCGCCGGTGGGCAGCATCCTGGAGGGCTTCGGCGTGGAAAAAGACGCCAGGGGCAATGCCAGGGCCGGCACGGAAGCGGTCGGCGGCTACGCCACCAACGTCCCCGGCGTGTTTGCGGCAGGCGACATGCGCCGCGGCCAGAGCCTGGTCGTGTGGGCGATTCGCGAGGGCCGGCAGGCCGCGCGCGCCGTGGATGAATTTCTGATGGGGTTTAGCGAGCTGCCACGCTGAAATTCGCTTATGGGTGTTATCCCTTATCATGCAAAAGCCGGGGTGAATCCGGCTTTTGTGTTTTATGACTGCACCCAACCCTGAATCCCTCATCGACATCCGCGGCCTGACCTTTGGTTATGGCGAGCGCGTGATTCTGGACGACATCTCGCTGACCATTGCGCGCGGCAAGGTCACGGCGCTGATGGGCGCCTCGGGCGGCGGCAAGACCACGGTGCTGCGCCTGATCGGCGGCCAGTACCGGGCACAGCGCGGCGAGTTGCTGCTCAATGGTCAGGACGTCGGCAAGATGGACCGGGCGGCGCTGTACGCCGCGCGCCGGCGCATGGGCATGCTGTTCCAGTTTGGCGCGCTGTTCACCGATTCGAACGTGTTCGACAACGTCGCCTTCCCGCTGCGCGAGCACACCGACCTGCCCGAGGTCCTGATCCGCGACATCGTGCTGATGAAACTCAATGCGGTGGGCCTGCGCGGCGCGCGCGACCTGATGCCCGCAGAGGTGTCCGGCGGCATGGCGCGCCGCGTGGCGCTGGCCCGCGCGATTGCGCTCGACCCCGAACTGGTGATGTACGACGAGCCGTTCTCGGGGCTCGACCCGATTTCGCTCGGCACGGCAGCGCGCCTGATCCGCCAGCTCAACGACACCATGGGGCTCACTAGCATTGTGGTGTCGCACGATCTGGACGAGACCTTTCGCATCGCCGATCAGGTCATCATCCTGGCCAACGGCAAGATCGCCGCGCAGGGCACGCCCGACGAGGTGCGCCGCAGCCAGGACCCGCTGGTGCACCAGTTCGTGAATGCGCTGCCCGACGGCCCCGTGCATTTCCATTATCCCGGCCCGTCCATCGCGCAGGATTTTGGCGACGGCCCCGGCGGCGCCTCGCAGGGAGCACGGCGATGAGCTGGTACAAGCCGTCCGATGTGGGGTTCGCGGTGCGCAGCAAGCTCGCCGACATCGGCCGCGCCGCGCGCCTGTTTGTGCGCCTGCTGTCCCTGGCCGGACCGAGCTTTCGGCGCTTCGGGCTGATTCGCGACCAGATCCATTTTCTGGGCAACTACTCGCTGGCCATCATCACCGTGTCGGGCCTGTTCGTCGGCTTCGTGCTCGCGCTGCAGGGCTACTACACGCTGCAGCGCTACGGCTCGTCGGACGCGCTGGGCCTGCTGGTCGCGCTTGGCCTGGTGCGCGAGCTCGGGCCGGTCATCACCGCCTTGCTGTTTGCCGGGCGTGCCGGCACCTCGCTCACGGCGGGCATCGGCCTGATGAAGGCGGGCGAGCAGCTCTCGGCCATGGAGATGATGGCGGTGGACCCGGTCAGCCGCATCCTGGCGCCGCGTTTCTGGGGCGGCGTGATTGCCATGCCGGTGCTGGCGGCGGTGTTCAGCGCGGTCGGCATCATTGGCGGCTGGGTTGTCGGGGTGCTGATGATCGGCGTCGATTCAGGTTCGTTCTGGAGCCAGATGCAGGGCGGTGTGGATGTCTGGGCCGACGTGGGCAATGGCGTGCTCAAAAGCATCGTGTTCGGCTTTACCGTGACCTTCATTGCGCTCTTGCAGGGGTTCGAGGCGCAGCCGACGCCCGAGGGAGTTTCGCGCGCCACCACGCGTACGGTGGTGGTGGCGTCTTTGGCGGTCCTGGGTCTGGACTTCGTTCTGACCGCGCTGATGTTCAGTATTTGATTGGGAAGGATGCCATGCAACGCTCCAAAAGTGATTTATGGGTCGGATTGTTCGTCTTGATCGGCGCCGCGGCGCTGCTGTTTCTGGCGCTGCAATCGGCCAACCTGCTGTCGCTGAATTTTCAGTCCACTTACCGGCTGAGCGCGAAATTCGACAATATCGGCGGCCTCAAGCCCAAGGCGGCCGTGAAGAGCGCGGGTGTGGTCGTCGGCCGCGTCGAATCGATTACGTTTGATGACAAGTCTTATCAGGCACGTGTCACGCTGTCCATGGACAGCGGCTACGCTTTCCCCAAGGACAGCTCGCTGAAAATCCTCACCAGCGGCCTGCTGGGTGAGCAATACATCGGCATCGAAGCCGGTGCCGACGCCAAAATGCTGGCCGCCGGCGATACCATTACCAGTACCCAGTCGGCCGTGGTGCTGGAAAATCTGATCAGCCAGTTTTTGTACAGCAAGGCGGCCGAAGGGCCTTCTTCCCCGGGGGCAGCCAATAAAAAATGAATGCGTGTGAGTACCCGTCGGCCGCTATGAAAAGAAGAGCTGCCCGTGCAGCGTGGGCAGGGGCGTTGGCAGTGTTCGCCTTGTTATCGGGGTGTGCCACCGGCCCCAGTGCGAATCCGCGCGATCCGTTCGAGCCCTTCAACCGCAGCGTTTCCAAATTCAATGATGCGGTCGATGACGCCGTCCTGAAACCGGTCGCGACGGCCTATGTCAAGGTCACGCCTGCCGTGGCGCGTACCGGCGTGAGTAATTTTTTCGGCAACCTGGGCGACGCCTGGTCGGCCGTGAACAGCGTGCTGCAACTGCATGGCCAGGATGCGGCTGAAAGCGCGATGCGCTTTTCCTTCAACACCGTGTTCGGCCTGGGCGGCCTGCTGGACATTGCCGGCGAAGCGGGCATTCCCCGGCACAAGGAAGATTTCGGCCGCACGCTGGCGCGCTGGGGCGTGCCGACCGGGCCGTATCTGGTGCTGCCGCTGCTCGGGCCGTCCACCGTGCGCGACACGGCCGCCCTGCCGGTCGACTGGCAGGGCAATCTGATATCGCGCGTGAACCCCGCCACCGACCGCAATGAGCTTTATCTGTTGCAAACGGTGTCGACGCGTGCGAGTTTGCTCCGGGCCAGCGCCTTGCTGGATGAGGCTGCGCTCGACAAATACAGCTTCACGCGCGATATTTTCCTGCAGGTCCGGGGTGGCAGGGTCGGCAGCGGGCCGGACGCGGATACCGATCAGAACCCGACCCAGCAGAACCAGAATGTGCCCTTGTTCAAATGGAATTTCCCGAGTTTCCCGGGCTTGTCGCGCTGACCCATGCGGACCATGCCGTTGCAGACCGTTTCATGGGGTGACTTGCCGTTGACGAAACCCGTCGGCGCCAGCGCCTCCCAACACGTTATTAAGATATGGGGTCAATGGGCCCCCTTTAAAAAGGAAAAACCATGAATCGACGTTTTCTGGGCCAACTTGCGGTGTCGCTGGTGGCGGTTTTTGCGGCCACCGGTGCACTCGTGGCGCATGCCGCCGACGAAGCGCCCGACGCGCTGGTCAAGCGCCTGTCCACCGACGTCCTGAACAGCATCAAGGCCGACAAGTCCATTCAGGCTGGCGATATTTCCAAGATCGTGGCGCTGGTCGACAGCAAGATCATGCCCAACGTGAACTTCCAGCGCATGACCGCCTCGGCCGTCGGCCCGGGCTGGCGCCAGGCCACGCCCGAGCAGCAGCAGAAGCTGCAGGACGAGTTCAAGACCCTGCTGGTGCGCACCTACTCGGGCGCGCTGTCGCAGGTCAGCAACGACCAGACCATCGTCGTGCAGCCGCTGCGCGCCGGCGCCGACGGCAGCGACGTGGTGGTGCGCACCCAGGTCAGGGGCAGCGGCGACCCGATCCAGCTCGATTACCGGCTGGAGAAAACGCCGGGCCAGGGCTTTGGCTGGAAAATCTACAACCTGAACGTGATGGGCGTATGGCTGGTTGAAACCTATCGCAGCCAGTTTGCGCAGGAAATCAATGCCAAGGGCATCGACGGCCTGATTGCCACGCTGACCGAGCGCAACAAGGCGAACGCCAAGAAAAGCTGAACATGCTTGTATTGCCCTCCGAGCTGATGCAGCGCGAGGCGACGGCCTGCCTGCACATGCTGGTGCAGGGGCTGCGCTCGCAGCCTGATGCGGTCGTGGTGGCCGATGCCGCCGCATTGACCTCGTTCGACTCGTCGGCGCTGGCCGTGCTGCTGGAATGTCGGCGCCAGGCGCACGCATCGGGCAAGACGTTTGGCGTGAAGCATCTGCATCCGCGCCTGCGCGAACTCGCGGCACTCTATGGTGTGGGTGAGTTGCTGCCGGCCACGCCCTGACTTTCCTGCGCAGCGTGCCGTGTGCTGTCCGCCCCTGTGGGGCTGCTGGCGGCGGAAAAAGCAGGCAGCGGGCCCAGGCCTTAAAATCACCGGCTCCCATGCCCGCCATCTCCTTTCAGTCCGTCTCCAAAACCTATTCCCTGGCACACGGTCAGCTCAAGGCACTGGACCAGGTCAGCTTTGACATCGAAGATGGTGAATTCTTCGGTTTGCTCGGCCCCAATGGCGCCGGCAAGACCACCCTCATCAGCATCCTGGCCGGCCTGTCGCGCGCTACCGGCGGCAAGGTGCTGGTGCAGGGCTGCGATGTGCAGGCCGACTACGCGCAGGCGCGCCGCAAGCTCGGCGTGGTGCCGCAGGAACTGGTGTTCGACCCGTTTTTCAGCGTGGTTGAAGCCCTGCGCATCCAGTCGGGCTATTTTGGCGTCAAGAACAACGGCGCCTGGATCGACGAGCTGCTGGCCAGCCTGGGCCTGGCCGACAAGGCCGATGCAAATATGCGCCAGCTGTCCGGTGGCATGAAACGCCGCGTGCTGGTGGCGCAGGCGCTGGTGCACAAGCCGCCCGTCATCGTGCTCGACGAGCCCACCGCCGGCGTGGACGTGGAGCTGCGCCAGACCCTGTGGCAGTTTGTCGCCAAACTCAACAAGCAGGGGCACACCGTGCTGCTCACAACGCACTACCTGGAAGAGGCCGAGGCCCTGTGCGGACGCATTGCGATGCTGCAAAACGGCCGTGTGGTGGCGTTGGCGCCAACCTCCGAGTTGCTCAAGTCGGCCTCCAGCAATGTGCTTCGCTTCAAAATTGATAGCGAACTCCCCAAGGCGTTGGCCGACAAGGCGCGTATTACGGGCCGCATCGTGCAGTTCCCCGCGCACAACGCCTTCGAGATCGAGCAATACCTGGGCGCCATTCGCGAGGCCGGGCTGCACGCCGAAGACATCGAAATCCGCAAGGCCGACCTGGAAGACGTGTTCCTGAACGTCATGGCCGGCAAGTCCGCGGGAGCGGCGGTCCTGAATACCGACGGTCCGGTACCGGACGAGGCCGACAGCACGGTGCGCGAAGCGGCCGGCATGGGAGTGGCATGAACGGTTGGCAGACCCTGCTGTACAAGGAAGTGCTGCGGTTCTGGAAAGTCGGTTTCCAGACCGTTGCGGCGCCGGTGCTGACCGCGATTTTGTACCTGCTGATCTTCGGCCATGTGCTCGAAGGCCGCGTCAAGGTGTTCGGCACGGTCAGCTATACGGCGTTCTTGGTGCCCGGGCTGGTCATGATGAGCGTGCTGCAAAACTCGTTTGCCAACAGTTCGTCGTCGCTGATCCAGAGCAAGATCATGGGCAACCTGGTGTTCGTGCTGCTCACGCCGCTGTCGCACTGGAGCTGGTATGTGGCCTATGTGGGCTCGTCCGTGGTGCGCGGGCTGGCAGTGGGCGTCGGCGTGTTCATCGCGACGGTGTTTTTTATCCACCCGGGCGTCGTGGCACCGCTGTGGGTGGTGGCGTTCGCCGTGCTCGGCGCAGCGATCCTGGGCTCGCTGGGTGTGATCGCCGGGCTCTGGGCCGAAAAATTCGACCAGATGGCGGCGTTCCAGAACTTCGTGATCGTGCCCATGACGTTTTTGAGCGGGGTGTTTTACTCGATTCATTCGCTGACGCCGTTCTGGCAGATCGTCAGCCACCTGAACCCGTTCTTCTACATGATCGATGGCTTTCGCTACGGCTTTTTCGGCGTCAGCGATGTCTCGCCGTGGCTCAGCCTGGGCATCGTGGGCGCGGCGCTGGTGGTGGTCAGCACGCTGGCCGTGCATCTGCTGCGCATAGGCTACAAAATCCGGGGCTGAAAGGAACACAACACATGACTGCCGAAGAACTCCAATCCCTCATTGCCGCGGCGCTGCCCTGCGACCACATCGAGCTCGAAGGCGACGGCCGCCACTGGTACGCCACCATCGTGTCAGCCGAGTTCGAGGGCAGGCGTGCCATCCAGCGCCACCAACGGGTGTATGCCGCGCTGGGTGCGAAAATGCTCACCGACGAGGTCCACGCCTTGTCGATGAAAACCTTCACGCCGGCCGAGTGGGCCGTCGAACCACACTGATTCTTTCATGGACAAATTGCTGATTCGCGGGGGCCGCCAGCTCCACGGCGAAGTGCGGATTTCCGGCGCCAAGAACGCGGCGCTGCCCGAAATGTGCGCCACCTTGCTGACCGACGAGACCGTCAACCTGCTCAACGTGCCGCGCCTGCACGACGTGGCGACCATGCGCCGGCTGCTCGACAACATGGGCGTGCGCACCGAGACGCATGGCGAGCGCGGCGGCCTGTCGCTCCAGGCAGCCGCACCGATCAAGCCCGAAGCGCCGTATGAGCTGGTCAAGACCATGCGCGCTTCGGTGCTCGCGCTCGGGCCGCTGCTGGCGCGTTTTGGCGAAGCCACGGTGTCGCTGCCCGGGGGCTGTGCCATCGGCTCACGCCCGGTCGACCAGCACATCCGGGGTTTGCAGGCGATGGGCGCCGAAATCGTGGTCGAGCACGGCTACATGATCGCCAGACTGCCCCAGGGCCGCACGCGCCTGCAGGGCGCGCGCATCACCACCGACATGGTGACCGTCACGGGCACCGAGAACCTGATGATGGCGGCGACGCTGGCCGAGGGTGAGACGATTCTGGAGAACGCCGCGCAGGAGCCCGAGATTGCCGATCTGGCCGGGATGCTGATCAAGATGGGCGCGCAGATCGACGGCCAGGGCGGCAGCCGCATCCGCATCGGGGGGGTTGAAAAACTTCATGGCTGCACGCACCAGGTGGTGGCGGACCGCATCGAGGCCGGCACCTTCCTGTGCGCGGTCGCGGCCACCGGCGGCGACGTGCTGCTCCAGCACGGCCGCGCCGACCATCTGGATGCGGTGATCGACAAGCTGCGCGACGCCGGCGTCAGCGTGACGGCCATGGAGGGCGGCATCCGCGTGCAGTCGCCGGGGGCCGGTTCAGGCCGCCTCAAGGCCCAGAGTTTCCGCACCACCGAATATCCGGGCTTTCCGACCGACATGCAGGCCCAGTTCATGGTGCTCAACTGCATCGCGCAGGGCCCGAGCCTGGCGACCGAGACGATTTTCGAGAACCGCTTCATGCACGTCAACGAACTGATTCGCCTGGGTGCGAATATCCAGATCGACGGCAAGGTGTCGATGGTCGAAGGGGTCGAAAAACTCTCGGGCGCGACCGTCATGGCCACCGATTTGCGCGCGTCCGCCAGCCTCGTGATCGCCGGCCTGGTGGCCGATGGCGAAACCCAGGTCGACCGCATCTACCATCTGGATCGCGGCTACGACCAGATGGAGACCAAGCTGCGCGGCATTGGCGCCGATATCGAGAGGGTGAAATGATCACGCTGGCGCTCTCCAAGGGCCGCATCTTCGACGAGACCCTGCCGCTGCTGCGCGCGGCCGGCATCGAGGTGCGGGGCGACCCGGAAAAATCGCGCGAGCTGATCCTCGCCACCAACCAGAGCGACGTGCGCGTGCTGGTGGTGCGCGCCACCGACGTGCCGACCTATGTGCAGTACGGCGGCGCAGATCTGGGCATCACCGGCAAGGACACGCTGCTCGAGCATGGCAGCCTGGGCCTGTACCAGCCGCTGGACCTGCAGATTGCCAAATGCCGCATCAGCGTCGCGGTGCGCGAGGGCTTCGACTACCTGGACGCCGTGCAGCAGGGCAGCCGGCTCAAGGTGGCGACCAAGTACGTGGCCATCGCGCGCGATTTCTTCGCCACCAAGGGCGTGCACGTGGACCTGATCAAGCTCTACGGCAGCATGGAGCTGGCGCCGCTGACCGGGCTGGCCGACGCGATCGTCGACCTGGTCTCCACGGGCAACACCCTCAAGGCCAACCACCTGGTGGAGGTCGAGCGCATCATGGACATCAGCGCTCGTCTGGTGGTGAACCAAGCGGCGCTCAAGCTCAAGCAGGCGCCGATCCGCCGGATCATTGACGCGTTTGCCACCGCCGTCGCCCAGTAGGTTATTTTCTGGATTACTATGAATTTAGTAGCTTCTCCCGCCCGTCTGTCAACGGCCTCGAGCACTTTTGAGGCCGAATTCAAGGCGCGGCTGCACTGGTCGGCGCAGGACGACGCCGCGATCGAGCAGCGCGTGGCCGGCATCCTGGCCGATGTGCGTGAGCGTGGCGACGCGGCCGTGCTCGAGTACACGAATCGCTTCGATGGCCTGGGCGCGGCGTCGATGCAGGCGCTCGAACTCACGCAGTCCGAACTGAAAGCGGCGTTCGAGTCCCTGCCCGCGGCCCAGCGCGACGCGCTGCAGGCCGCCGCAGCGCGCGTGCGCAGCTACCACGAGGCGCAGAAGAAGGCCAATGGCGAAAGCTGGTCGTACCGCGACGAGGACGGCACGCTCCTGGGCCAGAAGGTCACGCCGCTGGACCGCGTCGGCATCTACGTGCCGGGTGGCAAGGCGGCGTACCCGTCGTCGGTGCTGATGAACGCGATTCCGGCCCATGTGGCGGGGGTTGGCGAGATCATCATGGTGGTGCCGACGCCGCAGGGCGCGAAAAACCCGCTGGTGCTGGCCGCCGCCTTCGTGGCCGGCGTGACCCGCGCCTTCACCATCGGCGGCGCGCAGGCCGTGGCGGCGCTGGCCTACGGCACGCAAAGCATGGCGGGCGTGGACAAGATCACCGGCCCCGGCAATGCCTACGTGGCCGCCGCCAAGCGCCGCGCGTTCGGCACGGTGGGCATCGACATGATCGCCGGGCCGAGCGAAATCCTGGTGCTCGCCGACGGCAGCACACCCGCCGACTGGGTGGCGATGGATTTGTTCAGCCAGGCCGAGCATGACGAACTCGCACAAAGCATTCTGCTGTGCCCCGACGCGGCCTATATCGACGCCGTGCAGCGCGAAATCGACCGCCTGCTGCCCGAGATGCCGCGCCAGGAAATCATCGCCAAGAGCCTGACCGGCCGCGGTGCGCTGATCCACACGCGCAGCATGGAAGAGGCCTGCACCCTCAGCAACCGCATCGCGCCCGAGCACCTGGAAGTGAGCAGCCGCGAGCCGCACCGCTGGGAGCCGCTGCTCAAACACGCGGGCGCGATCTTCCTGGGCGCCTACACCAGCGAATCGCTGGGCGACTACTGCGCCGGCCCGAACCACGTGCTGCCGACCAGCGGCACGGCGCGCTTTTCCAGCCCGCTGGGCGTCTACGACTTCCAGAAACGCTCGAGCCTGATCGAGGTCAGCGAAGCGGGCGCGCAGATTCTTGGAAAAATAGCCGCCGAATTGGCCTACGGTGAAGGCCTGCAGGCGCATGCGCGCGCTGCCGAGATGCGGCTCAAATAATCCGGCTGCGGCGCTGCGAACTGCGGCTTAAACCTTTGCGGCTTCGAGGGCGGCGTTGAAGGTCGGGCTGGGGCGCATCACCGCCGTACATTTTTCAAGGTCGGGCAGGTAGTAGCCGCCAATGTCCACGGGCTTGCCCTGCACGGCCTTGAACTCACCGATGATTTGCGGCGCCTTGTCGCCGAGCGCCTTGGCCAGCGCGGCGAAATGCGCCTGCAGCGCCGTGTCTTCGGTCTGCGCGGCCAGCGCCTGCGCCCAGTACAGCGCCAGATAGAACTGGCTACCCCGGTTGTCCAGCTCGCCCGTGCGTGGCGACGGTGACTGGTTGTTGTCGAGCAGCTTGCCGGTGGCCTCATCAAGGGTCCTGGCCAGGATCTTCGCCTTGGTGTTGCCGGTCTTGAGCCCCAAGTCCTCCAGCGACACCGCCAGCGCCAGATACTCGCCCAGCGAGTCCCAGCGTAGATGGTTTTCCTCGACCAGTTGCTTGACGTGCTTGGGTGCGGAGCCGCCTGCACCGGTCTCGTACATGCCGCCGCCGGCCATCAGCGGCACGATGGAGAGCATCTTCGCGCTGGTGCCGAGTTCCATGATGGGGAACAGGTCGGTCAGGTAGTCGCGCAGGATGTTGCCGGTGACCGAGATGGTGTCCAGGCCGCGGATCACGCGCTCCAGCGTGTAGCGCATGGCGCGGGTCTGCGACATGATCTGGATGTCCAGGCCGCTGGTGTCGTGGTCCTTCAGGTAGCGCTGCACCTTCTTGATGAGCTCGGCCTCGTGCGGGCGGTACGGGTCGAGCCAGAACAGCGCCGGCATGCCCGAGTTGCGCGCGCGGTTCACGGCCAGCTTGACCCAGTCGCGAATCGGCGCGTCCTTGACCTGGCACATGCGCCAGATGTCGCCGGCTTGCACGTTCTGCGACAGCAGCACTTCGCCGGTGGCGATGTCGACGATGTTGGCGTGGCCGGCCTCGGCCACTTCGAAGGTCTTGTCGTGCGAGCCGTATTCCTCGGCCTGCTGGGCCATCAGGCCCACATTGGGCACGGTGCCCATGGTTACGGGGTCGAAGTTGCCGTTGGTCTTGCAGAAGTTGATGATCTCCTGGTAGATGCGCGCGAAGGTACTCTCCGGGATCACCGCCTTGGTGTCCTTCGGGCGGCCATCGGCACCCCACATCTTGCCGCCGAGGCGGATCATGGCCGGCATCGAGGCATCGACGATCACGTCGTTCGGGGCGTGCAGGTTGGAGATGCCCCTGGCCGAGTCCACCATCGCCAGTTCGGGCCGGTGCTCGTGGCAGGCGTGTAGGTCGCGGATGACTTCCTCGCGCTTGCTGCTGGGCAGGGTTTCGAGCTTGTCATAAAGGTTGACGAGGCCGTTGTTGACGTTCACGCCCAGTTCATCAAACAGCTTGCCGTGCTTTTCGAAGGCTTCCTTGTAGAACACGCGCACGGCGTGGCCGAACACGATGGGGTGCGAGACCTTCATCATGGTGGCCTTCACGTGCAGCGAGAACATCATGCCGGTCTTGCGCGCGTCTTCCATCTGTTCGTCGTAGAACTCAAGCAGGGCCTTCTTGCTCATGAACATGCTGTCGATGATTTCACCGTCCAGCAGCGACACCCTGGGCTTGAGCACGATGGTCCGGCCAGCAGGGGTGACCAACTCCATCCTGACGTCGCGCGCCTTGTCGAGGGTCATGGATTTTTCGCCATGGTAGAAGTCGCCGTGCTTCATGTGCGCCACGTGGGTGCACGAGGCCATGCTCCACTCGCCCATGCTGTGCGGGTGCTTGCGCACGTAGTTCTTCACGGCGTTGGGCGCGCGCCGGTCGGAGTTGCCCTCGCGCAGGACCGGGTTCACGGCGCTGCCCAGGCACTTCGAGTAGCGGGTGCGAATCGCCTTGTCCGCATCCGTCTTCGGATCCTCGGGGTAGTCGGGCACCGGATAGCCGCGCGACTGCAATTCCTTGATCGCGCTGACGAGCTGGTGCACCGAGGCGCTGATGTTGGGCAGCTTGATGATGTTGGTGTCCGGCGCCAGCGTGAGGCGGCCGAGCTCGGCCAGGTTGTCGGGGACCTTCTGCGCGTCGCTCAGGAATTCCGGGAACTCGGCCAGGATCCGCGCCGCCACCGAGATGTCGCTCTCGGCGACCTCGATGCCGGCCGGCGCCGCGAAGCTTCGAACAATGGGCAGAAAAGCACACGTGGCCAGATACGGCGCTTCGTCGGTGAGGGTGTAAATGATTTTCGATTTGCCTGATGCCATGGGAGTCTTTCAATCGGTTGTCTGGAGTGCCCGTGGAAAATACCATGGTTTTCGGCCCGCGGCGGGCGGGCTCGGGCGAGGACGGCGGCGCTGAATTGACACAGACACTAAATTTGTGCGGCGCGACGCTCTTGCTATAGTCCCAAGCGACACCGTGCAGGTCATCACCCCTTTCGACGCCGGCCCTGAACGGCTGAAACCACTTATATGACAGCGCTTGATTCCCAACCCAAAAATCGTATCCGCCAGGACATCCAGTCCATGCACGCCTACGCCGTGCAGGACGCCAGGGGCATGGTCAAGCTCGACGCGATGGAGAACCCGCACCGCCTGCCGCCCGAACTGCAGGCCGAACTGGGCCAACGGCTCGGCGCGCTGGCGCTGAACCGCTACCCGGACGGCCGCGTGAACGACCTGCGCGCCGCGCTGGCCGCTTACGCGAAGATGCCCGACGGCTTCGACATCATGCTGGGCAACGGCTCGGACGAGCTGATCTCGCTGCTGGCACTGGCCTGCGATATTCCGGGGGCCAGCATCCTGGCGCCGGTGCCGGGCTTCGTGATGTACGCCATGAGCGCCCAGCTGCAGGGCATGGCCTTCCACGGCGTGCCGCTCACGGCCGACTTCGAGCTCGACGAGGCCGCGATGCTGGCGGCCATTGGCGAGCACCGGCCGTCCATCGTGTATCTCGCCTACCCGAACAACCCGACGGCCAACCTGTGGGACGACGCGGTAATCGAGAAGATCGTCGTGGCGCAGGGCCGTCAGGGCGGCCTGGTCGTGCTGGACGAGGCCTACCAGCCGTTTTCCAGCAAGAGCTACATCGACCGCGTCAATCACCACGGCCACGTGCTGCTGATGCGCACGCTGTCCAAGTTCGGCCTGGCGGGTGTGCGGCTGGGCTACATGATGGGGCCGAAGGCGCTGATTGCCGAGATCGACAAGGTGCGTCCGCCCTACAACATCAGCGTGCTGAACTACGAGTGCGCCTTGTTTGCGCTTGAACATTCTGAAGTATTTGCGGCGCAAGCCCTTGACCTGCGTGCGCAGCGCGCTATTCTTTTTGAAGTGCTCCAGGATTTGCCGGGCATTAGAGCCTGGCCCAGCGACGCCAATATGATCCTCGTGCGCGTGCTGGGCGAGGGCGATCGGGCCGCCCAAACGTTTGACGGCATGAAGGCGCGGGGCGTGCTGGTCAAGAACGTTTCTAAAATGCACCCCTTGCTGGCGAATTGTTTGCGCCTGACCGTCGGAACGGCGCAGGAAAACGTCAAAATGCTGGCAGCGCTCAAAGAATCACTATGACCACCTCGCCTCCCACTGCACGCACCGCCGAAGTCTCCCGCAAAACGGCCGAGACCCGGATCACCGTCAAGCTCAACCTGGATGGCACGGGTGTGTCGCATCTGGCCACCGGCATCGGCTTTTTCGACCACATGCTGGACCAGATCGCGCGCCACGGCCTGATCGACCTCGACATCCAGGCCGCGGGCGACCTGCACATCGACGGCCACCACACGGTAGAAGACGTGGGCATCACCTTTGGCCAGGCCGTGTACAAGGCCGTGGGCGACAAAAAAGGCATCCGCCGCTACGGCCACGCCTACGTGCCGCTCGACGAGGCGCTGTCGCGCGTGGTGATCGATTTTTCGGGCCGCCCCGGCCTGGTCATGAACGTGCCGTTCAAGAGCGGCATGATCGGCACCTTCGACAGCCAGCTCGCACACGAATTCTTCCAGGGCTTCGTGAACCATGCGTTCGTCACGCTGCACATCGACAACCTGAAGGGCGAGAACGCGCACCACCAGGCCGAGACGGTGTTCAAGGCGTTTGCGCGGGCGCTGCGCTTTGCGCTCGAGATCGACCCGCGCGCGGCCGGCACCATTGCTTCCACCAAAGGGTCGCTCTGAGCGGGTTTCATGACAAAGTGGCCTCCAGCCGGCGTCCATAGGGCGTAATCAGCTATGAATTCAGTAGCAAACAAGACCGTCGCCGTCGTCGACTACGGCATGGGAAACCTGCGCTCGGTGTCGCAGGCCGTGCAGGCCGCGGCGCAGGGCAGCGGTTACAAGGTCATCATCACGTCGCGCCCCGAGGAGGTGCGCGCGGCCGAGCGCGTGGTGCTGCCGGGGCAGGGCGCCATGCCCGACTGCATGCGCGAGCTGCGCGAATCGGGCCTGCAGGCGTCGGTGCTGGAGGCCGCCGCCGGCAAGCCGCTGTTCGGCGTGTGCGTGGGCATGCAGATGCTGCTGGATCGCAGCGACGAAGGCAACACGCCGGGCCTCGCGCTGATCCATGGCGACGTCATCAAGTTCGAGCTGGCGGGGCGCCTGCAGCCCGACGGCAGCCGTTACAAAGTGCCACAAATGGGCTGGAACCAGGTGCACCAGCTGGACCCGGGCACCGGGCGGCACCCGATCTGGGGCGACGTGCCCGACAACAGCTACTTCTATTTCGTGCACAGCTACTACGTCCGACCGTCGGATGCGCGCCACAGCGCGGGCGTGGCGGACTACGGCGGAAGCTTTACGGCGGCGATTGCACGCGATAATATTTTCGCCACCCAGTTCCACCCCGAAAAAAGCGCCGACCACGGCCTCGCCCTGTACCGCAACTTCCTGTACTGGAATCCCTAGTTCTTCTCCGCTGCCCACGGCATCACGTTTCTTCCCAGTCATGTTATTGATCCCCGCAATTGACCTCAAAGACGGCCACTGTGTGCGCCTCAAACAAGGCGACATGGACCAGTCCACCACCTTTGGTGAAGATCCCGCCCTAATGGCCCGCAGCTGGGTCGACAAGGGCGCGCGGCGCCTGCACCTGGTGGACCTGAACGGCGCGTTCGCGGGCAAACCCAAGAACGAGCTCGCCATCCGCAAGATCCTGCGCGAAGTAGGCGGCGAGATCGACGTGCAGCTCGGCGGCGGCATCCGAGACCTCGACACCATCGAGCGCTACCTCGACGCCGGCCTGCGCTACGTGATCATCGGCACGGCCGCCGTGAAGAATCCCGGTTTCCTGCAGGACGCCTGCACCGCATTCGGCGGCCACATCATCGTCGGGCTCGACGCCAGGGACGGCAAGGTCGCCACCGACGGCTGGAGCAAACTCACCGGCCACGAGGTGGTCGACCTGGCCAAGAAGTTCGAAGACTACGGCGTCGAGTCGTTCATCTACACCGATATCGGCCGCGACGGCATGCTCACAGGCATCAACATCGACGCCACGGTCAAGCTGGCACAGGCGCTCACGGTGCCCGTGATCGCCTCGGGGGGCCTGTCCAGCATCGCCGACATCGAGCAACTGTGTGAAGTCGAAGACCAGGGCATCGAGGGGGTGATCTGCGGGCGCGCCATCTACAGCGGCGACCTCGACTTCGCCAGCGCCCAGACCTTGGCTGACGAGTTCAACGGATGAAATGATGGCCCCCACGCTCGTCACTTCGTGTACTTCGCTGCCCCCCGAGGGGACCGCATTTTGCCTTGGGGCGGCCCGGCGGCAAAACCTGGCTTTTGTTGGTAGCGAATCTTGTTAGCGAAACGCATCATTCCCTGCCTCGACGTCACCGGCGGGCGCGTGGTCAAGGGCGTCAATTTCGTCGAGTTGCGCGATGCCGGCGACCCGGTCGAGATCGCCGCGCGCTACAACGAGCAGGGCGCCGACGAGTTGACTTTTCTGGACATCACCGCCACCAGCGACGGGCGCGACCTGATCCTGCCCATCATCGAGGCGGTGGCCAGCCAGGTCTTCATTCCGCTGACCGTGGGCGGCGGCGTGCGCACCGTGGATGACGTGCGGCGTCTACTGAACGCGGGCGCCGACAAGACCAGCTTCAACTCGGCGGCGATCGCCAATCCCGATGTGATCGAGGCGGCCTCGGCCAAATACGGCGCGCAATGCATCGTGGTGGCGATCGACGCCAAGCGGCGCTCCGGGGAAGACGCCAGGACGCGCGGCCCGGGCTGGGACGTCTACAGCCACGGCGGGCGCAAGAACACCGGCCTGGACGCCGTGGCCTGGGCCTGCGAGATGGCGCGCCGCGGCGCGGGCGAGATCCTGCTCACCAGCATGGACCGCGACGGTACCAAGTCGGGGTTCGATCTGGCCCTCACGCGCGCGGTGAGCGACGCGGTCAGCGTGCCGGTGATCGCCTCGGGCGGCGTCGGCAACCTCGATCACCTGGCCGACGGCATCCAGATCGGCGGCGCCGATGCGGTGCTGGCCGCCAGCATCTTCCACTACGGCGAGTACACCGTGGGCCAAGCCAAGCGGCACATGGCGGCGCGCGGCATTCCGGTGCGTCTCTAAAGCTTTTCCACCCCAAGTCCTCGTAGCTGGGGTCTTGATGACTATGAATTTCATAGCATCCCGAAATACCCGACAATCTCCTCATGAACTGGCTTGACGAAGTGAAATGGGACGCCCAGGGGCTGGTCCCGGTGATCGCGCAGGAGGTGGGCAGCGGCGACGTGCTGATGTTCGCCTGGATGAACCGCGAGGCGCTGCAAAAGACGGCCGAACTGGGCCGCGCGGTGTATTTCAGCCGCTCGCGCGCCAAGCTGTGGTTCAAGGGCGAAGAATCCGGCCACATCCAGACGGTGCATGAGCTGCGTATTGACTGCGACAACGACGTGATCCTGCTCAAGGTCACGCAGCTCGGCCACACGCCGGGCATTGCGTGCCACACTGGCCGGCACAGCTGCTTTTTCAGCCTTTACAAGGATGGCACCTGGCAGGTCACCGAGCCGGTCTTGAAAGACCCCGAATCCATCTACAAATAGGGTGCCATGAGCTCGAACGATTCGCTGGCGCGGCTCGCCGCCGTGATTGAAAGCCGCAAACCGGGCCATGGCGGCGACCCCGAAAAAAGCTATGTGGCGCGCCTGCTGGAGCGCGGGCCGGACGCCTTCCTGAAGAAAATCGGCGAAGAAGCCACCGAAGTGGTAATGGCGGCCAAGGATGCCGAGCATGGCGGCGACCCGTCCAAAATTGTGGGCGAGGTGGCCGATCTGTGGTTTCACTGCCTGATCGCGCTGGCCCACTATGGCCTGGCGCCCGCGGACGTGATCGCCGAACTGGAGCGCCGCGAAGGCACCAGCGGCATCGAGGAAAAGGCACTGCGCAAGGTGCGCGCGCGAGAACATGAAGCGAGTGCCGTTGCACCAGGGAGAAAGCCATGAACGACATCATCGATGCCAATATGAGCGATAAAGAAAAGGCCGAATCGCTCAAGACCGTGGGCTGGGTCAGCTATATCCTGCACCTCATCGTGGCGATCGGTGCCGTGATTCCGGGTGCACAGGTCGGCTTGGCCCTGCTGCTGGTGGCGCTGGTGATCGACCTGGTCAAAAAGGGCGACGCTGGGGGTAGCTGGCAGGCCAGCCATTTCTCGTGGCGCATCCGCTCCGTCCTGTGGGCCGGCATTTTGTATGTGATCACGATCCCGTTGTGGCTGCTGTTCGTCGTGCCGGGCTGGATCGCCTGGGGCCTTATTTCCATCTGGTTCCTGTACCGCATCGTGCGCGGCATGGTGGCCATGAACGACAGCCAGCCGGTTGGCAATACCCTATGACACACGACCCGAATTGCCTTTTCTGCAAGATCATCGAGGGCAAGATCCCCTCGACCAAGGTCTATGAAGATGAGGAACTCTTTGCTTTCAACGATATCCACCCGTGGGCGCCCGTGCATTTCCTGATGGTGCCCAGGCTGCATATTGCGTCGATGGCCCAGGTCGGCCCCGAGCACGCCGGCCTGTTGGGGCGCATGATGGTGCTGGCGCCGCAGCTGGCGCTGCAGGCGGGCTGCCAGCCGTATCCCGAAGGGGGGTTCCGGATCGTGGTCAATACCGGCGAGCAGGGCGGGCAGGAGGTCCACCACCTGCACATGCACGTGATCGGCGGGCCGCGGCCGTGGCGCAGGGGCTGAGTGGGGTCAATCGGGACTGCCTGGTTTACCCCGGGCATTGCACCATCTAAAATCAACGTTATTCGTCAGGAGAAACTCATGGGACTATCGACTACACATCTGCTTATTTTTCTGGTCATCATCATCGTGATTTTCGGCACCAAGAAACTCAGAAACATCGGCTCCGACCTCGGCGGGGCGGTCAAGGGCTTCAAGGACGGCATGAAGGACGGCACGGCCGACAAGCCTGCCGAGGCCACCGCAGCGGTGACACAGCAGGTCGGCTCCGCCGCGCCGGTGGGCAAAGAGACCATCGACGTCGAAGCCAAGACCAAGAGCTGAAATGCAGGCACCACGGGGGGCTGCGTAAGTGCTCGATATTGGCGTCACCAAGCTCGCCATCATTGGCGGTATCGCGCTGGTAGTGATCGGCCCCGAGCGGCTGCCGGGGCTGGCGCGCATGATCGGCACCCTGATGGGGCGTGCGCAGCGCTACGTGGCGGACGTGAAGGCCGAGGTGAGCCGTTCGATGGACCTGGACGAGCTCAAGAAGATGAAGGAAACGATGGAAGACGCGGCGCGCGATGTCGGCCAATCCATCAAGACCGGGGCCAGCGAGTTCGAAAAACAGTGGTCGGATGCCACCAGCGACACGCCGGCGTCCAGCCTCGCCGGCGATGTCGCACCCAGCTATCCGCAGTATCGCCATCCGGGCAAGAAATGGCGGCTGAAGCAGGGCGCTACGCCGCAGTGGTACAAGGCGCGTGCGGGCATCCGCACCAAGGCTCTGTCCGGCGCAGCGCGCGTGGCCCGCTACCGGCCGCACAAGTTCAATTAACTGCAGGCGGTTTGCTGCCGCCTGTTCGCTCCAAGGTATGTTGGGCGTGATCCCAATCAATTCCCATCATGTCCGACCCCGAAAAAAGTAAAGAAGACGAACTGGCTGGCACCGAGCAGCCGTTTGTGCAGCACCTGATCGAGTTGCGCGACCGGCTGCTGTATTCGTGCTATGGCGTCGGTATCGTGCTGGTGGTGCTGTTTTTCTACCCGGGCCCGTCCCGTCTGTACGACCTGCTGGCCATGCCGCTGGTCAAGGCCTTGCCCGAAGGCTCCAAGATGATCGCGGTGGGTGTGGTGTCGCCGTTCCTGGTGCCGATCAAGGTGTCCGTGCTGGTCGCCGTGGGCATTGCGCTGCCCTGGATCCTGTACCAGATCTGGGCCTTTGTGGCGCCGGGGCTGTACAAGCACGAGCGCCGCCTGGTCCTGCCGCTGGTCACCGCCAGCACCATCCTGTTCTACCTGGGCACCGCCTTTTGCTACTTTTTTGTCTTCGGCCAGGCCTTCCCGGCGATCCAGCGGCTGGCGCCCCACTCGGTGGCGGTGACGCCCGACATCGAGGCCTACCTGGACTTCGTGATCACCATGTTCCTGGCCTTTGGCGTGGCCTTCGAAGTGCCGGTCATCGTCGTCATCCTGGCGCGCATGGGGCTCGTGACGGTGGCGCAGCTCAAGTCCTGGCGCGCCTACTTTCTGGTGGGCGCTGCGGGCGTGGCCGGTCTGGTCACGCCGCCCGATCCGGTCTCCATGCTGGCGCTGCTGCTGCCCATGTACATGTTGTACGAGGTGGGCATCTGGTCGGCCCAGATTTTCATCAAGCACACAAAGGCGCCCGACGAGGAGGCCAAGGCTTCCGAAGTTCAGTGAAATAGCCCCCGCGCCCTTATGGAATATGCGCCGTCAGCTATCTGTCGGATAGCAGACGAGGCGGCTACCGCTCCTCCTTGCGGGGCTTGGGCCGCAACCCGGGGGTCACGTCGAGTTCAATCCGGGCCTCCTGGCGCAGCAGTGCGAATTTGACCGGTGTGCCGGGCTTGAGCGCCGACACGCTGGTCAACAGCTCGCCCACATTGCTCACCGGCTTGCCAGCCACGCTCACGATCACGTCGCCGGGCTTGATGCCCGCCTGCGCCGCCGGCCCGTTTTGCAGCACGCCGGTGATGATCACGCCGGCCAGCGCATCCGGGTTGCCGTCCTTGGGCAGCTTCAAACCAAAGGTTTCCGCCAGTTCGGGCGACAGGTTGTTGGGTTCCACGCCGATCCAGCCGCGCGTGACGCGGCCGTCTTTCACGATGCTGTCGAGCACCTGGCGCGCGGTCGACACCGGAATGGCGAAGCCGATGCCCATGCTGCCGCCGGAGCGCGAAAAAATGGCGGTGTTGATGCCCATCAGATTGCCATTGACGTCCACCAGCGCGCCGCCCGAGTTGCCGGGGTTGATGGCGGCATCGGTCTGGATGAAGTTCTCGAAGGTGTTGATGCCCAGATGGTTGCGCCCGAGCGCGCTCACGATGCCGCCCGTGACCGTCTGGCCGACGCCGAACGGATTGCCAATGGCCAGCACCTGGTCGCCCACCTGCAGCGCATCCGAATTGCCCAGCACGATCACGGGCAGGCGATCCAGGTCGATCTTCAGGATGGCCAGGTCGGTGTCGGGGTCGGTGCCGATCACCTTGGCCTGGGCGTGGCGGCTGTCGTTGAGAATGACCTCGATTTCGTCGGCGCCCTCCACCACATGGTTGTTGGTCAGGATGTAGCCGCTGGGACTGACGATCACGCCGCTGCCCAGGCTGGTCTGCGGCTCGTCGCCGCGGTCGCCAAAAAAGAACTTGAACCACGGGTCGTCGCCGTTCGGATTCTTCTCGGCGGCCTTGCTGGTGTTGATGCTGACCACGGCCGGCGCGGCCTTCTTTGCCGCGGCGCTGAAGCTGCCGGTCGCCGGAAGTGACGAACTCGCCGCCGGCGCCTCGATCACCGCCACCGCGCCGCCGCCCGAGGCCGTCTTGCCCAGCCATTCGGGATGCAGGGTCGCCGTCACGAAGTAGGCCGCCAGCAGCACGGTGACGGTTTGCGAAAAAAGGAGCCAAAAACGTTTCATGGCGCAATTGTCCACGACCGGGCCGTACTTTGGCCCACAATCATGGCAAAACCCTGTCCCTTTTGATGCACCGCATGATTCACCGCCACCAACTGCTCGCCGCCTTCGACACCCTGCTGGAGCCCGCGCGCTTCAAGGACTACGGGCCGAACGGCCTGCAGGTCGAGGGCCGCGCCAGCGTCGCCAAAATCGTCTCGGGCGTGACGGCCAGCCGGGCCCTCATCGAGGCCGCCATCACGGCCCGGGCCGATGCGATTTTTGTGCATCATGGGCTGTTCTGGCGCGGCCAGGACGGCACGGTGACTGGCTGGATGAAGCAGCGGTTGGCGCTGCTGCTGGGGGCCGACATCAACTTGTTCGCCTATCATCTGCCGCTGGACGCGCATCCGCTCCTGGGCAACAACGCGCAGTTCGGGCTCCAGCTCGGATTGCAGGCGCTGGAAGGCGTTGCGGGCCGCTTTGGCGAGCAGGACCTGGGTTTTCTGGGCGGGCGCGTGGAAGGCGGCAGCTTTGGCAGCGCCCGCAGTCTCGCCGATTACCTCCAGCATGTGCTCAATCGGCCGGTAGTCCTTGTCAGTGCTTCGCCGGGCACTATAAAAAAAATAGCATGGTGCACCGGCGGCGCGCAGGGCTATTTCGAGGCGGCCATTGCGGCCGGGGCCGATGCCTTCATCACCGGCGAGATTTCCGAACCCCAGGCGCACTACGCGCGCGAGTGCGGCGTGGCCTACCTGGCCTGCGGCCACCACGCCAGCGAGCGCTATGGCGCGCCGGCGGTGGCGGCGCACGTGGCCGCGCAGTTCGGCCTGGCGCACGAGTTCATCGACATCGACAACCCGGCATGAACAAACCGATAGCTATCACCTTGGGCGACGCGGCCGGCATCGGCCCCGAAATCATTGCCAAGGCGTTCCGCGACGCGCCGCACGCGACGCGCGGCTGCTTTGTCGCCGGCGACGTGGCGACGCTGCGCCGTGCGGTGTCCTTCATCAGCGGCGCGGGGCAGGTTGCCTTGCCGGTGGCCGTGATCGAGGCGCCGTCAGAGGCCTTGCTTGCGCCGCCGCGCTGCATCCCGGTGCTGCAAATCTCAAGCCTGTCCGGGCCCGTCCCGTTGGGGCGGGTGAGCGGTGCGGCTGGCAAGTTCGCGGCCGATTGCGTCACCTGGGCGGCGCGCGCGGCGCTGCGCGGCGAGATCGCGGCCCTGGTTACTGCACCGCTGCACAAGGAGGCGCTGGCCGCCGCGGGCATCGCGTTCCCCGGGCATACCGAGCTGCTCCAGGCCGAGGCGGCGGCTTTTCTGGGCAAACCCGTGCAGGACGTGCCGGTGCGCATGATGCTCGCCAACGACGAATTGCGCACCGTGCTGGTCAGCATTCATGTCTCTCTGCGCGCCGCGATCGAGGCGGTGACCTTCGACAACGTGCTGCAAACCTTGCGGCTGACCCACCAATTCGTGCGCGGACCTGTTGGGTCGACGCGACACCGCAGGCCGCGTATCGGCGTTGCGGGGCTGAATCCGCACGCCGGCGAGGGCGGGCTGTTCGGGCGTGAAGAGATCGACATCATTGCGCCGGCGATTGCCGCGGCGCGCCGGGACGGGATCGACGCGAGCGGGCCGTTTGCGCCCGACACGGTGTTCATGCGGGCGCGTGCCAGGGACGGCCAGCCGGGCGAGTTCGACGTGGTGCTGGCGATGTACCACGACCAGGGCCTGATCCCGGTCAAGTACCTTGGCGTGGACAAGGGCGTGAACGTCACACTCGGCCTGCCGCTGGTGCGCACCAGCCCGGACCACGGCACCGCCTTCGACATTGCCGGCAGCGGCGCGGCCGATGCGGCCAGCCTGATCGCGGCGATCCACATGGCGCGCCAGCTTTGTGCATGAAAAATGCCTGAAGCCCATAGCCTGTAAGGCCTGATTGCTACGAAGCCCGTAGCAGCGCTTACTTTTTCAGGTTGTCGCGAATCTCGCGCAGCAGCAACACGTCTTCCGGCGTGGCGGCGGGCGCGGCGGGCGGGGCTTCTTTCTTGAGACGGTTCATCTGCTTGACCATCATGAAGATGATGAACGCCAGGATGATGAAGTTCAGCGCGACGGTGATGAAGTTGCCGTAGGCAAACACCGCGCCGCCCTTCTTGGCGTCGGCCAGCGAGAGCCCGGCCGCCTGGCCCGACAGGCCGATGTAGTAGCTGGAGAAATCGAGCCCGCCGAAAATCTTGCTGACGACCGGCATGATCAGGTCGCCCACGATCGAATCGACGATCTTGCCGAAGGCGGCGCCGATGATGACACCGACCGCCAGATCCATCGCGTTGCCCTTGACGGCAAATTCCTTGAATTCCTGCATCATGCCCATGGCTTTGCTTTCTTGGTGGATTGAACAGGAAGCAGTATTCCCTATCGAATCGGGCTGTCAAGTGCCGCTTTGGCGTAGAAATGGCCGGAGACGGTCAGCTACAATCGTCGGCTAACCCCCCAAGTTGCGATGTATATTGAGGATTCCCATGAGTGAGACCCAAGTCGACACCAGTAAAAGAACATGGCTGATTGCTTCCGGATGCGCTGGTGCCGTGGGCACCGTTTGCACGGCCGTCCCGTTTGTGGAGAGTTTCGAGCCTTCGGAAAAGGCCAAAGCCGCCGGTGCCGCTGTGGAAGCCGATATTTCCGGCCTCAAACCCGGTGAAAAAATGACCGTGGCGTGGCGTGGCAAGCCGGTCTGGATTGTCCGGCGTACCCCCGAGGAGCTGGCGGGCCTGTCGAAGAACGACCCGGAACTGGCTGACCCCAAGTCGGAGCGTCACCAAGACGAATTCACCCCCGTGTACGCGCGCAACGAATGGCGCTCGATCAAGCCCGAAATCCTCGTGCTGGTGGGCATTTGCACGCATCTGGGCTGTTCGCCGTCGGACCGGTTCACGCCGGGGCCTCAACCTTCGTTGCCGGAGGACTGGCGCGGCGGCTGGCTGTGCCCGTGCCACGGCTCGACTTTCGATCTGGCCGGGCGCGTGTTCAAGAACAAGCCGGCACCGGACAATCTGGAAGTGCCGCCCTATATGTTCCTCTCCGACAGCAAGCTGCTGATCGGCCAGGACAAAAAAGCCTGAACCCGCGGGACCCGGAGCACAACATGGCTGAATTCAAGGAAGTTTCCCCCAATGCCGGCGCTGGCGAAAAGCTGATGAACTGGATCGACAACCGGTTCCCGGCGACCAAGCTCTTCAAAGAGCACATGAGCGAGTACTACGCGCCGAAAAATTTCAATTTCTGGTACATCTTCGGTTCGCTGGCCCTGCTGGTGCTGGTGATCCAGATCGTTACCGGCATTTTCCTGGTGATGAACTACAAGCCCGACGCCGCGCTGGCGTTTGGCTCGGTCGAGTACATCATGCGCGACGTGCCGTGGGGCTGGCTGATCCGCTACATGCACTCCACGGGTGCCTCGGCGTTCTTCGTCGTGGTGTATCTGCACATGTTCCGCGGCCTGCTGTACGGCTCCTACCGCAAGCCGCGCGAGCTGGTGTGGATCTTCGGCTGCGCGATTTTCCTGTGCCTGATGGCCGAGGCCTTCATGGGCTACCTGCTGCCCTGGGGCCAGATGAGCTACTGGGGCGCCCAGGTGATCGTGAACCTGTTCTCCGCCATCCCGTTTGTCGGCCCTGACCTGGCGCTGTGGATTCGCGGCGACTACGTGGTCGGCGACGCCACGCTCAACCGCTTCTTCAGCTTCCACGTGATCGCCGTGCCGCTGGTGCTGCTCGGGCTGGTGGTGGCGCACATCATCGCGCTGCATGAAGTCGGCTCGAACAATCCGGATGGCGTGGAAATCAAGGGCCCGAACGCGCCCAAGGATGCCAACGGCCACCCGCTCGATGGCGTTCCGTTCCATCCGTTCTATACCGTGCATGACATCTTCGGCGTCAGCGTGTTCCTGATGGTGTTCAGCGCCATCATCTTCTTTGCGCCGGAGGTCGGCGGCTACTTCCTGGAAGCCAACAACTTCATTCCCGCCAACCCGCTGCAAACGCCGGCCGAGATTGCGCCCGTGTGGTACTTCACGCCGTTCTACGCGATGCTGCGCTCCGTCACCAGCGAGATGGTGTATGCGCTGATGGCCTGCGTGGTAGCGGGTGCGGCGTTTGGCGTCATCAAGACCAAAATGCCTGCGCTGTTCAAGGGCATCCTCGTGCTGGTGGCCGCCGGCCTGGTGGCCGCGATGCTGAACACCGACGCCAAGTTCTGGGGTGTCATGGTCATGGGCGGCGCGGTCGTCATCCTGTTCTTCCTGCCCTGGCTGGACCGTAGCCCCGTCAAGTCGATTCGCTACCGTCCGGGCTGGCACAAGTACGTATATGCGGTCTTCGTCGTCTACTTTGCGGTGCTGGCCTACATCGGGACCGTACCGCCGTCGCCCACACTCAATCTTATTTCGCAGACAGGAACGTTTTATTACTTCGGCTTTTTCCTGTTGATGCCGTGGTGGAGCCGCCTGGGTACGCCCAAGCCGGTGCCGGCTCGCATCACCTTCGCCGCGCACTGAGCTGGAGACTTTCAACAATGAGCAAACTGAAACAACTGGCTCTGGGCCTGATGGCCGCCATGGCGTTCATGGCGGGCGCACAAGCTGCCGAGGGGGGCATTGCCTGGGACAAGGCACCGAACCAGACCAACGACCTGGCCGCGCTCCAGACGGGCGCCAAACTCTTTGTCAACTATTGTCTGAATTGTCATTCCGCGGCCTTCATGCGCTACACCCGTTTGCAGGACCTCGGCTTGAGCACGCAACAGATCAAGGACAACCTGCTGCCCACCGATGGCACGATGGCCGACACGATGGTCGCGGCCATCAGTCCGGCACAAGCCAAGGAATGGTTCGGTACCAACCCGCCCGACCTGACCCTGGTTGCCCGTTCGCGCGCGGGCCATGGCGGCAGCGGGGCGGACTACCTGTACACCTATTTGCGCACCTTCTACCGCGACGATTCCAAGGCCACCGGCTGGAACAACCTGGCGTTCCCCAATGTGGCCATGCCCAACGTCCTGTGGGAACTGCAAGGCGAGCGCAAGCCGATTTTCGACAAGATCAAGGACAAGGAAACCGGCGAGGATGCCGAGGTTTTCCGCGGCTGGCAGCAGGTCACGCCGGGGACCATGACGCCCCTGAAATTCGAGCAATCGGTGGGTGATCTGGTCAGCTATCTGCAATGGATGAGTGAACCATCGCGCAACACGCGGGTGCGCGTGGGTGTCTGGGTCTTGCTGTTCCTGGGTGTGTTTACCATCATTGCCTGGCGCCTCAACGCGGCGTTCTGGAAAGACGTCAAATAATTACACGCGACTCGGGCGCCGCCGGCGTGCGTCGCCCGAGCCTTCCAGAGTGGGAATGCTCCCGGCATCCCACTCTTTTTGATTTTCAGGAGTCTTCACCATGATGGTGCTTTATTCAGGAACCACCTGCCCGTTCTCCCATCGCTGCCGCTTCGTGCTGTTCGAAAAGGGAATGGATTTCGAGATCCGCGACGTGGATCTCTACAACAAGCCGGAAGACATCAACGTCATGAATCCGTATGGCCAGGTGCCCATCCTGGTCGAGCGTGACCTGATCCTGTACGAGTCGAACATCATCAACGAGTACATCGACGAGCGCTTCCCTCATCCGCAGCTGATGCCCGGCGATCCGGTGGACCGTGCGCGCGTGCGCCTGTTCCTGCTCAATTTCGAGAAGGAGCTGTTCGTGCACGTCTCCACGCTCGAGAACCGGGCCTCCAAAAGCAATGAGAAGGCGCTGGAAAAGGCCCGCTCGCACATCCGCGACCGCCTTACGCAACTGGCGCCGGTGTTCCTCAAGAACAAGTACATGCTGGGCGAGAACTTTTCCATGCTCGACGTGGCCATCGCCCCGCTGCTGTGGCGCCTGGACTACTACGGCATCGACCTCAGCAAGAACGCGGCGCCGCTGCTGAAGTACGCCGAGCGCATATTTTCGCGCCCGGCCTATATTGAAGCGCTGACACCGTCCGAAAAGGTGATGCGCAAGTAATATGGACCCCACGCTTGCCACTTCGTGTGCTTCGCTGAACAAGCCGCCGCGAGACGCGACGACCCTTCGGCCCGTCCAAGCCTGCGCAGGCGGATTTGGAGCCGCGGGCCTCAGCCCCGAGGGGGCTGGCCTTGCCTGGGGCGGCCCGGCGCGGCCGGCGCTGGTCCGGGTTTAATTTGGCTGAATTCATGAATGCCCTGGATTCCTCCTCGACCCGGCCCTACCTGATCCGGGCGCTGTACGAGTGGTGCACCGACAACGGCCTGACCCCTTACGTGGCCGTGCTGGTGGACGAGTCCGTCCAGGTGCCGCGCGAGTACGTGAAGAACGGCGAGATCGTGCTCAACATCAGCTTTGATGCAACCAGCTCGCTCAAGCTTGGCAACGACTTCATCGAATTCAAGGCCCGGTTTGCCGGCACGGCGCGCGAGATCATGGTGCCCGTAAGTCGCGTGATTGCGATCTATGCCCGGGAGAACGGGCAGGGCATGGCGTTTCCGGTTCCGGTGTCTGCACCCGCTGGCGACGAGGCATCGAAGGCGCCGGGTTTGAGCAGTGTGCCGGATGCAACGCGCCCCGTGGAAACCGACCCCAAGGTGGTGCAGATCGCACCGGCCGATGATGCGCCGCACGATGGTGATTCAGAGCCACCACGCCCCTCGGGAGGGGGGCGCCCTTCACTCAAACGGGTGAAGTAGGCAGGGTTTAGGCCGCCGCGGTGGCTGCCGCCCCCCAAGCCAATAAAATAACAAAGTCGCCGATTTAGCTCAGTTGGTAGAGCAACCGCCTTGTAAGCGGTAGGTCGTCAGTTCGAATCCGACAATCGGCACCATTTCACTGCCTCACAGTATCAAGCAACCTCGACGCCCGTACGTTTCCTGGCAAGGCGCGGGCAGCCGAAAACTGCGCAGGATTTTATGGTTTGATTGAATACTTTGGATTTATTTCCGATTTTTCTTGTGAACTCGCGGGGCGCAGATTATCGTCGCGTCCCTATGAAATCCTCTCAGCCTATTGGGGCCAAATCTCTAGTACAGCACCTCGCCCAGGTGATTGCCAAAAATCATGCTTATGACGCGCTCGACCTGCCTTTCACGCCGGCCGAGTGGGCCGTGTTCGGCGACTACCTGCAGCCCTTTGCGCTCGCGCGGGACCAGGTCCTGATCGAGCAGGGCGCGACGGACCGCACGGTGTATTTCATCGAAAGCGGCACACTCAGTGTGCATTGCGTGGATGAAGAAGGCCGCATGAATCTGGCGATGATCGGTGCGGGATCGGTGGTCGGAGAATGGGCGTTTTTTTCCAGAATGGCGCGCAAATCAGATGCCGTCGCCGCCGGCCCCTGCAAGCTGTGGCGCCTCAGCCTGATCCGTTTCATGGACCTTGCCAACCGGCAGCCGGCGCTGGCGCTGCGCATTGCCCTGGCGTTGGGGACGGTCATGGCCAAGCGGGTGGCCAACAAGCCCAAGAGGGTTGCGGCGACCTGAGGGCCGGCTCGCTCGCGAAGGGCTACTGCGGCTCGGGGTTGATGTGGACCTTGAGCCGGATGGCGCTGACCTCCCAGCCCTGGCTGCGCAAGTGGGACTGAAGCGAAGGCAGCAACTGCCTGAGCTTGGCTGCCGCCGCATTGCTCTGAACCAGCAGGCACCACGTTTCTCCGTCAATGGGCCCCGGTTTGATGGCACTGCGCAGCGCCTCGGGAATGAGGCGCTCGATCGCTTTGAGGCGCTCACCCGAATCGCGCGCGAGTTCGCTCAAGCGGGCCAGCGTCGGCGATTCCTGCGCCGCCTGCTGCAGCGAGACGGCGCGGTGAGGGCGGTTCACGGGTGGCGTGGCCACGGATCGTCAAGAGGCTTCATGAGCCCTCGATTATCGTGGCCACAACGCTTTTGAAGGAAGATGGAGTCTGCCAGCGCCGAAAAAGACCGATGCCGCGATGGCAGCGTGAGCGGCCACGGCAGGCGCCAGCCGGCACAAAGGTAAAATCCAAGGTTTGGTCAACGCTGTAGCTGCCCCGCCATCGTTGCATTTTGCAGCCGCGACCCCACCTGAATCCACCAACATATTAGGGATTTCGGTCGCCTTGCAGGCCATGACGGGCCCGCAGAGCGGTCTCGCATTCATGGCCACCAACTTTCTCACCAAAATATTCGGCAGTCGCAATGACCGGCTCCTCAAGCAATACCGCAAAGTTGCCGAGAGCATCAACGCCCTGGAGCCCGCCTACGAAAAACTGAGCGACGACGAGCTTCGCGGGAAAACACAGGAGTTCAAGGAGCGTGTTGCCAACGGTGAGACCCTCGACGCGATCATGCCGGAGGCCTTCGCGGTGGTGCGCGAAGGCTCCAAGCGCGTCATGAAGATGCGCCATTTCGACGTGCAGCTCATCGGCGGCATGTCGCTGCACGACGGCAAGATCTCGGAAATGCGCACCGGCGAGGGCAAGACGCTGACCGCCACGCTGCCTGTGTACCTGAATGCGCTGACGGGCAAGGGCGTGCATGTGGTCACCGTGAACGACTACCTGGCCAATCGCGACGCCCTGTGGATGGGGCGCCTGTACAACTTCCTCGGATTGACCGTCGGCATCAATCTGCCGCAACTGCCGCGCGAGGAGAAGCAGGCCGCCTACCGGGCCGACATCACCTACGGCACCAACAACGAATACGGCTTTGATTACCTGCGCGACAACATGGTGTACGAGGTGCAGGACCGCGTGCAGCGCGGCCTGAACTACGCGATCGTCGACGAGGTGGACTCGATCCTGATCGACGAAGCCCGCACGCCGCTCATCATCAGCGGCCAGGCCGAAGACCACACCGAGATGTACATCACCATCAACAAGGTGGTGCCGATGCTGACCAAGCAGGAGGGCGAAGCCGACCTGCGCACCGGAGAAGGTATCACGAAACCGGGGGATTTCACGGTCGATGAGAAAACCCACCAGGTGTTCCTGACCGAACAGGGCCACGAAAATGCCGAGCGCATCCTGTTCAATCTGGGCCTGATTCCGGAAGGTGCAACGCTGTACGACCCGGCCAACATCACCCTGGTGCATCACCTGTATGCCGCGCTGCGCGCCAACCACCTGTACCACCGCGACCAGCATTACGTGGTGCAGGACGGCGAAATCGTGATCGTCGACGAGTTCACCGGACGCCTGATGACGGGCCGGCGCTGGGGTGAAGGCCTGCACCAGGCCGTGGAAGCCAAGGAAGGCGTGAACATCCAGGCGGAGAACCAGACGCTGGCCTCCATCACCTTCCAGAATTACTTCAGGCTCTACAACAAGCTGGCCGGCATGACCGGAACGGCCGATACCGAGGCCTACGAATTCCAGGAAATCTACGGCCTGGAAACGATCGTGATTCCACCGAACCGGCCGAGCCGGCGCGACGACCAGTTGGACCGCGTGTACAAGACCACGCGCGAGAAATACGAGGCGGCCATCAAGGACATCCGCGAGTGCTATGAGCGCGGTCAGCCGGTGCTGGTCGGCACCTCCTCGATCGAGAATTCCGAAATCATCGACCAGCTGCTGCAGAAGGAAAAGCTGCCGCACCAGGTGCTCAATGCCAAGCAGCACGCACGCGAGGCCGAGATCGTGGCGCAAGCCGGGCGCTCGAAGATGATCACGATCGCCACCAACATGGCGGGCCGCGGCACCGACATTGTGCTCGGGGGCAATGTGGAAAAGGCGATCGAAGCGGTCGAGGCGGACGAAACCCTGGATGCGGCCGCCAAACAGGCCCGCATTGAGCAGCTGCGCGCCGAATGGACGCGCGAGCACGAACTGGTGACGCAGCAGGGGGGCCTGCGCATCATCGCCACCGAACGCCATGAGTCGCGTCGCATCGATAACCAGTTGCGCGGGCGCTCTGGGCGCCAGGGCGATCCCGGCTCGTCGCGTTTTTACCTGGGGCTGGACGACTCGCTGATGCGCATTTTCGCGGGCGACCGTGTCAAGGCCATCATGGAGCGCCTGAAGATGCCCGATGGCGAGGCGATCGAGGCGGGCATCGTCACGCGCAGCATCGAATCGGCCCAGCGCAAGGTGGAGGCGCGCAACTTCGACATCCGCAAGCAATTGCTGGAATACGACGACGTCTCCAACGACCAGCGCAAGGTCATCTACAAACAGCGCAACGACATTCTCGATGCGCGTGATCTGACGGCGCAGATCGAGGCCTTGCGCGAAGGCTGCCTGACCGATCTGGTGCGCCAGTACGTGCCGGCCGAGTCGGTGGAGGAGCAGTGGGATCTTGCGGGCCTCGAAACGGTGCTGCGCAAAGAATGGCAGATCGAGCTGCCCCTGGAGCAGCAGGTGCAGGCGGCCAGCGCCATCACGGACGAAGACATCCTGCATTCGGTGATCGAAGCCGCCAATGCGGCCTTCGCGGCCAAGGCGGAGCAGATCGGGGGCGAGAACTTCACCCAGTTTCAGCGCATCGTGCTGCTGCAGAGCATCGATTCGCACTGGCGCGAACACCTGAGCTCGCTGGACTATCTGCGCCAGGGCATTCATTTGCGCGGCTACGCCCAGCAGCAGCCCAAACAGGAGTACAAGCGCGAAGCGTTCGAGCTGTTTGGACAGCTGCTCGACTCGGTCAAGAACGATGTCACCAAGGTGCTCATGACCGTGCAGGTGCAATCCAGCGAGCAGCTTGGGCAGGCGGCCGAAGAACTCGGCAGCCGCGCCGAAAACATTGCCAATGTGACCTATATCGCACCGACCGAAACCGGTGACGTCGAGACCGTGGTGGACGAGGGAACGATCAAGGGGCAGCACCTGCGCCCGACCGCTTCAGCCGCCGCGGCCGCCGTGGCCGGTGCGGCCCTGTCGCGTGTGGGCCGCAACGACCCTTGCCCCTGCGGCAGCGGCAAGAAATACAAGCACTGCCACGGCAAGCTGGCCTGACCGGGTCAGCGCGTATTTGGAGAGCCATCCATGCCCGTCAATCTGACTGCTCCCGATCCCGCCGACCTGCACCCGATTGCCGGCGTACGCCTCGGTGTGACCGAGGCCGCTATCCGCAAGGCGCACCGCAAGGACCTCACCGTCGTGTTGATCGACGCCGGCGCCAGCGTCGCAGGGGTGTTCACGCAGAACCGCTTTTGCGCGGCGCCGGTGCAGGTGTGCCGTGAGCATCTGGCCGGGGGTCAGGGGATTCGCGCCCTGCTGATCAACACGGGCAACGCCAATGCCGGCACCGGCGAGGACGGACTGGCGCGCGCCCGTGCCAGCTGCATGGCGCTGGCGCGCCAGCTGTCGCTGGAACCGGAGCAGGTCCTGCCGTTTTCCACGGGCGTGATCATGGAGTCGCTGCCGCTGGAGCGCATCGAGGCCGGCCTGCCGGGCGCCCTGGCGGATGCCCGGGCCGACCACTGGGTGCGCGCGGCCGAGAGCATCATGACCACCGATACGGTGCCTAAGGCCTTCAGCGCGCAGGTCATGATAGGCGGCGCGAAGGTCAGCATCAGCGGCATCGCCAAGGGCGCGGGCATGATCCGGCCGAACATGGCGACCATGCTCGGCTTCATCGCCACCGATGCCTGCGTCGATCAGGCCGTGCTGCGGCCAATGGTCAAGGCACTGGCCGAGGGCTCGTTCAACCGCATCACGATCGATGGCGACACCTCCACCAACGATTCGTTCGTGGTGATCGCCAGCAACAAGGCGGCGCATGCGCCCATCACTTCTCTCGACAGCCTGGATGGCCGTGCGCTGCAGGCCGCCATCGCCGGTGTGGCACAAAAACTGGCGCAAGCCATTGTGCGTGATGGGGAGGGCGCTACCAAATTTATAGCGATCCAGGTGGAAGGCGGCAAGACCGGCGAGGAATGCCGCCAGGTGGCCTACGCTATTGCACACTCGCCGCTGGTCAAGACGGCCTTCTTTGCGAGCGACCCGAATCTGGGCCGCATCCTGGCCGCGGTCGGCTACGCTGGCATCGACGACCTGGACCAGACCAAGATCGACCTGTACCTGGACGACGTGCATGTCGCCGCGCAAGGCGGGCGCAACCCGGCGTACCGCGAAGAAGACGGCCAGCGCGTCATGAAGCAAAGCGAAATCGTGGTGCGGGTGGTGCTGGGCCGCGGCAGCGCCACGGACACCGTGTGGACCTGCGATCTGAGCCATGACTATGTGTCGATCAACGCGGACTACCGCTCGTGAACGAAAACCTTGAACGCCTGATCCTGCGCGCCGAGCAGCTCATGACCCGCATCGAGGCGGCGCTGCCCCAGCCCTTCTCGCCCCCCGACTGGAGCACCGCCATCGCCTGGCGCTACCGCAGACGCCATTCAGGCCATGGCCTGCTGACGCCTGTGCGCCATGTCGGTGCGATCAGCCTGGATGACCTGAAAGAAATCGACGGGCAGAAAGAGAAAATCCGGCTCAACACCCTGCATTTCGTGCAGGGCAAGCCGGCCAACAACGTGTTGCTGACGGGGGCGCGCGGGACCGGCAAGTCATCGCTCATCAAGGCCTGCCTGAACGCCTACTCAAGACAGGGCCTGCGCCTGATCGAAGTCGACAAGACCGACATGATCGACCTGCCCGACATCGTGGACGTGGTGGCGCAGCGGCCTGAAAAATTCATCGTGTTCTGCGATGACCTGAGTTTTGACGAGGGCGAGCCCGGCTACAAGGCCCTCAAGTCCACACTGGACGGCTCGGTGGCCGCGGCCACGCCCAATGTGCTGATCTATGCCACCAGCAACCGGCGCCACCTGCTGCCCGAGTACATGAAGGAAAACCTCACCTACACCCACACCGAGGATGGCGAGGTGCACCCCGGCGAGGTGGTGGAGGAGAAGATTTCGCTGTCCGAGCGCTTTGGCCTGTGGGTCAGCTTTTACCCGTTCAACCAGGATGAGTACCTTGCCATCGTGGCGCAGTGGCTGTCCTCGTTTGGCGTGAGCGCGCAGGCCATTGCCGCGGCGCGCGCCGAATCACTGGTCTGGGCGCTCGAGCGGGGTTCGCGCAGCGGCCGGGTGGCCTACCAGTTTGCGCGCGACTATGCGGGGCGAAATAGCCCCCCTGCTTCGCACGCCGTGTCGTCGCTGCCCCCCGAGGGGGCCGTGGGCGCCTTGGGGCCGCCCGGCGGCGCCCGGTCGGCATGAGTTCAGTGCTGGTCGCCGACGCGGATCGCCCGCGTGAGGGCAGCGCCAGCCGCGCCGTGGTCGATGTCGCCGTCGGGGTGTTGATTCAGCCGGACGGTGACTTCCTGCTGACCTCGCGCCCGCCGGGCAAGGTGTACGAGGGCTATTGGGAGTTTCCGGGTGGCAAGCTGGAGCCGGGTGAAACCGTCGAGCAGGCCTTGCGCCGCGAGTTGCACGAGGAACTCGGTATTGCCGTCGGCGCCGTCGTGCCCTGGAGGGTGGAACTGGTGGACTACCCGCACGCGCTGGTGCGGCTGAACTTCTGCAAGGTATTCGAGTGGGCCGGTGAGCTGCAAATGCGCGAGGGCCAGTCGTTTGCCTGGCAGCGGCTACCGGTGCGCGTGGCGCCCGTGCTGGTCGGCACCGTACCCGTACTGGGCTGGCTGGCGCGCGAGCGCCAATTCGAAGGTGCTACACATTTGGTAGCTGATAGACGACACCCATAAAGGGCTACAGCCACTTTTCTCTCAAGAATCGTCGCGCCTGGCATCGCCAAAAACGGCGTCGTCCGGCGCATCCTGCGTCGGCATGCGAAAGCGCTCGCTGGCCCAGGCGCCCAGGTCCATGTTTTTGCAGCGCTCGCTGCAAAAGGGCCGGTACCGGTTGCTGGGCGCGTAAACGCTGTCGCCGCCGCAGGTCGGGCAGGTCACGAGTTTGGGGGGTGGGCTGGCCTGTTGCATGGCAGCGGCGCGGTTCAGGTGGTTTGACGCGATTTCAGGAACACAGGGTCATTTCGAAGGCGGTGTCGTCGCTGCTGGCGTGCAGCCGGTCATCGGCTTCATGGCGCATCAGGCGTACCGACACCATCAGCCGGTTGCCGCTGATTTCGGGGACCAGGCCCAGGGCGGGGTCGATGCGCAGGCGCATCAGCTGGAAGGTGCGGCCCTGCGGCAGGTTTTGCTGGAACTGACCGGCGCTGGCCACCACTTTTTGCGGCACGCCGGACTCGCGCAGCAATTTGAGCAGCCGGTGAATGGACTCGGCCAGCGGGCCCAGCGTGGTGGCCCAGCGCTCCAGGTCGGCCCGGCGTGTGTTTGCATCCTTGTGCTGCCACGCATAATAGGCCGGCAGGTCGAATTCGCAGGTGCCGCCCGGGATGCCGACACGACTGCGGATGCTCATGAGCCAGTCGTTTTCGGTGAGCGATTGGCCGGCCTTGCCGGGCAGGTTGTTGACGGCCGAAAAACAGGCATCGAGTTCCCCCACCACGTGGTCCAGCACCGACTCGGCGATTGCCGGGTTGCCGCGGTAGCTGTTCAGCGTCTGCTTTTGCTTCTCGAGATCGCGCATCACGTCCGACTTGAGGTCGGCCCGCGTCGCCACATCCATCACCTCGAAGATGGTGGTCAGGGCGTAATGGTGGTCGAGGGGGTGGTCGCGCGGAACCAGCTCGCCCAGGCGGCGAAACAGGTGTTCAAGACGCAGATAGGTGCGTATGCGTTCGTTGAAGGGGTATTCGTACAGTATCACGCTTGCGGGTTCCAGTGCTTCAATCATAGCCCGAAGCGCGGCGCGATTTGCAGCACCTGGGCACGCAGCAGCGCCAGCGGCAAATTGTCGTTGGCGATCACCATGTCGGCCGCGGCCAGGCGCTGCAGGCGCGGGGCCTGGGCGGCAATGATCTGCTCTACCGCACTGCGGCTCAGCTTGCTGCGTGCCATCACGCGCTCAATCTGCGTCTCGGCGGTGCAGTCGAGCACCAGCACCCAATCCAGGTGCTGGCGCCAGCGTCCCGATTCGACCAGCAGGGGAATGTCGAAGACGATGCAGCGGCGCCCCGTGCGAATGGCCGCGTCGGCCTGGCGCTGTGTTTCCTGCCCGACGAGCGGATGAACGATGGCCTCCAGGCGGCGTTTGGCGCTGGCGTCGGCAAAGGCCAGCTCACGCATGCGGTCGCGGTCGAGCGCACCCTGCGGCGTGATGAAGTCGCTGCCGAATTCCGTGGCGATCGGGCCGATGGCAGCGCCGGCCGGCAGCGTCACACTGCGTGCGATAGCGTCGGCATCGATGATGGCCGCACCGAGGTCGGCCAGTATCTGTGCGACCGTACTCTTGCCGCTGCCGATGCCGCCCGTGAGCCCGAGTCGGGTGACTGCGGTCATGGCGTTACAACCCCACGACGTGAAGGATCGATTGCGGCCCAAAAACCATGGCGGTCAGGCCGGCGCCTGCCAGGAAAGGGCCGAACGGCACATAGCCGCCTTCGCGCAGCCCGCTCGAAAACTTCAGGGCGATGCCGACGACGGCGCCAATCACCGACGCCATCAGGATGATGGGCACCAGCGCCTGCCAGCCAAACCAGGCCCCGAGCGCCGCGAACAGCTTGAAGTCGCCGTAACCCATGCCTTCCTTGCCGGTGATCAGTTTGAAAATCCAGTAAATCAGCCACAGCGAAAGATAGCCCGCCGCGGCGCCCCAGATCGCGCTCACCAGCGGCACGTCGGTCCACTGCAGCGCCGCGGCGAGCAGCCCAGCCCACAAGAGTGGCAGCGTGATGTCGTCGGGCAGCAGCGTGGTATCCCAGTCGATAAACGCCAGCGCGACGATGGCGCCCGAGAAGCCACACCAGACGAGGCCCGTCAGTGTGGCGCCCCAGTGCCAGATGCACCAGTAAAACAGCGCTCCGGTGGCCAGTTCCACCAGCGGATAACGCAGGCTGATGGGCACGGTGCAGTTCGAGCATTTGCCACGCAAAAAAAGATAACTCAGGACAGGGATGTTCTCGTACCAACGGATCTGGTGGCCGCACTGCTGGCAGCGCGAGCGCGGCACCATCAGGTTGAAGGGTTGCCCCTCGACCGCCTCCTTGCCCGAGATCTCCGCGCATTCGGCCGCCCATTGCGCCTCCAGCATCTTGGGCAGGCGATAGATCACCACGTTGAGAAAACTGCCCAGCAGCAAGCCGATCACGCCGCCAAGTGCGGCGTCAAACCATTGCGAGACCAGCATCAGACAACCTGGCCCAGCTTGAAGATCGGCAGGTACATGGAGATCACGATGCCACCGATGATGACGCCCAGGACCACGATGATGATGGGCTCCATCAGGCTGGACAGGCCGGCCACCATGTCGTCCACCTCGGCCTCGTAAAAATCAGCTGCCTTGCTCAGCATGTGGTCGATGGAGCCGGATTCTTCGCCAATGGCGCACATCTGCAGCACCATGCTCGGAAACAGGTTCGCGTTGCCCATGGCCGCGGTCAGGCTGGTGCCGGTGGAGACTTCCTGCTGGATTTTTTCCGTCGCCAGGGCGTACACCGAATTGCCCGAAGCACCGCCCACCGAGTCGAGCGCTTCCACCAGCGGGACACCGGCCGCGAACATGGTGGCCAGCGTGCGGGTCCAGCGCGCGATACAGGATTTTTCGACCAGGGCGCCGAAAATCGGCAGCTTGAGCATCAGCCGGTCCATGAACATCTGCACTTTTTCGTTGCGCTTCCAGGCCTGCATGAAAAAGTACAGGCCGCCGCCGAGGCCGCCAAAAATCAGCCACCAATACGAGACGAAAAATTCGCTGATGGCGATCACCACCAGCGTGGGCGCCGGCAGATCGGCGCCAAAGGAGCTGAACACCTGCTTGAACGCCGGAATCACGAAAATCATGATCACGGCCACCACCACAAATGCCACCACCAGCACCGAGATCGGGTACATCAGCGCGGACTTGATCTTGGACTTGATGGCCTCGGTTTTTTCCATGTAGACCGCCAGCCGGTCCAGCAACTGCTCCAGGATACCGGCGGCCTCGCCTGCTTCGACCAGGTTGCAGTAGAGGTTGTCGAAATACATCGGAAACTTGCGGAACGCCGCGCTCAGCGAGGTACCGGTCTCGACGTCGGTGCGGATGTCGTTGAGCAGCTTGGTGACGCTGACATTCGGGTTGCCGCGCCCGACGATGTCGAAGGCCTGCAGCAGTGGCACGCCGGCCTTCATCATGGTGGCGAGCTGGCGCGTGAAAATCGCCATGTCTTTCGGGCGGATGCGCTTGCCCGCGCGCATCTTGCGCTTCTTGATTTTGTTGGCCAGGACCCCCTGCCGGCGCAGGGACGCCTGCACCTGGTTTTCGCCGGCGGCACGGGTCTCGCCGCGAACCTGCTTGCCATTACGATCCTTGCCTTCCCATTCGAAGACAAATTCCTTGATGTTCTTGGTCGCTGCAGTCGCCATAGGTCCCTTTGGGTCTTCCCTGTTATTCGTTCGTCACGGCCAGCACTTCCTCCAGCGAGGTCATGCCCATTTTGACCTTGTGCAGGCCCGACTGGCGCAACGAGCGCACACCTTCGCGCTCGGCCTGCTCGGCAATTTCCAGGGCGCTGCCATCGCGCAGGATGATGCGCTGAATTTCTTCGCTCACCGGCATGACCTGGTAGATGCCGACGCGACCCTTGTAGCCGTTGTTGCACGCCGCGCACCCGACCGGCTTGTAAGGGGTCCACGAGCCGTCGACCTCGTCGTCCCTGAAGCCGGCGTCCACGAGTGTTTCATGCGGGATGTCAACCGGCGCTTTGCAGGCCACGCAGAGCCGGCGCGCGAGCCGCTGGGCCGTGATCAAAATGACGCTGGAGGCGATGTTGAACGGGGCGATGCCCATGTTGCGCATGCGCGTGAGCGTGGATGGCGCATCGTTGGTGTGCAGCGTGGACAGCACCAGATGGCCGGTCTGTGCCGCCTTGATAGAAATGTCGGCGGTTTCCAGGTCGCGGATTTCGCCGACCATGATGATGTCCGGATCCTGGCGCAAAAACGACTTGAGGGCGACCGCAAAGGTCAGTCCCGCCTTCTCGTTGACGTTGACCTGGTTGACGCCCGGCAGGTTGATTTCAGAAGGGTCTTCGGCCGTGGCGATGTTCACGCCCGGCTTGTTGAGCATGTTCAGGCAGGTGTACAGCGACACGGTCTTGCCCGAGCCGGTCGGCCCCGTGACCAGCACCATGCCGTAGGGGCGGCTGATGGCCTTGAGCAGCCGCTCTTTTTCCTCCGGCTCATAGCCCAGCGCCTCAATGCCGAGCTTGGCGCTGCTGGGGTCGAGGATACGGATCACGATCTTTTCGCCGAACAGCGTGGGCAGCGTGCTGACCCGGAAGTCGATCACGCGGTCGGCCCCGATCTTGAGCTTCATGCGCCCGTCCTGCGGCACCCGCTTCTCGGAGATATCCATGCGCGAGATCACCTTGATGCGCGATGCCAGCTTGTCCTTGATGGCCACAGGGGGCGCTGCGATTTCACGCAACTCGCCGTCGATGCGAAAGCGCACGCGGTAGGCGTGCTCGTACGGCTCGAAATGCAGGTCGGAGGCGCGCATGCTGAAGGCATCCAGCAGCATCTTGTGCAGGAACTTGACGACCGGTGCGTCTTCGACTTCCGCGACGGTGGCCTCGCTGCTGTCGGGATTGGCGGCCTCCATCGTGGCTTCGTCAAATTCGAAGTCCTCGCCAATGATGTTGTCCATGGCCTCGGCCGCCGTCGTCGCGTTGGCCTCCACCATTCTCGACAGCTTGTCGTACTCGGCAATCACCCAGTCCACGCCGAGCTGGGTCGCAAACTTGATCTTTTCGGCGGCTTGCTGGTCCGATGGATCGGCAGTCGCCACAATCAGGCGGTTACCGCGCCGGCTCAGCACGACCACGCGGTAGTCTTGGCAAATTTTGGCGTCAAGCAGCCCTTTGGGCAGGCGCTGCGTATCGATGGCATCCAGATCCAGCAAAGCCGCTGCGTAGGCGGTCGACATGGTGTGCGCCAGATCCGAGGCAGAAACCGCACCGGAGCCCGTCAACTCGGCAATGAAGCTGGTGCGGCCGGTCTGCGACTTGCGAAAGATTTCCTCGGCTGATTTTTGTCCAAGCTTTCCTGCGGAAACGAGCGTGCGTCCCAGCCCCGGCAAAGCCATGGTGGACGTTTCCTTGGGAATTGAATCGACGACAGCCATGTCCAGAAAAATGTATTCCAATGTAAGGGGGCTAGTCAATCATCGCCGATTGCCTTGCCACTGTAAATCAGGAAACACAATACGAAAGACCCAGGAGTTGGCATAAAGGCACAAAAAAATCACGGTTGGCTGGTTTCCGCTCCCACCGCTATCGCATGCGCAGGCAGGCTTGTCGACGATGGTGCCTTCCGGAGACGATCGATCAGCGCGCGCGCACCGGCTTCACAAAGGTCGAGCACGCGCTCAAAGCCCTCGACGTTGCCATAGTAAGGGTCGGGAACCTCGCCGCCGTCCGCGCCTTGGGCGAACTCGAGAAACAGGTGCAGTTTGTGCGCGTATTCGGCAGGGCATAGACGCCGCAGCTCGCTCAGGTTGGCCTGGTCCATCGCCAGGATCAGGTCATGGCGATCGAAGTCGCGCTCGATCACTTGTCGCGCCCGGCTCATGCCAACCGGGTATCCGCGTGCGGCAAGAACCATTTTGACCCTCGGATCGGGTGTCTCGCGACGGGCACCGGCATGGGTTCCCGCCGAGTCCACCAGGATGTCGCGCGCCAGGCCCGCTTGCTCTGCCATGTGCAACGTCACCACTTGCGCCATGGGCGAGCGGCACACATTGCCCATGCAAACCATCAGCAGTTTCATCGCGGTGTCCCAAGTTGTTTTCGATACGGGCGGCGACTTCGGATGTGGTAATAATTGGCGTTGCTGGTGGGCATAGTTCAATTGGGGCGAAAGATGACAGAGCGGAAGGCGGACAACGCAGGAAATCATCGACCGGTGGCCGTTCTGACGCAGGTTGAAAAAACCTATCACATGGATTCCGTCAGCGTTCCGGTGATCAAGGGCGTTGATATTTTAGTCCGGCGCGCCTGCTTTACCGTGCTGCTGGGCCCGTCTGGCAGCGGCAAGACGACCCTGCTCAACATGATCGGCTGCATCGACAGGCCCGACGACGGCGAAATCATCGTGGCCGACTGCAAGGTTGGGGAATTGACCGACGACGCCCTGTCGGACTTTCGCGCCAACAATATCGGTTTTATTTTTCAGAACTTCAACTTGCTGCCGGTTCTGAGCGCTTACGAAAATATCGAATATCCGTTGCTGCTGGCGGGCGCATCGGCCAAAAAACGCGGTGACCGGGTAACCAAGCTGCTCAATGCGGTGGGGTTGGGCGACAAGGCCCGGAATTTTCCGGGCCAGTTGTCGGGTGGGCAGCGCCAGAGGGTCGCCATTGCGCGGGCGCTGGCGCGCAAGCCCAAGCTGGTCATCGCCGACGAACCGACCGCCAATCTGGACAGTCAAACCGGGGCCGCCATTCTCGCCCTGATGCGGCAGATGGTGGACCGATACCATGTTTCCTTTATTTTTTCGTCCCACGATCCGGACGTGATCAAGGCCGCTGACGACACGATTTTTCTGAAAGACGGAGCGATTGAAGGCATACGCCGAAAAGGCGAAACCGGCGCAGAGGGCGCGGCATGATGACGCTTAATCTGGCGGTGCGAAACCTCTTGCGCAACCGCCGCCGCTCACTGGCGACCCTGCTGGCCATGGCCATTGGTTCGACCTCCATTCTTCTGTTTGGCGGTTTCAGTACCAACGTCAATTACGAACTGCATACGCGCAATGTGCGCACCGGTGGCCACCTGCAGATTCAGCACCGCGACTTTTACCTGTATGGCAGCGGGAACCCGACGGCCTATGGCATCAGCGATTACGGCAAGATCATTGCCGACATCCAGAACGATGAAGTGTTGCGCAACATGGTGCTGGTGGTTACGCCAAACCTGCAGTTCGGTGGCATTGCCGCCAACTATGCGGCGAACGTTTCCCGCACCATTATTGGCAATGGCTTCGTGGCGGCCGACCGTAACCGCATGCGGCTCTGGAACGACTTTGATCTGCGCACCAAGGCGCCGCCGTCCGCCCTGGAGGGAGCGCCGGCCGATGCCGCCATCGTCGGGACCGGCGTCGCCCGGGTGCTCCAGTTATGCGATGCACTGAAAATAGTCAACTGTCCCCGGCCGGAAAAGGAGCACAAGCCCGACGGCAAGGCGCTGCCCGACGACATTGCCCAGCTCAGCCTGCAGGAGACACCTGCGACGGCCCCTGCCACAAAGGGCAGCCCCCCCCATATTGACGTGCTGGTCGTCAATACACAAGGCGCACCGAACGTTACCTCGCTGGAGGTGATTGGCGCCGAAGATCAGGGTGTCAAGGAGCTCGATGAGGTTTCCCTGATGATGAATCTCGCGCAGTTGCAGAAGCTGATCTATGGTAAATCTCCACCCAAGGCGACGTCGATCATGATCCAGTTGCGACACTCTGATCAGATCCCCGCAGCGCGCGAGCGCCTGACGGCGATACTCGCCAGGCATTCCGGCGGCCAGCCACTGGCCGTGCTCGATTTTCGGCAACTGAATCCGTTTTATGTCCAGACCATGCAGATGTTCGACACCATTTTCGGTTTTGTCTTCATACTGATAGGCGGCATTGTTCTGTTTACTGTTAGCAACACCATGAACACCACCGTGGTCGAACGCACCGTCGAGATTGGCACGCTGCGTGCCATTGGCTTGCGCAGGGGCGGCATCCGACGCCTGTTTGTGACCGAGGGCGCCTTGCTCGGCCTTGCGGGGGCTGTGCTTGGCGTCGTGCTGGCGCTGATACTGTCTGTCATCGTCAATCAGATAGGCATGCCCTGGCTGCCGCCCGGAAATGTCGAGCTGGTGCCGTTTACGGTCACCGTGTGGGGCGAAAACCGTATGATCTTCGGTACAACCTTTGGCCTCATCTGCATTGCGATCCTGTCGGCCTGGTGGCCGGCCCACCGTGCCGCGCGGCTGGATGTGGTCGAGGCCCTGCGCCACGCTTGATAGAAAGAGGCTCCACGCTCATGCGCTCACTGTTTCTGTTTTTGCTGTCTTTTCTGCTCGGGCCGGCACTGGCATGGTCCGCTCCGAACGCGCATGAGATCCTGACCGCCAGTGATGCCATCCGCAACCCGGGGCGCCCGTTCAGCGTGACCGTGACCCTGACCGAGTTCCAGGCGGGCAAGCAGGTGGACACCAGCACCCTGGTCAGCTACTCCCGCACGGAGCGGCAAGGGGATCAATTCGCCAGCCTGATCCGGTTTGTGCTGCCGGCCCGGGATGCTGGCAAGCTGATGCTCAAAAATGGCAACGATATGTGGTTTTACGATCCGACCAGCAAGGCCAGCGTGCGGCTATCGCCCCAGCAGCGGCTTCTGGGCCAGGCGTCCAATGGGGATGTGGCAACCGTCAACCTGGCCAAGGATTACCAGGCGACGCTGGTCGGCGATGAAGAAATCATGGATGGCGAGCGCCATACCCGCATGGCCCACAAGCTGGCCCTCACGGCAGTGGCACCGGACGCCACCTACGCCAGCATCGAGATGTGGGTCGACGCTGAAAACAACCGGCCGCTCAAGGCGCGTTTCTTTGCAGAATCATCGCGCCTGCTCAAGACCGCCTACTACCGCCACTTTCAACTCCAGCTCGGCGCCGAGCGTCCGACCGAGACCGTGATCATCGACGGCCTCAACCCCCAGTCCGTCACGCTGATGCGTTTTTCCGACTACAAGGCGCGTGCCATTCCGGACAGCTGGATGCAGCGAGATTTTCTGCCCCGTTTCCAACCCAACTAAATCCATGCATCCATTTGCCCGCTCCGTTCTTGCCACGCTGGTGGCGCTGGCCTCACTGCAGGTCGCCCCGGTAAACGCCGCAACCGATGCCGCCGATACGGACGCCCTGGGCCTGGAGAGCGCGCCTGAGGCCGCTGCCGCGCCGGCTGCCACCGATACCCGGATGTACATCGAGGGCGCCATTGGCAATTCCAGCCAGCGTTACCAGCCCAACAGCGTCGATACCGCGCGCGCCTCATTTGACTTTTCCACCACTGCACAGATGGGCCCGAGCCTGCGTGCGGTCCTCTCGGACCGCGTCGACCACCTGTATCCCGCACCAGCCTCCGGCGCCGACGCGACCGTGAACACCCTGCGCGAGGCTTACTTGAGCTGGCAGCCCGAGAGTCGGGACACGGTGCTGGAGTTTGGCCGCATCAACCTGCGCTATGGGCCGGGCTACGGCTACAACCCGACCGATTTTTTCCGCGATGGCGGCCTTCGCGTCGTGACCACCGCCGACCCGTTTGCGCTGCGCGAAAACCGCCAGGGCAGCGTCATGCTGCGCGCGCAGCGGCTGTGGAGCGGTGGCTCGCTGTCGGTTGCCCTCTCGCCCAAGCTGGCGGATAGCCCCAACGCGGCGGGCTGGAGCCCCGACCTCGGCTCGACCAACAATCGCAATCGGGCCCTGGTCGCACTCGGCACCCAGTGGTCGCAACGCGTCAGCAGCCAGTTATTCCTATACAAGGACGCCGCCCTGTCGCCCGCACTGGGCGCCAATATGACCGCCTTGCTATCGGACGCCGCTGTCGCCCATATGGAATTGACGCGAAGCAAGGAGCCCGATTTGCTGAGCCGCGCGTTGTCCTTGCCATCCAGCAGCACGTCCACGCGCAATCGCTTTGTGGGGGGCGTCACCTACACCACAAGCAGCAAGCTGTCGATCACCGCCGAATACGAATACAACGGCTTTGCGCTGAACCAGTCCAACTGGGCCGCGCTGGGCGCCTCGAGCACGGCGCCCGCCAGCCAGCTCGCCTACCTTGGTGGAGCACTGCAGCTTCAGGATCTGGCGTCCCGGCAGGCCTACCTGATTTACGTCACGCAAAAGAGCCTCTGGCTCAAAAATCTGGATTTGACCGCTTACCTCCGCCTTAACCCCGACGACAACAGCCGGCTCGCCTGGGTCGAGCTGCGCCACCATTGGGCCAAGTTCGACCTGACCCTGCAGCTGCAGCAGAACATGGGCAACGCCACCAGCGACTTCGGCGTATTGCCCGATCGTCGGCTGGTGCAGGTGTTGGGGACCTACTATTTCTGAAGGAAGTCGCGGAAATATCGTCGAAATTCTTTACACCAGTGCCGGCTCGATTTCGCAAGAATCACGTAAAACCGGCATTTTTCGAGATAAATCAACAACTTATAGATTGATCGATCTTCTGGCACGCAATCTGCTTATCTCTTCGCGAGAAGTCGATTACACCCAACCACTGAACTACTAGGGGAAGCCACCATGAAGACGATGATGAAAAAACTCTTGGCCGGTGCTGCAGTCGCTGCGAGCTTGTTCTCGCTGTCTGCGCCTGCTTCCGCCACGTTGACCAACTGGTATCTGGACACCGATGGGGCCGGCGGCAATGCGCCTGTTCTGGTGCATGACTATCTGGACCTGACCGGCACGGCTTATGTGCACAATACTTTTGTGGGTACTAACTTTACATTCAACGAAGTTGGCAGTTTCTTGAATTTGAGCGCTGATGGCTCCACTCTCCTGAATCCAGCCCTCACGGCCAAGTTTATTGGGTCGGGCTCCGGGTCGGTTGGCGGGCCCCTTAGCTTCAATCCCGGTGGCTCCCTGAACGTTTTCTCCGGCGCCACAAATATAGGCACCTTTACCCTTCAGGCGGGCAGCGCCGTCCTCTTGGCGAACAGCGTGCTGCCAAATGGCACGATTTCGTTCATCTTCAAGGCGACCAGTCTGGCTACCGGCTATTTCTTTGACAGCGCCATGAACGATCTTGCGTCTATCGCTAATTCGCCGACGGGCCTGCTTCTTGGTTTTGCCACCACCAACGTCATTCTTGGAAATACGCCGAATGTCAATGCGAACTTGGTGACTGATTACAACACTGCGTTTGGTACCAACTTCGGTACGGTTGCTGCAAATAGCACGACCGATCTGAATCTTTCCAATAACGGCCAGTTCCGCTTGGCAGTGCCCGAGCCGTCCATGCTGAGCCTGTTTGGTCTTGCCCTGCTTGGCTTGGGATTCATGACCCGCCGCAAAATGAAGTCCTGAGAATCTTCAGCTTCATGGAGCCCTGTGAGAAATCACGGGGCTTTTTTTTATGGTGCGCCCGGCAGGGCGCACTTACTTGGAGGTGAAAGTCCTCTATACGCCCGGCAAGGGGAAGTGTTAGCCCAAGACAAGGGTTTCGCGGGCGACTGCGAATCTGAAGGAAGCTGTAGGGCAAAGCGCTGGCCTGACTCCAGGCGAGCGGATATGAGGCGTCGTAGCGGGGGTGAGGTGGCCCAATTCACTAAAGCCCGAAACTTGCACGGAAGCGGTGCGGCGTAGATCCGACAAGCATAAGCGTGAAAGTGGGTGGCGCGGGTGGCGCGACAGGTACAAGACTCATGGGTTCTGAGATTGATTCGCAGATTCCTTGAGGCCGGGATGATGGCTGACGGGATGCAGGTGGCCAAGACGAAGGGAACGCCCCAATGCGGCCCCTGTCGCCGCTGCTGTCCAACATCTTGCTGACCGATCTCGACCGGGAATTGGAACGTCGCAAGCTGTCGTTCTGCAGGTACGCGGATGACTGCAACATCTACGTCAGCAGTCAGCGGACGGGGCAACGGATCATGGCGGGGGTGAGGAGCTTTCTTGTAAAGCGGCTCAAACTCACTGTGAACGAGACCAAGAGTGCCGTAGCAAGACCGTGGGTGCACAAGTTCCTGGGCTACAGCGTTACGGTGCACCAAGCCAGCAAAATCCGTATCGCCAAGCAGAGCATCGAGCGCCTGAAAGGGCGCATGCGCGAACCGTGCCGTCAAGGCCGGGGCAGGTCAACTGGCCCGGATCATCGCGATGCTCAATCCGGTTCTGAGGGGATGGATGAATTACTTCAGCCTGACCCAGAGCCGGCGGCCTGTTGAAGAGCTTGATACATGGTTGCGCAGGCGACTGCGCTGCATCGTCTGGCGGCAATGGAAGCGCCGCGAAAACGCGGGAGTCGAAACTGCGCGCACATGGGCTTTAGGCCCAACGCGCATGGAAATCCAGCGTCAACGGGCGGGGCCCTTGGTGGAACGCCGGGGCCAAGCATATGACCGCAGCCTTGCCGCCGAAATACTTCACGCAACTCGGGCTGGTCTCGCTGGTGACTGTCCACCAGCATCTCCAGCGTCCTGTTTGAACCGCCGTATGCGGAACCGCACGTACGGTGGCGTGAGAGGGCTGAGGGGGTAACCGCTCAGCCTACTCGATCTCCGAGCTGGCGGCGCTTGCTGATGTGTGTTTAAGGTGACTGCCGCAGCACCTGCGGATCTGGGCGTGCTGCGCTGGCGCGCAGCAGCCTATAGGGATTTGAAGTTCAACTGAATATCACTGGTTGTTCCACCAGTATTCGATGTCAGGAAACCGATAAAGCTCAAAGACTCAAAGCTGATGTTTCCGGATGTGTCGATAAGAAAATTCTTCTGGGTAAATTGTGTTTGTATACCGGTTGTGTCTGTAAAAGTTTCAAGTGTGGAAAAGGTCGCCGTAGATGGTGCATTTCCTGCGCTGACGAGAAAACTAACTTTTGCGGTTCCTGTCGGTGACGCCTTGGTACTGTCCTTGAAGCAATCATAAGTCACAACTGATTGCGCTTGTCCGATGGTGATCGTTCCGGGATATTGACTCGGGAGGGATGCGACGCAATAAGAAGTTGCAGTTACTCCAAGCAGCAGGTTGGTGGGGGACAAGAAATTTTGACTTATGCTTGAAAAACTATCGTTAACGTTGTTTATATTGAACGTCCCGGTAAGGGATGTGGTCATTTGAAGGGCTGCCTGGTTTTCAAAAGTAGCGCCCGCGTTAGCTGGTGTTTCATCGACGCTCAGCGATGCCGTAAATGGATAGCTAGTTTTATTGGAAATGGATGTAGCCGTGCCGCTGACAGTAACCGTTGTGTGAAAACCCGACTTATACAAGTTGGCAAGTGCGGTCGAAAGGGGAAAGGTTATTGCTGCTGCGGCACCGGTTCCGTTACTGGTCGATCCGCCACACGCAGTGACGAGTAAACCACCCAAAAGCGTAGCAATGAAGGTTTTTGAAATCCGTGGCATGCTGGCTCCTTGAGTTAGAGATTCGTTGATAAGCGCGTTACCCAAGCTATCGTAAGCTGTGCCCGGAAGCAGCTTGTAGGACGAAATCGCATCTTGGCAAAATAAGTGGGCTTTTCGTCGATAGCCAGCGGACCGCCAAGCGCCAAGCTGGGGCGTTGATAGCGGTTGGCGCAAGCCCGGCCAAGCAAGGCTCACAGGGCGGGTCGCCGCATCGGAATCACTCGTAGAAGGCTGCCATGAAAAAAGGCCCCGATGGGGCCTTTCTCATGATGCTTTCGCCGAAATCAGCGTCAAACTTTCCGGCGCCGCGACGTCACGGCCAAGCCTAGCAAGCCGAGTGCCAGCAAGCTGAGAATCCCGGGCTCCGGTACTTGTGAGACGGTCGTTGATGTCCCGATGAACAACTGCTCGTAGCCGTTATTGGCATCGCGGCCGATACAAGACCCTACACCCGCCGTCCCGCCGTTGGTGCCGATGGTGGCCGGATCGCAGCCGAAGCGAAGGTCAACATGAATGTCGGTGTAGCCAGAGAATCCTCCGCCGATCCAGGATGCCAAGAAGGCGTCCAGTGCCGGTGAGACGATGGCATAGGCGGCCTGGTTGGCACCCAGGTTGTTGTTGATTGCCGCGCCGTGGGGTATCGCACCTGTACAGGAAACAGGGGTGTTTACCGGACCAGCGATGCTGGCTACAGTGGAAAGGCAGATTGCCCCACCAGAGAGGACATAGTCCGTGGCGGCATTGGTGCCCGCGATCGGCCCCGGGAGCGACCCCGGGGCGACATCCACCCCTGCGGTGGAGCCGGTACCTGCCGTACCCATGAATACGCCGCCTCCGGGGGGGTGTCCGTAAACAGGGCGTATGGGTTGTTGCTGTTGGTGAAGTCGAAATACCTTGTGTTTTGGCCCGCCCCGGTCAAACTGACTTGTGCCCAGACCGCGACATTTTGGTTGGTCGAGGCGCCGCTATTGACCTGGTTGTTATTGAAGAAAAAAATGGGAGCTGCATTAGCGAAGCCGGTGAAGGCAGCCAGTGTGCTGTTCCAGATGCCAGAGAAGAAGTTGCTGCCGCCCGTGCCGCTCGGAGTCGACAAGGCATTGTCCATCCCGGGAAGATTGGTGTTTACAGGCCCGCCACTGGCTCCCGTGGCAACCACGATCAGATCCTTGATCGCCCCCGGCGTGGAATTGACATAGAAGGGGCTGCCCGGCCCGATGCTGCCGGCGATAGTACCATCGACCTGCAGCGCATACGAATTGGCATCGCCGTAGGTGACGTAGCTCGCACCCGAAAGATCAAGCGTGGCTTGCGCCGGCGCTGCAATCCCTGCTGCCAGCGCCGCTCCAACGGCCAGTAACTGAAATTTTCTGCTTGAGGTCTTCATGATCGTCTCGCTTTGACCGAGATACCGGCCCAGGGGATCTGGATCGTAAGGGTATCCCCCAAGAAATAGCAATATTTGTGCCTACATCAGCAACACTAAATAAATCAATAGCTTGTGGAATCTCGACGGATTTGACGGGCCGCCATGTAAAGAAACCCGACAAAACCCGAACCGGATCGCGCCGGCCACGCCCGAGGGAGTGCCCGGACGAAGTGAATCGGTCAACCCTTCATCAACGCCGCAAGGTCGTGCCTGAGAGATCGGCTGCGGGGCTGTGGCGATACGCCCACCCGTGCGAAGAAGCCGAAATCATCTCGTGGCGTAGCCTCGGCAATCTGTTCAAAATCGCCAGACAGCCTGAGCGCTTGTTCAAACAACGCCGGGTCGCGGGAAAAGTGGCGCCCGGCGCGGGCGTACCAGCGAAAGATCACCGGCGTCATCTGCGGCTGCAGATGCAAGCCCAAGTGCGTCGCGGTCATCCAGATGCGCTGCACGGCGATGCCCAGCTGGATCCAGTCCGCCAAACCAGTCGGCGGCCGCTTGGGGCGCACCAACATATGCGCGGCGCAGAACACGCCGGGTAGCAGGTCAAGCTCGATGCGCGGCGCCACCGTACCCAACAGGTAACGATTGAAGAACTGCACGCGCCCCCAGCTTTGCATGACCCACTGCATCAGGCGCGCGGTTGCCGGGTTGACGCCGACGGCCTGCTCCGGAATACGGTCCTTGCTGTAGCGCGCGCGCCACTCGATCACGTCTCTGTGAACGGGATAGGCCTCGGGGCAAGTCAGCCTCACCTTCGCACTGTTCCACAGCAGACGCGCTACCCGCCCGCGATCTCTCCATGATTCGAAAAATTGCACGCTGAAGTCCCCACCCGCGGCGTCGATCAGCGCCTGGCGCTGCACACCGGTGAGAGGCGCTGCCTTCATGGGGCGCCGCTGCACGGTGCGCGCTTCGATGCAATCAAACAGCGGGTCGCGGACCATGGTGGCGTCCGGCGCGAAACGCACGTCATAAACAGGACTGCGGTGTTCACCCCCGGAAGAAATAGACCAACTGGTGGTCAGACCAAAGCCGGACGCCGCAATGCGCATCGTTTCAAGCAGCGCGCCATGCGCGATGTGGCTCGGATGCCCGTCGTAGTCGTAAAGAACATGATCCCGCGTATCGAAACCATGCACCCGGATCAAGTGCTCGTCCACAATCTCGAAGCGCCACGGCTGTGTGTTGTCGCCGCTGGGAGCCCACCGCGCAAGGTCGAGAACACTGGACAGCATGTCGCGGGTCACTACTCTATTTCGTTGCGTTGGGTTCGAGGGCACAATGCAAAATCTAACACACCCGCAGCGTCGGCTGCGAGATCAATGACCTTTGACTACGACCGAGCTTTCTCGCGCAATTTTGGATGGGTGACGCGAGCAGAGCAGCAGCAACTCAGAAAGTCCCGCATCGCCATTGCGGGACTGGGTGGCGTCGGTGGCGCGCACTTGCTGACGCTGGCCCGGCTCGGCATTGCCAATTTCAACATTGCCGACTTTGACGACTTCGACGTCCATAACCTGAACCGTCAGGCCGGCGCCTTCATGTCCCATATGGGGCAAACCAAAATAAACACAGTCGCCCGGATGGCGCGGGACATCAACCCGGAGATCGATCTGCGACTGTTCCCCAAGGGCGTCCAGCCGGATAACGTGGACGAGTTTTTGCGTGATGCGGACGTTTATGTGGACGGGCTGGACTTCTTCGTGCTGCCCGCGCGGCGCATGGTGTTTGCTAAGTGCCGCGAAAAGGGCATTCCCGCGCTGACGGCCGCGCCGCTGGGTATGGGCGTCGCCTTTCTCCACTTCAGCCCCACTGGCATGAGTTTTGAGGACTACTTCAAGGTGGAAGGGCATGAGTCGGACGAGCAATATGCGCGTTTTATCGCGGGTCTGTCGCCCGCCATGATGCAACGCCATTACCTGGTGGCGCCGGAAGCGGTCGATTTCCGGGCGAAGCGGGGCCCATCCACCATCATGGCCTGCGACTTGTGCGCTGGCGTCACGGGCACGTCGGTGTTGAAGCTGCTGCTGGGGCGTGGCACCGTCAGGGCGGCGCCGTGGGGCATGCACTTCGACGCCTATCATCAAAAGCTCAAGCGGACCTGGCGTCCGTTTGGCAACGCCAACCCCTTGCAGCAATTGCTGTTGAAGTTCATACGGCCGGTACTGCGCGGGCGCTCTGACGGTTGATGATGGCAATCTACGGTTGCGCAAGCGCCGTTGCCGCTGCCTGTGTGACCAGGCTCACCCCCAACGCATTGAAGTGGCCATCGTAGGGCCCCACGTCCAGACTGAGGTGCGATCGGGCGAAATGCGCTTGAAAAATGGGTTCCGTATCGATCACGGTGGCGCCCGCGGCACGGGCCAGCTGGATAAACCGCGCACGCGACGGATCCGGCTTCAACCGGCCTTTGGCCAGTGCCCGCCGGTCACTGTCGATCACAATGACCAAACGGCCGGTGGCGTAGGGCTTGATGCGCTCGAAGAACGTGTGGGTGACGACATCGACATAAGGCGCGGTTCGCCCAGGCGGTATCTGCGCGGCGCCGCTTGCCAGCTGCGACGACGCTGCGTGGGAGCCGTGTGCCGGCGGAAAAGCCTGGCGCAACAGTTGTTGCGGGCTGAATTTGAGCTGACCAAACACATATTGCGCCAGCGCCGAGTGGCGAAAGATGCGTTTTAACGTCCCCGCCGGCGGTTGTTTTTCAATGTGCGGCTCCAGTGTTTTCGGGTCGAGACACGGCCCATTGATATTGCCCGAACCGCACAGGGATTGCTTGACATCGCCACGCTCCATCAGCACTACGAAATCGCGCACACCAAAGTGCGTGTGCGCAAACCGGATGCGCTCGGCGTAATCCAGCAGCGCGGTACCAGGGTTGCCCATGGCGAATACGGGTCGGCCGCCCAATGCGCGTTCGAGCTGGGCGCCAGGCCGATCCGGGGCCGCGAGCATGGATGCTTCAACAAAACTGTCACCGATCAAGGCCACTGCATTGGCGTTGCGCTCAAAATCTCGATTGGCAACGTAACCCAGGTTGTTCGATTCAAGCCGCTGCACGTTGCGCAAGTCCCATCCGGTCGACGTGGTCCAGTGGTGATAGGGTGGGTAGCTCAGGATGAGCGGATCGATGTAATAGCCGGTCTCTGTCGATGTGGAGACTGGCAGCAGCTGGAAAAAAATCTCCAGCAGCAGCAAGAAGCCGACCATACCCGCCAACCACAGGAAGAACTTTCTCGTCATGTCAGAAGTTGAAGTAGATGAAGGCGCTGACCGAATCACGCGTGATGTTCATCAGCAGCAAAAACGCGACCGCGGCACTGCTGGCGCCCGCGATCAACAGCGCGTAGGCGGTCGCGCCCGAACGGGACTGGCAGCGACGCAGCAGATGCTCGCCAATGGCGTTGGTGTTGGGCATGAGGCAGGCCATGGCCCCCAGCACAACACACCACAGACCGCCCACGGACAAGCTCAGGCCGGCATTCCACAGCAGGGTATGTACATGGCCGGTGTTCGCAGGGTGAACCATGCGCTCCAGTATCCTGCCCGCGCCCCGCAAGGTCTCGGCCCGAAACACGACCCAGGCCAGGATGACCGCCAGCATGGTCAGCAGCCATGACGATGCGCCAAACAGACGGCTGCGATCGAAGCGCGCGCACAAGCCCGGGCCGCACAGCGCACGAAAGCCATGGTTTATCCCCAGATAGAGACCGTGCAGCGTGCCCCAAATCACAAAAGACCAGCCGGCTCCGTGCCATAAACCGCCCAACACCATCGTGACCATCAGGTTCGCATAGCGACGCACAACCCCTTTGCGGTTGCCGCCCAGGCCGATGTACAAATAGTCGCGCAAAAATTGGGACAGCGACATGTGCCAGCGTCGCCAGAAATCGCTGATATTGATCGCCCGATAGGGGGAATTGAAGTTGAAAGGCAGCCGCACATTCAACATCCACGACAGACCGATGGCCATGTCCGAATAGCCGGAAAAATCAAAGTACAGCTGCAAGGTATACGCCAGGGCACCCAGCCAGGCGCCCGCAAAATCCGGCGACATGCCCAGGTCGGCCGCCTTGAAAATGGCATCGGCGTACGGACTGATGCCATCTGCCAGCACCACCTTTTTAAATATCCCGAGCGCAAAGATGGCCAGGCCCGCGCTGAAGTTGCCACTGTTGAAGCGATAAGTCGCCGCATCCCTGAACTGCGGCATCATCTGTGCATGGTGCAGCACGGGGCCGGCGATCAGGTGCGGAAAATACGAGACGAACAGGCCGTAGTGCACAAACCGGTATTCCCGTACGCCCTTGCGCCAGGCGTCGGCCAGAAACGCAATTTGCGTGAAGGTGAAAAACGATATGCCGATGGGCAGAATCACACGGCCAATGTCCCAGCTCGAGCCCACGGCCGCATTGAAGTTGTCCACAAAAAAATTCGCATACTTGAAGTAGCCCAGCAGCGTGAGGTTGGCGGCGACGCCAAAAACCATCCACCTTGTGGCCTGCGCGCGCTTGCGGTCATCGTCAGCATTGGCCAGTGACGCGATCCTTGTGCCGACCCAGAAATTGCCAGTGATCGACGCGAGCAATAGCAGCGTGAACACCGGCATCCAGTAGCCGTAGAAAAACACGGAGGCAACAAAAAGCCAAAGCGCGGCCCGCGCATGACTGAAGCGGGCAATGGCAAAAAAGCCGATCAGGGTGACTGGCAGGAAAACGCAGATGAAGGCAGCGGTTGTGAACAGCACGGTGAGTCAGATTTTCAAAACTTCAGAGCAAAATAAGCCTCTAGCCCTTTATCCACCAGCACAGTGTGCTATTTATTCAATAGTAATCTCAGCCCGGCATGTTGAACCCCGGCGCCTTCGCCGCCAGCCACTGCTCCAGCATCATCAGAATCCACACCATCTCGCCAAAGTAGCCAGGGTGTTCGGGCAGCCGCTGCGTCAACAGGGTTTGCACAAAATCAGCGCGCACCACGCCGCGCCGGGCCAGGCCGTGCAGCGAGTCGGTGGCCAGCGCCTTCAGGGCCGGCTGCGTGTTGGCCCACACGCCAAAAGGCAGCCCGAATCCTTGCTTCTTCTTGGCGATGGTCGCGTCCGGCAAAAATCCGCGCAGCGCTTCTTTGAAAAACCAGCGCAGCTTCAAACCCTTGAGCTTGTAGTCGGTCGGCAGCTTGAGCGAGAACTCCAGCAGCCGCTGGTCCAGCATCGGAAAGCCTACCGCCAGCCCCGCGCAGCCGGTGGCGCCCAGCACCTTGGGCAAATCGCTCTCGGCCAGGGTAAAGCGCCAGTCGTAGGCGAGTTCCTTGTTCAGGGCGCTACCCTGCGCCGGCGCCTGCCAGACGCTGCGCTGCAACTGCAGCGGCGCCGTCGTGTCGATCTGCGCCATCAGCTGCGGCGTCAGCACTTCGCTGGGGCCCAGACGCATGATCAGGTTGTACATCTGCATGCGGTCGGGCATGGGCACGCGGGCCTGCTCCACATAGCTGCCCGCCTTGCGCGTCAGCGCCAGTGCCTGCGCAGCGCTGCTGCCCAGCAGCGGCTCCATCAGGCCTTTTTGAATCACGCCCGGCACATGGTCGTACCAGCCAAATATGCGCTGCTTGGCGTAGCGGCTGTTGCCGCCGAACAGCTCGTCGCCACCGTCGCCCGCCAGTATCTTGCTGACGCCGTCTTCGCGCGCCATCCGGGCGCAATAGTAGGAGGGCAGCGCCGACGAGTTGCCAAAGGGCTGGTCAAAATACGCGGCCACGGTCGGCACGCTGCGCACCACATCCTCGGGCGTGACGTAATACTCGTGGTGCTCGGTCTTGAAGTGCCTGGCGGCCAGCCGCGCGTATTCAATCTCGTCGTAGCCCTGCGCATGAAAGCCGATCGAATACGAGGCCGCCACCTTGCCGCTGGCCAGCCCGATCATCCCCGCCACGGTCGAGCTGTCGGTGCCCCCGCTCAGGAAGCAGGCCGGCTTGTTGCCGTCGAGCTGGGCCGCCACCGCCTGCTGCAGCAGTTGCCGGAACTCGTCTTTCAAGGCGGCAAACGACGGGTTGTGCTGCTCCTCGAAGCGCGGTTGCCAGTACGGTGACACCGTGACCTTGCCGTCTTCCATGACCGCCTGATGCCCGGGCGGCAGCCGGTAAATGCCTTTGTAGATGGTGCGCGGCGACGGGATTGCGTGAAAGTACAGGTAGTCAAAAATCGCCTGCGGGTCGATCTCCGTGTTGACATCCGCGAGTTCATCGGCACGCGGCGCAAAGCGCAGCTGGCCGTTATCGACGCGGTAGCACAGCGAGTGGATGCCAAAGCGGTCGACCGTCAGAGCGCCACGGTCGTCGGACAAATGCGGGCCCGCTTCAGGGGCCAGGTCGGTCGGGGGCATCAGGTCGCCAATATCGTCGCTCATGGGTCTTTCGTCTCACTCCGGCAAAGAAGGTGCCTCGCGCGGCACGGGCGCTGTCATTGTCGTTGCCAATGGATTATGCGTGGGGTCATCCAGCCGGATGCCTGCGCCATTGCGGTCGGGCACCGCCGCACCCTCGAAGTCGAAGCCGTCCACACGCATGCCGTGCGCGCGCACCACCCAGATGGCCTTGCCTTCGGCCGCCGCGCCGTCGGCCAGCAGGAGCACGCGCCCGCCCACAGCGCGCAGCGTGAGGTTGTCCTTTGTCCACACGGCCACATCTCCCGCATAGGTGCCGGAATCTACGTCAATAGTGGCTCCAGCCCTTGCCAGTCGTGCGGCTTCAGCTATTGTTTTTGTAGTTTGATGGGCACCGACGTGGATGACCTGCGGGGCCGGCTCCAACGCGCCGGCCCGCGCGTTGCCGGGCAGCCCACTCATCAGACAGAGCAGCGCGAGCGCGGCCAGGCTCGCGACGGACCCGCGCTGCCGGTGCCGCGCAGCCGCAGGCGCTTGCGGCTGGCGCGGCAGCGTCCAAGCCACCAGCACCAGCAGGTAAAAGAGCCACGCCACGCGGGGCACATCGACCAGACTATCAAACAGCCCAACCACGGCAAAACCGCTCAGACTGGCCGCCAGCGCCGGCGCCAGCGAGTGCCGGCGCGCGCCGCCCAGGCTGGTGCGCCACAGGGCGCCCGCCAGCAGCAGGCCCCAGAGCGCGAGACCGACCAGGCCCTGATCGAACAGCACATCCATGTACAGGCTCTTGATGTGCCAGGGCATGTGGTAGCGGTCGCTGGAGAAAAACCAGTGCGCCATGCCGGCCGAGAAGTCGCCATTGGTGAGCAGCTCGCGCCCGTCGGCGCCGGTCAAGGCCACGTCGGCCAGGTTGGCCACTCCGCCGCTGGACGCCATCGCCATTGAAAAGGCCAGCAGGCGGGGTGCGTACCAGTTGCCGCGGCTGACTGCTCCACCCTTCAATGGCACCCGCAGGTTTTGCCACACGCCCGGCAGGCCCTTGACGATGGACTCCGCCAACATGCAGCCCCCGTTGTAAAGCAGGTGCTTTTCACACACCTCAAAATGCAGTTGCACATCTTTGTCGGCCTGCACCCGCGCCGTCACCAGGGCCGAGCTGCCGGGCGGCGCCACCCGCTGCGAGACCCTAAGCATTTCCCCCCAGCCCAGCACGTGCAGCCCCCCCGTCAGCGTGAGAAAAGTGTTGCCATCTTCGTGTTTGAGCCGGTAGTCGCCGGGGTGCTGCTCCGGATCGCCAAGCAAAAAGTAGTTGGCCGGAAAGCGCCCCATGCCCTTGCCCAGCCACCAGTCGGCCGGTGTGCGCAACATGTCGCGGCCCAGTCGCCAGTGCGCGAGCCGCACGCCAAGGTCTTGTTCGCCGGTAGAAAACCGGTTATCCATGTACGCGCCACCGTCCATCACGCCGACGACCGCTGCCACCATGCCCAGGGTGCATGTCATGGTCGCCTGCCAGCGCAGCGCCTGCGGCCACAGGGGTTTGCGGCGCGCACCCGCTACTAAACTCACCGCCAATACGGCCAGCAAGGCGGGCGCAGCATGCAGCAGCCCTGCCGCGTCCCCCCAGTGGTTGGCGACTAGCGCGCCCGCTGCCACAGTCGCCAAAAATCCGCCAAAGGCCATGGGGCCGGCCATCGAAGCAGCAGGGGTCGCGCGCCGGCCCAGCCACAGCATGGCTGCCGTCAAGACTGCCGCCAGCCCCCATGCCACATAGGCGCCCTTGGGCAGCAGCCAGCCGACCGCGCCCGCCAGCAACACCAGCACCAGCCCCAGCGCCATGCCAGCGAGCCACTGGCCGGGTTTGAAGCGACGCAGCACCTGCGCCAGCGGCAGCATCAAGACCACAGTGCCTAGCAGCGCGGCCATGCCCCGGTAGCCGCTGGTCTGAAACATCCAGGCCGCGCCCGCGGCAAACCCGATCACCAGCAATAGTGCCGCGCCCAGGTACATGCCGGTGTCCGCCTGACCCGCCTGCACATATCCAGTGGTTGGCGAAGGCGCGAGCAGCTTGATCTGCCGCGCGTGCAAGCCCATAAACACCGCCGCGCCGATCGGCACCGCCAGATAAACCCCGCGCGAAAACGTCGTCAGGCAGGCATAGGCGCCCAGCGCCAAGACTGTGACCGCCAGACCCCAGCGGGTTGGCGTACGGGCCAGCATCAGCTCGCGCAACGCAAACGGCACGGTCAAGGCCAAAAAGCCATCGAGCGCGGCACCGCCGACATGCATCTCCCAGAACAGGGCGGTGGTGCGGTAGTCAGTAGAAAAATTCAGCAGCCCCGTAAATGCGGCGCGCTCCCAGACAGTGGCTAACGCTGCGCCAGCCAGCCCCAGCATCAGGCCCCACGCCAGCAGACGCTGCGCGCGCTCTGGCTGTTGCCTGAAGGCGCTTTGCCACAGTGGAAGCACCAGCAGCGCCAGCAAAATACTCTTGCCCAGCCGCACACTGTTCATCGGCTCCAGATAACCCTGGAACCAGCCAAAGCTGAATCCGCCAGCGTCCGAAAAGCCCCGGCACACGGCGACCAGGGTAGATGCCGCGAACAGCAGGGCCAACAGCCAGGCCAGCACCGACACACCCGACAGGCCCGGCACGCCGTCCCGCACGGGCCACGCCAGGCGCGCATAGCCACCGGCCGCTACCGCAAGGACGAGGATGTCCATCTCTTCAAAGGTGATCCACCCCGTCCAGGGCATCAAACCAATGATGGGCAGCAGCGCTGGCACCACCAGCAACCACAGCCGGGGCCAGGCAAAAAAGGCGGCCCAGCCTGCCAGCACCAGGGTGGCCATGACGGCAGGGGCCAGCGGGTAGTGCGCGGCCAGCGTCAGGCTTGCGGCGGCCCCAGATACCAAGGCCAACACACAAGGCAACAAGCTCAGGCGCGTGGCGCTGCGGCGGTCTGTGTGTGAACGGCGGTGGGCATGCTCTGCCATAGAATCCTGTGGGTATCTCCCGGACGGCGCCAGTGCGACGGGCAGCACACTTTGTACCACGCGTTCACCCTGAAAACGCGGAACCCCGGAGCCTGCTTGAAACGAGTTCTGATGATTGCCTACCACTTCCCGCCGTTGGCGGGCAGCAGTGGCATCCAGCGCACCTTGCGTTTTGTGCAGCACTTGCCGGCGCTGGGCTGGCAGCCCTTAGTGCTCAGTGCCCACCCGCGCGCCTACGAAAATACCAGCGACGACCTGCTGGCCGATGTGCCCACCGCAACGGTGGTGCGCCGCGCCTTTGCGCTGGACACCGCGCGCCACCTGCAGCTCAAGGGGCGCTACCTGGGCTGGATGGCCCGGCCCGACCGCTGGATCAGCTGGAAGTTTGACGCCATCCGTCAGGGCATCAAACTGATTGACGAATACAAGCCCGACGTGATCTGGTCCACCTACCCCATTGCCACGGCGCACGTGATTGCGTCAAAGCTGCACCGCAAAACAGGCATCCCGTGGATCGCGGACTTTCGCGACCCGATGGCGCAGGACGGCTACCCCGCGGATCCGCGCACCTGGCAGAGCTACCAGGCCATAGAGGCAGACGCCGCGGCGCGCGCACGCTGCTGCGTCTTTACTACTCCCGGCGCGGCGCGCATGTACCAGCAGCGCTACCCCGCCGCAGCCAGTCGCATGGTTGTGCTGGAAAACGGCTATGACGAAGAAAGCTTTGCTTCGGTGGCGCCGCAAGCAACCACAGGCAGCACCCTGGCGAACGGCAGGCGGCCGCTTCTGATGCTGCACAGCGGCATCGTTTACCCCTCGGAGCGTGACCCGACCCAACTGTTTGAAGCACTGGGCCGCTTGCAAAAGACGGGGGTGCTGAGTCCGGCCGACCTGCGCATCCGCTTTCGCGCATCGGTGCACGATGATTTGTTGCAAAGCCTCGCCCAAGCTCATGGTGCGCAAGGCTTTATCGAACTGTGCCCGGCCATACCGTACCGCGAGGCACTCGCCGAAATGCTCGCGGTCGATGCGCTGCTGGTCATGCAGGCCAGCAATTGCAATGCGCAGATACCCGCCAAGATTTACGAATACCTGCGCGCGGGTAAACCGATACTTGGCCTGACTGACCCCGCTGGCGACACGGCCGGCGTTCTGCGCGGTGCGGGCCTCAACGACATTGCGCGGCTTGATTCAGCGGACGAAATTGCGCGGGTCCTACCTGCACTGATGCATGACTGGCGCCAAGGCAAGGCAGCCTTGCCGCCAGCGCAGGCCGTGCAGCAAGCCTCCCGCCGCGGGCGCTCGCAAGCCCTGGCAAGCCTGCTGGCGCAAGCCACGGCCGCGTCGGGCGTTGCCGCCAGCAGGTACTGAGCCGCATGTCCACCCGCAGATCGCTAGTTTTCTCTTTTCTCGATCGCTACGCGAGTCTGGCGATTTCGGTGGCCTCGTCGATGGTGATTGCGCGGCTGCTAACGCCCACCGAGATCGGGGTGTTTTCAGTCACCATGGTGTTGCTGATGTTTGTCGCTACCGTGCGCGACCTGGGGGCGGGCCAATATCTGGTCCAGGAAAGAGAACTCACCACCGAACGCATCCGTGCCGTCTGGGCCGTGCAACTGGGCCTGGGCCTGGGCCTGGCGTGCGTCGTGTTGCTGGCCAGCTATCCGGTGGCGCTGTTTTATAACGAGCCGCGCATGCGCAACATCATGCTGGTCGTGGCGCTGAACTACGCCATCAACCCCTTCGGCTCGCTGACCTATGCGTGGCTGATGCGCGAGATGCGTTTTGAAAGCGTTGCCCTCATGCGCTTTTCAGCGGGTCTCAGCGGAGCGCTGGTATCCATTTTTCTGGCCTGGCACCACTATGGCCCCATCAGCCTGGCATTTGGAGCATTGGCTTCTACCCTGGCCAATGCACTGATCGCTGTGTACTACCGGCCCAAGTCTTTTCCGTGGCTGCCGGGCGTGGCAGAAATCAGGCGGGTTTTGGCATTTGGCTCGAAGCTCACGGCCAGCACGCTTATCACCGTGCTGGCAAATAACGCGCCTGAGCTGTTTCTGGGCAAGCTGCAAAGCTTGACCGCGGCGGGGCTGTATTCGCGCTCCAACGGTCTTGTGCAGATGTTCAACCGGCTGTTTGTGGATGCGGTGGGCGCCGTGTGTCTGCCGTGGTTCGCCCGGCAGTCGCGCGAGCACGGCAGCTTTGTGGAGCCGTTTCTTAAATCAACCGCCTATGTCACGGCCTTTGGCTGGTCGTTTTGCCTTGCGCTGGTTTGTCTGGCGCAGCCCGTCGTGCGACTCTTGTACGGCCACCAGTGGGACCAGTCGGTGGACCTGGTGCGCCTGCTGGCCGTAGCCATGGCGTTCAGCGTGCCGGCGGCGCTTTGCGAGGTTGCGCTGCTGTCATCGGGTGCGGTAGGCACTATTGCCCAAGTCACCGTTTTTAGTGCGATACAGGGCGTGGCGTTTGTGGCGATCGGTGCCTCGCAGGGTCTTTTGATGCTGGGCGTCGCGACGATTGTGGCTGCCGCAGTAACGGCAATGCTATGGCTGCGCGCAACGACTCGGCAAATTGAGTTACCGCTGCATGGTCTGCTGCCTTCCTTGGGTAAGAGTGCGGCAGTTGCCTTGATAGCGGCGATAGGGCCTGTACTCGTGTTGTGGATATACGGCCCGTATCCCGAAGTTGTAGTGATGCCTCTAGTGATGGGCGGGGTAGCTAGTGGCGTGGGCTTTGTGACGGGTGTGCTGATTTTTCGGCATCCGCTGCAAGAGGAAATACTGGCGGTCTGGGTAAAGCTGAAGCGACGGACCGCATAAGAGCTTACCTTCAAAAAGTTCAGTTTCAGAGTTATCGATAAGGAAATAAAAGATGTCGCGTGTAGCTGAGATATCGGTAGCCGCCTGGCGCCATAAGACTTCGCCAATGGTATTTCAACGCCTCCAAGCGATTTCCATCTTCTAAGGACGCGTGAGATGCATCGTGCCAGGCTCTCCCTCTTTTCCTGCGAATCAATTGCGCTATGTCTGACGGAGGCTTCTGGTTAAGCATTTTTTCAAATAATGGTAAATAGCTGTTTCGATAGCTACTAGATTTTGAAAGTGAAGTTGGCGTGTCGTTGTACCTGAAGGTGGGCTTATTCAGTACACCAATTTTCTTGTTCTTCATCGCCAGTTTGAATGCCAACCACGTCCATTCTGCGTAGGGATGACTATCTTTAAAGTATGAAGTCTCGATAGACGCAGTTCGATAAAGCGCATTACAGTTATGCAGCCAATTAAAACTCATTAGGCATCTTAAAGGGTGAGCAGAAACTTTTGTAAGATCGGAATAAAAAATGATATCGGTACCATTCATATGTTTATAACCATTAGTTACGACAAGATCATAGGCTTGGTTAGAATTCATTAGCTGTATTTTCCAGTCAGTGGCTTCCTCAAGATACTCATCGTCATCATCCAATGTAGAAAAAAACTCTGTTGTAATCAACTCTCGCCCCCTTAGCACAGCTTCTGGAGCAGAAGGTTTTTCGAGATATTCAACGAGAATATCGGATTGAGTTTTGAGCCAATCGCAAGTGCCTACATCAAATCGATTGCCATTTACCACAGCGATGATTTTAATAGGAAATTGTGAAGAGCGTCGAATGGATTCAATGGCCCGCTTTAGCAGCGAGCGTCTCGCACGGGCAGCCGTTGTAGGAATGATGACACTGACTTTAGAGTTTTGCTTGTCCATATCATGACTGATTAATGCAATTCGCATATCGAGAAATAAAGTCAGAATTCAAGCTCATTATTTATCAAAAACTTGCTTTAACGCTATTCGTTTTAAGTGGCACGTTTTTCTAATCCTTGGAGATCATGCAGCAGTATGCAAGCGATTAATGAGCAAGCAATCAAATTCGATTAGTCGCAAGGCTTCATCATGTGAAACCGGAAACATCCCGCTCAACTCAAAGGCGGCTTCCGCGAGGTGCTCAATAATATCCCGGTAATCTGGCATCCCTTGGTACAAGGGTTTGATTGACGCCTCTGTCTGAAGTGCCCGAAATTCAATCAATGATTGTTTGCTACCTCTTAGCACCTCAAGATCAAAGCCTTGTGTATCCAGCTTTAAATAAGGTGCATGAAAACTATGTTCGCGACGCAAGTCTTCGAAAATTGAATCAAGGACGCGAATTCTTACCTGCTCGATACCAGTAACCTCACCAGCAGGCCAAAAATTCTGTACCACATCTTTCTGTGGCTCCAGAAAAGAGTTTAAACCTGGGGATTTTGTCACATTAATTGGGGCCGAACCTTCTGCGCTACCCAGAGCGAAGTCAAAAATTTGCCATTTTTGATCAGATTCAGATTTTTCCCTGAGAATGTCAATGTACTTGCTGACTGGTTCGAAAGAAAATACTAATCCTTTAAATCCAACCTCTTCGCGCAACAGGTCATGATATTGGCCCAAGTTTCCACCAACATCAAAAACGCAATCAACGTTGTAGCGTTCAAAAATCGCCCTGAGATGTCGTGCAAGCGGTTGCCTGTCGAAAGACCAAGCTGGAATAAGCTCGTATTCGCGAGAACGCGCGAGTCTTATCAGCGCACTTTTCAAATACTGCTTTAACATGATTTCTATTTCTTCCTCGGTAATTCGAATTTCATTTCGAAGTTTTTTGAATCCTTCGATTCAATGTTTGGCCCATTTCTACATGAATGGTCATTCGATCCACTCTGGATCGAAGACGATTTCAGGCCACTGTGCGGACGAAAAAGACATTGCCATCGTACTTGTTTGTCAGCACAAATCCGCGGAGTTCGGGCACGTACTGCACTGCGTTCTGCAGGCCATTCGCTCTTGCTTTCGGTGCGATGCCGCCCACGGCGGGATCGTCCACCAGCCAGGTCTCGGGGTGCACACGCAGGATTTTGATAGACGAACCTGAATTGAATGCCACTAGGTAACAGTCCGTGGCTTCGTCATAAATCACCCCTGGGTAGCCGGTGGGAGTCAAGGCTGCAGTACCCAAACCGGTAAAGGCTGCCGGCACCGGTGTGCCATCGAGGCCGCGCACCTCCGGTGCTACGGGACTGTAGCCACCGACGATGAGCATCTGATTGCGCAGCGGGTCGATGGCGGCACCGGCGTACCACGGTCCCCTCGTAACACCTGACAGCCGCGTCCAGGTATTGGTAGCGCTGGCCCACCGGTACCAGCCGGAGCCATAGTTTCGGGAGTAGTACACGTCGTCGGTCAAGGGGTGTTTGACGCACAGGTCTGCAAACGGGTCGCCTGTGCCGGGAAACCGCGCCACATAGTCGGGTGGATCCCAATCGCCCGATGCGACGCTAAAACTGAAAGAGCGCTTGTCTCCCCTATAAGGGAAGTCGGCTGGCGCAGTTGGATAAATCCCTCCGAACACGCCAGGGCTGGCAAACACCAGCATTCGGTCCAGGGTATTGATGAATTGTGTGGAGTAGTAGGTGTGGGCGGACGAGGGCCTGTGGTCGAGGTAGAACTGCGCAGAGCCGATGATGTCGGCGTTGGGCGTTGGCCCGCGAAGCTGGGTCCACCGGGGGGCGACCACGTTCAGTGCCAGCGCGTCGACTTCGTTGCCCGCATAGTCGCCGTGCCCGCCTGCCGCGCCGAGCATGTACACGCTGCCGCTGCGCTTGAGGCAGGCGCCGCACCAGGCGTCGATCTTGGATCGGGGGCCGGTGTCTCCGAGGGAACGCGTTGCCGGCTCTACGCTGGCCAGCGCCGTGTTCGGTATTTCATGCCATTGCCAAAGTGGCAGGTTTACAACCCAGTCGGGCAACGGCCCGGCCGCTAGTGCGGGGATATGTGGTGATGCTGATGTCAAGCGGGACTGCTCAGCCAATGCCGCATCACTCCATGCGGCCAGCAGCAACGAACTTGCTGGTGCCGTTGCAAGATGCAGGAATTGTCGGCGTGTGCTGGATGGCAGTTGCGCAGCATGCGGACAGACAGGATGTTTCATCGTCTAAGCTTGCCTTAGGGGCTGAACGCTCCATACGCAGTTGACATCGAAGTTCGATACCATTTGGCGCCAGTTGGAGGCGGACGTCATGCGCTGGTATGCCTCGACGGCGCCGGGTACCCGATGCTGCACGGCGTAGGCGATGGCCGGCTGCAGGTTGCCCCAGTAGCTCGTGGCGTCTGGAAAATAAGCGCCCCTCAGGCCGGGTGCAGTGCCCGGATTCGGCGCCTTCAGTGTGTCCGCATAGATGGTGCCCCAATTCGCATGCCAGGGGCCAGTACCGGTCACAAAATCGGGCGTGTCCGTAGGGGCGACTGCGATGGTGTATTGGGCCGCGTCTGCATACAGATAGTCGGTGGGCGCGCCGCCGCCCAGCCGTCCCACGATACTGCGTGCCTTCCAGGCAAAAAATTCCGTGAGCCGCTGGCTGCTGGCGCCGGGCAGGGCCGGCTCCATGGCCTTGGCATAACCGAATGCGGCGGTATAAAAATCCTGCATCCACGTGGCTTCGAAATAGATGCCATCACCCACACCTGTGTAGTCGCTGTAGGGTTGAACCCAGCCATAGGGGTTGTTGCGCTGTGCCACATATCGGGCATGGTTCCAGTCGATGTTGGCCTGTAGCGAGGCCAGGAATTCATGGCGCAGAGCTGTGTCGCCATCGGGCGTCGCGCAGGCGGCTTGCGCCAGCGAGCGTATGGCCCATGCCGCACCACGCGTGGTGTTGGCTCCTGCGGAGGACTGAAATATGCCTTGCGCGTTGAGGCGTGTCGTATTGGAGTTCTTGAGGTAGTTCAGGGTTGCGACGAACTGGGTCTCTTCCATGAAGTACCAGCGCCCGGTCACCAGATAAGCCATGAAGCCTAGGGACGGGTGGTGGCTGGAGGCCCATGTGGCCGGTGGCGTGCCGGTGGAAGCAGGTGTGTAGCTGTTGGTGGATGATGCCCCGGACGAACTGATGCCGCTGCCCTCGCCCACCACCAAGCTGGGGTAGCCGGAGAAGCGCAGCGGCCGCTGCGTGGTTTCGTCGCGGAAATGAATGCCATAGCGTCCGCCGCCGTAAGCATTGACGATCAGGCCGGCGTAGGCGTAGGCGCTGGGGCTGGCGCTGGGGCTGGCGCTGGGGCTGGCGCTGGGGCTGGCGCTGGTGAGATAGAGCACGTCCCACTCGGGTAACAGGCCAATCGACCCGTGGTAGCCTGCCATGCCCATGCCAGGCGAATGGTTGCCCACCTGCAAAGGCGTATAGGTGGTGACCAGCCGCTTGATGGCTGCCGCATCGGCAGGCACCGTAGCCCGATAACTTGGCACCAGCCCGGTGGTTTGCATGTATGCGGTGTCGTGCTTGACCGTAACTTGCGGGTCCGCCCCCAGCCAGTGTGACAGCGCGGCGCCCGCAACCAGCGGCGTGCGGCAGTGATTGGGCAGGTCGATCTCAGCGCTGAAACGCGGCCTGCCGCCCAGCGAAAAGCCATAGGTTGCTGCCTTGCTGGTGGGCCCGGCCACGCGCAGGAAGCCGTTCTCTATCCAGGGCAATACCTCGACCGCGCCGCCCGCAAAAAGGCGCACCTCCAGCCACGCGACCAGGTGCGCGTCATTGCCAACCGCCTTGCGATAGACCCACGAAGACATTTGCGGGCCGCTGACCCAGGTTTGAAATGGATTGTTCCAGTCGGCTGCCGCCCACTGGACCGTACCAAAAGCGCCCGCGGCAATGCTGGCCGTGATGCCGGTGGCACGCAGATCGGCGGTCGTCAGGGCAGGCGTGGCGTCTGCGGCGCCGATTGTCAATGATGCTGTGACCGGTCTGTCAGCCGTCAGCGCTGTCGAGCCAGCCACAATCGCAAATTTCAGCGAGCCATCCGGCCAATAATTTTTCGGAGTAACCTGCAGGTTGGTAAGATTCGAGGTCACGGGTCGCCCAGCCGGGATTTGCCCCTTGCGAAAGGCGTAGCCAAGGCAAAACGGCGCACGGGTTGCGCCGACGGGGCTGCTCAGCGTGAACTGGAGGTGGCCGGCCGGTGACCCATTCGATGTTGGGCCTGCGGCACTGGCCCCGTCAGCGTCACTCCCATGGCAGACCGCAGCAGCGCTGCCTAGCGTGGCCGTCAGGTGGCCCAGAAATTTCCGTCTGGAGACTTTGGACATAACGCCTTCAAGTGATGTGGACTGCCCCGAATGCTGCGGGGATTGTCCCCATCATAAGAGGCTCAGTGCAAAAACTCGATAGCACTTTCGGCGTAGGCCGGGCACAACATAAACTCGCCCATTGATGGTGGATAAAAAACTTGTTGCGCAATGATGAACTCGATTTGGCGACGCCTGAAGAATTTGGTCCGGGAATTGGGTGCATCGACCGCGTCCTTGTATCTAGTGGATCGTCTAATGCGCCGCATCAATGGCAAATGCGGCCTCTATTGCTATCGTCTGGTGGTTCAACCGCTGGCCGATCATCCCCGTCTGCCGCCCAGTCGCGGAAAAAAATTCGCGTTCCACCTGTTGACCGAATTCGACCCAATTCTAGATAGCCTGGATCGCCCATCGGCGGTCATTCGTCAGCGCTTTGTCCAGGGGGCCCAATGCCTGGTGGCGACCAGGGATGAATCGCTGGTCGGCTGCATCTGGTTCGTTCGCGGACCCTATGCCGAAGATGAGGTTCGGGTGGATTTTTTGCTGCCCCAGGGCGGTCGCTATGTGTGGGATTTTGATGTTTTTGTCGCGGAGTCGGAACGACTCGGGTTTCTTTTTGCAAAGCAATGGGACGCATTCGATGCACTGCTTAAGCCGCTAGGCGTCAGTCACACCGTGAGCAGAATCAATGCATTTAATCAACGCTCCAAAGCCTCGCATCGAAGCTTGGGAGCGATAGATTGCGGATGGGCCCTGTTTGTAGGTGTGGGGCCTTTTCAATGGATGTTGTCTAGCCAAAGGCCGTTCGCAGCGCTTGGCGGCCGCCCTGCACTACACATCAAACTCGAAGTGACATCGGAGTCTTGAGGTTTCGTGTGCGGCACACTCGGAGGCCGCGTGGCTCGCGGAGTAGCTGCAGGACGGCGCTTGATTGATTACGGCGCGGTCGAATAGGTAATCGTCAAGATCGGCCGCTGCGCCGGATTCGCGAGGTAATGATTGGTATAAAAGTACCGCAAATTCTGCGTATCTGACCCCGCCAGGGTCACCAGGCGCCAGCCGTAATTGGCCTGTCCCGAACTCATGCTCTGGATCGCGGCAGTTACGTCGAAGGTCACCCAGCCGGGATTGAAACCGGTGGTTACGGTCGCGTCCGGGCTCGCTCCATAGTCGGTCCCCGAGCCTTGCGCGCCGATCGTGTTCCAGGACTGCCCGACATTCGCCTGAAGCCAGGTAGCACCCGCTTCGGACCAGTTCACCAGCATGCGGTTCAAGCTGTAGTTGGCGGAGTAATAGCTGTACTTGTACAGACTCAAGGTCGCCGATTGTATGGTCGCGCCTGGCGTCAGCGGCCCGCCTTCGGGCGTGAAGATCGCGAACCGAATCAGGTCCGTGTACTGTGCGCCTAGATTTCGCAGGAAGGTCTGCCCTCCCATCACATAGCCCTGGTTATAACTGTCGAGGAAGGTGCCCTGCGTCAGGGCATAGCCATTGACGCCATCCTGTAATTGCACGGTTCCGGTCGGCCCCGGTTGAACGGTAATGTTGATTGGCGCAGAAATCGTCTGTTGACCAATACTGTCCACCGCGATTGCCACAACCTGGAAATTGCCTGCAGGCGCCTGGGTCCAGGTGTACGAATACGGCGGACTCGTGGCGACTCCGATCTTGTTCGCGCCGCTATAGAAATCCACTTCGGAAATCGACGCGGTCGGCGATGCCGCGTTGGCCGAAATCGTGATGGGTGCACCGGAGGCAAAACTGGTGCCATTCGCCGGCGTGGTCAACGACACAGTCGGTGGCGGAACCAGATTCCCGGACGGATTTTTCCAGCCGACTGGCTTATAGATCCAGATATTGCCCTGGGTGGCATCCTGCAGGCCCATGAACACATCCAGATTGTCGATGTACTTCCACTTGCCGAGGATGCCCGTGCCGTAATCGCCGTTCGGCGTTGCCAGCAGCGGTGCAGGTTGCTTGGTAATGGTCCAGCCATTCGGCGACAAGGTTGCCGGGGGCTTGATGCTCCACACGCGACCATCACCGCACCACATTACGAACTGATTGCGCGTGGGGTCGTAATCCATGCCGCAATTCGCAAGATTCAACGCGCCGCTGGACAGCAGTGCAGGAAATTCACCAGTGGCATCGACCGGCGTCATGCGCGAGTCCCTGTTTCCCGGCCCAGGATTGTGCATGTCCCAGTAGACGAATGGAATCTGGTTTGTGCCGATGCGCAGCAGTACCTTGTCTGTCGGATCGTAACCGCACGAGGTTGCGGCCGATGTCCCGTTCCAGAACGCACCAACCTTTTGTATCGTGTCCTGTGTTGGATCACTGACCGAATTAATGGTGTACTTGTAGAGGCCCAGTGAAGTGCCCCCGCCGGCATCGATCGCCGCCTCGTACACGACATCGCGGCCGCCTTCCGCTGAATAGGCAGTGCAACTATTCACATAGCCACCGGGCAGCGCAGGGTTGCCGGGAATATTTTTCCAGATATCGCGGTTCTGCCACATGTTGCCGCCGATGATTTCAGGATGAGGCGCTACGCGTTGCACGTGCGAACCGGTCGTGCCGCCCACCTCATTCGGGTTTGCCAGTGACGGGTCGAACAGATAAGGCCCGGTATGGCGCTGTGTGGTCGGTGTCACCTCGCGCAAGTAGGCGCCCCCACTGTTGAAGGCACCTCCACCCAGCACGATGAAGCGGTCGATCAGCGGCAGGAACAAGTTGTTGTCGTAGGTATGCGCGGCAATCGGTGCGGCATCCGGTCCGTCAATCGCCATCCAGTTGCCGAGGTCGTCCTGCGTGATCTGGCTTGGCAACGAGGCGCGTTCCCACAGCCTCGTTGTGCCGTGCCATCGATAGACGTCGTTGCCAGGGTAATTGGCGTGACCGCCGCCGAACAGAATCAGATCGCCGCGATTGGGATCCCACGCAAATGAACTCCAGGCTTCAATGATCTTGGACGGCGGCGGATTGGACCAGCCATAGAGCGGGCGAAGGTCATCCGGCGTCCACACATCGGAAAAATGATTGAGGTTGACCATCGACCATTCACCTTCCGGCATCGAAGTGATCACAGACAGCAGTCCGCTCAAGGCGGGGGCGGCACCAGATGGCCTGCCGTCCAGTCTCAGCGCATGTGCAATGACGGGTGCCAGCGCACTCGGTGCAACTGCCGTCGTTGCCTGCAACACCGTGATTGTGAAATCTGTCGTTGCGCTCTCGCCGCTGGCATCACGCACGCTCACAGAGAACGGAAACGAACCAAGATAGACCGGACGCCCGGAGATCACCCCGGTCGCAGAATCGAGACTGATTCCGGCCGGTAATGTGCCCTTGCTGACGCTCAACGTATAGGGCGCGACGCCGCCATTCACGTCCAGCGATGCCGTATAGGGGGCGCCGTCATTCGCGAGCGGAAGCTCAGTAGCGCCGATCCCCAGTACTGGGGCACTGTCGCCGACATAGGCAAAACGCACTGCGTCCGCATACGCGACGGTGCCCTGGCGATCCGCGACGTCAACCGCGGCACTACCGGTATTCATCAGGTAAGTGCCAACCGAATTCCACTGGCCGCCAAGGATGCTCTGGTCGACCGTCGTCACAGTCGTACCGCCGCCATGGTGAACCCTTACATCGACCTGGCCTGCACCAGGAGCTGTCTGCGGCCACCACACATAAACCTGGTAATAGCCGGGCGTGACGATGCTGGTCGAAAACGTCACCGCGCTTTGCCCATCGCCGGCGCTCTTCATGACTCTCGAACTGCGCGATAGATAGGCAGTGGCCGGCCGGAATGACCCTTTACTGCTGACCTGATTCGAATCGGCGGTGACCACAATATTGGCAGACAGCGCAGTCACGCCAGGGGAGCCACCAGTAGCGGACGATTGTCCCGATGCGTCCGATCCGCCGCCGCAGCCCGCAAGAAAACCCGTCAGGATCATGCTGACCAATAAGAGAGACAAAAGAGACAGGACGCGGCACGAAATAAAATTCACGCTTCGGAAAACCCTGTGAACTGCTTCTGCTCCACGAGTCGCCTCTTGTTGAGTTCTATCTGAAACGCTAGCAATGAGAGTCATGGTTTTACCTCCGAAGGATCCAGTTTGCGAACAATATCCTCTGCCGACTACTTCTTCATGGCTGCCTCAAAGGGGCAATAGGCATAGGAAGTTCAACTGTGTGAGGCGAAGTATGGCATCCCTTGGACGCTTCCGAGTATGGACAAAACCCTAGGGGTGCTCGCTATAAAGCTTAGGTTGGGCAAAAGGCTATCGTGGGAGTCCAACGCCGTATCGATTTTTAATCCCATGCTGGCAGGACAGGATGCGGTGGCCATTAAACCGTCCGGGTTGCCGGTATTTAGGAAGAACGGCGCGGCGGTCGCCCGCAATGCGACAAAACAAGCAAGCTGACAAGTGCGGTGATGCGGGAGGCAGAAGATTTCCAATGAACGGCCATGCGAGCCCTCCGGGCAGAGACTGGGCCACCGAATTGGCGGTTTTATTACTGAAGCATATTTCGCACCACGGAAAAATATTCAAATGAATCAAATGCTTAACAAAACGCAGCGACTCTAAGTGTCAAGTTCATCGACACTCACGAACGCTGAGATAGGCGCTGTTGTCGCTGCTCTTTCCGGACTCAGCGACACCGAACTTACCAAGCTGCCTGATTCCGCTTCTCTAACAAAAGACTACTGTGAACCGCCGCGTTAGCAAAACCGGACTGCCAGGCCGGCGAAGTGGCATCGCCGAATTTCGGACGCCGCCGAAAATTTATTTGAAAAATGGCGGTAGCACTTGTATCAACTGGTGATTTTGCTATGAATAAGATAGCGTCTTGATTTTACCGCTCCAGGCCGCTCTGGTGGCCATGCGGTTTGGGGCGATCGATGCTCGATTGTCAATACGGCATGTGTTGCGGCAAGTTCGACAAGGCGTACGTATTCGACGCCGAGGCCTTGCCTGCCCTCTTTCGCCTTACCGGCGATGGGTCACCTTGCGGGCTCGGTCCATTTGCCAACACTCTGCAACTTGTCGCGCAGGGCGGTCTGTGGGAATCCGAGAGTCATTGCCTTATGCGCCTCGACCAGCGCGTGGTCATAGTCTTTCAGGTCGAAGTAATGCAGGCCGATGTTGTAGTGGGTAAACGCATTGTCTTTGGCGTAGGTGGTGGCAACTCCCAGCTCCTTGATAGCGTCGGCGCGACGGCCCTGCTTGTTGAGGTATGTGGAGTAGATCATGCGAACAATGACATCGTCCGGGCGGAACCGCACGGCGCGATCAAACCAGCATTCGACGGGATAGCTTGAGCCGCTCGGTTGTGGTGTTTTTTCTTTTTCACCCAAACGCATCATCGCCATGAGCGCGCGGGGGTTGTTGGGAGCGGCTCGTAGCGTGTAATCAATGTCACCACCCGGCTGTTTGCTGGTAGAGCCACGAACCAGGGCTTCTACGGCTGGAGTGAAATGGTACTTCAAGACGATGGCAATCTTGTCTTCGTCTGTACGGTAGTCGTAGGGGCCGTAGGCGTTGTCGAGAGAGCCGCAGCTACTCGCTTCAGATTGAGCCAATGCGCCGGTAGCCCCGAGAGCGCCAAGCAGAAAAACCGCCGAACCGATGAGCAAACTGGCGGCATTGGATAGGCGGCCGAACTGCGTTGTTTCATGGAGTGCCATTTTGATTCCCTTTGGATTGACCGGTGAGCCATGCAAGAGTGTAGGTCTCCACCATCTCGCTAGCATTCGGAGTGGAGCAGGTGTGATCGGCGCCGTCAATTTCGCGGCACAGCAAGCCGGCGTGGTTCTGGTAATTTTTCCAGACTGGGTCTGCGCCGGCATATTCCACAAATTCCTTCGCTGTGTAGTCGTCCCCGCTCAAGAGCAGTAGCAGGTGCCCGTTGAATCCATGCCAGGCGGCCGCCATGCGATGCTGAAAAAGAGCTTGCCTGGTTTTGGAGGCACGTTTGTCAGCGGTGGTGTTGGCCAATTGGATTTTCTGTATCAGGCCACTGACAGCGCCCAAAGCGACCCGGCCACGCATGAGTTTCAGCCAAAACTCCTTTTGCATCAAGCGCTGGCGGTAGTAGTGCTTGACTTGAGTGCGCGCCAGGCTGGCTTCCGAGCGCACCCAGGGGTTGAGCAGGCACAGGCCGCTGATGCGCGGGTCACTGGTTTCGTGCCAGTAGAGCAGCGCGGCCGATGCGCCGTCACACAGGCCCCACAGCGCCACTTGCCTGACGGCGGGCACGCGCTGTTTCAGCGCCTCGATGGCGGCGGCAATGTCGGCACTCACGGCCTCGAAATCGCGCTGGGTGCCGGTGCTGTCGCCCATACCCCGATAGTCAAAGCGCAGCACCGGATAGCCGGCGGCGGCCAGTGCGCGCGACAGCAAGACAAACTGCCGGTGGCTGCCGGCGCGGTATTGCGGGCCGCCCACGATGACGACGACACCGGTTTGCTCCGGCAGTTCTGGCCTGGAGAGAATGCCCACCAGCGTGTCGCCTTCGCAGGCGAAGAGTGTGGCCTCTTCGGTGTAGTTCATGCGGGCAAGCCGGAGAGAGCCGCCATGGTGGCCGCAATCAGCGCCGGGGCGTCCTCGATCTCGGTTGTTTGCCAGAACGCGGGGCCACTCACGATCTGGCTGCGGGCGGTGTAGCCGGCTTGTTCCCATTGGCTGATGGCTTGCGCAGAAACGGGGCTCAGGCCAGCGTCTTCACGGGTGGAGAGTTCCAGCCATTCCAGGCGCTGAGCCGCGGCAGGGTAGGCAGGTGGCTGCAGGGAGGCCTGTTCCAGCCCGGTGGCGATCCCGGGCGACAGCAGATAGCCAGCCACTTCGACGGACGCACCTGAATTCAACTGCTGGCGCATGCCTGCCATGATGCCTTTGCCCTCGCCGCCCAGCATGTCGCCGGCCACCTTGAGGCGCAAAAACTGTTGCAGCAGCGGTTTGCCGGTGGCGGGTGGTTGCCAGAATAGGAAATTGCAGGGCTCGCCAAGCTGCCTGGCCGCCTCCACCGCCAGCAGGCAGCCTGCGCGCAGGCCCCAGAGCCACAGCGGTACCTGGCCTGTATCGGCGCTCGGGGCCTTACTGCGCTGGCGCAGCCAGCGGCAGCCTTGCAGCACATCGTTAACCCAGTCTTGCCAGCTGGCGTCGCCAAAGTCGCCAGAGCTGTCGCCGCAGCCGAGCAGGTCGATCTGCAGCACCGCGTAACCGGCCTGCGCCAATGCACGCGCCTGCAGGGCGGCCATGCGACGCGCCTTGTTCATCTCTTCGGCAAAGGGGTGGATATAGAGCACCAAACCGCGCGCGGCGCCGCTGCCTGGGCCGACCTCAGCCGGATAGAAAATGCAAAACCGCTGATTGTTTGGCGTGGTTTGCGCCGCCCCGGCAGGAAGGAAAAAAGCCTGGGGCTGGTCCGGCATGGGGTGGCGTGCGTTCAGGCGGCGAGTTTGCCGCTGACGAAGTCGGTCAACGAGCCGACCGTGGCAAAGGTCGAGCCGTCGATGTCGTCATCGTCAACCACCAGGCCCAACTGCTCTTCGAGCGTGGTGATGAGCGTGACGACCGCCATGGAATCGAGCTCTGGGATGGCGCCGAGCAGCGGTGTGTCGCGCGTGAAGCTGGCCGAGCGGCCATTCAGGCTCAATACTTCGTCCAGAACGCGCAAGACTTCATGTGATATGTTCAATTAAAACTCCGTACTGGCTGATGGGACCCGATTGGCAATTTGACGATTTTAGGGGGCAAAAGCCGGCGGAGCAGGGCGGGCATTGGGTGGCCGCCTGTTCTTTGATGAATTGACATGGCTTTGATTGCTTTCCCATGACCGAATCCACACTCCTGCACGAACTGATTGCCGGCGCGGCCGGGCGAACGCCACGAGCAATCGCACTCACCAGTGGTACTGCTTCGCTGAGTTATGCGGAACTGGCCGCCCAGGTCAGCCGGTTCGCCGCGGGTTTGATGGGGCTTGGCCTGGCACGCGGCGAGCGCGTTGCGATCTATCTTGAAAAGCGTTTCGAGACCGTCATCGCCAGTTTTGGCGCGCCGGCGGCCGGGGCCGTTTTTGTACCGGTCAATCCGCTGCTCAAGCCGGAACAGGTGGCTTTCATCCTGCGCGATTGCAACGTGCGCGTGCTGGTGACTTCGCCCGAGAGGTTGGCGTTGCTGCGGGAGGTGTTAGCGGAATGCCCTGATTTGAAGCACGTGGTGGTCACCGCCGCGGCGGCGGGTGCGTCGCCGGCAGGCCGAGCCCCTGCCGGCCACCTGGCGTTGACCTCGTGGACGGATTTGCTCGGCAGCCCCGCGCGGCACGGGCACCGGGTGATTGACTCGGACATGGTCGCCATTCTTTACACCTCGGGCAGTACCGGCAGACCCAAGGGCGTGATGCTCTCGCACCGCAACATGGTGGCCGGCGCCAAAAGCGTGGCGTCATACCTGGATAACCGGCCGCAGGACGTGCTGCTGGCGGCGCTGCCCCTGTCGTTCGATGCGGGGTTCAGCCAGCTTACGACGGCGTTTCACGCCGGTGCGCGCGTGGTCTTGCTCAACTACCTGCTGCCGCGCGATGTGCTCAAGGCGATGGAGCGCGAAAAAGTCACGGGCCTGACGGCCGTGCCACCGCTGTATATCCAGCTGACCCAGCTCGAATGGCCGGCCGCCATCGCGCAGAATTTGCGCTATTTCGCGAATACCGGTGGCCGCATGCCGCGCGAGACGCTGAACCTGCTGCGCCAACGCGTGCCCCAGGCCCAGCCGTTTTTGATGTACGGATTGACCGAGGCATTTCGCTCCACCTACCTTCCGCCCACCGAGGTGGACCGGCGTCCGGATTCGATCGGCAAGGCAATTCCGAATGCCGAAATTTTGGTGCTGCGCGACGATGGTTCGCCCTGCGCGCCGGACGAGCCCGGTGAGCTGGTGCACCGCGGTGCGCTGGTGGGCCTGGGTTACTGGAACGACGCCGAAAAGACGGCGGAGCGCTACAAGCTGGTGCCGGTGGACGCGCCAGGGCGGCAGCCGGGCCTGCAGTTGCCTGAATACGCCGTTTTTTCGGGCGACACGGTACGCCAGGACGCCGAGGGGTTTTTGTATTTCATCGGCCGGCGCGACGAGATGATGAAAACCTCGGGCTATCGGGTCAGCCCCACCGAAGTGGAAGAAGTTTTGTACGCCACGAAATTGGTGGGCGAGTGCGCGGCCTTTGGCGTGGAGCATCCCAGCCTTGGACATGCTATACATGTGATAGCTACATGCGTAGTCGGGGAAAGGGCTGTGGCCATAAATGACTTGATATCCGAATGCCGCGCCCGGATGCCCGCCTACATGGTGCCAGCGGGCATAGAGATCGTTGCCGGGCCGCTGCCGCGCAATCCGAACGGCAAGATAGACCGTAAGTTGCTGGCGGCTGACTGGGCCGAGCGCCATGGGCACTGAACATCATTCAAAGGCGAGGTCAATCCATGTCTGTCACTGAACGCCAACTGCCCGTCCATGCCCCCATGAACCAGTTCGCCGTGCGCGGTGGCGAGCTGGTGGTCGGCGGCGAGTGTTTGTCATTGCTCGCGGCGCGGGTGGGGCAGACTCCTTTTTATGCCTATGACCGCGCGCTGTTGCGCGAACGGGTTGCCACGCTGCGCCATGTGTTACCCCCGACGGTCAAGCTGCACTATGCGATGAAGGCCAACCCCATGCCCGCCGTGGTGGGGCTGATGGCTGGTCTGGTCGATGGCGTCGACGTCGCGTCGGCCGGTGAATTGAAGGTAGCGCTGGATGCCGGTACCAAGCCGCACGAGATCAGCTTTGCCGGGCCGGGCAAGCGCGATGCCGAATTGCGCCAGGCGGTGGCGTCGCGCGTGCTGATCAATCTGGAATCGTTTCGTGAAGTCGCCGTGCTTCAGGCCATTTGCAGCCAGTTGGGCTTGCCGGCGCGGGTGGCGGTGCGGGTCAACCCGGACTTTGAGCTCAAGGGCTCGGGCATGAAAATGGGGGGTGGCCCCAAGCAGTTCGGCGTGGACGTCGAGCAGATTCCTGCGCTGCTGGTCAGCATCGCCCGGGCTGGGCTGGCTTTCGAAGGTTTCCATCTCTTTGCCGGCTCGCAGAACCTGCGTGCGGAGTCGATCTGCGAGGCGCAGCAAAAGTCCTACGAGCTGGCGCTGCGGCTGGCGCAGCAGGCGCCGGCGCCGGTGCGCTTTCTGAATCTGGGCGGCGGTTTTGGCATACCGTATTTCCCCGGTGAACAGCCACTGGACCTGGCGCCCATCGGCGACAACCTGGCGCGGCTGGCGCAGCGCGCGCAGGCAGAACTGCCGGATGCCTCGTTGGTGATCGAGCTGGGCCGCTACCTGGTGGGCGAGGCGGGTGTTTACGTGACCCGTGTGGTGGACCGTAAGGTCTCGCGCGGCCAGGTCTATCTGGTGGCCGACGGCGGGCTGCATCACCATCTGGCGGCATCCGGCAATTTTGGCCAGGTGGTGCGCAAAAACTACCCGGTCACGGTTGGCAACCGGGCCGATGCGCGGGAGCGCGAAACAGCGTCGGTGGTCGGGCCCTTGTGCACGCCGCTCGATCTGCTGGCCGACCGAATGACGCTGCCGGTGGCGCAGGCTGGAGATCTGGTGGTGGTGTTCCAGTCGGGCGCCTATGGCGCCAGTGCCAGTCCGCAGGGGTTTTTGGGGCATCCTGCCTGTCTTGAAGTGCTGGTCTAGGACCGTGCCGCTTTGCTAGTTGGCCACCCACCCAACCCATCGCAAGGCGGATTGCTGAAGGCACTGGCTAGCCTGCTGATGGCCCTGATCAGCGGGGCTGCCGGAGCGGCGCTGGCCTGGCATCACCCGTTGTGGCCCGGCGCGCTGCTGGCTATTTTTGCGCTGTGGTGTCTCGTGGTCGCGTGCCGCCCGGGGATCTGGCTGCTGGTGGTGCCTGCCTGTCTGCCCTTTTTGAACTTCTCGCCCTGGACCGGGTGGCTGGTTTTTGAGGAATTCGACATCCTGCTGTTGGGGACGCTGGCCGGCGGCTATGTCCGGCTGGCGTGGTCTTTCTACGCTGACGCCACCCCCGGGTTGAAAAGATTGCCGCCTGTGTTTTTGGGGATCACGGTTTTGCTGGCCGCGTCCGGCTTGCTGGCATTGCTGCGCGGATTTGCCGACGCGGGCGGGTTTTCTTTTGGCTGGTTCGCCGGCTATACCGATCCGTTGAACAGCTTGCGCATCTTCAAGAGCCTGGGCTTTGCGCTGCTGCTGATCCCCTTGCTGCAGCAAGAGCTTGCCCGCGCCAGGGTGTTGGCTGACCAGCGCCTGGCCACCGGAGTGGTGCTGGGATTGACTGTGGTTGCGCTGGCGGTGGTATGGGAGCGGGCGGCGTTTCCCGGTTTGTTCGATTTTTCGGAGCACTACCGTACCGTTGCCCTGTTTTGGGAAATGCATGTGGGCGGCGCGGCGATCGATGCCTACCTGGCGTTGACGTCGCCCTTTGTGGTGTGGGCGCTGGTCGCCGCGCGTCGCCCCCTGCCTTGGGCGGGTGCTGCGGCGCTGGCCCTGGTCGTGGCGTACGCCTGTTCGACCACGTTTTCCCGTGGCGTTTATTTTGCGGTGGCGGGCTCGCTGGTGCTGCTGGGCTTGCTGCTGCGGGCGCAAAGGTCCGGGTTCGAACTGCGGGTGTTTTTGACCAGTGCGTGGCGACGGCACGGGCTTGGGAGCTGGCGCGGCAGGGCAGGTTTGCTGCTGGTGCTGGCGCTGGCGGTCGAGGTGCTGGCCGTTGGCGGCGGTTCCTTCATGTCACAGCGCCTGAACAGTACCGACCGCGACCTGACGGGCCGGCTCGCGCATTGGCGCCATGGCGTTGGCCTGCTGGAGGGGCCCGCTCAATGGTGGCTGGGCAAGGGGCTTGGGCGATTGCCCGCCAACTATGCGGAGCATGTGCCCAACGGTGAATTCTCGGGCAGCATCAAGTGGCACGAGGAACGGGGGCCGGGTGAGCGTCCCCATGATTTTGTGACCATCAGCGGTCCCGCGACCCGGCCGGATTTGGGCGGCCTGTACGCGTTGACGCAGCGTGTCAGTGCGGCGTCCAGCGGCCCGCACTGGGTTCGGCTGAATGTGAGAGTCACGCATGAAGCCGATCTCTATCTGGAATTGTGCGAGCGGCATTTGCTGTTTGACGGGCGTTGCCAGGCTGCCTACATTAGGGTTTCCCCGGGTGCAACCGAATGGCAAGCGCTGACACTGCCATTACAGGGCTCGACGTTGACGGCAAAAACGCGGAATGCATCACGCTTGCGCCTGTTTTCGCTGTCGGTCGGCAATGCCGGAGGGGCTGTGGATGTTGACAATGTCCACTTGATCGGATCACTGGGCAAGGAGTTGCTTGAAAACGGCAGCTTCACCCAAGGGATGGCGCACTGGTTTCCTGCGGCCCAGGCTTATTTCCTGCCTTGGCATCTGGACAATCTTTTTCTTGAGGTGCTGGTTGAGCGGGGGTTGGCGGGTTTGCTGATTTTGGCGGCGCTGCTGGTCTATGCGGTTGGGCGCCTGACAACGGGCCGGGGGCGCTTGTTGCCGCTGTCGCCGTACTTGGCCGCTTCGTTGTGTGGGGCGCTGTTGCTGGGCGCGGTGAGCAGCTTGATGGATGTGCCGCGCGTGGCTTTTCTTTTCTTTTTGATGGCGATCTATGCCATCCAGGCAACGCAAGACCTCGAATGATCCCGGACATCTTGGTCGTGCTTGTAATGGTGGGTAACATGGGCGTTTTGGCCACCTGTTACCGCGGTGCTGCGGCACGGCTCTGGGCGTAAGTCAGGATAAGGGCCGCGCCTGCGGCCTGGCTTGGCGATGGGGAGCTTGAGCATGATAAAAATTTTCAATTGTTATTTTCATAAACGTACGTTTTTCCACATCCTTCTCGACCTGGGTCTGGTGTCGTTTACCGTGGTGGTTGCCATCCTGTACCAAGTGGCTGGCGTGGGTAACCAGCCGGTCGTATCCATCCTGTGGACCACAGCGGTCTTGTTCGCGCTCGCGATCTTGCTGATCAATTCGAGCCTCGGACTGTACGATCGGGTGCATAGCCGCACGGTGAGCCAGACGAGCGCTCGCGGAGCGATTGTGCTGCTCCTGGCGCTGCCCCTGTCTTACGGCATTTTTCATCTCTCCCCGGTGAAGCTGCAAAACGGCAAGGTGTTCATGCTGGTTCTGTTGGGCGGGTTGATCATCATGCTGATGCACCGTATCTATGCGACGCATATCGGACCGCGTGCACTGATACGCCAGCGGGTACTGATTTACGGCTCGGGCAAGGGCGCCAGACTGGTCGGCCAGACCCTGAAAAAGTCGGACCCCAACGTCGATCTGGTGGGCTACTATGCCAGCCCCAACGAGGTTGTGACCGAAGTCTCGGGCTGGGCGGTTTTGCCGCGCGACAAATCATTGACCGATGTCGTGCAGCAGGCGCGGGTCGATGAGATCGTGGTGGCCCTGACCGAGCGCCGGGGTGGCAGCATGCCGATGCGCGAACTGCTTGACTGCAAGCTGCAGGGGGTGCGGGTGGTTGACACTGCCACCTACTTTGAAATGACACTGGGCCAGATCAGGCTCGATTCGGTATCTGCTGGATGGCTGATTTTTGGCGAAGGATTTGACCAGGGCGTGATGCGCACCATCACCAAACGCCTCTTTGACATCGTGTGTGCCTCTGTATTGACGGTGGTCGCCTCCCCGATCCTGCTGGTGGCCGCGGTTTTGATCAGACTCGAGAGCGCTGGTCCGATCTTGTATCGGCAGGAGCGCGTGGGGCTGAACGGGCGACTTTTTAGCGTGGTGAAACTTCGCAGCATGCGCACCGACGCCGAGAAAGACGGGAAGCCGGTATGGGCCTCGGCGACCGACAGTCGGGTCACACGGGTGGGCCGGTGGTTGCGCAAGGTCCGCATCGACGAGTTGCCGCAGCTCTTTAATGTTCTCAGGGGCGACATGAGTCTGGTCGGCCCCCGCCCGGAGCGGCCGTTTTTTGTGGACAAGCTGACTCAGGAGATACCGTATTTTGCGGTGCGCCAGAGCGTCAAGCCTGGCGTGACGGGATGGGCGCAGGTGCGCTACCACTATGGAGCCTCAGTTGAAGACGCGGTCGAAAAATTGCAGTACGACCTCTACTACGTTAAAAACCACTCCCTGTTTCTTGATCTCGTGGTGCTGTTTGAAACGGTGGGCGTGGTTCTGATGGGCAAGGGCGCCCAGTAGCACCATGGACAGCGACAACCTCGTCCTGACCGCATGGAGCTATGGCCTGGTCGGGCTGGCTTACACGGGCTTTGCCCTGTGGCTGCTTCAGACCGGCTATTTGCGTTCGCTGCGCGACTGGTCCAAAACAACGATCCTGGCGGCGATCACGTCGAGCGCGCTGTGGGGCTGGTTGGGGCTGGCGTTCTTGTGGACGGGCATGCCAGCCTTGCTGTTTTTCAGCATTCTGGCGGACATTGCCAGGTACGGCTGCTGGTATGCATTTTTGTTGATTTTGCTGGGCGCAAACGGCGCCAATGGCGCCGGCGCGATCGGCAAACCAGCCAGCATGCGCTGGATGGCACCGGTTGCCGTGGCGGTGGTGTGCTTCGGGTTGCTGGCGCTGCTGCTCAGCACCTTGCATGTCAGCGTTTTTGGCCAGACCTCACGCTGGATCCTGTTTGGCGAGATGGTCTCGCCGGTGTTTGCGCTGGTCTTGCTGGAGCAGGTGTTCCGCAATGTGACGGAAGACTCGCGCTGGAATATCAAACCCTTGTGCCTGGGCTTGTTCAGCGCATTTTTGTTTGATTTGTATGTGTTCTCCGAAGCGGTTTTATTCAACCGCCTGGACACCGACGCCCTCAGTATTCGTGGCGCTGTGCATACCCTGGTCGTTCCGCTGCTGCTGCTGTCCATGGCGCGGCGCCGCGACTGGATTTCCAAAATCCATATGTCGCCCAGAGCGGCTTTCCAGACCGCCACGCTGCTGATGGCCGGCCTGTATCTGACATTCATTTCGGCGGTCGGTTACTACATCCGCTACTTCGGCGGCGATTGGGGGCGTGCGCTCCAGTTGGGCCTGATGTTTTTTGCACTGATGGTCCTGCTGTTTCTGGGCTTGTCGGGCGCGATGCGTGCCAAGCTGCGGGTATTTTTGAGCAAGCATTTTTTTCGCTATCGTTTTGACTACCGTGAGGAGTGGCTGAAATTTACGCGCACCCTGTCGGCCCAGAATTCGCCGCAGGAGATGGGCCAGCAGGTGATTCGGGGTCTGGCGAACATGCTGGAGAGTCCCGCTGGCGGTTTGTGGCTGAGAGCGCGTGGCGGTAGCGGGTTCCAGCAGACCGCGCGCTGGAACCTGGCACAGACGGTGGAAGTCGAGGGTGTCGACTCGCCGCTGTGCCAATTCATGGCGACCAGCGGCTGGGTGATCAACCTCGAAGAGTACCGCTCTTATTCTCGCCGTTATGGGCAATTGAAGCTGCCGACCTGGCTGCAGGAGCTGGCGCATGCATGGCTGGTCGTGCCGTTGATGGCGGGCGAGCAGCTGATTGGTTTTGTGGTGCTGGCCAGCGCGCGCACGCGCGTGGACGTGAACTGGGAAGTCAATGATCTGCTGAAAACAGCAGGTCGGCAGGCGGCCAGCTTCCTGGCGCAGATGCAGGCGACCGAAGCGCTGCTGGAGGTGCAGAAATTTGACGCCTTCAACCGCATGTCGGCTTTTGTGGTGCACGATCTGAAAAATATCGTGACGCAGCTCTCGTTGATGATGAAGAATGCCAAACGATTGAGTCATAACCCCGAGTTCCAGCAGGACATGTTGACGACGGTCGAGAACTCACTGGACAAGATGCGGCAGATGATGATGCAGTTGCGCGAAGGAGCGACCCCGCCCGGGACTGCTGTCGGGGTGAATCTGGGCGCCATCATTGAGCGTATCGAGGCGGTTGCGGCGGGGCGGGGCAGAAAGCTCGAACTCCAGCTGGACGGCCAGGTTGTCACTCGCGGCCATGAAGAGCGACTCGAGCGCGTGATCGGCCATGTGGTGCAAAACGCCTTGGATGCCACGGACGCAAACGGCCGGGTCTGGCTGACGCTGGAGCGTGTGAGCGGTCAGGCAAAGGTGGTGGTGAAGGATACGGGAGCGGGCATGTCGCAGGATTTCGTTCGCGAGCGGTTGTTCAAGCCATTTCAGACCACCAAGCAATCTGGCATGGGGATAGGCGCGTATGAAAGTTTTCAGTATGTGCAGGAATTGGGGGGGCGCATCGAGGTTGGCAGCGAACTGGGGCGTGGCACCACCATCACCATACTGTTACCCCTGTTTGAAACCCGGAACGAGTCGGGCCTTCATTTGCTGGAAACTTCATGACCTCGGAAAAAACACGTTCGTTGCTGATTGTGGAGGACGACCTGTCACTGCAGAAGCAGATCAAATGGTCGCTGGACCGCTTTGAGTCGGTGACGGCCCATGACCGGGAAAGCGCGCTGCAGCAACTGCGCAAAAGTGCGCCCGCGGTGCTGACGATGGACCTGGGCCTGCCGCCGGATGCAGACTCGGTCTCCGAGGGGTTCAGGCTACTGGAGCAGGTCATGGCTTTTGACCCGGACATCAAGGTGATTGTCCTGACCGGGCAAAACGACCAGGCGAATGCCTTGCGTGCCGTGGCCATGGGTGCTTACGATTTCCTGGCGAAGCCGTTCGAGCCCGAGTTGCTCAACCTGACGGTGGAGCGGGCCTTCAAATTGTTTGAGCTGCAAAGCGAAAATCGGCGCCTGCAGGGCATGTACCAGCCCGACGCCCTGTCGGGCCTGATGACGCGCGACCCGGAGGTGCTGCGCATCTGCCGCACCATCGAAAAAGTGGCGAGCAGCAACGCCACCGTCATGCTGCTCGGTGAAAGTGGCACCGGCAAGGAATTGCTGGCGCGCGGGCTGCACCAGTCGTCGCCACGGCGCGCGGAAAAATTTGTGGCCATCAACTGCGCTGCCATACCGGAAAACCTGCTGGAAAGCGAGTTGTTCGGGTATGAGAAGGGCGCGTTTACCGGTGCATCAAAAACGACGCTGGGTAAAATTGAAATGGCCCATGGCGGCACGCTGATGCTGGACGAAATCGGCGATCTGCCGTTTTCGTTGCAGGCCAAGCTGCTGCGGTTTTTGCAGGAAAGAACCATAGAACGCGTGGGCGGCCGGCAGGAAATACCGGTGGATGTGCGGATCGTTTGCGCCACCCACCAGGATTTGAATGCGCTCGCCAAGGAGAGCCGATTCCGCGAGGACCTGTATTACCGGCTGGCCGAGATCGTGGTCAAAATCCCGCCGCTGCGTGCCCGCGTGGGGGACGCGGCACTGCTGGCGCATGCTTTCGTGCGACGCTTTGCACAGGAGCAAAAGCGCTCCGCCATGACGCTTCGTGAAGACGCCGTCAGGGCGATTGAGCAATATTCGTGGCCCGGCAACATCCGCGAACTTGAAAATTGCATCAAGCGTGCCGTCATCATGGCAGAAGGCAGTCAGATCTCCAGTGAAGATATCGGCCTGGCAGACTCCGTAGCCGATGAAATCGACACATCACTGGATCTGCGCAATATTCGTGACAATGCAGACAAGCAGGCGATCATTGCAGCTTTGGGCCGCGTCAATGGCAACATGGCCAAGGCGGCTGAATTGCTGGGAGTGACGCGGCCTACACTTTACGACTTGATGTACCGGCTGGGTTTGAAGTAGCTTGAAACCACAACCTGAATTTTCTGAATCCACTTTAAGGGTGTTAACAATGACTTCCGGAAAACCCTGTAGATGCATGACAGTGCCGGCACTGCTGGTTGCGCTGGCGCTTGCTGGCTGCGGTCAAAAGCCTGAAGCGATGATCGTGTCTGCCAAAGAGTATTTGGCAAAGAACGATCGCAAGGCGGCGGTTATCCAGATCAAAAATGCGCTGCAGAGTGATCCGAACTTGCCGGAGGCGCGTTTTTTGCTGGGCACCACGCTGCTCGAGAGTGGCGATCCTGTGGGTGCGGAAACCGAATTGCGCAAGGCGCTGGACTTGAAATATCCGCAAACAGCGGTGATTCCGCCATTGGCACAGTCCATGCTCGCTCAGGGGCAGGCCAAAAAAATAACCGATGAGTTCTCCGGTACGGTACTGGGTGCGCCGCAGGCCAAGGCAAGCCTGCAGATGACGCTGGCTTCCGCCTATGCCATGCAGGACAAACCCGACCTCGCACAAGCGGCTCTACATGCCGCGCTGGCGGCTGCGCCCGGCTACGCGCCGGCGCTTGTCGCCGAGGCAGGGGAAAAGGCGCGCCGGGGCGATTTCGATGGGGCACTGGCCATGGTGGACGATGTGCTTGCCAAATCGCCCAGGAGTTTCGAGGCATGGAAGCTCAAGGGCGATATTTTGTTGTATGCCAAAAAGCAGGATGACGAGGCTGTGGCGGCTTACCGGAAATCCCTGGAAATCAAGCCGGATTTTCTGGCCGGCCATGCGGCCCTGGTCACGACCTTGTTGCAGCAAGGCAAGATGGCGGAAGCAGACAAGCAGATCGAGGCATTGAAAAAGTTGGCGCCGAATCAGCCACAGACCAAATACCTGGAGGCTCAACTGGCCTTTCAGAAAAAAGATTTCAAATCGGCGCGGAACTTGACGCAGCAGGTGTTGGCGGCCGCGCCCGCGAATATCCAGGTCTTGCAATTGGCCGGTGCCGTGGAGCTTCAACTGAATGCATTGCCTGCAGCGCAGGACTATTTGAGCCGCGCCCTGCAGGCTGCGCCTAACCTGGCCCTGGCTCGTCGCCTGCTGGTGGTGACCTATCTGCGCTCCGGGCAGCCGGCCAAGGCGATGACGACTTTGCTTCCCGCGTTGAAGCCGGACACCACCGATCCCGAACTGCTTTCGGTGGCCGGCGACGTCTATCTGCAAAATGGCGATCTTAAACAGGCGCAGGACTACTTCGAGAAAGCGGTACAGCAAGCACCCAAGGATGGCAGGAAGCGGACCGCCGTGGCGCTGACCCATTTGATGCAAGGCTCCACAGACACTGCATTTGCGGAATTGCAAAATATTGCCGTCTCCGACCCGGGTACCACGGCGGACCTGGCCTTGATCAGCGCACACCTGCGGCGCCAAGAGTATGACAAGGCATTGAAGGCCATCGACGGTCTTGAGAAAAAGCAGCCTGACAAACCCCTGGCCGCATTCCTGCAGGGCAGAACGCTGCAGGCCATGCGAGACACCGCGGGTGCACGAAAAAGCTTTGAACGGGCCTTGACGATAGACCCGAACTACTTTCCGGCAGTCGCCAGTCTGGCCGGTCTGGACGTTGCCGACAAAAAACCTGACGACGCCAAAAAGCGGTTCGAGGCGGTTTTGCAGAAGAACCCCAAGAGTGGCCAGGCTTGGGTCGCGTTGGCCGAACTGGCGGGAGCGTCGGGAGCCAAACCGGATGAAGTCGCCAAGCTTTTGGGTAATGCAGTGACGGCCGACCCTACCCAGGCAACGCCACGTCTGCTGCTGATTGACTTCTATCTGCGCAATAAAGACGTCAAACAGGCTTCATCGGTAGCCCAAAATGCCGTTGCCGCATTGCCGGACAGTCCTGAGATACTCGATGCGCTGGGCCGCACGCAGCAGGCGTCGGGTGAACTCAATCAGGCCGTAACCACCTACAACAAACTGGCCGACATGCAGCCGCTGTCGCCGCAGCCGTTCATGCGCCTGGCGGGCGTGCACATGGCAGAGAAGAACAAGGATGCTGCAGCACAGAGCCTGCAAAAAGCGCTGGAGATCAAGCCGGATTTTCTTGAGGCGCAACGCGTGCTGATCGTGCTTGATCTGGATGGAAAGAGGACACAAGCTGCGCTGGACGTGGCGCGTACCGTGCAAAAGCAACGGCCCCGAGAAGCCGTTGGTTATGTGCTGGAAGGCGACATTGATGCCTCGCAGAAAAACTGGGATGGCGCTGCGACGGCTTACCGCGCCGGGTTGAAGCAGGTGAATTCGCCCGAATTGGCCGTCAAGCTGCATTCCGTTTTGCTGGCATCCGGAAAAGGCGCAGAAGCAGACAGGCTTTCATCCACCTGGCAGAAGGACAACCCCAGGGACGTTGCTTTCCTGTTTTATCTGGGTGACCGGGCCATTGCGCTCAAGGACTACGCAGGCGCCAGCCAGCACTTTGCGGCCATCGTCAAATTGCAGCCGAACAATGCCGGCGCCTATAACAATCTGGCATGGGTGAGCGCCAAGCTTAACAAGGACGATGCCATCGGCTACGCCGAGAAGGCAAACGTGCTGGCGCCCAATCAGCCGGCCTTCATGGACACCCTGGCCATGTTGCTGGCGGACAAGGGCAACTATGCAAAGGCGCTGGAGCTTCAAAACAAGGCGCTGGCCCTACAGCCGGGAAATACCGCGTTCAAACTGAATCTGGCGAAAATCAATATCAAGGCGGGCAACAAGGATCTGGCCAGGAAGGAACTGGAGGAGTTGGGCAAGCTGGGCGATACGTTCACGGCGCAGGCGGAAGTGGCAATGCTGCTGAAAGGCTTGTAAGAGTGTCGATTATTTTTACAATTGTTTCGATTCCCAAGAGTTATTCCTAAAATAACTATATGAATCAAGGGGGGCGAGCGTGAGGCACGAAATATGCTACACATTAATTAAAGTGCAGGGTTATGGAATACGTTTTCGGTGACGCTTGGGCGGCCACCTGGTGTGGCAAGGAAATCTAAATGGCCATTGAAAAGACGAAATCGACAGATCAAGACGAAGTAGAGACAGAAGCACAAGCGCTGTCACCGCAAGCCGTTGCCCGTCGCCACATGTTGCTCAAGAGCTTGGGCAAGGGATCGGCCGTTCTGGCGGCTACGGTGCCTATCCAGACCCTGGCGGGTCAGAGCCTCCTGACATTTGATGGCAAGCATCAATGCAGCGTCTCCGGCATGTTCTCCGGCGTGCATTCGACAACGACAACCAGTGAGACGTGTGGTGGCTACAGCCCGGGGTGGTGGGGGCAAACGACTACGGATTCCAAAGGGCAACTGGTGCCAAAACGTCAGTGGCCCACCGACCCCAATGCATTGTGCCGGGACATTTTCCGGGCGAGCACTTTGCTGAATCCTGACGGCAGTCCACCGACGCTCTTTGAGGTGATGTCCCCAGGTGTCGGAGGCAAGTTCTCGAATACCGATGAGTTTCACTGGATATGTGCTTGGCTGAACGCACTTTCACATAGTTTTAACTTTCCATACTCCGGCGATCAAGTTTTGGCGTTTTACAATGCCGGCTCCGGATCCAAGACATACCAGGATGCATTGACGTTTTTCAAAACATACATGGAGAACCATACGCCGTAAATGATGATAGGCCGAGGATCCATTTTTCATTCATTGATTGGCGAACAAGCAGTCCATTGTCTATAGTCTGGCATCTCAACGAACTTGCATCACTTCACTGGAGATGCTGGGGTGATGAGTGGGTGGTGTTCGACGCTGGCTCCGGGCAGACCCATCAGATGGACACACTCACTGCCGCGACGCTCCTGGCCGTCGAGGCTTGTGCAGGCTGCATTGACCAGTTGGTATCGCGAATCGCCAGCGAGTTGACGGTTACCAACGATCATGAACTGTCAAATGCGGTGCGCGGCGTTTTGGAGCGGCTGGCTACGACGGGTTTGATCGAGTCAACACTGCAATGACCTTGTCGGACCTAAGCCCAGTCGAAGTTAGTCGTCGACTTGGCGGCGGGGGGCTCACCATTCGAACGGGCCCCTTCAATTTCAGGATCGTCTCAGGAATTCAGTCTGTGGCTGAAGGTTTGGCTGCGCTTTATTCAGATTACCCTCTGGCTGACGATCATGAGTTTGTTGACTTCACGGTGACCCTGGCTCGCAGCCGCGGCTTGCGGCGCTGGTGGCGGCCGCAGGTGAAATTTACCTATGATGGCCAGTCTCCATTTGCTCCCCTGCCCGTTGACCATGCTTTTCCCCTGCTTGAATGGGCAATGAACTGGTGCATATCCACGCAAGCGCACCAGTATCTTTGTCTGCATGCCGCGGTGATCGAAAAAAAGGGCTTGGCCGCCATCATGCCGGCGCCCCCAGGCTCGGGAAAAAGTACGCTTTGCGCAGGCCTCGTTAGCCGGGGCTGGCGGCTGCTGTCGGATGAGCTGACCCTGATTTCGCTGACGGATGGTTTGATAGTGCCGCTGGGCCGACCCATCAGCCTGAAAAACGAATCCTTGGACGTCATCAGGCAGTTTGTGCCGGGCGCCGTCCTGAACCGGGTAACGCATGACACTTCCAAGGGATCGGTCAGCCATATGAAGGTTCCCGTTTCCCATGTCAATCGGTTGAATGATCAGGCTCGGGCGGGCTGGGTCATATTTCCGAAGTATGTTCCTGATGCGGGAGCTGAACTGACTGCACGCTCAAAAGCCAATAGCATGCTGGAGTTGGGGCGCAATGCGTTCAACTACACAGTGCTTGGACTGGCTGGCTTTGAAATGCTCGCCGATGTTGTCTCGGCAAGCGATTGCTACGACTTCACATACAGCCGGCTTGACGATGCCGTGTCGGTGTTTGACAAGCTTGCAGAGGGAAGATCGGCATGAGGAGTCTGCTTGCGCAAGTGTGGGCGCAACCAAACGAGCAACCCGCATGGACTCTGTCAAAGTGGGAAACTGTTCTGGGCCAGGCGAGACAGGCCCGTTTGCTGGGTCGCCTCGCACGGCACTATGCGGATCATCACTGGCTGGTGACAGTCCCAAAGCAGCCGCGCCAGTACCTTGAAGGCGCGCTGAGACTGATCGAGCGCCAGCACCATGAAGTGCAATGGGAGACGCTCTGCATTCGTCGCGCGCTGATGGGCGTCGATACACCCGTCGTCATGCTGAAGGGCGCGGCGTACTTCGTCGCAGGGCTACCGCCCCGGCATGGTCGATTGTTTTCGGACATCGACATCATGGTCAAGAAGGAGTGTTTGCCAGAAGTAGAGGGTGCACTTTTTCGACACGGCTGGATCAGCGAAGAGCGGGATGCCTACAACCAGCGTTATTACCGCGAGTGGATGCATGAGATACCGCCCATGACGCATGTGCAGCGCGGCACGGTGATCGATGTCCACCACACCATCACGCCGCCAACCTCGCGCTTCAAGGTCGACGGCGCCCGGTTGCTGGAGTGCGCGGTGGCGATTGACGGCTGGGAGGGGGTGTACGTCCTGGCACCCGTGGACATGGTGCTTCACAGTGCCGTTCATTTGTTCCAGGAAGGTGAATTCAGTCATGGTCTGCGCGATTTGCTCGATATCAACGATTTACTGCTGCATTTCGGCACGGACGCGGGGTTCTGGGGCGCGCTGTTTGCCAGAGCCCGGGATCTGGGACTGGGCGAGCCGCTGTTTCACGCCTTGCACCATACCCAGCGCCTCTTTGGCACCCGTGCACCGCAGGAGTCGGCCCAGGCGCTGCAGGACATCCGGCCGAACTGGATCACCCGCCAGCTGATGTCTGCACTGCTCAACCGAGCTTTGCAGCCGCTGCACCCGAGCTGTGACGAGCCTGGGAGCAACCTTGCGCGCTGGCTGTTGTATATCCGTTCCCACTATCTGCGAATGCCCTGGTATCTGATCGTTCCGCACCTGACCCGCAAGGCTTACATGCGCTACTTCCCGAAGAATGGCAAGGCCGCGATGAATGCGGATCAGGTTGTCCGCTGAGCGTCAGGGTTTGACCTGTCGCGCGGTTTGTGTATAAGGGAGTTGCGCGAGGGGTGGCATCCAACCAAACCATTGGGGAGCGAAAGATGAAGTGCAGAGTGTTTTTTCTTTTTCTTGCCGGCCTCCTGCTGACCGGGCTCTCGCGGGCCGACATGATCAGCACCATTGCCAGGGTAAAACCGTCCGTGGTGATCGTGGGAACCTATAAGGCTACGAATAATCCGCGATTCACGCTCCGAGGTACCGGTTTCGTGGCGGCCGCCGGGGATGCGGGCAGCAGCAATCTGGTGATCACCAACGCCCATGTCCTCCAACCTCCGGAGGAAAAAGATTTCGACGCGGCCTTGGTGGTCCAGGTCAGGGTAGACCAAAACCAATGGCAGATGAGGCCCGCAAAGGTGCTCGAAATTGATGCGGTTCATGACTTGGCCATGCTGCGTATTGAAGGGCCGGCGGTGCCGGCGCTGCGTATGGGAGACTCAACAGCTGTTCAGGAAGGAAAAGCCGTCGCGTTCATGGGTTTCCCCATCGGGGGGGCGCTGGGTTTTTCACCAGTCACGCACCGCGGCATGGTGTCGTCCATTGTCGCGGCGGCCATGCCGACGCCTTCGGCTCGGCAACTCAATGAAAAAACAATCCGCAGCCTGCGCTCTGGCGGCGATTTTGATATTTTTCAGCTCGATGGCACGGCATACCCCGGTAACAGCGGCGGCCCCTTGTTCGATCCAGACACGGGCGACGTGCTGGGTATCGTGAACATGGTGTTCATCAAAGGAACCCGGGAATCCGCACTGACTCATCCATCGGGAATCAGCTACGCCATCCCTTCCAGGTTTATTCAGCAGTTGTTGCAACGGGGCAAGTCCGATTGACCCCAAGGGCCGGGCCACTCAGTCTGCCAAAAATCGGCTGGCGTTGTCCAGGTCTTCGTGGGTCATGCCGGACTTCAACACACCGACAAATTTTCGCCAGGGAAGGTCGGGCTCTATTAGTGTGAATCCATAGAAGCCGCGAAGCCCCTTGTGTTTACCGCGCACGACCATGGCCTGGGTCACCGACTTTTCTTCTTGCCCCAACAGAATGGCGGCCTCACCCCAAATGTTGGAGGGTAGGGGCACCCTGGAATGCGCCAGAAAGCCATGCTCGGAAAGCTCTACCACCTGCAGATCGTAGACGTCCGTTTTTTCAGGGCCAGTGACAGAGAAGCTGCCGGGGCATTTGAGTGAATACCGTTGATGCTTGCGGTGGCGAAGCCGGAAGTCTGACTCCGAAAAAGTGGTCGGTAGTACCTGTTTATATTCCGGGAGGTTGTAGATGGAATGCAGCAACCCCTTTTCCCTTTCACTCAGATTTTGAAAAGTGGGAGTGCATTGGTTGAAAAAATAATCGAGTAAATCCGGCGTGATCACCGGATCATTGGTTGTGAAGTAGCGCCGGCTCGGCATCTTGATGTTGGGCAGCCTGGTGCGCAGGAAATACCGATAAAGATTCTTGCGTCTTGGCTTTTTCCCGTACACCCGCTTGAAAATTCCAGGCGCCAGGCGCAGGTCGACGCAGGCGCCCACCGCCGGCGCTCCATTGGCGAAGTCGTAATGGTCAACCGGGTTTTCCTTCAATCTTTCAAAGAACAGGAGAGACTCGTACATTTCAATCCGGTTGGGATTGACGGCAATCACAAGGTGCCGGGTGTCGAACAAAGTGGTGCAGTATTCATACATGAATTTCATCAACGGAAACAGGATGGTTCCCCCCGTGTTCCTGAACTTCGGGTGCACTGCCAGCGCTGATACTTCAGCGATCCTGCCTTTGTGTTCGCGAATCTCTTCCAGGTCAAAAATCGACTGCAAGGGGAAGCCGAAAACACTTTCACGGATCAGCGAAATGGTCCCGACAACCATGCCGTCGAACTTGGCGCATAGCGTGGTTGTCGTAGGTAACGCGTGGTAAATGGTAACGCGCATGCCCGATGGGTCGGGCTGCATGAAGCCGCTGCCAACATAGGCGTCATGAAGGAGCCGGAAGCACGCCTCCAGTTCTTCCCTGGTTTCTGCAATCTTGAGAACCAGTCGGTTGTCGGGATGGGGGTCGCAATCAACAAACGACCGGTACACCGTAAACCGCAGGGCTCGCGGGAAGAAGGAAAATGCCCTTCGAAGCGTTTGATGCAAAAGCCTTTTTGCGATTGAAGTGATTGGTGTGTGCGAATTTTTCATTCATGGAGGTCAAAAACGAGGGGCATTCTCCAAATCTCCATGTGCCCCACCCGATTGCAGGGTATCGACAAATTCTCTCCAGGGTAGATCGGGTTCCCGATCGTAAAGCCATCAAAACCGCTGAGGCCGTTGACCTTGTCGCAAACTGTAATCGCTGTCACCGTCTATTTTTTTCAGATTAAGGCAATGAGGGAGAAGGCCGGGTCACTGTTTCGTCAAACGGGTGGGCCGAGGCGCCGACCGACTTGAGTATGCGCTGCACATAAGCCTGGGTTTCCAGGTATGGCGGAACCCCCGATAGCGTTCGACCGTGCCTTCGCCTGCATTGTAGGCAGCGGCGACCAATGCCACGTCGCCCCGAAAATAGGCGAGCAACCAGCGCAGGTAGGTCAGACCACCCCGAATATTCTGCACCGGGTCATAGGGATTTTTTACGTTGAAGCGCACGCTCGTTTGCGGGATGAGTTGCATCAGCCCCTGGGCGTTTTTGGGCGATAGTGCCAGGCTGTTGAAGTTGGATTCCGCGGCGATGATGGCCAGTGCCAACTGCGGCTCCACCTGGTACTGAGGAGCCATTTTCGTCACCAGATCAAAAATTTTCCGCGGGGCAATTGTCCGGTAATCCACGCTCGGCTGCGCCGCAGGCGTAGCGGGCGGCAGTGCGGGATCATGCATGCAGTCGGGCACCTCGCCGGTGGGAGCGCCCACTATCTTCAGCATGCGCTGCGCGGCTTCAAGCCCCTGCTCGGCGGCCAATTGAAAAAAGAAAGCGGCCACCTGGTCGCTGCGTTCCAGCCCGCGCCCGTTGGCGTACATCCATCCCAGGTTGTATTGCGCCTGGGCGTCGCCCAGGCGTGCGCCCTTGCAGTACAGGGCACTGGCCAGAACAGGGTCGCGCGGCACGCCTTCGCCGTGCTCATACGCAATGGCCTCCATGCGCAGCCTGAAAATCAGATCGCCATCAGCGGCAGCCCCCTTGGGCGTGGAGTCCCCGCCCTGTGCCGCCACGGCAGCACAGAAGGTCGCCATCAACACCGGCAGGAAGCGTGAAAAGCGCATGCGCATGGTTACAAGTATTCTCGCTTTTTTCGCGTTTGTCACGCTACACCCTAGAAGTAACCCTGCCAATCAGAGCGGTGCATCAATGAAAACTCCGGGAATCACCGGTGAACTTCCACATTGTCAGTCCAGGGCCCGCGCAATGGAGCCGCCCAATTCGGTCGCGCATAGGGCAGTCGTCCAGTGATAAAAGGGAAAAAATATGCAGATGGCCTTGCCCTGGATTGAGTCAGGTCCTTTGAAGACAGAAATGTTATTTGGCTCGTCCTGCTTCATCTCATTGAGCGCAGCTGCGGCAAGACTGAGCTATGCTCTGCCCCTTTTCTAACAAAGGAATTGACGATGGCGAAAACCCTCACGCAATTGAATGCCCAGATTGCCAAGCTGCAAAAGGAAGTCGAGGCCGTTAAGGCCAAAGAAGCAATCGGTGTTATTGAGCGAATTAAAGAGGCGATTGCGCACTACGGCCTTACGGCCGCCGACCTTGGCTTCTCGAGACGAGGCACCAAGGCTGCCGAGACGGCCGGCAAAGTCGTTGCGAAGAAGAAGCGCAAGAAGATGGCGAAGAAGCCGGCGGGCGTTATTCGGTACCGCGATGAAGCGGGTAATACATGGACCGGCCACGGCAAACGACCGCGGTGGTACCTGGCCGCACTTGAGTCGGGCAAAACGCCGGAAGATCTCGAGGTTAACTAAGACAGACCATCGATTTCATTGGAGAAATCTGATCGGGGTGAGAGGATTCGAACCTTCGGCCTCTACGTCCCGAATGGCCTCAGATGGTCAAAACGGGCGTTTTGCAGCCCTTTTAGGCCACAAAGCTACATCTTACTTCGTACTTTCGCGCAGATGCACGCAACTGAGCGAAGTACCAATTGGAACAGATTTGGCACAGATTTGGAACCCCACGGCTCATCAAGTCCGAATCCGAGTCCAGCGAAAGACGTTTATCCAAGCCCATAGGGCGGCAGGCGCAACCGGAACCAACCCGGGGGAGTTCGGCCGCTCAAGGGGTTTGCCTTGGGTCCACTATCGGCGCTCCCTGAGACTGCCCCTCCGCCCAAAGCTGAAGATGGCCGGACTAATGCGTGGCTCGTTCAGCTGTTTCGACTTGCAACTTGCTGCCTGTTTTGCGGCCAAAATTCACGCATCCCGGTGCAGCACCATCATTGCTTGATGCTCGTGTAGCGACCGGGCTGCTCGTGTTCCCGCCGACTGACATTGGATATGTTGGCGGGTCCAGGGCGCCGGGCAGCACGGGGCGGGGCGCACCATCCGCGTTGGGGTTTGCGGCGCCGGCTCTGAGTCACGCTCAACATGACACATACCTGCCCGTGCCGTGGGCAGGCATTTCGGCTCATCCCTCCCTATGGGCCGATGGGCAAATGCTCCGCGGGAGCGTGCGTCACCGAGCGCTTGGTCCCGAGTGCGTCGCGAAACTCGAGGTGATGCCCCGTTCACGATGACCAGCGCCAGTGACGCATGCGTCTTGGGCTAAAGGCCGGGCGGTACCTAAAAGAAAGCACTTCCTACACATCGCATCAACAACTTTTGTGAGATGTGCGCATGTCTGAATCAGCGCTTCCCGAATCCGCGCCTTCCAACCCCCAGTCGGAGGCTCAAGCCCCCTTCAAGCTGCTGACGCGTCAGGATGTTGCCGCCATATTTTCCGTGTCGGTGCGCACCATCGAAAACTGGCGCGCCGAGGGGGCTATTCCACCGTCTGTCCAAATCGGCGGCCGCGTCTACTGGCATCCTGACACATTTATAAAAGCTGTGAATGAACTCTGCCCACCGGTCACTTGGGAGACGGCACATAGCGCGAAGTCGACCAAGACTTTCGTGAGCACCGGCGTTCGGCCACCGAAGGGAAGCGTCGCGCTCTCGAAAAGTAACGCGCGCGATGAGCGCCGGATAGCGAAATTGATGGCCGATTGATGGTTGTGTGGGTCACATGTCCGTCAGTTGCCCGGGCCTGCACCGAGCCCGACAAGCCACCTGAATTCGGCGTCCATAAAAACGCTCATGATTGAAGTGGGCATCTTCAAAATGGCGATGACTGCGTTTCAGGCCGCACTATTCACCTGAATAAAAAGTGAGCATTTGCCCCGGGGCGCCGAATTTCAATCGAGTATTTGGCCATTGGTCGACTTGCGCCCAGGCATCGGGAATTCAAGCAATAGGGGAGCAAGAGTACGCGACTATAGGGCCCGAGCGATGAATCGGCTAAGTGAGCGAGTTGTGTGCTTGGTGAAGTTCCGCTATGCGCGGCGGATTCAACCAGTCGATGCAACACACTATGACCCGCCCCGAGCGGAAGGAGTGTTGCAGATGAAATACCGGAAACGAACCTACTACACGGACAGCCAGAAGGCATTGATGTGGGAGCGCTGGAAAGCTGGCTGGACGCTTCATCAGATCGCTCGCCTGTTTGATCGATCGCACGGGTCTGTACGAGGCATCCTGGCTCAGACGGGCGGGATTCGCCCGCCCGAACGGCATCGTTCGAGGCTGGCGCTGACGCTTGCTGAGCGAGAGGAAATCTCTCGCGCTCTGATGATCGGTCACTCGGCCCGTGCGATCGCGGCGCGAATCGGACGAGCGCCCTCTACGGTTAGCCGCGAGATCGAGCGCAATGGCGGGCGAGCTGGCTATCGAGCGAACCAGGCCGACAGCGGAGCTTGGGATCGGGCACATCGTCCCAAGCTCTGCAAACTGGGTGAAAACCGTGCCTTGGCGCGCGTCGTGACCGACAAGCTGCGCACGCTGTGGTCGCCGGAGCAAATCGCTGGGTGGCTCAAGCATACTTATCCGTGCGACGAGACCTTTCACGTGTCACACGAAACCATCTACCGTAGCCTGTTCATCCAAGCGCGTGGCGCCTTGAAGAAGGAGCTGCTGGAGCACCTGAGACGTGCACGCGGCATGCGTCGCTCTCGTCATCACACGCAGAAGACGGCGATCCATGGGCAGATCGTCGATGCCGTTTCGATCAGTGAGCGCCCCGCCTCTGTCGAGGATCGGGCAGTGCCTGGGCACTGGGAAGGAGACTTGATCTGCGGCAGCGCCAACAGCCAAATTGCGACGCTCGTTGAGCGCCAAACGCGATACGTGATGTTGGTGAAGCTGGAAGGCAAAGACACGCAGACGGTCGTGAACGCGCTCATCAAGAATGCTCGCAAGCTGCCGCAGGAGCTCTACAAGTCACTGACCTGGGACAGAGGCACGGAGATGCATGGACACAAGCAATTCACGATGGCCACTGACATCCAGGTTTACTTCTGCGACCCACGGAGCCCCTGGCAACGCGGAAGCAACGAGAACACGAACGGGCTGCTCAGGCAGTACATGCCGAAGGGCATCGATATCTCGGGTTACTCACAGGCTCAGCTCAATGCGATCGCGCGACAATTGAACGAGAGGCCGCGTAAGACGCTCGGCTTCCACACGCCCGCTGAGATGTTCAGCGAATCTGTTGCATCGACCGGTTGAATCCGCCGCCCTTAGCGGTCGCTTGACCCTGCCTAAAGCGGACGGACGCGCGACGCACGATTCCACTTTGCGGCGCCACCCTGTCGTCTCACGACGACTTGATGCAATAGCAGTAAAGAAACTGCTGTGTCGTGCCAAACGGAGTCTGATGTACCTCCATTGCGCTTTCTATAAGCTGGAATGCGTCGCCAAACTCACTGTGCAACCCCTCAGAGTTGTATCGGACCACGTCAAGACCACTGCACTTGGTGGGCCCTTCAGGCCCAAACGTCGCCACGATGACATGGCCTCCGGGCTTGACGGCACGCATGACGAGACGCACATAGGCTCTGCGCTGCGTGTCGTCCGTCAGAAAATGAAAAACCGCACGGTCGTGCCACACGTCGTACCGCGCCGTAGGCAAGGCGACATGGGCAACGTCAGCGACCCACCACGTTACTGCATCGCTGGCGGGGCCAAGCCGAAGCCTCGTTGCATCGATGGCCACCTGCGAGATATCGAGCACACTGAGGTCACGGTAACCTACCCTGAGCAAATCATCGACCAGGGTCGACTCGCCGCCCCCCACATCAATGACGGACATTCCACGATTCGAGGCGGCCTTTTCTATCAGCGCAAGCGAGCGCTCCAGATGCGGGCGAAACCAACTGACCGCGTCCGGCGCCCTGGTCTGATAGACCTGCTCCCAGTGATTTTGGGCGCTCATTCTTTCGTCCTTTTGCATAAAGACACTAACTCGAAATCCGTTCGACTCGCGATGGTGCTTCCGGTCCCCAAACGCGTTGCTGCGCCCATTCGGTCTGCGACGAGAGTCTGCAGTCGGCTCATCAGCCGCAGCATCCTCGCTGCTCCTGCATCGGTGGGCACCTCACGGTGCCGTAGGAGCAATAAACGCAACAGTCCCCCATCTTCGGGCGCAACAACGCTTTACAGTTCTCGCATTCGTAAAAGAACTGGCAGGCATCGGTTGGCATCGTTTCCTGCTTTGCATGGCCGCAGTGCGGACAGGTCAGGATTGACTCAAGAATCGCTGTATTCATGTGGGCTGCCTTCGCGCAAATCTGGTTCCCATGGGCGGTAGCCTCTTTGTGGACTTGAAAAAATCGAAGCGTTGCGAAGCAAGCCTCGTCTGTCATCATTCACTTTGCCATCTCAATGTGCGTGACGACTAATTTTTCTCAAAATTATGAGACTTTGGCACCCTGAAATCAGTTGGGAGCGGATATTCCTGTGAAGTCTCCGGGCCGCCGTCGGCGGGTCAACTTGGGCCTCACTGCGTCGACAAAACGGTATCGATGGTGTTACTGCACCGGCTCAATTTTGGTGACTGTAAACAGGCCCCCGATGCGGTCGACTATGAAACGCACCTTGTCGCCTGGCTTCACGGAATCGAGCATGGCGGGGTCGGACACGCGGAACACCATCGTCATCCCCGGCATATCCAGATTCGCAATCGACCCGTGCTTGATAGTCAGCTTTTCGGCGTCCTTGTCCACCTTACGCACCTCACCCTCGGTCGTGGCAACCGCGCCGGGTGCGCCGGCTTGTTCCGCCAACACCGGTGACGTGGAAACCGAAGATTGATGGTGCATGGCGTGGTCATCGGACGCGGTCTGCGCGTTCACACCGGTAGAAGCGATGAGCGCAGCAAGAAGAAAATTGATAGGTTTCATGAGAGTTCCCTGAATTACTTGGGGTACGTGGCAAAAACGGTATCGTGGCCGTTGCGGTCAACCAACAGGACCTTGTACTGGTCCCGGCGAGCACCCATTTCCATGCCGGGAGAGCCGGCGGGCATTCCCGGGACCGCCAGGCCGATGGCCTTGGGTCGGCTGGCCAACAACTTCCCGACCTCAGCCGCAGGCACGTGACCTTCGAGGACATAGCCCTCGACCAGAGCGGTGTGGCAACTTCCGAAACGCTCGGGCATGCCCAGGCGCTTACGGGTCAGCGAGGTGTCGGCGACTTCCGTCACTGTCACCGAGAAACCCTCGGCCTTGAGGTGGTCGACCCATCCAGCGCAGCAACCGCAATCGGGGGTTTTGTAGACATGGATGTCGACGGCTGCGACGGCCGGCAGGGCCTGCAGCAGGGGGAGCCAGACGATGCTATTCAGCAATGCGCGGCGTTTCACTTCACCACCACCTGTCCGACCATCCCGGCCTCAAAGTGCCCGGGAACCAGACAGGCGAAGCTGTACTCGCCCGGTTTCGTGAATTCCCATACGATTTCGCCACTCATGCCTGGCTTGACGTGGGCCATATTGGCGTCCGAGTGCTCCATTTCGGGGAACTTCTTCATCAGCGCCGCGTGCTCTTTCAGCTCTTCAGGGGTCCCGATGACCATTTCGTGGAGGACCTTGCCGCGATTACTGATGACGAATTTCACTGTCTGACCTAGTTTGATGGTGATGTCAGACGGCGTAAAGCGCATCGCGTCGCTCATGCTGAGCTTGATGACTCGGTTGACTTTTTTTGGGTCACCGGCGTGGCCGAAGGCGGTCTCTTCCACTGTTGCCGCGTCATACGCTGTCGTTGGCGCGTGCGCGTTGCCATGCGCAAAAGTAGCAGTCGAGGCGAACGCCAGTGCGAAGGCGACTGCCTTCAGTGGGTTTTGGGTATTCATTGGTTACTTTCTTTAAACAAAACGGAGAATTGGGTTCAATGGCCTTCGTGGCCGCCCATGGGCTTGCGGACAATCAGCGTCGTCTTGTCCGCCGTTGGGCCTGCCGCGCGAGCGGGATTGGGTAGTCCGCCGGTGTACTCATAGGCGAGCGTTTTGGCTGGGTGCTTGTACCAACCCGGGTCCTTGTAATCGCCTGGTTTCACGTCATCGCGCACCTTGACGACGCTGAACATGCCGCCCATCCCGATGGCCCCGAAAGGTCCCTGGCCAGTCATCATGGGCAGCGTGTTGTCAGGCAAGGGCATCTCCATCTCGCCCATGTCGGCCATGCCGCGCTCGCCCATCACCATATAGTCGGGAATGAGCTTCCTGACTTTGTCGGCGACGTCCTTTTGGTCGACGCCAATCATGGTCGGAACGTCGTGGCCCATGGCGTTCATCGTGTGGTGCGCCTTGTGGCAGTGGAACGCCCAGTCGCCCGCCAAGGCATCAAACTCGATGGCGCGCATCCGACCTACGGCAACGTCGGTGGTGACCTCGGGCCAGCGGGCGGTCTTGGGAATCCAGCCACCGTCCGTTCCGGTCACCTCAAAGTGTGGACCGTGCAGGTGGATGGGGTGGCTGGTCATGGTCAGGTTGCCCATGCGAATGCGCACTCGGTCACCGGTTCTCGCGACCAATGGGTCGATACCCGGAAACGCGCGGCTGTTCCAGGTCCAAAGGTTGAAGTCCAGCATCGTGTTGACCTTGGGCGTAGCGCTGCCTGGGTCGACGTCGTAGGCATTCAACAGAAACACAAAGTCCCGGTCGACCTTCATCTGACGCGGGTCCTTCGGGTGGACGATGAACATGCCCATCATGCCCATCGCCATCTGCGTCATTTCGTCCGCATGAGGGTGGTACATGAAGGTACCCGAGCGCTGCAGAACGAATTCGTAGACGAAGGTCTTGCCTGGCCTTATCGCGGGCTGCGTGAGGCCGCTGACGCCATCCATGCCGGACGGCAGCAAGACGCCATGCCAGTGCACGGTGGTCTCTTCCGGTAGTTTGTTGGTCACGAATATCCGAATCCGGTCCCCTTCCACAACCTCGATGGTCGGGCCAGGACTTTGCCCGTTGTAGCCCCACAGGTTGACCTTCATGCCGGGCGCGATTTCGCGCACGACCGGCTCGGCAACCAGATGGAACTCCTTCACGCCGTTCTTCATACGCCAGGGAAGGGTCCAGCCGTTCAGGGTGACGACGGGGTTGTAGGGGCGGCCGGTGGTTGGTATCAACGGCGGCTGCATGTCCGGGGACGTTTGGATAACGGCCTCGGGCAGTGAGGCCGCGCCGACGCGGCTGACGGCGGTGGCACCCAACATAGTGGCGCCGGCGGTTCGAATAAAGTTTCTACGGTTGTTCATGATGAGTGTTTCTTCAATGAGCTCCGCCAGCCGCCAGCGCAGCTTTGGCGGAAGGGCGTTCGGTGGCGCTGGCGTCCGGTGAGCGGCCCGTCAGGGCCGTCTGCAGGTTGGTGTCGGTCACCCAAAAGTCGCGTAGGGCCTCGACATACCCGGTGATGCTGCTGACTTGCTCGCGGGAGTCCGCCAGCAGCTCAAAGACGCTGATGAGCATGCCGTTGTAGCGAAGCAAGTTCTCCTCCGAGATGCGTTTCCTGAGGGGCACCACCTCATCACGGTAGTGCTGCGCCAGGTCGAATGCAGTCCGATACGCCGAGTAGGACTCGCGCACCTCGGATTGAGCATTGATGGCCACCTGTGCCGTGCGATTGACGGCCTGCATATAGGTCGCTTCAGCGCGCAGCAACCGCGCCACGCCAAAGTCGAACAGGGGCAGCTCCAGCTCAATCAGGTAGCCGTTGCTGCGCGCCTCACCCGTTTGGCTCCTGTTGGCGTAACCGAAGTTCAGAACGTTGACAACGCGGGTGGCCTTCGTGAGTCCCAGTGACTTCGCCACGGCGTCCGCGGATCGTTTGGCCATCAAGACGTCCAGGCGTTTATCCATTGCCGTCTGCTCGGCGTCCTTCGGCTCGACCGCGGACTTCGGCAGCTCCGGCAGCCGCTCGGGCAGCTTGAAGTTCAATTGGTCGCTCCCGAGGCCTAAAAGCCGCGTCAACCGTTCACGCTCGGCCACAGCCTGGTGCTGGGCGCGAGCCAGTTGGGCTGTCGCGTCGGCATAAAACGCCTGTTCGCGCATTTGTGTCAGTTTGGAGAAGTTGCCTGTGTGGGCCATCCGGCGAGCCAGTTCACTCGAAGCCTGCGCAGCTTCCTTGACCTGACCGAAGTACTTGACCAGTTCTTGGGCCGCGACGGCGCTGAAGTAGGCGCGCCGCGTGTCAGCGGCGACACCGACCGCTTCAAAGGCCGCCTGCAGCTGGGCCTGCTCGAAGCGAGCCTGCTCGACTTGCTTGGCCAGCGGCATAGTCAAAAGGCCGAGCACATCGAATAGGATGCTGCGGTCAATTTCCACCGCGCCATTCCCGCTCAGCCGCCCGAAAGTGAACGAGGGGTTGCGAAGCCGCCCCGCTCGAACGAGGTCAGACTCGGCGATGCCGAGCTCCGAAAAGCTCGCCTGCAAGCCTTTGTTGTTAAGGAATGCGAGTTCGACTGCGCTGTCTGCCGTGAGTGGCTGCTGGAGCAACTCGTCCACGCGCGCCTTGGCGGAGTCGGCTTGTGCGTCGGGGCGTTGCCATGTAGCGGTTTGGCCGGTGCGCTCCTTCGTGAGCTGCTGCACGGTACCGAAGCCACCGTCCGGAGACACCGTCGCGCAGCCGGCGAGGAATAATGCAGCCCCCGCAGCAGCAAGGCGCTTCAGTGGCCGCATCGAGTGCGGCGCACGCATTTCGGCACGCGTTGCCATTATTCGTGTTTTCATCATGATTCAAACCATCTGGGGGGTGACGCAGGACAAGGCCCACGTCAGCGGGTACCCGTGCGACGGGCGCACGAGTGCTGTCAAGCCTCGCGCAGGAGGCGTGGGTCAGGTCAGATGGTTCGCGGGGGGCGCTCGAGGCCGTCCGGGACAAAGCTCGGTGCGGCAGCGGCAAAGACGGGAATGGGAGTTGACGCCAAATCGAGAGGTGCAGGCACTGTCAGAACCTGATTCACCATGGCTGCGACCGAGCAGCAAAAGACAACGCAGAGATTGCAGGAATCCGCACCACCAAGTGATTTACCATGTGACATAGGGGTGCCATCATCGATAGCGTCTTGGGCCGGCTGAACGCCATCGTGCGCAACAGCGTGGCCGTGAGCCGGCTGATGGCTGTGTGACGCCGTGGTCGCATACGCATCGGGCGCTTCGCACAGCATGCCAGCGGCCAACGCGCCCCGGATGGGGAGCAGTATGGCAAGCAATATCAGGAGCCAGATGCGGAGTCTTTTCACGATTTTGATGCTATCACAGGCTTTGTTTTCGTAGCTACTTCGAGGGCGTTGAAGGCCAGGCTGCGTGTAGAGAAGGAGTTTAAATTTCCTGTGCGGATGAAGTATTGACCTTCCCCCCGGGGGAAGGTCAATACTCTATGTGCAACGAAGGAGAAGAACATGCCAGACCCCGCAACTCCCATGGCCGCCGAGCCGCCGGCAGACCCGCACGCTCATCATGGCCACGTGGCGCATGACCATTCTGCCCACGCCCATCATGACGTGCATGCCGATATGGCGAGCTTGAAACCCGCTCCGGTCGGCGCAGCCAAGGTCGAGTACACGTGCCCGATGCACCCCCAGGTGCGCCAGATGGGGCCCGGCCATTGTCCCATCTGCGGCATGGCCTTGGAGCCGGTTGTCGCGACGGCACAGACTGGCGACAGCCCTGAATTGCGCGACATGACCCGCCGATTCTGGGTCGGCCTGGCGCTGACGCTGCCGGTATTCGCGTTGGAGATGGGTAGCCATCTCGTGAACCTGCACCATTCAATCGGGCAGCAGACATCCAATTGGGTGCAGCTTGTGTTTGCCACGCCTGTCGTCCTGTGGGCGGGCTGGCCCTTCTTCGTGCGGGCTTGGGCGTCCCTGAAAAATCGCAGCCTGAACATGTTCACGCTCATTGCTCTGGGAACCGGAGTGGCCTGGGTGTACAGCATGATTGGGACGCTGGAGCCACATTTTTTTCCGGCGGCCTTCCAGACTGAGGACGGTGCCGTACCTATTTACTTCGAGGCCGCCGCTGTTATCACCGTGCTCGTCCTGTTGGGACAAGTACTGGAACTTCGGGCCAGGGAGAAAACTTCGGGCGCCATCCGCGCGCTGTTGGACCTGGCGCCAAAGCATGCCATGCGGGTCAAGCCTGACGGCAGCGACGAGCATGTGCCCCTGGATGCGGTGCAGGTGGGCGACCTGCTGCGCGTGCGCCCCGGCGAGCAAGTACCGGTCGATGGCGCGGTCGTTGAAGGCAAGGGCAGCGTCGATGAGTCCATGGTGACCGGCGAACCGATGCCGGTTGTCAAAGCGCCTGGCTCAAAAGTCACGGCTGGGACGCTGAACCAGACCGGCGGCCTGGTCATGCGCGCGGAAAAGGTCGGCGCCGACACGCTGCTGGCCCAGATTGTTCATATGGTGGCCTCGGCGCAGCGCAGCCGCGCTCCCATCCAGCGCCTGGCCGACCAGGTGGCCAGCTGGTTTGTACCGCTCATCATCGGGATTGCCGTGCTGACCTTTGTGGCCTGGTTGATATGGGGACCGAGCCCGGCCTTCACCTACGCGCTCATTTCGGCGGTGTCGGTTCTCATCATTGCCTGCCCGTGCGCCCTGGGTCTTGCCACACCCATGTCCATCATGGTCGGGGTCGGGCGCGGTGCCCAGGTGGGCGTGCTGGTCCGGGACGCCGAAGCCTTGGAGCGCATGGAGAAGGTTGACACCGTGGTGCTGGATAAGACGGGGACACTGACCGAGGGCCGGCCACGAGTGACGCACATCGAGCCGGCGCCCGGGTTCGAGCGCGACACGGTGCTCCAGCACTTGGCCAGTGTGGAGCGCGCCAGCGAGCATCCGCTGGCCGCTGCCATCGTCGCCGCTGCCCTGGAGCGCAAGTTGACACTGTCCCCGGTCACGGACTTCGGCTCGCCGGCCGGCAAGGGCGTGGTGGGCGTGGTCGAGGGGGTGCAGGTTGTCTGCGGCAGACCCAGGTTCCTTGCAGAACAGGGCATTGATGTGGGGAGCCTCGCGGCCGCGGCAGAAGCGGTCCGGGCCCAGGCCGCCACGGTCATCTTCGTCGGCCTTGGCGGCCAGCTCGCTGGATTCGTCGGCATCGCCGACCCCATCAAGGAAAGTACGCCCCAGGCCATCAAGGCACTGCGCGCCGACGGTATTCGGGTCGTGGTGCTCACAGGCGACGGCCAGACGACGGCACAAGCAGTGGCGAAGGCGTTGGGCATTGACGAAGTCATCGCTGACGTGCTTCCGCAAGACAAGAGCCTGGTCGTGCAGCGGCTGAAGTCCGAGGGGCGCATTGTGGCCATGGCGGGCGACGGCGTGAACGACGCGCCCGCGCTCGCGGCCGCCGACGTGGGCATTGCCATGGGAACGGGCACCGATGTGGCGATGGAGAGTTCCGGGGTGACCCTGCTCAAGGGTGACTTGCTGGGCATCGTGCGCGCCAGGCGGGTGTCGCAAGCAACGATGCGCAATATCCGGCAGAACCTGTTCTTTGCCTTTGTTTACAACGCCGCCGGCGTTCCTTTGGCCGCGGGTGTGCTGTACCCGTTCTTCGGCATCTTGCTGTCGCCGGTGGTGGCCGCCGCGGCCATGGCGCTGTCCTCGGTCAGCGTCATTAGCAACTCGCTGCGATTGCGGGGCGTGCGCATTGATGAGTAGCGCTCGGACGGTCCAGTTTTAGAGGAGATGAAGGCCCCTCGCGACTGTCAACAATTATTCGCATGGTGTCGGCCACGATTTGCGCAGCCTGGACCATCAATTGAGCGGCTGGAAAGTCTTCGCCATTGGAGTTCAGTGGATGCAAACGCGAACGACTCCTAGCGTACCAAAAGCGCCCACACCCAATAAGCTGCGATAGCCAGCTGCACGACAAATGCGGAGAACCGGACATTCACCGCGGGCACGCTGAGCGACAGCAGATGGGCGCTCGATTGGATAAGACGGGCCACCAAAAACCAGGGCGCGAGACTGTCCGTGACACTGGTTCTGTCTGTGGCGATGGCGATGAGCAGGAGGCCGCCGAACAAGGGAAGACCTTCGATGCAATTCGCGTGCGCTCTGGAAAGCCGCTGCATGAACGGCGAGAGATTGGCGTTGTCCGGCGTGAACGCGTTCGACAGGGCGACCTCCTTCACCACCAGTCGCGTGCGAAGCGCCTCCATGAGGATGAGCAGCAACAACGACCAGCCAATGAACGCGGTCAACACCGAAGCAGAGATGGTAGTCACGGTTTAGCCTCCCCCAAGGTTGCACTACAAAGTTCCCAGCGTATCCAAGGCTCGCCTAAGCGTCAATGTGACTCGCGTGAGGACTAACGTTACCTCGAGCTCTTTTGCCAGCAGGTGAATTCCGGCACGAAATGAGTTGATGTGCTGTCGTGAACGTCTGCCGTTGTCGTCAATGCTCATGGCGATGATGCGCATCCGGGTAATGCTCGTGGCTGTGCGCCATCGGCTCATGGCGGTGCGCATGGCGATGAGGCTCACTGGCATCAACGCCCTTGTCATGCGCATGCTGATGGTGTTCGTCGTGAACATGCTCGTGGTCGTGTTCCATCGCTTCGTGCGCATGAAAATGCTGGTGGCGCTCCGTCAGGTGGAGCCAGACCCCAACGCTCATCGCCATGCCGGCGACGACCAGCTTCACCGTGAGTGGCTCGCCGAGAAGTGGCAACGCCAAGGCAGCGCCAAAAAAGGGGGCCACTGAAAAATATGCACCGGTGCGCGCAGTACCCAAATGCCGCAGGCCTACGACAAACAGGGCCAGACTCACCCCGTAGGCTAAAAAACCGACCACGGCGGCCCCGACAACATAGGGCAAGGGCGGCACCGGGCACCGATGGAAAAAGCCAACGCAAGATTGACGCTGCCTGCGACCAGGCCCTTGATGCAGGCTATCCAGGTGGCGTCGTTCAAAGACACGCGCCGGGTCAGGTTGTTGTCGAGACTCCAAGCCAGGCACGCGCCGAGTATGGCAACGGCCGGCATGGCGCTCGTCAAGTCTGCCCTGTCGGGCCAACTCAACACGACTGCCCCGAGCACGATGGCCAGCATGCCCAGGGCAATGCGCCGGTCTACGTTCTCCTTAAATGCTATCCAGGCAATGAGCGCCGTAAAGACGCTTTCCGCGTTCAACAGCAGCGACGCCGCCGAGGCCGGCATGTGTGTCAGGCCGTACATCAATAACACGGGGCCGACCACCCCGCCCGCCACAATCGCGCCAGCCAACCAAGGCCACTCGTTCGCCGGCATGGTCACTGGCGCGACGTTCCGAACCCAGCGGTAAATCCACAGACCCAAGCCGGACCCGAGATAGAACAAGCTGGCCAGCATCCACGGATTGACGCTTCCCATCAGTAATTTGGCCAGCGGTGTTCCTGCACCAAACAAGATGGCTGCACCCAGCGCCGCAAGGACGCCCGGGTGGCCCAGAGCGGGAAAACGTTTCATTTGGATATTGTCGCGCTCGGGCACGACTGTGGGGGGGTGGGGCAGCGGCCGGCCCGGCACTGGCCAGCAGGTAACCACCGAGACCGCTCAATCGCTCCAAACTCTCTTGCGATGAGTTATTTTTTGAATTACTATAAACTTTATAACATTATCGTTATCTGTATAACATGGAATGGTTAGCGCTAATTCTCAGCCTTCCTGCAAACAGTGCGACGACCCGAACGCGAATCTGGCGGGAACTGAAAGCACTTGGGGCCGGAACCCTGCGAGATGGGGTGTACCTGCTACCCACCCACCCTGAGTTGCGCAGTGCTTTGGAGGCCATCGAGGCAGACGTGGCGGCCACCGGGGGGAGTGCTCAAATCGTTCGTATCGTCTCCGAAGGAGCGCAGCAAGAGCGCGCTCACGTCATGTTGTTTGACCGTGCACAGGCCTTCGGGGAACTCGGCGAACGCATTTCGCAGGCCGGCCGAACCCTCAAGACTGAATCCGAAGCCGCAGCGATGCGAATGCTGCGCCGGCTCCAGAAAAGTTTCGAGGACATCTGCCGCACCGACTTCTTTCCCGGCCCCGCCCAACAGCGCGGGCGCAAGAACCTGGACCGGCTCCAGCGGGCCATTACCCTGCAGTTCTCACCGGACGAGCCCACGATGTCCGAAGGCTTGATTGAGCGTTTGGACAAGGCCAACTTTCAGCGTAAAACCTGGGCGACCCGCAAGCGGCCGGGCATAGACCGTCTGGCCAGCGCCTGGCTTATCCGTCGCTTTATCGACCCGGCATCCAAGCTCGTTTGGCTGTCCAAGCCTGCAGACGCTCCGGCGCTTGCCATTGGATATGACTTCGACGGCGCGCAATTCACGCACCGTGGCGAACGGGTGACCTTTGAGGTGCTGATGGCGTCTTTCGGTTTCGAAGAAGACTGGGCGCTGACCTACGTAGGACGAATCGTCCGCTTCCTCGATATTGGTGGCGAGGCACCAGCCGAGGCGACAGGGATGGGCGCTCTCTTCGACGGGTTGCGCTCGCTCCACCAGAATGACGACGAGTTGGTGGTGGCGGCCCTGGGTGCTTTCGACGGGCTGTATCAGGCATTCAAGATTGGAGAGAAGGCCGATGGCTGATGCGAGCAAGCCTGCTGGTCCGACCTACACGCTGTGGCAGATGTGCCTCTATATGCTGCGGCTGGGGGCCATGGGATTTGGCGGACCGGTGGCACTCGTCGGCTATATGCATCGTGACCTCGTGGAGCGGCGCAGCTGGATTGAGGATGCCGACTACCGGGAAGGCCTGGCTCTGGCCCAACTCGCGCCAGGCCCCCTTGCCGCTCAGCTCAGTATTTACATGGGCTATGTGCACTACCGCATCCTGGGCGCTACCCTCGCCGGCATTGCGTTCGTGCTGCCGTCGTTCTCGATGGTTGTCGCGCTCGGGGGGCCTACATACGCTTTGGTGGGCTGCCATGGATGCATGCCGTGTTCTACGGCGTGGGGGCCTGCGTGATTGGCATCATCGCGTTGAGTGCCCACAAGCTCACCGCAAAAAACATCGGACGTGACCGGCTGCTGTGGGCCATCTACCTCATTGCAGCAGCAGTCACGGTTGCGTTCGAGACGGAGTCTGTGCTGATGTTCCTGCTCGCTGGCGTCATCACCTGGCTGTGGCGTGCGCCGCCGAAATGGCGACCGAGCAATCGCCTGCACAGCGTGGCGCTCCCTATCGTGGGTGTTGCGGGGGTTGCGGCGACGCTCGACCAGCCCCTGCTGATGCAGCTTGCCTTGTTCTTCGCCAAGGCCGGCGCTTTTGTGTTCGGTTCGGGCCTTGCCATCGTTCCGTTCTTGTACAGCGGGGTGGTGACAGAGCATCACTGGCTGACCGAACAGCAGTTCGTCGATGCCGTTGCGGTTGCCATGATTACCCCGGGGCCAGTGGTCATCACGGTCGGATTCATCGGTTATCTGGTGGCCGGCATGCCGGGCGCATGCGTGGCCGCACTGGGGACATTCCTGCCCTGCTATCTCTTCACCATCATCCCGGCGCCGTACTTCAGGAAGTATGGCAAGGTTCCTGGCTTGCTGGCATTTGTCGACGGCGTGACCGCAGCCGCCATCGGTGCCATCACTGGCGCCGTCATCGTGCTGGCCAAACGCTCGCTGATTGATGTGCCGACTGTCATACTCGCGCTGGTCACGGTGGTGATTCTGTGGCGATTTAAAAAGCTCCCGGAGCCAGTGGTGGTGCTTGCCGCCGCGGTCATCGGGATTGCTCTGACATTGGGGCGCCACGCCCTCTGAGGTGTACTAAGGGTACCGTTCCAAGAGCCAATGCACGGCCACCGTCTTTGTAATGTGGGGCCGAATGGCCGCTGTTGGTCGTTCGCGGCGCCCCAGATGCGCCCGAGGCCGACGTCCGTATCAACCGAGAGCGAATGCTCGGATGTCCATTTCCCCCAACGGTTCTGGGTAGTGAACGTCTGCGCCAAGACCGCACAGCTCGTTGACGAAATTCGCCAACATTTTCGCCAATGTTGGCCTGCGAGCCGAAAACTTTCAGCGAAAAGGCGAGACCTCGGGCCGTGGTTTCTGTTGAACTCCGTTACAACTGAGATGCCTTGCGCGTCACTTTTCCTTTTGAGTCGCGCGTTGTAAACCCGTGGGCCGTCAATCAAAATTATCAATCGGAATCTCAAATGGAAATGAATCAATCCTCGAACCGCATTCACCGCCTTGATGGCGGGTGCAGCCGTGTCCGTCATACTCGTGAGCCTGCTGGGCATAGCAGCCATCACTGGCGTATTACCGACTTCACATGCCACCGCTGCGCAAACCACGCCAGTGACCGCACAGGCTCCCGTCGTCGCACCGATATCTGCACCTGCGCAGCAAGTCGTAGTTGCTCCCGCAGTCCGCGATGAGGACGCGGTGCACAAAATCGTCGTGCATCACCATCCGGTCCAGCACGCACAGGCGCAGTACAGCCAGCAGTACTCCCAGGCACCCGCGTACCAACAGCCAGCACCCGCGTACCAACAGCCAGCACCCGCGTACCAACAGCCAGCACCCGCGTACCAACAGCCAGCACCCGTTGCTAAAAATAGCCCTATTGGCATCGGCGTAGGTGCGGTGGTCGGTGGATTGCTGGGCAATCAGGTAGGCGGCGGCAATGGAAAAACCTTGGCAACCATCGCTGGGGCTGTGGGGGGTGGATTTCTTGGCAATGAAATTGCCAAACGAAATCCGTAACTCTTTAGATGCCGTCGTCAGGCAGTCTAGGCAGGCCGTTCGACTGGAAACATGTGGCGGCCGGCACTAATGCCTGCACGGTCTGGGTGTCCACTGTGCAGCACGCCATGTCCAGCGCTGGTCGCGCTCGGGTACAGCTCAGGGCATTACCGGAGCCGTCACACGATTCTAGAGTGATGACGCGGAACAAAGCTCAATGTCCGACGGCGCGAAATGGCCGGTGGACTATTGCGACGCAGATGTTGGCACGGCAGCTGCTCTCATCCGCGAGCTTTACCAGGGCGACACACTTTTGCGCTTGCTTTGGCCAGATAGACCACCACATCTGCGTGGCGTAACGTCTACGTTTAAAGGCAACAAATGCAGTACAAATCCATCCTTCAGCGAGCCGGCAAGTGGCTTGTTGTTGCATCATTTTTGAGCTTCGGGTTTGCCATGGCACAAGCCGAACCCACCATGGACCAGGTCTACGCCGCGGCCCAGGCCGGCAAGCTCGAGCAAGCTCAGACCATGATGCAACAAGTGCTGGTTGCTCACCCGAACAGCGCAAAGGCGCACTACGTGCAAAGCGAGCTCTATGCGCGTCAGGGCAAGCTGGCTCAGGCCCGTGAGGCGCTGACGACCGCCGAAAAGCTGGCCCCGGGGCTTTCCTTTGCCAAAGCAGGAGCCCTCCAGGCCCTGCGCTCGCAACTTCCCGCCAGGAGCAGCCCGATGGCGCTCGGCGGCTCGACCGTGCACTACGCCACTTCTGCAACCCCCACGTCTTCCTCCGCCTGGCGCCTGCCTCTGTTGCTCGCTGGCGGCGTGATGGTTTTGGGCTACTTCCTGTTCCGCAGACGCGTGCCCGCACCCTTGGCACCACAACCGGTCTACGCAAACCAGGGCGGTATGAGCGGCCCTCAGACGTTTGGCACGGGCGCTGGGAGCGTGATGCAACCGCCCGTTGGTCAACCCGTCGGCAGCGGCCTAGGCGGCCAAATCATGGGCGGCGTAGCCACGGGATTGGCCGTAGGCGCCGGTGTGATGGCAGCCGAGGCCATTGGGCGCAGTCTCATGGGTAACCATAACCAATTGGCAGCACAGGTCGGCAACTTCGGCAACAACGATAACCAACCCCTGGACCGAAACACCGACATGGGCGGTCAGGACTTTGGCGTCAATGACCCTGGTTCTTGGGATGACGGTGCAAGCGTCGACGTTGGGGGTGGTGGCGACTGGGACAATTAGTCGCAGCCGGGACGTTCGGCCGGTGTCGTCCTACTGCTCGTGCTCATGCCGTTTAGTTGCCAATTACTGACAACAGCGCGAGACAACCAAAAGCCCGCATGTTGCGGGCTTTGCGTGCGACGGCGCCGGAAATCCGCCGCTCAAACGTTCGCGCAAGTCTTGCTGTGTAATCGGCCGAGTCCAACAACGCGCATCCGGCCCAGAGCGGCCACATCTTCAAAACTCAACCTATCAGCTCTCAGCATTGATGCTTTCAGAGGTGAGGCGCGCATGCTTGATGCCCGCGTGAAATGTATCGCGATGGCAGCGCCAGACGATTTAATGAAAGCTTGACTCTTCACGGTGATATCAATAGCATCCCCAGCACCGAACGGATGAGTCAGTCAACTTGGACAACGTTAATGAATCACGATACTCACGATACAACAATACCATCGGTTCTGCGGTCGCAATATGATGACTTGAAACCCATAAAATCCACAAAGCCAACGGTTGCTCATTCCGTCCTGAAGATTATTCTGGCGGGCGTTGTGCTCCTGCTCGTAGTCCTGCTGTTTAAGCGTTGACTGTTGACAACGGCACCAGCCGTCAGAAAAGCGGCTTGCGGCGGGCATTGTCACTTCGCGCTCCCACTTGTCCATAGGTCTCAGCATCGGCTTTCGTTTGCCATGGCGTGCTCACCCGCGAATCGGCACCATCGCAGGCCAGCGGGTTGATGTAGTCGATACCATAGCCGTTGCATGGCCCCCTGCAAGTTTCAGCGCTGAAACTTGTCACTATATGGGATGACCACCCACACCGGCACACTGCGCTTGCTGCACGCCAAACATCCAGATGCGTCAAAAGGTCTGTAAAGAAAAGTATAGGTAGTCAACGTCGAGAGGGTGCCTACGTTGTGGATACAAGCCAGAATAAAACTTTGGCTCGCTCGAGATGGTCGGAGCTACTACGATTGTCATTTTTTGAGTGAGTACTAATCATGTTGAATATCAAGACCCTTATCGCTGCTGCGTTGCTTTCAAGTGTTGCTGCTGTGTCGTTCGCTCAGGCGCCTGTCGCGCCAAAGGATGAAGGCGCAACCCCTCCCGCAGCTGTGACTGCGCCCGCTGCTGCAAACACAAAGACGAAGCCCGCAGTGAAAAAAACCACAGCAAAGAAGCACACTGTCAAGAAAGTAAAAAAAGCGAGCGCCGCCAAGAAGGCTGATGCTGCCGCACCTGCGGCCTCTGCTGCCAAATAAGCGAGCTGACTTCTGGATAAAGGGGGATGGGGCAACTCAACTCCCCTTTTTTCTGCTCTGGTCACTTATTCGTGACCGCAGGCTTGGCTCTTTAATTTCGTCCAGACTTCCAGGCGATTTGACCTAGGTGTTCAGTCCCGGAATTTAATGGTGCAATCTTTTCGTTTGAATGGAAGGAAGCACTATGGTCCAAGTTCCTCACGGCTGCGCCACGACGACAGAGGCGGTACGTCGAGCAATACAAAATAGTCAAGAGAGTCTGAGGGCCCTGTCCAGGCGCCATGGAATCAACCAGAAGACGGTGGCCAAGTGGAGGCGGCGTACCTCCACAGCAGACCATCCGACAGGCCCGAGACAGCCGAAGTCCACGGTGCTTTCCCCGCAGGACGAGGCGATCATCGTTGCCTTTCGCAAGCACACGCTGCTGCCGCTAGACGACTGCCTGTACGCACTGCAGCCCACGATCACCCATTTGACGCGCTCATCGCTGCATCGCTGTTTGCAGCGCCATGGCATCAGCCGGCTGCCGCAGATCGAGGGCGACAAGCCGGCGCGCAAGACGTTCAAGCGCTACCCGATCGGCTACTTTCATATCGACATCGCCGAGGTGCGCACTGCCCAGGGCAAGCTATATCTGTTCGTGGCCATCGACCGAACTTCGAAATTCGCCTTCGTGCGCCTGGAAAAAAGTGCCACGGTTCAGACCGCCACAGCGTTCCTGCAGGAGTTGATCGATGTGCTGCCCTACAGGATCCACACAGTGCTCACCGACAACGGAATCCAGTTTTGCGACCTCCCCTCGCGCAGGAATGGTCCGACGGCCAGGTTGCGCATGCATATGTTCGATCGCATCTGTGCGAGCAACAGCATCGAGCATCGCACCACCAAACCCAACCATCCCTGGACCAACGGACAGGTCGAGCGCATGAATCGCACTATCAAGGAGGCCACTGTCAAGCGCTACCACTATGACGGCCATGAGCAACTCAGGCAACACCTGCAAGACTTCATCGACGCCTACAACTTCGCCCGGCGCTTGAAGACTCTCAGCGGGCTGACGCCCTATGAATACATCTGCAAATGCTGGACTTCAGAGCCAGATCAATTCACCATTGACCCGATCCATCAAATGCCGGGACTAAACACCTAGGTGAAAAGTGTCACCCACATGTGTGCTCCTGCTTTGTCCGCCCGCCCGTCGTTACTCGTCTGTCGGGGCGTCCATCGCGCGCGTCAAAGTGGAAGCAGTTTATGGCTGCCTGACTGAATCACGACGCGCCCCGGCTCAACGCGTTCATGTTGTCACACAAAATCTGACAAGGCAATATCAGGTTAACGAGATGCGGCAAGGTCCGTAAAAGGTCGCATGGCGTCCGTTGGGACAGAGCTCAAACATGGCCTTACAGGGTGGGCAAGCGGTTGAAGGGGTCGAACCGAGGGAGCGGTGGCTGCATCTCCGTCACCTCAATCTTGTCGACAACTGCTGCGGATATGCCATCCCGAAGCCAGTTGCACATGTCCGCAAGCTGCTCCGACGAGCCCTGGAGCATCACCTCTACCGAGCCATCCACGCGGTTACGGACCCAGCCGGTGACGCCCCGCGCCCGCGCGCGGCGCACGCAAGCTTCCCGATAACCGACGCCTTGTACACGGCCATATATTCGCACCAGCCGATTCTGAATCGTTCCATCCTTGTCGAGAGAATCCATGTGCGCAGCCCCTTGCATGCGCATGTATCCGTTGGCACATCCCCGCCTAAGGTCTAGCACGGCTCCCTTCCCGATGAGTCGCGATGGAGCCCGCCTTCGCGGCCCACACCGTCGTTACTCGCGGGGCTGGCCTGCCAACGAGATATCGATTTGACGCGCGGATTTCTCCCACCGCTTCAGCCGGCCTGCCAGGAGAGTCCAGTGATACCGTGACTGGACTCTGGCGGGGCTGGGCCAGCAGCCAAAGGGTGGCGGCAACCACTTGGGTGGCTTCCACGCTGTGGCCGTTGAACGCCGGGCTGAGTTCAAGCAGGCGGGCCTGAGGCATAGCCGACTTCACCTTGGCAAGCGCGTCCATCACGGCCGCCATCGCACCGTTCGCCTCTCGCGTGAAGCGCAAGGCGAGACTCTGCGCACCGGTGCCCATGAAGGCGTGGCTGCAGCCGGCCTCGGCCAGGCGTTTTAGTAGTCGGCCGGGCTCGGAACCCTCTCGCAGTTCAAACCTCAGTGTGAAGCTAAATTCCATTGGTTAACTCCTTGAAGGAAATTGAGAGGCGCTGAAAAAAAAGCACCTTAGTCTTTTAGGCCATTCTCGTCCGTTAAATCGATATTGTCATCAAGGTTTGTAGATTTAAGGACCATGTCACATGTTCCTGCCCAGCGCCTGGCCTAGGGCGCCAAATGCCCTGCCACAGATGGTGCCCCACAGATTTTGCGTAGCATGGCTCAGCCTTCGTCGCGCCGGGATATGGTCTTCTTCTCCAGCGGCTTCTTCACTTGATGAAATGCCGTCGCCGGGGACAGCCTCCCCGCCCGGGGGACGGGGAACACCAGCATACCGAGAAAGCCCGGTGCGTCTTTCACGGCTCGTTAAGTATCCAGCGCAATGATGACAACCTGATGAATTGGCGCCGAACGAGTCGGACGTGTCCCGTGAGGTCGTCTGTCCGGTGTTGGCCAAAACGAAAAGGTGACGTGTCTACGAAACCTGGGGCGGTTCATTTTTCCGCGCTCGACCTACCACAGCGTGAGGCCCGAAGGAATTCAAGGGAGTGTCAGCGTGCTGCGAGGGCCCGGGCAATCTTTCCGACGGTTTTAATGGCTTCTTCGAACTGCTTGTTCTCGGGGTGGCCGAAGTTGATTCGAAGGTGATGCGAATAGCGATGGTCGGCGGAGAACAGGTGTCCCGGCGCGATGCTGATGGCCTGGGAAAGCGACAGGCGGTGAAGCTCGAGCGCATCGATGGGCTGCGGCAGCTCCACCCAAATGAAATAGCCGCCATCGGGCTGCGTAACCTTCGTGCCAGACGGGAAGTGCTTGGAAATCAAGCGCACCGTCAACCGCCTCTGCTCAGCGAGCGCCTGGCGCAGCTGCCGCAGGTGCCGGTCGTATCCGCCACGCTGCAGGTATTCTGACAAGCCTTCCTGTGCGGGAACGCACGCGGAGAGTGAGCTCATCAGCATGCGTTTTCCAACAGCGGCCGCGAACCGGCCGGCGGCGGCCCATCCCACCCGGTAGCCCGGCGCGAGGGACTTGGAAAACGAACTGCAGTGCATCACCAACCCCTTCTTGTCCCATGCTTTCGCTGGCCGCGGTTTGTGAGGACCGAAGTACAGCTCGCCGTAGACATCATCCTCAATCAATGGAACGTCGTGCTGGGCGAGCAAGGCAACCAGCGCCTGCTTCGCGGGTTCAGGCATCAAACTGCCCAGAGGGTTCTGAAAGTTTGGCATCAGCCAGCAAGCCTTCACCGGGTGCCGCTCCAGCACGGCTGCAAGCGATTGAACGTCAATACCCGTGCGGGGATGCGTAGCCACCTCGACCGCTCGCAGGTTCAAGCGTTCCAAGGCTTGCAGCGCCGCATAGAACGTGGGTGATTCGACGGCGACAAGGTCACCCGGGCCGGTCACGGTCTCGAGACAGAGGTTGAGCGCCTCCATCGCGCCGTTCGTGATGACCAACTCCTGGACATCAACGTTGCAGCCCATCGCCAGGTAGCGCAGGGCAATTTGCCGGCGCAGGTCGGCACTACCCGGAGTAAGGTGCTCGACTGTCTTCCAGGCGTCAAGGTTCCGGGCCGCCCTACCCAGCGCCAGTGCGAGCTTTGGCAACGGGAACAACGACGGGCTGGGGAACGCCGACCCCAGGGGAACCAGGTTTCGATTTCGTGCATGGCCAAGAACCTGGAATACGAGCTCCGAGACTTCGACTTCATGCTCGTGCGCAGGGGGCTCGGAAGCCGCCGGCTCGCTTTGCACAGTGCTGGCGTGGCTCACGAAGTATCCGGAGCGCGCCCGCGCCTGCACCAACCCACGTGCCTCCAGCAGGTAGTACGCCTGAAAGACGGTTGAAGGACTGACGCCGCGGCTTTCGCTCGTATCGCGTACAGAGGGAAGCCGGTCGCCCGGGCGAAAGATGCCGCTCGCGATGGATTCCGAGATGCCCTGGGCGATTGCTTCGTAGCGCTTCATGACAGTGAGTCTTTCGACTCTGATATGTGAAATATATGCATGTCATGAAACTGTACTGTATTGACCCTTGCAGATGAGAAAAGCCCCACCATTCTGCATCTGATATGCAATTAATTCGCAATTCTGAGGCTACCAAAGAAGCAGGAATAGCGCCATAGTTGTCACAGAGGTGCTGTCATGAATTTGCTTGTTTACATCCGTACCGTGCTGTGGAGTTTCATCGGAATTGGCAGTCGCTCTGGCAGCAGTGAAGACTTGGCCAAGGTAAAGCCGCTGGGCCTGTTTGCGGTGGCCATCGTCCTGCTGGCCGCTTTCCTGTTCACAATCTTTGGGCTGGCGAACCTGGCCGTGAGTACACTAAAGTGATACGTTCGATACGTCGAGGCGGTGCAACGTTGCTACTGCTGGCGGGGCTGCAATCTTCATGGAGTCAAGCCGCTGAGTCACCCAAACTCGGTGCAGGAGTGCAGAACACAATGGTCCAGCGCATGCAGGCCTGCGTTGTGTGCCACGGCAAGGAAGGCCGAGCCACGAACCAAGGCTACTTTCCCCGCATTGCGGGAAAGCCGTCAGGCTACCTGTACAACCAGTTGCAGAACTTCAAGTCTGGGCTGCGCAAGTACGAGCCGATGAACCACCTCGTGCAGCACATGTCTGACGGCTACCTTCAAGACATTGCGAAGTACTTCGCTGAGCTCGACCTGCCTTACCCAGCAGCCCGGGCTAGCGGGCTGACCGCGGTTGAGCAGCGCACCGCCGAGAAACTGGTCCGGCAAGGGGCACCAGAGCGCGGCATCCCCGCGTGCATATCCTGCCACGGCCAGCAAATGGCGGGGTCGCTGCCGGCGATACCAGGTCTCCTCACGCTGCCTGCAGACTACCTGGTGGCTCAGCTCGGCGCGTGGAGAACCGAGCAAAGAAAGGCAAAGGCACCCGATTGCATGGCCGACATTGCCAGGCGACTGTCACTTGATGAAGTTTCGGTCATGGCGAGGTGGCTCTCAGCCCAGACCTCGCCAAGTGGCGTCGTGCCGGCGCCCATTGCCATGCAGCCGCATCCGATGCGTTGTGGGAGTGAGGAGCAGTGAACACATCGAGAGCTCCGTACCGCCGCTGGATGTCCTTGCTGCTGTACTTTGCAGGCCTCCTTGCTTTTGTTGGCATCCTCGTCGCGTGGCTGAACGTACGCGGAGAAGCACCACTGAGTACAGGAGCACCAACGGCAGCAGCCAACCCGGCGCTCATCGAGCGGGGCGCATACTTGGCTCGTGCAGGCAATTGCATGGGCTGCCATAGCATGGCTGGCTCGGCAGAATTCGCCGGCGGCCGCGGCATCGAGACTCCGTTCGGAACCGTGTTCGCCCCCAACATCACTCCGGACCCGAAAACGGGCATCGGCAGCTGGTCGACGGCGGAGTTCTGGCGAGCCATGCACTACGGTCGCTCCAAAGACGGCCGACTGCTGTACCCGGCATTCCCCTACCCGAGCTACACGAACGTCACCCGCGAAGACTCTGACGCACTATTTGCTTACCTGCAGGCTGTGCCACCGGTGGAGCGGGCGAACAAGGCGAATGACCTGCCGTTCCCGTACAACACGCAAGCGGCATTGGCACTGTGGCGGGCAATGTTCTTCCGCGCCGGACCCCTGCAGCCGGATACGCAGAAGACGGCCGAATGGAACCGCGGCCGGTACCTCGTGGACGGTTTGACGCACTGCGCTGCCTGCCACTCCAGCCGCAACTGGTTAGGTGCGACGAGCGTGAACGCCAAATTCGCTGGCGGACTCATGCCGGACGAGGCCTGGTATGCGCCTTCGCTCGCGAGTCCGAACGAGGCAGGCCTGCAGAAATGGCCGCGCGAGGAAGCAATCAAGCTCCTCAAGAACGGAGTGTCCCAGCACGCGGCCGTGTCCGGCCCGATGGCGGATGTCGTTTACAGCAGCACGCAGTACCTGACCCCGCAGGACCTGAACGCCATGGTCGATTATCTGGCAAGCATCCCGGTGCGCGAGAGCGAAAGGAAGCAAGCCGCGCGAGCATCCTCTCGTGTGCTGGACCGTGGAGCGAAGGTCTACGAGCAACAGTGCGCGACATGCCACGGCGATAGGGGACAAGGCGTGCCGTCCATCTACCCGGCCTTGGCAGGCAACCGTGCGGTGCTGCTGCACGCCCCAAACAATCTGGTGCAAGTAATCCGCAATGGCGGGTTCTCGCCCAGCACGGCGGGCAATCCGCAGCCGTTCGGTATGCCACCTTTCGGTCAGGTTCTGAGCCATGAGGACATCGCCGCCGTCGCCACGTATGTCCGCCAGGCATGGGGCAATGCGGCACCTGCCATCTCAACATTCGATGTTCACAGAGTCTGGTGAGCCCGAGATGTTCTGTCCCCGACCGCCGTATCAACGTCAAGCTGGAAATCCAGATTGATGACTCAGCTTGTGGTGGCATTTGCCAGCGCGGATGTTCGCTATTAATCAATGAGTTGAATGTCCGCAGTTGGTCGTTATGAGTCATCCGGGGTACTACTTCCACAACTGCCAATCGGTATTGGTCGCCCCCCCAGCCACGCCAACGACGTGTTGACCTATCCCGGACCATGGCGGAGGGCCACGATGAAGGTGCTATCTTCTTCGGTTTGAACAGAGTGGCTATGGTTCAACCCGTTCAGCCTCACAAGGATACTCAAATGCCAAAAAGTTCCGGTTCGCTCAAGGCCGTCTTCTACGCGCTCGGCGCGAACGGAGGTATTGCTCTGGCCAAGGGGGTCGCTGCGTTCTTTACCGGTAGCGGCGCTATGCTCGCCGAGGCCCTGCACAGCTTCGCTGATTGCGGCAATCAGGTTCTTCTGCTCGTCGGCATGCAGCAAGCCAAAAAGCTGCCAACACCGGACCACCCAATGGGATACGGCCGAGTCGTTTACTTCTGGTCCATGATGGTCGGCGTTCTTCTCTTCAGCATTGGAGGACTGTTTTCGGTCTGGCACGGGGCGCAATCCCTGCTGCATCCGGAGCCCGTGAAGTACCTCCTGCCATCTCTGAGCGTACTGCTGGTCGCGGTGGTTCTCGAGAGCGTGAGTCTGCGCGGCGCATTGCAGGGGTTGGCCGCAGAGCGCGGAGAAAAGAGTCTTTGGCGCTGGTTCCGCGAAACGCGGCAATCGGAACTCCTCGTAATCACGGGCGAAGACATCGCAGCCCTCGCTGGCCTGGCCATGGCATTTGTGGCGCTCGCGCTTACGGGTATCACTGGAAGCCCGATTTTTGATGCCTTGGGCTCGATTGCGGTTGGTCTCCTGTTGATGGGGGTCTCGTTCGCGGTCACCACGGAGGTCAAGAGCCTTATTACCGGGGAGTCTGCTTCTCCAGAGATGCGCGCGGCCATCACGGAGTTCGTCGCTAGTCAGCCGGAGGTGGAGCGCATCGTGAACCTCATTACTTTCCAGTTGGGCGCCGAGGTTGCTGTCGCGGTGAAGGCAAAAATGGTCCCGATGCCCAGCGCAGATGCACTGGTTTCAGCTATCGATGAAGTAGAGGAGCGCTTGCAGGCTCACTTCCCCAATCTACGCTGGTCATTCTTCGAGCCCGATGCGGGCAAACCCAAGCCCAAACTGGGCGCCCTGTAAAGTCAGCAAGGGACGAGAACGTCTGCTGGAGAATGGCCGCTCTTGGCCGGGAAGTTCCTGACACGTGCGAGCACTGGCGCTTACCAAACCGAGTGGCTTTTCAGTCACTTGTGCTGGCTATTCGAGGTTGGCGTCGATACGAACAATTTGCCCGTCCTCGTTCACGGTCATCTCTAGAACGCCAATCTCGTGTCCGAAGTCGCCGGTGAAGTCGACCTGTCTGTAGTGCGAGTGTCCAGTGGGCAAGGCTCATGAGATTGCCCCAGCTGCCCGGCATGGAGGTCATGCACGCGCTGGTCGGCTGCCAAAAGCGCTCGACAAACAGTCTGATTCGGCGCTTCCAATCGCTTGACATCATTTTTTCCCCATCGACGATGCGCCCGCAGGATACCGCACCTCCAGACTCCTAATGGGCAAGCACTGGTCCCCTCGTTTGACGTGGCTTGGCATCGATGGTCCGCTCTTGGACCCAGCAAAGCTTGTTGTGCGCGCGCCGCGAAGGTCAGCTATCGGGCGAATTGGGCGATGCCAGCCAACGACGGGGCTTGGTCGCATGGCGCCGACCAGGAGGCGCCCTTTGCGGTCGTACGAATTTTCAGAAGACCTCAGTTTGCCATTGTCGGCTCGACAAACTGAACATTTGAAATCCAATTGCGTCGTCTACGAGCGAGCCGCGACTCGACGCTCTCTCCTTCGAACGAAACGAGAGAAGGGCTTAGGAGCGACGGCTCCACGTTATTGAACGTATTGACGTTCACGACGGCATAGATGTGCTCATAAAGCGAGCTGGTGACCAGGGGAACAACGCCACATCGCGCACAGACATGAAACTGGGCCGTACATGTTCCGAAGACGTACCTGGAGACGAGCCGCGGGTCCGCAATCGTTACCCTGAGAACCCCGATGGGATTGGATGTCCAGACGCCGCGATGTTTGGCGCAGAACGAGCAGCTGCACGCGCGCGCTGGAATCTCGGAAGGCTCCGGCTCCCAAGTGAACTCGAACGAAATGTTGCCGCAATGGCAAGCGCCCGCAATAACCACGGACTCCTCCTGTTCCTCAGCAGCCTCCCCATCGGAGGGTCCGGTCGGCCGCATTCTGGTCATCTTACCGGAAGGTCGGCTCCTGGTCGATAACTGCTCTGCCGGCATTCAAGCTGGAATTGTCACCGTCGGCTTCGGGCCCTGAGCTGGCCGGCCAGTTCCTAAAAAAGCTTGTCAGCTTGAAACAAGGTAAGTAGGCCCATGACCGCGAAAATGCCTGCGGCAATGGAGTGCACCAACTTCATGGGTATCTTGGCAGCAAATTTGTTGCCGACGAACACGGCAGGAACATCGGCCAAGAGCATGCCCAAGGTCGTTCCAGCAATGACCATGACAGGCGCTCCGTAATGGGCGGCCAAGGCAACGGTGGCAATCTGCGTTTTGTCACCCATCTCAGCCAGGAAGAAGGTGACCAAGGTTGCACCAAACACACCAAGATGCTTGGCAACCTGCGTTTCCTCTTCCTCAATTTTGTCGGGAATCAGGGTCCAGATAGCCATCGCAATGAAAGACGCTCCCAGTACCCAGCGCATGATGTCCGGGCGGACGACCGAGGTAATCCAAGCCCCAAGGGTGCCTGCCAAACCATGGTTCACCAGCGTGGCAACCAAGATGCCAGCGATGATGGGGATGGGCTTCTTAAAGCGAGCGGCCAGAATGAAGGCAAGGAGTTGGGTCTTGTCGCCAATTTCAGCGAGAGCAACGACACCAGTAGATACGAATAAAGCTTCCATGAGGGGTTCCAAGGCCAGACAAAAAAACAATGACCACAGAGCCCTCCCGGCCAAACCGAAGGCAATGTGGTCAAAGGTCTTGTCAAGTTTGAAACCGCTTGCACCATGGTCAAACAATGACCAAGTATGTTGACGCAAGCCCCTCCGAATTGCTCGAAGGGAGACTACTCCCCAGTGACAGACGAATTCTAACCTGCGAGCCTCAGGTTGCTGCGATTTGCAGCGAGGCCTGCACACCCATGAGCACACCGACAAGTCCCATCAAGGCGCAGGAGAAGTAAGGCATCTTGCGTGCAAGGTTGGAGTCCAAGCATTGACCCGCTGAAGACTGTAGTCACGAGAGGCAAGCTGGTGAACGGCTGAAAAATAAACCCGATGCAGACAGACTCGTCACCAACACGAAGGCGGCGAAGGTACAAGGCACTTTTGAGTACTGCTTTGACGGGGTAAAGATTGAGAGGACATTCTGGCCGTGCGACGAATGGCCGGTTGTGGTCGCACTCCGCCGAACATCCGCATTGGAGACTGGAACTTCGCGATTGAGTTTGCGCGTTGACTCAATCCCGGTATTCAGACAGCCCGGTTGCGATGTCCACCAGCTTCGCCACCGTGTTCATGTTGCGCGCCGTTCCCGTCTTGGCCGCCGGAATTCTCAGCTTTGACGAGGCGATGTCTTTGTCGTAAAAAACATAGAGTTCCCGCTGTCCAGGCGCGATGAGTTCAGTCTGCTGGCCGACGGCACCAGAGACCGCGTCGGAAGGCGGCGGCGCATCCAGGAATATCGCGACCGTCCGACTGGGTTGCATGTCCCGAAACGGGTTGTGCGCGAGTACGGATTGCATCTCGACGGCTGTGCGCACCAACGCCCCTACCGGCTTGCCGGCATGGGCTGCAAGAGCGCTCTCCAGCGCCGCCTTCACCCGAGCCTCGGTCTTGCCGCTGGAGAACACGACATTGCCGCTGGCGATGTAGGTTTGGACCCGCTTGAAGCCCGCTCGCTCGCAAATGAGTTTCAGGTCGCGCATCGCCAACTTGCCAGTTCCTCCAACATTGACGGCTCGCAGGAGTGCAATGAAAACGGTCATCGAAAAATTCTAGCCACTTTCGCCGAACGGTCGAGCGTCTGCTCTTGGTCGGATTTAGCCCGATGGACGAGTGACCGCCCCCGGTCGACTACTTCCGGCACAGTTTGTGGGTAACAGATTAAGGCCCGCAAACGAAGTCAAACCTCACGGTAACGCACCGAGCTGTTGCATGAGGCCCAGCGTGTCCATGAGAATTCGAGTGGATTTGATTTTCGCGCCTTCGAAGCGGTCAATGACCATACCCGAGACGCTGACTGACCTCTGCGTAGGAGGAATTCCCAAAAAGGCACCCTGATGGGTTCCGTGCCAAACAAAGCGCGTCAGCACGCGGTTGTCTTCCGCCATCTGCTCTTCGACATCCCAGTGCATGTCGGGAAACGCCTGCCGCAACATAGCCAACGTCTCCTTGAGGCCTGCCAAGCCAGGACCTTGCCCGGGCAACGGGACTTCCTCGACCATGTCGATGTGAAAGTAGTCGCCGGTCGCATCAATGTCGCCGACGGATAGCACTTGATGCAGAAACTTTTTGACAGTGGCTTTGTTCTGTTCGAGCACGTTATACCTCGCAGGTGCAAAGTCGAGATTGCACATGATACCGGCTAAGTTCAGGGGAGGGCCGCCTTAAAAACGGAAGCCCTACCGACTCTCGCCGGTCCCGAGAAACCAGCGACATCCCGCAATACCTGATGACGAACGCTACCGGGCTGAACTCCAGGGCTGAACGGCCGCTCCTGGTCGATTTGCGCCGCCTGCACCTGTGCCTAAAGGGAATATCTGCCAGAGAGCGGACTCATGCGGGTCTGCATTGCCGCCTGGCCTCATTTCATCATCGGCAAAGCCACGCCAATGGCTACGAACAGACCTCCGCAGACGCGATTGAAGCGCTTGCCGGCACGCTCGAGCAACGGACGGATGCGATGCGCCAGAAGTGCCAGCAGGTATTCCACGATGCATTCAACCGTCACAAAAATGACCGCCATGACAATGAACTGAATCAGCAGGTTACGGTGCGGGTCGATGAACTGGGGCAGGAAAGCGGCGTAGAACAGCAATGCTTTCGGGTTGGAGACAGCCGTCAGCAAACCCTGTCGAAGCATCGTGGCACCCCGGGTGTCGGCTTCGGAGGCATCTGGCTGAAGGCGAATCGCCGGCGCCCGCCAGAGCTGAATGCCCAGCCATACCAGGTAGGCGCCACCTACCAGCTTGAGTATGGTGAGTGCGCTCGCCGAAGCTTGCAGCACGGCGCCAATGCCGAACATGGACAATGCAATCAGAGCCGCGAAGCCGAGCGCCCCGCCTGACACCGTGAACAACGTCTTGCGATGGCCGTGCAACGCACCATGGCTCAACACCAGCAGACTATTCGGGCCGGGCGTCAGCGACAGACCCATTGCAGCGACAAGATAAAGCAACCAAGTGTGTAGGGCCATCGAATCTCAGCTCGCTTGTTCGTACATGGAAACCAGTTTACAGCGACACGCCATGAACTCGGTGGTTAAGTCTTCCACTTCGTGCCCGGTGGCTGGTTGACGCCAATTACCTTGGCCGGTCTCTCTCCGCGTTGCGCGTTCTATGGCGACTCCGTTGCTGCGTGAGGTGCGTTCGGGTCGTTAGGGGTTTGTCAACCTTGAACACCTGCATGGCGTCAATCAGCCTTCCGCGGGTACCCAGTTCAACGCGTATGACGCGTCCGCTCCCAGGCATACCGCCGCTTTGACGGCATTCCTACCTCGGTGCGCAACGACCGCTTCACCCTTGGTCGATGAGCTGCATCAACCTTGAGGGGAAGTCGAAACAGGACTCCGTTCGGTTGCGGGACGACGGCCGCCGGTCGAACTATCATGGCCACAGTGAAATGTAGAAAGAACGTTCAGAGATGAGACAGGCCATTGGAGTAATTGTCTTGGTTGCCGCGCTGGTCGCAGCCGAACTGTGGACGTCCGGCGCGAAGCGCGGTTGGGGAGCCATGGTGGGTGCAGGACTCGGCATCATTATGGTCGCCTGGGTTGTGAAGGTATGGCTTCGCAACCGTCAGCGCAGGCGTTTGATGGACATGCGCGACTCGGCGCTTTGGTAAGACCTCGAGCAGAAATCGGCCGGGTGCCGCTGCTCGGACCGATTCATTTCCCACTTGCGTCGAGCGTTGGTCGCTCGGCCCTTCAATGTTCAACCCACCGCGACCGTTTGAATGCCCCGCTCCGGCCACATTCCGCCCGGTCGGTCCAGTAGCCAATGGTGCCGCTCGCTGCGTTGAGTGGCTAGGCATCCCCGTGGCGAATCGGTCGGCGACACGCAATCCAGCGTGACCGATTCGAGTCGATTCCTGCCTGAGGGGATGCCTTGTCCCCACTTTGAATCGTTTAGCCGTGAGCGCTCGGCCCTGTTGGCAAGTCTATCCACCGCTGGTCAAGAGGGCCACTACGTGTGCTGATTTTTTGAGCGACGACGGCATACCCAAGGTTGGCGCCACGTTCGCAGGTTGTGCATACCTTTATCCACAGCTTAGACCACGGTTCGCAGGGGTAACTTTGGGCGGCGAGCCGGGCTGTATCCGGCTTGATGACCCGCAGCTCTGGCTCCGGCCACGCAGGTAAGACTCGTGAAGATAGGACCAATCCCCGTGAAAAAAAAGCCGCCACCCATCGGGTCAAGCGGCATCTACTTTCACCGAGCGACGCAGAGCCGACCGGGAGGAGGTGAGTTCTGCTGGCTACTTGGCAGCAGCCTTGGCGGCCTTGCGAGCAGCAGCCTTCGGGTCAACGATGGCCTTGAACCTTGACCCAGCCGTGAACTTGGGCACGGTGCTCGCTGGGATTTTGAGCGCAGCGCCAGTGCTCGGGTTCTTGCCAGTGCGGGCAGCGCGCTTTGCGGATTTAAAGGTGCCGAAGCCGACCAGAGTGACTGAGTCACCTTTTTTGACGGCAACCTGAATGGTTTCAATGAGGGTATCCAGGACGCGTCCGGCAGCCGCTTTGGACAGGTCTTGGTTCTTGGAAACAAGCTTTTCGATGAGTTCAGCGCGATTCATTTTTGATTGGTTGCAATGGAGTTGATGAGGTGGTGAGTTTACTGGGTTAACGACTGGAGGCCTTTGGCGTCCCCATAGAAGGTGATGGAAATCGGATTTCGCCAGGCTTGCGACTAAGCAGTATTCGTTCCGGCTTATCAATTCCGGATGAACTCAATTGGGGTTAATTTGCGCTATGCTCTGCGCCTCTTCTCAAAAAACAGGAATTATCAATGGCAAAAACCCTCGCTCAATTGAATGCCCAGATTGCAGAACTGCAAAAAAAGGCTGATGCGGTAAAGGCAAAGGAAGTCGCCGGCGTTGTTGCGCGCATCAAAGAGGCGATTACACACTACGGACTGACGGCCGCCGACCTGGGCCTTTCGGGACGAACTGCCAAGGGCGTCAAGACTATCGAGGCAACGGGAAAGGTCGTCGCAAGGAAGACACGTAAGAAGGCGGCCAAGAAGCCTGCTGGCGTGATTCGATACCGCGATGACGCGGGCCACGCATGGACTGGCCACGGTATGCGCCCGAGGTGGTACAAGGACGCGCTGGCGTCGGGTAAGACACCGCAAGACCTGGAAGTGAAGTAGAGCGAAACCCCTCGGTGGAAAAAAATGCTGCCCGTTGCCGCCGACAATGTTGGTGTCCGGCTGTAGCGCCCGGGCACGTTCTACCTGGCAACGGGTGCAAGGAACCTCATCGTGTCAGACGAATACCAAATTGAGATTCCGCAGTCATTCATGGTGCTGTATGTCGACCCTGGGCGACACAAACCCAACGCCCCTCGGGAGGTCGTAGCCAGTCGCTATGAACTCTGCGAAGACATGGCCGACATGCTCACTGAACACGCGAGGGACATGTCTTTCAGATTGGATATGACCGAGATGGACGTACTTGTGCGTTGCCTCCAGGGCTTGAAGGCAGATGCTGAGGCGGTGACCGAAAAGGAGGCGGAGTGGGTGATTCGCCGCCTCGCCGAACTGTTGGACTGGGCGTTGCCAGACTTTGCCGTCGTCGAGTAGAGATGTGCGACGTCGGGCGGCGGCCGTTTTAAGTCAAAGGGTTGCATCCCAACACTGTCGGCGAAGCCGAAGGTGACCTTGTGACCTTGCGTATCAGCGTGTGACGCCGCAGTTAGTCGAACAGTTTGCCTCCCTGGCAGACTTCTGCTTTGCGCCCATCGCGGTCATTCGACTTTCTCGGAAGCAGACGTTCAGACTGACACTCGGGCGTGTGCCATACGGCAGCTGTTTGCGTCGCTTTATTTCATCGCTCGCATTCAGCTCAGGCAGGCTTGCCGCGCGGGGTGCGCCAGCGCCTGCTCGAAGCTGAGAAGGGCAATGTCCCCTTGAGCCATTTCGGGCGCCTCAACGGTGTTGTCCCGTCGGCTCGGTCTCAAGAACCAGTCGTTCTTCGCGGACTGGGGCGTGCCGTCGCCGGCCGCGTAAATTCCCTGCAACGCCAGCCCCACAGTCATTTCGCCCATCGTGCCACAAGACACGGCGTGCGCGATGGCGTTCAGCGCGTCAGGGAGGAGCTCGCACTGGACGAACCAGTCATCGTCGTTGCCGAGACCCAGCTTGTGATGAACAACCCCCACCCTTGCGCAGGTGTAATGCGGCGCGCTCCCTTGCCTTTGCACCAGCTCCTCGCGCCTGTAGCGTATATCCTCATCCAACGCATGAAAACCGATGCCGAGCATATGAACCTTGTTGTCTGGGTCGCCGACAACCGAAATTGACCCTCCTTCGAGTGCCGCCCTTCCCCGCACATACAGCGACATCGCCGGCGCCAGTCCGAGTTCCTTGTCGCCGAAGCGAAACCGGCGCGCCTCGTTGAACACCTGAAGATGGCGGACATGCAGGTACATGGTCCGATTGGGGTTGAGAAGGTAGGTCTGCTGTAGGCCTTCGTGTGTCTCGATGACGAGCTTGTTGTCGACTTCGGCGTGGACCCTGGCCACAGTTTTTTCCTGATTCATTGAGTTCCCTGAATTGGCACTTCATTGCCCGTACGGATGGAGTTGCCATGGCTGACTGGCCGGGGTCGCGACAGAATCTGCCCGTCGGTGTGTTGCAGGTTCCGCGGCGCAGTCGGAGCGATAGGTGCCCCGACCCTGGCGTGGAAGAGCCCGCGACTTGCTCGAGCGTCTGCTCAACGTGGTGGAGTGGGGAGGTCGCCCCGCAGATGTTTGCGCGCTCGCCAAATAGGCGATGCCGGTCAACGCAATCCGCGGGGGCTGGGCATCTGCGATGCCCGAAAAAACAGAGACAGGAGGCAAAAGGTTTCCGTACTAAAGCAGATGGCCCCCTTTTTTTCGGGAATTCTATAGGTGCCAGTCCTGCGAACAACGGCGAGCAGCATTGGAAAAGGGCCGAAACTGTGAATTAATGCCGCATGACGGCACTTGCGCATTGAAGGAAAAGGCCTTTGGCCGCCACGTGCAGGTCATGACGGCGCTCGGGGACAGCCCAGGGCGGCGAGTCGGAGCCAACGCCTGGCAAGCAAATGCAGCCTCAGAACTCGGTCTTGAGGATGATGAATTTATCCCCGGACTTCTGCTCGATCATCACTTGGCTCTTGAACATCGGGTGCGGTGGGTAACCGGGCGACCCCGCGGAGATAACCTGCTGGCTCACCTGAGGCGCCGGCGGGCGCGCCACAATCCTCAGGGAAATCTGAAAACTGGCGCTGCCTTGTCCTGCGCCGACCGACATCGGCAGCATCGATGAGGCCACACCGAGAAATACTGCTGCGAGGCACACTGATTTCCAACCTGCCGGCCTGGACAATGGAGCTTGTTTCAGGTTCATGGCTCTTTTAAATGACGTTGCCCGCAAGCACTTACCCAGCAGTCGCTCGATGGCCTGGTTACGCAGCCATCATCTCAGGGCTCGTGTTCTGAAACTCATTCTGCTCAGGGTCTTCCTCGGGCGGACGGTGCAGGTCGACCGAGGCCAAGTCGAGGCTGAGGGCGAGTAATATCGCCATGGGGCATTTGCGGCGCGTCAACGCCGCTGCTCATGTAGTGTTCCCCAACTCCACCGGGTGAATGAAAATGCATAGCAATAATCAAGAAAAGGCTACGCCCCGTGCTGGCGTTGAGTCTCCCGTTGTCCCCGGGACCATATTGCCCCGTCAGGCATGGCCCGGGATGACGCCAGCCGTGCCGCCAACCTCGGAGGGCGCTGGCCACCACCTGCGCGACTATTTCCTACCGCGCGGCATGAGTGACGCCGACTTGGAATGCCTGGAAAGCCTGGCGTTGAACCGGCGCAAGGTCAGGTCTGCGCAAACGCTCTACCGCGAGGGAGACCCCTTCGTCTTTGTCTATCTTGTGCGCAGCGGCACGTTGAAGTCCAGCTTGGCGATGGCGGATGGTGGCGAGCGGGTGAACGGCTTCTACATGGCGGGCGAACTGACCGGGCTGGACGCGGTGGCCTATGGCCGCCATGCCAGCAGCGCCACGGCCCTGGAGGACACCGAGGTTTCGGCCATTCCTTACGCGCAACTCGCCAAATTGGCGGCCGGCAACGCCGACATGCAGGGCCTCGTCGCCCGCCTGATGAGCCGCGAGATTGTGCGCGAGCACAGTCACGCGCTGCTATCGCAGTTGAGGGCCGAGGGGCGGTTGGCGGCGTTCCTGTTGAACCTGTCGCGACGCCTGAAGGCCCGTGGCTACTCACTCAGCGAATTTCACCTGCGAATGACGCGCGCTGACATCGGCAGTTACCTGGGGTTGAAGTTGGAAACCGTCAGCCGGACGTTTTCAATTTTCCAGCAACAACGCCTGCTTGAAGTAAACGCACGACATATTCACATCATCGACCGGGACGCTCTGACGCGCGTCTTTGAAACCCATGCGCATGATGACGCTTGGCAAAAACCGGAGCGGTGAGTTCTAGCTAACGCCTGGCAAGCGGATGCAGCTTCAGGGCTCAGCGGCGATGTCGATGAACGTCTTTCCGGGATTTTCTTCGGTCGCCCCCTGGTCTTTGCACACCTGCATCGGTGGGTAGCTGCAATGAGTTTCGGCTCACAAGCTCAGGGGCGGATGAGCTTCCAGTTCGCGCCCGAAGCTGACATATAGGCTACCTCAAAGTTGTCGATATCTTCACCTCGACCGCAGAACCAAAATACTCCCAAGCGACCGAAGACGCACGACTTCTTCGAGTACCAACCCACTAGCTTGAATGACCAATTTCCATTCGGACAAGGTCCGCTCGCGTCCTCGACAGCCAACGAACATCTGCATGTCAAAGGAAGCGCTAGCGATGTTGGCGCCTGTTTCCGGCATGACCATCTCAAGCACCCCTACGTACGCGCCACTACTTCCGATGGCTTCATGAAGCTTTTGCAGTGCTCGTATGCAAGTGCTGTCGTCAAATGCATGCAGGACGGCCGAGAGCAGATAAATATCCTTCGCACCGGTTGCTGCCGGAATCGCATCGAACAGGTCTCCTGCCTGAAAGTGAAGGCGTTCGACGCCATCCGTATGCTGATTTGCCCAATACCTTTGGGCTTCCTCAACAACCTGCGGCCGGTCCACAATCAGCGCAACCAAATTGGGATGGCGTTTCAGAATGGAGAGCGCCTTGGTTCCACGCGAGCCGCCTATATCGATAATGCGCTCGAATCGGCTCCCATCTAGGTCGGTGGCGAACCCGTCGCCCGCCAATGCCTCAACACTGTCCATGGCTTCTGAGAAAAGATGGTCGAAGTCTGCATGGTGGTCGAGGTAATCAAATAATTCCTCGCCGTGGCTGAGTCGGAACGGCGATGTGCCGTCACGAATGCCGGCTTCCAACTTCTCGAACCAGGGGCGGCTCATGAGCTCCGAGTTGTGCATCAGAATCATGGCCCGCACACTTTGCCTGTCGTCGCTACGCAGACAGTTGGACAGCTTGTTATTGCGGTAGACCATGGGAGCCACTTCCTCGAAGACCCCCATTGCCGCAAGCAATCGCATCAGACGCCCAAGAGCGTCACCGTTGGCACCAACCCGTCCAGTAAGCTCTGATGCATTCAGGCTTTCCGGCCCAAGAACGGTTGCTACGTCCAGTCGAGCTGCAGCGAAGAGTGCTCGTGATTGCCAGTAAAAGGCCAGTTCGAGCTACCGCCTGGCGGGGATACGGACTCAGAACTCAGTCTTGAGGACAATGAATTTATCCCCGGACTTCTCCTCGACTACCACCCTGTCCGTGAACATCGGGTGCGGTGGGTAGCCGGGCGACGCAGCGGAGATAACCTGCTGGCTCACTTTGGGCGCCGGCGGGCGCGCCACAATCCTCAAGGAAATCTGAAAACTGGCGCTACCTTGACCTGCGCCGACCGAAATTGACAGCATCAACGCGGCCAAGGCAATGAATAGGGTTGCAACGAAACATCGCTTCGCCCGCACGAACCCGGTAGGGGAGCGACGTCTAATGTTCAACGTAAATGGCTTCACCCCATATTCCCGGGAGCGTTGAAAGAGCGCGTAGTGTGGCAATTCGGTTATGCCAACATAGGCGCTGGAATCGTGTCGTCGAATGCATAGCGCTGAGGGACGGCCTCGAGCGACGAATGCGCCAGAGCTTCCTCGAAGCTGAGCAGGGTAATGTCGCCGTAGGCCATTTCCGGTGCGTCCACGGTGTTGTCCCGGCGGTTCGGTCTCAAGTACCAGTCGGCCTTCACCGACTGTGACGCGCGGGCTTCGCTTGAATAAATTCTGCGCAACGCCAGCCCCACGCTCATCACGCCCATCGTGCCGCAAGACGCGGCGCTTGAAATGGCGCGCAGCGTGGCAGGAGGAACCTGACACTGGATGAACCAGTCGTCGTCAATGCCGATGCCGCGACTGTGACGGACGAACCCAAGTCTGGCGCAGGGGTATCGCGGCGCCTGACCGTGCTTTTGCGCCAGTTCCATGCGCTTGCGGCGTAAGTCCTCGTCAAGCACATAGAAGTCGATACCAAGCGTCCGGACCTTGCTGTCGGGGTCGCCAATGATCGAAATCGACCGGTCTTCAAGCGTGGCCGTGCCCCGCACGAGCAGTGACATCTCGGGCGCCAGCCCGAGGTCGTCATCGCCGAAGCGAAACAGGTTCACTTCCCTGGACACATGGAGTTGCCGGACGTGCAGATACATCGTCCGATGTTGGTTGAGGCAGTAGGTCTGCTCACTCCCGTCGCGTGTTTCGATAACCAATGCACCGCCGGCTTCGGTCTTCACCTTGACCGCAATTTCTTGCTTATTCATCCATTCCCTCGGGTCGGCGTCAGATTGCTCCCTTTTTCTGCCTTGAAATAAGTATACCGATGTGGTTACTATATGTAACAAATAGCTTGTGAAAAAGCTGAACCCATGCCGCAGTGTTGCTTGACCGCACGGGCAATCGTTGAAAGATAAAACCTTGGAACTACTTGTGCATCGTGTAATGGAAGGAGGTACACAGGCATTGACGCCGGTCTCATTCGCCCTGGGTTGGTGAAGGCCTCGGGCATTGCCTTGCACGAGGTCTCACGGCCAAGCAGAAACTGAACTAGCAGTCGAATAACCAGGGTTGGTCTCAAGGCGCCCGTTAGGACTGAGCTCACACACGGCCTTGCAGGGTGGGTAGTCGATGAACAGGCCCTGGTGCTGGTCGGCCTTGACGCGCGCATCGAAGGCTTCGGCCTCTTGTCGCGAGCCGAAGGTGATGGACTGCTCTGGGTGGCCGGTGCGGCGCACGCGCACCAGGAAGCTGGTGGCGAGCTGGACCAGCTTGGGTTTGAACCCCTGCTCACGCAAGCTCTTGACATAGGCCTTGAGCTTGTCGTCGGCGTCATAGGGAAAGGATTTCTCGAGTTCGTCGTGTTTTGTGACGGTGACAACGAAATTCGAGCGGTTGGTAATGCTGGCCACAAAGATTCTCCAAAAAAGTTACTGGAAACCCGTCTAGGCAATCAAAAACTTTAAGGATGTGGCGCTAAAAAAACGCGTCTTTAGAGGCGCGTTGTCGCGGCTGTGCGGGGCCGCCTGCAGCCCACCCCAAGGGGGCTCAGCTGTGGCGGCCAGCGCAGCCAGGCGCAGGGATGCGAATCTTCACGCAAGACGATTTGGCACAGATTTGGAACATTTCGCCCCTTTTCGCCTGTTTGCGCAGGCGCTGGCTGCCCGGTGTCTTGCTAGACCATTGATTTCATTGGGGAAATCTGGTCGGGGTGAGAGGATTCGAACCTCCGGCCTCTACGTCCCGAACGTAGCGCTCTACCAGGCTAAGCTACACCCCGATGACTCTTGGTCAGGAAGCGCCGTTACTGAAATGGCTTCAGGACCGGCGCTCCAGCAGCTGAGCCGCCAATTCTATCAAACCCTCGCTGTACGAATTTTGCGGCAGGCAGCGCGCCGCGGCGATGGCGCGCTGCGCCTCGGATGCAGCCGCCTGGCGCGTGACGTCGAGGGCACCGGTTTCGCGCACGATGGCGATGATGTGCTCGAGCTCGGTCACTGCACCGGTTTCAATCGCGTGCTGGACGGTGGCGCGTTGCTCCGGGGTGCCGCGCTGCATGGCCACGATCAGCGGCAGCGTGGCCTTGCCTTCCCGCAAATCATCGCCCAGGTTCTTGCCCATCTCGCTGGCGTCACCGTCGTAGTCCAGCGCGTCGTCGATCACCTGGAAGGCCGTGCCCAGGGCTTGGCCGTAATCGGCACAGGCTTGCTCTATTTCGGGCGTCGATGGGGCCAGGATGGCGCCGAGCCGGGCGCTGGCCTCGAACAGCTTTGCCGTTTTGGAGCGGATCACGCGCAGGTAGCCGGCCTCATCCAGCGCGGCATCGTGCATGTTCATGAGTTGCAACACCTCGCCCTCGGCAATGACATTGGTGGCATCGGCCAGAATCTGCATGATGCGCATGTCGCCCGCATCGACCATCATCTGAAAGGCGCGCGAGTACAGAAAGTCGCCGACCAGTACGCTGGCTGGATTGCCGAACGATTCGTTGGCGGTGGCGCGGCCGCGGCGCAGCGTGGATGCATCGACGACGTCGTCGTGCAATAAAGTGGCGGTGTGGATGAACTCCACCACAGCAGCGAGGTTGAAGCGCTGCGCACCGCCAAAGCCCAACGCGCCGCAGGTCAGCAGCAGCAGTGCGGGGCGCAGGCGCTTGCCGCCGGCCGCGATGATGTAGTGTGAGATTTCGCCCACCAGCGGCACGCTGGAGGCGAGCCGCTCGGCAATGACCTTGTCGACCTCGCGCATGTCGTCGGCAACAAGGGCGAGAACGGCGGCGGTGCTGGAGGAGTGGGCGGACAAGGCGGGCAGTGCAGAAAATTTGAGCAATTATAGGAACACTGGTGTCCCTTTTTCCTGACGCCCGGCGTGGGCATGTTAGTGATTGCATACCATGCTATACTCTCGGGCTCTGTGGAAATTCGTTCGCAGAACTCAATTGAAGAGGTCAAGGCATGTACGCGGTCATAAAAACCGGTGGCAAACAGTATCGTGTTGCCACTGGCGAAAAAATTAAAGTAGAACAGATTGCTGCGGACGTAGGCCAAGAGATTGTGATCGACCAGGTTCTTGCAGTCGGCAACGGCGCAGAACTCAAGGTTGGCACGCCCTTGGTGTCCGGCGCAACTGTCACAGTCACTGTTGTGGCGCACGGTTTGCACGACAAGGTTCGCATCTTCAAGATGCGCCGTCGCAAGCACTATATGAAACGCCAAGGGCACCGTCAGCAGTTCACCGAACTGCAAATCGGCGCCATTGCAGGATAAGGAGCAAGAGTCATGGCACAGAAAAAAGGCGGCGGCTCTACGCGAAACGGGCGCGATTCGCAGCCCAAAATGCTCGGCGTGAAGGCTTTCGGCGGTGAACTCATCACAGCCGGTGCCATCATCGTGCGCCAGCGCGGTACCAAGTTCCATCCCGGCACCAACGTCGGTTTGGGCAAGGACCACACCCTGTTCGCACTGGTGGACGGCCACGTGTCGTTTGCCGTGAAGGGTTCGCTGAACAAGCACATGGTCAGCGTGACGCCGGCATAAGGTCGTTACTTCGATCCCATCGAAGCCCCGCTTTGCCGGGGCTTTTGTGTTTTGGCCCCCCATTCTTTGTAAACTGGACACTTCATGAAATTCGTTGACGAGGCGTACATCGACATCTCCGCGGGTGATGGCGGGGCTGGCTGCGTCTCGTTCCGGCATGAAAAATACAAGGAATTTGGTGGCCCCAACGGGGGCGACGGCGGCCGTGGCGGTCACGTCTTCGCGGTGGCCGATCCCAACCTCAACACGCTGGTGGATTACCGGTTTTCGCGTCGCCACGACGCCAAGCGCGGCGAGCACGGCATGGGCTCCGACATGTTCGGCGCGGCTGGCGAAGACATCACGCTCAAGATGCCGGTCGGCACCATCATCTCCGACGCCGAAACCGGCGAGGTGCTGTACGAGATGCTGGTCCCCGGCGAGGTCATCACGATCGCCAAGGGCGGCGATGGTGGCTTTGGCAACATGCGCTTCAAGAGCGCCATCAACCGCGCGCCGCGCCAGAAAACACCGGGCTGGCCCGGCGAGAAGAAAAGCCTCAAGCTCGAACTCAAGGTGCTGGCCGACGTCGGCCTGCTGGGCATGCCCAACGCCGGCAAGTCCACCCTGATCTCGGCCATTTCCAACGCCCGCCCGCGCATTGCCGACTACCCGTTCACCACGCTGCATCCCAACCTGGGTGTGGTGCGGGTCGGCCCCGAGCAAAGCTTTGTGGTGGCCGACCTGCCCGGCCTGATCGAAGGCGCATCGGAGGGAGCCGGCCTGGGGCATCTGTTCCTGCGCCACCTGCAGCGTACGCGGCTGTTGCTGCACGTGGTGGACATGGCGCCGTTTGACGACAGCGTGGACCCGGTCGCACAGGCCAGGGCGATCGTCGGCGAGCTCAAGAAATACGACGAGGCGCTGTACAAGAAGCCGCGCTGGCTGGTGCTTAACAAGCTCGACATGGTACCGGTGGACGAGCGTGCGGCCAGGGTCCGCGACTTCGTCAAGCGCTTCAAATACAAGGGCCCGGTGTTCGAAATCTCGGCCCTGACGCACGAAGGGTGTGCCGCGCTGGTGAAAGATGTCTACAAACACATCAAGGCGCAACAGGTGTCCGAGCAGCCGTCGGACTACGTGGATCCGCGCTTTGCGCAGGGGCCTGCGGAGTAACCCGGGACTATAGAAATAATAGCTACCGGTGCAGATGCGGTAAGGGCTACAGGCCAAAATGATGAATAAAAAGAACACAGGCGTATTGCGCGATGCACGGCGCATTGTCGTCAAGGTCGGCTCCAGCCTGGTGACCAACGAAGGGCGTGGCCTCGATGAAGCCGCGATCGGCGAATGGTGCCGTCAGCTGGCGGCGCTGGTACACGGACTGGAGCGGGGCACGCCGACGCGCACCGGCGCGGCCGGGCACCGACGCGAGGTCGTGATGGTGTCCAGCGGCGCCATCGCGGAGGGCATGAAGCGCCTGGGCTGGGTCAAGCGGCCGCGTGAGATTCATGAGTTGCAGGCGGCCGCCGCCGTCGGGCAAATGGGCCTGGCGCAGATGTACGAGACCAAGCTGCGCGAGAACGGCCTGGGCAGCGCCCAGGTGCTGCTGACCCATGCCGATCTGGCCGACCGCGAGCGTTACCTGAACGCGCGCTCGACCCTGCTGACGCTGTTGCGCCTCGGCGTGGTGCCCGTCATCAACGAAAACGACACGGTGGTCAACGACGAAATCAAGTTCGGCGACAACGACACGCTGGGCGCGCTGGTCGCCAACCTGATCGAGGCCGATGCACTGATCATCCTGACCGACCAGAAGGGGCTTTTCACGGCCGATCCGCGCAAGGACCCGGCGGCCACGTTCGTGCACGAGGCCAAGGCGGGGGATCCGGCGCTGGAGGTCATGGCGGGCGGTGCCGGCTCGAGCATCGGCAGCGGCGGCATGATCACCAAGATCCTGGCCGCCAAGCGGGCCGCAGGCTCGGGCGCCTCGACCGTGATCGCCTGGGGGCGCGAGCCGGACGCGCTGGTGCGACTCTCAAAAGGCGAGGCCATCGGCACGCTGCTGGTGGCGCAAACCCACAAGATTCAGGCGCGCAAGCAGTGGCTGGCGGACCACCTGCTGCTGCGCGGCGCCGTGACCGTCGACAGCGGCGCGGCCGCCAAGCTGCGTGACGAAGGCAAGAGCCTGCTGCCGATCGGCATGACGGGCGTGGAGGGCGATTTTTCGCGCGGCGACGTGATTGCGGTGCGCGACGCGGCGGGTGTCGAGGTCGGGCGCGGCCTGGCCAACTACTCCAGCGCCGAGGCGCGCCTGATTTGCCGCAAGGCGTCCAGCAAATTTGAAACACTGCTCGGCTACGCGGCCGAGCCTGAAATGGTGCACCGCGACAACCTGGTGCTGACCCGGTAACCCGGGGCTGCGCGGGGTCAGCGGCGTTCGTACTGCTGCTGGGGGTTTTTCAGCTGGCGAAGGATGGCTTCAACGGAGTTGGCGGGCGCCTTGCCATTGCACACGCCCTGCTCGGCCAGCGCCAGGGCGTGCCTGGACGGCAGGTTGGCGTACAGGGAGAGCCACTGCGGGTCCTCGACCGTGTTCCAGGTGCCGCTGGTCGTGGCACGTGCATAGGTCTTGAACTCGCCCGTGGCGCAGCGAATGCCCTCGTACATGGCATTCGTCGCGCCGCTGGCGCTGGACGCCACCACGACGTAGCGCACCACGCCATCTTTCGAGATGGACAAGGTAGCCGGATCGACCCCGAATTTCAGCGCCTGATTGGCGCCCAGATCCAGCACAACGAGCCGGCGGGTGCTGAAGGCGGGCGCCGGCGGCACCTGTATTTCTTTCCAGTCGGGGTTTTCCGCTGCCAGCTGCGCAAAGGCGCTGCACGCCACGCATGCCAGCAGTGCCACGGCCAGCTGTTCAAGACGTCGCATGCGTGCCTTTTGGCGGTGGTGGTGTCTGCGGATAGTCGGCTTGCGGGTCGGGTTCGAACGTGGCCCCTGGCGGCAACTCGAACGTGGCGCCCGGCTCGCGCTCGGGCTCATGAAGCTCATGCTCGCGCGTGCGCATGCCGCCGCGCAGGTAGCGGTTGCGGTGATCGTGGCGCGGCAGAAAGCGCGCCAGTTCGGTCAAGGCCATCTCGTACACGCCGCGCTTGAATTCCACCACCACATCGAGCGGCACCCAGTAGTCGTTCCAGCGCCAGGCGTCGAATTCCGGATGATTCGTGGCGCGCAGGTTCAAGTCCCAGTCGTGGCCGACCAGTTGCAGAAGAAACCAGATCTGTTTCTGGCCTTTGTAGAATCCGCGCGCATCGCGGCGGATGTACCGGTCTGGCACCTCGTAGCGCAACCAGTCACGGGTGCGGGCCACCACGCGCACATGATCCGGCAGAAGCCCCACTTCTTCCTGCAGCTCACGGAACATCGCCTGCTCGGGGGTTTCTCCCCGGTCAATGCCACCTTGCGGAAACTGCCAGGAGTGGCTGCGGATACGCTTGCCCCAGAACACCTGATTTCTCTGGTTGAGCAGGACGATGCCGACGTTGGGCCTAAAGCCTTCCCGGTCAAGCATAATCAAACCCCAAATTTTTAAACTGAGACCATTATGCACAGCGTACCGCGTGCATCAAGGGGCCAAGCCCCCGGCGTCTCCCAAAACAAGCATGAAAGCCTCCCAGTTCTTCATTTCCACGCTCAAGGAAGCTCCTGCCGACGCCGAGGTGGTCAGCCATCAGCTCATGACGCGCGCCGGCATGATCAAAAAACTCGGCGCCGGCATTTACAGCTACATGCCCATGGGGCTGCGCGTGATCCGCAAGGTGGAGGCCATCGTGCGCGAGGAAATGAACCGCGCCGGCGCCGTGGAGCTGAGCATGCCGGTGGTGCAGCCGGCCGAGCTCTGGCAGGAAACCGGCCGCTTCGAGAAGATGGGGCCGGAGCTGCTGCGCATCAAGGACCGGCACGAGCGCGACTATGTGGTGCAACCGACCAGCGAGGAGGTGATCACCGACATCGCGCGCCAGGAGATCAAAAGCTACAAACAGCTGCCCAGGAACTTCTACCAGATCCAGACCAAGTTCCGCGACGAACGCCGGCCGCGCTTTGGCCTGATGCGCGGGCGCGAATTCACCATGAAGGACGCCTACAGCTTCGACCGCGACCCCGCCGCGGCCAAGACCAGCTACCAGGTGATGGCGCAGGCGTACCGGCGGATTTTCGACCGTTTCGGCCTGACCTACCGGGCGGTGGCGGCCGACAGCGGCGCGATTGGCGGCGACCTCTCGGAAGAATTCCAGGTGATCGCCGCCACCGGCGAGGACGCCATCGTTTACTGCCCGGGCAGCGATTACGCCGCCAACATGGAAAAGGCAGAGGCGCTGGCGCCGGCCGGCCCGCGCCCGGCAGCAACGCAAGCCATGACCATGACGCCGACTCCCGGCAAGAGCACCTGCGCCGCCGTGGCCGAGCTGCTGGGCGTGCCGCTGTCGACCACGGTCAAGTCGCTGGTGCTGGCCACCGACCCGGTCAACGAGCAGGGCGAAGCCACCGGGAGCCAGGTCTGGCTGCTGCTGCTGCGCGGCGACCATGGCATGAACGAGGTCAAGGTCGGCAAGGTGCCGGGGCTGGATGCGGGCTTTCGCTTCGCCAGCGCGGCCGAGATCGACGAGCACTTTGGCTGCGAGCCCGGCTATCTGGGCCCGATCAAGCTCAAGAAGCCCGTGAAAATCGTGGCCGACCGCGAGGTGGTGGTCATGAGCGACTGGATTTGCGGCGCCAACGCGCCGGACTTCCACCTCACCGGCGTGAACTGGGGCCGCGACCTGCCCGAGCCCGCGCTGGTGGCCGACCTGCGCAACGTGGTCGAAGGCGATGCCTCGCCCGACGGCCGTGGCGTGCTGGCGATCGAGCGTGGTATCGAGATCGGCCACGTGTTCTACCTCGGCACCAAATACAGCCGCGCGATGAATGCCACCTTTCTGGATGTGAACGGCAAGCCGCAGTTCATGGAGATGGGCTGCTACGGCATCGGCATCACCCGGCTGCCGGCCGCCGCCATCGAGCAGAATCACGACGAGCGCGGCATCATCTGGCCCGATGCGATCGCGCCGTTCACCGTGGTGGTGTGCCCGATCGGCCCGGATCGCAGCCCCGATGTGAAGGCGGCCGCCGACAAGCTCTATGAGGAACTGCTGGCCGCGGGAGTGGATGTGCTGCTGGACGACCGCGGCGAGCGCCCTGGCGCCATGTTTGCCGACTGGGAACTGATCGGCGTGCCGCACCGCATCACCATCGGCGACCGCGGCCTCAAAGAAGGCCAGCTCGAATACCAGCACCGCCGCGACGCGGCCGCGACCAAGGTCGGCGTGCATGACATGGTGGCCTTCTTGAGCGCTCGGCTGCAAAAATGAGCGCTGCGATGGCATTCGCGTCGGCGGGTCAAGGCATTACAAGGCGAAACTGCCTTTTGTCCTTATCAGTCGGCGCTTTGTTGCTATCAAAATCAGAGTTTTCCATGGCCGGCGGCCAGGTCGAGGAGCCGCTCGCCGATTCGGTGCGCACCGCGCTGGGCTCGGCGGTGGCCAACCAGGCGCCGCCCGTTCCCGAGTTCAGCGACACCGCATCGCGCCTGGTGTACCTGCGCTGGCTCGGGGCCATGAGCGAGCGGCTGCGCAAGGCGAAGCCCGACTGGCGGGTGCGCAAGGAATTCCTGCAAACCGTCTGGTACGAGAGCCACCGCGCGGGACTCGATGCGTCGCTGGTGCTCGGCCTGATCCAGGTGGAGAGCAATTTCCGCAAGTACGCCGTCTCCAGCGTGGGCGCGCGCGGTTACATGCAGGTCATGCCGTTCTGGGCGCGCCTGATCGGTGACGGCGACGCCAGCAAGCTGTTCCAGATGCAGACCAACCTGCGCTTTGGCTGCGTCATCCTGCGCCACTACCTGGACCGCGAGCGCGGCAACCTGTTCCTGGCGCTGGGCCGCTACAACGGCTCGCGCGGCCTGGCGCCGTATCCCGACGCGGTGCTGGGCGCCACCCGGCGCTGGGACTTCAGGGACGAGGCGGTTCGAGTCGCGACACCATGACCTGGTCGATGCGGAAACTGTCCACATCGAGCACTTCGAAGGTGTAGCCGCCCCAGGTCACCTTGTCGGTGCGCTTGGGCACGCGGCGCAGCATGACCATCAGGAAGCCGGCCAGGGTTTCGTATTCTTCGTCGTGCGGCAGCGCGTCCAGCCCCAAAGCGCGCAGCACATCCTGCACCGGCGCCACGCCGTCGATCAGCCACGAATTTTCGTCGCGGCGCACGATTTGCTCTTCGTCCGGCGGCGAGACCAGGTCGCCCATCACCGTGCTCATCACGTCGTTCAGCGTCAGTACACCCACCACCAGGCTGTACTCGTTGACGATCACGGCAAAGTCCTCATGCGCCTGTCTGAACTGCTCCAGCACCTCGGACAGCGTCAGGCGGTCGGGCACGATCAGCACCTTGTGCAGCAGGCTCTCGTCCGTCAGCGGAATCGGCTGCTGGGTCAATACGCGCTGGAACATGTCCTTGGCGTCCACGTAGCCCAGCACATGGTCGATCGCGCCGTCGCAGACCGGGTAGGTGGAAAACGGCTGGGCCACGATGCGCGCGCGCACCACGCTGTCGGGCTCGTCGCGCAAAAACCAGGCGATGCGCTCGCGCGGCGTCATGACGCTCTCCACGGTGCGCGTGTCGAGCTCGAACACATTGGCGATCACCTGCTGTTCGCGCCGCGCCAGCACGCCGGCCTGGGCGCCGGCTTCGGTCAGGGCCAGGATGTCGTCGGAGGTCACGCGGTCGTCGCGCTGTGCCGGCAGGCCAAAACCGCGCACCATCCAGTCGGCGCCCTTGCTGTAGAGCCAGACCACCGGTTTGAGCAGCGAGACGCAGACCTGCATCGGCCCGACCACCAGCACCGCGAGCCGTTCGGGCTGCGTCATGCTCATGCGTTTGGGGACCAGGTCGGCGAACAGGATGAACAGAGAGGTCACCACCGCGAACGAGGCGATGAAACCGCCGGTCCGGGCCGATTCGGGCGCCAGCCACAGCCCGAAAAGACCGCTGAAATGCGGGCTCAAGGCCCCTTCGCCGACGATCCCGCCCAGAATCGCGATGGCATTCAGGCCGATCTGCACCACGGTGAAGTAATGCCCGGGCTGCTCCTGCGCGCGCATCACCTTGCTGGCCCGCGCGTCGCCCTCGTCGGCCATCTGGCGCAGACGCAGGCGCCGCGAGGCCGCCAGCGAGATCTCGGCCACCGAGAAAAACGCGCTGACCGCAATCAACAGGGCAATGATGAACAGGCTTTGGCTCAGGCTCATGGCGGGAAGGCGCCGGCGCCGATGCGGCGACAGATCTTGCCCAAAGTGTAGCGGCCAGAAAAACAGCCACCGAGGGTGGCTGTGCGTGGCGCCGGCAAGCCGGCGCAGGTCAGGAGGGAACCCGGGGAGGTCAGGCGGCCGGCTGGCCCAGCACCTGCTGCAACTCACCCTTTTCGTACATCTCCATCATGATGTCGGCGCCGCCCACGAACTCGCCCTTGACGTAGAGCTGCGGGATGGTGGGCCAGTTGCTGTATTCCTTGATGCCCTGGCGGATGCCCTCGTCGCCGAGCACGTCCACCGTCTTCACGTCCTTGGGGTCCACGCCGCAGGCCTTGAGGATCTGGATGGCACGGCCCGAAAAGCCGCACATCGGGAAATTGGCGTTGCCCTTCATGAACAGCAGCACCTCGCTGGACTTGACCAATTCGTCGATGCGTTGTTGTGCGTCACTCATGTTGTCTTACTCCTGGTTCCAACAAGTTCAATGGAGCCGATTATTTCACGTTCGGCGCAGCGATGCCGCGCCGGCACAATACCACCCTGATAATGACCCCTGCATCGGAATACGCCCCATGAAAATCGAAAAAAACACCGCCGTCACGCTGCGCTACAAGGTGCTGGACGCCGCCGGCAAGCTCCTCGAGGAAAGCCACGAGCCCATGGTTTACCTGCACGGCGGCTACGGCAACACCTTCCCAAAGATCGAGGAAGCGCTCGAAGGGAAAGAGCCGCAGTACCAGACCAGCGTTGAACTGCAGCCGCAGGACGCCTTCGGCCTGCGCGACGAGAGCCTGCTGCAGACCATTCCCAAGACCCAGTTTCCGCCTGGCGTGAAGGTCGGCGGCCAGTTGCAGGGCCGGGGCGAGGATGGCCACGAACACGCCTTCACCGTCATGAAAATCAAGGGCGACAAGGTTTTCCTCGACGGCAACCACCCTTTTGCCGGCAAGGTCTTGCGCTTCAACCTCACCGTGACCGAGGTCCGCGCTGCCACCGAAGAGGAGGTGGCGCATGGGCACGTGCACGGTGAGCATGGCCACCACCACTGATACGCGGCGCGCCGCCGTCGCCCGCCTGCTGCTCATTCTTGCGTGGTTTGCCGGCCCGGGAGCTTGGGCGCAGGCGCCGAGCCCGCCAACGCCGGGCCAAGCCAGCCCCGAGGTGATCGAAAACACGCTCGGCATGAAGCTGGTGCGCGTGCCCGCCGGCGAATTCACGATGGGCAGCGATGAGGCGCCCGACGCGCTCGCGTCAAGCTATCCGGCCTACGAGCACCAGCGCTTTGTGGATTTGTACGACGAAGCGCCCCGGCACCGCGTGCGCATCACGCGGCCCTTTTACCTGGGGCAGGATGAAGTCACAGTGGGCCAATTCGCCCGGTTCTTGGCGCTGTCGGGCTACACGCCTGAATCAGTGGCCGACGGCACGGGCGGCTACGGCTACAACGCGGCCTACGACCCGTCCAAAACGGAGCGCGGCGACGCCTTCGAAGGCCGCAACCCCATTTACAGCTGGCGCAACCCGGGCTTCCCCCAAGGGGACGACCACCCGGTGCTGAACGTGACCTGGAACGACGCGGTCGCGCTGGCAAAGTGGCTGAGCAACAAGGAAGGCGCCGTGTACCGCCTGCCCACCGAGGCGGAGTGGGAGTACGCGTGCCGCGCGGGCACCCCCGCCCGCTACCCCAACGGCGACGACCCGCAGGCCCTCACGCACATCGCCAACACCTTCGACGCCGACGCGGCCACCTACTGGCCGCGCTGGCAGGCCTTTGCGCTCAAGGGGCACGACGGCTTTGCCTTCACGGCGCCCGTCGGCAGCTTTCCTGCCAACGCGTTCGGGCTGCACGACATGCTCGGCAACGCCTGGGAGTGGGTGTCGGACTGGTATGGCGACACCTACTACAAGACCTCGCCCGTGGATGATCCGCAGGGACCGGCATCAGGCTCGGTGCGCGTGCGCCGCGGCGGGTCCTGGCACACGTGGGCCCTGTATGCGCGCTGCTCGTTCCGGAACTGGAATGCAGCCAGCACCCGCTACACGCTGTTGGGGATGCGGTTGCTACGGGAAGACAAGGCTAGCGGGTCTGTGCAAGCACGCGATAAGTGAATCTACCTGGTGCCCGGTCTCGCGGCGCGATGACGCGCCACGTCAAGCCTGCGCGATAGTTTCAATCCAGTTTTCCATCCTGTCGGATAAACTGCGGTCCCAGAATATCCGACGATCTATATCACGTTAGCCGTCAGACAATGCCTCTCTACAAGTACCTGCATCCTGACCGAACTGACGTTCTACGCAACCAGTGCATTCGCTTTTCGTCGCCGGCTGTCCTGAACGATCCCTTCGAGCTCAAGCCACATCTCGCAGCGCTCGCCACTCCTGAATACGCGGCAGCAGATCTGCAGCGGGCGCTCCCACGTGTCCTTGCCGAGGAACTCGCCCAGTTGCCCGCGGAGCTTCGCGCTCTAGTCTCGGAAGAAGCGCTGCAGGCCTTCCTTAAAGCGCAGTTGCCTGCTATCCAGAAGAGCCTCAATGGCGCATCGGCGCAAATGATGCCGCTCCTTCAGGAGACGATGGCGCGAAAGCTGGAGGAGCTTCTTGGCGTGCTCTGCTTGTCCGAGTCCCCGAAGAGTCTTCTCATGTGGGCGCACTACGCAGATTCTCATAGAGGGTTCGTCGTGCAGTTCGATGAGACTTCACCGTTCTTCAACCGGTGCGTCTCCGAAGATGACGAGCTTAGGCATCTACGTCAGGTGACTTACGGTTCCAAGCGGCCCTCTCTAACACTTTCAGAAGTTGAGGATGGTTCGGCCTTCCTGATGAAGGGTGTCGAGTGGGAGTACGAAGCCGAATGGAGAATGATTGTGCCGCTCGCGGACGCGTCGCATGTCATAGGAACGGGGCCGGAGGCAATCCATCTCTTCAGTTTTCCGGCCCAGGCGGTAACGTCAGTAATTCTCGGCTGCCGAATGTTGGAAACCAAGAGAGCTGAAATTCAGGCGCTACTCGCCGCGTTGCCGCAGTACGCTCACACTCGCTGCATTCATGCGGCCATTGACAATGAAAGCTACCGCCTCCGTGTCGGGCCCGCTCACTGACGACTAACCCTGTATGGACCCCCCAACGGCAGGAAACTGACCGTTTTGGTCGACGAGTACCGAAGGCGGTTCAAAGAGTTGATCGCTATTAAATCAGTAGCTAACTACGAATACCCAGTAAGGTCCAGAGCCCTAAATGACTCTCGGTAGTTTCGCAATAAAACTCATGACACCCGTCCGTCACGAAGCACTCAATCCCCAACATCTTCCCCCATCAATCCCGCGATATGGAAGCACAGCAGTGCGACCGCGGCGGACAGCAGCGCCAGCGTGTACGCCAGGCGCCGCCCATGCCACAGCGACAAAAACCGGCGGTGGAATTCGAGCACCAGGACGGCGGACTGGCCGCCGAGGCGCTCGACCTCCTGCAGTTCGCGCGTCGATTCCGCGAGCGTGAGGGCGTAGGTGTTTCCGCCCACGATGTTGTAGCCGGCAGCGTTCGTGTCGGCGGGGTTCGCCGCCAGGAAATAGACCAGCGCGGCGGCGACCAGGCCCCCGATCAGGATGATGGCGCCGGCCAGGTAAAGGCGGCTGGCCGGGGTGGAATGCTTCAAGGGCATGGCGCCATGGCCTGACAGCGTCTGCGCTGTCGGCGCAATATCAGAGCGGGGCGGCTGGAGCCTGTTGGCGGCGCTGGCGCTCAAGCGCCGCGGTCACGTCGCGCGGGTTCAGGCCGTACATCTCGGCAAACTCCGCAGGGGTCTTGCCGCTGCTCTCCAGCGCCCGGCACAGGGCTTCCTGCCTGGCGCGCTGCTGGTCGTATTCGGCAAACGCTTCCTCCAGCAGGGCGTTGGCGCGCGCATCGCTCGTCTGGACCTTGGCCCGGTACTCCTGGGGCGTCAGGCCGGAGGCCTCGAACGCGCGCAGGAGCTGCGCGCGAAACTTCGGCCGCAGATCTTCGGGGGTCCGGCCCTGCTTGCGGCGGAACAGTTCCAGCACGGACAGGCAGACATGCTCGGGGGCCACGGGTTCCACGGCCACACCGGTCAGGTCGTGACGCGGCTTGCCCGCAGCCACGCTTTGCAGGTAGCGCGTGGAGCGTGTGTGCACGCCCAGGGCGGCCTTGAGCGCGTCGCGCGAGAAATGCTCGGGATGCGCGGCCAGCAGTTCCTGAAAGATCCCGAGCTTGAGCGGCAGGAACTCGGCGCCGAACAGGTGCGGATACAGCTCGAACAGTTTTTCCAGCACGGGCCGGGCGGAAGGCAGGCGTCCCGGTTTTTTGGCCGAAGCCTCGGGGGGCGTGGATGCATCTGGCAGGACAGGGGCGTCGGAGGGGCTGGGGGTCATGAAGTTAAACCTTTGATCAACCCGCGATTGTCGGCGAAATGGCGAGCGCTCAGTAATGCGGCGGCAGCTCGTCGCGCAGGTTGCGCGCCGCGCCGGGCTGCCCATCGGTGGCGGGCTGGCGCAGATGGCCGATCTCGCGAATCAGCAGGTCGATTTGCTGTTGCTGACGGACGATGACCTGGTCCAGCTGCTCCAGCAGGTCTTCGGTGAAGGTGGCCTTGATCTCCAGATCGGTCAGGCGCTGTTCGATGTCGTGCGGGTTTTCCATATCCCTATTGGACCTGATTTGCTGGCGCGCCGGACGCACGACAATCAGGGAGTCACCACCCACCCAGGAGAAGCAGCCATGGTCGCTTATGTAGTCGCCCACGTCGAGGTCGTCGACGGCATCGGATACGAGGAATACAGCCAGAAGGTGTCCGCCACGATAGAGGCGTACGGGGGGCGCTCCATTGCCCGCGGCGGCGCCACGGAAGTGTTGGAGGGCGAGGCACCCGGCCGCTGGGTGCTGCTCGAATTCCCGAGCATGGCCCAACTCAAAACCTGGTGGGACTCGCCCGAGTACCTGCCGCTGCGCGCCATCCGTGCGCGCACGGCCAAATCCCTGCTGGTCGCGACCGAAGGCGTTTGAGCTGCCCGCGCCGGCGGAGTAAAGTTCCAGTTCACCCCATGATATTGAAGGAGACACAATGACCGCCGCCGACGCCTTCCTGCGAGCCCGCGACTTCCTGCTGGCGCACCGCACCGACTACGCCACCGCCTACCGCGATTTCAAATGGCCCGAGCTCACCGAGTTCAACTGGGCGCTGGACCACTTCGACCGCATGGCGGCGGGCAACGACAGGCCCGCGCTGTGGATCGTCGAGGAGTCGGGGGAGGAGCGCAAGCTCTCGTTCGCGCAGATGTCGGCGCGCTCGAACCAGGTGGCGAACTGGCTGCGCGCGCAGGGCGCGCGGCGCGGCGACCGCGTTCTCCTCATGCTGAACAACGAGGTGCCGCTGTGGGAGAGCATGCTGGCCTGCATCAAGCTGGGCGTGGTGCTGATTCCCTGCTCCAACCTGCTGACGCCGCAGGACTTGCGCGACCGGATGCTGCGCGGCGACGTCAAGCACGCGATCGTGGGCGCGGCGAACGTCGAGAAATTCGCCGATGTGCCGGGCAGCTACACCCGCGTATGCGTCGGCAAAGCCGTTAGCGGCTGGCTGGATTTTGCCGATTCGATACAGGCTCCGGCCGGCTTTAGCCCGGACGGCGCGACCCGCGCGAGCGATCCCTTGCTGCTGTATTTCACCTCCGGCACCACGTCCCAGCCCAAACTCGTGCTGCACACGCACCAGAGCTACCCGGTGGGTCATTTGTCGACGATGTACTGGATCGGCCTGCAGCCCGGCGACATCCACCTCAACATCTCATCGCCCGGCTGGGCCAAGCACGCGTGGAGCTGTTTCTTCGCGCCCTGGAATGCCGGTGCCTGCGTCTTCATCTACAACTACACGCGTTTCAACGCGCCGGCGCTGCTCGGCGTGCTGGAAAAATTCCAGGTGACGACGATGTGCGCGCCCCCGACGGTGTGGCGCATGCTGATCCAGGAGGATCTCGCTGCGCATCGCGACCGTCTGCACATCCGTGAGTTGATCGGCGCCGGCGAGCCGCTGAACCCCGAGGTCATCGAGCAGATCAAGACGGCCTGGGGCATCACGGTGCGCGACGGGTATGGCCAGACGGAAACCACGGCCCAGGTCGGCAACCCGCCGGGGCAGCCGGTGAAGGCGGGGTCGATGGGCCGTCCGCTGCCGGGCTATCGCGTCGTGCTGATCGATGCCGATGGCCAGCAGGCCGACGAGGGCGAGCTCGCGCTGCATCTGGATCCGCGCCCCGTCGGACTGATGAGCGGCTACCTCGACGACAGCGAGAAGAATGCCGAGGTGACGCGCGGTGGCGTGTACCGCACCGGCGACGTGGCCGCGCGCGATGCCGACGGCTATATCACCTACGTGGGCCGCGCCGACGATGTGTTCAAGGCCGCGGACTATCGCATCTCGCCGTTCGAACTGGAATCCGTCGCGATCGAGCACGAAGCCGTGGCCGAGGCCGCGGTGGTGCCCAGCCCCGATCCGCTGCGTCTGGCCGTGCCCAAGGTCTTCGTTGCCTTGCGTCAGGGCTACAGCCCCTCGGCAGCGCTGGCCGAAAGCATCCTGACCTTTCTGCGGGTGAAGCTGGCGCCGTACAAGCGCATCCGCCGGCTCGAGTTTGCGGAGCTGCCGAAGACCATCTCCGGCAAGATCCGCCGCGTGGACCTGCGCCATGCAGAAGCCACGCGCCGCGCCGCCAACGAGAAGGGCGAGTGGGAGTTCTTCGAAGAGGACTTTGCCGCCTTGCGGTCCCCGGCCGAAACGAAATCGCCGCGCGCGTAGCGACACCCAATCAACCATGTCCTAGAAGGAGTCCGCGATGTTCCAGGCCCTGTTGCTCACCCAAAACGACAAGCAGACCGTTGCGACGCTGGCGCCGCTGGATGAAGCCCGGTTGCCGGCGGGCGACGTGACGGTGCGCGTGCAGTACTCGAGCCTGAACTTCAAGGATGCGCTGGCGATCACCGGGCGCGGCGCGATCGTGAAGAAGTGGCCGCTGGTGCCGGGCATCGACCTGGCCGGCGTCGTCGAGCAGAGCCTGGACCCCGCCTGGAAACCCGGCGACCGTGTCGTCGTCAACGGCTGGGGCCTCGGCGAGACACATTGGGGTGGCCTGGCCCAGAAGGCGCGACTCTATGCGGGATGGCTGCTGCGCCTGCCCGAGGCTTATTCAACCCGGCAGGCGATGGCCATCGGCACCGCGGGCTACACCGCGGCCCTGTGCGTGATGGCCTTGCAGCGCCATGGCCTGAGGCCGGGTGACGGCGAAGTGCTCGTCACCGGCGCGGCCGGCGGGGTCGGCTCGGTGGCCGTCAAACTGCTCTCGGGCCTTGGCTATTCGGTCATCGCATCCACGGGCCGGCCGCAGGAAGCCGACTACCTGAAGTCGCTGGGCGCGGCGCACATCATCGATCGCACTGAGCTCTCCGCGCCGGGTAAGCCGCTGCAGCGCGAGCGCTGGGCCGGCGTGATCGACACGGTGGGCAGCCACACCCTGGCCAACGCCTGCGCCGCAACCCGTTGGAACGGCGCCGTCGCGGCCTGCGGCCTGGCGCAGGGCGCCGACTTCCCGAGCACCGTGATGCCCTTCATCCTGCGCGGCGTGACGCTGTACGGGATCAACTGCGTCTTCATCGACAACGCCAGGCGTGCCGAGGCCTGGCGGCTGCTGGCGCAGCATGTGGATGGCGCCACCCTGGAGCGCATGACGGTCGAAATCGGGCTGTCGCAGGTGATCGCCCAATCGCCCGTGCTGCTCGACGGCAAGGTGCGCGGCCGCGTGGTGGTGGATGTGAATCGCTGAGTCAGGCTCGCGGCGCGCGCCCGCCGCTGCAGCGCTCGATGCCGCTCAGATCCAGCCTGGACTGCACTTCCTCGAAGCCGGCGCCGCTAAGCAATTGGCGCACCGCCCCGGCCTGGTCGTAGCCGTGTTCCAGCAGCAGCCAGCCGGCCGGGCGCAGGTGCGCACGCGCCTGCGCGATGATGAGGCGAATGTCGTCCAGCCCATCGTGGCCGCTGGCCAGGGCCTGCAGCGGCTCGTGCGTCAAATCGATCAGGTGCCGGTCCTGCGCGGCGATGTAGGGCGGGTTCGAGACGATGGCGTGGTAGCGGCCGTGAACCGGTGTCAGCCATGAGCCTTGCATGAATTCGATAGCTAACCCCAGCCGCTGCGCGTTGGCTTGAGCCACCTGCAGCGCGTCGCTGCTCGCGTCCGTGGCACTGACCTGCAAAGCGGGCCGTGCGTGCTTGAGGGCCAGCGCTACGGCACCGCTGCCGGTGCCCAGGTCGATGACGGAGATGAAACACCCCCGAAGCGCCTGTGGCGCCTCCCCCTCAAGGGGGCGATACCAGCGGCCCGGCAAAGCCGGTTCCGCGGTATCCCTGGCGTCGGGCAGCATAGGTTTCGACTGAACGGATACCTCGTCCAGCACCTCCAGCGCCCACTCCACCAGCGTTTCAGTGTCGGGCCGGGGCACCAGCACGCGCGCGTCAACCCGCAGGTCGAGCCCGAAAAATTCCCTGTGGCCGGTGATGTAGGCCAGCGGCTCGCCGCTAGAGCGGCGTTGCACCGAGGCGTCCAACGTGGCTTCCACCGCGGGCGGCAGCGCATCGGTGTCATGCACGAGCAGCCAGGCCCGGTCGTGCGTGGCGCGGCCCAGCGCGTGCAGCAGCAGCAACTGCGCATCCAGCCGGTCCAGGCCGCGGGACTGGGCTTCGAGCAGCGCTTGGGCGATGGAGGTCACGTTCGATTGCTATGAGAAGCGTAGCTACTTGCGCTTACTGCGTAATGGCTAGAGGCCGATTTGATGAAAAGTTAGCGGGTGCTCAAGCACTCGCGACTTCCAGCTCGGCCAGCTGCTGCGCCGCCTCGTAGGCCTGTAGCGCCTGCACCACATCGTCCAGGTCGCCCTCCATGATGGCGAGCAGCTTGTACAGCGTGAGATTGATGCGATGGTCGGTGAGCCGCCCCTGCGGGAAGTTGTAGGTGCGGATGCGGTCGCTGCGGTCGCCGCTACCGATCAGGCTCTTGCGCTCGGCGGCGTCTTTCGCGGCGCGCTCGGAACGGTCTTTTTCCTGGATGCGCGCGGTGAGTACCTTGAGCGCCTGGGCCTTGTTGCTGTGCTGGCTGCGCCCGTCCTGGCACTCGGCCACGATGCCGGTCGGAATGTGCGTGATGCGCACCGCCGAGTCGGTCTTGTTGATGTGCTGGCCACCGGCACCGCTGGCGCGGTAGGTGTCGATGCGCAGATCGGCCGGATTGATCTTGATGGCCTCCTGCTCATCCGGCTCGGGCAGCACGGCCACGGTGCAGGCGCTGGTGTGGATGCGGCCCTGCGTCTCGGTGGCCGGCACGCGCTGCACGCGGTGCCCGCCGGATTCGAACTTGAGCGCGCCGTAGGCCTGGTCACCGACCACGCGCAGCACCACTTCCTTGTAGCCCCCGAGTTCGCTGGGCGACTCGCTGATGATCTCGGTCTTCCAGCCGCGGCGCTCGCAGTAGCGGGCGTACATGCGCAGCAGATCGCCCGCGAACAGCGCCGATTCGTCGCCGCCCGTGCCGGCGCGGATTTCCACGAAGGCGTTGCGCGCGTCGTCAGGGTCTTTGGGCAGCAGCATGCGCTGCAGCTCGGCGTGCAATTGCGCCAGTTCGGTCTCGGCCGAGGCAATTTCCTCCTGCGCCATCTCGGCCATGTCAGCGTCCACGGCGGGGTCGGCCTGCAGGGCCCGGGCCGCGGCCAGATCGTTTTCGCGCGCCACGTAGCGCTGGTAGCGGCTCACCAGCTGTGCCACATCGGAGTGCTCGCGCGAGAGCACCAGGAACTGGCTCATGTCGCGCATGATGTCTTCGCGCGAGAGCAAAAAGTCCAGCTCCGACAAACGGACAGCGTAACGCTCCAGCCGGGCGCGCAGGAAGGATTTCATGGGGCGCCCCTAACGGCTTTTGCGAAGAAAGAAATGCTCGATGGCCACACTGGCGCGTTCGCGGGACGCGTGGTCGCCCGCATGCAGTTCGGCCATGGCGCCGTGCAGCATCTTCTGGGTCAGGCCCCTGGACAGGGCCTCCAGCACCGCGTCGACATCTTCGCCGCGGGCCAGCAGCCGGCGCGCGCGCGCGATTTCGGCACCGCGCCATTCGTCCGCCTGCGCGTTCAGCTGCTGGATCAGCGGCACGCTGCCGCGCTGGTCCATCCAGTGCATGAAGCTTTGTACGCCGGCGTCGATGATGGCCTCGGCCTGCGCCACCGCCGCCTGGCGATTCGCCTGGCCGGTCTGCACCACGGCCGCGAGGTCGTCCACGGTGTACAGGTACACGTCCTGCAGCGCCTTGACCTCGATCTCGATGTCGCGCGGCACGGCCAGATCGACCATGAACATCGGGCGGTGCCGGCGCGCCTTCAGGGCCCGTTCCACGGCGCCCAGGCCGATGATGGGCAGGGTGCTCGCGGTGCAGCTGACCACGGCGTCGAACTCGTGCAGGCGGGCCGGCAGGTCGGCCAGGCGCATCACCTCGCCGCCGAAGCGGCTGGCCAGTTTTTCACCGCGCTCCAGGGAGCGATTTGCGATGGCGATGGCCTTCGGGTTCCTGGCCGCGAAATGGGTGGCCGCGAGTTCGATCATCTCGCCGGCGCCGACAAACAAGACCTTGATCTGGCTCAGATCCTCGAACAACTGGCCCGCCAGCCGCACGGCGGCGGCGGCCATGCTGATGGAGTGCGCGCCGATTTCGGTCGAGGTGCGCACTTCCTTGGCCACCGCAAACGAGCGCTGGAACAGCTGGTTCAGCGTGGTGCCCAAGGCGCCGGCTTCTTCGGCGGCGCGCACTGCGTCCTTGATCTGGCCCAGGATCTGGGCCTCGCCCAGCACCATGGAATCGAGCCCGCTGGCGACGCGAAAGGCGTGGCGCGCCACCGGCCCGTCTTCCAGTGTGTAGGTGTGCGAGCGCAGCAACTCGGGGGAGACGTTGCCCGTGCGGGCCAGCCAGTCCAGCGCGTGGCCCGCCGCCAGTCTTTCACCGGCGCAGTAGATTTCGGTGCGGTTGCAGGTGGACAGGATCGCCACCTCGGGATGCCGGGCCAGCGATGCGCGCAACCCATGCAGGGCCGGCTGGATCTGGTCGATGGCGAACGCAAAGCGACCGCGCAGATCGAGCGGCGCGGTCGTGTGATTGATGCCTAAAGCCCAGACTGCCATTATTAGATTATAAAATTTGTGGCTCGAACAGGTATTGAGCCGGATCAACGACCTGCCATTGGCACACAAAACGCAACACCATGGGACCTCTGGACCTGCTCATTCAACTGCTCAATTTCGTGGCGCCGGCGCTGTTCGTGGCCATTGTCACGACACTGGCTTCCCGGTTATTTGCAAGAAAAGGCTCGGTAGCCCTTGCCTGGTGGGCGCAAGCAGCTATCAATTTCGTAGTCGGCGCGGCCGCCTTGCTGCTCGGGCTATGGTACTTTGGGCACGACGGCAAGATGGCGACCTATGCGGCGCTGGTGCTTGGCTGTGCCAGCAGTCAGTGGCTCATGGCGCGGGGCTGGCGGCACTGAGCCGGTCACGTCAAGCCCGCGGTGCGAACAAATCCACGCGGTCGGTGATGATGCCGTCGGTACCGAGGTCCAGCAGGCGCTGCGCGGCCCACTCGTCGTTCACGGTGTAGCTTAAGGCACGCAGTCCGGCGTTGTGGGCCTGCGTAACATTGGTGCGGTCCCACAGCGCATGGTTGCAGACGATGGCCACGCAGCCCAGGTCGATGGCGGCCTCAAACCACCCCTGCCACAGCGTGTCCAGCAGCAGGCCGCGCGGCAACTGCGGCTCAGCCGCCTGCGCGCCTCGCAACGCGTCAACGCTGAACGAGCTGAGCAGGGGCGGCGCGGGCGCGTCGCGCCAGAGCCGTGCCGCATGCTGGGCGACCACTTCGCCGGTGTGGCGCTCCACGCCGGGCGTGGGCTTGATCTCGACATTCAAACAATGGCCGTTGCGCAGGCAATAGCGGGCAATGTTCTCGAAACTGGGCAGCGGCTCGCCCGCAAAGGCGCGCGAATGCCAGCTGCCCGCGTCCAGCTGCGCGAGCTCGCCCCAGGGGTGCTCGCCGCCGACGTCGCTGGCCGCGGCATCCAGCCGCTGGCGGCTGTTGGTGGTGCGCGCGAGCAAGGTGTCGTGCATCAGAAAAGGCACGCCGTCGCTGGACAACTTCACATCGCACTCGAACATGCGGTAGCCGTGACTGGCCCCGCGCCGGAACGCGGCCAGTGTGTTCTCCGGTGCCAGCTTGCCCGCGCCGCGGTGCGCGATCCAGCGCGGGTAAGGCCAAAGCTCGAAGCTGACGGTTTGCAGCGACATGGTGCGGATCGCGTCGACTACAGCCGCTGCCCGCTGGCGGCGTCGAACCAGTGCAGGCGGTCAAAGCGCGGCGTCACATGAATGGTCGCGCCGATGGCCGGTGCGGCCTGGCTTTCGTCGGTGCGCACGATCAGCGGCTCGCCGCCCATGCGGCAATACACCAGCCGCTCCGCGCCCAGCATTTCCAGCGTTTCGACCTGCAGCGCCCAGCCCGAGGGCGTGATCTGCAGATGCTCGGGGCGAATGCCCATGAGCGCGCCGCTGGGGCCTCCGAGCGCGGCATTCGGCCCGTTCTTGAGCAGGTTCATCGGCGGCGAGCCCATGAAGCTGGCGACGAACGTGGTGGCCGGGCGCGTGTAGACCTCTTCGGGCGTGCCGAACTGTTCCATGCGGCCCGCGTTCATCACGATCATGCGCTGCGCCAGCGTCATCGCCTCGATCTGGTCGTGCGTGACGAAGAGCGAGGTGATGCCCAGTTCGCGGTGCAGCTTCTGGATTTCGAGCCGGGTCTGCACGCGCAGCTTGGCGTCCAGGTTCGACAGCGGCTCGTCGAACAGGAACACCTGCGGCTGGCGCACGATGGCGCGTCCCATCGCGACGCGCTGGCGCTGCCCGCCGGACAGCGCGCGGGGCTTGCGGTCCAGCAGATGAGCCAACTCCAGAATTCCGGCGGCCTTGTCGACCCGGGCCCTGATTTCGCCAGCCGGCACTCTGGCTATCTTCAGGCCGTAGGCCATATTGTCGAACACGCTCATGTGGGGGTACAGGGCGTAGTTCTGGAACACCATGGCGATGTCGCGCTCCGCCGGCTCCAGGTCATTCACGACCCGCGCGCCAATGGCGATTTCGCCGCCGCTGATCTCCTCCAGCCCGGCTACCATGCGCAGGAGCGTGGACTTGCCGCAACCGGACGGGCCAACGATGACCACGAATTCGTGGTCGGCAATTTCCGCACTGACGCCGTGCAGCACCTGCACCGCCGCCTTGCCGCTGCCGTAGTGCTTGGTGATGTTCCTGAGTGAAATGGAGGCCATTTTTGATCTTTATTTTTCCGTATCAACCAGGCCCTTGACGAACCATTTCTGCATCAGGATGACCACGATGGCCGGCGGCACCATGGCCAGGATGGCGGTGGCCATCACCACGTTCCACTGGTTTGCCGAGTCGCCGCCGGCGATCATGCGCTTGATGCCGATCACCACCGGGTACATGTCCTCGCTGGTGGTGGCCAGCAGCGGCCACAGGTACTGGTTCCAGCCGTAGATGAACTGGATCACGAACAGCGCCGCGATCGAGGTCTTGGATAGCGGCAGCAGGATGTCCTTGAAGAAACGCATCGGCCCGGCGCCGTCCATGCGCGCCGCTTCCACCAGCTCATCGGGCACGGTCAGGAAGAACTGGCGGAACAGGAAGGTGGCCGTGGCCGAGGCGATCAGGGGAATGGTCAGGCCCGCATAGGTGTTGAGCATGCCCAGATCGGACACCACCTTGTAGGTCGGCATGATGCGCACCTCGACCGGCAGCATCAGCGTGACGAAGATGGCCCAGAAGAAGAAATTCTTGAACGGGAAGCGGAAGTAGACGATGGCAAACGCCGACAGCAGCGAGATGGCAATCTTGCCAAACGTGATGACCAGCGCCGTGACCAGACTCACCCACATCATGCGCGCCACCGGGGCGGTAGAGCCGGCGCCGTCGCCGCCGCCCACCAAGGCGGTTTTGTAGGTTTCCCACAGATGGCCGCCCGGCAGCAGCGGCATCGGGGCCTGGATGATTTCCTGTGCGGTGTGCGAGGAGGCGACGAATGCCAGGTACAGCGGAAATGCGACCACCAGCAGGCCCAGCACCATCACCACGTGGGCCAGGACCGTCAGCCACGGGCTGCGTTCAACCATGATGCAGGGCTTTCATCAATATTGGACCTTTTTCTCGACATAGCGGAACTGCACCACGGTCAGCGCAATCACGATGGCCATGAGCACCACCGACTGGGCCGCAGAGCCGCCCAGATCGCCATTCTTGAAGCCGTCGTTGTAGACCTTGTAGACCAGAATCATCGTGTCCTGGCCCGGACCGCCGCGCGTGGTGGCGTCGATAATCGCAAAGGTGTCGAAGAAGGCGTAGACCATGTTGATCACCAGCAGGAAGAAGGTGGTCGGCGACAGGAGGGGAAACTGGATGCTCCAGAAGCGCCGCCAGGGGTGTGCGCCGTCGATGGCTGCTGCTTCTATCAACGATTTTGGGATCGACTGCAGACCCGCCATGAAGAACAGGAAGTTGTAGGAAATCTGCTTCCACACCGCTGCCATCACGATCAGGGCGACCGCATCGCCCGTGTTGAGCAGGGAGTTCCAGTCCACGCCAAGGCTGCGCAACGCGTAGGCCACAACGCCCAGCGTGGGCGAGAACATGAACAGCCACAGTACGCCCGCCACGGCCGGCGCGACCGCATACGGCACGATCAGGAAGGTCTTGTAAAACAGCGCGCCCCTGATGATGCGGTCGGCAAAAACGGCCAGCATAAGCGACAGGCCAATGCCCAGGGCGGCCACCATCGCGGAGAAAAGCGCGGTGATCTTGAAGGAGTTCAGATACGCCGAGTCGGTGAACAGGTCTCTGAAATTGTCGAAACCCACCCACTGGGTGGACAGGCCAAAGGCATCCTGCAGCTGGAACGATTGGAGCATGGCCTGCCCGGCCGGCCAGAAGAAGAAGACCGCGATGACGGACACCTGCGGCGCGAGCAGCACCCACGGTAGCCACCGGGAACGGAAAAGGACGCGTTTTTCCATGGATCAAACTATGAGGCCCTCCCCGCATTGCGGGAAGGGCCGGAGCCAATCGCCGTCATGACGGCGTCGACGAAAGCAATGCTTCAGGACTTGTTGGCTTTCTGGAACCGCTCCAGTTGCTCGTTGCCGCGTGTGACAGCAGCGTCCAGCGCCTCTTTCGGCGTTTTCTTGCCGGTCCAGATCTGCTCGGTTTCTTCGTCGATGATGGTGCGGATCTGGTTGAAATTGCCCAGCCGGATGCCGCGCGACTTGTCCGTGGTCTTGCGGATCATCTGCGTCACCGCCACATCGGTACCGGGGTGCTCCTTGTAGAAGCCGGACTTGTCGGTGAGTTCGTAGGCGGCCGTGGTGATCGGCAGGTAGCCGGTGCGCTTGTGGCTGGCCGACTGCACGTCGGGCCGCGACAGGTACTTGAAGAACGCCGCCACGCCCTTGTAGGTTTCCGCTTTCTTGCCCGCCATCACCCACAGGCTGGCACCGCCGATGATGGTGTTTTGCGGAGCGCCGGCCACATCCGGGTAATACGGCAGGGCCGAGATGCCGTAGGCAAACTTGGCTTCCTTGCTGACGCGCGAATACAGGCCGGAGGAGCCCGTCATCATCGCGCATTCACCGGAGGGGAACGAGACATCGGCCGCGTTGTCGCGGCCCTTGTAGACGAACAGGCCCTGCTTGGCCATGTCGGACAGATCGTCGAAATGGCGTATGTGCAATGGCGAGTTGAAGACCAGCCGGGCCGCCGGGCCGCCGAAGCCATTGTTCAGCGTTGCAAACAGCACGTTGTGCCAGGTCGAGAAGCTCTCCAGTTGGGTCCAGCTCATCCAGCTCGTGGTGAACGGGCACTTATGGCCGGCCGCCTTGAGCTTGGCGGCGTCCAGAATCACTTCGGGCCAGGTGGTGGGCGCCTTGTTGGGGTCGATGCCCGCAGCCTTGAACGCATCCTTGTTGTAATAAAAAACCGTGGTCGAGCTGTTGAATGGCAGGCTCAGCATCTGGCCGTTGGGCGCCGTGTAGTAGCCCGCCACCGCCGGAATGTAGGCCTTGCTGTCGAACTTGGCGCCGCCCGTGGTCATGACTTCGCCGACCGGCTTGATCGCGCCCTTGGCGGCCATCATGGTGGCGGTGCCGACTTCATACACCTGCAGGATGTCGGGCGCATTGCCGGCCCGAAACGCCGCCATGCCGGCGGTCAGTGTTTCTCCATAGGTGCCCTTGTAGGTGGGAACGACCTTGTATTCTTTTTGACTTGCGTTGAAGTCCTTGGCGAGGTCGCCGACCCAATCGCCCAGCGGTCCGCTCATGGCGTGCCACCACTGGATTTCCGTTTGCGCCTGGGCCGACAAGGGCAGGACCAAGGCCGCAGCAAGCGCTGCCGCAGTAAATTGCAGTTTCATTGTGAAGACTCCTGAATCGATGCCTGAGGCTATCAAGGAAATGTGACACATTGATTTAACACGACAGCACCGGCACGCCGCAACCCGGGTTTCCATGGGGTTCCCCCATGGCGGGCGCGTGAATGCTGCGCTGCGGTAACATTCGATCCCAGCACGGCAGTCCGTTCTGGCTGCAATTCCAGGACCTCATGAACGCTCCCACAACGCTCAACCACCTCATGGCCGCGGCCGATGAGGCACCCCGCCTGCGCGAAATCCCCTACAACTACACCTCGTTTTCCGACCGCGAGATCGTGATCCGGCTGCTGGGCGCAAGGGCCTGGGAGGTCCTCAATTCCCTGCGCCAGGAGCGCCGCACGGGGCGTTCGGCCCGCATGCTGTATGAGGTGCTGGGCGACATCTGGGTAGTGCAGCGCAATCCGTATCTGCAGGACGATCTGCTGGACAACCCGAAGCGCCGCAAGCTGCTGGTGGAGGCCCTGCACCACCGCCTGGCCGAGGTCGGAAAACGCCGCACGCCCGCGATGGATGCCGATCGGGACGTCATCGTCGGTGAGCTTCTTACGGCTGCAGCTCAGGCGGTACGGGCGTTCGATGCTACATTTTTGGAAGTGGCCCGCCTGCGCCGGCAGGCCCGGCGCATGCTGCAGAAGTGCACCGCCAGGGACAACATCAAGTTCGACGGCCTCTCGCGCGTCTCGCACGTGACCGATGCCACCGACTGGCGCGTGGAGTACCCGTTTGTGGTGCTGACCCCGGATACCGAGGCCGAGATGGCGGCCCTGGTCAAGGGCTGCATCGAGCTGGGCCTGACCATCATTGCGCGCGGCGGCGGCACCGGCTACACCGGCGGCGCCATCCCCTTGAGCTGGAAAAGCGCGGTCATCAACACCGAAAAGCTGGAGGCCATGACCGAGGTCGAGATGATTCCGTTGCCCGGGCTCGCGCAGCCGGTGGCCACGGTGTGGACCGAGGCGGGCGTGGTGACGCAGCGCGTGGCGGACGCCGCCGAGCGCGCAGGCTTCGTGTTTGCCGTCGATCCGACCTCGGCCGAGGCCTCCTGCATCGGCGGCAACATCGCCATGAACGCGGGCGGCAAGAAGGCCGTGCTGTGGGGCACCGCGCTGGACAACCTGGCCTCGTGGCGCATGGTGACGCCGCAGGCACAGTGGCTCGAAGTCACGCGGCTGAACCACAACCTGGGCAAGATTCACGATGCCGAGCTGGCCAGCTTCGAGCTGCGCTACTTCGAGGCCGACGGCAAGACGCCGGTACGCACCGAGCGGCTGGACATTCCCGGCAAGACCTTCCGCAAGGAAGGGCTGGGCAAGGACGTGACCGACAAGTTCCTCTCGGGCCTGCCCGGCATCCAGAAGGAGGGCTGCGACGGCCTGATCACCAGCGCGCGCTGGATCGTGCACCGCATGCCGGTGCATACGCGCACCGTGTGCCTGGAATTTTTCGGCAACGCGAAGGACGCGGTGCCCAGCATCGTCGAGATCAAGGATTTCATGTTCTCCCTGCAAAAGCACACGGGCAAAGAGGGTGAAGGACCGGGCACCTCCCAAGTCCTGCTGGCGGGCCTGGAACATCTGGACGACCGCTACCTGAAGGCCGTGGGCTACGCCACCAAATCGAAGAAACACGGCGGCCTGCCCAAGATGGTGCTGTTCGGCGACATCGTGGGTGACGACGCCGACGCCGTGGCGCGCGCCACCTCCGAGGTGGTGCGCATTGCCAACTCGCGCAGCGGCGAAGGCTTCATCGCCATCAGCCCGGAGGCGCGCAAGAAGTTCTGGCTGGATCGCAAGCGCACGGCGGCCATCAGCCGGCACACCAACGCCTTCAAGATCAACGAGGACGTGGTGATTCCGCTGCCGCGCATGGCCGAATACACCGACGGCATCGAACGCATCAACATCGAGCTGAGCCTCGCCAACAAGCTGCGGCTGTGCATTGAGCTGGAGGCTTTCTTTACGCGCGGCAACCTGCCGCTGGGCAAGAAGGACGAGTCGGGCGAGGTGCCGTCGGCCGAACTGCTGGAAGACCGCGTGGCGCAGGCGCTGGCGTTGATCCACGAGGTGCGCGCGCTGTGGAGCGGCTGGCTGCAGGGCGTGGCCGAGCTGTTTCCCGGGCTGCAGGACCATTCGCTGCGCGCCAGCTGGAAGACGCAGATTCGCGCCCCGCTGCAGGCGATTTTTTCGGGCGACGCGTTCAAGCCGATTCTGGAAGAATGCAACGCGATCCACGCGCGCGTGCTCAAGGGCCGCGTCTGGGCCGCCTTGCACATGCATGCGGGCGATGGCAATGTGCACACCAACATCCCGGTCAACAGCGACGACTACGACATGCTGCAAACCGCGCACGAGGCGGTCAAACGCATCATGGCACTGGCGCGCTCACTCGACGGCGTGATCTCGGGCGAGCACGGCATCGGCATCACCAAGCTCGAGTTCCTGAGCGACGAAGAGCTCCAGCCGTTCACCGACTACAAGCGCCGGGTCGATCCCGAGGGGCGCTTCAACAAAGGCAAGTTGCTGCGAAATTCGGAGCAGACTGTGCAGGATGGTAAATGGCTCGACGGGGGAGGGGCCCTGTCGAATCGAATCTTTGCCGATTTGACCAATGCCTACACCCCCAGCTTCGGCCTCATGGGGCACGAGTCGCTGATCATGCAGCAGTCCGACATCGGCGCGATTGCCGATTCGGTGAAGGATTGCCTGCGCTGCGGCAAGTGCAAGCCCGTGTGCGCCACCCACGTGCCGCGCGCGAATCTGCTGTACAGCCCGCGCAACAAGATCCTGGCGACCTCGCTCCTGGTAGAGGCCTTCCTGTACGAGGAGCAGACCCGGCGCGGCGTCTCGATCCGGCACTGGGAGGAGTTCGAGGACGTGGCCGACCACTGCACCGTGTGCCACAAGTGCCTGTCCCCGTGCCCGGTCGACATCGACTTCGGCGACGTGTCGATGAACATGCGCAACCTGCTGCGCAAGATGGGGCAAAAGAGCTTTCGCCCCGGCAATGCGGCGGCCATGTTCTTCCTCAACGCCACGAATCCGCAGACCATCAAGCTGGTGCGTGGCGCCATGGTCGGCGTGGGCTTCAAGGCGCAGCGCCTGGCCAACCAGCTGCTGCACCGGCTGGCTCGGGCGCAGACCGCCAAACCGCCGGCCACGCTGGGCGCCGCGCCGGTGCGCGAGCAGGTGATCCACTTCATCAACAAGAAGATGCCGGGGGGCCTGCCCAAGCAAACGGCGCGCGCGCTGCTGGACATCGAGGACAAGGACTACGTGCCCATCATCCGCAACCCCACGGGCACCACGCCCGAGACGGAGGCGGTGTTCTACTTCCCGGGCTGTGGCTCCGAGCGGCTGTTCTCGCAGGTGGGACTCGCGACCCAGGCCATGCTCTGGCACGCCGGCGTGCAGACCGTGCTGCCGCCCGGCTACCTGTGCTGCGGCTACCCGCAGCGCGGCGCGGGCCAGTACGACAAGGCCGAGAAAATCATCACCGACAACCGCGTGCTGTTCCACCGCGTGGCCAATACGTTGAACTACCTGGACATCAAGACCGTGGTGGTGAGCTGCGGCACCTGCTACGACCAGCTGCAGGGCTACGAGTTCGACAAGATCTTTCCGGGCAGCCGCATCATCGACATCCATGAGTACCTGCTGGAAAAAGGCATCACGCTGCCTGCGGGGCAGGGGGGTTACCTGTACCACGAGCCTTGCCACAATCCCATGAAGCTCGGCGACCCGATGAAAACGGTCAAGGCGCTGGTCGGCGACAACGTGATCAAGAGCGAGCGCTGCTGCGGCGAATCCGGCACGCTGGGCGTGACCCGGCCCGACATCGCGACCCAGGTGCGGTTTCGCAAGGAAGAGGAAATCCGCAAGGGCGAAGCGCAACTGCGCGCCGCCGGCACCGTAGGCGCGCAAGGCAATGTGAAGATTCTCACCAGCTGCCCGAGTTGCCTGCAGGGCCTCAAGCGCTACGAGGACGACCTGCAAAACGGCTTGCTCGAGGCCGATTACATCGTGATCGAGATGGCGAACCAGATCCTGGGCGAGCGGTGGCTGCCCGAGTACGTGGCCGCCGCGAATGCGGGCGGCATCGAGCGCGTGTTAGTCTGAAGCTTTGTGGGACTGACCGAAGCGAAGCGGAGCTCTGTCCTCAACCGATTAGGCGGGACAGGCCAGGAATTGCGCAGCAATTCTGCTCCGTCCCCAACACTTTAGAGGAGCCTTTCATGGCCGGTTTGAAATCCGGGGCGCCCACGCCCCAAGACATCACGGTGCACAGCCAGTCGCGTGTGCTGGAAATCACGTTTTCGGACGGCGCTACTTTCCGCATCCCGTTCGAGCTGATGCGCGTGTATTCACCCTCGGCCGAGGTGCAGGGCCATGGCCACGGCCAGGAAGTGCTGCAGACCGGCAAGCGCGAGGTGGACCTGGTGGCGCTGGAGCCGATTGGCAACTACGCGGTGCAACCGAGCTTTTCCGACGGCCACAACACCGGTATTTTCTCGTGGGACTACCTGTACTTTCTGGGCTCCCAGCAGGACAAGCTGTGGGGCGACTACACGGACCGACTGCGCGCCGCCGGTGTCGATCGCGACGCGCCCATGCCGGGCAAGGGCGGCCACACCCGCGGCAGCCATTGAGGCTCCCGTTTGCTATTAATAATATAGCAACCTGTGTAGATTCATCAAGGGCGCGGCCCCGATTTTCCTCGTCGTTTCGACTAATTCCCGACAAATCTCCGACACAATGCGGGGGTGTCACCGCGCTGGCGCCATTTCCACTCTAGCATCACCTTTATGACAACAACGCATTTCGGTTTCCAATCGGTCGAAGAGGGCGACAAGGCGCGCCGCGTGCGCGGCGTTTTCGACTCGGTTGCGCCCAAATATGATCTGATGAATGACCTCATGTCGCTGGGTCTGCACCGCGCCTGGAAGGCCTACACCGTGCTGGTGGCCGACGTGCGCGAGGGCGACTCGGTGCTCGATATCGCGGGCGGCACGGGCGATCTGGCGCTGGCCTTCGCCAAAAAGGCCGGCGCGTCGGGCCGGGTGGTGCACACCGACATCAACGAAGCCATGCTGCGCACCGGGCGCGAGCGCCTGCTCGACGCGGGCGTGGCGCTGCCCACGCTGGTGTGCGACGCCGAGAAGCTGCCGTTTGCAAGCGACTCGTTCGATGTGGTCAGCGTCGCCTTCGGCCTGCGCAACATGACGCACAAGGACGCGGCCCTGGCCGAGATGAACCGCGTGCTGAGACCTGGCGGCAAGCTGCTGGTGCTCGAATTCTCGAAGGTGGCCAAGCCGCTGGAGAAGCTCTACGACTGGTACTCCTTCAAGGTGCTGCCCGGTCTGGGCAAGCTGGTGGCCGGCGACGACGCCAGCTACCGCTACCTGGCGGAGTCCATTCGCATGCACCCCGATCAGCAGGCGCTCAAGGCCCTGATGAAGCAAAGCGGTTTTGGCCATGTGGACTACCACAACCTGTCCGGCGGCGTCGTGGCGCTGCATGTTGGAATCAAGTGTTAGCGCATCCGGCAAAAGGGAGATTGACATGAAGTACTGGTCTTTGATTCTGGTGGCCGCTCTAGCGCTGTCGAGCCTGAACGCAGAAGCGGCGCGGCGCCTGGGGGGCGGGCGCTCCTTCGGCCAGCAGTCCGGCAACGTGACGCAGCGCGAGGCCGCCAGGGCACCGGTCGCGCCGGGCGGCGCCGCGCAAAGTGTGGCCAAACCGGCGCCTGGTGCGGCGGGGGCCAATGGCGCCGCTCCTGCACCCCGAAAACCGTGGGGCGGCATGCTCGGCGGCCTGGCGGCCGGTCTGGGCCTGGCCTGGCTGGCGCACTCGCTCGGGTTGGGCGCGGCGTTTGGGCAAATCCTGCTGCTGGCCCTGGTGGTGCTGATCGGGCTTGCGGTGTACGGGATGGTGATGCGTTCGCGCAGGGCGGGCGCCACGCCGGGGGGCGCCCCGTTTGCGTTCGAGGGCGCCGGCGGCGCGCCGGCAGCGGTCACGCCGCGCCAGTACAGCCCCGACAACGTGGGCAACGACGCTTCGGCACGCCCCTGGGAGCGTGCCGGCATGGCGTTTGACCCGGACAAATCCCAGAGCGGAGCGGCGGCCTTGCCCGGTCCGGGCTCCCTGATCGGTTCTGCCCTGGTCGGCTCGCAAACCTGGGGCGTTCCCGAAGGGTTCGATGTCGACGGGTTTCTGGCCGCGGCCAAGCGCAACTTTGTGACGCTGCAGGACGCCTGGGATCGCGCCGACATCGGCATGCTGCGCGCCATGATGACCGACACCATGCTGAGCGAGATCAAGACGCAGCTGTCCGAGCGCGAAGTGCATACGGGCGGGCAGTCCAACCGGACCGACGTGGTGATGCTGCAGGCGCAGTTGCTGGGCATCGAGGACCTGGGCGAGGGCTACCTGGCCAGCGTGGAGTTCTCCGGCATGATCCGCGAGGAGCCGTCCGCCGGCCCGAGCCCGTTCCGGGAGGTCTGGAACATGTCCAAGCCCAAGAGCGGCACCAGCGGCTGGCTGGTGGCCGGCGTGCAGGCTCTGCAGTAGCGAGGCGACGGTGCGTTGAGCGCCGCCGGGGCGCAATGGCTTTCAGGGAATAATCGGGGACTATGGCCACATCGTCCCCCTTTTCTTTTTTGAACGACATTGTCGACAAGCTGGCCTCCGGCCTGCAGCCGCCCGCCTGGGTGGTTGACGAGGTGCAGCACCGCCTGGTCTTGTTCCTCAACCACGTGCTGCTGCAGGAGAGTGAGGCCATGGCCCGCCTTGCACGACAAAAAGACCGCGTGGTCCTTGCCCAGTGGCGGTCATTCGCTATTAAATTTGTGGCGACACCGGCCGGCTTGCTCGATTTGGCGGCGCCGGACGCGCAACCCGACCTGACGCTGTCGATGCTGGAAGCGTCGCCGCTGGAACTGGCTCAGGCGGCCTTGCGCGGCGACAAGCCCGCCGTTCGCATTGAAGGAGATGTTCAGCTCGCCGCCGAGGTCAACTGGCTGGTGGATCATGTGCGCTGGGATGCAGAAGAAGACCTGTCGCGCGTGCTGGGCGATGCGCCGGCTCACGCACTGGGCCAGGCTGCGCGCCGCATGGTGGACGGGCTGCGCCAGTTCACCAGCGCGCGCGCACAAACGCCAGCGGGCTCCGGCAAGGCGCAGCCATGAGGCGCATTTTCCGGGGTGTCTTCATCATCCTGATTGCGCTGCGCTACGGGCTCGACGAGCTGGTGCTGACCAGCTTCCAGAAGCCCTGGCTGCATGTGATTGCGCGCGTGGTCTCGGTCGGGCGCAACCTGCAGGCGCCACGCGGGCAGCGGCTGCGCGAGGCGCTCGAGCGGCTGGGGCCGATCTTCGTCAAATTTGGCCAGGTGCTTTCGACCCGGCGCGACCTGCTGCCCACCGACATTGCCGACGAACTGGCGCGGCTGCAGGACCGCGTGCCCCCGTTTGATTCGGCCATCGCGATCGCGACCGTCGAGCGCGCCTTTCGCAAGCCGCTGAAAGAGATTTTTACCAGCTTCGACCGCGAGCCGGTCGCCAGCGCCTCGATTGCGCAGGTGCACTTCGCCATGCTGCGGGGCCGCGACGGTCATGAGCGCGAAGTTGCCGTCAAGGTATTGCGTCCCAACATGCTGCCGGCGATCGAGAAGGACCTGAGCCTGATTCGCATGCTGGCCGGCTGGGTGGAAGACCTGTCGAGCGACGGCAAACGCCTGAAGCCGCGCGAGGTGGTCGCCGAGTTCGACAAGTACCTGCACGACGAACTGGACCTGGTGCGCGAAGCCTCGAGCGCCGCGCAACTGCGCCGCAACATGCAGGGGCTCGACCTGGTGCTGATCCCCGAGATGTTCTGGGACTACTGCATGCCCGACGTGATCGTGATGGAGCGCATGAAGGGCGTTCCCATCAGCCAGATGGAGCGCCTGCGCGACGCCGGGGTTGACATCCCCAAGCTGGCGCGCGACGGCGTGACGATTTTCTTCACCCAGGTGTTTCGCGACGGCTTTTTCCACGCCGACATGCACCCCGGGAACCTGCAGGTCAGCATCGAGCCGGCCACGCTGGGCCGCTACATCCTGCTGGACTTCGGCATCGTGGGCACGCTCACCGAGTTCGACAAGGAATACCTGGCGCAGAACTTCACGGCGTTTTTCCGGCGCGATTACAAGCGCGTGGCGGAACTGCACATCGAATCCGGCTGGGTGCCGGCCGGCACCCGCGTGGACGAGCTGGAGTCGGCCATCCGCAGCGTCTGTGAGCCGTACTTTGACCGGCCCCTGAAGGAAATCTCGCTTGGCATGGTGTTGATGCGGCTGTTCCAGACCTCGCGGCGCTTTCAGGTGGAGATCCAGCCGCAGCTGGTGCTGCTGCAAAAAACCCTGCTCAACATCGAAGGTCTGGGCCGCGAACTCGACCCCGAGCTCGACCTGTGGGCGACCGCCAAGCCGTTTCTGGAGAAGTGGATGGTCGAGCAGGTCGGGCCGCAAAAGCTCATCGACCAGCTCAAGGACCAGGCGCCCCGCTATGCCAAGCTGCTGCCGGAGCTGCCGCGCCTGTTGCACGACTACCTGCTGCAACGCCCCGGCGGCAACCAACGGCGCGACCTGCAGGAGCTGCTGGCCGAGCAAAAGCGCACCAACAAGCTGTTGCAGGGACTGATCTACGGCGGCGTCGGCTTTGTGCTGGGCCTGATCGTGATGCAGATCGTGCTGCGCGTGCGGCTGTTCTAGCCTTGCATTTGCCGAGATAATGCCCGGCACGAAAAGGAGAGTGCGCCGTGCTGTTGACTCTGGTCATTGTTTATCTGCTTGTCACCATCGCGATTGGCCTGTATGCGGCCAAGCGCGTCAAAAATTCCGCCGACTACGCGATTGCCGGCCGCGGCCTGCCGCTGGCCATGATCGTGACCACCACGTTTGCAACCTGGTTTGGCTCCGAGACGGTGCTCGGCATCCCGGCCAAGTTCGTGGGCAGCGGCCTGAACGGCGTGGTGGAAGACCCGTTCGGCGCCGGCACCTGCCTGATCCTGGTCGGACTTTTTTTCGCGGGCAAGCTGTACAAGATGAGCCTGCTCACCATCAGCGACTACTACCGCGAGCGCTTCGGCCGCACCGTGGAGGTGGTGTGCTCGCTCATCATCATGCTCAGCTACCTGGGCTGGGTGTCGGCCCAGGTCACCGCGCTCGGCCTGGTGTTCAACCTGCTGTCGCAGGGCGCCATCAGCATCTCCGCCGGCATGGTGATCGGCGTGGTGTCGATCCTGGCGTACACGCTGTTTGGCGGCATGTGGTCGGTGGCCGTCACCGACTTCATCCAGATGATCATTCTGGTGATCGGCCTGACCATCCTGGCGGTGTTTGCGGGCCATCAGGCGGGCGGCGCCGACAAGGTGGTGCATTTGGCGCTCAGCCGCGATCTGTTCAACTTCTGGCCCGAGCCGACCTTCAAGGACATGCTGTTTTTCTTTGCGGCGGCCATCACCATGATGCTGGGCTCGATTCCGCAGCAGGACGTGTTCCAGCGGGTCATGTCGGCCAACAGTGTGGGCGCCGCCACCAAGGGTCCCGTGATCGGCGGCGTTTTCTACATCCTGTTTGCTTTCGTTCCCATGTTCCTGGTGACCAGTGCGCTGATCATCATGCCGGAGCAGACCGCCGCGCTGCTGAAGGACGACCCGCAGAAGGTGCTGCCCGAACTGGTGTTGACGCACATGCCATTCGTGATGCAGGTCCTGTTCTTCGGCGCCCTGCTGTCGGCCATCAAATCCACGGCGTCGGCCACGCTGCTGGCGCCCAGCGTCACCTTCGTGGAGAACATCTGGCGCCAGTTCAGGCCGCGCATCAGCGACAAACAGGAGCTCAGGACCATGCGCGTGACGGTGCTGGTGTTCAGCGCGCTGGTGCTGCTGTATGCCATCAAGACGCAGGGCACGCCGATCTACGAGATGGTGTCCGGGGCGTATCAGGTGACGCTGGTGGGGGCTTTCGTGCCGCTGGTGTTCGGGCTGTACTGGAATGGGGCGACCACCCAGGGTGCGATTTTCTCCATTGTGCTGGGCGTGCTGACCTGGGTGCTGTTTCTGGTCACGCCGGCCGGTGGCGAGTTTCCGGCTCAGCTCGCGGGCGTGCTGGCGGCGCTGACGGGGATGCTGATCGGCTCGCTGGGGCCGCAGGCGATCAAGAACAGCCATGCATCGCACCACAAGCTGGCAGCCGCAGGCTGACGGGCCGCACGCCCGGGCGAAACCGGGGAGGCCAGGGGCTTGATTTTCGGGTCGATGCCTATAATTGAGGGTTTTGCACCCTCCCGAAACCTTTAACGCCATGCCAATCTATGCTTATAAATGCGAATCCTGCGGGCACAGCAAAGACGCATTGCAAAAAATCTCGGATGCGCCCCTGACGGTTTGCCCCCATTGCGGGGCGCCGACCTTCAAAAAACAGCTCACGGCGGCCGGTTTCCGGCTCAAGGGGTCTGGCTGGTACGCCACGGATTTCCGCGGCGGCGCGGGCGATGCGGCGGCGAAACCCGCAACGGCGACCGACGGCCACAAGACTGAAGCCAAAACCGACAGCAAGCCTTCCGAGGGCGCCACGACGGCCAAATCCGACGCTGCGCCCGCCAGATCCGAGGCCGCGCCCGCCAAACCTGACGCTACACCTGCGGCGGCGGCGCCTTCTGGCCACTGACACTGAACGACCGTGATGGCTGCAATCCGAAAATGGCTGCTGGCTGGCCTGCTGGTGATCGTGCCTGTGGCCATCACTATCTGGGTGCTGGACTGGATCGTCGGCACGCTGGACCAGACCCTGCTGATCCTGCCCGCACAGTGGCAGCCGGACCGGCTGCTGGGGTTCCACATTCCGGGCTTTGGGGTACTGCTGGCGCTGGCCATTTTGCTGGTGGTGGGCGCTACCGCGAGCAATTTCCTTGGCCGCAAGCTGGTGGGCTGGTCGAATGCCTTGCTGCACCGCATCCCGGTGGTGCGCTCCATCTATTCCGGCGTGAAGCAGGTGTCGGACACCCTGTTTTCCGAAAATGGCAACGCATTTCGCACGGCGGTGCTGCTGCAGTGGCCCCGCGAAGGCGTCTGGACCATCGGTTTCGTGACGGGCGTGCCTGGCGGCGATGCGGCCAACCATTTGCCGGGCGACTGCCTGAGCGTGTATGTGCCGACCACGCCGAATCCGACGGGCGGCTATTTTGTGATGCTCAGGAAGAGCGATTGCGTCGAATTGAAAATGAACGTTGACGAGGCGCTCAAGTATGTCGTCTCGATGGGCGTTGTGATTCCGGGCGGACCGGCCGACGCCGCCGCCAAATAGAGCGCGCTCCTGCAGCGCTGGTCTGAAGTACTTTTAGTGAGAAGTTGAAAAGAAATACCATGGTGATGCGTTCCCACTATTGCGGTCTTGTGACCGAGGCCCTGATGGGCCAAACCGTTTCCCTATGCGGCTGGGTGAACCGCCGGCGCGACCACGGCGGTGTGATTTTTGTCGACTTGCGCGACCGCGAAGGCTACGTGCAAGTGGTGTGCGACCCGGATCGCGCCGCGATGTTCGAGACTGCCGAAGGCCTGCGCAACGAATTTTGCATTCAGGTCAAGGGCCTGGTGCGCGCGCGCCCCGAAGGCACCATCAACGAGCACCTCAAGAGCGGCAAGATCGAGGTGCTGTGCCACGAGCTCACGGTCCTGAACCCGTCCGTGACGCCGCCGTTCCAGCTCGATGACGACAACCTGTCCGAGACCACGCGCCTGACGCACCGTGTGCTGGACCTGCGCCGTCCGTACATGCAGAACAACCTGATGTTGCGCTACAAAACCGCGATGGAGGTGCGCAAGTTTCTCGATGCCCATGGCTTCATCGACATCGAAACCCCGATGCTGGGAAAGTCCACGCCCGAAGGCGCGCGCGACTACCTGGTGCCCTCGCGCGTGCACGCCGGCACGTTCTTTGCGCTGCCGCAAAGCCCTCAGCTGTTCAAGCAGTTGCTGATGGTGGCCGGGTTCGATCGCTACTACCAGATCACCAAGTGCTTCCGCGACGAAGACCTGCGCGCCGACCGCCAGCCCGAGTTCACGCAGATCGATATCGAGACCTCGTTCCTGGCCGAGCAGGAAATCCGCGACCTGTTCCAGGACATGATCAGTACCGTCTTCAAGAACACCTTGAACGTTGATTTGGGCGAATTCCCGGTGATGGCGTATGCACAGGCCATGCACCGCTACGGCTCCGACAAGCCGGACCTGCGCGTCAAGCTCGAATTGACCGAGCTGACCGACGTGATGGCCGACGTGGACTTCAAGGTCTTTTCCGGCGCTGCCAACATGAAGGGCGGGCGCGTGGTGGCCCTGCGGATTCCGGGCGGCGCCAGGGAGGCCGGTGGCCTCTCCCGCGGCGAGATCGACGGCTACGCCGAGTTCGTCAAGATTTACGGCGCCAAGGGGCTGGCCTACATCAAGGTCAACGAGCAGGCCAAAGGCCCGGGCGACAAGGCCCTTCGGTGGCCGGGCCTGCAAAGCCCGATCGTCAAGAACATTCACGACCAGGCTATTGCGCAGATTCTGGCGCGCACGGGTGCGCAGGACGGCGACCTGATTTTCTTCGGTGCGGACAAGGTCAAGGTCGTCAACGACGCCATGGGCGCCCTGCGCCTGAAGATTGGCCTGAGCGAGTTCGGCAGGAAGAACGGCCTGTTCGAGGCCGGCTGGCGGCCGATGTGGGTGGTGGACTTCCCGATGTTCGAGTTCGACGACGAGGCTCAGCGCTACACCGCGGTGCACCACCCGTTTACCGCGCCCAAGGACGGTCATGAAGACTGGATGGTGACCGCGCCCGAGAAATGCATCGCCAAGGGCTACGACATGGTGCTCAACGGCTGGGAAATCGGCGGCGGCTCGGTGCGTATCCACCAGGCCGACGTGCAGCAAAAGGTGTTCGACGCGCTGAAGATCGGCCCCGAAGAGGCCCAGCAAAAATTTGGATTCCTGCTCGATGCGCTGCAATACGGTGCGCCACCGCACGGTGGCCTGGCGTTCGGTCTGGACCGCATCGTCACGCTCATGACAGGAGCCGACTCGATTCGCGACGTGATCGCCTTCCCCAAGACCCAGCGCGCGCAGGATCTGCTGACGCAGGCGCCCACGCCCGTGGACGAGAAGCAGCTGCGCGAGTTGCACATCAAGCTCAGGAGCAGTGACCTGGTCAAGCCGGAGTGACCCCGCCCCGGCGGTTGAGGGCTTGGGGCACAATGAAGAACGCCATACCGGCGCCCCTTTTTTCATGGTCAAGCCCTACAAGATTCCCCTGTCCGTGCTGGTGGTGATCTACACGCCGGCGCTCGACGTGCTGCTGATCAGGCGCGCCGACGCCACGGACTTCTGGCAGTCGGTGACCGGCAGCAAGGATCGCGCCAGCGAGGACTTTCGGCAGACGGCGGCGCGCGAAGTGCGGGAAGAAACCGGCATCGACTGCGCGAGCGGCACTACGCTGGCCAGCGGTCTGCGCGATTGGGGTCTGGAGAACGTGTACGACATTTACCCGCGCTGGCAGCACCGCTATGCACCGGGGGTCACGCGCAATACCGAACATGTGTTCGGGCTTGTGGTGCCGCCGGGCACGCCGGTCACCTTGAATCCACGCGAACACACGGCTAGCCAGTGGCTGCCCTGGCGCGAGGCGGCCGACCGCTGTTTTTCGCCCTCCAATGCCGAAGCCATCCTGATGCTGCCAAAACTTATCGGAGTAAAGTTTGCCGCATGACGATTCTTCGCGTAGCCACCTACAACATCCACAAGGGCGTGCAGGGCATCGGGCCGGCCCGCCGGCTTGAGATTCACAACCTGGGCCACGCCGTCGAGCAGATCGACGCCGATGTGGTGTGCCTGCAGGAAGTGCGCAAGCTGCACCGGCGCGAGGCAAGGCATTTCAAGCGCTGGCCGGATTTGCCGCAGGCCGAGTTTCTGGCGCCCGAAGGTTACGAGGCGGTGTACCAGACGAATGCCTTTACACGCTACGGCGAGCACGGCAATGCGCTGCTGTCGCGCTGGCCCGTCATCGACCACCAGCATGAAGACATGTCGGATCATCGCTTCGAGCAGCGCGGGCTGTTGCATGTCGAGGTGAATGCCCATGGCCGTACCGTCCACGTGATCGTGGTACACCTCGGCCTGATTCCTGCCAGCCGAACCCGGCAAGTGGCGCAGCTCAAACGCTTTATCGAGCGCGAGGTGCCGGCGCAGGCGCCGCTGCTGGTGGCCGGAGACTTCAATGACTGGGGCGTGCAGATCAGGCGGGCATTAGGTGCTGTCGATTTGGTTGCATTTGGCGACGGACGCAATGCGACCTATCCGGCCCGCCTGCCGGTGGTTCAACTCGATCACATTTATTCGCGGGGCCTCAAACCGCTGGGGCTGCAGATTCCGCACGGGCGCGTCTGGTGGCGCATGTCGGATCATTTGCCGCTGATTGCCGAATTTGAAATTTGACATGTCCCGGCCGGACTTGCTGCAGCGTCGTGAACATCAGATCCAGTTGTTGCAAGGCAGCAAGGAATTTTTCCCCGCGTTGATCGAGGCCGTGGACCTGGCTCGGGTCGAGGTTCGGCTGGAAACCTACATCTTCGACTTCACCGGCACCAGTGCCGGCGTGGCGCAGGCGCTGGAGCGCGCGGCGCAGCGCGGCGTGACGGTGCAGCTCGTGGTCGATGGCGTGGGCACCGGCACATTCCCGCCCGAATGGCGCGAGCGCTTCGATCGGGCGGGCGTGCAGTGGCGGGTTTACGCGCCGCTGGGGCCGCTGGGCTACCTGCTCCCCAGCCGCTGGCGGCGCCTGCACCGCAAGCTGTGTGTGGTCGATGGCCTGGTGTCGTTTTGCGGCGGCATCAATATCCTGGACGACTTGCACGATCCCAATTACGGTACTTTGATGCTGCCGCGCCTGGACTTTGCCGTGCGCGCGTCCGGTATGCTGGTTCAGGAGATGCGGGACACCATGGCGCTGTTGTGGTGGCGCCTGCAGGCGGTGCGTGACACCCGCCAGCGCAACTTCCCGGCCGCGCTGAGCTCGCTGCGCACGGCTGCCGGCTATCTTCACGGCACGCAGGGGAGCGCCAGAAATGGCGCAGACGATGTTCATTTTGCCGAGGCGCTGCTGCTGCTGCGTGACAACGTGCACCACCGCAGCAAGATCGAGCGCGCCTACCGCAAGGCCATCGGCGAAGCCCGCCAGGAAATCATCATTGCCAACGCCTACTTCGTGCCGGGGCGCAAGTTGCGCCGGGCGCTCAAGATGGCGGCGCAGCGCGGCGTCAAGGTGCAATTGCTGCTGCAGGGCAAGTACGAATACTTCATGCAGTACCACGCGGCCCGCCCGGTGTACGGCGCGCTGCTGGCTGCCGGGGTCGAGATTTACGAGTATTCGGCAAGCTTTCTGCATGCCAAGGTGGCCGTGGTGGATGGGCACTGGGTGACGGTGGGCTCCTCCAACCTGGACCCCTTGAGCCTGCTGCTGGCGCGCGAGGCGAACGTCGTGGTGAACGACGCCGGCTTCGCCGCCGACCTGCGCGCCAGGCTGGTTCGCGCCATGGACAATGGCGGCCAGCGCGTGGATGCGGCGCTGTACGCCAGCAGGCCGTGGCGGCAGCGGTTGCGCGACCGCATCGCCTTTGGTCTGATGCGCGCGGCGCTGTTTGTGACGGGCTATCGCTACTGACGATTTTGCTACTGTATTGATAGCTACCTGTGCATGACCGGTGTGGGTTCATAGCAAAAAACATCGGCAATCAATCGCTGTTACCATCACTTCATGTTATTGAAAACCCCCGACACCATGAGCCCAGCCGATCAGGACGAAGGCACCCCCGTTTCCGTGAAGATACGCGAGCGGCTGCTGGCGGCGCGCCAGCGCTTTCATTCGAACGACAACATCGCCGATTTCATCGAACCGGGCGAGCTCGACAAGCTGCTCGACGAGGTCGAAGTCAAGATGCAGGGCGTGCTCGACAGCATGGTGATCGACACCCATGGCGATCACAACACCAACAATACCGCGCGGCGCGTGGCCAAGATGTACCTGCGCGAGGTCTTCAAGGGCCGCTACGTGCACGCGCCCACCATCACCGAGTTTCCGAACGTCGAACACCTCAACGAGTTGATGATCGTCGGGCCCATCACCGTGCGCAGCGCCTGCTCGCACCACTTCTGCCCGGTGATCGGCAAGCTCTGGATCGGGGTGATGCCCAACGAGCACACCAATGTGATCGGCTTGTCCAAGTACGCGCGCCTGGCCGAATGGGTCATGGGGCGCCCGCAGATCCAGGAGGAGGCCGTGGTGCAACTGGCCGACCTGATCCAGGAGAAAACCCAGCCCGACGGCCTGGCCCTCGTCATGCAGGCCAGCCACTACTGCATGGCCTGGCGCGGCGTGAAGGACATGGACAGCAAGATGATCAACTCGGTCATGCGCGGCGTGTTCCTGAAGGACCCGAACCTGCGCCGCGAATTCTTATCCCTGATTCCGCAAAAGGATTGATGCCATGCTTGTACGTTTGCTTTATGCCAGCCGCGCGGTGGACCCGAGCCCCGGTGCCATCGAGTCGATCCTGACGCAGTCGCGCCAGTACAACCCCACCAGCGGCATCACGGGCATCCTGTGCTACGGCGGCGGTGTCTTTCTGCAGGCCATCGAAGGCGGGCGCATGCAGGTGAACGAGTTGTACGGTCACATCCAGAAGGATCCGCGGCACAAGGACGTGGTGTTGCTGAACTACGAGGAAATTTCCGAACGGCGCTTCGGCGGCTGGACCATGGGGCAGGTCAACCTGTCCAAGATCAACACGAATATCCTGATGAAGTATTCCGAGAAGCCCGAGCTCGATCCATATGCGGTGTCGGGCACGGTGTCGCTGGCGTTGCTCGAAGAGCTGATGGCCACCGCCTCGATCTGCGGGCGCGCCTGAGCCGCAGGTTGTCCCGGGCTGGCGTTCGGCCCCACGCGCTGCCCCCGCGGTCATGCCTGACTTTCATCTGATCGGCTGCGACTTCACGAGCCGCCCGACCCGTCGAAAACCCATCGTTTTAGCCCTGGGGTCCTTATCGGGCGGACGCATTGTGCTATCAAAACTGGAGCGACTCGACTCGCTCGATGCGTTTGGCCTGTGGTTGTGCCAGCCCCATGCCTGGATTGGCGCGTTTGATTTCCCGTTTGGCTTGCCGCGTGCGCTGGTCGAACAGCTCGGCTGGCCGACGCAATGGGACGCCTGCATGCGTCACTACGCCAGTCTGAGCCGCGAAGCCATCCGCGCCACCTTCGCCGCCTTTTGCGATGCGCGGCCCGCGGGCGCCAAATTCGCGCACCGCAAGACAGATGGGCCGGCCGGTTCGAGTCCGTCCATGAAGTGGGTCAATCCGCCCGTGGCCTTCATGCTGCATGCGGGCGTGCCCCGCCTGCTGGGTGCCGGCGCGCACCTGCCCGGGCTGCACGAGGGCGACGTGGCGCGCGTGGCGCTGGAGGGCTATCCCGGCCTGCTCGCGCGTGAAGTTCTGGGCCGGCGCAGCTACAAGAGCGACACGGCGGCCAAACAGACGCCCGATCGGCTGATTGCGCGCAAGGACCTGATCACGGCGCTGGAGCACGGCCAGACCCGTCTGGGCCTGCGGCTCAAGCTGACTCATGCCCAGCGCGACGCCTTGGCCGATGACGCCAGCGGCGACTCGCTGGACGCCACGCTGTGTCTGCTGCAGGCCGCCTGGGCGCAGGTCCGGCATGAGCAGGGGGCGCCGCGTTACGGACTTCCCGTGGACCTCGACCCGCTCGAAGGCTGGATCGTGAGCGCCTGAACCGGGTTGGGCTGGCTCATCGCCAGCAGCAACTCGGCATCGGTCCGGTACAGCTTCAACCAGGGCCCTTCCTGAATTTCACCGGCCTGGCGCAGCACGGTCTCGACCGGTAGCTTGAGGCTGCTGATGTGAAGTGTGATGCCCTGGCCGGCCAGCATGTGGCGTACCTGGCGGAAGCGCTCTACCCCGGTGGCGTCAATGCGGTTGATGGGGTGCGCGAGCAGGCACACATGCTGGACCTCGTACGAGGCGGCCAGGTGCTCGACAATGGCGCGCTCGAATTCACTGGCCGACGCAAAGTCGAGCTCGGCGTCCATGCGCAGCGCATACACGTGCGGCGCCAGCGGCGGCAGTTTCCAGAGATGACGATCGCGCAAGCTGCCGTCCGGGTGCAGGCCGACTTCGATGATGCGCGGGTGCAGCCGCTGGTACAAGAAATGGCTCAGGCTCACGAGCAGCCCGGCAATCACCCCCCAGTACAGATTGGGCGCACTCAGCACCGTGATGGCAAAGGTGATGGCGGCGGTCAGGGCCTCGACGCGCGACACCCGCCACACCCGCGTAAAAGACGCCGGCTTGAGCAGGCCGTAGATGGCGGCCACCACCACGGCGGCCAATACCGATTGCGGCACCTGATGCAGCACTGGTGTCAGGAACAGCAGAGCCAGCAGCACCACGATCACCGACACGATGGTGGCCCAGCCGGTCCTGGCCCCGGCGTAGAGGTTCAGGGCCGAGCGCGAAAACGAGGAACTGGTGGGGAACGCCCCGCACAGTCCCGAGGCGAGCTTGGCCAGGCCCTGGCCGATCAGATCCTGGTTCTGGTTCCAGCGGTGGCCTTCGCGCTGGCTTTCCACCTTGGCGCTGGACGCGGTTTCCAGAAAACTCACCAGTGTGATCACCAGCACCGGAACCACAAGCTGGCCCAGGGCCGGCCAAGGCAGCAGCGATGGAATGTAGAGCGATGGCAGGCCCGAAGCCAGCGTGCCCACCACCCGGCCGCCGCCCGCTTCAAAGCCCGTGGCGGCGCTCAGCGCCGATGCGGCCAGCACCACCAGGACCACGGCCGGAAAACGCGGCACAAAGCGTTTGGCCAGTACCAGTGCAGCCAGACTGCCCAGGCCGAAAACCGCGGCCATTGCATGCAGGCCGGGTTGTGTGAATAGATGGCTCCAGCTACTTCTGAAGCCGAGCAGCGCCGGAATTTGTGAGGCCAAAATCAGCACCGCTGCGGCCTGGGTGAATCCCATGAGTACGGGCGAACTCACCACATTGAGCAGCCAGCCAAAGCGCACGCAGCCCAGCACCACCTGCAGCAGCCCTGACAGCAACGCCAGCCAGACGGCCAGGTTGATCCACTCGGCACTTCCAGGCATGGCCAAGCCCGTCAGCGAAGAAGCCACCAGCAGGCAGGTGAGCGCCGTGGGCCCGACCGACAACCGGGTGGACGAACTCCACAGCACGGCCACGAGCGCGGGCAGCATGGACGCGTAAATGCCGGTCACCAGTGGCATCCCCGCCAGTGCGGCATAGGCGACGCCTTGCGGGATCACCATCAGGCCGACGGTAACGCCGGCCCCGAGTTCGCTGCTCAGCGTATGGCGGTCGGGCCGGGGCCAGCCAAGGAAGGGAAACCAGCGGTGCAGGGGCGTGATGTTGACCATGTGCCGCCGATACTAACGTGGCCATTGCCCGGAGCACGAGCGTCAGCGCTGCGGCATGTCCTTGTAGGAATAACCCAGGCTGACGGTGGCGTCCGCGGGAATCGGCGGCATGCTTGCCTCCCAGGCCTGCCAGGCCGCGCGCATGGCGTCCAGGCGCGCCGGCTCCAGCCTGGCGCAGTTGGCGCGTTCGCGCTCGTCGGCCGGAATGTTGAACAGGTAGTCGTTGCCGTCCACCGACAGGTATTTCCAGTCGCCATCGCGCAACGCGCGCTGGCCGCGGTGGTTCATGCGCCAATGCAGCGGGCGATGAAAGCTGTGACTGGCATCGCGCAGTACCGGCAGCAGCGACACACCATCGAGCGGGTAGTCGGGGTGCGCGCGGGCGCCGGCCGCATCGAGCATGGTGGCCGACCAGTCCATGGTCATGCAGTGCTGCACGCTCTCGCTGCCCGGCTTGATCGTGGCCGGCCAGTGCGCGATCCACGGCACGCGAATGCCGCCTTCGGTCAGGTCCATCTTGCCGCCGACCAGCGGCCAGTTGTCGGAGAAGCGTTCGCCGCCGTTGTCGCTGGTGAAGACCACCAGCGTGTTGTCGGCCACGCCGTGCTTTTGCAGCGCCGCCATGAGCCAGCCGATGCCCTCGTCCATGTGGTGGATCATGCGGCGGTAGATGTGGATGTTGCCGCCGGCCAGATCGAACAGGTTGTCCTTGATGGCGGGCGCCTTGGCCGCGTCGTCACGCGTCTCCCACGGCCAGTGCGGCGCGGTGTAGTGCAGGCTGAGGAAGAAAGGCGCCGGTTGCTGCGCCATCCGCTCCACGTAATCGACCGCGCGGCGTGAGAGCAGGTCGGTCAGGTAGCCCTCGTGGTGCTGCTCTTCTTCGCCGAAACAGAGATCGTGATTCCCACTCGAATCGCAGTGGGTGAAGTAGTCGACGCCGCCCGAGGTCGGGCCGAAGAACTCTTCGTAGCCGGAGCGCAGCGGGCCGAAGTTCGGCAGGTAGCCCAGATGCCATTTGCCGATGAGGGCCGTTCGGTAGCCGGCGCCGCGCAGCAGCGAGGGCAAGGTCGGATGCTCGGGAGGCAGGCCCAGCGTGGCACTGCCGCGGCTCTTGCTGTTGATCGGCTCCTCGGCCGCGCCGCGCAGGCGGTACTGGTAGCGCGCCGTCATCAGTGCGAAGCGCGTGGGCGAGCACACGGGCGAGTTCGCGTAGCCCTGGGTGAACTTGAGGCCTTTTGCGGCGAGGCCGTCGAGCACGGGCGAGACGGGGCCGAACACGGCGTCCCGCCCGCCATAGCAGCCCAGGTCGGCATAGCCGAGATCGTCTGCGACGATGAAGATGATGTTGGGTTGTTTCATTCGACTTTCATCCCGGTGGTGCGGATGATCTGGGCGTAGTGCGCGGAGACGTCTGCCAGGCGCTTGGCCGCCGCCGCGCCCGTGGCACCGTCGGGCTGGAGGTCCAGCGTGTTCAGGCGCGCCTGCATGTCGGGGCGCGCGAATGCATCGGTGAAGGCCCGCTGCAGGATTTGCACCACGGGCTCGGGGGTGGCTGCGGGAACCATGGCGACATACAGCACCTCTTGCCCCAATTCCTTGAATCCCGCCTCGGCGACGGTCGGTATATTGGGCGCCAGCCTGGAGCGCTGCTGGCTGGTGACGGCCAGCGCGGTGACTTTGCCGGCCTTGACGTAAGGCAACATGCCAGGTGTGGCCAACACGCCGCCGTCCACCTCTCCCGAGAGCACGGCGGTGACGGCGGGCGTATTACCTTTGTAGGGAATGTGATTGAGCCTGGCCTTGGTCACCTCGGTGAACAGTTGTACCGCCAGATGTCCCGGGCTGCCGCTGCCCGCCGAACCGAAGTTCAGCGTTTTGGCCTTGGCCTGGGCCACGAGATCATTCATCGATTTGATGCCGGTCGACGGGTTGACGCCTACCAGCAGGCCGGAGGAGGCCATGATCATCAGTGGCTTCAGATCGCCGGGCTTGAAGGGCATGTTCTTGTAGATGTGCGGATTGACCGTGAACGTGGTGTCGATGCCGAACATCACGGTGTAGCCATCCGGCCGGCTCTTGGCCACATAGTCGGCGCCCAGATTGCCGCCGGCCCCGGGTTTGTTTTCAACCACAAACGATTGCTTCAGGCTGGTTTGCAGGATGCTGGCCACCGAGCGCGCCAGAATATCCGCCGGGCCCCCGGGCGGGAAAGCGTTGACGAACGTCACCGGTTTGGCGGCGGGATACGTGCCTTGCGCAAGAGCGGGGGTGGCGCTCAGGCCCAGTGTGAAGATCAGAGCCATGCCGCCGAGGGCGGCAAGCGGTTGGCGACGGGTCAGTTGGCGGTGGATGGACATGGAGGAAACCCTTCTCGGGAGAGATTGTAAAAAAGCCGGCTGCGGGACATTGTCCCGCAGCCGGCTTTTTTTACTGGCAGCGCCAGAATGACTGCGTCAAGGCCGCACGACGATACTGTCGTGTACGCCCTTCACACCGTTGACGCCGCGCGCGATGCTCACGGCCCGGTCTTTTTCGGCGCTCGATTTGGCAAAGCCAGAGAGCTGAACGGTGCCATTCAATGTCTCGACACTGATGGCGGTGGCGTCCACGGTTTTATCTCCGACGAATTTGGCCTTCACCTGTGTGGTGATGGTTGCATCATCCACATACGACCCTACGGTTTCCTGGCCGCGCGAGACAGCGCAGCCCATGGTGACGGCCGTGATCCCGGTCAGGGCGGCAAATGCAAGTGCGCGAGCGTATTTCATGATGATTCCTTCAAGTGGATAGTTGTGATTTGGTGCTGTCGTTGAAAAGCTCGCCAATTTGCGGCACCACGCCAACCAGCTTGCACAATAAAGATGGAAGGATCAGATCGCGAGCCAGTCCTTGAGCTCATTCGCGTGCTCTTCTTCCTGGGCCAGGATACTTTCCAGCATTCTGCGGGTGGTCGGATCCTTGTCAGCCAGCAGGCTGATCATCTGGGTGTAGCTCTCTATCGCAATCCGCTCCGCGACCAGGTTCGCCCGAACCATGGTTTTGAGATCTTTTGATTCGTCGTACGCGGCATGGCTGCGCTGCCTGAGCGTGTCGGGCGAAAAATCGGGATCACCGCCAAGCTGAACAATGCGTTGCGCCAGCAGGTCGCCGTGCGCAGCTTCTTCGTTGGCGTGTACCAGGAATTCTTCTGCAATCTTCGCCGACGCCAGGCCCACGGCCGTGAAATAGTGACGCTTGTAGCGCAACACGCACACGAGCTCGGTGGCCAGCGCGTCATTCAGCAATTTGACGATGGCATCGCGATGCGGGCCATAGCTGGGAGTGACGGCGCCGTCCTCCAGGTTTTGCGCGGCCTGCTTCAGCGCCTTTTCATCCAGCACAAGACTGTCGCTGGTTCCGGGTTTGATATTTTGCATTCCATTTCCTTTCGGGCATTGTTTGCTATTGCCGGCCCGCAGCGCGAACCAGAGACCCCATCCGTTCACCTGCCATTGCGATGCCGCACAGAGAGCAGCAGTGTGGCAATGGCCGCACCTGCTGCGGCTGCGATCAATAGGGACTTCATGGGTTGGTTCGCCACGTACTCCCCCGTGCTGTCGGCGTAGCGCGCCAAAGTTTTTTGTGCTTTGGCTCCGGCGTCGGATGCGGCATCCATGCCGCGCCGGGCGAACCGCTGTGCCTGGTCGAGTGACTCGTCGGCAAAGTTGCGGGTTGTGTCGTAAGCCTGCTCTGCTGATTTCAGCACGTGGCTCGCCAGGTGATGCGCCGTCTCTCCCTGCTCGCGCAGGGTGCTGGTTTTTGAGGTGTCGATGGTCATGATCTGGTTCCTTATGAAGGGAGGGTTGAATGGTGGTGTTGGCGCGGCTAGCCCTTTTTAAGCAGCCCTACCACGAAGCTGACGATGGCCATGATGACGAAAATGAAGAACAGAATCTTGGCAATCTCGACAGCCCCGGCGACGATGCCACCAAAGCCAAAAATGGCGGCGATCAATGCAATCACCAGGAATACAACGGCATAGTGCAACATACGGATCTCCTTGCTGGGCGGTACCCATTTGATGAGGTGGCCACTATCGAGCCACCTGCAGCAAGGTTAAAACGGGAGTGAGCCGTTGTTCATCGGCGGGAGGCTTGAGCGGTTGTCAGCGACCGCGTTGAGGCGTTGTAGGAATCCACTGACACAGGAGGGCGCCTTTATCGAACGCGGGTCAGCCCGCGTTGGCGCCCTTGGGCAAGACGGCGGAGATACAGGTGCCCCTGCCGATACGGGAAGTCACCGTGAGGCGCCCGCCGCTGGCTTCAACCCGGTGCCGCATGCCGATGAGCCCATGGCTCGAGAGGCGGGCCTGGGTCGTGTCAAACCCCTTGCCGTCATCCTTGACCTCTACGCTGATGTAACTATCGAAGTTCTGCAGGCTGATGGTGACGTGCTGGGCCTGTGCATACTTGCCAATATTGGTCAGCGACTCCTGAAGCAGCCGATAGATCGTGAGTTGTGCCGCACCCCCCAGTTCGACCGCCTCGAGATCCGTGGTGACAGTGAGTCCCGCTCTTTCACCAAATTCCTGCGCCAGAATTTCGAGCGAAGCCACCAGACCCAGGTGGGACAGCGACGAGGGGCGCAAGTCTTCGATGATGCGGCGCGACAGTGCGATGCCGCTGTTGAGCGTGTCGGTCAGGTGTTGCAGGCGCTCGGCGGCTTCTGGTGAGGCATTGGCCTGTCTGGATTTGAGCCTTGCCACGTCCAGTTTGGCCGCAGTCAGCAGCGAGCCGAGTTCGTCGTGCAGTTCGCGGGCCAGATGGCCGCGCTCTTCCTCGCGCACCTGCTGCAAGTGGGTGGCCAGCGCTGCCAGGCTCTCGGTGCGCTCACGAACCTGCCGTTCGAGCTGGTCGCGCTCCCTCTTCAGGGATTCCTGTTCGCGCTGCCCGGCGGCCCGCAGGGCATTGCTTTGCAGCAGGTACATGTAGAACGCCAGCAAGCCGCTCATGGCCACGAGCGCAATGCCGATGCGCGACAGCTGCAGTGCCCGCACCACCTGATCCTGATTGACGCTCATCTTGCGCGCGCTCTGTGCAATCAATTTCGAGGTCTGGTCGCGGATGGCGTCCATCTGTTCCTTGCCCACATCGGTGAGCAGCACGGCTTTCCAGCCATCCTCCTGACCCTGCTTGCGCATGCGTACGCTCACAGCCATCTCGGCCATCTTGCCGGAGACGTCCTGCGACAGACGGCTGAATTCGGTGAGCTCGCCAGGGTCGGACGCGTAGAGCTCGCGCAGGCTGCCCAGATTCTGGTTGACCTCGGTCAGGGCGGACTCATAGGGCGCCAGGTATTTAGGGTCTCCTGTGAGCAGAAAGCCGCGCTGCCCCGTTTCTGCATTCAGCATGAGCTTGAGCAGTGTGGTGAGTTCGGTTCGGATGCTCTGCGCTTGCGCCATGTCCTGCATCGCGGCGGCGGACCGCTTGTAGCCTGCTTCATTGATACCAATCAGCAGGCATGCCGCCAGCACCGCAAGGGGCAGGCTGATCGTCATCTTGGGCATTACAAACCATCGCATAAGGGTCTCCAGTGAATACCGAGGATAAATCGTGAATAATCAGTGCAGCAACCTCACTGAAAGACACCGAGATGATCAAGATTGGAATTGTCGATGACCATGCCATTGTGCGGTCAGGGCTGCGGCAGTTCTTTTCCGACCACGTGGACCTGCGGGTGGTGGGAGAGGCTGCCAGCGGGCGTGAAGCCATCGATCTGGTGCGCACCACCGAAATCGATGTGCTGGTGATGGACCTGTCCATGCCCGGACAGAGCGGCATAGACGCGCTGGCCATGATCCGTGCCAAAGCGCCGGATGTTGGTGTGCTGATATTGAGCGGCTATCCCGAGGAGCATTACGCCTTGAACCTTATTCGCCAGGGCGCCAGCGGCTACCTCAACAAGCAGTGCGACCCGCTGGAAATTGTCAATGCCATACGCACCATAGCGCTGGGCCGGCGCTATATCTCGCCCTCGGTGGCAGAGCTGCTGGCGCAGCAACTCAACCACAAGAACGACACCGCACCCCACGAGCAACTCTCGGAGCGAGAATTTCAGGTATTTCTGAAGCTGGCCAAGGGTGAAACAGCGGGTGACATCGCCAAGGCGCTGTCCTTGAGTGTCAAAACCGTCAGCACTTATCGCACCCGCCTGATGGAAAAAATGAATCTTTCGTCCAACAGCGATCTGACCTACTACGCGCTGAAAAACAAGCTTATTGATTGAGCGGTGCACCGGCTGGTGAGCCCATGCCGGCGCAAAATTCAATCAGGGCGTCGATTTCGTTGGACTTGTCAAAAACCGCGTCAACGCCCAGTTGGGCGCAGCGCTTGCGAATGTCGCGCGTGGCGTAGTTGGTGAGAACCACGACTTTCTGGCTCGATCGGCGATTGCGGCAGGCTTCCAGTACGCGAAGGCCGCTGCCTTGCCGCAGAAACAGATCCACGATGGCCAGATCCCACGCCTGGTCGTTCTCGGTCAACCATGCCTTGCCTTCATCCTCCGTCTCGGAAAATCCAACGGCTTTGACGCCCGCCAGCTCTTCCAGCGTAGCCACCAAATTTTCGCGGATGGTCGCGTTGTCCTCAACGATATAGGTTCTCGACGACACGGTAGGGTCTATTCAGGGTTTTGCGGCGGAGGGTGTCCACGGATTGGATCGAAGTTGTGCTGCTGCTGCCGATTGGAAATGTACCGTGTTCCCGGGGTTCACGATGCCAGCCATGGGGTCGGCTTTATGTAGGACGACTCCTACGCGCTGCATCTATCGGTGTTGACTGACATGGGCCGGTGAAAGTCGCTGACTGCCGGTGGACGCGTTGCACAGCATATTAGGGCGAAACAACCAAGCGCCGCAACACATGCTTTGCGCGCGAGAGGCACTATGAAAATTTCGTTCAAATCCCCGTGGATCCGCTGGCCCGCCTGGCTGGCGTCGATCCTGATTGTGCTGGCAGGCATGGCGGCTTTCTTCCCGTGGGATCTGCTGCGCGGCCCGCTCAACCACTATGTCAGTGACCTCACGGGGCGCCGGTTCGAGATCACGCAGCGCCTCGATGTGCGACTGGGGCTGACGACACGTGTTATCGCCGAAGGGGTCGAATTCACCAACCCCGCATGGGCGCACGATCCTTATCTGCTCAAGGCCGAGGCGGCCCAATTCGATATCAGGCTCTGGCCCTTGCTGCATGGCAAGCTTGTGCTCCCGCTGGTGAGTTTGCGCAAGCCTCAGCTGTCGCTTCAGATCGAGCCCGACGGCCGGCGGACCTGGGCATTGGGCAAAGACACTTCCGACCGGAGCACCGTTCCCGAGATCGGTCTGCTGCACGTGGACAACGGGACCGTGCACTATGTCGACAGTGCCCAGGGCGCCGACATTGCGGTTGACTTCGGCATGGACGCCACGTCGGATCCCGCCTTGCCGCTGTCTTACTCGGCACGCGGGGTGCTGAAGAAACAGGCCTTCACGGCGCGTGGGCGCACCGGCAGCGTCCTGCAATTGAGCTCGGCCGTGCAGCAGCCCTTCCCCGTCGAGGTTCAAGCCACCGCGGGCCGGACGAGCCTGAAGGCCAGCGGCTCGATCGCTGGCCTGGCCACGCTCGCGAGCGTGGATGCCACGTTCGACATTCGCGGCCGCAGCCTCGCAGAACTCTATACCTTGCTCGGCGTGGTATTGCCCCACACCCCGCCCTACGCGCTGCGCGGAAATTTGCGCAAGCAGGGCGACGTGTGGGCGGTCGGCAAGATACAGGGGCGTTTGGGCCGGTCGGACCTGTCGGGCGACATGAGTTACGACCGCAGCAGGGCGATTCCCATGCTGACCGGAAAACTGCAGTCCAGGGAGCTGGATTTTGATGACCTCGGGCCGTTGATCGGTGCGTCTGCCACGCCGGATGCGGGCGCCCCCACGCCGCTCGCCCGGCCCGGGCACAAGGTGCTGCCCGACAGCGCGCTGGATTTCGGGCGCTTGAAGGTCATGGATGCCGACGTCTGGTACGCCGCCTCCGACATCCGGCACATCAAGGCGTTGCCGCTGGACAAGATGAGTGTTCATGTCCGGCTCGCCAACGGCGTGCTGCAGATGGACCCCCTGAATTTAGGGGTGGCGGGCGGCCAGCTGGCCGGGAACATCAGGATCGATGCGAACGCCGCGCCTGCCTCTGTGAGTGCGCAACTGCAGGCGCGCGCGCTTCAGCTCAACCGCTTGTTTCCCACCATCGAGCTCACCAAAGGCAGCCTCGGCAAGCTGCATGGACGAGTGGATCTGCAAGGGCGTGGCAATTCGACGGCGCAGGTGCTTGGCTCGGCGTCCGGCAGCGTGGCGCTGCTTATGGGCAAGGGCCAGATCAGCCGCCTGTTACTGGCGGAGCTGGGACTGGATGGCGGGAAGATCATCAAATTTCTGGTCGTGGGGGACAAGCCTGTGCTGCTGCGTTGCGCGGCGGCGGCGTTCGATGTCAAAAACGGATTGATGACCAGCCGATCGATCGTGCTCGATACCTCGACCACGGTGATCAACGGCAGCGGAACCATCAATCTGGCGGATGAGACGCTGGATATCGTACTCAAGCCCGAGCCCAAGGACAGAAGCATTCTCAGCTTGCGTTCACCGCTCAAGATCACTGGCAGCTTTGACGCGCCATCCGCCGGTCCAGACAAGGCTGCGCTGGGCGGGCGGGCCGGGATCACCCTGGCATTGGGCGCCATCAACCCCTTGCTGGCACTGGCTGCCACGGTGGAAACCGGGCCGGGCAAGGATGCGGATTGTGCGCAGGTACTGGCGCAGGCCACTGCCCCCAGACCACCGGGGCGCACCCCATAGCCGTCTGGTTCGACCTGCGGCGCTTCAGGAGGTGTGGGCGCCGCAGACGCTGCATGCCGCATTGCGCGGCACCTGCATCCCGCTCCATTCCATCGAGCGTGCATCCAGCATCAAAAGCCGGCCGGTGAGCGGCTGGCCCGCATGGCTCAGCAGTTTCAGGGCCTCGGCCGCCTGCATGGCGCCGACGATGCCGACCAGCGGCGCAAAGACCCCCATGGTGGCGCAGCGTGCTTCTTCAAAGTTCGTATCGGGCGGGAAGATGCACGCATAGCACGGCGATTGCTCATCGCGTGGGTCATACACCGTGAGCTGGCCGTCAAACCGGATGGCGGCGCCTGAGACCAGCGGCTTGCGATGCGCGACGCAGGCCGCGTTCACGGCGTGCCGGGTGGCGAAGTTGTCGCAGCAGTCCAGCACGACGTCGGCTCGGGCCACCAGTTCGGACAGCAGGCCCGCGTCGGCGCGCGCCTGGATCGGCGTCACGGTCACTTCCGGATTGATTGCCGCCACGGATTGCATCGCCGATTGCACCTTGGCCATGCCGATGCGCGCGGTGCTGTGGGCGATCTGCCGCTGCAGGTTGGTCAGATCCACCGAGTCGTCATCGACGAGGGTGATGTGGCCCACGCCTGCCGACGCGAGATACAGCGCCGCGGGAGAGCCGAGGCCGCCCGCACCGATGATCAGCGCATGCGCCGCCAGCAGCCGCTGCTGCCCCTCGATGCCGATCTCGTCGAGCAGGATGTGGCGCGAATAGCGCAGCAGCTGGTCGTCGGTCAATTCTCTTTCTTCTCTTCCTTGCGCTCGGTCATGGTCTTGCTGACCATGACGGGGCGGCCCTTGAGCTGATTCAGCGCCTGGACGAGCTGGAAGTCCTTGTCGCTGCCGAGTTCGGGCACTTTTTGCTCCGCCTGCGGCTTGAGCATTTCGAGCTCCAGTTCCTTGCGCGCCTCATCGCGGGCTTTCTCGCGGGCCGGATCCTTGACCTCGGGCCCCTGGCCGCTGTTGAGGTGGTGGTCCAGATCGGCTTCGCGGGTGCGCAGGGCGGCGAAGAGGTTGCCTTTTTCGGTCTCGTCGACCAGCACATCGGGCACGATGCCCTTGGCCTGAATCGAGCGGCCGCTAGGCGTGTAGTAGCGGGCGGTCGTGAGTTTCAAGCCGGTGTCCGGCCCGAGCGGGCGCACCGTCTGCACCGAGCCCTTGCCAAAGGTCTGGCTGCCCATGATGGTGGCCCGCTTGTAATCCTGCAGGGCGCCCGACACGATCTCGCTGGCGGAGGCCGTGCCTTCATTGACCAGCACCACCAGCGGCACGGTTTTCAGTGCGGCGGGCAGGCCCTTGAGGGGGTCCGCACCGCTGCGCCGCTGGTAAAACTCGGGCGCCGCCTTGTACGTGAAATTGCTCTCCGGCAACTGGCCCTTGGTTGACACCACGGTCACGTTGTCGGGCAGAAAGGCCGCCGAAATGGCCACCGCGGAATCCAGTAAACCACCAGGGTCATTGCGCAAATCCAGCACCAGCCCCTTGAGGTTGGGATCCTGTTTGTAGATTTCCGTGACCTTGCGCGCGAAGTCGTCGACCGTGCGATCCTGGAACTGGCTCAGACGGATCCAGGCATAGCCGGGCTCGACCACCCTGCCGCGCACCGACTGCGTCTGGATTTCTTCGCGCGTGATGGTCACGACGAAGGTACGGCTCTCATCCTTGCGGAAGATGGTGAGGGTGACCTTGGTGTTGGGCTGGCCGCGCATTTTCTTGACGGCGTCGCTCAGCGACAGGCCCTTGACGGCGGTGTCGTCGATCTTGGTGATCAGATCATTCGGTTTGATCCCGGCGCGGTAGGCCGGCGTCCCCTCGATGGGCGAGACCACCTTGACGAGGCCGTCTTCCTGGGTGATCTCGATGCCCACGCCGACAAACTTTCCGCTCGTTCCTTCACGGAATTCCTTGAACGATTTCTTGTCGAAATACTCCGAATGGGGGTCGAGTCCGGAAACCATGCCCGAAATGGCATTGGAAATCAGCTTCTTCTCATCCACCGGCTCCACGTAGTCGGTCTTGATCATGCCGAATACCGAGGCCAATTGCTGCAACTCTTCGAGCGGCAGCGGCGCCAGCGAGCCGCGGGCGACCGTTTGCAGTGAAACGGTGGTCAACGCCCCCGTTATGGCGCCAATCGAAATCCAGCCCGCAATTTTCAGTTTATGACGCATAGAAAAAACACCTTTACAACCCCAATATACACCTTGGAACGTCGCTCATTGTGACGGTTCCGCGACTGCTGACACCTTTGTGAAGAAGGCTTCAAACCTTTACTTGGGCTTTACCTTGGGAGGCCACTGCGGCGACGGCCCGAGCCGCTGCGTCGGCATCTCCAAGGTAGTAGTGCCGGACCGGTTTCAGGCCGGCGTTGAGCTCATAAACGAGCGGGATGCCGTTGGGGATGTTCAGGCCGACGATGTCGGCATCGGAGACTCCATCCAGGTACTTGACCAGCGCGCGGATCGAGTTGCCGTGCGCCGCCACCAGGATGCGCTTGCCGGCCCGGATGGCGGGCGCCATGGCCTCGCTCCAGAACGGCATCACGCGCGCCACCGTGTCCTTCAGGCATTCGGTCAGCGGCACCTGGCCGGGCTTGAGCTTGGCGTAGCGCAGGTCGCCGCGCTCGCAGCGCGGGTCGCCCGGCTCCAGCGCCGGCGGCGGCGTGTCGTAGCTGCGCCGCCATGCCAGCACCTGCTCGTCGCCGTATTTTTTGGCGGTATCCGCCTTGTTCAGGCCCTGCAGCGCACCGTAATGGCGCTCGTTCAGGCGCCAGCTGTGCACCACCGGCAGCCAGGTGCGGTCCATTTCGTCCAGGCAATGCCACAGGGTTCGCGTGGCGCGCTTGAGCACGCTGGTGTGCGTCACGTCGAACTCGTAGCCTTCGGCCTTGAGCAGCCGGCCCGCGGCCTTGGCCTGTTCGATGCCGGCGGCGGTGAGGTCAACGTCGGTCCAGCCCGTGAAGCGGTTTTCCAGATTCCAGGTCGATTCGCCGTGGCGGATGAGTACCAGTTTGTACATGGGATCCTTGTCAATTCCTGCGGATATTCGGCTGCAAAGCCCTCCATTCTAAAATGACGGGTTAAATACCCGCCAACCAACAAGGACTCAAGTGAAATTTATTATCGACAATTGGATGCTGCTGTGCGTGGCGCTGGCCTCGGGCGGCATGCTGGTGTGGCCCGTGATCAAGGGCGCCTCGGGCGGCAGCCTGGACCCCGCCGGTGCGGTGCAGCTGATCAACCGCGAACGTGCCGTGGTGGTCGATGTCAGCGAGCCCGAAGAGTTCGCGGCCGGCCACATCGGCGGCGCCAAAAATGTGCCGTTTGACCTGCTCGAGAAAAAACTCACCGAGACCGTGAAAAACAAGACGCTGCCCGTGATCCTGGTGTGCGCCACCGGCGCGCGCTCCAACCGCGCGCTCGCGGCGGTCAAGAAACTGGGTTATGAGCAGGCTCAAGCGCTGGGCGGCGGCCTCAAGGCCTGGAAAGACGCTAATCTGCCGATTCAAAATACCTGAAGGCCTGAAAAACCGCACCATGCAATCCGTCAAGATGTACACCACGGCCGTTTGCCCCTACTGCATTCGCGCCAAACAGATCCTCAAATCCAGGGGCGTGGCGCAGATCGAGGAGATCCGCGTCGATCAGGACCCCGAGCAGCGCAAGGTCATGATGGACACCACCGGGCGGCGCACCGTGCCGCAAATCTTCATCGGGCAAACCCATGTGGGCGGCTGCGACGACCTGATGGCGCTCGATGGCCAGGGCGGCCTGATGCCGCTGCTCAACGCCGTCTGAACTCGCGCGATCACCTGAGATAATCGCGCCGGCAACCCCTGACACTTCACCGCCCGCCGTGAAAAACATCTGCGGCGGGTCCTGTTTTTGACTTGAAAGAAATCCCATGGCAGACCAAGATCCCGTTTTCCAGATCCAGCGCGTGTACCTCAAGGAAGCCTCGCTGGAGCAGCCCAATTCGCCGGCCATCCTGCTCGAGCAGGAACAGCCCACCGTGGACATCCAGCTCGGCGTGGACGCCTCTCCCGTGGGCGATGGCCTGTTCGAAGTGACCGTGACGGCCACCGTGCAGACCAAGATCAAGGAAAAAACCGTGTTCCTGGTCGAGGCCCGGCAGGCCGGCATCTTCGAGCTGCGCAACCTGCCCGCCGAGCAGACCGGCCCCATCCTGGGCATCGCCTGTCCACAAATCGTGTACCCGTACCTGCGCGGCAACGTGGCCGATCTGATCCAGCGTGCCGGTTTCCCGCCGGTGCACCTGTCGGAAATCAACTTCCAGGCCATGTACGAGCAACAGCAGCAAGCCCAGACCAACGGTGCCGAGCAGGCGCCCAGTGTTGTGACGCAGTAATTTCTTAAGTCTTATCGGTCTGTAGCCCTTGACCACTCTGCACCGGACGCTATGAAAATCGTAGTTCTCGGCGCTGGATCGTGGGGCACGGCGCTGGCCATCGGCGCCGCCAGCAACGCGCCGGCACGGCACCGGGTCACGTTGTGGGCACGCGATGCGGCGCAGGCGGCGAGCCTGCAGGCGCAGCGCGTCAACGCGCGCTACCTGCCGGGTATCGCGCTGCCGGATTCGCTGGGCGTGCGCGCGGGGCCGGTGGGTGCCGCCGTGGCGGGGCAGGACCTGGTCATCATCGCCACGCCCATGTCGGGCCTGCGCGACCTGCTCTCCCAGCTCAAAACCTGTGCGACGCCCGTGACCTGGCTGTGCAAGGGCTTCGAGGCCGCGCGTGCGCAGTCATTTGGGCTTCTGGCCCATGAAGTACGGGCGCAGGTTGCTCCTGATCTGATAGCGGGGGCGCTCAGCGGCCCGAGCTTTGCCATGGAGGTGGCGCGCGGCCAGCCGACCGCGCTGGTGGCCGCCAGCGAGCACGCGAGCGTGCGCGACGCGCTGGTCGAGGCGTTCCACAGCTCCGCCCTGCGCGTGTATGTGAACGAAGACGTCACCGGCGTGGAGGTCGGCGGCGCGGTCAAGAACGTGCTCGCGATCGCCACCGGCCTGTGCGATGGCCTGGGCTTGGGGCTGAACGCGCGCGCCGCGCTCATCACGCGCGGCCTGGCGGAAATGACGCGCCTGGGCGTGGCCCTCGGTGCCCGGCCCGACACCTTCATGGGCCTGTCCGGTCTGGGCGACCTGGTGCTCACCGCCACGGGCGACCTGAGCCGCAACCGCCGCGTCGGCCTGCTGCTGGCACAGGGCCGCACGCTCAAGCAAGCCGTGGATTCGCTCGGCCACGTGGCCGAAGGCGTGTACTGCGCGCGCACCGTGGTGCAGCGGGCTGCGCTCTTGGGCGTGGACATGCCGATCGCGCAAGGCGTGGTGGCCCTGCTGGACGGCCAGCTGAAGCCGGACGCCGCCGTCGCGGCCCTGATGGGACGCGAGCCCACACACGAGCAGTTGTAGGGGCGTCACCCTTTTGGCATCGCCGTGCTTTTAACCAGGGCCCCAATTTCTGATTTCTCCCCCCAGCGTGTGGCCGATCTGGCGCACGCCGATGCTTGGGGTTCGACCTCAGCCATCCTCAGGGCCGCGCGCGATGCGGGCGCACTGGTGCCAGCCATCGAAGCGGCGTAGATTCTCTCCCGGGGGCGTGTCGAAATTGGCGCTCGCCGAGCGACATTGTCAAGGCGGCGCATGGTGCGCCGTTCTGACCAGAAGGAGTTTCCCATGGAATATCTGTTGCTTATCCATGCCGATCCCGCCGGGCTGCAGGCCCTGCGCGAGGCCGAACGCTCGACGGCCCTGGCGGCCTACGGCGCCTACATGCAGGCCCTGCAGACGGCCGGCGTGGCGCGCGGCGGCAACCGCCTGCGCAGCGCCGACGCCACCACCACCGTGCGCGTGCGGGGTGGCAAGACCGAAGTGCTCAACGGGCCGTTCATCGAGACGCGCGAGCAACTCGGCGGCTACTACCTGATCGACGTGCCGGACCTCGACACCGCCCTGTCCTGGGCCGCGCGCTGCCCCGGCGCCAGCCACGGCACGGTCGAGGTGCGCCCGATCTGGGCCATGGGCGAGAGCTGAGCGCGCGGTGCCGCAGGACCGGCTCGAAGCATCCCGCGCGGCCGAGGACGCGGCGCGCCGCAGCTACGGCAAGCTCGTCGCCTTCCTGGCCGCGCGCACGCGCGACGTGGCCGGCGCCGAGGACGCGCTCTCGGAGGCCTTTGCCGCGGCGCTGGCCCAATGGCCGGCGCGCGGGGTGCCGGACAATCCCGAGGCGTGGCTGCTGACCGTGGCGCGGCACAAGATGGTCGACGCGGCCCGGCTGCGCCGGCACGACGAGGCCGCCGCCGGCTACTTCGGGTGGCTGGCCGAATTGGCCGAGCCCGAGACGGCTGAGACGAGCCTGCCGGATCGGCGGCTGGAGTTGCTGTTCGCCTGCGCGCACCCCGGCATCGAGCCGGCGACCCGCGCCCCGCTGATGCTGCAGACGGTGCTGGGCTTCGACGCGGCCACGATGGCCTCGGCCTTTCTGGTTGCGCCTGCCACCATGGGCCAGCGCCTGGTGCGGGCCAAGGCCAAGATCCGGCAGGCCGGTATTGGCTTGCAGGTGCCGGAGCGTGCGCACCTGCCCGAGCGGCTGGATGCGGTGCTGGAGGCGATCTATGCCGCCTACGCGGAAGGCTGGGCTGACGCCGAGGGCGCCGATCCGCGTCGCCGCAACCTGGCCGGGGAGGCCATCTGGCTGGGTCGGCTGGTGGCGGCGCTGCTGCCCGAACAGCCCGAAGCGCTGGGGCTGCTCGCGCTGATGCTGCACGCGCATGCGCGCCGCGCCGCGCGGCGCGATGCCCAGGGCGAGTACGTGCCGCTGGCCCTGCAGGACAGTGCGCGCTGGGACGGCACCATGATCGACGAGGCCGAGGCGCTGCTGCGGCGAGCCAGCCGCTTGGGGGCGCCCGGCCGCTATCAGCTCGAAGCCGCCGTGCAATCGGCTCATTGTGCGCGGCGACGCACCGGCGGCGCGCAATGGACTGCCATCGTGCAGCTCTACGAAGCGCTGCATGCTTTGACGGGCTCGCCCGTGGCTGCGCTGAACCGGGCGGTGGCGCTGGCGGAGACTCAAGGGCCCGATGCGGGCCTGAGGGCGCTGGATGCGCTGGCCGGCGATGCGCGTCTGGCCGACTACCAACCCTACTGGGCTGCGCGCGCCGAATTGCTGGCGCGCAGCGGCGCGCATGAGCCTGCGCTTGCCGCTTACCAGCGCGCGATCGGCCTGGAGCGCGATCCGGCTGTGCGACGCTTTCTGCAGCGCCGCGCGGCTGCTCTGGGTGGTTAGCAGCTTGTCGCCATAAAAGATGGCGCTTGGCGCCAGCAGGGCCGGCGCGGTGTTTCAGGTCGGCGAATAGGCCAGGCGCACGTAAATCGGCGCGAACGCCTCGGCCTGCGTGACCTCGATCAGCATTTCCTTGGCCAGTTCGAGCAGCGCGACGAAGGTCACCACCAGCACGGGCGCGCCCTTGGCGGGGTCGAACAGGTTTTCGAACTCCATGAACTTGCGGCCCTGCAGCTGGCGCAGCACGATGCTCATGTGCTCGCGCACCGACAGCTCCTCGCGGCTGATCTTGTGGTGCTGCACTAGTTTTGCGCGCTTCATGATGTCGCGCCAGGCGTCCTGCAAATCGACCACGTTGACGTCCGGAAAACGCGGCTGCAGCGACTGCTCGATGTAGACCTCGGCCTTGAGGAAGTCCCGGCCGAACTGCGGCATGGCATTGAGCGCGGCCGCCGCCAGCTTCATCTGCTCGTACTCGAGCAGGCGGCGCACCAGCTCGGCGCGCGGGTCTTCGGGCTCCTGGCCTTCCGCCACCTTCTTGGGCGGCAGCAGCATGCGCGACTTGATCTCGATCAGCATCGCCGCCATCAGCAGGTACTCGGCCGCCAGCTCCAGGTTGCGGCCGCGGATCTCGTCCACATAGGTCAGGTACTGGCGCGTCAGGCCCGCCATCGGAATGTCGAGAATGTTGAAATTCTGCTTGCGGATCAGGTACAGCAGCAGGTCCAGCGGGCCCTCGAACGCCTCCAGGAACACTTCCAGCGCGTCCGGCGGGATGTACAAATCCTGCGGCATCGCAAACAGCGGCTCGCCGTAGAGCCGGGCCAGCGCGACCTGGTCGATGACTTGCGGCATGGCGGCCAACTGGGCGGCGACGGCCGGCGCAAGCTCGGCGGCGTCAAGGGAGGAGGTCATTGGGTGCTATCAGATAAGTAGCTATCAGCGAATGGCCCATATGGGCTACAGGCTGATTTGATGCTCATCCGTTGTCGGTCAGGTAAACATAGGGTTTTTGCGGCACCTGGGCCTGACGGTACTCGGCCCACGCGCTGCGGTCTACGTTTTTGTCCCACAGGAGCGCGCGCCCGGCCAGCTGGCGCGCTTCCAGGTTGGGTTTTTCGGCCTTCAGCTGCTCAATGAACTGGGTGATTTCGGACTGGTAATCGGGACGACGGAAGATGTGCATAGACTGGGCCTCTTTGGGTGATTTTACCGGGGTGAGCATGGCGAACAGAATACTGAAGGGAATCTCCATCATGGGACTGCTGTCAGTGCTGCTGGGCCTGCTCGGCTGCGATCAGCAGCGCATCAGCGAACTGGAGGAAGGTGTGTCCACCGAGGCCGACGTGCGCGCCCGCTTTGGCGAGCCCGAAAAGATCTGGGACGTCCCCGCAGGCGGACGCATTCTCGAATATGACCGCCAGCCCGCCGGGCGGAAGAATTACATGATCACGATCGGCGTTGATGGCAAGATGAGCGCGTTGCGCCAGGTGCTGACGCCCGAGAATTTTGCCCGGGTGCAGCCCGGCATGATGATGCAAGACGTGCGCAAGATGCTCGGCAAGCCGGCAAAAATCACGCCCTACGACCTGAAGCACGAAGTGGACTACGACTGGCGCTACCTGCAGCCACCCAACACCGCGATGGTGTTCACGGTCACGTTCGATCCGGATTTCAGGGTGCTACGAACAGGCTCCGTGCCTGATCCGGAGGCCACCGAGAACCGGGGTGGCCCGAACTGAGCGCCCATCAGCCCCCCGCTACCAGCGCTGCCGCAAATCATCCAGCACCGGGGCGTGCGTGTCGCTGCGATTTACATACAGCAGCTTGCCCAGCTCGATGCCCAGGTCGGTGATGTGGGTGGTGCGGATCTCGGCCTTGGAGATCTTGGTGTGGACCGCGTTCTGCAGTCCCATCATGAAGCGCAGCAGCATGACCGTGAGCGGCACGAACACGATGACCATCACGTTCATGACGGCACCGTTCGTCCTGAGCCAGTCGAAGGGCATTCAGCGCAAGAACCCTGTCCCGCATATCCGCATGTGCTGGACTTGGAATACACGCGCACGATGATGGGCTTCCTGTTATTCAATCCGCAGCCGGACAGCATTGAGATGATCGGCTTGGGTGGCGAGTCACTGGTCAAATTCTGCGAGATGGGTAATAGCAATTGTTTTCGCTGATCACTCTGGCGTTGAATGACCCGCGGCGTCAGGCTCTCGTGAATCACACTGCATTCACTTACAATGTGCTGCATATGGTAATTGTATTGTCATAATGAGGTCCCATGGAACTCAAGACTGCACGGCTAACGCTGCTCATTGATCCGAACAAGAAGGTGGCGTTCGAGCGTCTTTGTGCTCAGCAGGACTTGACGCCGTCGCAGGTGGTGCGCCAGCTTATTCGCGACTACTTGGCCCAGCACGGGGTCCAGTACGTGGGCAGTGGGTTGATCGCGAACGAGTCCCCACCCGCCGACGATGTCGCTCCGCCTCGGACGAAGCCGCCTTCGAAGCACGGTGCCCCGGTTCCTGGCAAACGGCATACGGGGCTCACAGGTGGCTGAGTTGTGAGCAGTTGGGCCCCTCTGACGCAATGGCTGCGCCTCGACTGGATGCTCGCGGTAATGCTGGCGTGGCTGCTTGTAGGCGTCGCCGGGGTGTTCGCGCTGCGTCGATTCGCCCTGGTAGCCCAGCTGCTCTTTCCGGTCGGCGGGCTGCTCGGGTTGGCACTCTTTGGGCTCGCACTGAGCGCGCTGCCCGGCACACCCGAGGTTGCTGTTCTCCCCATCGGTCTGCCCGGGTTGCCATTCCATCTGCGGCTGGACAACCTTTCCGCCTACTTCCTGATGGTGATCGGTGGCGCGGGGGCCGGCATTTCTGCCTTTGCGTCGGGCTACTTCCGTAAGGGTGAGGGCACGCCGCCGGGCCTGCTGTGTCTGGAGTATCACGTCTTCCTGGCCAGCATGGCAGGGGTTGTGCTGGCCGACGACGCCTACTCGTTCATGGTCATGTGGGAGACCATGGCGCTGTCGTCGTTCTTCCTGGTGACGGCAAACCACCGCATCCCGGAGGTGCGCAGCGCCGGCTACCTGTATGTCGTGATGGCGCATATCGGGGCGCTCGGGGTCTTGCTGTGCTTCGGTGTGCTGCAGGCCAACACCGGCGACTACACGTTCGGCAACATGCGGGCCCAGGCGCTGACGCCGTTCTGGGCATCGGTCGGTTTCCTGCTGGCGGTGTTCGGCTTCGGTGCCAAGGCCGGCATCGTGCCACTGCACGTGTGGTTGCCCGAGGCGCACCCGGCCGCGCCGTCTCCCGTCTCGGCGATGATGAGCGGTGTCATGCTGAACACCGCCATCTATGGCCTGTTGCGCGTGTCGCTGGATCTGCTGCACCTGCATTTGTGGTGGTGGGGTGGGCTGCTGCTGGCCATTGGCCTGGCCACCGCAATGGTCGGCGTGGTGTTTGCCGCCGTGCAGACCGACATGAAGCGACTGCTGGCCTATTCGTCGATCGAGAACATGGGGCTGGTGTTCGTCGGCATGGGCCTGACGCTTATTTTCTCGGGCTACGGCATGAAACCAATGGCCGCACTGGCCCTGACGGCCACGCTCTATCATGTTGCCAGCCACGCCTGCTTCAAGAGCCTGCTCTTCCTCGGCACCGGCAGCGTGCTGCACGCAACCTCGGAGAGAAATCTTGGCAAGCTCGGGGGCCTGATCAGGACCATGCCCTGGGTCGGCTGGCTCATGCTGCTCGGCGTACTGGCCAGTGCCGGCCTGCCGCCGCTCAGTGGTTTCGTGTCGGAGTGGCTGCTGTTGCAGAGCTTCCTGTTCACACCCGGGCTGCCGGTGCCTCTGCTGACGATGCTCATCCCGGTGGTGGCCGCACTGATCGCCCTGGTGGCGGCACTGGCTGGCTATACGATGGTCAAGTTCTTCGGCGTGATCTTCCTCGGCCAGCCGCGCGAGGACAAACTCGCTCATGCCCGTGATGCCGGCAGCTGGGAGCGCGCAGGCATGGTCTGGCTGGTGCTCGGCTGCGTGGCCCTTGGCCTCCTGCCAGTACAGTTCATTCAACTGATCGACCCGGTGACGCAGCAACTCGTCGCGTCGGGTCTCGGTGCCGGGGCGGCAGCCAGCGGCTGGCTGCTGGCGCCGAATAGTCTGGCGCAGGCAAGCTACGGTCCGGTGATTTTTCTGCTCGGCATCCTGGCGAGTTTTGCGCTCGCTTACCTGCTCGTGCGCATGTTCTATCACGGGCGACTGCGCCGCGGCCTGCCCTGGGCTTGCGGTTTCCCGTGGGCTACTGCGCGCATGCAGGACACGGCCGAGGGCTTCGGCCAGCCGATCCGCCAAATCTTCGACCCCTTCTTCCGGATGCGGCGTGAGCTGCCGACCTCCCTCGACGAGCAGCCGCGCTACCGCGTCACGATCGAGGACCACTTCTGGTACTGGCTCTACGTGCCAATTGTTGATCTGACCAACTACCTCGCACGCCTGTTCGCCACGATGCAGCAAGGCCGCATCTCCGTCTACCTGCTCTACAGCTTCGTGACCCTGGTTGCCACGTTACTGTTGGTAATGCAATGAGGCTGGCGTGAGCTTCACCGGATTCCTGTCGCAATTGATCGAGATCGTGATAGCGGTTGCGCTGGCGCCGCTGCTGACCGGCTGGGTCAACCAGTGTCACGCCTGGCTGCAGAACAAGTCGGCGCCCGCGTTGTGGCAACCGTATCGGATGCTGCACAAATTGTTCAACAAGGAATCCGTGGTGGCCGACCACGCGTCGCGGTTGTTTCGCGCCGCGCCTTACGTGATGTTCGGCTGTATGGTCCTGGCTTGCGCCATCATCCCCACGTTGTCCACTGACCTGCCTTTGGCGCCAGCAGCTGACGCGATTGCGCTGGTCGGGCTGTTCGCCTTGGCACGCGTGTTTATCTCGCTGGCCGCCATGGACATCGGCACCGTCTTCGGCAGCATGGGTGCGCGCCGCGAGATGCTGATTGGCTTCCTGGCAGAACCGGCACTGTTGATGGTGCTGTTTTCTGCCTCGCTGATCTCCCAGTCAACCTCCCTCACCACCATTGTCGAGACGCTGGTTCACCGCGAGCTCACCATCTATCCCGGGCTGGCCTTCGCAGGTGTCGCCTTTACGATGGTGTCGCTGGCGGAGAACGCTCGCGTGCCGGTCGACAACCCGGCCACCCATCTCGAGCTGACGATGATCCATGAGGCACTGATCCTGGAGTACTCGGGTCGCCATCTGGCGCTGCTCGAGTGGGCCGCCAGCCTGAAGCTGTTCGCCTATTCGTGCATTGGCCTGGCACTGTTCTTCCCCTGGGGTGTCGCTGGCGCCCAGGCGCCTGTGACCATGCTATTGGCACTGCCCGCGCTGGTGTTCAAGCTCGCCATCGGCGGCTTCCTGCTGGCTTTGCTGGAGACACTGAGCGCCAAGATGCGCATTTTCCGCGTGCCGGAATTCCTCGGCACCGCCTTCCTGCTGGCGGTGATCGGCATGCTGGTGGAACTACTCCTGAACCATTGAGATGAGCGTCCTGCTGACCCAGTTTGTCAACCTGCTCGGCGCCGTGCTGCTGATGCTCGCGTTCGCGATGATCTCGCAGCGCCGCATCCTCTCGCTGATCAATCTGTTCACGATGCAGGGCGCCACGCTGGCGCTGGTCACCGCCGTGGTCGGCTATGCAACGCATCAGCCCCACTTGTATCTGTCGGCCGGCCTGACCTTGTTGCTCAAGGTGCTGTTGATTCCCTACCTGCTGCACCGGATCATTGACCGTCTCGACATCCGTTGGGACGTCGAGACGCTGATCAACATCCCGACGACCCTGCTGATCGGCATCGGGGTGGTGATTTTTGCCTTCAACCTCGCGCTGCCAATTTCGCAGCTGTCGTCGGCGCTGGCCAGCGGCACGCTTGGCATTGCGCTGGCTTGCGTGCTGCTGTCGTTTCTGATGATGATCACGCGCGCCAAAGCGGTGCCGCAGGTCATCGGCTTCCTGGCGATGGAGAACGGCCTGTTCTTTGCGGCTACCTCCGCCACCTACGGTATGCCCATGGTGGTCGAACTTGGCATCGCGCTGGACGTGCTGATCGGCGTAGTCATCCTGGGGGTGTTCATGTTCCAGATTCGCGAGCAGTTCGACAGCCTGGATATCCGGCATCTTGAAAAACTGAAGGAAGATTGAGTTGAACTTCGAGTTGAACGCGCTGGCCTTCCTGCTCGGCACTCCGCTCGCCGGTGGCCTGGTGCTGGCACTGGTCGGCCATCGCGACAACGCACGCGACGTCAATGTTGCCTTCAGTCTGGGCACCTTCGTCGCAGCCTGCGTACTGACGGCACAGATCATCCAAGGGGGCCCGATGCTGGTGTGGAACCAGGAGTTCTACATTGACCCCCTGAACGTTTTCCTGGTGGCGCTGACGGCGTTCGTCGGCTTGACCACCTCGATATTCTCGCGGCCCTATATGCAGGTGGAGCGCGACCATGGCAAGATGACGCCGCCGCGCATGCGCCTGTACCACAGCATGTACCAGATGTTCAGCTTCACGATGCTGCTGGCACTGACGACCAACAACATGGGCATCATCTGGGTCGCGATGGAGGCCGCCACGCTGACCACCGTGCTGCTCGTCAGCGTGTACCGCACGGCGGCCAGTCTGGAGGCCGCGTGGAAATACTTCATCCTGTGCGGCGTGGGTATTGCCCAGGCGCTGTTCGGCACGGTGCTGCTTTACATGGCAGCCGAAAAGGTCATCGGCCCTGAAGGAGGAGCGCTGTTGTGGACCAGCCTCGACGCGGTCAAGGGCCAACTCAACCCGAATATCATCACCCTGGCTTTTGCCTTCCTGTTCATCGGTTACGGCACCAAAGTCGGTCTGGTGCCGCTGCACAACTGGTTGCCCGATGCGCACGCCGAGGGGCCAACGCCGGTCTCCGCTGTGCTGTCCGGCTTGTTGCTCAACGTTGCGCTCTATGCGATCCTGCGCTGCAAGGTTCTGACCGATGGCGCGCTACACGACAATCATCTGACCGGCCGGTTGATGATGGGCTTCGGCCTGCTGTCGGTGGTGGCGGCGGTGTTCTTCCTGGTCCGGCAGAAGGACGTCAAGCGCATGTTCGCCTATTCGTCCATTGAGCACATGGGGTTGATGACCTTTGCCTTCGGCTTGGGCGGACCGATTGCCAACTTCGCCGGATTACTGCACATGACGGTACATTCGCTGATCAAGTCCGCCATCTTTTTTGCCGTCGGACATGCGGCGCAGAAGGCTGGCACCCAGATCATGGAAAACATTCGCGGCCTGCTCAAGGTCAGCCCGACGGTTGGCTGGGGCTTGATGCTCGGCTCGCTGGCCATCCTGGGCATGCCGCCATTCGGTGTTTTTGCCAGCGAGTTCCTGATTGTCACGACCACGATGCGCGAACAACCCTGGGCAACACCGTTCCTGCTGATCGCGCTCGGTGTCGCGTTCGCATCGATTTTCAGTCGCGTCCAGCCGATGGTGTTCGGCGACACCAACGTCAAACCGCTGGCGCATCCGCCGGCGCTGGTTCCGGTGTTCGTGCACCTGGGGCTTGGACTGATGCTGGGCCTGTACATCCCGCCCTATCTGAACGCGTGGTATCGCCAGGCGGCGGCCATGTTGGGAAACTAGCCGTATGGCATTGTCGGATCTTCAGCTCGATCTGCGGCGCCTGCAGGCACCGTTGCCGATCTGGCACGCGGTGGTACATCACGCCGCCTGGAGCAAGGTGGCGCGCAGCATCGCCGACGCGGGCGGGCGGCTGGTCTCGGTCTGGGGTGTTGACCGCCGCACGGCGGGGCGCGCCATGGTGGCTTGTGCAGCCTATGCCACGACTGAGGGGCTGGTCTGGGTTGAATTGCCGCTGGGCGATGCGGCACGGAGTTTTCCGGATCTGGCGGCTGCGTTCCCGTGTGCGGGGCGGATGCAGCGCGCCATGGCTGACTTGCTGGGTCTGCATGCCGAGGGCAGCCATGACACCCGCCCCTGGCTGGACCATGGCCTGTGGCCGCCTGCACCGTTGTCAACGCCAAACGAGGGCCGGCCACTGACCGTCGATGCAGGCGCGCTGCCCGCCGACTATCCCTTTGTGCGCGTCGAAGGCGATGGGGTGCACGAGATAGCCGTTGGGCCGGTGCATGCCGGCATCATCGAGCCCGGTCACTGGCGCTTTTCGGTGGTCGGCGAGAAGGTGCTCCGGCTGGAAGCGCACCTGGGCTATGCGCACAAGGGGATCGAACGGCGCTTCACCGATCTGGCGCCACAGGACGCCTGCCGGCTCGCCGGCCGCGTGTCGGGTGACTCGACGGTGGCCTACGCCTGGGCCTACTGCATGGCGCTCGAATCCGCGTGGCGCTGCGAGACCCCTGCCCGGGCGACCTGGCTGCGCGCGCTGATGCTGGAGCGCGAGCGCGTGGCGAACCACCTCGGCGACCTGGGCGGGATCGCCAACGATGCGGCACTGGGTTTCGGTCTGTCCCAGTTCTCGCGTCTGCGCGAAGACTGGCATCGGCTGTCCCGAGAGGTCTTCGGACATCGCTTCATGATGGACGCGGTGGTGCCGGGTGGCACGGCCACCGATCCGGCGCCGCCGCAGCTGATTCGAATCGCGCAACAGTGCGATGCGATCGAACAGGAAGTGAAAACCTTGCGGATTGCATATGACGAACATGCCGGCCTGCAAGATCGTTTTCTTGCTGCCGGGACCGTCACGCCGGAACGCGCGGCACAGCTGGGTTTGACGGGCCTGGCTGGCCGCGCCAGTGCGCAGGCATTTGACCTGCGCTGCGACCATGCCTGGGCCCCCTACGATGGTCTCAAGGTGGCCATGGCGGCGCAGCATCAGGGCGATGTCGCTGCCCGCGTCGCCGTGCGTTTTGATGAAACGCTGGAATCGCTGCGCCTGATTCGAAGCATCTGCACAGGATTGCCGCAGGGCGCCACGCGCACCGAACTCTCGGCTACTGGCGTTCCCGCATTCGGCATGGGCTGGGTGGAAGGCTGGCGCGGCGAAGTCCTGGTGGCGCTGGAGGTCGGGGCCGATGAGCGCATCGTGCGTTGCCACTGCCATGACCCTTCGTGGCAGAACTGGCCAGCGCTTGAGCATGCCATCATGGGCAATATCGTCGCAGACTTTCCGCTCATCAATAAATCCTTCAACCTGAGTTATTCCGGACACGATCTCTGATGTGGCACATCCTCAAACAAATTGTCCGCACCGGCATCGTCACCGAGCCGGCGCCCGGCGTTGACGACAGCGATCACGTCATCATCGAGCGCATGCACCGGGACATACTCGACATCCTCGGCCAGGCGCTGACCATCCGGGTGGTCGATGCCGGGTCCTGCAACGGCTGTGAGCTGGAGATCAACGCACTCCACAACCCCTACTACAACATCGAGGGGCTGGGCATCAAGCTCGTTGCCAGCCCGCGCCATGCCGACATGCTGCTGGTGACCGGGCCGGTATCGCGCCACATGGAAGAGGCGCTACGGCGTACCTATGACGCCACGCCGGCCCCGAAGCTGGTGATCGCGGTCGGCGACTGTGGCTGCACCGGCGGTATCTTTGGCGAGAGCTATGCCAGCCGTGGCAGGGTGGCGAACGTGATTCCGGTCGATGTGGCGGTGCCCGGTTGCCCGCCGCCGCCCATCGAAATTCTGCGCGGCATTCTCAGCGTCGTGCGGCAACGGCAGTCCAGGGCCGGCAAGCGCTAGCGCACGCGCATGCCGGGCTCGGCGCCCGGCCAGGGGTGCAGCACGTAAATGCCGGGCTGGGCTTTCTCGTCGGCATGGCTGGCGGCCAGCACCATGCCTTCGCTGACGCCGAACTTCATCTTGCGCGGCGCCAGATTCGCCACCATGACGGTGAACTGGCCGATCAGGTCTTCGGGCTGGTAGGCGCTCGCGATGCCACTGAAGACGTTGCGGGTCTTGTCTTCGCCGACATCCAGCGTCAGGCGCAGCAGCTTGGTCGAGCCCGGCACCGCTTCGCAGTGGACGATTTTGGCGATGCGCAGGTCAATCTTTGCGAAGTCATCGATGGCTATGGTGGGTGCGATGCTCTCGCCGCCGGGTGCTATCGATTCAGTAGCTGGTTGCGCAGGCTCCGCAAGGGCGGGCACTTCAAACAGTGCCTCAAGCTGTTTGATATCGACGCGCTGCATCAGATGTTTGTAGTCGCCAATCACATGGCCGGCGCCCAGCGACCGGTTTGCGTCGGCAAACGACAGCGGCGCGATGTGCAGGAAGGCCTCCACGCTGGTGGCCAGCGCGGGCAGCACCGGCTTGAGGTAAATCGTGAGCAGGCGAAAGGCCTCGATACAGGTGGTGCACACGTCTTGCAGGCGCGCGTCCATGCCCTCCTGCCGGGCTAGCTCCCAGGGCTTGTTCGCGTCCACGTATTCATTCACGCGATCTGCCAGCAGCATGGTCTCGCGCAGCGCCCGGGCGTAGTCGCGGTTCTCGAACAGGCTGGCGATGGCCTCGCTCTGCACGCGAAGAAGGTCGAGCAGGCCTTCTCCATCCGGCGCGATGGCGCCGAGCCTGCCGCCAAAGCGTTTGGCGATGAAGCCGGCCGCGCGGCTGGCGATGTTGATGTATTTGCCGACCAGGTCGCTGTTCACGCGCGCCATGAAGTCGTCGGCATTGAAATCGATGTCCTCGTTGCGCCCGTTCAGCTTGGCCGCCAGGTAATAGCGCAGCCACTCGGGGTTCATGCCCAGGCTCAGGTACTTGAGCGGGTCCAGCCCGGTGCCGCGGCTCTTGCTCATTTTCTCGCCGTTGTTCACGGTCAGAAAGCCGTGCACAAAGATGTTGTCGGGCGTCTTGCGCCCGCTGAAGTGCAGCATGGCCGGCCAGAACAGGGTGTGGAAGGTGACGATGTCCTTGCCGATGAAGTGGTACTGCTCAAGCAGCGGGTCGGCCATGTAGTCGTCATAGCTCTGGCCGCGCTTGTCCAGCAGATTCTTCAGCGAGGCCAGGTAGCCGATCGGCGCGTCCAGCCAGACGTAGAAATACTTGCCCGGCGCATCGGGAATCTCGATGCCGAAGTAGGGCGCGTCGCGGCTGATGTCCCAGTCGCCCAGGCCTTCGCTGGTACTGCCGTCGGGGTTGGTGCGCACGGAAAACCATTCCTTGACCTTGTTGGCCACCTCGGGCTGCAGCTTGCCGTCCTGCGTCCATTGCTCCAGAAAGGCCACGCAGCGCGGGTCGGACAGTTGGAAGAAGAAGTGCTCGGAGCTTTTGAGTACCGGCTTGGCGCCCGACAGCGCCGAATAGGGGTTGATCAGATCGGTCGGCGCATAGACCGCGCCGCACACTTCGCAGTTGTCGCCGTACTGGTCCTTGGCGTGGCAATTCGGGCACTCGCCCTTGATGAAGCGGTCTGGCAGGAACATGTTCTTCTCGGGGTCGAAGAACTGCTCGACGATGCGGGTAGCGATCAGCCCGGCCTTCTTGAGGTCGCGGTAAATCTGCTGCGCCAGCGCGTGGTTTTCCGGCCCGTCGGTCGAATGCCAGTTGTCGAAGGCGATGTGAAAGCCGTCCAGGTAGGGTTTGCGGCCCGCGGCAATGTCGGCCACGAACTGCTGCGGCGTCTTGCCGGCCTTCTGCGCCGCAATCATGATCGGCGCGCCGTGGGCGTCGTCGGCCCCCACAAAATTCACCTCGGCGCCCTGCATTCGCTGGTAACGCACCCAGATGTCGGCCTGGATGTATTCCATGATATGGCCAATGTGGAAATTGCCGTTGGCGTACGGCAGGGCGGTGGTGACGAACAATCGGCGCTGGGACATTGTGTGGCTTTGGCGAGGCTAACCTGCGATTTTAAGGCGCGCGGCCGGCCGCTTTTCGCCGGATGCCGAATCCCGTGCCTTCAGGCGCCGGGCGCCGTCCGCAAGGGGCAATCCCGCCCCATAGCGACCCGCAGTGCCGGTTTTCACCCACGTTTGACCCATATCAACAAGGCCTTGACTGGCCCGTATCGGCAAGCGGCCTGCAAATTTATACTGAAACGAGTTTGCGGCTCGCAGGGTGCGATGGCCAGGACTCCGGGACGCTTGCATCATTTGGTGAACATTCATGGACATTGAAAACAAGGACGCCCAGTTGCCCGCACTTCCCGAAGGCGTGATTGCCTTGGTGCCGATGCGCAATGTCGTGCTGTTTCCGCACGCCCTGGTGCCTATCAGCGTCGGCCGTCCTCCATCGGTCGCGGCGCTCCAGCACGCAAAAAATACCGGTGCCATGCTGGGCATCGTGTTGCAGCGCGACGAGCAGGTCGACGAACCAGGGCGTGAGGCCTTGTTCGATGTCGGGACTACGGCCAAGGTGGTGCAGTACGTGGATTCGGACGGGCAGTTGCGCCATGCCCTGTGCCAGGGCGTGGGGCGTTTTCGCATTGAGGCGCTGGTGCCGGGCTATCCGTTTTTGGCGGCCCGCGTGCAGTTCATCCAGGAGCCGGCCGAGGTTTCCATGCAGGCCGAAGCGCTGGGCCTGCAGCTGCGCGAGCGGGCGGCCGAGATTCTCTCGCTGCTGCCGGGGGCGCCGGCCGAGTTGGCGCAGACGCTGCAAGCGGTGAAGTCACCGTCACACCTGGCAGACGTCGTGGCGAGCCTGCTGGACAGCGAGGCCAGCGACAAGCAGATGCTGCTGGAAATGGCCAGCCCCGAAGAGCGGCTGCAAAAGCTGCTGCAGATGCTGTCACACCGCATCGAGGTACTGCGGCTGTCGCAGGAAATAGGCGCGCGCACCAAGGAGCAGATCGACGATACACAGCGTAAATACATGCTGCGCGCGCAACTCAAGGCCATCCAGAAGGAACTGGGCGAGGAAGACGGCAGCAGCGAGGACGCGGCCCAGCTCGGCGAGCTGATCACGAAGGCGGGCATGCCGGCCGAGGTGGAAGCCCAGGCGCGCAAGGAAATGGCACGCCTGCAACGGATGCCTGATGCGTCCAGCGAGTACTCGATGCTGCGGACCTACCTGGAGTGGATGACCGAGTTGCCGTGGACCGTGCCGGCCGCCAGTCCGATCGATCTGGCCGAAGCGCGCCGCATCCTCGAAGCCGATCACTATGGGCTGGAGCGTATCAAGCAGCGCATCGTGGAGTACCTGGCCGTGCAAAAGCTCAATCCGCAGGGACGCGCGCCGATCCTTTGCTTTGTCGGGCCGCCGGGGGTGGGCAAGACCTCGCTGGGCCAGAGCATCGCGCATGCGCTGGGGCGACCGTTTGTGCGCGTGTCGCTGGGCGGTGTGCATGACGAGGCCGAGATTCGCGGTCACCGCCGCACCTATATCGGCGCCATGCCGGGCATGATCGTGCAAAGCCTGCGCAAGGCCGGCGCGCGCCACTGCGTGATGATGCTCGATGAGGTCGACAAGTTGTCGCCCAGTGCCCACGGTGACCCTTCGGCGGCCTTGCTGGAGGTGCTGGACCCGGAGCAGAACGCCACGTTCCGGGATAGCTACCTGGGCGTGCCGTTTGACCTGAGCCGTGTGGTGTTCGTGGCGACGGCCAATGTGATCGACCATGTGCCCGCGCCGATGCGCGATCGCATGGAGGTGATCGAGCTGCCGGGCTACACCCAGGAGGAAAAGCTGCAGATCGCCCAGCGCTACCTGGTGCGGCGCCAGCGCGAGGCCAATGGCCTGCAGGCCGACCAGTGTGAGCTGACCCCCGAGGCCTTGCGGGCCGTGGTGGCCGACTACACCCGGGAGGCCGGCGTGCGCCAGCTCGAGCGCGAGATCGGCCGCGTCATGCGCCACGCTGCCGTGCAGATCGCGGATGGCTCGAAAGCGCAGGTGCGCGTCGATGCGGGTGATCTGGATGCGATTCTTGGGCCGGCGAAGTTCGAGCATGAAACCGCTCTGCGCAGCAGCGTGCCGGGCGTGGCCACCGGGTTGGCCTGGACGCCGGTGGGCGGCGATATCCTGTTCATCGAGGCGAGCCGCATGGCGGGCAGCGGCCGGCTGATCCTGACCGGCCAGCTCGGCGATGTGATGAAGGAAAGCGCCCAGGCCGCGCTGACGCTGGTGAAATCGCTGGCCAGCACCCTGCGCATTCCGGCGGAAAGGTTCGAAGGCATCGATATTCATGTGCATGTGCCGGCCGGTGCGATTCCGAAGGACGGGCCGAGCGCCGGGGTGGCCATGTTCATTGCGCTGGCCTCGCTGTTTACCGACCACGCGGTGCACCATGACATGGCGATGACCGGCGAGATCAGCCTGCGCGGCCTGGTGCTGCCGGTGGGCGGCATCAAGGAAAAGGTGCTGGCCGCCCAGCGTGCCGGCGTGCGCACCGTGCTGCTACCGCGCCGCAACGAGAAGGATTTGCGCGACGTGCCCGAGTCCACGCGCCAGGCGCTGACCTTTGTCTGGCTGGATCATGTCGATGACGCCATTCGTGCGGCGCTGGGCGATAGCGCCAGGTCGGGCGATGGCTTCGTGCTGGTGTGAGAGCCGTGCCATGCCCTGGACGATGCAGCGCTATCCGGTGTCGATGCGGCACCTGCCGGAGTTCACGCGCCTCAAGGCGATAGAGATTGCCAATGCGCTGCTCGGCGAGGGCATGGAGGAAGGGCGGGCCATCCGTATTGCCATCGCGAAAGCCAAGGAATGGGCCCGGCGCCACCCTGACCCGCTTGCCGGCGCCGATTGATCGGCCAGGCGGCTTGATCAGTTGGCTTAAACTTCTTCTCAAACCCAGGCCCGCCCGGCCTGCAATGGCGGCCTTGGGGGCGTCGATATCCCCCTCATAGATTCAATTCGGAGATTTCCCAGATGGCAATAGAACAACAGGCGATTTTGACTACGCTGCAAGAGGTGCTCGACCCCAACACCGGCAAGGATTTCATCAGTACCAAAGTGCTGAAAAATCTGCAGGTCAGCGGCGATGACGTGTCGTTCGACGTGGAACTGGGCTATCCGGCCAAGAGCCAGATTCCGGACATGCGCCGGGCCTTGATTGCCGCCGCCAAGGGTGTGGCCGGAGTGCAGAATGTCTCGGTCAACATGACGGTGAAGGTCGAGGCGCACGCGGTGCAGCGCGGCGTGCAACTGCTGCCCAACGTGAAGAACATCGTCGCGGTGGCGTCGGGCAAGGGCGGCGTGGGCAAGAGCACCACGGCTGTGAACCTGGCGCTGGCGCTGGCGGCCGAGGGCGCCAGCGTGGGCCTGCTCGACGCCGATATCTACGGCCCCAGCATTCCGATGATGATGGGCATCGAAGGCCGCCCCGAGAGCGAAGACGGCAAGACCATGGAGCCGATGGAGAACTACGGCGTGCAGGTCATGTCGATCGGTTTCCTGGTAAACCAGGACGAGGCCATGATCTGGCGCGGCCCGATGGCCACGCAGGCGCTGGAGCAGTTGCTGCGCCAGACCAACTGGAAGGGCCTGGACTACCTGATCGTCGATCTGCCGCCCGGCACCGGCGACATCCAGCTCACGCTGTCCCAGCGCGTGCCCATGACGGGCGCCGTGATCGTCACCACGCCGCAGGACATCGCGCTGTTAGACGCCAAAAAAGGCATCAAGATGTTCGAGAAAGTCGGCGTGCCGATCCTCGGCGTCGTGGAAAACATGGCGGTGCACGTGTGCAGCAATTGCGGCCATGTCGAGCACATCTTTGGCGAAGGCGGCGGCAAGAAGATGGCGGCCGACTACGGCATGGCCTACCTGGGCGCACTGCCGCTGGACATGCAGATCCGGCTGCAGGTGGATGGCGGCAAGCCCACCGTGGTGGCCGATCCCGAGGGCGAGGTGGCCGGCATCTACAAGGCGGTGGCGCGCCAGGTGGCGGTGTCGATCGCGGCCAAGAACAAGGACTTCGCGTCCAAGTTCCCGTCGATCAAGATTTCCAAGAATACTTGAGCATTTCAGGGCTGTAGCCCTTACTGGTATTTGGTATGCAGCTATCGTTTTGATAGTACGCGCCACCTCAGGACGTCTGCCTCAGGGGCGCTTTGACTCCTGCTCGCGCAGCTTGAAGCGCTGGATCTTGCCGGTGGCGGTCTTGGGCAGCTCGGCCACGAATTCGATGAAGCGCGGGTACTTGTAGGGCGCCAGCCGCTCCTTCACGAACGCCTTCAGCTCGGCTTCATCGGCCTGGGCGCCGTCCTTCAGCACCACGAAGGCCTTGGTCTTGGTCAGACCGTCGGCGTCGTTGACGCCGATCACCGCCGCCTCCAGCACGGCCGGGTGCTGCACCAGCGTGGCCTCCACCTCGAACGGTGACACATAGATGCCGCTCACCTTGAGCATGTCGTCGCTGCGTCCCGAATAGGTGTAGCTGCCGTCGGCATTGCGTACGTACTTGTCGCCGCTCTTGGTCCAGCCGCCCTGGAAGGTGTCGCGCGTCTTGCTGCGGTTGCCCCAGTACATCATGGCGCTGGACGGGCCCTGGATGTACAGATCGCCGGGGTCGCAGGAGCCATCCGCATGCAGTGGCACGGGAAGGCCGTCCTCGCCGCGCAGTTCGATCTGATAGCCCGGCACGGGCCAGCCGGTGCTGCCATAGCGCACCTTGCCGGGCCGGTTCGACAGGAAAATGTGCAGCATCTCGGTGGAACCGATGCCGTCCACGATGTCGACACCGAAGTGACGCTGGAAGCGCTCGCCGATTTCGGCCGGCAGCGCCTCGCCGGCAGACGACACCAGGCGCAGCGCGACGTCGCCGCGCGCCGGCAGCTGCGGGCTGGCCAGCATGCCGGCAAAGCCGGTGGGGGCGCCGTAGAACACCGTCGGCTTGACGCCACCCACCTGGCCCAGCCAGCGCCTGAAGGTGGCCTCGGGCGTCGGCCGCTCCGCCATCAGGATCGTGGTGGCTCCCACGCTCAGCGGAAAGGTCAGGGCGTTGCCCAGGCCGTAGGCAAAGAACAGCTTGGCGGCCGAGAAGCAGACGTCGGACTCGGCGAGGCCCAGCACGGCCTTGCCGTACAGCTCGGCTGTCCAGTAGGCGTTGGCGTGTGAATGCACCGTGCCCTTGGGCCGGCCGGTGGAGCCGGACGAATAAAGCCAGAAGCCGGGGTCGTCCGGCCCGGTGGCAGCGGGCCTGGCCAGCGGCGACTGGGCCTGCACAAAGGCCTCGAACTCCACCTCGGACGGGTGCAGCGGCGCGACCGGGCGCGACACGATCACCTTGTGCACCTCGTGGTCGGACCGGGTCATGGCCGACACGAGCGCCGGCAGCAGCGCGCCCGACACCAGCACGGCCTGGGCGCGTGAGTGTTCGAGCATGTAGGCGTAGTCGTCGGCCGTCAGCAGCGAGTTCACCGCCACCGGCACCATGCCGGCGTACAGCGCGCCCAGAAAGCTCACCGGCCAGTCATTGCAGTCGTGCATCAGCAGCAGCACGCGCTCCTCGCGCTTGATGCCGAGCGCGCGCAGGCCGGCAGCCAGGCGGCGCACGCGGTCCTCCAGTTGGCCGAAGCTGAGCGAGCCCAGGTCGTCGACGAAGGCTGGTTTGGCGGCGCGCCCGCTATTGCAGGTCAGCAGGTGCTGGGCGAGATTGAAGCGCTCGCCGGGGGGCGCAACGGCCGGTGCGCCGGCCGGGGTCTGGGGGCTGGAGGAGGATGTGCTCATGCTGGTTTCCGATACATTTTTAGGGGGGCAGGTTCAGGCGGCGCCGAGCCGCTTCAGCGCGGCGGTGCTGGCCTGGATGGCGCTGCGGCGGTGGTAGAAATTGAGCGCGCGCAAGCCACCCAGTTCTTCGCCGCCGCCGGCGCGGCCCGGCCCGCCATGCAGCGACATCGGCATCACATTGCCGTGGCCCGAATGCAGTGCGGCAACGTCCGGCGAGATGGCGTGCACCCGGCCATGGGACGAGGCCAGTTCGATCGCCGCGTCCGCGATGAAGGCCGGGTCGTCGCCATAGACCGAGGTCACCAGCGAGCCCTGGCCGCGGCGGATCAGGGCCAGCGCCTCGTCCAGCGACGCGTACGGCATCAGCGTGGCCACCGGGCCGAACACCTCGACCTCGTGCAGCACGCGCGCCGCGTCGGGGTGGCGTGTGCCCAGCAAGGTCGGGCCGACGCAGGCGGCGATGGCCGGGTCGGCATCGACCAGCGTGTGGCTGGCGCCGTCGTGCAGCACCTCGGCCTCGGCACGCAACTGCGCCAGGCCGGCCTGCACCGCGTCCAGTTGTTCGCGGCTGACCAGCGAGCCCATGCGCACGCTGGCGTTGCGCGGGTTGCCGACCGTCACGCCGGCGAGCTTGGCGCTGATGGCCTGGCTTGCTGCGTCGTACAGCGCGGCGGGCACGAAGATGCGGCGGATCGCGGTGCACTTCTGGCCGGCCTTGACCGTCATCTCGCGCACCACTTCGCTCACCAAAAGTTTGAAGACATCCGAGTCGGCGGCCGTGCCGGGGGCCAGCAGGGCCGAGTTCAGGCTGTCGGCCTCGATGTTGACGCGCACCGACTGGGCGGCGACGGCGCGGTGGCTGCGAATGACATGGGCGGTCTCGGCCGAGCCCGTGAACGAGAGCACGTCGAACGGCTGCAGCGCATCCATCAGCCCGTTTGATGAGCCGCACACCACCGACAGTGCGCCAGCGGGCAGCACGCCGGCGTCGATCACGTCCTGCACCATGCGCTGGGTCAGCCACGCGGTGGCGGTGGCGGGTTTGATAATGACCGGCACGCCCGAGAGCAGTGCCGGCGCGGCCTTTTCCCACAGGCCCCAGGACGGGAAGTTGAAGGCGTTGATGAACAGCGCCACGCCATGTGTCGGCACCATGATGTGCTGCGACTGGAAGGTCGGGTCCTTGGCCATGCGCGCGGCCGGGCCGTCGAGCATGAAGCGCACGTCGCCCAGCGCCTCGCCCTGCTTGGCGTAGTAGCCCAGAGTGAAGAGGCCGCCGTCGATGTCCACGGCCGAGTCCTTGGCGGTGGTGCCCGAGTTGGCGGTGGCGATCTCGTAATACGCATCGCGGTGGGACTGCAGCACCTTGGCGGCGGCCGCCAGCATCGCGGCCCGCTCGGCGTAGGTCATGGCGCGCAGCGCGCGGCCGCCCTGGTCGCGCGCAAAGGCAAAACCTTCGATCAAGTCCAGGCCGCCGTTGCTGACGCGGACCAGTTCGGTACCGAGCACCGGGTCACGCAGCAGGGCACCAGGGCCGCTGCCGGTTTGCCAGCGTCCGGCGAGGTAGTTGGGGAGTAGGGGAGAGGAGGTGTTCATGATGGAGGTCAAGCAGTCGTTGAAAGTTTGAAAGTCCGGCTTGCAAGCCCTGAACTTCCCTGTATAAATGAATTATTGTGCGTGCAACAATAATATGCATTATTATGCATGTCAAGTGCCAATTTGATTTTCCGGGGTTTTCCCTGCAATGGTTCGTCATGGAGTTGTAGTTCATGGGCGCAGATTTGACAGATTTGATGAATGTTGAGGCGCTGCCACTGGCGGCGCAGCTTGAGGCACCCGGGGAAGAGGTGCGCAGCCCTTTTCTGGTCGCGCTGGGCGAGCGCGTGCGCACCTTGCGCTCGCGCCGTGGCATGACGCGCAAGGCCGTGGCGCGCGCGGCGGACGTGTCGGAGCGGCATCTGGCGAACCTCGAATACGGCACGGGCAACGCCTCCATTCTGGTGTTGCTGCAGGTGTCGCAGGCGCTGCAGTGTTCGCTGGCAGAGATGCTGGGCGACATCACGACGTCGTCGCCCGAATGGCTGCTGATTCGCGAGCTGCTGGAGCGCCGCAGCGAGGCCGACCTGCGGCGCGCCCGCATGATGCTGGGCGAATTATTGGGTGCCGGCGGCGACAACGAACCCGCCCGCAAGGCGCGTATTGCGTTGATCGGGCTGCGCGGCGCCGGCAAGTCCACGCTGGGCCGGCGACTGGCCGACGACCTGGGCTACGCCTTCATCGAGCTGAGTCGCGAGATTGAAAAATTCGCGGGCTGCGGCATCAGCGAAATTCACAACCTTTACGGTGCCCATGCGTATCGCCGCTACGAGCGCAGGGCGCTGGAAGAGGCGATCCAGATCTATCCCGAAGTGGTGATTGCCACGCCCGGCGGCCTGGTGTCGGACGCGGCCAACTTCAACCTGTTGCTCACGCACTGCTACACCGTGTGGCTGCAGGCGGCGCCGGCCGACCACATGGCGCGCGTGGCGGCGCAGGGCGACCTGCGGCCCATGGCGGCGAGCAGGGAGGCGATGGAAGACCTCAAGCGGATTCTGGTGGGGCGCTCGGCCTTTTATTCCAAGGCAGATCTGACTTTCAACACCAGCTTGCGTCCGCTGGAGGAGAGTTTCGAGGCACTGCGCACGCAGGTGCGCAGCGGCCTGGCGCTGTCGCCATGACAGCCGGGGGGCGCAACACAGAAGAATAAATGTAACATGCATGAAAATGCATTTGACATTGAGTTTTATATGAATTATTATTCATATTCGTTGCACCTTGGTGCATTCATCTGAACTCCCTTCTTCAACGATTCCCGCAGGAGCAAACATGGCCGACATGACGCCCGTGGTCTACCAGACCACCCCTTCCCAGTACAAACACCTGAAGCTGAGTTTCGAGGGCCAGGTGGCGACCTTGTCCATCGACATTGCGGAAGACGGCGGCATTCGCCCCGGCTACAAGCTCAAGCTCAATTCCTACGACCTGGGGGTGGACATCGAGCTGTACGACGCGCTCAACCGCATCCGCTTCGAGCACCCCGAAGTGCGCAGCGTGGTCGTGACCAGCCTGAAGGACCGCATTTTCTGCTCGGGCGCCAACATCTTCATGCTGGGTCTGTCCAGCCATGCGTGGAAGGTCAACTTCTGCAAGTTCACCAACGAAACCCGCAACGGCATCGAAGACTCCAGCAAACATTCCGGACTGAAGTTTGTGGCCGCTCTCAATGGCGCCTGCGCCGGTGGTGGCTACGAGTTGGCGCTGGCCTGCGACGACATCGTGCTGGTGGACGACCGTTCCTCCACCGTGTCGCTGCCCGAAGTGCCGTTGCTGGGCGTGCTGCCCGGCACCGGCGGCCTGACCCGTGTGACCGACAAGCGCCATGTGCGCCACGACCTGGCCGATATTTTCTGCACCACCTCGGAAGGCGTGCGCGGCCAGAAAGCGATTGACTGGCGCCTGGTCGACGCAATTGCCAAGCCGCAGCAGTTTGCGCAGGTGGTCAGCGAGCGCGCGGCCAAGCTGGCGGCCCAGAGCGACCGCCCGGCCGGCGCCAAGGGCGTGGCATTGACCCCGCTGCAGTGCATCAAAACGGCCGATGCCCTGGCCTACAGTTTTGTCGCCGTGGCCATCGACCGTGCCAACCGCACTGCCACCTTCACCGTGAAGGCTCCTGCCGCGGCACAACCCACGGACATCGCCGGCATCGAAGCCCTGGGTGCCGCCTGGTGGCCGCTGGAGATGGCGCGCGAACTCGACGACGCCATCCTGCACATGCGCACCAACGAACTCGACGTCGGCAGCTGGATTCTCAAAACCACGGGCGACGCCAAGGCCGTACTGGCCTGCGATGCGACGATGCTGGCGCACAAGGACTACTGGCTGGTGCGCGAAACGATTGGTCTGCTGCGCCGCACGCTGGCCCGGCTGGACGTGTCCTCGCGCAGCCTGTTTGCGCTGATCGAGTCCGGCTCCTGCTTCGCCGGCACGCTGGCCGAGCTGGCCTTTTGCGCCGACCGCACCTACATGCTGACGCTGCCGGACGATGCCGACAAGGCACCGGCACTCGTGCTGAACGAATTCAACTTCGGCTTTTATCCCATGGTCAACGACCAGTCGCGCCTGGCGCGCCGCTTCTATGAAGAAACGGCGCCGATGGAAGCGGCGCGCGGCGCGGCCGGCAAGGCGCTCGACGCCGATGCGGCCGAGGCGCTGGGCCTGGTGACCGCGGCGCTGGACGACATCGACTGGGCCGATGAGATCCGCATGGTGATCGAGTCGCGCGCCGCGATGTCGCCCGACGCCCTCACGGGCCTGGAGGCCAACCTGCGCTTTTGCCAGAAGGAAAACATGGCGACCCGCATTTTCGGGCGCCTGACGGCCTGGCAGAACTGGATCTTCAACCGCCCGAACGCGGTTGGCGAAAAGGGCGCGCTCAAGGTCTACGGCAAGGGCGAAAAGGCCGCCTTCGACCTGAACCGCGTCTGACACCCCGGCCAACTTCATAGAACCCACTTTCACCCACAGACCAACTCCCGGAGATCCGTCATGTCAACGATCAACTACAGCGAAAAAATCCCGAACAACGTCAACCTCGGCGAAGACCGCACCCTGCAGCGTGCGCTCGAGCAGTGGCAGCCCAACTTCATCCAGTGGTGGGACGACGTCGGTCCGGACGGCTCGACCAACTTCGACGTCTACCTGCGCACCGCGGTCAGCGTCGATCCCAACGGCTGGGCCCAGTTCGACCACGTCAAGATGCGCGACTACCGCTGGGGCATCTTCCTGAACCCGGGCGACGCGGAGCGCAAGGTCCACTTTGGTGACCACGCGGGCGAAAGGGCCTGGCAGGACGTGCCCGGCGAACACCGCGCCAACCTGCGCCGCATCATCGTGACGCAGGGCGACACCGAGCCGGCTTCGGTCGAGCAGCAGCGCCACCTGGGTCTGACCTGCCCGAGCCAGTATGACCTGCGCAACCTGTTCCAGGTGAATGTGGAAGAAGGCCGGCATCTGTGGGCCATGGTCTACCTGCTGCACAAGTACTTCGGCCGCGACGGCCGCGACGAGGCCGATGCGCTGCTGCAGCGCACCTCGGGCGATGCCAACAACCCGCGCATCCTGGGGGCCTTCAACGAGCAGACACCCGACTGGCTGGCCTTCTTCATGTTCACCTACTTCACCGACCGCGACGGCAAGTTCCAGCTGTCGGCGCTGGCCGAGAGCGCCTTCGACCCGCTGGCGCGCACCACCAAGTTCATGCTGACCGAGGAAGCGCACCACATGTTCGTGGGCGAGAGCGGCGTCTCGCGCGTGGTGGCCCGTACCGCGCAGGTGATGAATGAGCTCAAGACCGACGACGCGGCCAAAATTCGTGCGGCCGGCGCCATCGACCTCGGCACGGTGCAGCGCTACCTGAATTTCCATTACAGCGTGACCATCGACCTGTTCGGTGCCGACCAGTCGAGCAACGCCGCGACCTTCTACAGCTCGGGACTGAAGGGCCGCTACGAGGAAGGCAAGCGCGGCGACGACCACGTGCTCAAGGGCCAGACCTACAAGGTGCTAGAAGTGCAGAACGGCCAGTTGGTCGAGAAGGACGTGCCGATGCTGAATGCGCTCAACGAAGTGCTGCGCGACGACTTTATCAAGGACTCGGTGGCCGGTGTCGGCCGCTGGAACAGGGTGCTCGAAAAGGCCGGCATTCCGACGCGGCTGGCGGTGCCGCACAAGGCCTTCAACCGCCAGATCGGCGCGCTCGCGGGCATCAAGATGTCGCCCGAAGGCCGCGTGGTGAGCGAGACGGAGTGGGCCGCGAAGAAGAACGAGTGGCTGCCCTCCGCCGACGACTTCGCGTTCGTGGCCTCGCTGATGGGTCGCGTGGTCGATCCCGGCAAGTTTGCGGGCTGGATCGCGCCGCCGGTGATGGGCATCAACCGCCAGCCGGTAGACTTCGAATACGTCCGCTTCGGCTGATTGATTGCCCCCCTACAGGGGGAGGGCTTTAGGAGAAAACACATGGACATGGCCGTCGACGCGCGTGCGATCAAGCAGCACTTGATCGACCCCGAAATCTGCATCCGCTGCAATACCTGCGAATCGGTGTGCCCGACGGGCGCGATCACGCATGATGACCGCAACTATGTCGTGAACGCCGATATCTGCAACCAGTGCATGGCCTGCATCTCGCCGTGTCCGACCGGCTCGATCGACAACTGGCGCATCATGCCGCTGGCGCGCGCCTATTCGATCGAGGAGCAGCTGACCTGGGACGAGCTGCCGCCCGAGCTCACCCCCGAGCAGTTAGCCGCCGAGGGCGTGAGCGCCGTCGACGAGGCGGCGCTGGAGACGCCAGCGGCCCCGGCACTGCCCGCCGCGGTCACCGGCGAGGCGCCGTTCAACTCGGCCGCGTTCGGCGCCGCGGTGCCGCCCTGGTCGGCGGCGCACGCCTACACCAACCTGTACGGTCCCAAGCAGGCGACCACGGCCACCGTGGTCGGCAACTTCAACTGCACCGAGGCCGGTTTCGCCAACGAGACCCACCATGTGGTGCTCGACTTCGGCGCCATGCCGTTTCCGGTGCTGGAAGGCCAGTCGATCGGCGTCGTGCCGCCTGGGGTGGACGCCAAGGGGCGCCCGCACACGGCGCGCCAGTACTCGATCGCGAGCCCGCGCAATGGCGAGCGGCCCGGCTACAACAACATCTCGCTGACCGTGAAGCGCGTCACCGAAGACCACCAGGGCCGGCCGGTGCGCGGCGTCGCGTCCAACTACATCTGCGACCTCAAGGTCGGCGACACCGTGCAGGTGATCGGTCCGTTCGGCACCTCGTTCCTGATGCCGAACCACCCGAAGTCGCACATCGTGATGATCTGTACCGGCACCGGCAGTGCACCGATGCGCGCGATGACCGAGTGGCGGCGACGTCTGCGTGCCTCCGGCAAGTTCGAGGGCGGCAAGCTGATGCTGTTCTTCGGCGCGCGCACGCAGCAGGAGCTGCCCTACTTCGGCCCGCTGCAGAACCTGCCCAAGGACTTCATCGACATCAACTTCGCGTTCTCGCGCGCGGCCGGCAGCCCCAAGCGCTACGTGCAGGACCGCATGCGCGAACGCGCGCTTGACCTGGCCGCGCTGCTGCAGGACCCCAACACCTACCTGTACGTCTGCGGGCTCAAGAGCATGGAAGAGGGTGTGGTGCTGGCGCTGCGTGATGTGGCGCAGGAGGCCGGCCTGTCGTGGGACACCATTGGCGCCGCGCTCAAGCGCGAAGGGCGCCTGCACCTCGAGACATATTGAACCACTATGCTTGCTGCTGCGGCCCGGCCCTTCACTGCGTCCGCGAGCCGCGGGCGCCGCGTAAAGCTCATCGAATTCTTCCCGGGCCGCTGAGTCTGCGCTGCGGTGCGTCCCGTAGCAGAATCGGGGATTCGTGGCACTGAAAGGGCAGGGGGAGCGTCAATGAATCATCAGGGTGACAACAGCGAGGTCGCGGTGCTGGCCTCCGCCGACGAATTGCGCGCGAGCATCCGCCGCCGTGGCAAGCTCAAGGGCCGGCAGGCCGACGGGGGCGCCGTGGCCGAGGTGCGTACCCTGGTCGGACCCGCGCCACATTCGCGCGACCTGCTGATCGAGCACCTGCACCGGATCAACGACGCGTTCCGCGGTCTGCATGAGCGCCATCTGGTGGCGCTGGCGCGCGAGATGAACCTGCCGATGGCCGAGGTCTACGAGGTCGCCAGCTTCTACCATCACTTCGAGGTCTTGAAGGACGACACGCAGCCGGCGCTGCTCACGGTGCGCGTCTGCGACAGCCTGAGCTGCCAGCTCGCCGGCGCCGCCAATCTGCTGGAAAAACTGCCAGCGCTGCTGGGCCCGGGCGTGCGCGTGATTCCCGCGCCGTGCATCGGTCGCTGCGAACAGGCGCCGGCCGTGGCTGTGGGGCAGCACGCGCTCGCCAACGCCAGCGCTGATGCTGTGGTTGAGGCATCAAATCAGGCTCTAGCCCATACTGTATCTACATCATCAGCTATTGACTTTGTAGCATACGATGACTACCGCGCGCAGGGCGGCTATCGGCTCGCCGCAGCGCTGGCCGGCGGCCAGCGGGACGCCGACGCGGTCATCACGGCGCTGGAAGATGCGGGCCTGCGCGGCCTGGGCGGCGCGGGATTTCCGGCCGGGCGCAAGTGGCGCATCGTGCGCGAGCAGCCCGCGCCGCGCCTGATGGCTGTCAACATCGACGAGGGCGAGCCCGGCACCTTCAAGGACCGCGTTTACCTGGAGCGCGATCCGCACCGTTTTCTGGAAGGCCTGTTGATCGCCGCGCAAGTCGTCGGCATCGAGACCTGCTACATCTATCTGCGCGACGAATATCACGACGCGCGCCGCATGCTGGCCGCCGAGATTGCCAAGCTACAGGCGAATCCGCCCTGCGCCTTGCCGCGCATCGAGCTGCGGCGCGGCGCGGGCGCCTACATCTGCGGCGAGGAGTCGGCCATGCTCGAGAGCATCGAGGGCAAACGCGGCGAGCCACGCATGCGCCCGCCTTACATCGCGCAGGTCGGACTGTTCGGCCGCCCGACGCTGGAGCACAACTTCGAGACCCTGTACTGGGTGCGCGACATTGTCGAAGAAGGGCCCCAGTGGTTCAGCGGCTTCGGGCGCCACGGCCGCAAGGGACTGCGCTCCTTCAGCGTAAGCGGGCGGGTCAAGCAGCCCGGCGTCAAGCTGGCACCGGCCGGCATCACGGTGCAGGAGCTGATCGACGAATACTGCGGCGGCATGGCGGACGGGCACCAGCTGTACGCCTACCTGCCCGGCGGCGCTTCGGGCGGCATCCTGCCGGCGCGGCTGAACCAGATTCCGCTGGACTTCGACACCCTGCAGCCCTACGACTGCTTCATCGGCTCGGCCGCCATTATCATTTTGAGCCAGCACGACCGCGCGCGCGACGCCGCACTCAGCATGATGCGGTTTTTCGCCGACGAGAGCTGTGGCCAGTGCACGCCGTGCCGCGTCGGCACGGTCAAGGCCGCGCAGCTGATGCAGGCCCCGGTGTGGGACACGGACACGCTGGAAGACCTGAGCCAGGTCATGGTCGATGCCTCGATCTGCGGGCTGGGGCAGGCGGCGCCGAATCCGGTCCGCTGCGTGCAGAAATATTTTCCCGAGGAGATTGCATGAGCCCGGTCGCCCAGGTTGCCGTGGCCGTTCAGGCCCACCAGTCCACGCCGCGCACTGTCGACTTTGTGCTGGACGGCCGGCCCGTCACCGCGTTCGAGGGCGAGTCCATCCTCCAGGCCGCCGAACGCCACGGCGTCGAGATCCCGCGTCTGTGCTATTCGACCGGCCTGCGCGCCGACGGCAACTGCCGCGCCTGCGTCGTCGAGATCCAGGGCGAGCGCACGCTGGCCCCGAGCTGCTGCCGCAGCGTCACTGCGGGCATGGACGTCAAGGCCGTCAGCGAACGCGCCCTCAAGAGCCAGAAGATGGTGCTGGAGATGCTGCTGTCCGACATGCCGGAGCAGGGCTACAAGTGGAATGACAGCGTTCGCCCCGAGACGGTCGCAGGCGTCGAGCAGGCTTCAGCAGAACATGACACGGTGGGCCAGCATGGCGAACTCAGCCAGTGGGCTGCGCAGATGAACGTGACGGTGCGCCCCGCATTGAAGGCGCTGCGCCGCTCGCAGCCCGCCGCCGATATGTCGCACCCCGCCATGGCCGTCAACCTAGATACCTGTATCCAGTGCACGCGCTGCGTGCGCGCCTGCCGTGAGGTACAGGTCAACGACGTGATCGGCTACGCGCTGCGCGGCTCGCAAAGCCAGATCGTGTTCGATCTGGGCGACCCGATGGGCGACAGCACCTGTGTCGGGTGCGGCGAATGCGTGCAGGCGTGCCCGACCGGGGCCCTTAGCCCGAAGACGCAGATTGGCTCGCAGGCGGTGGACAAAAAGGTCGACTCGGTCTGCCCGTTCTGCGGCGTCGGCTGCCTGCTGACCTACAACGTCAAGGACAACACCATCGTCAGCGTGGACGGGCGCGATGGCCCGGCGAACCACGGCCGCCTGTGCGTCAAGGGCCGCTTCGGCTTCGATTACGCGCACCATGAGCAGCGCCTGACCACGCCGCTGATCCGCAAGCCCGGCGTGCCCAAGGACCCGGCCGCGCTGACCGGCCGCTCCGGCGACTGGCGCGCCGTATTCCGCGAAGCGACCTGGGACGAAGCCCTGACCCTGGCGGCCGGCAAGCTCAAGGACCTGCGCGACGGTCATGGCAAGAAGGCGCTGGCCGGCTTCGGCTCGGCCAAGGGCAGCAATGAGGAGGCGTATCTGTTCCAGAAGCTGGTGCGCACCGGCTTTGGCAGCAACAACGTGGACCACTGCACGCGCCTGTGCCACGCCTCCAGCGTCGCGGCCCTGCTCGAAGGAGTCGGTTCCGGCGCGGTCAGCAATCAGGTCAGCGATGTGGCCCTTGCCGGGCTGATTCTGGTGATCGGCTCGAATCCGACGGCCAACCATCCGGTGGCGGCCACCTGGATGAAGAACGCGGCCAAGAACGGCACCAAAATCGTGCTGGCGGACCCGCGCGTCACCGACCTCGGCAAGCATGCCTGGCGCACCCTGCAGTTCAAGGCCGACACCGACGTGGCGATGCTCAACGCGCTGATCCACACGGTGATCGAGGAGGGGCTGGTGGACGAGGAGTTCATCCGCACGCGCGCCAGCAATTTCGAGGCTTTGCGGGATAACGTCAAGGGCTACAGCCCGGAGGCGATGGCGCCGATCTGCGGCATTCCGGCGCAGACCCTGCGCGAGGTCGCGCGCGAATATGCGAGGCCGAGTGGCACCAGGAAGGGCGCCATGATCCTGTGGGGCATGGGCATCAGCCAGCACGTGCACGGCACCGACAACGCGCGCTGCCTGATCGCCCTGGCCAGCGTCACCGGCCAGATTGGCAAGCCCGGCACGGGCCTGCATCCGCTGCGCGGCCAGAACAACGTGCAGGGCGCCAGCGACGCGGGCCTGATCCCGATGATGTTCCCCAACTACCAGCTGGTTTCCGACCGGGCGGCGCACCAGTGGTTCGAAAACTTCTGGGGCCAGCCGCTCGACGACCAGCCCGGCTATACGGTGGTGGAAATCATGCACAAGGTGCTGGCCCCCGAGAGCGATCCGCACAAGATTCGCGGCATGTACATCATGGGTGAGAACCCCGCCATGAGCGACCCGGACCTGAACCACGCGCGCCATGCGCTGGCCAGTCTTGAGCATCTGGTGGTGCAGGACATTTTCATGACCGAGACAGCCTGGCTGGCCGATGTGGTGCTGCCTGCCACCGCCTGGCCCGAGAAGACCGGCACCGTCAGCAACACTGACCGCATGGTGCAGCTCGGCCGCCAGGCGATCGAGCCGCCGGGTGACGCCAGGCCCGACCTGTGGATCATCCAGCAGATCGCCAACCGCATGGGGCTGAACTGGAACTACGTTGACGCCGGGCCGCCCCCAGGCGCCGTGGCCCCCTCGGGGGGCAGCGCAGCACACGCAGTGGCAAGCGTGGGGGCATCAAGCTCTGGCGAGCACAGCGGCGTAGCGGCGGTCTATGAAGAAATGCGCCAGGCCATGCATGCGGCAATCAGCGGCATCACCTGGGAGCGGCTGCAGCGCGAGTCGAGCGTGACCTACCCGTGCCAGGGCGCCGACGACCCGGGCCAGCCCACGGTGTTCATCGACCGCTTCGACACACCCGATGGCCGGGTCAAGCTGGTGCCCGCCGACATCATCCCGGCCAACGAGCGGCCCGATGCCGACTACCCGTTTGTGCTGATCACCGGCCGGCAGCTGGAGCACTGGCACACCGGCAGCATGACGCGCCGCGCCAGCGTGCTGGACGCGATCGAGCCGATGGCGACCGCCTCGATGTGCGGCGCCGACCTGACGGCGCTCCGCCTGCAGGCGGGGGACGTGATCACTGTCCAGTCGCGGCGCGGCGCGGTGGCCCTGCATGTGCGGCGCGACGACGGCACGCCCCAGGGTGCCGTGTTCATTCCATTCGCCTACTACGAGGCGGCGGCCAACCTCATGACCAACGCGGCGCTGGACCCGGTCGGGAAAATCCCCGAATTCAAATACTGCGCGGTGGCGGTTCGCCGCGGCGGGGATGTGGCTGCCGTCGCCGGCTACGGGACCGGCGCGCTGGCCTGATTGCTAAACCACTGCACTCGGGTGGGGCGATTGCGATCCGGTACAGTGCGCTGTCATGAGCGTCGCCCGTCCCACCGTTGAAGTAGCCGTTGTCATGCGCAGGGAGCGCATCGAAGGCGTTATGAGCCGCTGGCAGACGTGGCGCTGGGTGCTGGACGATGTGCTGGCGCAGGAGCCCGGTTTTGGCCAGGCGCCCCGCCTTCTCTATAAAAATGATAGCGAAGAGCGCTGGCTGCATCCGGGCTACAAGGTCGAATTGTTCACAGATGATGCCGAGGGCTACTACCTGAACGGCACCACAGGGGCGCCCTGCTGGTTTGTGCTGTGGCGCATGGAAGAGACGGCCGCCATTGCCGACGAGCCAATCGCCAGGCCCGAAGTGGTGACGCTGAGCTACCACGATGCGGGCCGCTGGCTGGACGCGCAGGAAAACGTGGAGCAGGTGCCGGCGCCCAAGCCCGTGATCGAGTGGATGATGGCTTTTGTCCACGAGCATTACGTGCAGGAACCGAAACGCCGCAAGCGGCCCGAGAGCTTCAGGACATTGACCGATCGTTTCGGCAATCCGGCCTCGGTCACGACGGAAAAGAAGCGCGGCGGCGGTCAGGAGGGCGCGTCGTGACCGACGGTTTTCTGGGCCGCTGGTCGCGCCGCAAGGCGGACGCGCGCGAAGGCAAGCCCCTGCCCGAGCCGGCGCCGCCGCCGGTAGCACCAGAGTCGCCGCCGGCGCCGTCCGCGGATGATCCCGCCACGAAAGCAGGGCTCGAGGCCACAGCGGCGGTGGCGACCGATGTCTCGGTGCCGCCGCAATCGCCGCCGTTGTCGCTGGACGACGTGAAGAGCCTCACGCCCACATCCAACTTCACGCCGTTCATGGAGTCTGGGGTGACCCCCGAGGTCCGGAACGCCGCGATGAAAAAGCTCTTTGCCGACCCGCACTACAACGTGATGGACCGGCTCGACACCTACATCGACGACTACTCGCAGCCCGATCCGATCCCTGCGGCCATGCTGCGGCAAATGGTTGGCGCCAAATTCCTCAAGCTGTTTGGTGGCGAAGAGAATCAGCACACAACAGTGCGGGATGATGCGGATAACCCCACAGTCCAATCCGTGGCACAGTTTGGTGGAACCACCGATCAACCGACTGAAGAGGACCTCAGCCAGCCTGCACCTGCCCAGACCCTGGCGTCTGCGCCGGCGCACGAGCCAAGCCCCCCAGACCATGCCGACACTCATTTGCGATTGCAACCAGACGATGCCGCTGGCGTCGAAGACCCTCGGCGCGGCGCTTCATGAAGAGCTGACGCTTCACTCCACCCTGTGCCGTCGCGAGGCGGGCGCGTTCCAGAAGGCCATTCAGAGCGGCGAAGATGTGGTGGTGGCCTGCACCCAGGAAAAGCGCCTGTTCGCGGAACTGGGCGAACAGACCGAAGGGGCGAGCTCCGTCATCCGCTTCGTCAACATCCGCGAGACCGGCGGCTGGAGCCGCGATGCTGCCAGCGCCATGCCCAAAATCGCGGCCTTGCTGGCGGCCGCGCACCTGCCCGAGCCCGAGCCAGTCCCCACCGTCACCTTCAAGAGCGCAGGGCGTCTGCTCATCATCGGCCCGCTAGATGCAGCGGAGCGTGCCGCGAGCCTGCTTGGCGACGTGCTGAATGTGACCTTGTTTACGCAGGGCGCGGGTAGCTCGGGCGGCGCGCAGGAGCGCCGCTACCCGGTGCTGAGCGGGCGCATTGACGGCTTGAGCGGCTGGCTCGGCGCGTTTGAACTCCAATGGCTGCAGAGCAACCCGATCGATCTGGATCTGTGCACGCGCTGCAATGCCTGCCTGGTCGCATGCCCGGAACAGGCCATCGGTCTGGACTATCAAATTGATAGCGAGGTGTGCAAATCCCACCGGGACTGTGTCAAGGTTTGCCAGGTGGCCGGGGCCATCGACTTCAGCCGCAAGCCTGAGGCCTTGAGCGAAACCTTCGACCTGGTGCTCGATCTGCGCGATCGGGCCGCGACCCCGACCTTTACCCAGCATGCGTTGCCGCAGGGTTATTTCCGCCTGGCTCCGACCCTGGATGACTTGCCGGCCCTGCTCAAGCTGCGTGAGCTGGTCGGCGAATTCGAGAAGCCGAAGTTTTTCAACTACAAGCAAAAGCTGTGCGCGCACAGCCGCAACGAAACCGTGGGTTGCAACGCCTGCATCGACATCTGTTCGGCGCTGGCCATTACGAGCGACAAATCGCGCCAGCAGATCAAGGTCAACCCGAATCTTTGCGTGGGCTGTGGCGCCTGCACCACCGTGTGCCCCACCGGCGCCATCACCTATGCCTACCCGCGCGCCAGCGATCAGGGTGTCAAATTCAAGACGCTGCTGTCCACCTACGCGAAGGCCGGTGGCAAGGACCCCGTGCTGTTGTTGCACAGCCAGGAGCGCGGGCAGGCGCTGGTCGGGCAGTTGGGGCGCGCTGCGCAGCTCAAGAAGGCGCACGGGGTGCCGGCCAACGTGATTCCGGTCGCGCTGTGGCACACCATCAGTGTGGGGCTGGACGTGTGGCTCGGCGCCATCGCCTTCGGTGCGGCGCAGGTGGTGGTCCTCACGACCGATGAAGAAGCGCCCCAGTATCTGGAGGGGTTGAAGGTGCAGATGGCCGTGGCGCAAACCATCCTGAACGGCATGGGCTACAGCGGCACTCACCTGAAGCTGCTGCATGCCGGTACGCCAGCAGAGCTTGACGCGGCGCTGCAGGCACTGGCCCGGACCCGCCAGCATGTGCCGAAGGCGGCGGCGCGGTTTGCGGTGGCGCAGGAAAAGCGCAGCACGCTGGAGCTGGCGCTGGACCACTTGCTGGCACACGCGCCGCAGCCACCCGAGTCGATAGCGCTGCCGGCAAAGGGCTCGCCGTTCGGCTCGGTGCAAGTCAACAAGGACAGCTGCACCCTGTGCCTGAGCTGCGTCAGCGCCTGCCCGGCCAGCGCCTTGCAGGACAACCCAGAGCTGCCGCAACTGCGCTTCATCGAGAAGAATTGCGTGCAGTGCGGCCTGTGCGTCACGACCTGTCCCGAGAATGCCATCACCCTGCAGCCGCGCCTGCTCTTGAGCCCGCAGCGCAAGGAGGCACGCGTGCTCAACGAGACCCCGCCCTACGCCTGTGTGCGCTGTGGCAAGCCGTTTGGCACGCTCAAGGCGATTGAGGCCATGCTGGGCAAGCTCTCGGGCCATTCCATGTTCCAGGGAGCGGCACTGGAGCGGCTCAAGATGTGCGGCGACTGCCGGGTGATCGACATTTACTCGGCCGAGAACGAATCAAAAATTACCGACCTATGAGCCTGCCCCTTCCTCTTGAAATCAGCCCCGGTTCGGCGCTCGACGAAGAAACTGCCCGGGCCGAAGTGTACGGCCTGCTGGCGCAGCTTTTGTATGCGCCGCCTGAGCCCCCGTTGCTGGCGCAGCTGCGCGTGGCCGCGACCGAAACGCCGGCCGCGGGCGCTTTTCTTGAAGAGCCCTGGCGCGATCTTGTGGCGGCTGCACGCGGCATGAGCGACGTCGCGATCCACAACGAATACGATGCCCTGTTCGGGGGCGTCGGCAAGCCCGAGGTCTATGTCTTCGGGTCGCACTACCTCAGCGGGTTTTTGAACGAGAAGCCGCTGGCGGCCTTGCGCGGCGACCTGGCCCGGCTGGGGCTCGCGCGTGACGAGGCCATGCCGGAGACCGAAGACCACATTGCCTATGTCTGCGAGGTGATGCGCTACCTGATCGCGGGGGACGATGTGGCGGTGGCCAATCTGACGCACCAGAGGCAGTTCTTCGGCGACCACCTGCAGCCGTGGGTCACGCCTTTGTGCGATGCCGTCGCGGCGCATCCCAAGGCAAGGTTCTATGCGGTTCTGTCGGCGTTCATGCGCGCTTTTTTCAGCGTCGAATCGCAAGGCTTCGACATGCTGCCGTGAGGCACAAGTGCCTCGGCCCCGCGGGCAACTACGCAGTCTATGGCGCTTTCAAGACGAAGTCCAGCCGCAAGCGGGTTTTCGTATGGGCGTTTCTACTAGGTTGTTAAAAACAATATGCATAGTTACATTTGTTGGTACTATGAAAGCAATTGCATAGCGCAGCCCCTTGAGGAGACAAAGCATGAGTCAGCCTGAGAGCAACAAGCTATCGCGTCGCATCCTGTTTGCCGGTGCGGGCACTGCCGGCGCTGTCGCTGCGGTGGCGAGTTTGATACCTGCGGTCCACAAGACCCAGGCCTTGCCGGTCCAGCCCAAGGCGGCGCCGGCCAAAGGCGGCGGCTACAGCCTGACGGACCACGTCAAGCGCTATTACAAAACCACCCTCGTTTAACGCTCGTCCGTTCAGGAGAGTTCCATGTTGCTGACCAAGAAGCAGAGCGCCGCGCCCGGCGCCGCCAGTTCCCCTTTTGTGCACAGCCTGCGCCGCGGTTTGTCGCAGGCGTTGCCCACCATGGACCGTCGCGGGTTTCTGCGTCGCTCGGGGCTTGGCGTGGGCGTGGGCATTGCCGCCACCGAGCTGGTCCTGGTGAGGAGAGCGCGTGCGGCGGAGGGCTCGGCCGGCGTGGATGGCAGCAAGATCCAGGTCAAACGCACCGTCTGCACGCACTGCTCCGTGGGCTGCGCGATCGATGCCGTGATTGAAAACGGTGTCTGGGTACGTCAGGAGCCGGTGTTCGATTCCCCGCTCAATCTCGGTGCCCATTGCGCCAAGGGCGCCGCGGTGCGCGAGCACGGGCATGGCGAATATCGCCTGCGCTACCCAATGAAGCTGGTGAATGGCAAATACGAGCGCATCAGCTGGGACACGGCGCTGGGCGAGATCAGCACGAAGATGCTGGATTTGCGCAAGGCCAGCGGCCAGGACTCCGTTTACTGGATTGGTTCCTCCAAACACAACAACGAGCAGTCTTATCTGCTGCGCAAGTTTGTCAGCCTGTGGGGCAGCAACAACTGCGACCACCAGGCCCGCATCTGCCACTCGACCACGGTGGCCGGCGTCGCCAACACCTGGGGCTACGGTGCGATGACCAATTCGTACAACGACATGCAAAACAGCAAATGCGCGTTGTACATCGGCTCCAATGCTGCCGAGGCGCATCCCGTGAGCATGCTGCACATGCTGCACGCGAAAGAAAACGGCTGCAAGATGATTGTGGTGGATCCACGCTTTACCCGCACGGCCGCCAAGGCGGACGAGTACGTGCGCATCCGGTCGGGCTCCGATATTCCGTTTTTGTTCGGCGTGCTGTACCACATCTTCAAGAATGGATGGGAAGACCAGAAGTACATCAACGACCGTGTTTACGGCATGGACCAGGTGAAGGCAGACGTGCTCGCCAAGTGGACGCCCGACAAGGTGTTTGACGCCTGCGGCGTCAAAGAAGAGCAGATGCTGCGTGTCGCGACCATGATGAGCGAGAACCGGCCCAGCACCCTGGTGTGGTGCATGGGCCAGACCCAGCACAGCATTGGCAACGCCATGGTGCGCGCCTCGTGCATCGTGCAACTGGCCCTGGGCAACGTCGGCAAATCGGGCGGCGGCGCGAATATTTTCCGCGGCCATGACAACGTGCAGGGCGCGACCGACATCGGCCCCAATCCTGATTCCCTGCCCGGGTATTACGGCATCACCGAGGGCTCGTGGAAGCACTTTGCCAAGGCCTGGGACGTGGACTACGAGTGGATCAAGGGCCGCTTTGCATCGACCGCCATGATGACCAAGCCCGGCATCACTGTATCGCGCTGGATCGACGGCGTTCTCGAGAAAAACGAGTTGATCGACCAGGACGCCAATTTGCGCGGCGTCGTGTTCTGGGGGCACTCACCCAACTCCCAGACGCGTGGCCTGGAAATGAAGCGGGCCATGGACAAGCTTGATCTGCTGGTGGTGGTGGATCCATATCCGTCCGCGACGGCGGCGATGGCGGCCATGCCGGGCAGGGCCGAGGACTTGAACCCCAATCGTGCGGTTTATCTGCTGCCGGCGGCGACCCAGTTCGAGACCAGCGGCTCGGTCACGGCGTCCAACCGCTCGCTGCAGTGGCGCGAAAAAGTGATCGAGCCGCTGTGGGAGTCCCGCAGTGACCACATGATCATGCACCAGTTTGCCGAGAAACTGGGTTTTGCCAAGGAGCTGTCGAAGAACTACAAGATGCAGAAGGTCAGGGGCATGGACGAGCCTGTGCCGGAAGACATCCTGCGCGAAATCAACCGGTCCTGCTGGAGCATCGGTTACACCGGCCAGAGCCCCGAGCGGCTCAAGGCCCACATGCGCAACATGAATGTGTTCGATGTGAAAACGCTCAAGGCCAAAACCGGCAAGGACAAGGAGACCGGCTACGACCTGACAGGTGACTATTTTGGCCTGCCCTGGCCCTGCTATGGCACGCCCGAACTCAAGCACCCGGGCTCACCCAACCTGTACGACACATCCAAGCACGTGATGGATGGTGGTGGCAACTTCCGCGCCAACTTTGGGGTGGAGCGCGATGGCGTCAATCTGCTGGCCGAAGACGGCTCGCATTCTTTGGGCGCCGACATCACGACGGGTTACCCCGAGTTCGACCATGTGCTGCTGAAGAAGCTGGGCTGGTGGAGCGAACTGACCGACGCGGAGCGGGCCGCGGCCGATGGCAAGAACTGGAAGACCGACCCTTCTGGCGGCATCATTCGCGTCGTCATGAAAAACCACGGCTGCTATCCGTTCGGCAACGCCAAGGCGCGCGCACTGGTGTGGAATTTCCCGGATGCGATACCACAGCATCGCGAGCCGATCTACAGCACGCGCCCGGACCTGGTCGCCAAGTACCCCACGCACGACGACAAGAAAACCTTCTGGCGGCTACCCACGCTGTACAAGACTTTGCAGGACAAGAACGTGGCCGACAAGCTGTACGAGAAATTCCCGCTCATCATGACTTCCGGCCGGCTGGTGGAATACGAGGGTGGCGGTGAAGAGACCCGCTCGAACCCGTGGCTGGCCGAGCTGCAGCAGGAGATGTTTGCCGAGATCAACCCGAAGGTGGCCGCCGACAAAGGCGTGCGCCATGGCGAGCGCATCTGGGTCAGCACCCCGACCGGTGCCAGGTTGAACGTGCAGGCGCACGTGACCGAGAGCGTCGGCCCCGACACGGTGTTCCTGCCCTTTCACTTTTCGGGTCACTGGCAGGGGGCGGACATGCTCGCCTACTACCCCAGCGGAGCGCATCCGGTGGTGCGGGGCGAGGCGGCCAACACCGGCACCACGTATGGTTATGACAGCGTGACCATGATGCAGGAAACCAAGACGACGATCTGCAACGTCGAGAAAGCATGAAAACTTGCGGGGCAGACCAGGAGTTGCGAAACGATTCTGCTCTGTCCTCAACTGATTAGGAGACTCCATGGCACGCATGAAATTTGTTTGTGACGCCGAGCGCTGCATCGAGTGCAACGGCTGCGTGACGGCCTGCAAGAATGAGCATGAGGTTCCATGGGGCGTGAACCGCCGCCGCGTGGTGACGCTCAATGATGGCGTCCCCGGTGAGAAATCCATCTCGGTGGCCTGCATGCATTGCAGCGATGCGCCGTGCATGGCGGTGTGCCCCGTCAACTGCTTTTACCGCACCGAAGAGGGCGTGGTACTGCACGACAAGGACGTTTGCATAGGCTGCGGCTATTGCTCCTATGCCTGTCCGTTTGGGGCGCCGCAGTTTCCCTCACAAGGCACCTTTGGTGTGCGCGGCAAGATGGACAAGTGCACGTTTTGCGCCGGCGGCCCCGAGGCCAATGGCAGCCAGGCCGAGTTTGAGAAATATGGCCGCAACCGCCTGGCCGAAGGCAAGCTGCCGATCTGCGCCGAGATGTGCTCGACCAAGGCGCTGCTGGCCGGTGACGGCGATGTGGTGGCCGACATCTTCCGCAATCGCGTGGTCAAGCGCGGCAAGGGCGCCGAGGTCTGGGGCTGGGGCACGGCTTATGGTTCGAAACAGGCAGGCCAGCCACCCGCCGCAGGAGGCAAGTCATGATGCGCCCACTGATCCTGATCGCAGCCGTGCTGGTCCTGGCGGCCTGCGGAGAAAAGCCGCAAACGCTGAGCAGCGGAGTCAAACTGGATGCACAGGCCTACACCGGGCCTGCCAGTCCGTTTACCGCAGCGGGCTGGACACCAGGCGACAAGACCAGTTGGGAGCAGGCGCTCAAGGTGCGCACACAAAATGGCCAGAACGAGTACAACAAGGTCAACTGATCAGGAGTCCATATGCTTCGGTCACTCATTGCTACTATTTTCATAGCGATTGGCGCGTGGAGCACAGTATCGGCCCAGGAGCCGCCTAAGGCCGAGGCAGCGGCGCCGACCGCCCGGCCCGCCGCGGCTGCGCCAGCGGCGGCGGGCTCATTGGGGGGCGTGCAGAGCGCCAACATCTTCGAGGTCAAGCCCGATGCGAGCGCCGATCCCGACTACGCAAAGCAGACCAACGCCGAGCGCGCCAGGGTCCAGCCGGGCAACAACGCGCCGATGTGGCGGCAGGTAGCCGCGGGCGTCACCGGCACCAGCAGCCTGCCCAGGAGCGAGGCGCCAGAAGCGGGCAACCTGATTCAGCCGTTTGTGCAGTATCCCGGTTCGCGCCTGACCAACGCCGGTGAGGCCTGGCGCCAGGTGCGCAACAACTGGATCATTCCTTACGGCGGCGCGCTGGTACTGATCGTGGCGGGCGCCATCGCGCTGTTTTATTGGCGCCGTGGCGCCATGCGGCTGCACGGCGCCGAGACCGGCCGCAAGATCGAGCGCTTCACCGCCTTCGAACGGTCGGCGCATTGGGCGAATGCCATCGCGTTCAGCATCCTGGCGATTTCGGGTCTCGTCATGGCGTTTGGCAAGTTTTTCATGCAGCCGGTGATTGGCACGACGCTGTTCGGCTGGCTGGCGTACATCTTGAAGACTCTGCACAACTTCGCCGGGCCGGTTTTTGCCGTTTCGCTGGTGGTCGTGTTCTGCACCTTCCTGCGTGACAACTGGCCGCGCAAGGAAGACATGACGTGGTTGCGCAAGGGCGGCGGCATGCTGTCGGGCAACGAGCCTGCGTCGCATCGCTTCAATGCGGGTGAAAAAATCGTTTTCTGGGGCGGCGTTTTCTTCCTCGGCCTGGTCGTGGTGTCGTCCGGCTTCGTGCTGGACAGGGTGCTGCCCGGTCTGGTTTATGTCCGTGGCACCATGCAGATCGCCCACATGGTGCATGCGGTCGCGACCGTGCTGATGATCGTCATGTTCATGGGCCATATCTACATGGGCACTATAGGCATGCAGGGCGCCTACAAAGCCATGAAGACGGGTTACGTGGACGAGACCTGGGCGAAGGAGCACCACGAGCTCTGGTACGACGACGTGAAGGCCGGCAAGATTGCGGCGCAGCGCGATGCGGCTGCACCGTCCGGCCAGGCCGTGCAGGTGTAATCGAGGCAATACATCATGAAGCAACTTTTGATCGCCAGCCTGGTTTTCGTTGCGTGCAGCGCGGCGCTTGCCAAATTGCCGACACCCGTCTTGAGCGATGAAGCCAAGGCGAAAGCCGCCGAAACTGCCGCCAAGACGGCCTGGAGCAGCAAGGTGGATGGCTACCTGCTTTGCAAGTCCCAGGACAAGGTGGCGGCGGACTATTTCGCAGCAGCCAAGGCTGCTGGCAAGCAGGTCGGCCCGGCGGTGGCCACGCCGGCTTGCACCGACCCTGGCCCATTTGCGTACACGCCGCCAGAAGCGACCAAACCGCTCGAGGCCGCGGGCGCCCATTCGCCGCCGGCCACCGCGGCCAGTCCGCCCAGCGGCAAGCAACCCGACGCAACCGGCAATTCTGCCAAAAAGCCCTGAGAGGTCATTCCCACAAAAAGGCCGGCCCGTGAGGGGCCGGCTTTTTTGTTGTAGTCTTGTCTTATGCCCCAGCCCATCCCGATGCCCTATCTGACCCAGGCGCGAGCGCCGTTGACGCGTGAGATCGAGGTCGTCAACGAGCACGGCGAACGTGACACCATCTCGATTCCCGCCGAACGCGCGCTCACGGTATATGTGGACAACCGTGAGCTCGTCACACTCATGACGCTGGGGGCGCACCCTGAACTGCTGGTGCTCGGGTTTCTGCGCAACCAGCGGCTGGTCAGGAGCGTTGAAGAGGTCCATTCCATCACGGTGGACTGGGAGGTCGGCGCGGCGGCAGTCAAGACCCGCTCCGGTATCGAACGCCTCGAAGAGCGCACGGCCAAACGCGTGGTCACCACCGGTTGCGGGCAGGGCAGTGTGTTTGGCGGCCTGATGGATGAAATCGACACGATCCGGCTGCCGCCCGCGGTGCTGACGCAAGCACAGCTCTACGGCATCGTCAACGCCATCCGGGTCCAGGAAAGCACCTACAAGTCGGCCGGTTCGGTGCACGGCTGTGCGCTGTTCGGGGTGAAAGACGGCGAGCCGGAGATGCTGATTTTTGTCGAGGATGTGGGCCGCCACAACGCCATCGATACCATTGCCGGCTGGATGTGGCTGCAGGAAAACGATGCCCCCACGCTTGCCGCTGCGCGTGCTGCGCTGCCCCCCGGGGAGGCTCATTTTCCTGGGGGCGGCCCGTCGGAAAATTGCGGCCCCGCCTTTGACTTGGTGTTCTACACCACGGGCCGTCTCACCAGCGAGATGGTCATCAAATCCGCGCAGATGGGCGTGCCCATCGTGGTCTCGCGCAGCGGCATCACGCAGATGGGCCACGAGGTGGCGCAGCGGCTGGCGCTGTGCACCATTGGCCGCGCCACCAACAGGCACTTCATCTGCTACAGCGCGCCCGAGCGCCTGCAACTGCAGCCCGAGCTGGCCGGTTTGAGTCTGCGCGCCACCGCGTGACAAGAGTCTGGCCGTGCCTGCAAGGCAAAATGACGGCATGAATGCTTCGTTTCTTCGCCTGGGCTGGCGCACGCTGTGGCGTGATGTGCGCGCCGGCGAGTTGCGCCTGCTGATCGTGGCGGTGACGCTGGCGGTGGGCGCCTTGACGGCGGTGGGCTTCTTTGCCGACCGGCTACAGGGCGGGCTGCAGCGCGATGCGCGCCAGCTGCTGGGTGGCGATGCGGTGATTTCCAGCGACAACCCGACGCCCCAAAGCTTCATCGACCGGGCGCGCGCGCTCGGGCTGCAAACCGCGAGCACGCTGGGCTTTCCGACCATGGGCCGCGCCGCCGATGCACAGGGCAGTGCCAGCAAGCTGGTGGCGCTCAAAGCCGTGGGCGCCGGTTACCCCTTGCGCGGCAGCCTCAGCGTGGCGACGCAGCCCGATGCGCCCGGACATAACACCCGCGATATTCCCGCCCCTGGTGAAGTCTGGGTCGACGCGTCGCTGCTCGATGCCCTGAACCTCAAGATGGGCGATGCGCTGCTGCTGGGGGACGCGACGCTGCACATCAGCCGCATCATCGTGATCGAGCCGGATCGCGGCGCCGGCTTCATGAGTTTTGCGCCGCGCGTCATGCTGAACCAGGCGGATTTGGCCGCCACGCGGCTGATCCAGCCCGCCAGCCGCGTGAGCTACCGCTTCGCCGTGGCGGGATCCGACCGGCAGGTCAAGGCGTTTGTGCAATGGGCCACCTTGCAGGCCAAAAATCCCGATGACGCCACGATGCGCGGCGTGCGCGTGGAGTCGCTGGAAAGCGGGCGCCCCGCCATGCAGCAAACGCTGGATCGCGCGCAGAAATTCCTGAATCTGGTGGCTTTGCTGGCGGCCTTGCTGAGCGCCGTGGCGGTCGCGCTGACGGCGCGCGGCTTTGCGGCCAGCCATCTGGACGACTGCGCCATGCTGCGGGTGCTCGGGCAGAGCCAGCGCACCATTGCCTGGAGCTACACCTTCGAGTTTGCGCTGGTGGGCCTGTTTGCCAGCGCCGCCGGCGTGCTGCTGGGCTACGTCGTGCATTACGGGTTCGTGCTGTTGCTGGCAGGATTGATCGAGGTGGCGCTGCCCACGGCCGGTGGCTGGCCCGTGGGCTTGGGGCTGGGCATGGGCCTGACACTGATGCTGGCCTTTGGCTTGCCGCCGGTGCTGCAGCTGGCGCAGGTGCCGCCGCTGCGCGTGATTCGCCGCGATGTCGGCAATCTCAAGCCGACCTCTCTGGCTGTGCTTGCGTTGGGGGTGATGGGCTTTGCGGCCTTGCTGCTGGCCGCCAGCAGCGACCTGACGCTGGGCCTGATTGCGGTGGGCGGTTTTGCGGCTGCGGTGGCGGTGTTCGCGGCCTTGAGCTGGCTCGCCGTCAAGCTGCTGCGCCGGGGCGTGAACGAGGCCACTGCGCCGCGCTGGCTGGTGCTGGCCACGCGCCAGATTTCGGCACGTCCGGCCTACGCGGTGGTGCAGGTCAGTGCGCTGGCGGTCGGGCTGCTGGCGCTGGTGCTGCTGGTGCTGCTGCGTACCGACCTCATTAGCGGCTGGCGCCAGGCCACGCCGCCCGATGCGCCGAACCGTTTCGTCATCAACGTCATGCCCGAACAAAGCGCATCGTTCCAGCAGGCGCTGCACGCGGCAGGGGTGCAAAAGTTCGACTGGTACCCGATGATTCGCGGGCGGCTGGTGGCGATCAATGGCAAAAGCGTGACGCCCGATGATTACCCGGACGACCGCGCCAGGCGCCTGGTGGACCGCGAATTCAACCTGTCACACAGCGCGGTGCAGCCGCCCTACAACCAGATCGTCGCCGGACGCTGGACGCCCGAACAAAAGGGCGCCATCAGCGTAGAGGAGGGCATTGCCAAAACCCTGAACCTGGCGCTGGGCGATGTGCTGCGCTTTGACGTCGGCGGCGCGCAGATCGACGCCAAAATCAGTTCGTTGCGCAAGGTGGACTGGGGTTCGATGCGGGCCAACTTCTTTGCCATGTACCCGGTCAGCACGATGCCGGACGTGCCCACGACCTACATGGGCGCGTTCAGGGCGCCCGATACCCGAGGCTTCGACAACAACCTGGTGCGGGCCTTTCCGAACATCACCAGCGTCGACATGACCAGCACCATCGCGCAGGTGCAGCGGGTGCTGGACCAGGTGATCCGCGCGGTGGAGTTTTTGTTCGGCTTCACGCTCGCCGCGGGCCTGGTCGTGCTGTTTGCTGCCATCGGCGCGACGCGCGAGGAGCGCGCCCGGGAATTCGCCATCATGCGTGCGGTCGGCGCGCAGGCCAGCCTGCTGCGCCAGGTGCAGCGCGCCGAGCTTGTGGGGGTCGGCTTGCTGGCCGGGTTTCTGGCCAGCGTGGTGGCCATGGGGGTCGGCTGGGCGCTGGCCCGGTATGTGTTTGGTTTTGAATGGGCGCCGTCGCTCTGGGTGCCCATCATCGGTGCTATTGCGGGCGCTGTGCTTGCACTGGGCGCGGGCTGGTGGGGTCTGCGCGAGGTGCTGCGCCGGCCGGTGATGGAGACCCTGCGCCGCGCGGCGCAATGAACAACCAGCGTTACTCAGCCATGAGTACCCGGGATATTGACGATGGGGCCGCCTCCCGTGCCGCCACCACGACCAGGATCGCCTCCCCTGCCGCCATGACCATGATCGCCGCGGAAACCGCCGCCATGCCCGCCCCGAAAGCCCCGGTCATGGTCGTGATCGCGATGACCGCCCCCGAAGCCGAAATTGAAGAACGCCGGCGGCCCGATGTAGAACGGGTCGTAGTAGTACGGGGAATACGTGGGGTAGGAATACGGGTAGTAGTACGGCACCGTATAAACGGGTTGGCCATTGGCGTCGGTGCCATATGTATACGGGCCGGGCGGCGGCCCATAGACCGCGCATCCGCCCAGGGCGGACACCAGGATCAGCGAAAAGGTCAGGCGTTTCGCCGCGCCTTTCAGGATTGAGTTCATGGTTATTAGAGAGATGCTACGTCTGTGCAGTTCAGTGAAATGGGTGCCTGTTACACCTTGGCCGCTGATGAGGGTTTCAGTAACACCACCAGCGCGCCGGCGCCGCCCTGTGCGGGCCTGGCCTGCACGAACGCCAGCACTTCGTTTTTCTGGACCAGCCAGCTGTGCACCCTGGACTTGAGCACCGGCGTCTTGCCCGGCGAGCCCAGCCCCTTGCCGTGTACCACGCGCACGCAGCGCAGGCCCTGCCGGCAGGCTTCGCGGATGAAGGCCGCGAGCGCCTCGCGCGCGGCGTCGGTGCGCAGGCCGTGCAGGTCGATGTCGCGCTGGATGCGCCACTCGCCTTTGCGCAGCTTGCGCGTCACCTCCAGGCCGATGCCGGGGCGGCGAAAGCTCAGGTGCTCGTCGGTGTCGAGCAGGGTGCTGGCGTCGAATTCGTCACTCAGCGCCTCGTGCAGCGCCGCCTGCTCATCGCGTTGGCGGTGCACGGCCACGGGCGCAGGTTGCTCCGGATTCAATAGCACCCTGCGCCCGTCAGGTATGGGCTTGACGCTTCCAATGGCCCGAATAAACAGTTCCTTCTCGAGTTTTGCGCGGTGCTCGGCCGCAACCCGGGCGGCTTCCTGCGCCAGCTTCAAAGTCTGCGCATCGGCGATCTTTTTCTGGACGTGTCCCAGGTCCTGCAACGAACGGATCTTCACAGCAAACCCCGCTCGGCCATGGACAGCGCCTGCCCCGTGCCCACGATCACATGGTCCAGCACGCGCACGTCGACCAGGGCCAGCGCGGCCTTGAGCGTCTGCGTCAGTGCCTCGTCGGCGCGCGACGGCTCGACCGTGCCGCTCGGGTGGTTGTGCGCCAGCACCACGGCCGCCGCCTGGTGGTGCAGGGCGCGCAGCACGACCTCGCGCGGGTACACGCTGGTTTGCGTGAGCGTGCCGCGAAACAGTTCTTCCAGCGCCAGCAGCCGGTTTTGCGCGTCCAGAAACAGCACCGCGAACACCTCGTGCGGCCGCGCCGCCAGGTGCAGCTGCAGGTAGTGCTTGACGGCGTTGGGTGAATCAAAACCTTCGCGCTCCTTGAGCTGCTGGGCCAGCGCGCGCCGCGCCAGCTCCAGCACCGCGACCAGTTCGGCCCGCTTGGCCGGGCCCAGGCCCTTGATGCGCTGGAGGTCGTCGGCGCTGGTGTGCAGCAGACCGGCAATGCCGTCGAAGCCGGTCTTGACCTCCAGCAGTTCCTGCGCCAGTTGCAGCACTCCTTTGCCCTGGATGCCGGTGCGCAGCAGCACGGCCAGCAGCTCGGCGTCGCTCAGGGCGCCGGGGCCGCGCGCCAGCAGTTTCTCGCGCGGGCGGGCGTCCGGGGGAAGGTCTTTGAGGGCCATGGCAGATAGATAAGCCGTTCGCCCTGAGCCCGCCGAAGGGGCTTCGACGGGTTCAGCTTGCGCGGTGGTGGAGGTTTCTACAATAGAGGCCAGTTTATCGGGACTTCTCAATGACTCAAGCGACGCAAGCTCCAGCCCAGGTTCAGCCGGGCTCCTTCCTGACCCTGCACTACCGCCTGGCCGGCCCGGCGGGCGACATCATCAATACCTTCCACGACAAGCCGGCCACGCTCTCGCTGGGCACCGGCGAGCTCTCGCCCGCCGTCGAACAGCGCCTCCTCGGGCTGCACGAGGGCGTGCGCACGGCCTTTGAGATTCCCGCGGGCGAGGCCTTTGGCGAGCGCAATCCTGCCATGGTGCAGTGGGTGGCGCGCAAGCTGCTGCTGGAAATGGGCGACCCGGGCGCGCAGTACCAGGTCGGTGATGTGGTGGAATTCCCCGCGCCGGACGGCAGGGGCCACTACGCCGGTGCGGTGCAGCAAGTGCGCAACGACGAGAACGGCGACTCGGTGCTGTTCGACTTCAACCACCCGCTGGCCGGCCAGCCGGTGACGTTTGAAGTGCAGCTGATTGGCGTGCTATGAAGCCGACGTCGAGTGCCGAGGGGGCGCCCCAAGACACGGGGGCCATGCCAATCCCCCAGGAAATCGTGCTGGCCGAGCCGCGTGGTTTTTGTGCCGGCGTGGACCGCGCCATCGAGATCGTGGAGCGCGCGCTGGAAAAGTTCGGCCGCCCGATCTATGTGCGCCACGAGATCGTGCACAACACCTACGTGGTGAACGACCTCAAGTCCCGCGGCGCCATCTTTATTGAAGCGCTGGATGAAGTCCCCGCGGGGGCTACGCTGGTTTTTTCCGCGCATGGGGTGAGCCGCGCGATCCAGGACGAAGCAAAGGCGCGCGGCTTCCAGATTTTTGATGCGACCTGCCCGCTGGTGACCAAGGTGCACGTCGAAGTGGCCAAGCTGGCCCGCGAGGGTTTCGAGTTCATCATGATCGGCCACAAGGGCCATCCCGAGGTCGAGGGCACCATGGGCCAGCTCGATGGCGGCATCCACCTGGTGGAAGACGTGGCCGACGTCGCCGGCGTGCAGCCGGCGCAAACCGACAAACTCGCAGTGGTCACGCAAACCACGCTGAGCGTGGACGATGCGGCGCAGATCATGGCGGCCGTGAAGGCGCGTTTTCCGAACGTGCGCCAGCCCAAGCAGCAGGACATCTGCTACGCCACCCAGAACCGGCAGGATGCGGTCAAGATCATGAGCCCGCAGGTCGATGTGGTGATCGTGGTCGGCAGCCCCACCAGCTCCAACAGCAACCGCCTGCGCGAAGTCGCGCACAAGCTGGGAACGCCGAGCTACATGGTGGACAACGCCGACGAACTCCGGCCGGAGTGGCTGGCGGGCAGGGCGCGCGTCGGCTTGACGGCCGGTGCCTCGGCGCCCGAAATCCTGGTGCAGCAGGTCATCGAACGCATCAAGGCGCTCGGCGGCGCGTCGGTGCGCCGCATGGAGGGCGTCCGGGAGACGGTGAAATTTCCGCTGCCCAAGGGCATGAGGCTGGATGAGAAGATGCCCGGGCGCGCGCGGTGATGGCCACACGGAGCACAGGGGAACACTGCGAAAGTCGCCATGAGTAGCTCTGAAATTGATAGCGCATGGCGAAGACTGACTAAGGGCTACAGTCACTTTTTACGTCAAACTCCGGTCGTCAAGCTGTCCGGCGCGACCTTGGGCGTTGCCGGTGCCCAGGTCTGGCTCAAGCTGGAGCACCTGCAAGTAGGCGGCAGCTTCAAGGCGCGCGGCATGCTGAACCGGCTGCTGGCGAATCCGATTCCAGACAGTGGCGTGATCGTGGCATCCGGTGGCAATGCCGGCATCGCCACCGCGGCCGCGGCCCGCGCACTGGGCGTTTCCTGCGAGGTGTTTGTGCCCGCCGTCTGCCCCGAGGCCAAACGCGCCCGGCTGCGCGCACTGGGCGCTCAGGTAGTGGTGGCGGGCGCGGTGTACAGCGAGGCACTGGAGGCCTGCCTGGCCCGCCAGCAAGCGACCGGCGCGCTGCTGACCCATGCCTACGACCAGCCGGAGGTGGTGGCGGGCGCAGGCACACTGGCCTATGAGATCGAACAGCAGGTGGGCCTGCCCGACGCGGTGCTGGTGAGCGTCGGCGGCGGGGGTCTGATCGCCGGCATCGCGGCCTGGTTCGGGCAGCGCGCACGCGTGGTGGCGCTCGAGCCCGAGCTGGCGCCCACGCTATTCCAGGCCCGCGCCGCCGGGCAGCCGGTGGATGTGGCGGTGAGCGGCATCGCGGCCGATTCGCTCGGCGCCCGGCGCATTGGCGCCATTGCATGGGAGGTGACGCAACGCCATGTCAAAGACGCCCTGCTGTTGCCCGATGAAGCGATTCGCGCCGCGCAGCAATGGCTCTGGACCGAACTGCGGCTGGCCGTGGAGCCTGCCGCGGCACTCGGTGTGGCGGCACTGCAAACCGGCGCCTATGTGCCGTGCGAAGGCGAAAAGGTCTGCCTGATCCTGTGTGGCGCCAACATGGATCCGGCCAGCCTGGACTGAGCCGGTTCAGGGCGCCATTTCGCAGTTGACCATCCAGCCGACGCCGAATTTGTCGACCAGCATGCCGAAGTGGGCGCCCCAGAAGGTGGTCGCAAACGGCATGGTGATCATGCCGCCGGTGGCCAGGGCCTTGAACACGTGTTCGCCGCGCACCGGATCCCCGGGCAGATTCACCGCCATGTAATACCCTGCATGGCCGCCGAATGGCTGCCCCGGCGTGCGGTCGCTGGCCATGAACCGATGCCCATCCGCCTCGAACTTGGCGTGCATCACCTTGTCCAGCCATGCAGCAGGCAACTGATCTTCCATCGGCGAGCCCCGGAAACGGCGCAGTTCGGCCACCTGGCCGCCCAGGCAGTGCTGGTAGAAGGTCAGCGCTGCTTCGCAGTTGCCGTCAAAGAAAAGATAGGGTTCGATCCGCATGTGTTATCCGGGATTGCGCGTTCTGGGCACCGATGCTAGTTCCGGATTCTGTCAGTGAAAAAGGCGGTTTACCCGCGCCCACTAAAATTACCCCATGTTAGATATCACTTTGTTACGAAAAGACATCAACTCGGTCATCGCCCGGCTCGAGACGCGCAAAAAGCCGCAGGGCTTCCTGGATGTCACTGCCTTCAAGACGCTGGAGTCCGAGCGCAAGATTCTGCAAACCCGTACCGAAGAACTGCAGGCGCAGCGCAACAGCTTCAGCCGGCAGATCGGCCAGCTCAAGGCCAGGGGCGAGAACACGGATGCCGTGATGGCGCAGGTGGCGACCCTCAAGGCCGAGCTCGAGGCCTCGGCCGTGCGGCTGGACGCACTGCAGGGCGAGTTGCAGGCGCTGCTGCTGGCCGTGCCCAACCTGCCGCACGAGAGCGTGCCGGTGGGCGCGGACGAGGCCGGCAACGTGGAAGTACGCCGCTGGGGCACGCCGCGCGCCATGGACTTCGCAGTCCGGGACCATGTGGACGTGGGTCAGCCGTTCGGGCTGGACTTTGCCATGGGCACCAAGCTGACCGGCGCGCGCTTCACTTTCATGAAGGGTCCGATTGCGCGGCTGCACCGGGCGCTCGCCGCCTTCATGCTCGATGTGCAAACGCAAGAGCACGGCTATACCGAGTGCTATACGCCGTACATCGTGAATGCCGACAGTCTGCGCGGCACCGGCCAGTTGCCCAAGTTCGAAGAGGATTTGTTTGCCGCCAAAAAGGGCGGCCAGGAGGGCGAGACGACGGACAGCACCGCGCTTTACCTCATCCCGACCAGCGAAGTGCCGCTGACCAATGTGGTGCGCGATGAAGTCGTGGCCGAGGCCGACCTGCCCATCAAGCTCACGGCCCACACGCCATGCTTTCGCTCCGAGGCCGGCAGCGCCGGCCGCGACACGCGCGGCATGATCCGCCAGCACCAGTTCGACAAGGTCGAGATGGTGCAGATCGTGCACCCGGACAAAAGCTACGAGGCGCTGGAAACCATGACCGGCCACGCCGAGGCCATCCTGCAAAAGCTTGGCCTGCCATACCGCGTGATGGTGCTGTGCACGGGCGACATGGGCTTTGGCGCGGCCAAGACCTATGACCTCGAGGTGTGGTTGCCGGCGCAGAACACCTATCGCGAGATCAGCTCGGTTTCCAACTGCGAGGCCTTCCAGGCGCGCCGCCTGCAGGCGCGCTTCAAGAACGCGCAGGGCAAGAACGAACTGGTGCACACCCTCAACGGTTCCGGCCTGGCCGTGGGCCGCACGCTGGTCGCTGTTCTGGAGAATTACCAGAACCTCGATGGCTCGGTCACCATGCCCGAAGCGCTGCGTTCTTACCTGGGCGGGCTGGAGGTTCTGCGGCCCTGATAGACTATAGGGCTCGACACAGGAGAGATGGCAGAGTGGTCGAATGCGCCGGACTCGAAATCCGGTATAGCCTTATGGGTTATCCAGGGTTCGAATCCCTGTCTCTCCGCCACAGATAAAGGTTTGATGCTATTAAATATATAGCAATCATCGCTCTTTTTTATAAGGCCGGCCGCAGGCGACCCGCGCCGTTAGCGAATGTGGCAAAAGAGCCACGCCTCGCGGTACCCGCAATAGCCTATTAGATTTAATAAACCACTGCATGCGGGTTGTAGTGCCCGCCGCAGGTGAACTTTAATGGCTCGGCACGACATGTCTTGGTAGAGTTGGCTGAATCAGGCAGGACGGCCGGTCAAAGTAACCGGCAACAAGGGGCGTTTACACGGAGTTCGCTTGAAAACAGGGTTTACAGACGAGGCCGGTGGAGATCTCACACAGCCCCCGGTCTTGACCAGCAGCAAGATTCGCTCGTTGCAGGGCAATGTGCCACGCCATATCGGCTGGATCGAGCCGTGGATAGGCGGCTCGGTCGTGTGCGCCACCGCCCTGACAGCCCTGATCGGACATGGACAGGCGCCGATGTTGTGGGTGTACACGGCCCTGGCGGCCCTGCTCGCCTGGTGGAGCTGGCGCAGGCCGGCACGCCGGCAGACCGAGTTGCTGCTACGCGCCGCGATCCTGATGGTGCTGGGCTTCCTGACCCTGATCCAGATCGAGACCCACCAGGACCGTGCGGCCAATGTCAACTGGGTCGTGGTGCCGCTGATCCTCTATGCGATCCTGCTCAAGCCCCGCCTCGTCTGGAGCTTGCTGGGGTTCTGCCTCGGCCTTTACCTGCTGATCATTTACTGGTTCCATCCCGTGGCTACGCCCGAGTTCCTGTTTCTGCGCGCAGGGTTCGTCTTCATCTTTTCGGCCGCCGCCACCCACATGGGTGAAGTGATGCGCAGAACCGACGAATTGCTGGAGGAGCGCCGGGTGGACACCAGCAGTGGCCTGCTCAACGAATACGGCTTCATGGACCATGGCAAAGAGCTCTGGCGCCATTGTCGCCAGGCGCGCATTCCTGCCACGCTGGTATTCCTGGATGTTCCCGACCTGCTGAAGATCAGGGAGGTCTATCACGCCGGCGCCACCGGCATGGTGGAGGCCATTGTCCTGCAAGCGGTCGACGCGCTGGATGTCGGCAAGCATGTGCTGGCGCGCCTGAGCATGTGGCGCTTTGCCCTGCTGATGCCCGGCACCACACATGAGCAGGCACTGAAGTTCGTTGGGGACAGGCTGGGCCACCCGCCCGTGATCAAGATCGATGAAGGTCCACTGGATTTGGTCTTCCTGGTGGACGTGCGTGCGGTGGAAAGCCGGCGCCAGGACATGGCGTTCGCAGATTTCTACAAGACCGAACTGGCCGTGCTCGATGCGCAGGTAGAGCGTGCGCGTGCGGTTGGATCCAACCCCGTGGCGTCGGAAAAATTCATCCCTGACCGGTCTGCCGGCAAGGCGTCCGGGCAGGGCGCCGCGCCGCTGCCGGTGACGATTCCCATGGATTTTTGAGCCCCGCGGGACTTGCTCACCAGTGGAGGTAGAACATGCCCTTGGCCAGCAGCACGATGGCGATCATGTGGAAAAAAACGCTCAGGTGAATGAAGCGTGAGCGCCTGGCGTGCATCGTGCCGCGCTTGATCGAAACCATGGCCGTGATGAAGTGCCCCAGCACGCTGAGTGCGAGCACGATTTTCAAAGTCAGCAACAGGCTGAAACTGCTGGCCAGCGGATGCGCCAGCGCCGCCCGGTGCTGCCAGGCCATGCTGATGCCGGCGCCGTAAAGCACCAGCAGCACCCAGGGCATGAGGCGGCGCGCGCGGTTGCCGATGGCGCGTTCCACCTGGCGCATGACGTCCAGGGGCAGATGCTTGCGCACGCTCTCCAGGATCAGCACTTCGAAGAAAACCGTGCCCACGAAGATCAGCGCCGCGAACAGATGCAGGGTCAAAAAAACGGGGTAGCTCATGGTGTTGTCCTTCGTGGCTGGTGCGGCTCAGTCCTGGGCCAGCCGCCCCGGCATCTGGTCGGGGTCGTGGCTTAGCTGGTAGCCGTACCAAAAGCTCTGGGCGATGCGCCGGGCCATCGCGTCGGCGCGCTCGCGCATGGCTTCGTTGCCCAGCGCCTGGGTGGTGTCGTGGAACAGCGCCAGCCAGCGCTGGAACAGGCCCGCATTCAAGCCGGGCAGGGCGATGTGGGCTGGCATGGGCGCGCCCGAGAAGCGCATGGTGCCGCGCAAAATCGCAGACCAGAAGTCCACCAGCTTGGCCAGATGCTGATCCCAGTCGGCGACGTGGCGGTTGAAGATCGGGCCGAGCAGATCGTCCTGGCGCACCTTGGCGTAGAACCCGTGGACCAGGCGAGTGACTTCTTCTTCGGTGCAGAGATCAGCCGTGCCCATGGAATCCTTTCATGCATGTGGCGCCTCAATTCAAGCGGCAGGCAATTATAAGATATATTGAAAATACAGATTATGAGTTATCGCCCCGGCGGCAAGGTCCGGCATCCGGGTTTTTCAATCCCATGCCCGCCCAGGCGCCATCGCCCGGGCGGGCAGCGCCAATACGTCAATCCAACTATGCTGGAATTGCAACGGCGGATCGGTCGGATCCACCATCGAAAGGATGCGCAAAATGATCTCGGTTTTTCCCTGGTTCTGGGCGGTCATCCTTCTGCTGGTGCTGGCCCTTTTGTCGTCCTCGTTCCGGATTTTTCGCGAGTACGAGCGCGGTGTCATCTTCAACCTGGGGCGCTTCTGGAAGGTCAAGGGTCCCGGGCTGGTTCTCATCATCCCGGGGATCCAGCAGGTGGTGCGGGTGGACCTGCGCACGGTGGTGCTGGAGGTGCCGTCCCAGGACGTGATTTCGCGCGACAACGTCTCGGTCAAAGTCAATGCCGTGGTCTATCTGCGCGTGATCGACGCGGAGAAGGCCGTGATCGAGGTGGTCGACTACCTCGACGCCACCAGCCAGCTGGCGCAGACCATGCTGCGCTCGGTGCTGGGCAAGCATCAGCTCGACGAGATGCTGGCCGAGCGCGAGACGCTGAACCTGGACATCCAGCAGGCGCTGGATGCGCAAACTGGCTCCTGGGGCATCAAGGTCTCGAATGTCGAGATCAAGCAGGTCGACCTGACCGAATCCATGATCCGGGCCATTGCCCGGCAGGCCGAGGCCGAGCGCGAGCGGCGCGCCAAGGTCATTCATGCCGAGGGCGAACTGCAGGCGTCCGAAAAACTGTTCCAGGCCGCGAAGGTCCTGGCGCAGGAGCCCCAGGCCATCTTGCTGCGCTACCTGGAGACGCTGACCGTGATCGGCGCGGACAAGAACACGACGGTCGTGTTCCCGTTGCCCATGGACCTGGTCGCACCGCTGCTCAAAAGAATCGCACCGTCGAATGACTGACGTGCGGCCCCATCCGGCTGCCGGCGCAGCCGCTTTGCGCAGTTGGGGGCGCGATAGACTGCGGGCATGAAGCCCGAAACGCCGACGCCTGCCTGTTCCTCTTCCGAATCCGACTGGATCGACGCCGAGCTCATTCGCAACCTCATGCGCACGGCGCCGGGCACGCAGATCACGGCAGCCTTGATCATCCCGGTGATGTTTGCCGTGTTGCAAGGGGTGGTGCCCATGGCCGGCTTGGGGCTGTGGACGGTGGCCATGCTGATGTTTTCGGTGCTGCGGTTCTGGGTCATGCGCCACTACAGCCTCCACGTGGCGCATGCCGGCACCGACGCCCAACTGAAGTTCATGGCGTGCTATGGCTGGACCTGGCCTCTGGGCGCGTGCATTTGGGCCTCGGTGGGGCTGCTGTTTTTCGACAAGACGCCGCTGGCGACCCAGTTTCTGGGCTGGCTGATCATTGTCGGGATCGGAACCTTCGCGGTCACCAGTCTGTCGAATTCGATCAGGACGCTGCGCTCCTATGTGAGTGCCCTGGTACTCACTTGCGCGGGCGTCATTTTGTGGCGCATCGCGGTGGATCTGCGCTTCGAGGCGGCTGCCTTTCACTATTGGCTTTTGCTTCTGGTCGGAATTCACTGGCTGCTGCTGCTGCGGGCCGGTCAGGGCCTGTACGAGACGCATCGCAGCTACGTCGAACTGCAGTACCGCAATGGCCAGTTGATCGATTCATTGACCCAGCAAACCCAGGCCGCGCTGGAAGCCGTGGCGATTAAAAACCGGTTTCTGGCGAACGCCGCACACGACATCCGCCAGCCCGTGCATGCGCTGGGACTCTACGCGGACTGGCTCAACAACGAGCCCGAACTCGTGGCCGAAATCGCGCCCCGGATCGTCGAATCGACCAAGGCGGTGAATGCCCTGTTCGACTCCCTGTTCGACCTGGCAAAACTGGATTCGGGCAAAACCCGCGTTCATGTCGAAGCCGTGGATGTGGGCCGGCTGCTCAAGGAGATGGAGTTGCAGTACCGTCCGCTGGCGCAAACCCGGGGGTTGGCGTTGCGGGTGAGCAGCGCGCCGGGGCTGGCATTGGTGCAGTCAGACCGGATTTTGCTGCAGCGAATTGTCGGCAACCTGCTGGGCAATGCCCTGAAATACACCGAGAGCGGCGGCGTGCTGGTGGCGGCCCGGCGCGCGGGGCAAGGCGTACGTATTGAAGTGTGGGACACCGGCATCGGCATTGAGAGCCAGTACCACGCAGAAGTTTTCCGCGAGTTTTACAAGGTACCCAACCATCCGGGTACCGACGACGGCTTTGGTCTGGGGCTGGCGATTGTGGCGCGTCTGTCGCAGCGGCTCGGCCACGGCCTGTCGATGAATTCGCAGCCCGGGCGCGGCAGCGTGTTCAAGCTGACCCTGCAGGGCCCGGGTGCCGCCCTGGCTCAGCCGTTCAACATGCCGTGAGTACGCGCGAAATGCACGGCCTGCGTGCGGCTTTTGACGCCCAGGCGCCGGAACAGCCGCCACAGGTGCACCTTGACCGTGTGTTCGCTGATGCCCAGCTCGTCCGCGATCTCACGGTTGCTCAGGCCCCGATCCAGCATGATGATCAACTGTTTTTGCCGTCTGGAGAGCTTGTTATCCGTCGTGCCGGAGTCTTCGAAGGTGCTGTCCGGCGTCAGCAGGGCATGCAGCGCGGAGCCGATCTCGTTGGCCCCTGATGATTTTTCGATGTAGACGTCGGCGCCGGCTTCGATGCACTGCTCTTCGAATTCATCGGCCGGGGAGGCCGACAGCACCGCCAGCGCCGCCGCCGGGTAGCGTTTTTTCAGCTCGATGATGCCCGACATGCCGATGGTGTCCGGCAGCTTCAGGTCGAGGCAGAAAAGTTCGGGCGCGCCATGCTGGCGGATCGCCTCTTCTACACCGCCGAGGCGGTTGAGTTCGACCACATTGGCGCCCGCGCGGTACCGGCGCAGCAGCATCACGACGGCTTCGCGCATCAGGGGGTGATCATCAATGACGTACAGGCTCATGAGGGAACTCTCTGGAACGTTTCAACTATTCAGCGCTAAAGGATACCTGTTTCCTGCCGGCCGTTGCACCGTATCCGGCCACGCGGGGGGCCGCGGGCACGAGGTCCGGCGAGCGACGCTCCCCGCGCTTCACGCAAGGGCCTCGGTCAGTTGCTCCAGCGCTGCCGCAATATCAAAGGGGGAGACGCCTTCTGCGGCCTGCAGCCCTGCCTTGGTATCGGCCAGCGCGGCGCTGCCCTGCCGGCGCAGTTGTGCAATGGCCTGCGCCGCCTCTTTGGGCGAGTCAAAACCGGCGCTTTGCAGCAGCAGGCGGCCACGCGCATCCACCAGCTTGAAATAAAAACGCCCGTCGCGCTCGCGGTATTGCTTGAAGGCCGGCAAGGCCGATTTGGCGGTTTTTGCCACTGCGGTGCCGGCCTGGGTACGCAGGTCGCGCAGTCCCACCGCCTCTCGCAGCCGTGCCATGGCCGGCCCGGAGAGTTTGCGCGCCTTGGCGGCACCGGCGTGCAGGATATCCTCGATGCGGCCCGGGTGGTCGATCAGCGACTGGTAGGTCTCGCGCATCGGGGCGATCTCCCGGTCGATGCGCTCGAACAGCAGCTGCTTGGCATCGCCCCAGGCGATGCCGTCGGCGTAGGCCTGGCGCAGTGCGGCGGTTTCCGTGGGGCTGGCAAAGGCCTGGTAAATCTGGAACAGTGCCGAGCCTTCGGTGTCCTTGGGCTGGCCCGGTGTGCGCGAGTCGGTCAGCACGCCGGCAATCAGTTTGCGCAGCTGCTCGCGCGGCGCAAACAGCGCAATGGTGTTGTCGTAGCTCTTGCTCATCTTGCGGCCATCGAGCCCCGGCAGCGTCGCCACCGACTCCTCGATGGCGGCCTCGGGCAGCACGAAGTGCTCGCCATACAGGTGGTTGAAGCTCGCGGCCATGTCGCGCGCCATCTCGATGTGCTGGATCTGGTCGCGCCCCACCGGTACCCGGTGCGCATTGAACATCAGGATGTCCGCCCCCATCAGCACCGGGTACATGAACAGGCCCGCCGTCACGCCGTCGTCGGCATCGCGCCCGCCGGCCGCGTTGTGGTCGACCGCGGCCTTGTAGGCATGCGCCCGGTTCAGCAGGCCCTTGCCGGTCACGCAGGTCAGCAGCCAGGTGAGCTCGGGGATTTCCGGAATGTCGGACTGGCGGTAGAACGTGACGCGCTCGGGGTCCAGTCCCGCGGCCAGCCAGGAGGCGGCAATCTCCAGCGTGGAGCGCTGCACACGCGCCGGCTCGCCGATCTTGATCAGTGCGTGGTAGTCGGCCAGAAAATAAAAGCTCTCGGTACCAGCGGCCAGGCTGGCCTGGACCGCGGGTCGAATAGCCCCCACATAGTTGCCCAGGTGCGGGGTACCCGAGGTGGTGATGCCGGTCAGAACGCGAAGGGGCTGGGTCATGAGAAGTGAAGTCGTGTCGGATTAACGGACCAGGGCCGCCAGCGGCGACAGCGCGAGGTCGATCAGGTCGTAGGTCAGGCCCATCAGGGGCAGCAGCCAGTAAGTGCTGACGACGCCGGCCAGCACCAGCGCCATGACGATGAAAAACCCCCAGGGCTCGATACGCGACACCAGCACCGCCTGCCTGTGCGGCAGCAGCCCCACCAGGACGCGGCCGCCGTCCAGCGGCGGCAGCGGGAACAGGTTGAAGACAAACATCACCACGTTGACCAGGATGCCGCCCTTGCACATCTTCAGAAAAAACGGCTCCGTCACGCCCGCGCCGAGCAGCAGGTAAAAAACGATGCCCCACAAGAGCGCCTGCAGCAGGTTCACCGCGGGCCCCGCCAGCGCCACCCAGACCATGTCGCGCTTGGGATTGCGCAGCGCGCCGAAGTTCACCGGCACCGGCTTGGCGTAGCCGAACAGGAAGGCGCCGGAGGTGGCGAAGTACAGCAGCAGCGGGATCAGGATCGTGCCCATCAGGTCGACGTGTTTGATGGGGTTGAGCGTCACGCGGCCCATCGCCCAGGCCGTGTTGTCACCAAAATGGCGCGCGGCGTAGCCATGCGCGGCCTCGTGCACGGTGATGGCAAACAGCACCGGCAGGGCGTACAGGGCAATCGTCTGGATGAGACCGGAGTAGTTGTTCACGGCACGATTGTCTCAGAGCGCGCCGGCCAGGTCGGCCGACAGCCCGAGGCGGGCCGGATCGCCGCCGCCCATGCGCACCAGCACCGGCTCGCCGCCCGTGCCCATGTCCGTCAGGTCGATCACGGTGGTGGGGCGCGAGGTGCAGGCGCCGGCGTCGATCACCCCCGCAATCTGGCGCTCGAAGCGGCTGCGGATGGCCTGTGCATCGTTGAGCGGCTCGGTCTCGCCGGGTGCTATCAAGGTGGTAGCCAACAAAGGGCCACTGTGAAGGGCCAGAAGCTCCCGAAGCACTTTATGCGTGGGCACGCGCAGGCCGATCGTCTTGCGCTGCGGATGGCTCAGGCGGCGCGGCACCTCCTTGCTGGCTTCCAGAATGAAGGTGTAGGCGCCCGGCGTGGCGGATTTGAGCAGCCGGTACTGCTTGTTGTCGACCCGGGCGTAGTTGGCCAGCTCGCTCAGGTCGTGGCACATCAGGGTCAGGTGGTGCTTGTCGTCCACGCCGCGGATGCGCCGCAGTTGATCCGCCGCCGTCTTGTCATCGAGGTGGCACACCAGCGCGTAGCTGGAGTCGGTCGGAACCGCCACGATGCCGCCGCGCTCGAGCAGCGCCGCCGCCTGTTTGAGCAGGCGCACCTGCGGGTTGTCGGGGTGAACTTCGAAGTATTGGGCCATGGTGCAGTCGATGTCAGGGCAAAAGTTCAGGATTCCACAGGCCGGATGTTAATGGGATCGGGCGCGTGGCCTTCCAGCCGTGTCAGCCAGGCCCCGGCCGCGCCGCACACCACGATCATCGCGATGCCCGTTACCGACCACTGGTCGGGCACATGCGAGAACACCAGCCAGCCGCACAGCATGGCAAAACCGATCTGGACGTACAAAAAGGGCGTCAGCGTGGCCGCGGGCGCGCGCATATAGGCCAGGATCAGCAGGAAATGGCCGACCGTGCCGAGCAATCCCATCAGCGCCAGCCAGCCCCACAGGCTCCACGATGCCAGCGGGGTCCAGACAAACGGCAGCGCCAGCGAGGCCAGCAGCGTGCCGACCCAGCCGGTGTAGAAATGCATGGTGACCGGGTCTTCGGTGCGGACGAGCCGGCTGGTCAGCACCTGGAACCACGCATTGCTGGTGACCAGGCCCAGCGGCAGCAGCAAGGTCCAGCCAAAGGCCTGCCCGCCTGGGCGCACGATCACCAGCGTGCCGGCAAAACCGCCCGCCACCAGCAGCCAGCGCAGCGGCGACACCCGCTCGCGCAGCACGCGGGCCGCCAGCAGCGTGATGACCAGCGGCGTGATCATGACCAGCGCAGTGAACTCGCCCACCGGCATGTACTTCACGCTGTAAAACGCGAACAGGCTGGTCGCCAGCAGCAGCACGCCGCGCAGAAACTGGAATCTGGGGTGCGCGGTACGCAGCAGCGCCAGGCCGCGTGTGGGCAGCACCACGACCGTGGTGGCCACCGCCTGGAACAGATAGCGCAGCCACATGGCCATGAGCGCCGGCACGCTGAAACTGATGTATTTGGTGGTGGTGTCCAGCATGGCAAAGCCGGCCGTGGCGGCCACGACCAGCCAGATGCCCGCCTGGGCGCTCGGCTGGCGGCTCACCGGATGCGGTCTGTCAGCAGGTCCCACACGGGCGTGAGCTCGCCCGGCAGGTAGGGCAGGGTGCCCAGGTCGATCCGGCTCTCGTCCGGACTGTGAAAGTCGCTGCCGCGCGAGGCGGCCAGGCCAAATTCCCGGGCCACGCCGGCGTACTCGACATACTCGGCCGCCGTATGGCTGCCCGTCACCACCTCGACCGCGCGCCCGCCGTGGGCCTTGAATTCGGTGAACAGCGCGTACTCTTCGTTGGCCGTGAAGTTATAGCGGCCCGGGTGCGCGATGACGGCCACACCGCCACATTGCGTGATCCAGCCGACCGCATCGGCCAGGCTGGCCCAGCGGTGCGGCACAAAGCCCGGCTTGCCCTCGGTCAGGTATTTGCGAAAAACCTCGTGCGTGTCGTGGCAGGCCCCGGACTCGACCAGGAAGCGCGCAAAGTGCGTGCGCGAAATCAGCTCGGGATTGCCGACGAATTTCAGGGCACCCTCGTACGCGCCCGTGATGCCGACCCTGGCCAGTCCGTCGGCCATCTCCAGCGCCCGCTGGCCGCGTCCGCCGCGTGTGCGCTGCAGGCCCTGCGCCATGCGTGGGTCGCTGGCGTCGAACCCGAGCCCGACGATGTGCACGGTCTCGCCCGCAAACGTGACCGAAATCTCGGTGCCGGTGAGGTACTTCATGCCGTTCGCACGCGCCGCCGCAAAGGCGCGCTGCTGGCCGCCAATCTCGTCATGGTCGGTCAGCGCCCACAATTCGACGCCATTGGCGCTGGCGCGCGCGGCCAGTTGTTCCGGGGTCAGGGTGCCGTCGGAGACGACGGAATGGCAGTGGAGATCAGCGTTGAGGATGGAAGACACGGACTGATTTTAGGCCCTATGGCCAGTTCTTGCGGCCTTGTCAGACAATGTGCCAACGTGAGTCCATGCCATGACGAAGCCGCCCACCCACCGCGAAACAGAACTCAAGCTGGCGCCCCCCGCGCACCGCGTGCCGGCGTTTGAGCGCGCGGCACCGGTGCCGGTCGCGCCCGTGCGGCTGCCCGGCGAGGCGTCGGTCGAAGACGGCTTTGTCGCCTTGTGCACGGCCTGTCTCGCGCAGTTCCAGGGCAACCTGCCGGGGGTGCTGGAGGATGGGGACATCGAGTATGTGCACCAGGCCCGCGTGGCATTGCAGCGCCTGCGCGTGGCGCTGCGCCTGTGCCGCCGTGTGTGCCCGCTGCCGCAAGGCGAATTGCTCGCGGGCCTGCGCGCGCTGGCCCGCGCCCTGGGTCCCGTGCGTGACTGGGATGTGCTGTGCTGCGTGACCCTGCCGCAGATTGCGCCCGCGTTTGACAACCCGCCCGCATGGCGGCAATTGATGCGGTCGGTGGAAGCACGCCGCAGCGCGGCGCGCCAGGCGATGCGGGGTGCGATCGCGCAGGCCGATCCTGCCGCGTGGCTGCGGGCGTTTCACCGCTGGCTGGCGCAGCGGGCGTGGCGCAGCGAGCCGGCGCAGCAGGCGGCCCCGCAAGAGCCGCTGCAACCCTGGGCTGCGCGCGCCCTGCAGGCTGGCCACAAGAAGCTCGTTCGCAGTGCGCGCGATTTTGCCCGGCAGAGCCCGCAGCAGCGCCACGCCCTGCGCCTGTGGGTCAAACGTCAGCGCTACGCCACCGAGTTTTTCGAGACTTTGCCGGGCGCTGCGCCGCACGCCAAATACCGGGGCTGTTTGCACGAACTGCAAAGCAGCCTGGGCCGCGCCAATGACGCCCACATCGCACGTGTCCTGCTGGGCCACGCGCTGGAGGGCGACCCAGGCGTTGGCGCCGCCGGCCAGGCGCACGGTGCAAGCCGCTTTGTGCTGGGCTGGCTGGCCCGGCAGGCCGTTGAGCCCGCCGACCCGGGCGTCTTGAAGGCGCTGAAATTCATCAGGAAGTCCCGTCCAGCCTGGTAGGGCAGACGGCGTGCCAGAGAGCGCCGACTGCCACGGATTTCCGGGCATAGTCGGGCCTTGCGTGAAACTGCGGCAACTGCCGTCCCCTGGAAAAAGGCCATCCCATGATCACCGTTCACCATCTCAACAACTCGCGCTCGCAGCGCATCCTGTGGCTGCTCGAAGAACTGGGACTGCCGTATGAGATCTGGCGCTACCAGCGCGACCCGAAAACCATGCTGGCGCCGGCCTCGCTGTGCGAGGTGCACCCGCTGGGCAAGTCGCCGGTCGTGACCGACGGCACACTGACCCTGGCCGAGTCGGGTGCCATCGTCGAGTACCTGGTCAACCAGTACGGCGGCGGGCGGCTGGCGCCCGCACCGGGCACGCCCGAGCGGCTGCGCTACACCTACTGGCTGCACTACGCGGAAGGCTCGGCCATGCCGCCGCTACTGCTCAAGCTCGTGTTCGACACGATCGAGAAGTCGCCCATGCCGTTCTTCGTCAAGCCGATTGCCAGGGCCATCTCAGGCAAGGCCAAGAGCGCGTTCATCGTCCCGCAGATCAAACAGCACCTCGACTACCTGGAGGGCGAACTCGGCAAGAGCCCGTGGTTTGCCGGCAGCGAATTCAGCGGCGCCGATATCCAGATGAGTTTCCCGCTGGAGGCGGCGGCCGCGCGCGCCGGCCTGGACCGGAGCCGTCCCCGGCTCATGGATTTTCTGGCGCGCATTCACGCGCGCCCCGCCTACCAGCGCGCGCTGGAAAAAGGCGGCGAGTACGCGCTGCTGGGCTGACGGATGCGGGATTCGGGAAGCTGCCGGCGCACGCCGTTGATGTTGTGGCAGTGGTTCACGAATCGGTGGCTTGCTATTGCATTGATAGCTGTATGCCAATGCAGCGCCTGGGCGAGAGGCAGTTTTGACCCTGAAGGTGTGATCGCCGCGCAGGTTGCCTACATCACCGATGGCGACACGCTGTGGGTGCGCCCGCTGACCGGTGGCGCGCCCTTCAAGGTCCGGCTCGAAGGGCTGGATGCACCTGAGATTTGCCAGGCCTGGGGAGCGCAGTCGCGTGACGCTTTAACGGCGCGGCTGGGTCACCAGAACGTCGTTGTGGCCATCCACCACTACGACGACTATGGCCGCGCCGTTGCCAAAATCGAGCTCGGCGGTGAGGATGTCGCGGCCTGGATGGTGCGCGAGGGCCACGCCTGGTCGTACCGCTATCGCCGGAGCAGGGGACCTTACGCGGCCGAGGAAGCACAGGCCCGGCGTGCGCGGCGCGGGCTGTTCGCCGGCACGGCGCTCGAATACCCAAGGGCTTTCCGCCGGCGCCATGGTTCGTGCAAGTTTTGAGGACGCAGATTCAAGGGCGCGTGCGCATCGCCGGTTGCTATTGATTGAATAGCATATGGTGCAGAACCCATCAGGGCTAGAGCCTTAAAATGCTTAAATTTCTGCGCCTTCGATCAGGAAGCGCACGCGCCGCACGCCCTGCCATTCATCGGCATCGAGCCGGAACGCGAGCTTGACTTTGGCCGGCAGCATCGCGGTGTGGCCGAACCAGATGCCGTCCACCGGCTGGCCCTGGTGTTTCAGTTTGAGCGCCAGGTGTTTCTCGCCCACCAGCCGCTGGGAAATCACCTCCACTTCTTCGCTGAAGGTCGGCGCCGCAAAGCCCTGGCCCCATACCTCTTTGTGCAGGGTGTCGACCAACTCGGCGCGGCGGTACTCGGCGCTTAGCGGACCATCGGTGTCGAGGCGGCGCGTGAGCGTGGCGGCATCCAGCCACTCGCGCGCCACGTCGGCGAGGGCCTGCTCGAACATGCCGAACTGTTCCTCGGCAATGGTGCAGCCGGCCGCCATGGCGTGTCCGCCAAAGCGCAGCAGCACGCCGGGGTGGCGCTTGGCGACCAGGTCGAGCGCGTCGCGCAGGTGAAAGCCGGGAATGGAGCGGCCCGAGCCCTTGAGCTCGTGCTCCTTGCCCGGCGCACGGCTTTGCGCAAACACGAACGCGGGGCGGTGCAGCTTGTCCTTGATGCGCGAGGCCACGATGCCGACCACGCCTTCGTGAAAGTCGGGGTCGAACACGCAAAGGGCGGGCGGCGGCTCGGTGCCTTCCTCGAACAGCGACTCGGCGACCCGCATCGCCTGCTCGCGCATGTCACCCTCGATCTCGCGCCGCTCGCGGTTGATGGCGTCCAGCAGGCGCGCCAGTTCGTCGGCGCGCGTCGCGTCATCGGTGAGCAGGCACTCGATGCCCAGCGTCATGTCGGCCAGGCGCCCCGCGGCGTTGATGCGCGGGCCCAGCGCAAAGCCGAAGTCGAAGGTGGTGGCGACCCTAGCCACGCGGCCGCAGGCGACGAACAGGCTGGCCAGCCCGGCCGGCAGCGCGCCGGCGCGCACGCGTTTGAGACCCTGCGCGACGAGGCGGCGGTTGTTGGGGTCGAGCTTCACGACATCGGCCACGGTGCCGAGCGCGACCAGCGGCAGCAGGGTGTCGAGCCGCGGCGCTGGAGCGGATGCGAAAGCCCCGCGCCGGCGCAGTTCGGCGCGCAGCGCCAGCAGCACATAGAACATCACGCCGACGCCGGCGATCGATTTGCTCTCGAAGGCGCAGCCGGGCTGGTTCGGATTCACGATGACGTCGGCGTCAGGCAGCTCGGCACCGGGCAGGTGATGGTCGGTGACGAGGACCTGCAGGCCCAGCGCCTTCGCGGTGGCCACGCCGTCCACGCTGGCGATGCCGTTGTCCACGGTGATCAGCACGTCGGCACCGCTGTCCTTCACGCGCCGCGCGATCGGGGCGGTGAGGCCGTAGCCGTCGACCACGCGATCCGGCACGATATAGCTCACCTGGCGCGCGCCCAGCAGGCGCAGGCCGCGCACGCCGACGGCGCAGGCGGTGGCGCCATCGCAGTCGTAGTCGGCCACGATGCAGAGTTTTTTGTCGGCCGCAATGGCATCGGCCAGCAGCACGGCGGCCTCGCGTGTGCCCCTCAATCCGTCGGGCGGCAGCAGGCGCGCCAGGCCATCGTCGAGTTCGTCCGGGTTTTGCACGCCGCGCGCCGCGTACAGGCGCGCCAGCAAAGGGTGCACGCCGGCCTGCTCGAGCGCCCAGACGGCGCGGGGCGGAATGTCGCGCGCTACGATTTTCATAGCTTATCGCGCAGAGAGGATAAGGGCTGACGGCCAAATTGACTCATTAACCTCTTGAGCAGCCCGGTGCGGCTGGCCTCAAACGTGAGCGCGCTGCGCTCGCCGCACAGCGTGAGTTGCACGCTGTGCCCGGCATCCAGCGCACGCAGCAGGGCGGCGCACTCGGTGGCATCGAGCTGCTGCCAGGCGGCGACCCATACAGCCCAGTCGCCCGCCAGCGCGGCCTCGCGCAGGGCCTGAGGCATCACCAGATCACTCGGTGCGGGCTCGCTCCAGCCAGCAGGCAGCGTGCCGGTGCCGCTGACCCAGAACGAATTGACCGGCGCCAGGCTGTGCGCGGCCCGTTCGTCGTTGAGCGGGTGCGTGTACAAGAGCATCTGCATCTCGTTTTGCAGGCGGCGCAGCGCGGCGGCCTGCGCCGTCTTCGGCCGCCAGGCGTCGATGTCGCGGCCCGCCACGCGGTCCAGCGAGGCCGTTGCCAGATCGCGGAACACCTCGCCGCGCGCCAGCCACTGCGTGGGCGCCGCATAGTGCAGCGTGATGCCGTCTTCCTCGAAAAAAGGGCGCATCGCGGCCAGCAGGGTTTGCGATTGCGGCGCCTCCAGGCCCTGCGCCTGCGGGTTGCCCATGACGATGTAGTCGGCGTGCACATGCCAGTGGCAGGGCGTGATCCAGGCCCAGTCGGCGCCGCTGGGGGTCTGTTGAATCAGGCCCGCCTGCGCGGCTTGCCGGGCCGCCCAGGGCACGCAGCCGTCCGGCGCCACCAGGCCCAGGGCGCGTGCGTGGGCGCGCTCATGCGGCGGCGTGAGGCTCGATGCGTCGGCAGTGTCGGTGTGGGTGAGTGTCAGGCGGCCCAGCAGTTTTTCCAGGTGGGGAAGTTTCAAACTCTCGAGCGCTTGCTGGCACGCGGGGGAACTGGAGGCGGCGAACGGAATCAACAGGTGCATGGCCTCTATTGTCCGGGATGCCACAATCAGCCCCAAAACCAAATCCCCTTCGGTAGATTCCAATCCCCCACGGTCGATGCAAATCCCCTACGAACTCATTCTCGGCTGGCGCTACACGCGGGCCGGCCGCGCCACGCGGCGCAACGGCTTCATCTCCTTCATCTCGGGCGTCTCCATGCTCGGCATTGCGCTGGGCGTGGCGGCGCTCATCATCGTGCTGAGCGTGATGAACGGCTTTCAGAAAGAGGTGACGGACCGCATGCTCAGCGTGGTCTCGCACATCGAAATCTTCGCGCCCGACGGTGCCGCGCTGCCGGACGTGGCCCGCACCATGGCCGAGGCCAAGGCCAATCCGCAGGTCATCGGTGCTGCACCTTTCATAGCGACTCAGGCCCTGCTGGCACGCGGCGGCGACATGAAGGGCGTGGTGATTCGCGGTATCGACCCGGCGCTGGAGCCGCAGGTGATCGACCTTGACGGGATCCTCAAGAGCGGTGCGCTGGCCAAACTGGTGCCGGGCAGCTTCGGCATCGTGCTCGGCGCGGATCTGGCGCACAGCCTGGGCGTGGTGGTGGGCGATCCGGTCACGTTGCTGGCGCCCAGCGGCGAGATCACGCCGGCCGGCGTGGTGCCGCGCTTCAAGCAGATGACGGTGGTCGGCACCTTCGACTCGGGCCACTACGAATACGACTCGACGCTGGCCATGGTGCACATGGACGACGCGGCGCGCATCTTCCGCCTGGAAGGTCCGACCGGCGTGCAACTCAAGCTGAAGGATTTGCACCAGGCCCCGGAAGTGGCGCACCAACTGGCCGGCACGCTGAGCGGCGACCTCATGATTCGCGACTGGACGCAGCAAAACAAGACCTGGTTCTCCGCCGTGCAGGTCGAGAAACGCATGATGTTCATCATCCTCACGCTGATCGTGGCGGTGGCGGCGTTCAACCTGGTCAGCACGCTGGTGATGACCGTGACCGACAAACGCGCCGACATCGCGATCCTGCGCACGCTGGGCGCCAGCCCGTCCAGCGTCATGGGGGTGTTCGTGGTCCAGGGCGCGATGGTCGGCGTGATCGGCACGCTGGCCGGCCTGCTGCTGGGCCTGCTGGTGGCGTACAACATCGACGTGATCGTGCCGTTCATCGAGCACTTGCTGCACACCAGCTTTTTGCCGCGCGACATCTACCTGATCAGCCGCATGCCCAGCGACCCGCAGCGCGGCGACATCATGCCGATCGGCATCATCTCGCTGGTGCTGTCCTTTCTGGCGACCCTGTATCCGAGCTGGCGCGCCAGCCGCGTGAACCCGGCGGAGGCGCTGCGCTATGAATGATGTGACGCGCCACGACATGGCGAGTGAAAAACCGGTCAATGCGGACTTGAGCCGCCATCCATCCCCCGCGGTGCTGCAAGCCAGCGGCCTGACCAAACGCTTCACCGAGGGCCGCCTGGACGTCACCGTGCTGCAGGGCGTGGACCTCGCGGTGCACGCGGGGGACACGCTGGCCATCGTCGGCGCCTCGGGCTCGGGCAAGAGCACGCTGTTGCACCTGATGGGCGGCCTCGATGCGCCCACCAGCGGCACCGTTGAGCTCCAGGGCCAGCGGCTGTCGCAGCTCAGCGCTGCGGAGCAGGGCGTCTTGCGCAATCGCAGCCTGGGTTTTGTCTACCAGTTCCACCATCTGCTGCCCGAATTCAGCGCGCTCGACAACGTTGCGATGCCGCTATGGATTCGGCGTATGGCCCGCGCCGAGGCTACGCAGATAGCTACGAAAATGCTAGCGCAGGTGGGTTTGCAGGAGCGCCTGCATCACCGTCCGGCCGAACTCTCGGGCGGCGAGCGCCAGCGCGTCGCCATTGCCCGCGCGCTGGTGACCCAGCCCGCCTGCGTGCTGGCCGACGAGCCCACCGGCAACCTGGACCGCAACACCGCCAACGGCGTGTTCGAGCTGATGCTGCAACTGGCGCGCGACCAGGGCACGGCCTTTGTGGTGGTCACGCACGACGCCGCGCTGGCCGCGCGTTGCAGCCGGCAATTACGGCTGGTGCAGGGCAGGCTGTCGGAATCGGCGTGACACGGCACCCGCTTCCCTCAAATTGAAGTCTCCTGATAAGCGGGCGGCAAGATGTGGGCCCCGCGCGTCATGCATATGCCAGCGTAGGCCTTGATCGCCGCGATCGACAGGGGTATGGCGCCAAAGATGATGAATACCAGGTCGCCCGGCAGGCGCAGCCATTCGAGCAGGCGCGCCGTATCGGTGCCGGTGTAGGCGAGGCTGCGCGCATGCCAGTAGCCGTGCTGCACGACGTCCCACACCTGCAGCACGCCGCCCGGGAACAGGCTCAACGCCACCATCATCAACAGGCCGATGTTGGTGCCCCAGAAACCGACCTTGATGTATTTTTCGATGCCCGGCCAGCGCGTGTCGTCGCTGGTCTGGCGCAGCACGAACACCATCAGTGCGATGGCCAGCATGCCGAACACGCCCATCATTGCGGCGTGGCCGTGGTTGGGCGTGAGGATGGTGCCGACTTCGTAGTAGCTGATGATCGGCAGGTTGACCAGGAACCCGAAGACACCCGCGCCGAGGAAATTCCAGAAACCCACCGCGATCAGGAAATAGAACGTCCATTTGTGCGGTACGCCGACCCGTTTGCCGCAGACATCGCAGTCGCCGCGGGTGGTGCGCACGAAATCCCAGGCATCCAGCGTCAGCAGCGTCAAGGGCACGACTTCCAGCACCGAGATCATGGCCGACATGGCCATGTTGAACTGGCTCTGCCCGGTGAAATACCAGTGATGGCCGGTGCCGATCAGGCCGCCGCCGAAGTACAGGATGGCATCCAGGTAAATGACCCGCAGCGCCGTGTTGCGCCGGGTCAGGCCAAGCTGGAAGAACGTCAGTGCGACCACCGTGGTGGCGAAGAACTCGAAGAAGCCCTCCACCCACAAATGGATGATCCAGAAGCGCCAGGTGTCGACCACCGTGAAGTTGGTCCTGGCACCGAAGAACAGTGCCGGGATATAGAACACGGGTATCGCCAGTGCAGCGTACAGGAACATCCGCGCCAGTGGCCGCGCGTTCGGGTTGACCACCGTGCGCGGGCGCGCCAGCCACCACAGCATCGCAAACCAGCCGAGCAGGCCGGCCACCAGCAGGTATTGCCAGAAGCGGCCGATTTCCAGGTATTCCCAGCCCTGGTTGCCGAACCAGAACCACCAGTCGCCCAGCAGGCCGGACAGGCCCGCCCACTCACCGAGCAGGCTGGCGCCAATCACTAGTGCAAACGCCGCAAAGAGCAGGTTGATCGCCGGTACCAGCCAGCGCGGTTCATCGGCGCGCAGCGAGCGGCCCAGGAACAAGGCGGCAGCGACGTAGGCCGTGGCGATCCAGAAAATGGCCGTCTGCAGATGCCAGATACGCAGCAGATTACTGGGAAAAATCTTCTCCAGCTGAAAGCCGTAGAAGCTGCTCGGGTCCGCGCGGAAATGAGCCACGCCGCCGCCCACCAGCGTTTGCATCAGGAACAGCAGCATCACGACCACGAAAAACTTCACCAGCGCGCGCTGCCCGCGGCTGGCCTGCCCCGGAATCACTTGCGGGTGCACGTGGTGGCCGCGCGTGATCCAGCCCAGATAGTCGAATTTGCCGAACGCCAGCAGCGCCGCGCCGATGCCCCCCAACAGCACCACCAGGCTCAGCGCACTCCACAGCAGGGCACCGGCCGGCGGCAGATTGCCGACCTCGGGGTCAAACGGAAAGTTGTTCGTATACGAGTAGTCGCTGCCCGGGCGATTCGCCACCGAGGCCCATGCCGCCCAGGTGATGAACGCCGTCAGTTGATGCAGTTCGACCGGGTCGGTGATCAGGTCGGGCTTGAGGCCGCCATTTTTTTCCGGGTCGTGGAAATAGCGGGTCCAGTGCACGATCTGCTGGCGATACGCCGCTGCTTCGGGCGCGGTCAACTGCAGCGTGTCGCTGGCGGCATCAAAGCGGTTGGTTTTCAGCGTCACCGCGACTTGCGCGCGAATCGCCGCCGCCTGTAGCGGCGTCAGTTCAGCCACGGGCTTGCCGTATTGCTGCTGTGCCAGCGCGGCGGCGGTGTCAGCGCCGATAGCGTGCAGTGCGTCGGCGGAGTAGTCGGGCCCGAGGTAAGCGCCATGGCCCCAGACGGTGCCGTTGTCCATCAAGCCATAACGCAGAAACAGCGCCTGGCCGTTGCTGATGTCCTCGGCGGTGAAGAGCGTCGTGCCGCCGGCATCCTTGACCTGGCCCGGTATCGGCGGCGCATTGCGGTAAGCCAGCACAGTGATTGCCAGCAGGCCGGCAAAACCGAGCACCAGCACGATCAGTATCGAACGCACCCACCACGGCGACAGTGGTGATTCTTCGGGTTCGCTCTTCGGTTGCGCGGCTTCGGTCATGACTATTCCTCCCGGCTCAATTATAAGTATCGATAGCATATCGGCGGACCGCATGCCGTTTACGGATTGCCGGCGGCGTCCGCTTTGGTGGCTCCAGCGGCCTTCAGCCGCTCGTCCAGCGTGGCGCGCACCCCCTCCGGATCCATCGGCTGTTGCAGAGTTGCCGCGTCCGGATCCTGGCGGTCCCGGACATTCGGCAAGTCGCGTCTCAACTCTTCCAGCAGGTCGATCAGTTTGGCGGCCTTCTGCTCAGTCAACAGCGTCACCTTCAGGTCCAGATGCGCCCGCTGTTCCTCCAGCTTCGCGAGCCGGTTCTGCTTGGTCAGAACCACGGTCGCGGTCAGCAAGGCGCCCAGACCGACAATGCCCTGCAGCCAGAAAAACGGCGCCGGATCGAATTCGGCGATGCCAAGCCGGTGCAATACGATGCTGGCGAGCATCCAGAGTGTGACAAAGAGCAGGATGAAACCCAAAAAAGCAGGCTGGCCGATCACCAGGCTGATGCGCTCCAGGATCCGTTGCCATCGGGAGATCTTTTCCTCTTCACGGGCGTAGAACGCCAGTACGGCCTCGATATTGCCGCTGAGTTGGTCGCGGTCCGATTCGCCTGGCTTATTTCCGGGATCCAGCGGCGGCGCCGACGCCGCGCCACGTTCGGACAGGTCCATGCGATTGGCGGGTCGGCTATCTCACACTACATTTTGTGATCGACGGGGCGAGGGCGGCGATGATCCACATCATGCTTCATGTGGCGTGCATGTCTGGCAACGAGACGGTGATGCACGTCTCGTTCATGTGATTGCATTTGGCGATCGTTGCGGGCGTCCGGGTGGCCGCGCAGGTCGGGGTTGTCCTGTGCTTGTGCATATGCGAGTGGCGCAAATGCCAGGATGAAGGCCACCAGGCCAGGTAATTTTTTCATTTTTGAATCCTTCAAATAGTGGGGGCTTGATCGGCCGCTTAACGCACCTGCACCGGTGCCAACGTTACGACGCCGCTGCAATAAAGTGGCACCCCTTGAGGCGCTTCTTCCAGGACAACATAGGAGAGCTCGCCCGATTGTTTGACGCCAATCAGATGCGCCAGCGCCGCCATCCGATGCCGAGCCTCCTGCATGGAGGGCGCCTTGATGGTGAGGCGGATCTGCCGGGTAATTGGGTCAAAAGGGCAGTAAAAATTGCCTTTTATGGCAACTTTCTCAGGCTTCGGATAAGCGGAATTGTTCATGCTTTTTTGCAAGGCAAGTTTTCACCGTTTGCCGGCAATGTCTTTGACGGTGCCGTTGGGCTGGTTTCTGTTCACGATGGTTTGCCTTGTAAAAATTGAATGAGCTGCTACGCAAATGAGTCAATCGATGACTGCAAATTCATGCTAATGAATCGTCAGGAGTTCATCTGTGCGATTGCATACATAGGCAAGGCTTTACCTGCCGCACATCCGTACCTGCATGCGTACCTGAGGCGGGCGCATCGTGTTCGGCCGATAGTGCGGTATCGAACGTTGGATGCAGCGCCGGCGCAGCCATCCGATCTCCTGTCGCTCTACACAAGAATAGTTCTTATGTTCGGTATCAAACATGAGATGTGAGTTTGAAACCGTACACTCGCTTTCTATACTTTACAAATGCGCGGCGCAAACCGCCTCGATTGCAGCCCTTGCAGCCAGACCTACTGGAGTTCCGTGATGACAGATTCCCGCGATGCCAAAAAAAACCACTTGCTCGCCGCGTTGCCCGATGCCGAATGGCAGCGTTGGCTGCCGCAGCTGGAATGGGTCGAGATGCCGCTGGGCGAGGTGCTCTATGAGGCGGGCAAGACACTGGAACATGTGTACTTTCCGACGACATCCATCGTCTCGCTGCTGTACGTGATGGAAGACGGCGCCTCGGCCGAGATCGCCGTGGTCGGCAACGAGGGGCTGGTCGGTATCTCGCTGTTCATGGGCGGCGAGTCCACACCCAGCCGTGCGGTGGTGCAAAGCGCCGGCCAGGGTTTCCGCCTGAAAGCGCAGACCATGAAGGACGAGTTCAACCGGGCCGGCCCGGTGATGCACCTGCTGCTGCGCTATACCCAGGCCCTGATCACGCAAATGGCGCAAACGGCCGTGTGCAACCGGCACCATTCGCTCGACCAGCAACTGTGCCGCTGGTTGCTGCTGAGCCTGGATCGCCTGCAGGGCAGTGAACTGGTGATGACGCAGGAACTTATCGCCAACATGCTGGGCGTGCGCCGCGAAGGCGTGACCGAGGGCGCGCTCAAGTTGCAGGAGGCCGGGCTGATCCGCTACGCGCGTGGTCGCATCTCCGTGCTGGACCGCCCGGGGCTGGAGCGGCGCACCTGCGAGTGCTATGCGGTGGTCAAGAAGGAATACGACCGGTTGCTGCCCGTGAAATTGGCGACGTAGCCTGCAACTTGGGGCGACGGCATCGCTGTAGGAGCGAGCCCACGCCCGAAACCGGTCGCCGCCGATAGCGCAGGCGGCCATCCGGCTGAATGATGGGACTCGAAGAATACAACGAGAGCCCCATGATTGCACCACCCCGCCACGTCTGCGCGCCGCGACAAAATCAGTTGCTTGCCGCGCTGTCTGACGCCGAATGGAATCGCTGGCAGGCGGATCTGCAACTGGTAGACCTGCGCCAGGGCCAGGTGTTGAGCGAGTCGGGCACGGCCCCCGTCTATGCTTACTTTCCGACCACGGCCATCGTGTCGCTGCTGTATCTGACACAAGAGGGTGCATCGACCGAGATCGCGGTGGTCGGCAACGACGGAGTGGTGGGTTTCTCGCTGTTCATGGGGGGCAACGCCACGCCGAGCCAGGCCGTGGTGCAACATGCGGGCCAGGCCTACCGGTTACCCGCGCAGGCGGTCAGGAATGAAGTCAACCGTGCCGGCCCGATGCTCGCCATCCTGCTGCGCTACACCCAACTCATGATGACGCAAATGGCGCAGACCGCCACCTGCAATCGCTACCACTCCATCAATCAGCAGTTGTGCCGCCGCCTGCTGCTGGGCCTGGACCGATTGCCGGCCGGGGAACTCGTGATGACGCAGGAACTGCTGGCCAGCCTGCTGGGCGTGCGCCGCGAAAGCGTGACCGCCGCGGCACTCAAGCTGCAACAGGCCGGCGTGATCCGCTACAGGCGTGGACACATCCAGGTGCTTGACCGCCAGCGGCTTGAGCAGTGCACTTGCGAGTGCTATACGCCGGCTCCAAAGGAATACAACGCGCCACCGTCTCCACGGCCGGCGCTGCTCGCTGCCTGAGCGGGATATTTATTTGCGGTTGTGTGCGCTGGCAGACGGTGATAAGCCCATGCTGCATGCACAATCGGCGTACCGATTGAGGCGGCATGCAATTGATGTGGTATTCGCTAGCAGGGTGATCTTCAGCGCACCCATCCCCCTGAGGGGCCAGCAACCTACCGGAGTGTCAATTTGGCCACCCCCGAGAACCACCTGATCGACCTGCTGCCGCGCAAAGACCGTCTGCACCTTCTGGGCTTGTGCGAGCCGGTCCATCTGGTGCTGGGTGCCGTACTGTGCGAGCCCGCCAAAGCGACGCGCCATGTCTACTTTCCCATTGACGGCTTTATCTCGCTGGTGGCAGCTATCGACGGCAAGCCGGGCCTGGAAGTCGGCATGGTCGGGCGTGAAGGCATGCTCGGTGCGCAGCTGGCGCTGGGTGTGAAGACCGTACCTTTGCATGCATTGGTGCAGGGCCCGGGCACCGCGTGGCGCATTGACGCCAGGGACTTCCGGCGCGAACTGATTGACAGCCAGGCCCTGCAACGCGTCATGAACCGGTACCTTTACGTGGTGATGGCGCAGTTGGCCACATCGGCCGTATGCCTGCGTTTTCACCTGATCGGTCCACGCCTGGCACGCTGGCTGCTGATGAGCCAGGACCGGGCGCACAGTGACAGCTTTCCAGTGACCCAGGAATTCCTCGCCTACATGCTGGGTGTACGCCGCGTCGGCGTCACGGCTGCCGCTGGTGCCTTGCAGCGCAGCGGGCTGATCGAATACCACCGCGGCGAGCTCAAGGTGCTCGATCGCAGCGGCCTGGAAGCCGCCGCGTGCGACTGTTATGGCGCCGACCGGCAGGTTTACGCCGGCGTGCTGGCCTGAGCCCGGGTTCGCACCTCGTTGTTGCCCTCTTTTCTCGACCCCAGTGTGTTTGCATAAACCCAGGTGAATTCGGCGCCGATCAGGAATATCTGGGCCGAGTAATAGACCCACAGCAGGATCACCACGAGCGAGCCGGCTGCGCCGAAGCCCGAGACGATGCCGCTGCCCCCGACATACCAGCCGATCAGTGACTTGCCCAGGGTGAACAGCAACGCCGTGAACACGGCGCCGACCCAGACATCCTTCCACTGCACGCGCGCACGCGGCATGACCTTGTAGATCAACGCAAACATGGCGCCCACCAGCAGGAAGCCGCCCACGGCATTGGCGGCGGCCGCCACTGCGTACCACGCCCCAAAGCTGGGTTCCAGCCAGCGCCCCGCCGTGGCCAGCGCGGCGCTCACCACGAGCGACACGATGAGAAGGAAGCCGATGGCGAGGATCATGCCGAAAGAGAGCAGCCGCGCCCGCACGAGCGCGAGCCAGCCATTCGTGCGCCGCTGCGCGGGAACGCGCCAGATGCGGTCCAGCGAGTCCTGCAGCTCACCGAACACCGACGTGGCACCCACGAACAGCAACACCACGCCGGCTGCGGTAGCGGCCGCGCCTTCGGCCGGCTTATGGACACTGGCCAGCAATCCCTGGACGGCGCTCGCGCCCTGATCGCCCATCAGGGAGCGCAACTGCCCGGCGATCTCGCCGCGGGCGGCGTCCTGCCCAAACACGAACCCCGCCACGGAAATGACGATCAGCAATAACGGCGCCAGAGAGAACATGGTGTAGTACGCCAGCGCTGCGCCCATGCTCGGCGCGTAATCGTCAATCCATGAATTTGCGACTTGCCTGGCCAGAGTCCAGCAGGAACGGGTGTCGATGTGCATGAGATGGCGCGGCAAGTGGGCGAAAAGCCCATCATCGGCGTCTTTGGCGCGCCCGTCCGTCAGCGAGAAGTGGCATCGGGCGTCGGAATCGGCCTACTGGGGAGCCATTGTTGGATATCGCACAGACCGGAGGTTTCCTTTTCCTTTACGGTAGGACCCTTGTAATGCTTTGCCGTCCTGGAGACCTTATGCAAACTGCCCTGATGCCCCGTTCCATTTCATCGCCAGAGACGTTCCTGGCCCGACGTGCGCCCGACGCAGCCAACGGTCCGCATCAATGCACCCCGCAGGGGCAGGCCGACCAACAGTTTGTCGCCATGCTCAACGCTTATCGAGGCAGCGGCGGGATCGGCCGGACCGAGGAGGTCTTGAAGATGCTCAAATATTACGATGAAAGCCCGGTCACAAAGCTCGCAGACTGGATCCTCAAGAGAAAAGTGATCTGCTTCGAGTGGCGATCGCAAACATGGCTCCCCTGGTTTCAGTTCCACCACGCCGACATGCGTCCGCAACCGGACCTGGCGCCGGTGTTCGCGGAGTTGGCGCCCGTCTTTGACCCGTGGGAGCTGGCGAACTGGTTTGCGCAGCCCAATCCATGGCTTTCGGATTGCACGCCTGCCGATACGCTGCACGTCAATCCACCGGGGGTTCTGCATGCCGCACGTGCCGACCGGTTCGTGGCCGCCGGATAAGGCTGGCGCGGAACTTCTTCCTACATCCGGTCCAACGAACGTCCGACAGCGCACGCCGGTGCAGGGCGTCATGATTTCCCCATTCAACTGATGGAGCTCAACATGAATATCCCTCTTGCCGCAACTGCAGATGAACTCAGGCGGGGACGCGCCGTACCTGGCGTCTACCCGGCCCTGGCTCAATCCCCGCGACCACCCGCCAGCGCGGTGTCGTGGGGAGCCATTCTTGCAGGTGCCGCCGCTGCCGCAGCCCTGTCGCTGATCCTGTTGATCCTGGGGACCGGTTTGGGCTTGTCTTCAGTGTCACCCTGGGCGCACGACGGCACCAGTGCGACGACCTTCGGTGCTTCGACCATCGCATGGCTGACCTTCACGCAACTCGCGGCGTCCGCCATGGGGGGCTACCTGGCGGGCAGGCTCAGGACCAAGTGGGTCGCGGTGCATACGGACGAGGTCTATTTCCGTGACACTGCGCACGGCTTTTTAGCTTGGGCCATTTCCGCGCTCGCCACCGCCGCGCTGCTCACCTCGGTGATTGGCTCCATCGTCGGCACCGGTGCGCGCGCGGGAGCCTCGATGGCCGGGACTGCCGCCACCGGTCTGACCGCGGCCACTACAGGCGCAGGCGGCGCTGCGATGGGCGGGTCGGACAATGACCACGGGCCGACGCAATACCTCGTCAATTCCCTGTTCCGCAGGGACGCGAACGCGGCGGCAGCGCCAACTGCCATGACGGGCACATCGCCCACAGGGGCCGTGCAACCGGCGGGTGAAATGCCGATGTCGGCAATGCCGGCGAGACCCGAGTCTGCGCCACCCACGGCCGAAGTGGCCGGCATCTTCATGAACAGCCTTCGCACCGGAGCGTTGCCGCAAGAAGACAGCCGCTATGTGGCGCAGGTGGTCGCGCAGCGCACCGGCCTGACGCAGCAGGATGCGCTAAAGCGCGTCAACGATACCTATGCACGGATGCAGCTGAAGATGAACGATGCGCAGATGGCCGCAAAAGACGCTGCGGCCAAGGCGCGCAAGGCTTCCGCCTATGCGGCGCTGTGGCTCTTCGTCTCGCTGCTCATTGGCGCTTTTGCCGCCAGCCTGGCGGCCACCTATGGCGGGCGCCGGCGCGACCTGTGACGCCGCATTCAACCACTTCAACCAGGAGATTTTTATGCGCTCACTTCTGCTGCTTTTTCTCGGCATTCCCATTCCCATCATCATTTTGATTGCGCTATTCGTGCACTAGCGCGCTTGCGTTTCACCAACCCTGCAGGAAAGACCACCATGACAACTGCGACAACTGCGACAACTGCGACAAAGAGGACGACAGAACGGCCACCCACGAAAAAGCCTCAAGATGCCACGGCCCTGCTGCGTGCGGACCATGAGGCGGTGGGCCAGCTGTTCGACGACTACGAGAAGACACGCTCGGCGGCCCGCAAGAAGGAGATCGTTGCCAAGATTTGCACCGAGCTCGGCGTGCATGCACAAATCGAAGAAGAAATCTTCTACCCCGCCGTCAAACTGGCGCTGAAGGACAAGGAACTGGTTCCCGAAGCCACGGTCGAGCACGCCACCCTGAAAGCCCTGGTTGCCCAGGTCGAGGGTGTGGAGCCCGAGGGCGAGATGTTCGAGGCCAGGATCCAGGTCCTGTGCGAGTACGTCAAGCATCACGTCAAGGAAGAACAGGAACAGATGTTCCCGAAGGCGAAGTCCAGCAACCTGGATCTGCAGGCACTCGGTGCCAAGCTGGCCGAGCGCAAGGCCCAGTTGCTGGCGCAGCGGGACTGACATCATGACAAGGCGGACGAAATCGGCGCCGTCGCTCGATGGCGCCGGCTCTGTTTTGAGTACCATCTCCGGGCCTTCCAACGCCAAACCCCCAGGCAGCCTTGGCATGGAGCCCGCGCGCAATCACCTGCTGGTAAAGGTCATTGCGGAGCATGCGCTGTCGGCGCAAATACCCGATAACCCGATCAAGGCGGGCGAGTATGGCAATGCATCGCGTATACCGCAGCTGGGCATCACCGCCAAGCCGTCGACGCCGTCGGCCACTGCCAGCACGGCCAGCGAAATCAACGCGTCGCCCAAGGTCGGGGCCGGTGAGCCGACTTTCGGTGTCAACTCGACCGCCGGCTCCCTGGACCAGGTGCGCGCCGATGCAAGCGGACAGGCACTGACGACCGATCAAGGTGTGTTGCTGGCGGACAACCAGAATTCGCTGAAGGTCGGAATGCGCGGGCCGGTCTTGCTGGAAGACTTCGTTCTGCGTGAAAAGATCACGCACTTCGATCACGAGCGCATTCCGGAGCGCGTGGTGCATGCGCGCGGCTCGGCCGCGCACGGCTATTTCGAATGCTATGCGGCGCTGACCGACATGACCAAGGCTGCGCCTTTCGCCGAAGCAGGCAAGCGCACACCGGTGTTTGTGCGCTTCTCGACGGTCATAGGAGAGCGCGGATCGACCGATCTGGCACGCGACCCGCGAGGTTTTGCGGTCCAGTTCTACACCGACCAGGGCAACTGGGACGTGGTCGGCCTCAACATGCCGGTATTTTTCATCCAGGACGCGATGAAGTTTCCCGACCTGGTGCACGCGGCCAAGCCAGAGCCGCATCAAGGGATGCCGCAAGCCGCCACTGCCCACGATACGTTTTGGGACTTCGCGTCGCTGATGCCGGAGATCACCCACATGCTGATGTGGGTCATGTCGGACCGGGCCATCCCGCGCAGTTACCGCACCATGCAGGGCTTTGGTGTGCATACGTTTCGGCTCGTGAATGCGGCGGGCGAGTCGGTCTTTTGCAAGTTTCATTGGGAGCCGCTGGCGGGCACCCACTCGGTGGTGTGGGACGAGGCAGTCAAAATCAGCGGCGCCGATCCAGACTTTCATCGGCGCGATCTATGGGAAGCAATCGAATCGGGCGCCTATCCGCAATGGGAACTCGGTTTGCAGGTTTTCACGGAAGAAGAGGCAGACGGTTTTGCCTTCGACGTACTCGATCCGACCAAGCTGGTACCTGAAGAATTGGTGCCGGTTCGCACGGTGGGCGTTTGGTGCTCGATCGCAACCCGGACAACGTCTTCGCAGAAACCGAGCAGGTCGCGTTCTGCACCGCGAATATCGTTTCCGGCATCGACTTCAGCAACGACCCCTTGCTTCAGGGGCGCAATTTTTCTTATCTGGATACGCAAATCAGCCGGCTCGGCGGTGCGAATTTTCACGAACTGCCGATCAATGCCTCGTTGGTGCCGGTTCAAAACAACCAGCGCGATGGCATGCATCGGCAGTCCATCGCTCGCGGCAGGGTCAGTTACGAACCCAACTCGCTTGCAGGCGGTTGTCCGTTCCAGGCCGGCACGCGCGGCGGCTTCACCTCGTTTCCCCAATGGCTGGCCGACGACAAGGTTCGTGGCAAAGCCGAATTGTTCGCCGACCACTATTCGCAGGCGCGTCTGTTCTGGATCAGCCAGAGCGCGCCCGAGCAGGCGCATATCGTGGCCGCGTTTCGTTTCGAGCTGACGCGGGTGCAGACTCCGGCGATCCGTGTGCGTATGGTGTCGATGCTGGTCAATGTCCACCCCGATCTGGCCGCCCGCGTGGCCTTGGGACTAGGGATCGAGGTACCCCCCGCCATGGCGCTGGCGTCCGACTTGCCGATCCCGAAATACGCGCCCTCGCCGGCGCTGTCCTTGCTGTTCCGAGGGGGGCGGATGGATGGTCGGCGCGTGGCGGTGCTGGTGGCGGACGGTGTGGATGGCGCCATGGTGCAGACGGTCTACGCATCGCTGTTGGGCGACGGCACGGTGCCACGCCTGGTCGGCAGCCGTCTCGGCAAGATCGCGACCAATGACCGCACGACCCTGGACGTCGAGATATCCCTCGAGGCCGCGCCGTCCGTACTGTACGACGCCGTGCTGGTGGCCGACGGCGCAGGTGCCGTGCAGCACTTGATGCAGGACGCGCATGCGCTTGAATTTGTGCGCGACCAGTACCGGCATTGCAAGCCTATTTGCCTCATGGGCGGTGCCGTTGCGCTTTTGGAGAAGGCCGGCATTCCCGCCACCCTGCCGGATGGGAGCATTGATGCCGCGCTGGTGATCGGCAGCGACGCTGACGGCCTGTCGCTGGCGGATACGTTGGCGGCGTTCAAGGCCGCGCTCGCCGGTCCTCGCGCGTTCGAGCGCGAAACCGACCCCCCGCGCGTATAGCTTACTTATGGAAGGAATCATCATGTCAACAAACCCATGGAGTCCGAAGCGCGAGCGCCAGTACGCACACATCAAGGAAAGCCTGTTTAAGCCCGGCAAGGGAGCGCAACTCGCCGGGGAGATTGCGGCCCGCACCGTCAACAAGGAGCGGGCGCAGCATGGCGAGGCAGAGCAGGCGAACGCGTCGTCACTCAACGACGTGCCGGCCGGCCGGCGCGGCGGCCGGCACTCGCATCTGGGTGCGGGCGGACGTACATTGGTGCAGCTTCGCAATGAGGCTAGGCAACGCGGTGTGAAAGGTCGCTCCAGGACGAGCGAAGCGCAGCCGGAGCAGCCATTGAACGCTCCGCGCCGTATCAATGCCCGAACGGCCGTGAACGTTGCCGCCGCGAGCGAAAGGCCGACAACGCGGGCTGCAATTTGAAACATCCTGCGCCCCGCGTGCGTACGCTGACGTACATACCGCGCGGCCTGAAAAGTCTATCTTCACTACAAGGCGCCGATCACTGAGCACGACGCCTTGGGTATCTATCAACCTGAGTTATTTATTGGAGATTCATATGAACTACGAAGAGCGCGACACCTATGGCATGTACAAAACCAACCCCAGCGGTAGCTCCGGGTCCGAGGTACGGCAAGGCCCCGGTCCCACGCTGCTGGGGGCCGACACACTGATTGGCAATGACGTCTATAACCAGCAAGACGAGGACCTCGGGGGCATCAAGGAAATCATGTTGGACACGCGCACCGGCAGAGTAGGTTACGCGGTCCTGTCCTTCGGTGGTTTCCTGGGAATGGGCGAGAAACTTTTCGCTGTGCCGTGGAACGCATTGACGCTGGATAGCGAGAACAAGCGCTTTGTATTGAACGTGGACAAGGATCGCCTCAAGAACGCGCCGGGGTTTGACAAAGACTCATGGCCCGATATGGCAGACAAGACCTGGGCCGATGACATTCATGCTTACTACGGCACGAAGCCGTATGCGGACGATATGCACGCGTAGGTTTTTTTCGGAAGCCTCAGCAGAAAGACCACATACGCTGGTTAACAGCTCTTCCAGGCACTTAAGCGATGCCCTTCGCCCATTTCAACCCATCTCAAAGGAACACCCATGAGTACCGATAACCCTCTGGAACAACCCAACGTGTTTGCAAACCGCACCGCCCAGTCGGCAGACCAGGCCATCAAGGCGACGCAGCGCGTGGCCAATGACGCTCTGAACACCCTGGCTGGCAGCGTTGAGGACATGCGTCAGCAAGCTACACCGCTGCTCAACCGTGCGACCCAGCAGGTCAATACATTGGCACAGCAGGGGATGGATACCGTTCGCGACACGTCCCAACAGCTTCGTGAGCAGGCGATACGCGCGGCGGACAGTACGGTGAGCTACGTCAAGGAGGAGCCCGTCAAGGCGATGTTGATCGCGGCTGCCACTGGCGCGGCGTTAATGGCGCTGGTCAGCCTGATGAGTCGTTCACGGGATCGCGGCTAGAGGCGCTGGCGTCGTCGCAATGACCATCATGATCCATCCCCTGCTCCATCTGGTGGCGACCCAGCCGCATTTGCTGGCTGAGCACGCACAGGCTTATGCCGAGCTGGTTGCCGCCGAAATCGGTGCCGTCTCGACAAGATGGAGGCGGCGCGCGCTGCTGGGGATGGTGGGCTTGTGCTGCCTGGTGGCGGCTATGGCTCTTGCCGGCATGGCGTGGATGTTGTGGGCCGTCGTTCCGATTGCCCAGATGCCCGCTCCGTGGGTCCTCATTGTTGCGCCGCTGGTGCCCGTTATCGTTGCGGCGGGGTGCCTGCTGGCCGCGCGTGGAGGCGACGATGACGGCACTTTCGATTCCTTGCGCCATCAACTGAAGGACGACATGGCGATGTTGCGCGAAGTGAGCGTTTTATGAGCACTGTGCAGGCGGCATCTGCACGGCTGGCGGCGTCGCGCGCGCGCCTGCACCAGGCAATGCAGGAAGTTTTGGCGCCTCCGCTTTCGCGCTCGGGGCGAGGCGGCCACGGGTCGGGCAACGCCCGGCTGGACCGCCTGAAATCAATTCCGGGTATCGGCGCCGTGGTCGACGCGCTCGGCAGCTGGTTGTCACGTCATCCTCTGCGGTTTGCCGGCATCGCGGCCGTGAACACGGCCAATGCCATGGTGCAGCCGATCGCACAGCGCAATCCCTGGGGCCTGGTGTTGGGCGCGTTGGTGGCGGGGGGCTGTTTGCCTGGAGTCGCCCGTGGCGCTGGATCCTCAAGCCGGCCCTGTTTCTAGGGCTGGTGCCGCAAGTCGTGACCAAGGTGATCACCCGCATGCCTTCTGGCTTGTGGATGGCGTTGTGGAGTGCATGTGCGCAGGAGCAGCATGTGCCGCACCGCGCCCTGGCAGCGCGAAGGGTGGCCGATGCAACGGGCACCGCACTTGACACAGCCAAGCCCAAAGCACACCTTCAATCCAACTTTTAAAAAGCAGGCCCAGGCAGAAAATCGCATACGTTGGTTGATCTCCTACACGCGTGTGCGAGATACCCTGATACCGCGTCGCCCCGCTCCCTCCTATATTTGAAATTGTGGATGGCCATGAACAAACTCAACATCAACGCGAACGCACTCGCGCGCGGCCTGGCAATCGGTGCCAGCGCGATGCGGCAACAAGGCGGCCAACACCAAGGCGAGCTTTCATCTGTAGACGGCCCAGTGAGCCGCGCATCGCAGAGTCAAAACCTTGTGTTTCGACTCTCCCATCGGCCGATCAATACCCCGATTTCCCACTTCGAAAGGATTCCCCCATGAACCATATGATGCTAATTTCAGCGGTAATCGCCACCCTGAGCCTGGGTGCCTGCGATAAGCAGCCCACGGTAGTCAATGTCCCTGCAGCCCCGGTTGCAGTGCCCGGTCCCGCGGGTCCACCGGGCGCGACCGGCGCAGCCGGCGATCAGGGCAGTCCAGGCAGTAAGGGCGACACGGGTAAAACCGGCGATACAACGGCGGTGATCGTGATGCCGCCGGCCTCAGCGCCAGCGAACTGAGTCCCGCCTTCCTCACGTCAAAGGAGAGCGCCATGTTAGGCACCATACTGTTGATCGTTCTGATCGTGCTGCTGATAGGTGCCATTCCAAGCTGGCCGCACAGCAGAAGCTGGGGTTACGGCCCCAGCGGCGGGCTGGGGCTGGTGGTGATCATCGTGATCGTGCTGCTGTTGACGGGACGGCTTTGACCCCTCGTTTGCGCCTTGCGGCGGCATTGGCAGGCGCGGCAGTGCTGGCACTCGCCGCCTGCGGCGAGGTGGCCCGGCTACCGGTGTCGGCCGGCACGGGCCCCGCGCCCACGCTGCCGGCGCCGCAGCGCACCCTGATTCCAACCGTGCACATTGCGCCTGCCGTTGGCTGGCCGCCAGGGGTGACCCCGCTGGCGGCGCCCGGTACGCATGTGGCCGCATTCGCTCGCGGCCTGGATCATCCACGCTGGCTGTATGTCCTGCCGAACGGCGATGTGCTGGTGGCGGAAACGAATGCCCCGCCCAAGCCCGACGACGCCAAGGGCATCAGGGGCTGGCTGATGGGTCTGGTGATGAAGCGTGCGGGCGCCGGTGTGCCCAGCGCCAATCGCATTACATTGCTGCGCGACACCCATGGCGACGGGGTCGCAGACCTGCGCACGGTGCTGCTGGAGGGTTTGAACTCCCCTTTCGGCATGGCGCTGGTGGGTAACGACCTCTATGTGGCCGACTCGGACGCAGTGCTCCGGTTTCCCTACGCCACGGGCGATACGCGCATCACGGCGGCCGGCACGCAGGTGGTGCAGCTGCCGGCCGGCCCCATCAACCATCACTGGACCAAGAACCTGATCGCGACGCCGGACGGCAGAACGCTCTACGTGACGGTCGGCTCGAACAGCAACGTGGCCGAACGCGGCATGGAGGTGGAGGCGCAGCGTGCGGCAATCTGGCAAGTGGATATTCAAAGCGGCGCTCACCGCGTCTTTGCTTCGGGTCTGCGCAATCCGGTAGGCCTGGCCTGGGAGCCTTCCAGCGGCGCATTGTGGACCGCGGTGAATGAGCGCGACGAGATCGGTAGCGACCTGGTTCCCGACTACATGACCTCGGTGCGCGATGGCGGCTTCTATGGCTGGCCCTACAGCTACTTCGGCCAGCATGTCGATGCGCGTGCACAGCCGCAGCGGCCCGACCTGGTGGCCCGCGCCATCGCGCCCGACTATGCGCTGGGGCCGCACACCGCCTCGCTGGGTCTGGCCTCTTCCGTTGGCACCCAGCTACCGGCGCCGTTTGCCAATGGCATGTTCGTCGGCCAGCATGGATCGTGGAATCGCTGGCCGCACAGTGGCTACAAGGTGGTCTTCGTGCCATTTGAAGGCGGCAGGCCAGCGGGCGCGCCCGTCGATGTACTGACCGGTTTCGTGAGCGCGGCGGGCGATGCCTATGGCCGGCCGGTCGGCGTGGCGCTCGACAGGCAGGGCGCGTTGCTGGTGGCCGATGATGTGGGCAACGTGGTGTGGCGGGTGACGGCTCAGCGCCAGCACGCGGAATCGGGCAATGCGAGAGTCGAATGATTCTGAGGACGGTTTGGAAAATCCAGCGCAAAGATCCTTGCTGGGCGGTCTTGGCGCGGGACTGATCACCGGCGCCGCCGACGACGATCCAGGTGGCATCGCCACCTATTCCCAGGTCGGCGCCGCTTACGGGTACGGTACGCTGTGGACAGTCATCCTCGCACTGCCATTGATGATCGGTATCCAGACGATATGCGCGCGCATCGGGCGTGTCACCGGGAAGGGTCTGGCCGCCAATATCCGTTCGCAGTGCCCGTTCGCGTTGGCAATCGGCTTCGTTTTCCTGCTATTTGTGGCCAATATCATCAACCTGTCGGCGGACATCGGCGCCATGGGGGCGGCCATGAAATTGCTGATTGGCGGGCCGGCGTTTGCCTATGCCGCCGGCTTCGCGGTGGTGTCGGTGCTGCTGCAGGTATTCATCCCGTTCGATTCGTATTCCCCGCTGCTCAAGGTCATGACATTCAGCTTGTTTGCCTATGTCGGCACGGTCCTGGTCATCCATGTACCCTGGCTCGACGTGGCCAGAGGCACGTTCATGCCGGCTGTCGATTTCAATGCCAAATATGCGGTCGCCGTCGTTGCCGTATTCGGCACGACGATCAGCCCGTATCTGTTTTTCTGGCAGGCCTCGCAAGAGGCGAACGAGGTGCGTATCACACCCCGGCGCAAGCCGCTCAGGCGGGCATCGGACCAGGGTCCGGATGCGCTGAGGCGAATCAACGTGGACACCATTACCGGGATGCTGTTTTCCGAAGTTGTCGCGTTCTTCATCATCCTGACTGCGGCGGTCGTGTTGCACGCCAATGGCAAGACCGATATCCAAACCTCGTCCGATGCGGCCGCCGCATTGCTTCCTATCGCAGGCAAGTTTGCGTTCTGGCTCTTTGCCGCCGGCATTATCGGCACCGGGCTGCTCGCGTTGCCGGTGTTGGCCGGTTCGTGTGCCTACGCACTGGGCGAGACCTTCCGCTGGAAAACCGGCCTCGAGGCCAAGCCGCACAAGGCCAAACTGTTCTACGCCACCATCGCGCTGGCGACGTTGATTGGCATGGGGCTGAGTTTCTCGCCGATGGACCCGATCAAGATGCTGTTCTGGAGCGCGGTCATCAATGGCGTGATTGCCGTGCCGCTCATGCTGGTGATCATGTTTCTGGCGAGCCGGCGCAAGGTGATGGGCAAGTTTTCCATCCCGCTGCGACTGAAGCTGGTCGGCTGGATGGCCACCCTGGTGATGGCCGCTGCAGCGATCGTGATGTTTGTCACCTGGGGCGACTGACGCCGGACGCACTCCCGGCGACCCTGGACCTTAATCAACATGGACTTAAGTGCGCCAGCGAACAGATTTACCGCAAGGATCGTCGGATCATTTGTCCTTTCCTTCATCCTGAAGAAAGGACATTTCATGAAAATCAAAATCGCAACAGCCTGTTTGCTCGTTGGTACCGTGCTGGCTCCTTTTGCGGCCTATGCCGTCGATTCAGACTCGAATCGTGGGCACCCGATGACGTTCGTCAAGGACTCAATAATCACCACCAAAGTCAAGGCCGGGTTGGCCAATGAAAAAATGCGCAGCTTGGCGCATATCAGGGTCGATACAGACCGCGACGGCGTGGTCTTTTTGAGCGGTGAAGCCGAAACCCAGGCAGCAGCGGATAAAGCCGTGTCAATAGCGCGCGGGACCGAAGGCGTTGTTTCGGTAAAGAGCAGTATTCGAATCAGGAAGGATGATTAGGGTTCTGGTTCACGAGGGTCATGCTTGAGCAACCCGGCCCGGTCCCAACGAAACTGGGGCCGGTCTTTTATTGAGGTTTTCTAAAACGCGCAAGTTCACTGTGCAGCCATTGGTTGCTCGTCATGATGGCGCCGCCTGTGCACCTTACCTTATACGGCTGACTACTGAAACTGCTTTTTGTGGCTGCTCTTTCAATAAACTCTTCGGTAGTATTGACAAGGTTTCGTGAGACCAAGTATTCATATTTGTCGCGCAAATGTGCCTGCGCCTCTCCCGCACCGTGCCAGGTGCCGTTGCGGTAAAACTCGCACCCGGAGCGCTCGATGTCACCCAGAAGAAACCCAATTTCCGTTTGCACATTTTTTGGGGGCTCCGCACGCGCGGCGGGTAGCCCCATAAGTCCCAGAATCAATCCCGAACCCAGCAGCATCCGCCGTGTACTCATAGTTCCCTATCCATGGGCAGCAGCGACAGCAGGTTGACCTTGGCTCTCTGCCATTCACTGCGGGCCGGTTCCGTGTCGTACTCAACGAGTTTGCCGTCTTCCTGCGTATGCCACACCAGACCAGACGGCGCGCCTCTTGCATCGTTCTGGCGCAAAGTCAGCCTGTATGAATTGGCGGGCTGCACCATGGCTTCGAAACGCGCCGCAATCTGCTGAGCCAGGACGGGGCTGTCAATGATCAAGCCGATCTCGGTGTTCAGATGCATCGATCGCTGATCAAAATTCATTGAGCCGACGAACAACCTCTGGCGGTCAACCACGAAAAGTTTTGCGTGCAATGAATAGTTTCCGTAGCGCGACATTTTCCGCGTTTCACCGCTGCCTTTGGTGTTTCCCAAAAGCGAGCGAATCTCATAGAGCTCCACGCCATCTTCCAGCAGCGGCGCCCTGTAGTGCATGTAGCCGGACTGCGCCAGCAATACCGTCGCGGCTTCCAGTGAGCTGGTGAGGAGGCGAACACGTACATTGTGTTCGCGCAAGTCTTTGAACATCTTCATGCCCTCCTTGCCTGGTATCAGGTAGGGCGTAATCATCAGTAACTCGGATTGCGCCGCGCCAACCGCCTGGGCCACCGCCCGCTGCATCAGTCTGCCGACCATGGCGCCGCTTTCCACTTGCTTCTTGTCGGGACTGTCGCAGACCACCTGGGCAGGTGCCCAAATCAGCGGCAGACGGCCGGAGATCATCCCCTCGAACGGCTCGCCGGTCGCAACCCGTTTCACATAGTCAACGCCGTCCACTTTCAACTCCTGGCGCTGCCCGTCCAGCACGTCGCGATGCTCGTTCAAGGCGGCATGGGACGCCTTTGGACCTGAAAGGGCCTGCACCGGAATCGCCAACGCGCTGTTCCAGTACTCGTCAAAGGTCTTTGACAATGTTTGGGCGATGGGACCTGCGGCAAAGACGTCATCGTCTGCGAATTGGGAATTCGGGTCAATCTGGAAGTATTGATCCCCTATATTGCGGCCGCCTATGAGCGCGATGGCATTGTCCACCACGAGCAATTTGTTATGCATCCTGTAGTCGAGCCGCGAAGCGTTGAACATGAATTCGGTAGCTCGAATCAGCGTAATGTGTCCCCTGTATGCAAACGGGTTGAAGATACGAATCTCGATTGAGGGATGCGCTTCAAGCACGGTCAGTTGGTCGTCGCCAGTCAGCGTTTCGCCATCGTCAACCAGCACCCGCACACGCACCCCGCGATCGGCCGCATGCATCACCGCGTCGGTGAGCAGGCGGCCGGTTTCGTCCCCGCGAAAAATGAAATATTGAAGGTCGAGCGTTCGCTGTGCGGCATTGATCATCTGCATTCGAATCAGAAACCCATCTGCGCCAGCCGAAACGAATCGAAACCCGGAGTTGCCACCATGTTCGCGTGCCGCACTTTCAAACTGTTGGCCAAGCCGGGTTTCTTGCGGATGGGTCAATGCCGAGGAGGCGGCTTTTGGGAAATCGGAGCCTGGCGGAAGTGAGGCGCATCCGCCGAGAATGGCGACGCTCAGCACGACCAGGCAAACGTGGAGCCGGCCGATCATCACCCCGCACCACCGAGGTTTTGCCATGGTTTTAGCCTTCATTTTGTGAGTACCCCAATGCACCAGGCGTGCTGCCGAATTATCGGTGCAGCCAGAGGCAGTAGCTCGTCTCGTTGACCCTCGACTTGCGCCGGGCGCCGTTGGAATCTGTGCCGAATTTCGTATTGTGTCTGTGTGCTACCGCACAAGATGGGAGGCGCGGGGCCTCGCGGAGCCCGCTTTTTGGCGGCCTTTGTTGGATACCGTACAGACCGATAGCCTCCTCGCCTCGTATGGTAGGGCTCCCGTAGTGTCCCCAATCGTCCTGGAAGCCTCATGCAAACTGTTCTGATGTCCCGATCCATTTCATCGCCGGAAATGGCACTGGCCGGATATGCGCCCGATGCAGCGTACTGGCCACATCCATGCACCCCGGAGAGTCACGCCGACCATCAGTTCGTGGCGATGCTCAACGGCTATCGAGGCAGCGGCGGACTCGCCCGGGCCGACGAGGTCTTGAAGGTGCTCAAACGTCACAGCGAGGCCCACGTCGCAAGGCTCGCACGCTGGATTGTCAAAAGAAAAGTGATCTGCTTCGAGTGGCGTTCACAGACATGGCTTCCCTGGTTCCAGTTCGACCGCTTCGACACGACGCCGCAACCGGAGCTGGGGCCGGTGTTCACGGAGTTGACCCCCATCTTTGACCCGTGGGAGCTGGCGAACTGGTTTGCGCAGCCGAACCCGTGGCTTGCGGATTGCACGCCGGTCGAGACGCTACGGGTCGACCCAGCTGCGGTGCTGCAAGCAGCGCGTGCCGACCATTTCATTGCGGCCGGATAAGGCAGGCGCAGGAGTTTGTCGAGCATCTATGTCACCGAACTGAGCACACCGTTCATCGCGTCGAGGAGGAAATCATGAGCCTGGGAGTCATATTATTGGTCGTTCTGGTCGTGCTGCTGATCGGTGCAATTTCGAGCTGGCCGCACAGCAGGGGCTGGGGCTGGTCCTGATCATCGTCGTCATGCTGCTGTTGATGGGACGGCTTTGACGGCTCAAGGTTTGGATGTTCGTTACCGCACAGACAAAGGGTTGTTCATTTTGCTATACGAGAAATACAAGGCGATATGGTGAACCGCGTACACGGGTCGCGGCGCCCAGCAGTGGGTGCAGCGTTTGCATCCCTTATTTCAGCGAGAGCTTCGGCATGATTGAATCGGTGCCCACACAGGGTAACAACTTGGCGCATACGGTATCGGGAAGGCCGAGTTCCGCCACGTCTGTGTGCGCACCATTGGATATCTCGGTCGAGGAGTGGGATATTTTGTTTTGCGCGGTCGAGGAACGACTCAGACGGATGGTCGATGAACGCCATACCGCCGCAACTCATCCGCGGCTGTACGGCTCGAGGGGGTCGGTCCAGGAAACCGTGCTGGAGTGTGTAGCTGCCCTGGACCAGCTGCACGCAGCACTGGCGCATGAACGTGAGCGGTACCATCGGTCGGAACCGGACGTGCTGGAGGTACAAGCTGCCTGGTGCCAGACCCATGTCGAGTCGGATGATGCACACTGCAGGAAGTAATTTTGCTCGCGGGCTGGTCCGTATCGGCACTTCCCGCAACTAACGGGTTTCAACAATGTGAAAGGAAATAAAAGAATGTTTCGAGCGATTTTGACGGCCGCCCTTGCCTTGACATTGTTTTGCGCATGTCTGCTCGGCCTGTCGCAACTCGCTTTGGCCGTGCTGGGGCGGCCACTTTCAGCGGCTGAGCTGGTTGCAGCAGCGCTCGTGCTGGTCGCCATAGCCATCGTCGTCTTGCTTCGCCGAAAAAGGCGCACTCAAAGAGAATACCTGAACATGCAGGACTCGGCCCTCTGGTAGGCGGGCTCCCTGGCGGGACGGCACATCGGACGGCAGTCAGCTCCACTCTTTTTTGATCACGGCGTAGCACTCACACGCCCGGCTTTCCAGGCCGACCCGGTCCAGCACGGCAATGTGGCCACGGCGGTAGCGAATCAAACCGCCGCGCTGCAGCTTCCCGGCGGCCTCCGTAATGCCTTCCCGGCGCACGCCGAGCATATTGGCGATCAATTCCTGCGTTACCACCAGTTCGTGCGAGGGGACTCGATCAAGGGCCGCCATCAGCCAGCGGCACAACTGCTGTTCGATTGAATGGTGCCGGTTGCATGCCGCGGTTTGACCCATCTGTGTCATCAGCGCCTGGGTGTAGCGCAGCAGCAAGCGCTGCAGCGAACCCCCGCGATTGAATTCCTGCAACAGCTTGTGGCGCTCCAGCCGATAGGCATGGCCCGCGATGCCCGCCACAGCCGAGCTGGGCGTGGTGTTCCCTCCCATGAATAGAGAAATACCCACCATGCCTTCATTGCCTACCCCCGCAGCTTCGGCCGATGCACCGGAGGCCAGGACATAGTGCAGCGACATAATGGCGGTGGTCGGGAAGTACGCATGCTGCAACTGTTCGTCGGGCTCGTAAAGCATGGCGCCCAGCGACAACGAAACCAGTTCCAGATGCGCTGCCAGACTGTCGAATTCCGCCGTCGGCAGAGCGGCCAGAAGGTGGTTCTGCTTTGGACTATGGAGCGATGACATGGTGGCGGCTTCGTTGATCCTTCTACTTCCTTGGGGTGGTTTCCACGCCGATTCCGCGGTAACCGGTGAAGCGGCAGGATTGGTTGAAGATCGGCTCCCCGCTGACCCGAAACTGCTGCTCAGAGCCATCCGCGTTGACGCGGCTAAAAGCGAAATCCAGAAATGGCTCCCGGGCCGCAATCTTGGACTGAAGTTTCTTTCGCTCTACCTCGTTCCAGCCGCTAGACTTGTCGTCCGTTGTCTTGCCCATGAGGGCTGTGGCCTCGATTCCCAGTGTCTCAAAAACCGGGCCACACACCGTGGTGAAATCCCCGGTCGCGTTCTGCTCCCAGTACCAGTCGGAGGCGAGTTCGGTCAGGGCACGAAAGCGGGCCTCACTTTCGCGCAGTTCGGCTGTGCGTTCCTGCACCGTTTGTTCCAGCAACTGGTTGTAATTCTCAAGTACTTTGTATAACAGCCGCACTTCCAGCATGTTGTGGATGCGCGTCTTGACTTCCACCAGATCAAATGGCTTGCTGATGAAGTCCTTGGCGCCGGCCTGCAACGCGCGCAGCTTGTACCCAGGTTCGGCAGTTAGCACGATGACTGGAAGGTAACGGTCCGTCGCATTTTTTTTGAGACCCTCCATCACCTGGAAGCCATCCATGCCGGGCATCTTGAGATCGAGCAAAATCAGGTCATACGCGTTTTTCTTGTGCAGGGCGCAAACCTCCTCGGGATGGATCGTCGACGCAATGTGGGTATAGCCGGCATCACCGAGTAATTGCTCAAGCAACTGCACGTTGGAAACCTGGTCGTCAACGATCAGAATGCTGGCGTTGAGAATATCGGTTGTGTTAATCATTTCAATTTCCTCGCGATTGGCTCGTACTAACTTCATCGTGCGCAATGCGCACAATTTCCCGGGCGATATCTTCCGGCGACAGGACAAAATCGATGCAGCCGCTGGCAATGGCACTCTGCGGCATGTCGGGCTGATTCGCCGTGCTGAGTTTTTGTGCGATGGTGATGCCGCCCACCTCCTTGATGCCGCACAGGGCGGCGGCCCCATCGCCGTCATAGCCGGAGACAATCACGGCAATCAGCTTGCCATCCCAGCAATCGGTGAGGGAGCGCAAAAAAACGGTGATGACATCAGGCCAGCCCCGAGGCTTCGATATGGGCTTTAGCAGAAACACGCCGTCGCCGACATGCAAATCCCGATTGGCAGGGATGATAAATACATGGTCGGGCTCGACCACCAATCTTTCGGTGATGAGCTCAACCGGCATAGCTGTGAAGCGGGGAAGAACTTCATGCAGTTGGGTCGGCATGATGGTGATGTGGTTCACGATCACGATCGCCACCCCCATGTCTGCTGGAAGATTTTGCAATAGCCGGATATAGGCGTCCAGGCCACCGGCCGAGCCGCCCACGCAAACAATAGGGAAGTTTTTCATTGAAGCTGCCTGTCTTTGGCGGCGCGAACAGATTGCGTTTTCGCAAACTCCAGCGCCTCGTCCATCGTAGCCATAAATGCGTCGATCCTGATGGGTTTTGTGAGGTACCTGAAGAATCCCGCTTCCAGACCTTTGTCTATATCGCGGGGGAGGGCATCGGCACTCAGGGCAAGCACCGGAATGTGGGCCGTTGCAAGGTCCTTGCGCAAGAGTTTCAACACCTCGACGCCGCTGATGTCAGGCAGGTTGATGTCCATCAAGATGATATCGGGCAGCGCAGCACGGGCAATCTCGACCCCCCTGTTGCCATCCCTTGCAGATAGTAAGCGCATATCGGGGCGACGCTCAACCAGACTCTCCACCAACATCAGGTTGGCCGGGTTGTCCTCGACATAGAGCAGTGTGCGCAACGGCGCATTTGCTTGAGGCTGCACCAGCGCCTGGGGCGCATCAGTGGCCTGGGAAGCCTGCCTTCTTGTCGTCAGGTCCATTTCGATCCAGAACGTACTACCCTTGCCGACAGTACTTTCCACGCCAATGATGCCTCCCATCATTTCGACCAGCCGCTTGGCCATCACCAGTCCTATGCCGGTTCCCTCTTCAGCGAGTGCATCGCGCCCGAGGCGGTTGAATGGCTCAAAAAGGTGCCGGATATTCTCCTGGCTCAAACCTTCGCCGGCGTCTTCCACACAAATCCGGATGCGCTCGGGTGAAACCTGGGTGCAAGTCACATTCACCGTTCCTCCCACCCTGTTGTATTTAATCGCATTGGACAAAAGATTGACAAGTATCTGCTTCATCCGCGTGCGGTCAGCATTGACAAAGTAGGGCAGCTCCGGAGAAGGAAATGTCAGGGTAATACCGCGTTGGTTCGCTTGCGGTTCGATCATGGTCGCGCATTCCTGCATGAGCCCGGCCAGCGACGTGGTTTCTCTCGACAGCGACAACTTGCCGGACTCGACCAGCGCCAGGTCAAGGATTCCGTTGACGAGTTCCAGCAAGTACCAGCCGGCGTGAAGAATTTGATCGACGCTGCGCTTTTGCGGGGCTGTGGGCGCCGGGGTACCCGATTCAATAAGCTGGGCAAAGCCGAGGATGGCGTTGAGCGGCGTGCGCAGCTCGTGGCTCATGCCGGAAAGGAAATCCGATTTCGCGCGATTGGCTTTTTCTGCAGCGGCCATCGCGATCTTCAGCTCCAATTCGAGCTGTTTGCGCTCGGTGATGTCGTAAAAACAATTGACGGCTCCCGTGACCTCTCCGTGCTGGTTCTTCAGCGGTCTGATATTCACGACCACAGTCACCCGCGAGCCGCCGGACCGCTCGATGAGCACTTCCGTGTCATGAACTTCCGATATTTTCCCGCTCACCACCTCGGCCATGGGGCACTGATCGTGGGGCATAAAAGTTCCGTCCGGATGAAACAACTTGAGCGAGCCACAAAACCGCGCGTCGGTATCGGTTGGCGCTGGCCTGCGGCCCCACAATTCCGCAGCTTTGCGATTGAATTTGTGAATCACGCCTTGGGTATCAATGGAATAGACGGCCACGGGCACCAACTCGAACAAGGTGCGATACTGTTCCTCGCTCTCCTGTATCGCAGCCTCCATCAGTTTGCGGTTGCTGACGTCGCTCAGGACGACGCGCGTCACGTGCGCGCCGTCGGCATCCTGCGCGGCGCTGGCCGCCAGTTGCACCCAGCACGGGCTGCCGCCGTCATTCACCATTCGCAACTCGCATCTTTGCGCTTCACCGGTCGTAAGCTGTTTGCGACACAGGTAGTAAATATCCTGGTCCGCTTTGAAGATAAACCGGCTGAACCGCTGCCCAACAAGTTCTCCTCTGCCCATCCCCAGCAGCGTGGCGGCGGCGAAATTGGCTTCCAGAATCAGCCCTGGCTCGCTGACGGTGCAGTAACCCACCGGGGCGAGGTCATAGAGATCAAAATATCGTGCCTTGGCGGTGTCCAGTTGCAATTGCGCCTGCCGGAGTTCTTCGTTTTGCATCTCCAGTTCGATTTGATGCACCTGCAGTTCATGAAGCGTTTGCCGCATGTCGCCTGGCGACAGCTTCTCCGGATTTCTTGACGCCAGGGGCGTTTTTTTGCGGGCTATCTCTTCAGCACGCTCGCGCAAAGCCTGCGCCGAAATGGCCACAGGCTTGCCGTTGCCACTCGTTTTATTCGGGGCTTGCATTGCGCGCCTCCACCGCCTGGGTGATTTTTGGTGCCAGCGTTCGCTCTGTGGTGGCAATGGCATACATTTGGCCCGATTCGTTGACCAATGCGGTGGATGTCAACGAGATATCCTTGATGCTGCCGTCCTTGGCGATCCGTTGGGTTTGGTAGGGCTCCAGCGTTTCAGAGTGGCTGAGTCGATGCATGCTGGCCAGGGATTCTTGCTGCAATGCAGCCGGAATCCGGCTGCGCACGTTCATTTTCAGGGCCTCAGTCTCGGTCCAGCCGTACATGCGCACCGCGCCGGGGTTCCAGGCAATGATGCGGCCATCGAGGTCCTGCACGGTAATGGCGTCAAACGCATCGCGCACCACCACGGCCAGGCGCGCGAGTTCATTGGCCGCGCGCAGCGCTTCGCGGGCGCGAACCATCTCCGTGATTTCGACAAAGGTGATGACTGCGCCTTCAATGACATTGTCAAGTGTGCGGTAGGGCAGAATGCGCAAGGTATAGGACTTGCCTTCCGTCGTCATGACATCTATTTCCTTGGGGAGCAGCGTTTTCAGCACGCTTTGCGAATCTGCCACCAGGTTGTCGTAGCCGACCAGGTTGGACGCAAGGTGTGCGATGGGCCGGCCCACGTCGCTCTGGATCAGGTGAATGATCGGCGTCGCCGCGGGGGTAAAGCGCAGGATGCGCAGATCGTGGTCGACAAAGACGGTACCAATGCCGGTGCCCGCCAGCAAGTTGTTCATGTCGTTATTGGCCCGCGACAGATCCGTCACCTTGGTTTGCAGCTCGGTATTCACGGTGGCCAGTTCTTCGTTGATGGATTGCAATTCTTCCTTGGAGGTCTCCAGCTCCTCGTTGGTGGACTGCAGCTCTTCGTTGACCGACTGCAATTCTTCGTTGGACGACTTGAGCTCTTCATTGGATGTCTCCAGCTCCTCATTCGCGGCATGAAGGTGTTCCTCCTGGGTCCGGATCTCTTCATTGAGCTCCGCAATCTGCGCGCCGGCATCCTTGTCGGCGATGAAGGGCAGTACGGCCTGCGGCCCCTCGTGAGCATCCGGTGCAGGTGCTTCTTCCAGAATGACCAGGAACAGGGACGACTCCAGTGCAGTGGCAACACCCTGCGTCAGCGGGCAGACGGTGAGGTTGACCAGCGTGAAGTGGCCGTTGGTTTTAACGCGCAGGCCCGGCGTGCGCACGCGCTCGTTGGTGATGGCCGCCTTGTGCAGGGCCGTGGTCAAATCTCGCCGCAATCCTTCGCGCGACATTTTCAGGATGTTGTTGATGCCCGCGTCGCCCGCGGCCGGCTCCAGGAACATGCCGGTGCGGCCATGCAGGTAAAGGATGTCACCCTGGTCATTGACCAGCGCGCCGGCCGGGCTGACCTGTTGCAACAGGGCTTGCTCGGTCAGTTCGCGCAGGGACGGCTTCCTCGTGGGGAGTGTCGTTGGCCCGGCCATCAGCGCCCGCACGCCATTCCTGGCCGTCGCGGGCTGCAGGTGCGACAGAACGCGACTAATTGCGGTGCGCTTCGGGCCCTGGAAATCCTCTTTGCTCTGATACACCTTGGCCTTGCGATCCAGCACGGCGAACAGGCCACTCAATTCACCCACGGTTTCCGATGTGCCCAAAAAAAGCATACCGCCAGGCATCAAGGCGTAGTGAAAAAGGGCAATCAGTTTCTTTTGCAAGTCGGTGCCCATATAGATCAGGACGTTGCGGCAACTGATCAGGTCCAGTTTTGAAAACGGCGGGTCCTTGATCAGGTCATGCTCGGAAAAAACCAGCATGTCGCGAAGACCTTTGCGCACGCGGTAAGCGCTGCCATCGGACTCGGCGGTAAAAAAGCGCGCCAATCGCGCAGGCGAAATATCACCGGCAATGTTGGCGGGATAAATACCGGCACGGGCTGTGGCAATGGCACGGCTGTCGATGTCGGTGGCGAAGAGCTGCACCTTGTAGCTTTGCCGAAGCAGATCGAGGCGCTCCTGCAGCAGGATGGCGATGGAATAGGCCTCTTCGCCGGTGGAACACCCGGCTGACCATACCCGAATCACCGCGCCGGCGGTCTTGCCGTCAAAAAGTTTGGGAATGACCTGCTTTTCAAGCACCTCGAAGGCTTCGGGGTCACGGAAAAAATTGGTCACCCCGATCAGCAGGTCGCGAAACAGCTCTTGTGCTTCGAGGGGCGTTTGCTGCAGGTACTTGACGTAACTGTCGATTGAATCGACCTGGTGAACCGCCATGCGCCGCTCGATGCGGCGGTAGATGGTGCTGGTCTTGTAATGGGAAAAATCGTGTCCGGTCTGGGTGTGCAGCAAGATGAAGATCTTTTTCAGCGCATTCTCGTTTTGAGGCGCCGCGACAGTGGCAACCCGGGGGGGCTTGCCAAATGCATGGCCAACGTAAGCCAGCAGTTGCACCGCCATCTCGGCCGGGGGGAGCTCGTAGTCCACCAGACCGGTGGCCACGGCACTGCGCGGCATGCCATCAAACTCGCAGGAGTCGGGATTCTGCACCATGACCATGCCACCTTCACCCTTGATGGCCCGCACGCCCAGGGTGCCGTCGCTGCCGGTGCCCGACAGCACAATGCCGATGGCCCGCTCGTGCTGGTCCTGCGCCAGCGAGCGAAACAGGAAATCAATCGGCAGCCGGTGGCCGCGCGGCGCCGAGGGTTCGAGCAACTGCAGCGTGCCGTTCAAAAACGCCATGTCGCGGTTGGGCGGAATGATGTAGACACAGTTCACTTGCACGGCCATGCCGTCCTGCACCTCGAAGACTTTCATGCGCGTGGTGCGCTGCACAAGTTCAGTGAGGATGCTGGTGTGGTCGGGCGCCAGATGTTGCACCAGGACAAAGGCCATGCCTGGATCGGAGTCGGCTGGCATACCGGAAAAGAAAGCCTCAATGGCCGCCAGCCCACCGGCCGAGGCGCCGATACCGACAATGGGAAAATCCGCGGCGGCAAGTTCGACGGGGGGCTGCGCCTCGCTGCTCTTGCCGCTTTCAGGCGCCGGATGCTCGGGCGCGCTGCCCTTTTGCGTTGTCGTCATGCTCACCCTCAATGCAACAAGAAATCTATTGGGTAATCCCAAAGGTTCAGTGTAGCCCTTATGGGTGCATCTGCCGGAGCGCGCTACCGAAAATATAGCTACCAGTGAAGAACCCATAAGGCCCATGACGTGTTTTAACCTAAGATTTTGGTCCTCACGGGCAATGCGCAAGCGAAGGCATCGCGCTATTTACGATTGATGTCGGTCTCCATCTTCACGCCGTCCGACCAGTACCCGGCTTGCCCGTAATGTTCGTGCAGACCTCGTTCCTGTGTGCGATTGAGATCCATCGCTGCGTCGTAGGCCGGAGCGTCTTTCACGGCCTGGCGGGTCAGATTGACCGAGACGGTGCCGTCGACCCAGTTCAAGTCCTTGATCCATGGCGGCGCGATGAGCACCTTGTGCCCCAGCCACCAGTTGCTCGTGTCCACAACCAGGTAACGGATGGCCCAGGTTTCCTCGTCCATGAGCAGCCCCCAGACGTGGCCGATGTCGCCGTCGCTTGCATGGATGTGATAGCCGACCACGGCATTGCAGCTGCGCAGGTGAGGGTCGTCATCGCGCTGGCGCGATTCCTGCGAGCGTGCATATGCGTTGTCTTCCTCGGCGCGTTCGGCAGCGGGTGAGCCGTAGCCCTCGTAGCCGGGAAGTATCTCGTTCGGGTACATGCCGGCCCCCCACAACCCGCCGCCGCCCCAGTAGTACTGGAAGCCGTAGTAGGCGAGGTGGTCCATTTCGTGCTGCCGCGAAACCGGCTTTTGGGTATCGATGGCCGGACTGTCCTTGACCTGAGCTTTCGTGATCGAGACGGAAAAATTCTTTTTGATCCAGTCTGGCTGGTTGATGACGATCGGTGAAATCAGCACGCTGCGATTGGCGAGCCAGGTACCCGTGTCGACCACGAGGTAGCGCACGACCCACGTCTGGTCGTCGAAATAGAAGTCCTTCACCTGGCCGACCGTGCCGTCGGTCGCACCGATGGCGTAGTCTTCCAGGGATTTCATGCTGCGCAACATAATGGTTCTCCTTCAAAAGTATCGAACGTCTTCGCGAGCCCGGTAAAAATGAAATGGCCGCACCGAAGCACTGGTAAAGGGTAGACGTGATGTACGGCTCGCGTCTGTTCGCTTGCGCACACGGCACGAACTATGTCGCCAGTTCCGCAGGCAGCAAGCGGTCATACTCGTTTTTGACTACTTCGTAACACTCGCAACTGCGTTTTTCCAGCCCCTTGCGATCCAGCACCTTGATGCGGCCGCGCGCGTAGCTGATCAGCCCCGCCTTTTGCACCTTGAGCGCGGCCTCTGTCACGCCTTCGCGACGCACGCCGAGCATGTTGGCAATCAATTCCTGCGTCATCACGAGTTCATTGCCTGGCAGACGATCCAGGCTCAACAATAGCCAGCGACACAGTTGCTCGTCCAGAGAATGGTGCCGGTTACAGACCGCCGTCTGTGCCATTTGCGTGATCAGCGCCTGGGTATAGCGCAGCAGCAAACGCGCCACCGGCCCGGATTGATCAAACTCGTCTTTCATGATCTGTGCTTTCAGCCGAAAGCCCTTGCCTGCGCTTTGCACCACGGCACGGCTGGGTGTGGAATTTCCCCCCATGAACAGGGAGATGCCGACAATGCCCTCGTTGCCGACCACGGCGATTTCGGCGGAATCACCATTTTTCATCACGTACAGCAGCGAAACGATGGCGGAGGTCGGAAAGTACACGAAGTGCTCGGTTTTGCCTGACTCGTACAGCACCTGACCCAGTGGCAGGTTGATCAATTCAAGTTGTGGCAACCAATGCTTCAACACGGTGTCCGGCAACGCGCCCAGCAGGCGATTCAGTTTTATCTCGTGCGAATGGGCCATCGCGGATCCCCGGTGTGGGGCTGCCGGTGCAGCGCTGGCCCGAGTCTTCGTTGCGGGGGGAGGGACAGGCATCGCGAACCTTAGGGATGAGCCTAGCTCCAGTGATTGCCGCAGTGACACCCTTGAATAGACTTTGTCCCGAATGTAGAAGGCTGACGCCATCTTGTATGTGCGATAGCCAACATGTTGTTATGGCGCCAGCTGGCGGCGTCCGCTTCGGCGTGACCCGCGGTGTCTCCTCGAACGCACAGACCTTTTCCCTTATGTGGGCTAGCGCACAGACTTCATTGGGACGACACGGAACACTGCAGCACGCGACGCATTGTGCGAAAGCGACAACGCAGACTGTCAACTTGCGCATCGATCAGGCGTCGGTCCGTGGCATTGATGGTTTTCTGGATTAGAAGAAGAGGGTCAACAAATGAATAAATTCGAGCGCTGTTCCAGCGTCCTGCCGTGGTTCATGGCATTGCTGCTGAGTGTTTTGGTGGTGGGTTGTGGCGGCGGAGGGCGTGATCCGATTCTGGGCATAGGCGGTAGCGGAGTCGCCGGAGCCGCTCTTGTTCCACCCCCTGGCGCGATCATCCCTGGTGCCACATGTGCAGCAGCAGCTGGGCCCACCACCCCCACGGTGACCCTGACGGATCCCACCAGTGGCAACCAGTTTGCCACCACCAGCACCAATGGGGTTGCTGGCGGCGGCAAATTGGTCACTGCCACTTTCAGTCTGGCGATGAATGCCGCAACGATCAATGCGACCACCTTCGCGCTGGCGCCAGCGGGCGGGGCGGCGCTTGTGCCTGCGTCGGTGACCTATAACGTCGCCACCCAGACGGCAACTTTGACAACATCGTCAGCGCTCCTGGCCGGCACGTCCTATACGGCAGTTATCCAGGGTGCCACAAGTGCCAATGGCGTCCCGATCGGCTGTAACTATGCATGGAGCTTCAAGACAGTCACACCCGCTGCTGCTGGTCCGGCACCGGTCAACCTCGGTTCGGCCGCCCCGTTCGGGATTGCGGCTACTGCCGGAGTCACCAACACCCCCACCGCGCCCATCAGTCACATCAATGGGAATGCCGTGCTGAATCCAAATGCGACGTGCAATGCCGTGACAGTTGATAACGTGGGCGGTTTTGGCCTTTGCGCAGGCTCACCTCCGACCATCAGCGGGATCGTCGTCACGCCCACGTACCCGGATACAACCACTGCAAATGCTGTCACCAACGACTTGCGGTCGGCGTTTCTCAGCATCACGCCTCCGGCCGGGCCGCCAGCCGCTGGTTCATTGGGAGGAGGCACACCGATAGCAGCCCCCACCGGTTTGGGCGCCACGACCGGCAGTGCACTCGTGGCCGGACAGAACCTGTTCTATCCTGGCGTGTATACATCCAACACGTCGATTCTGATCGGGAACGACCTCACGCTGGACGCCCAGGGCAACCCCGATGCCGTTTTTGTCTTCCAGTCGGCAAGCACCGTCGGTTCGGCAGCCGGTGCCGCTTCCCCTGGAACTCACACCCGCATCCTCCTGATCAATGGAGCCAAGGCATCCAATGTCTGGTGGCAGGCGGGCACTTCGGCAACGCTTGGAACGAACTCTGAATGGCAAGGCAACATCCTGGCCTCGGCGAATGTCACGATGACTACCGGCGCGACCTCGTGTGGCAGGCTGTTTGCCGGGGCGTTTACGGCTGGTGCATTTGTCTTCGACTCCAACGTCGTATCCGTGCCGGGGAATGCAAATGCACCTCCCACGTGCAAGTGAAAAGGCCTGACGCAGTCCGACCAACGCAAAAGCAGTGATATCAGGAAGCGCCCGAGGCACGGGTGAAATCCGATGAATTTGAGCAGGCCATTTTGGAGAAAAACATGAAATTAACAAGAATCTCAGGAAGACTGGGTTTGGCGGCAATCGCCGTCATCACCAGCCAATTCGCGATGGCGGACGATCTGGGCTGGTATGGCGGGGCCAACGTGGGCCGGTCCGCTGCGACCATCGATGACGCGAGAATCACCAGTGGGCTGCTGACCCGAGGTCTGGCAACGACCTCGATCACCGATCAGGATCGCTCTACCGGCGGCAAGGTTTTTGGCGGTTACCAGTTCAATAGGAATTTCGCCCTTGAAGGCGGCTATTTCGATCTGGGCAGGTTCGGCTTTACGGCGACCACAGTACCTGCGGGAACGCTGACAGGAAATATCCGCTTGCGGGGATGGAATCTCGACGCGGTCGGCATTTTGCCGGTCACCGAAAAGCTGTCGGTGCTTGGCCGGGTCGGCGTGACCAATAGTCAAGCCAGGGACTCATTTTCCGGCACGGGAGCGGTCACTGTGCCCTACCCCAGCGCCAACCCGAGCAAGCGTGACACGAACTACAAGTTTGGCGTGGGGGTTCAATACGCATTCAATGATGCACTGGCCATGCGCGTCGAGGCCGAGCGCTACCGCGTCAACGATGCCGTCGGCAATAAAGGGGACGTTGATCTGGTCTCGGTCGGCCTGGTCTACCGGTTCGGCGCGAAAGCGCAGGCCCCGGCCCCGCGCGAGGCTGCGCCCGAACCAGTGGCCGCCATCATGCCGGCGCCTGAACCCGTGGCCGTGATGCCGCCGCCTGCGCCACCCACCAGGGTCACTTTCTCAGCGGATTCCCTTTTCGATTTTGACAAGGCGGCCGTCAAGCCCGAGGGCAGGCAGGCGCTCGACAAGTTTGCGGCAGACCTGAAGGGCGCCAGCTTTGATGCGATTGCCGTCACGGGGCACACTGACCGGATCGGCTCGCACGACTACAACCTGAAACTTTCGACGCGCCGCGCCGAAGCGGTCAAGAGCTACCTGGCGGAATCCACAGGGATCCCGGCCGGCAAGATTGCCGCCAAAGGCATGGACGGATCAGATCCCGTGACGAAACCCGGCGATTGCAAAGGCAACAAGGCTACCAAGGCATTGATTGCCTGCCTGCAGCCCGATCGCCGCGTGGAGGTCGAAGTCTCCGGCACGAGGTAAAACGCGCCCGCCCGGATCTGCACGGGAATCCGTTTGCCCTTTTTTTGACACGACAGCATAGGAGATCACGTGAACCTTCACCTCAGCCTGACGCCCCTGATCTCGCTCATTGCAGGGATCCTCATCCTGGTGATGCCCAGGCTCCTGAACTTCATCGTGGCCATCTATCTGATCGTGATCGGTCTGGTGGGCCTGTTCGGCGTCGGGGCCTTGCACCTGCAATAGGCAATGATGCCGATTAAAAACCGGCGTTGAATGGGACTCATGCGGCGACACAGGCAGACCGCCAATCCACGAACCGCCTCGATCTTCTGTATCAGCGTGGGCTGCGCATCGTCATAGACTGTGTTGCCGTGGCCAGCGTATAACAGTGCATCGCGGTGCCGGCAACGCCTGCTTGCGTCGACTCGCCGCCGAAAGGATGCGAATGAAGATCAATGCAAAGGATTTTCGGGTGCGGGAGGGAGACGGGGTCACCCTCAAAAAGTGGCCCACCACCGTCGATCCCGTATACAAGTCGAAGGAGCAATACCAGGAACTCCTGAGCGAGCACGTGGCGCAACTCAGTTCGCAACAGCAGCTTCTCTACGCCTCCAACCGCTATGCCGTTCTGCTGATTTTTCAGGCCATGGATGCGGCCGGCAAAGACGGCGCCATCAAGCATGTGATGTCCGGCGTCAATCCGCAAGGCTGCCAGGTGTTCAGTTTCAAGCATCCCAGCCCCGCAGAACTGCAACACGATTTTCTGTGGCGTAGCACGCGCGATTTGCCGGAACGCGGCCGGATCGGCATCTTCAACCGGTCTTACTACGAAGAGGTTTTGATCGTGCGCGTGCATCGCAATATTCTGCGCAGTGAGGGGCTGCCGAACACGCCGCGCGGCGACAAGGTGCTCTGGCGCGACCGCTACCGCTCGATCGCGAATCTGGAGAGACATCTGCACGACAACGGAACGCGCATCGTAAAGTTCTATCTCCACCTCTCGAAGGACGAGCAGCGAAAACGCTTTCTCGAGCGGATCGACGAGCCGGAAAAAAACTTCAAATTCAGCCTGGCGGACATTGAAGAGAGAAAATTCTGGAGGCACTACATGAAGGCCTATGAGGAGTGCCTCAGCGCCACAAGCACGAGCGCAGCACCCTGGTATGTCGTACCCGCCGACGACAAGGAAAACGCCCGGCTGATTGTCTCCAGGATAGTGCTCGATACGCTCGAGGAACTCAAGCTTGCCTACCCCAAAACGAGTCCGAAGCGCCGCCAGGAATTGCTGACTATCCGCGAGCGTCTCGCGAAGTGAGAGCGGGTGTTCGCCAGCGCACGGACGGGCGGCTCGATGGCCCCTACACGTCTTCATGGAAGTGAGGCCATGGAGCCCGCAATGCAGCCGCAGCGCAGTCCAAACCTCACCCCGCCTTCATCGCGTCCCTGGAGGTCGGCCGTGCGCGACGTCGATGCGGCAAGGTCTTACACGAACAGGGAACCGATACCGATCAGCAGAGCGGTCACCACCACCTTCGTCACGAATCGGGGTGCCGCCACAGACTGTTCATCGCCTCCGCGGCTACTGAGCCGGCGGAACGACCACTATGGTGCTGCCATTTGTGGCTCCGCGCGCGCCAGTGTTGCCTCTTGCACCGGTGCTACCAGTGGCGCCGGTGTATCCGGTTGCACCCGTGTTACCGGTAGCGCCAGTGTCACCGGTGGCACCCGTGCCACCTGTGGCGCCGGTATATCCGGTGGCACCCGTATTACCCGTTGCGCCGGTATATCCGGTGGCACCCGTATTACCTGTCGCGCCAGTGTGTCCGGTGTGCCCGGTGGCGCCGGTGTCACCTGTATTGCCTTGTGGTCCAGGGGGTCCCGCAGGAACGGTAAAGCAGGCGCTCAAAGAGAGTGTCATTAGCGTAGCGATGATCAGTTTCGAATATTTCATGATGATTCCTTCTGTTTAGGTTACGAGAACTGCCTACATCAGTGAGAGCAATTCCCTAGAATTGATCAGTTTCTGGCAGCAATAACCGGCGTCAGGAGATCGGACCTTCGCCACGGGAAAAAACGGATCAGCCGCTGATTGCTTCAGGACATGACCGTTAACGATCAGGCTACGCGCCCGTGGCCATCCAATCTGTGCGCTAGCGCGCATAGCCTGGTTCTTTACCAGACCGCTCCATGGCGGCGCCCACGCAAACGCACCAGGAAGCGGCTCCGCTTGTCTGGACAACTTTCCCCGTTTAATCAGTGGACTGCGGGCCGGTTGCCAAAAAATCAGGGCTTTGCCCGGCGGCGGCCGGCGCTTGCGACGAACCGGCCTGGCGCTGTATGCGACGCAGTGTCCGCCGATCGTTGCGGCCGGGGTCGCACTGCCGCTGGCAGTTTGTCATAGCCGAATGAAAGCTCGCCCGGCCAACCCGGGGCGCCGGCGCAGGCCCACCCCCCGCGCCATGGGCGTCCATGGCGCGTTCAACAGGCGTTCAGTACTACCGCGGGCGGCTCAGTGCGCCGCCCCGTGTGTCCAGTTGTTGTAGTCCTTGTCGGTCAAGAGTGTCCACAGCGCGAGCGCCAGGATCACGATGCCGCTAATCACCGCCGCGAGCATGGCGTCGCGCTGCGCGCTGAACTGCAGTGCCCAAGGCGATATGACCAGCCAGAGCCCCAGAATGCCTTCGGTCCACTCTTCCCAGGCGCGCGGCACGATCATCGCCCCCAGCGAGGCGGCGATCAGCGCCAGTCCGATGATGACCGCGTTGGCCATGGCCGTCGTCATGTCCTGGAAGCCCAGGGCCCACGGCGAGAGAACGACCCATACCCCCAACAGGGCGTTCACCGGGTCTTGCCAATGTTTCAACTGCTTCATGATGACACCTCCTGTCGCCGGCGGAAACGCCAGCCGACGAAATTTAGACAGGATCCGTTGCGCTTTGTTCCGTGATGTAACTGGGCCACAGGCGGGCCCGCCTGCGCATGCTCAGGGTTTTGGCAGGAACGACGCGATGAACACGCGCGACTGCGTGCCGAAATGCTGCATCAGGTCCGACACCAGCTGGGTCATGTCGTCCTGCATGGCTTGCGGTGCGCGCTGCATCACGGCGAACAGGTCGATGTCGGGCTCGGTCTGTTCCAACACGTAGGCCGGGTCGGAGATGTATTTGGCGGGCAGGGCGTGCTCCAGCATGCGGTCGGTCCGATCCGCCCAGTCGTGCGCCTGCTGGCTCACGACCTGGCGCGGGGTGGCGTCCGACCAGGGGGCCTGCGCGGCATCCTTTGATGTATTGCGCGTGGCGCGCAGCAGGGCATCGGTGGGGTTCTTGTGTAAATACGCGTCCCGCATGCGGTGGTACTGGTAGTTTTCGAGCGCCAGATGGCGGTTCGAGACCAGCCGGATGGCCCGGTCCTTGGCCCCGGGCCTTCCCGCGATATCGAGGGCGTTGATCCACAGCATGCGCGCCGTGCCCACGCCCGGCAGCACGGTCGCGTGGTAGGGCTGCGTCAAGTCCTGCACGTAGTGCAATGCCCATCCCGCAAAGCGCCAGCCCCAATACGGATGCCCGCTCTTGAGCGCATATGCCGCCAGCGACCGGTACAGGTGGATTCGGTATTCGGGGTAGGTGCGGCGCAGGAATCCGGCTGCCTTGTAGATGATCCAGGACTCATGGAAGAAGCCCATGTGAAACGGCGCCTGCGTCGAGAACTCGAGTGCCGGGTCGCCGAATGGCTGCTTGCCGAAACCGTAGAGGTGCCCATAGGGCGTGCCGTTGTCTTCCCACAGCCCGATGTCCAGGCCGTCGTCGGGCTCCCCGGACGCGCTGGCGATGACCTCCAGCACCGCGACTTGCTCTCCCGGGCGAAGGCGCTGGTATTGGGTTTCGCGGGCCGTGGTGTCGCGCCGCAGTGTCGTGACCTCGGTCCAGGGCAGGTTTGATCCGGGCGGTGGCTGCGTGCCGGGGCGCATCTGCAGGAACAGCGGCAATTGGCAGTCGGGATTGATGCGCAGGGCCGCCATGAAGCGCTGCCTGCGCGTGGCGGGCGGGCCGCCGGCCTGGAACTGCAAGGCATCCGGCCGCGGCGGATACGCAGGGACGTAGCGGCGGGCCCATTGCTCCTCCTGCGCCAGCAGGGCCTGCAGGCCCGTGTCTTCGGCCGCAAGGAACGCGTCCAGGGTTTCCGCGGCAACGGGGGGCGCCGCGGCGATCGCTGGCATCGCAGCCAGCGCCTGCCAGGTGCCCAGGGTGTGGTCGCTCCAGGCGAAGGACAGGGTCGCGGTGCCCGTCAGCGCGACGAAAACCAGCCAGCGGATGCTGCGGCAATACCGGTACAAGGTGTTCGGGCTGTTCCGGCTCATGCCAGAGGATCGTGGTGGCATGCGTGCCTTTCAGAGAATGCGGTTGAACCACAAGAGCGACAGTCCCGCAGCGGCGACGCTCAGCAGCGCGGCGGCGAGTGCCAGCAGGGCGGAGATTTCGGTCTCCTTTTTCTCGGCGGACAGCCGTGAGCGCAGGGTTTCATAGACGTTTTTCAGGCTGTCCGCGGTGCCGGCATAAAAGTACTCGGCCCGGGTGCTGTTGGCGATGGCCTTGAGCGTGTCTTCGTCGAGCCGCACGCGCATCGACCAGCCATCAAAGCCGATGGTCTCGCCATCGACCGTGCCCACGCCCACGGTGTACACGCGCACCCCGCGATCGGCCGCCATGCTGGTCGCCTCCATGGTGTCCACGCCGGTGGTGCGCTGGCCATCGGTGAGCAGGATGATGGCCCCCGTGTTGTACGAGCCAGGTGTCACCGGCGTGAATTTTTTCCCCGCCCCGGGCGCGCTTTTGTCGATCGCGATCCCGTGGGGGCCCCCCGCGCCGTCGACCATCGCCTCGAGGTCGATGCCGGCGTCGGGGAACAGGGTCGCCAGCGACAGCACGATGCCGTTGCCGATGGCGGTGCCCGGCTGCAGCTGGAAGCGGTCGATGGCGCTCACCAGGTCATCGTGGTTCAGGGTCGGGGCCTGCACCACCGAGGCCGTGCCCGCAAAGGCGATGATGCCCACGCGCACGCTGCGCGGCAACTCCGCGAGAAACGCCTTGGCGGCGTTCTGGGCCGCGACCAGACGGCTGGGCAGCACATCGGTGGCGCGCATGCTGCCCGACACATCCATCGCCAAAATGATGGTGTCCTGCTGCATCGGCAAGGTGATCACGGCCAGGGGGCGCGCCGCCGCCAGCAGCATGGCGGCAATGGCCAGCAGCAGCAGCAGCGGCGGGATGTGGCGGCGCAGGCTCTGGCCCGGGCCCATGGCCTCCTTGACGATGGACAGGCTGGCATAGCGCAGCGCCAGCTTCTTCTTGCGGCGCAACAGCCAGATATACAGCGCCGCCAGCAGCGGCAGCGCCAGCAGCAGCCACAGCAGCTGGGGCCAAAGAAAGGTGACGGGCGAGGTCATGGCATCGTCTCCGTAATAGCTGGCTCAGGCCGCCACATGCAGGTGCGCGGACAGCGGGCTGACCGGCGCGCCGGCGCCCGGGAGCCGGCTGCGGCGCTTGCGCAAGTCGGTAAAGCGCAGCACCGATGCCACCAGGTCATCGTCGGTGCACAGCTCCAGCGTGTCGACGCCCGCGCGTGCCAGCGCCTGGCGCAGTTCCGCCTCGCGCTGCGCCGCAATCCGCGCAAAGCGCTTGCGAAAGCCCGCGTCGTGCGTGTCTACCAGCAGCTGTTCGCCGGTTTCGGCATCGCGGATGGGGATGAGCCCGAGGTCGGGCAAATCCAGCTCCATCGGATCGAGCAGCCGCACCGCCACCACGTCGTGGCGCCGCGCCAGCTCGCCCAGCGGCTTTTCCCAGCCGGGTTCGCTGATGAAATCGGACACCACAAACAGCGTGGAGCGGCGCCGCACTACCGCGGCGGCCGATGCCAGCAGCTCGTGCAGCCGGGTGCCGCCGGTGTCGCCGGCGAGCGGGCGGTTTTGCATGGCGTGCAGCAGGTGCAGCACATGCCGGCGCCCGCCGCCCGGCGGAATCACGGTGTCCACCCCGGCGCCGTACAAGAGCGCACCGACGCGGTTGCCGTGACGCGTCAGCAGCCGCGCCAGCACGGCCACGAACTCGGTGGACACGTGGCGCTTGCGCTGCTCGCCCGAGCCAAAATCGACCGAGGGGCTCAGGTCCAGCAAAAACCAGGCGCTCATCTCGCGGTCTTCGGTGAACACGCGCACATGGGTTTGCTGCAGCCGCGCCGTGACGTTCCAGTCAATGTGGCGCACGTCATCGAAGTGCTGGTACTCGCGCAGGTCGGCCAGGTCCAGCCCGGCGCCGCGCAACAGCGTGCGGTAGTCACCCTGCAGCAGCCCGTCGAGCCGGCGGATCACGGTCCATTCCAATCGGCGCAGCACGTGCTCGGTCCCGGGCGTCGACGCCAGGGCGGGCGCGGCGGACGCGGGGGGGACGGGTTGGGTGCGGGTCCACATGGCGGCCTCAGGCGGCGAGTTTTTCGTGGGCCAGGGGCTTGGCCGGCGGCGACACCCTGGCCATGATCCGGGCGGTGAGGGCATCCGCCGTCAGCCCTTCCGACAGCGCCTCGTACGACAGCACCAGGCGGTGCCGCAGCACATCGGGCACGAGGTCGCTCATGTCCTCGGGCAGCGCGTAGCTGCGCCCGCGCAGCATGGCCAGCGCGCGCGCACCTTCGGTCAGGTTGATGGTGGCGCGCGGGCTGGCGCCAAAGGTGATGAAGCGGGCCAGATCCTTCAGGCCATGGCGGTCGGGCGTACGGGTGGCGGAGACCAGGCGCACGGCGTACTGGATCAGCGAGGGGTCGACATAGATACGGCGGCACTCGTGCTGCAAGGCGGACAGCTGCTCGGTGGTCGCCACCGCAGTCACCGCCACCGCCGGACCGATGACGCGCTCCACGATCACGAATTCCTCCTCGTCGCTCGGGTAGTCCACCAGCACCTTCATCATGAAGCGATCCACCTGCGCCTCGGGCAGCGGATAGGTGCCCTCGGTCTCGATCGGATTCTGGGTAGCCATCACCAGGAACGGCTCGGGCACCTTGTGCGACACGCCGGCAATCGTTACTTGGCGCTCCTGCATTACTTCCAGCAGTGCGCTTTGCACCTTGGCCGGCGCGCGGTTGATCTCGTCGGCCAGCAGCAGGTTGGTGAACACCGGCCCCAGCGAGGTACTGAACTCGCCGGTTTTCTGGTTGTAGATGCGCGTGCCGACCAGGTCCGCCGGCACCAGGTCGGGCGTGAACTGGATGCGCTTGAACTGGCCGCGCACCGTGCTGGCCAGGGTCTTCACGGTCAGCGTCTTGGCCAGGCCCGGCACGCCTTCGACCAGCAGGTGCCCCTGCGCCAGCATCGCAACCATCACGCGCTCGAGAAAGCGGTCCTGCCCGACCACTACGCGCTTGACCTCGTACAGGATCTGCTCCATCACCTGTGCGGTGTCGTTGTTGTCGGCGGGGGTCTGTGCGTCCATGGGGGGAGTCCTTCAGAAGGGCGACATGCCAACCGCCGAGGCGGCATTCTCGATCGGTACCGCAAAGCCGATGCCGATAAAGGTGCGGGCCGGTGTCGGGTTGAGGATGGCGGTGACGATGCCGACGACTGCACCATCCATTGTGACCAGTGGGCCACCCGAGTTGCCGGGGTTGGCGGCAGCGTCGAACTGGATCAGGTTGGACAGTTCCTGCCCGCCGTTGGGCGCGCGGAAAACGCGGTTCAGACCCGACACCACGCCCGCCGACGCCGATGGGCCGATGCCGAACGGAAAGCCGACCGCCATCACCTGATCGCCGGGCGCCAGGTCGGCGGTGGAACGCAGGGTCGCGGGCATGAGGTCGTCCGGGATGGTGCTGGCCTGCAGCACGGCCAGGTCGTTTTCAGGCTGCATGCCGATGACGGAGGCGCGCGACATCAGTCCGTCGAAAAAAACCACCCGGATGACCTCGGCGTCCTGTATCACATGCAGGCTGGTCAGGATCACGCCCTTGTCCACGATGACCACACCGGTGCCGACGCCGCGCTCGACCTCGCCGTTGCTGCGGCGGCTCTTGCCATAGGCCATGACCCGCACGACAGAGGGGAAAATCGCGTTGTAGGCCGCGGTGGCGGGGGAGGGCAGGACCGTGGTTTCCAGTGTTTTGAGCACTGCCGCGTCAATGTCTTTTTGCGTGACCGTGCGCGTTGCCGGGCGCAGCGCCAAGCCCAGGCTGAGCGCGAGCATGACGGCCAGCACGGCAATGACCGACCACAGCACACGTGGGCTGGAAAGTCTGCGCCGGCGGGACGGTGCCGGGGCGGTGGCTGGCGCCGCATCGTCGGCGGGCAAGGCGCCATCCGGCCCGCGGCGGGAGCGGCTGTAGAGGGCGGGCTTGCGCATCAGGTCACCTGTGAGGGATGTTTTCAATACGCACTGGAAACGACACAATGACGGTATCACGGTTTGCCCGTCCCTGCATCCAGTTTGCTCGCCTGTTTCAGGCATTATGGCGACCATGACGGTCTGGATCGATACCCACTGCCACCTGGATGCACCCGAGTTCTGCAACGATGTCCTCGCCATGCGCGCGCGGGCGGCTGCCAGGGGCGTCGCGCATTGCGTGCTGCCGGCCGTGCAGGTGGCCAACTTCGCGGCGGTGCGCGAGCTGGCGCACCAGTTTGGGGACAGCTATGCGCTGGGCATCCACCCCCTGTGCGTGGCGCAGGCCGCAGATGCGGATCTGGCGGCGCTCGATGCCGAACTGGCGCTGCGCCGGGCCGACCCGCGGCTGGTCGCGGTGGGCGAGATTGGGCTCGACTACTTCGTTCCCGAGCTCTTGCAGAGCCCACTGCGCGAACGCCAGGAGTTTTTCTACCGCGAACAGCTCAAGCTGGCGCGCCGGCACGGCTTGCCGGTGATCCTGCATGTGCGGCGCTCGGCCGACCGGCTGCTCAAGCACTTGCGCGATCTGGCGGGGCCGGATGAGCTTTGGCGCGGTATCGCCCATGCCTTCAATGGCAGCGAGGTGCAGGCCACCCAGTTCGTCGCATTGGGCTTGAAGCTCGGTTTTGGCGGTGCAGTGACGTTCGAGCGCGCGCTGCAACTGCGCCGTCTGGCCGCCACCTTGCCGTTGGACACCATCGTGCTGGAGACAGACGCACCTGACATTGCGCCGCACTGGCTTTACAAAACCGCGCAGCAACGCGCGGCCGGCGCGTCGCAGGGCCGCAACGAGCCGGCCGAGCTGCCGCGCATTGCACAAGTGGTGGCCGATTTGCGCGGTATGGCTCTGGACGATTTGGCCCAGGCGACGGTGCGCAACGCCCTGGCGGCGCTGCCGCGGCTGGGGGCGCTGCTGTGAGCGCCGTCCGGCCGCCCGAAGGCGCGAAGGCCCCCTCGGGGGCAGGAAGCCACACGCAGTGTGCGAGCGTGGGGGCGCTATGACTGTGATGTTGCGGGGGTTGCCGCCGCTGCTGTCGCCCCAGACCCGCTTGCTGGTGCTGGGCAGTTTCCCCGGTGCGGCCTCGCTCGCCGCGCAGCAGTACTATGCCCATCGGCAAAACCAGTTCTGGAAGATTCTTCAAGCCATTTGGCCTTCCAGCCCATACGGGACGGGCACTGACAGCTATGAAGATAGAAGCACATGGCTGCTCGCCCACGGCCTGGGCGTATGGGACGTGTACGGCGCCTGCGAGCGCGAAGGCAGCCTGGACGCCAGCATCCGCAACCCGCAGGTCAACGATTTCTCAAACCTGCGCCGGCGCTGCCCGCAGTTGCAGGCGATCGTCCACAACGGCGGCGAAAGCTATAAGCACGCGCGTTACACCGCCGAACTGGGTTTACCGGTCTATAAATTGCCGTCCACCAGCCCCGCCAACGCGTCCTGGAGCTTCGAGCGCAAACTCGCCGCCTGGCGCGAGGTATTTGAACAACATGGGCTGATTTGAGTTAATGGCACGCATAAAAAAAACAGACGGGGAACTCCCGGAAGTGAATTTCTCCGACTACGGCGACGTGCGCTACCTGCACCTGGGCACCGAGTGGGTACAGGGCTCGATGCTGCTGGATGCGCCCTTTGACATCGAGCTGGAGTATGTGCAGCGCATGATGGCCTGGCTGCTGTTTGTCGAGCCGTCCAGCGTGGCCAAACGCCACGCCATGCAACTTGGTCTGGGCGCCGCCTCGCTGACCAAGTTCTGCCGCAAGAAGCTGCGCATGAAGACCACCGCGATCGAGCTCAATCCGCAGGTGATCGCGGCCTGCCGCCTGTGGTTCAAGCTGCCGCCCGATGATGCGCGGCTGCAGGTGGTGCTGGGCGACGCGGCCGAGGTGGCGCGACACCCGCACTGGCACGGTACGGTGGACGCGCTGCAGGTGGACCTGTACGACCACGAGGCCGCCGCGCCGGTGCTCGACAGCGAGGATTTCTATGCCGACTGCCGCCGGCTGCTGACCGAAGACGGCTGCATGACGGTGAACCTGTTTGGCCGCTCATCCAGCTACGAGCGCAGCCTGGAGAAGATCGCGGCGGCATTCGGTCCCGACGCAGTCTGGGCCTTCAAGCCGACGCGTGAAGGCAACACCGTGGTGCTGGCGCTGCGTACACCCAGGGCCGTGAAGCGGGTGGAGCTTGCCGCGCGTGCAGAAACCATCCAGACTCTGTGGCATCTGCCCGCGCCCAAGTGGCTGCGGGTGTTCAAACCCCTGCAACCCTGACTACTTTCCCCACGACCTCCATGAGCGCCACTTTGCAACCCGCCAAGCATTCCCCTTCGCCCCAATCCGTACCGATGGGGCCGGTGGACTGGCGCCGCCTGGTCGAGTGGCTGAACGCGGACGGGGTGATTTCCAGTGAGGAAGCGCGCCGCACCATCGCGCGCTGCTCGCAGGCCGAGAGTGCGCAGCATCCACTGGTGCGCCTGGCCAGCGTGGCGATGCAGCGCTCAAGCGACGGCAAGCCGCTGGACATCGAAGCGCTGACGCAGTGGCTGGCCGGCCGCGCCGGGCTCGACTACCTGCGCATCGACCCCTTGAAGGTGGATGTGGGCAAGGTGGCCGACATCATGAGCGCCGCCTACGCCGAGCGGCACCGCGTGCTGCCGGTGCAGGTCACGCCCACCGAGGTGGTGGTGGCCACGGCCGAACCCTTCATCATCGACTGGGTGGCCGAGGTCGAACGCCAGTCGCGCCGCAGCGTGCGCCGCGTCGTCGCGAGTCCGCAGGAGATTCACCGTTTCACGGCCGAGTTCTTCGCGCTGGCCAGATCCGTGCGCGCGGCGCAAAAGGCCGGCTCCGGCAACGCGGCCGCGAGTTTCGAGCAGCTGGTCGAGCTGGGCAAGACCAGCAAGCAGCTCGATGCCAACGACCAGGGCGTGGTGCAGGTGGTGGACTGGCTGTGGCAGTACGCCTTCGACCAGCGCGCCAGCGACATTCATCTGGAGCCGCGCCGCGAGCAGGGCGTGATCCGCTTTCGCATCGACGGCGTGCTGCACCCGGTGTACCAAATGCCGATGGGGGTGCTGAACGCCATGACGGCACGCATCAAGCTGCTCGGGCGCATGGACGTGATGGAAAAGCGCCGCCCGCTGGATGGCCGCATCAAGACGCGCAACCCGCGCGGCGAAGAGATCGAGATGCGCCTGTCCACGCTGCCCACCGCCTTCGGCGAGAAGATGGTGATGCGGATTTTCGACCCCGACACCACCGTCAAGGATCTCGATGCGCTGGGCTTCTCGTCGCACGATGCCGAGCGCTGGGAAGGCCTGGTCAAGCGCCCCAACGGCGTAATTCTGGTGACCGGTCCCACGGGATCCGGCAAGACCACCACGCTGTACTCCACGCTCAAGCGGATCGCGACCGAGGAGGTCAACGTCAGCACGATCGAGGATCCGATCGAGATGATCGAGCCCGCGTTCAACCAGACGCAGGTGCAGACGCAGCTCGATTTCGGTTTTACCGAGGGCCTGCGCGCGCTCATGCGGCAGGACCCGGACATCATCATGGTGGGTGAAATCCGCGACCTGGCCACGGCCGAAATGGCGATCCAGGCGGCACTGACCGGACACCTGGTGTTCTCCACGCTGCACACCAACGATGCGCCCTCGGCCATCACCCGACTCATGGAGCTGGGCGTGCCGCCCTACCTGATCAACGCCACGGTGCTCGGCGTGCTGGCGCAGCGGCTCGTGCGCACCCTGTGCAAGCAGTGCCGGCAAAAGGACGACGGCACCTCGCGCGAGGCGCTGGCCGCCATCGTCAAGCCCTGGAAGATCAACGGCGGCTACCGCCCCTACAAACCCGTGGGCTGCATCGACTGCCGCATGACCGGCTTCATGGGTCGCATGGGCTTGTACGAGTTGCTCACGGTGAGCGACGCCTTCAAGGGCCAGGTCACGCTGGCGCCGGACCTCGGTGCGCTCAAGCGCCAGGCCATGACGGATGGCATGCGGCCCCTGCGGCTGGCCGGCGCGCTGCGCGTGGCCGAAGGCCTGACCACGGTGCAAGAAGTCCTGAGCGCCACGCCGCCGCTCGACTGAACGCCGCCCGGCGCCCTCGCGCCGGGTTCCCGGCGTAGGTGGAATCCACATCAGGCGGCCCGGCAAAGCCGCCCACAATCCGCTGGTCGAATTTTTTTCGAGGAGACAACACGTGAAAATCAAGAGTCAAAAGGACTTCTACTCCGGCGTCATGTTCGCACTCGTGGGCATTGCATTTGCCTGGGGCGCAACCGCCTACAACGTGGGCGGTGCCGCGCGCATGGGTCCCGGCTACTTCCCGCTGGTGCTGGGCGTGATCCTGGCAGCGATGGGCGCGCTGGTGATGTTCAAGGCGCTGGTGGTGGAAACCGAGGATGGCGACAAGGTCGGCAAGTGGGCCTGGCGGCCGCTGTGCTACATCATCGGCGCCAACCTGATTTTCGGGGTGCTGCTGGGCGGGCTGCCGAGCATCGGTCTGCCCTCGATGGGGCTGATCGCCGCGATCTACGCGTTGACCTTCATCTCGAGCAAAGCCGGCGATACGTTCAAGTGGAAGCCCACCCTGGTGCTGGCAAGCATTCTTGCCGTGGGCAGTTATTTCACCTTCATCGTGGCGCTCAAGCTGCAGATCCAGGTGTGGCCTACTTTCATTGCGGGTTGAGGGAACACACCATGGATCTGATTGCTAATTTATCGCTTGGCTTCGGCGTTGCGTTCACGCCCGGCAACCTGCTTTACGCGTTCATCGGCTGCCTGCTTGGCACCCTGATCGGCGTGCTGCCCGGCATCGGCCCGGTCGCCACCATCGCCATGCTGCTGCCGGCCACCTATGCGCTGCCTCCGGTGTCGGCGCTGATCATGCTGGCCGGCATCTACTACGGCGCCCAGTACGGCGGCTCCACCACCGCCATTCTGGTGAATCTACCCGGCGAATCGTCGTCGGTGGTGACCGTGATCGACGGCTACCAGATGGCACGCAAGGGCCGCGCCGGCCCGGCGCTGGCAGCCGCCGGCCTGGGCTCGTTCTTTGCAGGTTGTGTCGGCACCCTGATGCTGGCTGCGTTTGCGCCGCCGCTGACCGAGCTGGCCTTCAAGTTCGGCCCGGCCGAATATTTCTCGCTGATGGTGCTGGGCCTGATCGGTGCCGTGGTGCTGGCCTCGGGCTCGCTGCTCAAGGCGGTGGCCATGATCATCCTGGGTCTGCTGCTGGGCCTGGTCGGCACCGACGTGAACTCCGGCGTGGCGCGCTACAGCTTCGACATCCCCGAGTTGACCGACGGCATCGGCTTCGTGGCGATTGCGATGGGCGTGTTTGGCTACGGTGAAATCATCACCAACCTGGCGCAGCCCGAGGAGGATCGCGAGGTGTTCACCGCCAAGGTGCAGGGCCTGTTCCCGACCAGGCAGGACTTCAAGGACATGCTGCCTGCCGTGTTGCGCGGCACCGCGCTGGGTTGTGCGCTGGGCATCCTGCCGGGCGGCGGCGCCTTGCTGTCTTCCTTTGCCGCCTACGCGCTGGAGAAAAAAACCAGGTTGCGGCCCGGCGAAGTGCCGTTCGGCCAGGGCAACATCCGCGGTGTGGCGGCCCCCGAGTCGGCCAACAATGCCGGCGCCCAGGCCTCGTTCATTCCGCTCCTGACGCTGGGCATCCCGCCGAACGCCGTGATGGCGCTGATGGTGGGGGCCATGACCATCCACAACATCCAGCCGGGCCCGCAGGTGATGACCAGCAACCCCGAATTGTTCTGGGGCCTGATCGCCTCGATGTGGATCGGCAACGCCATGCTCATCATCCTGAACCTGCCGCTGATCGGTATCTGGATCAAGCTGCTGTCGGTGCCTTACCGCTACCTGTTCCCGGCGATCGTGCTGTTTTGTGCGGTGGGGGTTTACACCACCAACAACAACACCTTCGACGTCTGGGTCGTGGGCGCCTTCGGCATCGTCGGCTATCTGTTCAACAAACTCGGATGCGAACCCGCCCCCATGCTGCTGGGCCTGATCCTGGGGCCGATGATGGAAGAAAACCTGCGCCGCACCCTGCTGCTGTCGCGCGGCGACTGGAGCGTCTTCCTCACGCGTGGCCTGTCGGCGGGCCTGCTGGCAGCGGCGCTGGCGCTGGTGGTGATTGTGATGCTGCCCTCCGTGAAGGCGAAGCGCGAAGAGGCGTTCGTGGAAGAGTAACGCGCTGATAGTGGCAGACAAGCGGCACCTTCGGGTGCCGTTTTCGTTGTGCCGGACAATAGCGGGCGCCGCACCGAAACGAGAGCGAGAGCATGAACCTCAATCACAGGAACCCCTACCCGTCGACCCGCATCCCGGTGTTCGCCCGCAACCTGGTCTCCACCTCGCACCCGCTGGCCGCGCAGGCCGGGCTGCGCATGCTGCTAGAGGGCGGCAACGCGGTCGATGCGGCAGTTGCGGCGGCCGCCGCCATGACGATCTGCGAGCCGGTGAGCAACGGGCTGGGCAGCGACGCGTTCTGCATCTTGTGGGACGGCCAGGCGCTGCACGGGCTCAACGCTTCGGGACGCGCGCCGCAGGCCTGGACGCGCGAGTACTTCCGCGCCAGATACGGTGCCGACGCGGCGAGGCCGCCCAAGCGCGGCTTCGATGCCGTCACGGTGCCCGGTGCGGTCGGCAGCTGGGTGGCCCTGAGCGAGCGCTTTGGCAAACTGGCGTTTGCCGACCTGCTACAGCCCGCGATCGAGATCGCCGAGCGCGGCTATCTGGTGCCGCCGGTGGTACAGCGAAAGTGGGTCGCCGCGGTGGCCGAGCTGCAGTCGCTGCCCGGTTTTGCGCAGGCCTTTTTGCCGCGCGGGCGGGCGCCGCAGGTGGGGGAGTTGTTCCAGTTTCCGGCAGCGGCGCGCTGCCTGCGCGCCATCGCGCAGACTCGCGGCGCCGCGTTTTACCAGGGTGAGGTGGCCGAAGCAATCGCGCGCTTCTCGCAGCAGCACGGTGGCAGCCTGACCTTGCGCGATCTGGCCGCGCACCGCCCCGAGTGGGTGCAGACCATCGCCCGGAATTACCGCGGCCACACCGTGCACGAGATCCCGCCCAACGGGCAGGGCATTGCCGCGCTGATGGCGCTCGGCATGCTGGAGCAGTTCGATGTGGCGGCCCTGCCGGTGGACGGCGTCGACTCGCAGCATGTGCAGATCGAGGCCATGAAGCTGGCCTTTGCCGATGTCTACCGTTACGTGGCCGAACCATCGTCAATGGAGGTGACGGCCACGCAAATGCTCGATGACGGCTACCTGGCCTCGCGTGCCAAACTCATCGACATGAAAAAAGCGCAGGACTTCGGCGCCGGCAACCCGGCCCGCGGCGGCACCATCTACCTCACGGCGGCGGACGAGAACGGCATGATGGTCAGCTTCATCCAGAGCAACTACATGGGCTTCGGCTCGGGCTGCGTCGAGCCCGAATTTGGCGTGAGCCTGCAAAACCGGGGCCACGACTTCAGCCTGGACGCGGCCAGCCCGAACGCGGTGGCGCCGGGCAAGCGGCCGTTCCACACCATCATCCCGGCGTTTCTGACGAAGGACGGCCAGCCGCTCATGAGCTTTGGCGTGATGGGCGCTGGCATGCAGCCGCAAGGCCACCTGCAGACGCTGGTGCGTATGCTCGACCATGGCCAGAGCCCGCAGGCCGCCTGCGACGCGCCGCGCTGGCGCTGCTACGCGGGCCTCGATCTCCACGTCGAGGCCGGCATGGACACGGCCACCGTGCAGGGCCTGCGCCAGCGTGGCCACCGCATCGCAGTCATCGACGACCCGTATCAGGACTTCGGCGCCGGCCAGTTCATCTGGCGCATGGGCGACCCCAGGGTCGAAGGCTATGTGGCCGCCAGCGACGCCCGGCGCGATGGCCAGGCGGCCGGCTTCTGAGGCTGTATCTTGAGCCTGGTTTCTGAACAAAAAGTGCCTGTAGCCTTGACGGTACATGGGCCAATTGCTTCTAAAAGAATAGCGTCCGGCTTGCTGCTGGCGACGCTGGGCGCGATTGCCTTCAGCGGCAAGGCGATCATCGTCAAGCTGGCGTACCGCTACGGCGTCGATGCCGTCACGCTCATCATGTACCGCATGCTGTTCGCGCTGCCGATCTTTGCCGTGATGGCGTGGTGGGCCAGCCGCGGCCGGGCGCCGCTCACGCGCCGCGACTGGCTGGGCGTGCTCGGGCTCGGTGTGAGCGGCTACTACCTGGCCAGCTTTCTGGACTTTGCCGGCCTGCAGTACGTCACGGCGTCACTGGAGCGGCTCATCCTGTACCTCAACCCGACGCTGGTGCTGGTGCTGGGCTGGCTGTTCTACCGCAAGCGGGTGCTGCCGCTGCAGGTCGTGGCCATGGCCATCAGCTATTGCGGGGTGCTGGTGGTGTTCAGCCACGAGATCAAGCTGCAGGGCGAGGACGTGATGCTGGGCGCCCTGCTGGTGTTTGCCAGTGCCGTCAGCTATGCGGTGTACCTGGTGTACAGCGGCGAGCTGGTGCGGCGCCTGGGCGCCTCGCGCCTGGTGGGGCTGGCGACCTTGGTGGCGTGCCTGTGTTGCATCCTGCAATTCTTGGTGCTGCGCCCCCTGAGCGCGGCGCTGGTGGCGCCCGAGGTCATCTGGCTCTCCATCCTGAATGCCACGCTGTGTACCGCCGTGCCGGTGCTGATGGTCATGATGGCGGTGGAGCGTATTGGCGCGGCCCTGGCGGCGCAGGCCGGCATGGTGGGTCCGATGTCGACCATCCTGATGGGCGTGCTGATTCTGGGCGAGCCGTTCAACGCGTGGATCGTCGTGGGCACCGCGCTGGTCATGGGCGGCGTCTTTCTGGTATCAAAATACAGGGCCTGACGGAGACTGTCAGCTCAAGGAGTTCAAAAAATGGATCTGGGTATTTCGGGCAAATGGGCGCTGGTCTGCGGTGCCAGCAAGGGCTTGGGGCTGGGCTGCGCGCGGGCGCTGGTGCGCGAGGGCGTGAACGTCGTGATCAATGCGCGCGGCGGCGAGACGCTGCAGGCGGCAGCTAGCAAATTGATGGCTGACCGTGCAGGGCCTACAAGGGCTAGTGTGCTATTTGTTCCTGCAGACATCACCACCCCCGAAGGCCGCGCCGCGGTGTTTGCCGCACCGGGCGGGCCGGGCCGGGACTTCGACATCGTGGTCACCAACGCCGGCGGGCCGCCGCCCGGCGACTTCCGCGACTGGGACCGCGATGCCTGGATCCGCGCGGTGGACGCCAACATGCTCACGCCCATCGAGTTGATCCAGGCCACGGTCGACGGCATGGCAGCGCGCGGTTTTGGCCGCATCGTCAACATCACTTCCAGTTCGGTGAAAGCGCCGATCGACATCCTGGGCCTGTCCAACGGCGCGCGCAGCGGCCTGACCGGTTTCGTGGCGGGCGTGGCGCGCAGCAAACTGGCGGCGCGGGGCGTCACCCTGAACAACCTGTTGCCCGGCGTCTTCGATACCGACCGCATCAAGAACATGGCGCGGCGCACCTCTGAGCAAACCGGCCAGCCGATCGAGGTCATCCTGCATGCGCGCGTCAAAAACATTCCGGCGCAGCGCTTCGGCACTCCCGACGAGTTCGGTGCCATCTGCGCCTTTTTGTGCAGCACCCACGCCGCCTATATCACGGGCCAGAATGTGCTGGCCGACGGAGGGGCCTACCCAGGCACTTTTTAAGACGGGAATTGAAGCTCAAAGCCGTGGCAGGAAGTCTCCAACCGAGACGCATTCGATAAAGCCCCGCAATGCGGGCGTCATCTGTTTGCCGCGGTGCACCACAAGATAGCATTGCCGGAGCATTTTGGGCAGGGTTGTGGGCAGGCGGCACAGCCGCCCCGTCTCGATCAAGTCTTCAACGGCCCAGTGCGAAAGACAGGCCAGCCCCAGGCCCTGCGCCGCCGCACGCTGGATGGCCTCCGAGCTGCCCAGCTCGATGCTGCGCCGGTAGGAACGAAGCTGCGGCAGTATGAGCTGATCGGTCGTCTCGCGCGTGCCCGAGCCCGCCTCGCGCAGCAGCCACAGCGCCTCGCGCAGCGCCTTCACGGGCACCCGTGCGTTCACAGTTGGACCCCGCGATGAATTCGCCAGTGGATGATCCGGCGCCGCCACAATGACGAGCTCGTCCTGCAGCCACGGCGTGACTTCCAGCGTGGCCTCGTGGCATGGTCCTTCGATCAGGCCGACATCCAGTTCAAACGCCGCCACGGCCGCGGCAATGACGCTGGTGTTGCCGATCATGACCCTGGACTGCCAGGCGGGAGCCTGGTCAAGCTGCTGCTGGGTGAGGAACCGGCCCAGCAGCGTCGGCAGCACATAGTTGCCAATCGTCGTACTGGCACCGATGCGCAGCGACTGTGCCTGCGCGCTGCTGTCGCGCGCCATCTGCTCGACGCCTGCGGCACCATCCAGCAAGGCCAGCGCCCGCGGCAGCAGCGCACGGCCGTTGTCGTTGAGCAGCAATCGTTTGCCGGCACGCTCGAACAATCGCAACGACAACACGCGCTCGAGCTCGTTGATGGCCGAACTGGTGGCCGACTGGGATAGTGCAATCTGCTCGCTCGCGGCCGTGGTGCTGCCGCTGCGCGCCACGGCGACAAAAATCTGCAGCTGGCGCAGGGTCAGACGTAGCACATCCATGGGTTGAGGCTTTCCGTATATCGATTAAACAGGTACATATTACATAAAGTACTTGTTGGACAGATGTTAGGGATATCCCTAGAGTTGCGCCATCTCGCTCCAAACTCAAAGAGGAATTACATGACCAGCGCTGCAACAACCATTTCACGAGGCCAAGCCACCCCCGGAGCGCCCGCGCCGATCGGGTTGTTGCGCCTGCTGCCGGGCCTGGGTGTCAGCGCGGCGCTGGCGGCGGCAGGCATGGCGCTGGGGCGTATCGACTGGCTGCAAAACCATGGTTTCAGCGCGCTGACGCTGGCCATCGTGCTGGGCATGCTGGTGGGCAACACGGTGTACCCGCGCTTTGCCACGGCGAGCGGCGCCGGCGTCACCTTCTCGAAGCAAAACTTGTTGCGTCTGGGCGTGGTGCTGTACGGCATGCGCCTGACGATGCAGGATATCGGTCATGTGGGCCTGGCCGGCGTGACCATCGATGCACTGGTACTGAGTTCGACCTTTGCGCTGGCCTGCCTCGTTGGCACGCGCTGGCTCGGGCTGGACCGCAAGACGGCCATGCTGATTGGCGCTGGCAGTTCGATCTGCGGGGCCGCTGCGGTGATGGCGGCCGAGCCCGTGGTGCGTGCGCGCGCCGAGCAGGTCACGGTGGCGGTGGCCACGGTGGTGGTGTTCGGAACGCTGGGGATCTTTCTGTACCCGCTGCTGTTCGATCTGAACCAGTACTGGCACGTGATTCCTGGCGGCGCCCATACTTTCGGCATCTACGCCGGCTCGACCATCCACGAGGTGGCGCAGGTGGTGGCCGCCGCACGCTCGATCGGACCCGATGCGGCTGACTCTGCGGTGATTGCCAAGATGGTGCGCGTGATGATGCTGGCGCCCTTTCTGATCATGCTGTCGGCCTGGCTGGCGCGCGACGATGCGCGTCGCGACGAGCAGGACGGGGCTACCCGCAATGCCACAACGGCGCCGCGCAAGGTGACGGTGCCCTGGTTTGCCTTTGCCTTTGTCGGCGTGGTGCTGTTCAACTCGCTGCAGTGGCTGCCTGCGCCGGTGGTTGCCGCCGTCACGGAGATCGACACCGCGCTGCTGGCCATGGCCATGGCGGCCCTGGGACTGTCCACGCATGTAGGGGCTATTCGCAAAGCCGGCGTGAAGCCGCTGCTGCTGGCGGCCATCCTGTTCAGCTGGCTGGTGGCAGGCGGCGCGATGATCAACCACTGGGTGCCCGTACTGCTCGGCTGAACATCATCGCTGGCTGCCAACGGGCTGATGCTCTAGAGGGGCATCTGGCTTGGAGGGCGGGTGATTGTCATGAAAAGCCAAGTGGGAGGCATCCAACGTCAAGCAGGAAGTGGCGCCAGGACAGATGATTCACGTGTCGCTTCAGACTTGATGTTTCAACTTGGAGACCCTTCCTCATGAACTTCCTTGACGGCCATCTGTATCCCGAGAACCAGCAGCCCCTGATCATTACCGCCGCCCCCTATGCACCGGGCTGGATTCCCTCGGACTTTCCGGAAGACATCCCGATCACCATGGAGGAGCAGATCCAGAAGGCGGTGGATTGCTATGAAGCCGGTGCCACCGTACTGCATCTGCACGTGCGCGAAGCCAATGGCAAGGGCTCCAAGCGCCTGTCCATGTTCAATGAACTGATCGCCGGGGTGCGCAAGGCGGTGCCCGAGATGGTTATCCAGGTGGGCGGCTCCATCAGCTTCGCACCCGAGGACGATGGTGCTGCAGCCAAATGGCTCTCCGACGACACGCGCCACATGCTGGCCGAACTCACGCCCAAGCCCGACCAGGTGACGGTGACCGTCAACACGACCCAGATGAACGTGACCGAGCATGCGGGCATCGATGACTTCAAGGGCGTTTCGCGCGGCTTCCCGCACCTCTACAGCACCTACAAGGACATGATCGTGCCCTCGAACCCCAGCTGGGCCGAGGAGCACATCCGCCGCCTGAGCAAAGCGGGCATCCAGAGCGCCTTCCAGTGCTACAACATCAACAGCTTTGAAACGATTGAGCGGATGATTCGCCGCGGCGTCTACAAGGGCCCGCTGGTGATGAATTGGGTGGCCATCAGCGGCGGCATGGACCAGGCGAACATCTACAACCTGGCCAACTTCCTGCGTGCTGCACCCGATGGCTCGGTGATCACGGTGGAGAGCTCGGTGCTCAATGTGCTGCCCATCAACATGATTGGCATGGCTCTGGGCCTGCATGTGCGCTGCGGCATTGAGGATGTGCTCTGGAAGCAGGACCGCTCGGGCAAGGCCAGCTCCGTCGAGCAAATCAAGCAGTTGGTGCGTATCGCCGGCGAATTTGGTCGTCCGATTGCGACAGGACAGCAGGCTCGCGAGATCTTGCAGCTGGATGTGTTCTACGAAACCGCCGATGAGACGCTGGCCAAGAACGGCTTCGCGCCCAACCGCAAGGGTGGCAATCAGGGCTTCCTGCGCAAGCCGGACTAACGCCACCGCGTTGATACAACCACAACAGGAGACAAAAAAATGGCAAGGGTCGTTAAATTCTACGAAACGGGCGCTCCCGATGTACTGCGGTTTGAGGATGCAGACGTTGGTGAACCGGGGCCCGGAGAGGTTCGCTTGCGCCACGTGGCGGTGGGCCTGAATTTTGCGGACACCTACTTCCGCAGTGGCATCTACCCGGTGCCGCTGCCCAGCGGCATCGGCAACGAGGCGGCCGGCGTGGTCGAGGCCGTCGGTGCCGGCGTGAGCGATTTCGTGGTCGGTGACCGTGTGACCTACACGGGCTTTACCAACACGCTGGGCGCCTACAGCACGCAGCGGCTGATTTCTGCCGCACCGCTGATCAAACTGCCCGAAGGCATCAGCTGCGAGACCGCGGCTGCAATGACCATGCGCGGTTTGTCTGCTTCCTACCTGTGCCGCAGGATCTACCCGTTCCAGGGCGATGAAACCATATTGCTACATGCCGCCGCCGGTGGTGTGGGCCTGATCGTGTCCCAGTGGGCCAAACTTCTGGGCCTCCATGTGATTGGAACCGTCTCTACCGAGGCCAAGGCCGAAGTGGCACGCGCCCACGGTTGTGAGCACATCATCAACTACAGCCATGAAGACGTTGCCAAGCGCGTGCGCGAGATCACCAACGGCGCGGGCGTCTCTGTGGTTTTTGACAGCGTGGGCAAAGACACATTCATGGCTTCGCTGGACTCGCTCAAGCGCCGCGGCCTGCTGGTGTGCGTGGGTACCGCCTCCGGAAAAATCCCCCCGTTCGACCCTGCGATCCTGGCCCGCAAAGGCTCCGCATACATCACCCGTCCAGGTTTGGCCGACTACATCGCGGATCCGGCCGAAAAGGCGGAACTGGTCGGGGAGCTCTTCGGCCATGTGGCGGCAGGGCGTATCCACATCGAGATCAATCAACGGTATGCCCTGGAGGATGCGGTGCAGGCGCACCGGGATCTTGAAGGCCGGAAGACAACCGGATCATCCATATTCGTTATTTGAGGATTCCGCTTTCAAAGGTGAACTTTCATGGCATTCAATTCAATGAAACTGCGAGTCTTCGCGATAGCTGCGCTTTCCTGGCTAACGGCGGTATCGCCTGCGCTGGCGCAGCAATGGCCGGATAAACCCATTCGGTTGATCGTCCCCGCACCTCCTGGCGGCATTTCCGATGCGGCAGCACGCTTGCTCGCTGAGCAGCTACGGGCCAGTCTTGGTCAGCCCGTGGTGGTGGACAACAAGCCAGGTGGTTCGGCTGTCATCGCCGAACGGGCACTGATGAGCGCGCCTGCGGATGGCTACACTTTGATGGTGGGGCCATCAAGTGTTCTGACCGATATACCACTCACCGTCAAGACACCTTACGATCCGCTCAAGACGTTCACCTATGTGGCAGAAATCACCAGCATGTTTCATGTGCTGGTGGCCAATGCAAACTTTCCGCCCAACAATGTCAAGGAATTACTGGACTACACCAAGAGCCATCCCCGCTCGGTCAGCATAGCGAATTCCAGCGTCGGCAACCGCTCGGATCTTCTCGGCGAGATGCTTAGGGCAAAGAGCGGTAATGACATCCTGGTCGTTCCATACAAGGGTTCAGCGCCTGCCCTGGTCGACCTGATGGGGAACCAGGTGCAACTGACCTTTGATGTCGTCAGCAATGTCGCCCCACTTGTCAAGAGTGGCAAGCTGAAGGCGCTTGCAATAGCGTCGTCGACACGCTCCCAGTACCTTCCCAAGGTTCCCGGTTTCGGCGAATTGGGGCTGCCTGATTTTGTCCTTCCTCACGCGAGCGTTGGCGTCTTTATGCTGAGCAGCACGCCCAAACCGCTTGCCGATCGAATCCAGAGCGAAATGGCGAAGGTTGTACATGCCCCCAAATTCCGCGAAGCGCTGGCCGCGCAGGGCTTCGATCTACCGCAAGATGCCTCGATGGATCAGCTTCGGCAGATACTGGCCGCGACCATGGCCAACAATCGAGCAATCATAAAGAAGCTGCAACTCGAGATCAGTCCTGACTAAGCCTCTGCCTCGAATTACGGCAATGGCCCTGTGGGCCGTTGCCAGTTGCGTGGGCGGCGGGTGTTTGTCATGCACGTTGAGCACGCGCAACGCAAGGTCGCTGGCAAAGTGAGGCTGCACTGTAACTTCCCCGGGATTTTTCCCAACGCCTGCACTTGCTCTGGCACCAGCTCCACGGCCGTGTCCTGGTCGTCCGGCAGGTACTTGTACTCGCGCAAATGCGTTTGCCGTCAGGCGTTGTTTACCGATCAGGCATTCAGAGCAGGGCAGATCAAGTCAAGGTAAACGTCAACGTCAACATGGAACGCGCACGGCAATTCGCTCTCAGACTGCGGTGCTGGCGCTCAGGTTTCCGGTCAAGGGTGGCGCCACGTCCAGCTTCGCATCGGAGATCTGCGCCACATCCGCGTCATAACTGCGCATTGCGATGACATAAACCACCGCGGCCAGTGTGCTGAACAGCGGAGTGACTGCCAGTGCCTGCTGCAAACCCCATTGGTCGGACAGGACACCCGCCAGGAACGGGCCCACGGCCAGGCCAAACAGGTTCTGAAACAGGGTAAGGACGGCCGCACCGGTAGAGCGCACACCTGGGTGAACGACATCAATGACGATACCGGCACCCACACCCGGGGTGCAAGTCAGAAAGAAGCCACCCAGAACGATCAGCTTGAACTGTGCATCCCCCGTGTAGGTACCGCCAAACGCCACCATGAAGATCACCGAGGTGAGCACGCACAGCACGGACAGCAAGGGTAGCTTGTTGCGCGGCTTGCGAAGTGCCAGGCGGTCCACCACAAACCCCCAGAACACGCAACCAAAGGCGCCGGCCAAGATCACCACTGCCGTTTGCTTGCCTGCAGCCTCCGGAGTCATGCTGTGGAAACGGTTCAGGTAGCTGGGCAGCCACGCCCAGACGGCCGACAACGTAATCAATTGCAACGCCCCTCCGACACAGACCCACAAGAGCGTGCGCGTGCGCGCCATCGTGCCAAAGATATGCTTGAGAGTTCCCCCAGAGACTGGGCTACCTGGCCCTGTTTTGGCGTCAGTGCCGCGGTCTTGTAGTCGCGCACGAACAGATAAAGCACGGCCAGTACAAGTCCCGGCACACCGACCACGCCGAAGGCGGCCTTCCAGCCCCAGTGGGCCGCGATCACGCCCCCCAGCACCACGCCCAGTACCGAGCCCAGCGATCCTGCAGCGAGGAAGGCGCCGAGCACGGCACTGCGCAAACGCTTGGGATACAGTGTCGCGATAAGGGCTGCCCCTGCGGAGCCGTAGCCGGCTTCACCCGCCCCCACCACCGCACGCGCCACAAACAGTTGGCCGAAATTGGCCGTGAACATGCAGGAAATAGAGGCCGCGCTCCATATGCCGGCCATCACAACGATGCTCTTCACACGGCTCACGCGGTCTGCCAGCAGTGATAGTGGTAGTGTGCCCACCGCCACCACGATGGAAATGATGGAAACCAGGGAACCGAGCTGTTTGTCACTCAGGTTCCATTCGCTCTTGATATGGGGAAACAGCGAGACGATCACCTGCCGGTCGATGTAATCGAACAGCATGAGCCCGAAGGTCATGGCAAAGGCAAACCAGGCTTGCCGCTTGCTTATCAGGTAGTCGTTGTTGCCGGCCTCGGGGCCGTCGGGTATCACGTTCATGCTTGTCTCCTAATTTTTTTGAATTGATTCAACCTTCAGTCATCAAGTCTGTGAACACGGACTTGATTGCTGAACAGGCTGGCTCGCCGGTGCGCAGCTTGAGTCTCTTTTCAGGGTGACGGAAGCTGCTTGCAGGCCTGAAGGTCGTTTTATGAAGGGCTGCCGCAGGATGCCAGGTATGGCAAGTTTCTTACGGTAGATGAGGTAGATGTATGCCCGGGACCTACGCAAGCGCGGCAGTCTTCCCGGTTGCGTCGAGCTTGGCGATCTCCTCGATGAGCATCGGCGCTGCCATGCTGTTCGCGTGAAGGCCAAGCACACTCACCCCTTGGAGTACGGCAGTGATCTCCTCCTTCGTAGCGCCCATTTCCAGCGCTCGACGTATGTGGCGCCGGATGCCTGGCGCGTACATGTGAGTGCACGAGGCATCCACTGCAATGGCGATGAACTCCCACACCTTGGGTTCGATCAGAGCTTTGGCCATCGGGTGCATGGCCATCGCCATGAATTTCTCAGTCCAGATCGGGTCAAGTTCGGTGAAACCATCCCAGTCGGCATTCCAGTTCTCGGAGATACGAAGCTCATCGCAAATCGGCGTGTCGGATTTGAGCGGAATAGCCGTCTCGCTGAAACTCATTTCGGGGCCATCGGGCGCCACGTTCATGTTTGTCTCCTAATGTTTATGAAATACCGGCCACGGTCCTGACGCATATCGCCCACGGCCGAGGCGGGGGAACGTACTCGGTGGCCAACCGTTGTATCAAGGCCTCGGCCATGGGCCACTCACCAAAACCGGATGCCGGGTTGAGGTGGCATGGCCTGCTGCATCGCGTGTTCAGGCCGCCTTGCGCAGGAAGCCCTGCTGGCCGCCGTTGCGGTTCGGCGCAAAGCCGTTGGCCAGCAGGCTTTCTTCCGTTGTGTCGTAGAACACGCCAATCTTGGAGATTTCGCGCGCCTGTTTCGCCGTGGCGATGGGGCGGCTGAGCTCGCGCGAGATGCGCACCAGCTGGTCGATCTGCTTGGCTGTGCCGATCTTGGCCGTGCGCGACTGGTTCCAGAGGTTGTCCTCCGTGCCGGTGCGCACGTGCAGGCCCAAGGCGATGCCCATCGTGTTCACTGGCAGCACGTTGAGTACCGAGGCTTCCACCGTCAGCACCGCGCCGTCAGGCACGGCGCGCACGATGTTGGCCATGTTGTAGAGGTTGGCCGCGTCCATGCCGCCACCGATGGCCACCCAGTTCATCACCAGCGGGCCCTTGTAGACGCCGCGGCGCATCAGGCGCTCCACCGACTCGAAGCTGTTGATGTTGTAGCACTGGAAGGCGCTCTGGATGCCGGCCTTGGTCAGGCGGCGGACGTGCTCCTCGACCCAACCCGGCTGCGCCGGCACCGTCATTTCCTTGTAGGCATTGAAGACCGCCGGGTCTTCCATCGAAGTACCCTTGATGTCCCGCATGTCGAACTGTTCAAGGACATTCATTTGTGACGTGTTGACCGTCACCGTGACCTGGTCGGGCTTGGGGTCGAGCTCGGCCAGCATGTGGCGCGTGTCGTCGGAAAGCCATTTGGCCGCCGCACCATCGGTCTCGGGCGCGAAGCTGATTGAGCCGCCCACCTGGATGATCATCTCGGGCACCGCGTTGCGCACGCCGGCAATCAGTTCGTTGAACTTGGACAGGCGCTTGCTGCCCCTGCCATCGAGTTCGCGCACATGCAGGTGCAGCACGGTGGCACCGGCGTTGTAGCAGTCCACCGCCCGTTGGATCTGGTCCTCCATCGTCACGGCGATCTCGCCGGGAAAGTCAGAAGGCATCCACGAGGGAGCGTAGGGCGCAGCCGTGATGATCAGGGGTTGCTGGTTTTCAGGGAAAAGGTGACCGTCGAGAAAGTTCATGTCATGTCTCCAAAGACAAGTTGAGGGTAAGGAAAAAAATCAACGGGGCTTGATGAACCCGGCGCTCAGTACGGCTTGTCGCCAATAATTCCGGCTCGCTCCATTTTTCGGTAGCACGGCGGGTAGTCCATCACTGCGTAATGCTGGGTGGAGCGGTTGTCCCAGATCGCGACGCTGTTGGGTTTCCAGCGGAAGCGCACCTGGTATTCGGGGATCATGGCCTGGCTGAGCAGATACTGAAGCAGGGCCGCACCGCCCTGCGTGTGGTCCTGGCCATAGCGCACGCGCTCAGGCGTGTGGTAGTTGGTGAAGTGGGTGGTGAAACCATTGACAAACAAAACCTTCTCACCGGTTTCGGGGTGGGTACGGACCACGGGGTGCTCGGCATCGGGGTACGCGGCCTTGAGCGCCAGGCGCTTTTTGATCGGCATGACCGCGCCAAAGGTGGACTCAATGCTGTGGCGCGCGCGCAGGCCCTCAATCTGCTGCTTGACGGTCTCTGGCAGCTTCTCATAGGCCAAAACCATATTGGCCCACATGGTGTCGCCGCCCACGGGCGGGCATTCCACGCAGCGCAGCACGCAACCCAGCGGTGTGATTTCACGCCAGGTGGCATCGCTGTGCCACGAGTTCTCGTACCGGTCGTTCGGCTGGTCGGGCGATTTGTAGATGCGCACCAGGCCAGGGTTATCGGGGTCGCTGCCAAGAACTGGATGATCTTCAAGCTCGCCAAAGCGGCGGGCAAACGCCACGTGCTCGGCACGCGAAATGTCTTGATCACGCAGGAACAGCACGCGGTGCTTCAGCAGTGCGGCGCGGATCTCGGCGAACAAGGCATCGTCTTTGGCCGCGTTGGCGAGGTTGACGCCGATGAGTTCGGCGCCAATCGCACAGGTCAGGGGCTCAATGTGCATGATTTGTCTCCTGTTGGGTCTCAGATCACAAAAATCGAAGAGCCCGTGGTCTTGCGGGACTCCAGGTCGCGGTGGGCCTGCACGGCATCCTGCAGCGCGTAGCGCTGGTTGATCTCGATGCGGATGCGCCCTGCCGCCACATGGCCGAATACCTCGTCGGCCAGGGCTGCTTTCTCGGCCGGGTCGGCGATGTAGTCGGCCAGGGCCGGGCGGGTCAGGTACAGCGAGCCCTTGCGGGCCAGGATTTGCGGATCGAACGGCGGGATGGTGCCTGAGGCGGTGCCCACGCACACCATGAGGCCGCGGCGCTTGAGGGAGTCCAGCGACGCCTCGAACGTGCTGCGGCCCACGCTGTCGAAGACGACATTCACGCCTACCCCCTCTGTGAGCTCCCGCACCCGCTTGGCCACGTCTTCACGGCTGTAGTTGATGGTGTAGTCGCAGCCGTGGGCGCGCGCCACCTCGGCCTTCTTGTCGGTGGAGACGGTACCGATCACCGTCAAACCCAACAGCTTGGCCCACTGCGAGACGATCAGGCCCACGCCACCGGCGGCGGCGTGCAGCAGCACGGTATCGCCCGCCTTGAAAGGATGGATGCGGCGCATCAGATAGGCCGAAGTCAGGCCGCGCATGGTCATGGCAGCGGCGGTCTCGAAGGCGATCGCCTCGGGCAGCTTGATCAGCGGCTCGGCCGGAATCAGGCGCTCCGTGCTGTAGGCCCCCAGGGTGTTGATGAAGCCCGTGTAGGTGACGCGGTCGCCGGCCACGACGTTCGTCACGCCCGGGCCCACGGCTTGCACGACACCCGAGGCTTCGACCCCCATTCCATTGGGCAGCGGAATCGGGTAGGTGCCATTGCGGAAATAGGTATCGGCGTAATTCAGACCTACGGCGACGTGGCGGAGGCGGACCTGACCCGGCCCCGGCTCGCCCACCTCGATATCCTCGTAGCGCAGGACCTCGGGGGCGCCCGCTTCATAAAAGCGTACGGCTTTGGCCATGTTGCGTCTCCTTTTTTTGTGTTAACGGAATGGAGTGAACTGTAGAGATTGCGCAGCCCGCGCGCTTCGCAACTTGCGCCATGCACTTCGCATTTCATGCCAGAATGCCGATCGTCTCGACACCTTTAAGCTCATGACCACACTGGTTCGCGCTGCGGCGCTCACCAATTTTTTCGAGGTGGCCCGCGATCTGGGGTACAACCCGCAAGACGCTCTGCGCCGGGCGGGCCTCAACCGTGCACTACTGGAAAATCCGGAACAGCGCATCCCGGTCGAAGCAGCGGTGGCGCTACTCGAGGACGTAGCCCGGTCCTCGGGGTGCCTGACCTTTGGCCTGCGCATGGCGGAGTCGCGCCAGCTATCGAACTTCGGCGTCGTGAGCTTGCTGATCAGCCACCAGGCCACGCTGCGCGATGTGTTGACCACCACCATGCAGTACCGCCACTTGCTCAACGAATCGTTGGCGATGCAGGTCGAAGATGCCGGCAGGATGGTCATTGTGCGCGAGGAAATCGTATCTGAGGCCCCGGCCCGGCAGTCGATCGAACTCGCTATCGGCGTGCTGTTCCGCATGTGTGCGGCACTGCTGGGGCCACGCTGGCGGCCCTACAGTGTCAACTTCAGCCATGACGCGCCACCGGAGTTGAGCCTGCACCGGCGCCTGTTCACCTGTCGGCTCGAATTTGGCAGCGAATTCAATGGCATCGTGCTCGCGGCCGCCGATCTGGATGCCCCCAACCCCTCGGCCGACCCGGCCATGGCGCGCTATGCGCAGCGCTTCGTCGAGTCCCTGCCACGCGTTAACGAGCCGTCCGTCGTGCTGGAAGTACGCAAGGCGATTTACCTCATGTTGCCGTCGGGCCGCGCCACCATCGACTATGTTGCTCAAGGCTTGGGACTGAGCGTGCGCACGCTGCAGCGCCAGCTCGACGAGGCGGGCGCGAGCTTCACCGAGCTGCTCGACGAGGTGCGGTGCGAACTGGCGCAGCGCTACATGGACAACCCCCAGTACAACCTGGCACGCGTCTCCGAACTGCTGGGCTACAGTACCCCCAGTTCCTTCACGCGCTGGTTCGCGGCCCAATTCGGCGCCGCCCCTGCGGCCTGGCGCGCGCGGCGCAAGCGCCCGGCGCCTTGAGCGCCAGCCTCAGGGTGGCGGCAGCTGCGGTAAACGACGCGACTGTGTGACGCTGCGGCCGAAGGCAGACCGGAACCAATGACTAAAGGCACTGGGCGCCGAAAAGCCCAGCAGGGCGGCCACCGCGCTCAGGGGCAGGTCGCTGTCGCGCAGATGGCGCAGCACCAACTCCGAGCGCACCTCGTCGAGCAGTTCGGAAAAGGTTGTCCCCTCCGCGGCCAGGTGGCGGTGAATGGTGCGGCGGTCTACTTTCAGCTGCAGGGCAACCTGCTGCGCCGTGCAGCGCCCGTTCGGCAGCAGTGCCGCGATCAGTTGCCGCACCGTGTCACGCGCGCCCAGGCTGTGGCGCGACAAGGCGCGATCCAGGTGGTCGCGGGCGAACCGCGAGACGCTGGTATCGGCCTGCGCGTGCCGAGCCTGGAGGTCCGCCGCCGCGCACACCAAGCCATTGAACTCCTGGTTGAAGTCCACTCGCGCGCCGAAAAATGCACGGTGCCCCGCCAAGTCACACGGCGCACGGTGAACAAAACACACGCGCAAGGGCCGCCACTGGGGCCCGACCAGCTCGCGCACGATGCGAAACATCACCCCCACGGCCAGCTCCATGGGCTGACGCATGGACAGCGACTGCGAGCCCAGCATCTCCTCCCGTATCGTCACCGTACCGGCCGCATCCTCGATCCGCACGATCAAGGACGCGTTGAGCAAGCGCAGATAGCGACACAGTGTGTCCAGAGCCTGCCGGGGTGTGGGCTCTGCCTTAAGCACCAGGCTGATAGGGCCGAGGTTGGACAAGGTGCGCCGCGCCGCCAGGCGCAGGGCAAAGTCCTCCACGCCGGTCGCGTGCGCGCTGTTTTCCAGCAACTCCCGCACCGACTCCGTCGACACCAGGGTTTCGGGGTCATCCAGGCAGCGTGGCGACAGGCCAACCTGCCTCATCATGCTGTGAAAATCCAGGCTCAGCGACTGAGCCAAATCGATATAGTCGCTGAGGCTGGCACTGCGAAGAGGACTCATTAGGGTTGTCACCAGCTTGTCCCAATTTAGACAATCAATGTCCCAAATTATCAAGCAAATACGTCTATCTGTTTCTACTATCTGCGCCGCGACCTAATTGCGACACTGCATACTTTTGTTCAATAATTTTCTGAAACCCTTAGAGACTCACAATGAAAAAATCCCTAGTTGCTCTGGCTGCCCTCGCTCTTGTCGGTGCGGCCTCTGCCCAATCCTCAGTGATGCTGTACGGTGTTCTGGACGCAGACATCGCCCACTTCAGTCAAGGCGGTCTCAGCAAAACGATGTTGACCAGCAGCGGCAACTCTGGAAGCCTGCTCGGTTTCCGTGGCACGGAAGACCTGGGCGGCGGCTTGTCGGCCAATTTCTGGCTGGAAAGTACCTTACTCAGCGACACTGGCAGCGGTCTTGGTGGAGGGTTGACCTTCAATCGTCGCTCGACTGTCAGCTTGGCCAGTGATTTTGGTGAAATTCGCCTGGGTCGTGACTACACCCCGTCGTTCGTCAACCACTACGTGTTCGATCCGTTCCTCCTGAGCGGGCCTGGTGCCGGGAGCAACATTACCCTGGGCGGTGGCGCCAATGGTGTGGCTGGCGGCAATGCAGCTACCGCGGTCCGTGCCAACAACTCCATCCAGTATCTGTGGGGCTTTAACCCCAATGCCATTGCCGCCATTGGCAGCGGTGTGTACGCGCAACTGATGTACGCTTTCCCCGAGAACGTCAGTGGTACGCCAGCTCTCGGCCAATACACCGGCGGACGCCTTGGCTATGCCAATGGCCCGGTGAACGCGGCGATTTCCTATGCGCAGTCCAAAGGTACGCCCTATGCTGCCGATGTTGGGCGAGGTTACAGCACCTACAAGGAATTCAACCTGGCAGGGTCGTACAGATTCGGCTTGGGTCAGCTAATGGCCCACGTGGGCACGAACAACTCCGACGCCGCTGGCACCAAATACACTCATTGGGGGCTGGGTGCCACCATCAACGCCGGTCCCGGCTACATCCCGATCGCCTTCAACTCCATCAAGCAAAACAACGCAACCAGCGATGGTGCCGACCAGATTGCAGTGGGCTACGTGTACGCCCTGTCCAAGCGTACCGTCCTGTACGGGACGCTTGCTCACATCCATAACAAGAACAATGGCACCTACACCTTCTCGGGCTCTAACGGTGGCAACAACCCCGGCTTGCAGACAGCGTTTGGTGGCGGCATGTCGTTCGGTAACGGCACCGGCTACGCCGTTGGTCTGCGGACCAGTTTCTAGCCGGACGCTGGAGCCGCACCAGACAATCGGTGCGAGCTGGATCGGTCGCCCGCGGCGACACACCTGGCGTCGTCAAGCGTTACTTTTTCGCTCGCGGGGGTGCTGGCCGGCGGCGCGCGGCGCCGCGTGCGGCCCGGCTCTCCTTGGCGCTGCAACCGAATTGCGCGTGGTACCAGCGTGAGAGGCCGCTCGGCGCGGAAAAGCCGAGCAGGGTCGCCACCTCGGTCAACGGACGATCGCTCTCGACGACATGACGCACGGCGAGTTCCTTGCGGATGTCGTTCACCATCGACGAAAAGCTTTCCCCTTGTTCCGCCAGCCGGCGCTGGACCGTGCGGCACACCACGCCCAGATGCTCGGCCATCTGTTCGATGCTGCAGCGCCCACTGGGCAGCAGCAGCAAGATCGCGCGCCGCACGTCCTCGAGCATTGTCGCCCCTTGCAGCTTGGCCGACGCGTCCAGCAACTGCTGCGCGTAGCGCGCCATCGCCGGATCGGCCGACGGGTTGGGCGCATCGAGATCGGCTTTCGCGCAGATGATGCAGTTGCAGTCGTAGTCGAACTCCACGCAGCGGCCGAACAGCCGCAGATGCGCACTGACGTCGCGCGGCGCCGGATGCTCGAAGCACACGCGCCGCGGCTGCCAGTTGGCTCCGAGGAACTGGCGCATCAACCGCAGCATCACCCCAAGCGCCAGCTCGATCCTTTGGCGCGTGGGCTGCTGCGCGTTGCCAGCCATTAAGTCCTCGCGGATAACAACCAGTCCGGCGGCCTCCTCGATCATCAGCGACAGCGAACCATTGAGCAGCACCTGATAGCGCATCAGCACATCAAGCGAGTCGCGCAACGTCGCCTGGTCGCGGATCAGCATTCCCACCGCTCCAAGGTTGGACAGCAGGCGCGACTCGGCCATGCACAGTCCGAAACTCTCGTTGCCGGATGTGGTTGCCGATGCCTGGAGCAGTTGCCCGACACGCTCGACCGGAATCATGAGGTCCGGTTCGCGCAATACGCTCGGACTTAACCCCGCGTCAAAGAGCATCCGCATCGGGTCCAGTCCGGCGGCACGAGCGACCTCGCTGTAGTTGGTGAGGCTTGCGGCGCGGACAAGTGACGACATCGGGAAACCGAGTAGAAGATTGGCACCAAATGATAAATACCTGTCATGCATTGTCAAGCGGACAAAGTCCGCCGAACCCACACTCAGAGCATCGACTGGCGATTCGACAATACATGAGATCAACATGAAATCAACGGCCCCAACCGTCCTTATCGTTCCCGGCCTGCGCGATCATGTAAGCGAGCATTGGCAGACCCTGCTGGCGGCGCGCTTGGCCCAAGTGCGTACGGTCCCGCCCATGGGCCGTGAGGATCTCAACTGCGCCGACCGCGTCAAGGCCATCGAGCGCGAAATTGCTGCCATCAAGGGGCTCGTCGTGATTGTTGCGCACAGCGGGGGCTGCGTCATGGTGGCGCATTGGGCCAGGACCACGCGCCATGCGGATGCGGTGCGTGGCGCCCTGCTGGCCACACCCCCCGATTTCGACAGCCCCATGCCGGCCGGCTACCCGAGCCTGGACGCCTTGCAGGCGGGCGGCTGGCTGCCCGTGCCGCGCGAGCGCCTGCCGTTTCGCAGCCTGGTGGCGATGAGCCGCAACGACCCACTCGGAGCGTATGAGCGCGTGGGCGAGCTGGCCCAGGCCTGGGGTAGCGAGACGGTGGACCTTGGCAACGTCGGGCACCTCAACCCCGCATCCGGTTTTGGCGAGTGGCCCATGGCCGAGGTCTTGATACAACGGTTGACCACCGAGTAATTTATCGGTATTTAATAAATATTAGGAGACAAGCATGAATGTGATACCCGACAGTCCCAGGGCCGGCAACGACGACGACTACCTTATAAGCAAGCGGCAAGCCTGGTTTGCCTTTGCCATGACCTTCGGGCTCATGCTGTTCGATTACATCGACCGGCAGGTGATCGTCTCGCTGTTTCCCCACATCAAGAGCGAATGGCATCTGAGCGACAAACAGCTGGGTTCCCTGGTGTCCATCATTTCCATCGTGGTGGGGGTGGGCGGAATCCCGGTGGCGCTGCTGGCAGACCGCATCAGTCGTGTGAAGAGCATCGTTGTCATGTCCACCATATGGAGCCTGGCCACCATCTCGTGCATGTTCACGGCCAATTTCGGCCAGTTGTTTGCGGCGCGTGCCGTGGTGGGGGCCGGTGAAACCGGTTATGGCTCGGTGGGGGCTGCGCTGATCGCGACACTGTTTCCCAAACGCTTGCGCAGTACCGTGCTCGGTGCCTTCTTCGCTGCCGCATCGCTGGGCGCGGTACTGGGCGTGGTGCTGGGGGGCGTGATCGCGGCCCAGTGGGGCTGGAAGGCCGCCTTCGGCGTGGTCGGTGTGCCCGGACTTGTGCTGGCCCTGCTCTATCTGTTCGTGCGCGACTACAAGACCGTGGCTCTGACGCCAAAAGTGAGCCAAGTGAGCCTGGTGAGCCTGGTGAGCCAAGCGAGCCACCAGTCTCTGGGGGGAACTCTCAAGCATATCTTTGGCACGCTGGCGCGCACGCCCACGCTGTTGTGGGCCTGCCTCGCAGGGGCGATGCAACTGGTGACGATGTCGGCCGTCACGTCGTGGCTGCCCAGTTTCCTGAACCGCTTCCACAGCATGACCCCGGCGGCTGCAGGCAAGCAAACGGCGTTGGTGATATTGGTCAGCGCTGTTGGAGTCATCCTCTGGGGCATCGTGGTGGACCGCTTGGCACGTCGCACACCGCGCTACAAGCTACCCTTGCTGTCCGTGCTATGCGTGGTCACCTCAGTGATCTTCATGGAGGCGTTTGGTGGCAGCTACACGGGGGATGCACAGTTCAAGCTGATTGTTTTTGGTGGCTTCTTCATGACTTCCATCATGGGTGTGATCACCGGCATTGCCATGGACGTCATTCACCCGGGCATGCGCTCTACCGGCGCGGCCGTACTTGCCGTGATTCTGAATCTGTGTGGCCTGGCCGTGGGGCCGTTCCTGACGGGTGTCTTGTCCGATCAATGGGGTTTGCAGCAGGCACTGACCGTCGTTCCATTGTTCAGCATATTGGCTGCCGCGCTTTTCATCATCGCAATGCGCACTTATGACGCGGACGTGGCCCGGATCTCCGATGTGAAGCTGGATGTGGCGCCAGCCCTCACCGGCCACCTAAGCACCGACGCCGCAGCTTGATAGTGCTATGCCTTACACGACGGCGTGCGAGCACACGGTGATCTTGAAGGCCGGAAAACAACCGGATCATCCATATTCGTTATTTACAAGGAGACCACCATGCGAGTCGAACAACTGACCTGCTGCATCGGCGCCGAGATTTCGGGCGTCAACCTCGGTGATGCCGCGCGCGACGCGGACCTGTTCGCCGAAATCAAGGCGCTGCTGCTCAAGCACCGCGTGCTGTTCCTGCGCGACCAGGACATCAGCCGCGCCGAGCACGTGGCCTTTGCGCGCCGCTTTGGCGACCTGGAAGACCACCCCGTTGCCGGCAGCGACCCCGACCACCCGGGCCTGGTGCAGATCTACCGCAGCGACAAGCGCGAGAACTACGAGAACAACTACCACACCGATGGCATGTGGCGTTCCACTCCGACCATGGGCTGCGTGCTGCGCAGCATCGAGGTGCCGCCCGTCGGCGGCGACACCATCTGGGTCAACATGGTGGAGGCCTACAAGAATCTGCCCGAAGACGTGAAGAAGCGCATCAACGGCCTGCGTGCCAAGAGCAGCATTGAGCACAGTTTTGGAGCCGTCATGCCGGAAGAAAACCGCCTGGCGCTTGGGAGAGACAATCCCATGGTGGAGCATCCGGTGGTGCGCACTCATCCTGAGACCGGCGAGAAGGTGCTGTACGTCAGCAGCTTCACGACGCACTTCTCCAACTACCACACGCCCGAGAACGTGCGCTTCGGCCTCGACAAGACGCCCGGCGCCAGCCAACTGCTGAACTACCTGCTCAGCCAGGCCAGCATTCCCGAGTACCAGGTGCGCTTCCGCTGGAAGCCCAATAGCGTCGCGATCTGGGACAACCGCTCCACCCAGCATTACGCAGTGATGGACTACTGGCCCGCCCCGCGCAAGATGGAACGCGCCGCGATCATCGGCGACAAGCCGTACTGAGCGCCGGGCTCACCAAGCCCCTCCCTTGTTTCTTCCCTGATTCCCCATCTGTTGCTGGAGACATGCAATGAATTTTCTTGACGGCCACCTATATCCTGAGAACCAGCAGCCCTTGATCATCACGGCCGCCCCCTATGCGCCGGGGTGGCTGCCCTCCGACTTTCCCGAAGACATCCCGGTCACCATGGAAGCGCAGATCCAGAAGGCGGTGGATTGCTACGACGCCGGCGCCACCGTGCTGCACCTGCATGTGCGCGAACTCGACGGCAAGGGCTCCAAGCGCCTGTCCAAGTTCAACGAGCTGATCGCCGGCGTACGCAAGGCCGTACCCGAGATGGTGATCCAGGTCGGCGGCTCCATCAGCTTTGCCCCGGAGAACGAAGGCGAAGCCGCCAAGTGGCTGAGCGACGACACCCGTCACATGCTGGCCGAGCTCGATCCCAAGCCCGATCAGGTCACGGTGACGGTGAACACCTCGCAGATGAACGTCACCGAGCAGGCGGAACTGGCGGATTTCAAGGGCACCTCGCGCGAGAACCCCGCCATCTTCAACGCCTACAAGGAAATGACGGTGCCCGCGCAGCCCGGCTGGGTGGAAGAGCACATCCGCCGCCTCACCAAGGCCGGCATCCAGAGCGCCTTCCAGTGCTACAACATCAACAGCTTCGAGTCGGTGGAGCGCCTGATGCGCCGGGGCATCTACAAGGGCCCGCTGGTGATGAACTGGGTGGCGATTGGTGGCGGCATGGACAAGCCCAGCGTCTACAGCCTGGCCAACTTCGTGCGCGACGCGCCCGATGGCGCGGTGCTGACGGTGGAAAGCCACGTGCGCAACGTGCTGCCGGTGAACATGATGGGTATCGCGATGGGCTTGCATGTGCGCTGCGGCACCGAAGACGGCCTGTGGAACCAATCGCGCACCGCCAAGGCGAGCACCGTCTCGCAGATCGAGCAACTGGTGCGCATCTCGCGCGAGTTCGGTCGCCCGATCGCCACCGCCCGCCAAGCGCGCGAGATCAGCAAGATTGGCGTGTTCTACGACACGGTGGAAGAAAGCCTGCAGGCCAACGGCTTTGCTCCCAACCGCAACGGCGGGAATCAGGGTTTCCTGCGCAAGGCCGCCTGAATTTCATGAACAACCCAGCGCTTCCTCTCTCCGGCATCCGTGTGCTGGACCTTTCCCGTGTGCTGGCCGGCCCCTGGTGCGGCATGGTCCTGGGGGACTTTGGTGCCGAGGTGATCAAGGTCGAGCACCCGAAGCGGGGCGACGACACACGCGACTGGGGCTTGCGCGTCGGCTCGACGCAGACCGCCTACTTCAACAGCGTCAACCGCAACAAGCGTTCGGTGACACTGGACCTGCAGACCACCGAAGGCCAGCGGCTGGCGCTGGAGCTGGCCCGGCAATGCGACGTCGTGATCCAGAACTTCAAGTTCGGCGGTGTCGAGAAAATGGGTCTGGGCTTTGAGTAGGTCAAGGCGGTGCGGCCCGACGTGGTGTACTGCTCGATCTCGGGCTACGACCGCAGTGGCCCCGAGGCGGCGCGACCGGGCTACGACCTGCTGGTGCAGGGCGAGGCCGGCTTGATGGCCCTGAATGGCGAGGCCAACCAGCCGCCGCTGAAGTTCGGCGTGGCGGTGGTGGACCTGTTCACCGGCATGTACTCGGCCCAGGCGGTGCTGGCGGCGCTATTCGAGCGCCAGCGCACCGGGGAGGGTCGCCACATCGAGATGGCGCTGTACGACTGCGGCATCATGGTCACCGCCTACTATGGCCTCGAGGCGCTGCTGATGGAAAAAGATCCGCTGCGCTACGGCAACTCCCATCCTTCCATCGTGCCCTACGGCGTGTTCGACGCGGCCGATGGCCCGCTCGTCATCACCGTGGGCAACAACGGCCAGTTCGAGCGTTTCTGCCGCGAGGTGATCGAGCGCCCCGACCTGGCCGACGACGAACGCTTCACCACCAACGTGAAACGTACCGCCAACCGCGAGGCGCTGTTGCCGCAGATCCTGCGCGAGTTGCGGAGCCGCCCGCGTGCCTTGCTGTTGCAGCGCCTGGGGGGCGCCGGCATCCCCTGCGGCGAGGTGCTGGGCCTGCACGAGGCACTGACCTCCGAGCGCACGACGCGTGGCGGCCTGCTGACTCAGCAGCCGCACCCCGAAGCCGGCAGCGTACACGTGCCAGCGCCACCGTACCGCCTGGATGGCGAGCGCCTGCCGGTGCGCCGCGCGCCGCCGCTGCTGGGCGAGGGCACGCAGGACGTGCTGTCCGAGCTGCTCGGCCTGAGCGAGACCGAGCTGCAGCGCCCCAAGGCCGCAGGTGTCGTCTGACCCGCAGGACATCGTGATGTACGGCACGCCGGAGCAAGATGGCGCGGGCCGGCGGCCAGACGCCTAGCGCACCAGCCTGGCGCACAGGCCAAGGCGCGCTTCGGCGTCCAGGCTGATGCGCGCCACCAGGGTTGCCGCGTCCTCCACGCTGTGGATCAGGTCCACGGCCTCGCCGGCCCAGACCACGGTGGTGTCGAGATTGCCGTCGCCCATTGCCTCGTGGTAGGCCGTGCGCTCAATGGGAAGGGCTTCGATCAGTTCTTCTTCGCGGCCGCCCCAGCGCGTCACGAATTCATTGTGCAACGCGCGCCCGTAGTAGCCCTGAGGCCAGCCGTAGCCGCGCACGATGTCGAAGACGCGGGTGCGCAGCGTCTCGTGGCCGCGCGCCGCCACGATGCGCTGCTTGGCGCGCTGGCGCCCCAGCGCCTCGGTGCTGGCGTAAAAGCGGGTCCCGATGAGCGCACCGTGGGCCCCCAGCGCCAGCGCCGCCGCCAGGCCGCGGCCATCGGCGATGCCGCCGGCCGCGAGCACCGGTGTCGGCGTCACGGCATCGACCACGGCGGGCACCAGCGGCAGCGTGGCGCGGCCGCCGCCGTGGCCGCCGGCCTCAGTGCCCTGGGCCACGATGATGTCGGCGCCGGCCTCCTGCGCCAGCCGGGCCTCGTCCAGGTCCTGCACCTGGCAGATCAGCCGGCAGCCGGCTGCCTTGATGATGGCGCCGTAAGGCCGCGGGTCGCCAAAGGACAGCATTACGGCGTCGGGCTGATAGCGCAGCACCAGTTCGATCACGCCCAGGTCGACCGCCCAGGTGATCAGGCCGACGCCCCAGGGTTGCTGGGTGGCTTCCTTGGCGCGGAACATTTCCTTGCGCAGCCAGGCCGGATCGCCATAGCCGCCGCCCACCAGGCCCAGGCCGCCGGCGTTGGACACGGCGGCGGCGAGGTGCCCGCCCGAGACGCCGGCCATCGGCGCAAGAACAATCGGGTGACGCAGGGCGAACAGGTTGGTCAGTCCGGTCTCAATCATGGTGTTGCAGGTCCAGGGTCGCTTGCGCCTGCGGGTGGATGCGGCGCAAAAGAGGGAGCAAAGTGGGCGCGAGCGGCTGTCTTTATATCATGACGTGATACAGTTTGTCCATGAAAACCCAACCGGTGAAACTGCCCGTGCGCGCCATGCCCAAAGCCGAATTCGAAAAAATGGCGCAGCTGCGCTACCGGCTGCGCCGCTTCCTGCGTTTCAGCGAGGAGGCAACGCGCAAGTCGGGCGTGACGCCGCTGCAGTACCAGTTGATGCTGCAGATCAAGGGCTTTCCGGGCCGGGACTGGGCCACCGTGGTGGAGCTGGCCGAGCGCCTGCAGGCCAAACACAACGGCGTCGTCGCACTCGTGTCGCGCTGCGAGGCGGCCGGGCTGGTCAGCCGCAGCGCCAGCCAGAGCGACCTGCGCCGGGTCGAGGTGCGCCTGACGCCTCAGGGCGAGTTGTGCCTGGCGCGGCTGGCGCAACTGCACCGCAGCGAGCTGGCCTCGCTGCAGGCGCATCTGGGCCCGCCCGATCCGGCCAGGCCGCTACCGGCCGGCGGCCCCATGGCTTGAGCCGGCGCGCCTGGTGCAGGCTCAGCGCCGCCACACGCCGCGCGGTTTCGTGGCACGATGCGGCGCAAATCCCCTTCACCTCACCTTCAGGAGACCCGACATGACATCCATTACCAGCAAAGCGGTTCGCATCGACCAGCAGGGCGGCCCGGAACAGCTCAAGCTCGTCGAAGTAACCGTGGGCGATCCGCGCCCTGGCGAGATCCGCATCCGGCACCGCGCCATCGGTCTGAACTTCATCGACGTGTACCAGCGCGACGGCCTGTACCCGATGCCGGTGCCGCTGCAGCTCGGCATGGAAGCCGCGGGCGTGGTCGAGGCCGTGGGCGAGGGCGTGACCCACCTGCAGGTGGGCGACCGCGCCGCCTACGCCAGCCAGCCGCCCGGCAGCTACTGCGAAGTGCGCGTGATGCCCGCCAAGTGCGTGTGCAAGCTGCCCGATGCGATCTCGTTCGAGACCGGCGCGGCCATGATGCTCAAGGGCCTGACCGCGCAGTACCTGCTGAAAAAGACCCTGCCCCAAGGCGGGCTGCAGGCCGGCGACTTCGTGCTGTTCCATGCCGCGGCCGGTGGTGTCGGGCTGATTGCCTGCCAGTGGGCCAGGGCGTTGGGCCTGCAGCTGATCGGCACCGCCGGCTCGGACGCCAAATGTGCGCTGGCGCTGCAAAACGGCGCCGCGTTCGCCATCAACTACAGCACGCAGGACTTCGCCGCGCGCGTGAAGGAGATTACGGGCGGGCAGGGCGTCAAGGTGGTGTACGACTCGGTCGGCAAGGACACCTTTGAAAAATCGCTCGACTGCCTGCGCCCGTTCGGCCTGCTGGCCAGCTTCGGCAATGCCTCGGGCCCGGTGCCGCCGTTTGCGCCCGGCATCCTGGCCGCCAAGGGCTCGCTCTACATCACGCGCCAGACCCTGTTCCACCACATTGCCACGCGCGAGAGCACGCAGGCCATGGCCGACGACCTGTTCGCCATGGTGAGCAGCGGCCAGGTCAAGATCCACATTGGCCAGCGCTTTGCGCTGGCCGAGGTGCGGCAGGCGCACATCGCGCTGGAAGCGCGCAAGACCACCGGCTGCACCATCCTGACGCTGTGACGAAGTTGTTGCCGGATCCGGCCTGGCTGGCCGGGCTGCGCAGCGCTGCCAGCCAGCCGCCCTTGCGAGCGCGCGTGCCGTTGTGGGCGGGGGAGGTTGTCATCGGTTCGGTGGAGCCTGGATTTTTGAGCCAAATAGCATTCAAGCCCATACAGAATATGCACAGTGCGCTACAAAAAGTGGAGCATGACGGCGCCCCGGGCTGGCGCCTGACGGGAGACGTCACGGCCGGCCTCGATACCCTGGCGCGCGCCCTGCGGGACGCCGGCCTGGCCCACGTCTGGCGCAACGAGCAGCTGGCCGTGAACGGCAAGGCGGGCGAGCGCCTGGGCACGATCGAGCGCGCGGTGGTGCGTGCGCTGGGCATCACCACGCACGCGGTGCACCTGGTCGGGGCAAGCTTTGACGGCCGCGTCTGGGTGCAGCAGCGCGCACTCGACAAGCCGAACGACCCCGGCCTGTGGGATACCTTGGTGGGCGGCATGGTCGCGGCCCGCGATACGCGGCAGCAGGCCCTGGTGCGCGAGACCTGGGAGGAGGCGGGCCTGGCGCTCGATGCGCTGCAGGACGTCACCTACGGCGGCCGGGTCGGCATCCGCCGGCCGTCCGGCGCGCACGAAGAGCCCGGCTACACCGTCGAGGGGATCGATTGGTACCGCTGCACCGTGCCCGAGGCCCTGGTGCCCGTCAACCAGGATGGCGAGGTGGCGCGCTTTGCCTTGCTGGATCAGCGCGAGTTGCTCTGCAAAATGCAGCAAGGCGAATTCACGCTGGAGGCGGCGCTGATTCTGGCAGCGTGGTTCGAATCCTTGTGAATCGCCGGGGCGGGCGGCGTGGCGATAATCCATGGCTGCCTTGAATCAAGCGGGGTTCCCATGGAGCCTGTATCCACCACCAACAGAGTCCTGCCATGTTCCGGCCCCGCTTTTTGCCCGACAACTTCACGCTGGCCCTGGTCGCCACGGTCGCGCTGGCCAGCGTGTGGCCGGCGCGCGGTGCGCTGGGCGCCGATTTTGAAACCCTGACCGCCGTGGCCATCGGCCTGCTGTTTTTCCTGCACGGTGCCAAGCTCTCGCGCGAGGCCATCATCGCCGGCGCCACGCACTGGCGGCTGCACCTGCTGGTACTGGCCAGCACCTTTGTGCTGTTTCCAGTGCTCGGGCTGGCGCTCAAGCCGCTGCTGGCGCCGCTGGTCACGCCGCAACTGTACCTGGGCGTGCTGTTCCTGTGCATGCTGCCGGCCACGGTGCAGTCGGCCATCGCGTTCACCTCGATCGCGCGCGGCAACGTGGCGGCCGCCGTGTGCAGTGCCTCGGCCTCCACCCTGATCGGCATTTTCATCACGCCGGTGCTGGTGAGCCTGTTCGTGGTGCCGCACCGGGCAGGGGCAGCCAGCGCCTGGAGTTCGATTGGCCACATCATGCTGCAGCTGATGGCGCCCTTTGTCGCCGGGCAGTTGCTGCGCGGCTGGATCCATCCCTGGCTGGCACGCCACGGCGGCGCGCTCAAATTCGTCGACCAGGGCTCGATCCTGCTGGTGGTCTATACCGCATTCAGCGCTGCCGTCGTGCAGGGCTTGTGGAAGCAGGTGTCCTTCTCAAGCCTGGCCGGCCTGCTGGGGGTGTGTGCCGTGCTGCTGGCACTGATGCTGGGGCTGACCGGCTGGAGCGCGCGCCGGCTCGGCTTTACGAAGGAAGACGAAATCACCATCGTGTTTTGCGGCTCCAAGAAAAGCCTGGCCAGCGGCATTCCGATGGCCAAGGTGCTGTTTGCCTCGGGCGCCGTGGGTGCCGTCGTGCTGCCGCTGATGCTGTTTCACCAGATCCAGTTGATGGTCTGCGCGGTGCTGGCCCGGCGCTACGCCCGGCGTGCGCACGCGGCGTCCGCGCAGGACGCGGTGGTCACACCCTTGCGCTGAGGAGGCGGCGCAGGAGTTTGCGGGCTCGCGCCTGCTTCAGCTGCGGCGGTTGTCTTGGCCCAGCGCGGCGGTCTTGAGCCGGTTCGGCGCCAGTGCGCCGGCCGAATCGAGAATCGGGTAGGCGATCGAGCAGATGTGCGAGTTGATGCGCTTCAAGTCGCTGATCAGGTCGATGTGCAGTGAACTGGTCTCGATGCTCAGCACGCTGTTCTCGCTCAGGCGGTCCAGATGCGCCGTGGCGTAGCGCCGCTCCAGGTCGCGAAAGCGCATTTTTTCCTCGATCAGCCTTTGCGCATCGTGCACATTGCCGTTCAGGAACACGCTCATGCCCAGGCGCAGGTTGTCCACCAGGCGCGCGTGCAGCTCGGTGATCTCGGCCATGCCGGCCTCCGAGAAGCTGCGCCCCGGTTTGATCTTCTTGTCTTCCACATCGATGAGCACACGCTCGACGATGTCGCCGACCTGCTCCATGTTGATGGTGAAGCTGATGATGTCGGTCCAGCGCCGGCTCTCTTCTTCATCGAGCGCCTCGCGCGGGATCTTCGTCATGTAGTACTTGATGGCCGTGTACAGCTCATCCACCGTGTCGTCCATCTTGCGCAGCTCCTGGGCGAGGCGCAAGTCATTGGTCTTGATCACGGTGAGCATGCCATTCATCATGGTCTCCACCACATCGGCCTGGTGCAGGGCCTCGCGCGCGGCGCAGGAGATGGCCAGCGAGGGCATGGGCAGCGCCGACGGATCCAGGTGGCGCGGGCGCATCTGCGAGGCGGACGTGTCCGGCTTCTTCGGCAGCAGCCTGGCGACCAGGCGCGCCACCGGCTGCGTCAGGCCGATGAAGGCCACGCTCATGATGACGTTGAAGCCCAGGTGGAACAGCACCACACCGTGCGTGGGGCCGGGCAGAAGCGGCTGCACGTGGCGCAGCCACAGGCCGACGCAGGGCGCCATCAGCGCCACGCCCAGCATCTTGAACACCAGGTTGCCGACGCTGACCTGGCGCACCTCGACGGCAGACTTGGCGGTGGTCAGCACGGCGGCCAGGCCGCTGCCCAGGTTGGCGCCCAGCACCAGGCCCAGCGCCGCGTCCAGCGAGATCATGGAGGAGGCGGCCAGAGCCGCGATCAGCAGCACCACGGCCAGGCTCGAATAGGCCATGACGGCCAGCAGCATGCCCAGGATGATTTCGGTCAGCAGGTCGCTGCCGACCGAACCCAGCAGGGCGCGCACGGCGGGCGTGGCCAGCAGCGGCGCGGCGGACACCATGATCAGCTGCAGCGCCAGCAGGATCAGCCCCAGCCCGATCACGACCCGCCCGATGCGCCCGGCCAGCGTGTCCTGGCGCGTGAGGAACAGCACCACGCCGGTGAAAATGAACAGCGGCGAGAGCCAGGACAGATCGAACGAGAACAGCACGACCATCAGCGCGGTGCCGATGTCCGCCCCGCGCATCACGGCCAGCGCGGCCGGCAGCGTGATCAGGCCCTGACCGACGAAGGACGAGGTCATCAGCGAAGTCGCGGTGCTGGACTGCAGCAACGCCGTCACGCCGATGCCCGAGAGCGCCGCCGTGAAGCGGTTGCCCATGCTGTGCGCGAGCACCTGCCGCAAATTGCTGCCGAACGCGCGCAGCACCCCCGTGCGCACCAGCTGGGTGCCCCACACCAGCAGCGCGACGTCGGCGAACAGGTTGAGCAGGTCCTTCATGCGGCGCTAGCGGCCGCGTCGCACCCGGCGCAGCTCGTCGAGAATGAGGCAGGCCGCGCCCAGCGTGATGGCGCTGTCGGCCAGGTTGAAGGCCGGAAAGTGCGCACCGTGCCAGTGAAAATCGAGGAAATCGATCACATAGCTGTGCAGCAGCCGGTCCACCACATTGCCCACGGCACCGCCCAGAATGCAGGCCAGCGCGAACGAGAACAGCTTCTGGCCCGAATGCGAGCGCAGCAGCCACACGATCAGCAGCGCCGCGACCACGCCGATGGCGGTGAAGAACCAGCGCTGCCAGCCCGAGGCCGCCGCCAGGAACGAGAACGCCGCGCCGGCGTTATGCACCCGCACCACGTTGAAGAAGCTGGTGACCACGGTGCTAGCGCCGAGCTGGTAGTAGCCCAGGATCAGCACCTTGGTGAACTGGTCCAGGATCAGCACGGCGAGGGCCAGGCCCAGCCAGGGCAGCAGGCTGCCGGAGGATTTGACGAAGCTGCTCTTGGCCATTACGCAAACTCCCGCACTTCACCCGCGCCGAACAGGTTGCTGGTGCAGCGAGTGCACAGCGTCGGGTGCGCCGGGTCGTGGCCGACGTCAAAGCGGTAGTGCCAGCAGCGCTCGCATTTGGTATCAATACTGGCTGTAGCCTTTATCTGAAGCTCATCAGACGCTACCAAATCAATAGCGGATGTGATGAACACGAACTTCAGGTCGTCCCCGAGACTGGCGAGCAGGGCATGGTCTTCGGCGCCCACTGCCAGGAACACATTGGCCTGCAATGACGAGCCGACCTGGCCGTCCGCGCGCAGGGCTTCGATGTCCTTGTTCACGGCGTCGCGAAGTTCGCGGATGCGCGACCATTTGGCCAGCAGATCGGCATCGGGTGCGGCCAGTTCGCTGTAGGTTTCCATGAAGATGGACTCGCTCTGGCCTGCGAACTTCCACGCCTCCTCGGCGGTGAAGGAGAGGAACGGCGCCATCCAGCGCAGCATGGCCTGGGTGATGTGCCACAGCGCGGTTTGCGCACTGCGCCGCGCCAGCGACTTCGGGGCCGTGGTGTAGAGCCGGTCTTTCAGGATGTCGAGGTAGAACGAGCCCAGGTCTTCGCTGCAATAGATCTGCAGCTTGGACACGACCGGGTGGAATTCATACACCTTGTAGTGCGCCAGGATGTCGGCCTGCAGCTGCGCGGCGCGGGCCAGCGCGTAGCGGTCGATCTCCAGCATCTGGTTCAGGGGCACCGCGTCGGTCGCGATGGCGAAGTCGCTGGTGTTGGCCAGCAGGAACTTCAGCGTGTTGCGCACGCGCCGGTAGGTGTCCACGACCCGCGCGAGGATTTTGTCGTCGCCGGCGATATCGCCCGAGTAGTCGCTGGCGGCCACCCACAGGCGGATGATTTCGGCGCCCAGCTTCTTCGACACGTTCTGCGGGTCGATGCCGTTGCCCAGCGACTTGCTCATCTTGCGGCCCTGGCTGTCCACCGTGAAGCCGTGCGTCAAGAGACCACGGTAGGGCGCGCGGTCCTCCATTGCGCAGGCGATCAGGAGCGACGAATGGAACCAGCCGCGGTGCTGGTCGTGGCCTTCGAGGTAGAGGTCGGCCTCGGGGCCGCTCTCGTGGTGATTGTCCGGGTGCGTGCCGCGCAGCACATGAAAGAAGGTCGATCCCGAGTCGAACCAGACCTCGAGGATGTCGGCGCTCTTGGTGTAGTGCGGGGCATCTTGCGCACCCAGGATCTCTTCGGCCGTCACGCGGCTCCAGGCCTCGATGCCGCCATGCTCGACGATGTCGGCGGCCTGGTCGAGGATCTCCATGGTGCGCGGGTGCAGCTCGCCCGAATCCTTGTGCAGGAAGAACGGGATCGGCACGCCCCAGCTGCGCTGGCGCGAGATGCACCAGTCGGGCCGGCCCGCGATCATGTCGCGCAGGCGCGCCTTGCCGTTTTCCGGATAGAAGCGCGTCTGCTCGATGGCGTCGAGCGCGAGCTGGCGCAAGGGCTTGGGCGCCTTGTCCTTGGTGAACACACCAACGCCTTCGTCCATGCGGATGAACCACTGGGCCGCGGCGCGGTAGATCACCGGCGTCTTGTGGCGCCAGCAGTGCGGGTAGCTGTGGCTGATGGTCGCGGTGGCGAGCAGGCGGCCGGCGTTCTGCAGCGCCTCGATGATGACCGGCACCGCCTTCCAGATGTTCTGCCCGCCGAACAGCGGAAAGTCGGGTGCGTACGAGCCGTTGCCCTGCACCGGATTCAGGATGTCGTCGTAGGCCAGCCCGTGCGCGACGCAGGAGTTGAAGTCGTCCAGGCCGTAGGCCGGCGAGGAGTGCACCAGGCCCGTGCCGTCGTCCGCCGTGGCGTAATCGGCCAGGTAGACGGGCGACAGGCGCCGGTAGCCCGCATCGGCGTCATACAGCGGGTGCTCGAATTCGAGACCGCCGAGCCGCTTGCCCTGGGTCGTGGCCAGCACGGTGCCGGCCAGATGGTAGCGCTGCAGGCACTGCTCGACCAGCGAGGCGGCCAGGATCAGCAGGCCGCGCGCGGTATCCACCAGCGCGTAGTCGAGCTCGGGGTTCAGGTTGATCGCCTGGTTCGCGGGAATCGTCCACGCGGTGGTGGTCCAGATGACGGCAAAGGCATCCTTCTCCAGCGCGGGAAGGCCGAACGCCGCCGCGAGCTTCGCGGGTTCGTGCGCCCTGAACGCCACATCGATGGTCTGGCTCTTCTTGTCGGCATACTCGATCTCGAACTCGGCCAGCGAGGAGCCGCAGTCGAAGCACCAGTACACGGGCTTGAGTCCGCGGTACACGAAGCCGCGCTCGATCACGCGCTTGAAGGCGCGCAGCTCACCGGCCTCGTTGGCGAAGTCCATCGTCTTGTACGGATGGTCCCATTCGCCCAGCACGCCCAGGCGCTGGAAGTCGGCCATCTGCTGCGCGATCTGCTCGGTGGCGTAGGCTCGGCTCTTGGCCTGCATCTCGTCGCGGCTCAGGTTGCGGCCGTATTTCTTCTCGATCGCGTTCTCGATCGGCAGGCCGTGGCAGTCCCAGCCCGGCACGTAGAGCGCATCGAAGCCTTCGAGCTGGCGCGCCTTGGTGACCATGTCCTTGAGGATCTTGTTGACCGCGTGGCCCATGTGGATCTGGCCATTGGCGTAGGGCGGGCCGTCGTGCAGGATGAATTTCGGTGCGCCGTGGCGCGCGTCGCGCAGGCGCTGGTACAGACCCTGCTCGTTCCATTCCCGGGCCCAGCCCGGCTCGCGCTTGGGCAGGTCGCCGCGCATCGGGAATGGGGTGTCGGGCAGATTCAAGGTGCTGCGGTAATCGGTTTTGGCAACGGGATCAGCGGGAGTGTTATCGGTCATGGCCATGCCTTAATGAGCTTGTCGTTCCGGCGCACGGGCCGGAATCCGGAAAAGGGGTTGCGCGAGGGGGCTTGCGGGGCTTGCGAAATGGCCTTCGCAAGGGCGGCCGGGTCAAATTCGGTCGCGCGTGGTCTGGCGATGGGTTTGCCCGTGCATCGACGCGAAAAACGCACGCGCATCCAGGCAGTCCCGGGCGATGCCTGCCTTCAGGGCGTCCAGACCTTCGTACTTCAGTTCGTCATGCAGTTTGTGCAGCAGCTCCACCCGGATGATTTTACCGTACCCACCCACAGGCCCCAGGGCGGCGGGCCAGTCCAGGCAATGCGTCTCCAGCAGCACGCGTCCGCCGTTCACATCGTGTGGGTCCAGCGACGGGCGAATCCCCAGGTTCGCGACGCCGGGCAGGGGCAGGTTTGAGAGACCATGCACCTGCACCGCGAAGATCCCGCTGGCGGCCGGCTTCCAGTGGGCGAAGCGCAGGTTCAGGGTCGGGAAACCCAGGTCGCGCCCGAGCTTGCGTCCGTGCACCACATGGCCGCTGATGCTGTAGGGGCGCCCGAGCAGGGCCGCCGCGTCGTCCATGAGGCCCTGGCCCAGCGCCTCGCGCACTGCGGAGCTGGACACGCGCAGGCCGTGCACCTCGTAGCTGTTCATGCGCGCCACGTCGAACCCGGCCGCGGCGCCGGCGGCATCCAGCATGGCGTAGTCCCCCGCGCGCTTGGCGCCGAAGCGGAAATCGTCGCCCACCAGCACGTATTGGGCGCCCAGGCCGCGCACCAGCACGTCATCGATAAAGGCCTGCGGCGGCAGGGAGGCAAGCCGCGCGTCGAACGGCATCACCACGGTCTGGTCGACGCCGCAGCGCGCCAGCTCGGTCAGCTTGTCGCGCAACGTGCCGATGCGCGCCGGCGCCAGCTCGGGTTTGTGCGCCAGGGCGGCAAAGTAGTCGCGCGGATGCGGCTCGAAAGTCATCACGCAGCTGGGCACGCCGCGGTGCCGCGCCTCGTTGCTCAAGAGCGCCAGCATGGCCTGGTGGCCGCGGTGCATGCCATCGAAGTTGCCGATCGTCAGTGCGCAGGCGGTGGAGATGCCGGGGTAGTTGAAACCACGAAAAATCAGCATGGCATGTTATCTTTTTGATAGCAGATCGCGCCCGTCGAACATGGGCCTGACGCTAAATTGTCATGAAAAGAGTATATTGTGACTCAGCCGGGTCGCCGCCGTCGTGCCGCGATCGACTTGAAAGTGCATCGCTGCGTGCCAGTAGTTTTTAAACTGTTGTTGGAGGCGTGTTTTGAAGGTCTTGAAGCTGTCAGCCCAGGGGTTGCCCCAATCGTGGATTTCACTGGAACAGGCAGTGATTCACTATGCCGCCCGGGAAGTGCGCTGGGAGGTGGGGGGCGAGGTGGCCGTGTTCCGCGGTGGCCACAATGCGGTCTCGGGTGAGCAGTCGATCATCACGGTCAACAGCATCATCGGCACCCGCGGTGTGCCCAACATCAACCCGTTTCACCTCAAGCCCGGCCTGACCAACAGCAAACTGTTTGCGCGCGACCGCAACATCTGCGCCTACTGCGGCAACCAGTTTCATGAGGAAGAGCTGACGCGCGAACACATCATTCCGTTCGCGCAAAATGGCATCGACAAGTGGATGAACGTGGTGACCGCCTGCCGCGCGTGCAACCACCGCAAGAGCAGCCGCACACCCGAGCAGGCCCACATGCCGCTGCTCTACACCCCGTATGTGCCCAGCCTGTGGGAGGACTTCATCCTGCGCAACCGCCGGATTCTGGCGGACCAGATGGAGTTCCTGATGGCGCATCTGCCCAAGACCTCGCGCCTGTACAGCTGACGCGCCGGGCGCGTCTCGCGCCCTGTGTCTGCTGCGCCGACTTCAGTTCGTCAGTTCCAGCACGACCGCATTGTTCCCGGCCGCGGGCCAGGTGCGTCCGGTGATCCGCTCGCCGTTGAATTCGGCCGTGATGGCACGCATGCCGGCCTGGGCAGTCTTGAGGGTCGAGCTCGAAACACCGGCGACGCCGGCGGGCGGGACGCCAGGTGGGGGCGTCTGGCCGTCGAAGCTGATTTTGTCGCGCACGGCATCGAAATAGCCGCGCGGGCGCGTCAGCGTGACGACCGAGCCGGCGCCCGGGTCACCAGCCTTCAGACGCTCCGGGTGCATGTCCACGATGCGGCTCGAGCGCGGGAACGGGCTGCGGTAAATGTGCGTGGTGGCGTAGCCCGGCGCGCTGATGACGAACTCGTACGGCACACCGGCTCGTGCCTTGAACGGGCCCCACAACCCGTCGGCGGCAATGGTTTTGCTGAACGCGGCGGCGCCGATGCGCTCGCCCGTGGCGGGGTCGGTCGCGTAGATGGCGAGTTGCGCGCCGGCCAGCGGCAGGTTGTTGCTGAAGTCGCCGGAGGCGGGGTCGCTGGATTGCACGCCCAGGCCGGTGACCTTGCCACTCAGCACGGGTGCGGCCTCGGGCACGATGGCCAGCGTGCGAGGCGCGTGGCCGGTGATGAAGGTGTACATGGCGCCGAAGGCCGCGGGCGAAAACGCGGTTTCGCGATGGTCGACACGCGGGATCACCACGTTGGTCGCGCCCTTGAGCGCCGGGCCCTCGAACGTGACATTGGTGGGCTTGCCCTTGGCGCCGATCCACAGACCGTCGGGCTGGGCGTACTTGTCGTTGCTGTCCGAGCGGATCGTCAGCCACTTCACGCCGGGCGTGACTTCATCGCCGTTCGGACCCTTGGGCGCATTGAGCCCGGTGAGGAATGGCCCGGTGCCCGAGAATTCATTGCCTTCGTTGAAGCCCTTGATGGCCCAGACGCCGTGGTTGGGCGTGCCGCCCAGGATGGCCTGGCTCACGGTCTTGTCGCCGCCGCCGTTCTGGATGTAGTTGCGAATCGCGTTGCCGCCGCGCGAGTTGCCCACCAGCACCACCTGGCGGGCCCCGGTCGCCTGGCGCACCTTGTCCACTGCGGCGCTCAGGTATGCCATGTTTTCGATGGTTGACGAGCGTCCGGCCTGTGGCTTGCTGTCGTCGTCGCGCGCCAGCGGGTAGGGCACATCGATGGCATGCAGGCGATCGGCCGGCCAGCCGTTCGACTCGAAGCGCCAGATCGTGGTCTGCCAGAGCGCGGCGCTGTCGCCATTGCCGTGCACGAAGACGATGGGCGGGGCTTCCCGCAAGCGGGGCCCGGTGGCGCAAGCGGCCAGCACCAGCGTGCTGGTCATCAAAGCGAGGAACAGGCGGCGGGTGGTCATCATGGCGCTCTCCAGTTTAAATAAAAAAGCCCGCAAGCCCAGGACCTGCGGGCATTGTTTGCTATCAATGCCGAAGCATCAGGCGAACACGCCGGCCTTGTCCTGCATGCGCTGCGAGACCTCGCCCAGGTGGTGCAGGGTATCGCCAAAGGTCATCTCCATCTGCGTGAGCCGCTTGAAGTAGTGGCTCACGATGTACTCGTCGGTCACGCCGATGCCGCCGTGCAGCTGCACCGCCTGCTGGCCGACAAAGCGCATCGACACGCCCAGCTGGTACTTGGCACGCGCCAGCGCCCGGCGCCGTTCCTCGGTCGGCGCGTTGAGCTTGAGTGCCGCGTAGTAGCTCATGGAGCGCGCCAGCTCCAGCTGCATTTTCATGTCGGCAATGCGATGGCGCAGCGCCTGGAAGCTGCCGATGAACACGCCGAACTGCTTGCGCGTGTTCAGGTACTCGGCCGTGATTGCCATCGTCTTGTCCATCACGCCCACGCCTTCGGCGCAGGTGGCGGCAATGCCGATGTCCACCGCGTGCTCCAGTGCGCTCAAGCCGTCGAGCGTGATCAGACTGGCCGGGGCCTCCTTGAGCGTGACTTCGGCGGCGCGGCCGCCGTCCTGCGTGCCGTAGCCGCGGGTGCTGACACCGGCGGCGCTGCGCTCCACCAGGAACAGGGCCAGCTTGCCAGCCACGGTGGCGGGCACGATAAAGGCGTCGGCCTGGTCGCCAACGGGAACTATGCTTTTGGTAGCGCTCAACGTCCAGCCGGCACCGGCTTGCGTCGCTTGGGCTGCGCAGGCATCGAGCTGGTAGCGAGCCGCGCGCTCCTGATGGGCCAGCACGACGAGGGCTTCGCCGCTGGCAATCCTCGGCAGCCACGCGGCCTTGACGGCCTCGGGCGCGTAGCCCGAGAGCACGCCGCCCGCGATCAGCGTCTGCACCAGCGGCTCCAGCACGATGCCGCGCCCGAGCTCCTCCATCACCACCATGCCCTCGACCGGGCCCATGCCCAGGCCGTCATGGGCTTCGGGGATGTACAGGCCGGCCAGGCCGAGCTGCGCGAGTTCGGTATAGGCCTCGCGCAAGAAGCCGCCGGCCTTGACGATGTCGCGGCGGCGCTCGAAGCTGTAACCCTTGTCCACCCATTTGCGCACCGCGTCGCGCAGATGTTCCTGGTCGTCCGTGAAATCAAAATCCATTTGTCACTCCTAGTGAAGCTCTTGCTGGAGCCCCCTCCTGGAGGGGGCGCGGGGGAGCAGTGTTGTCGGGCAAAGCCCGGACTGTTCTACGGCTTTAGCCGAGAACAGTCTGGGCGACGATGTTTCGTTGCACTTCGTTGCTGCCGCCGTAAATGGTGGTCTTGCGCAGGTTGAAGTAGGTCGAGGCCAGCGGTGCGCAGTGGGCGGCGCCCCCGGGCCAGAGGCCCCCCAGGGCTTGGTCGCCCTGCCAGCCGGCTTCCATCGCCTCATGAATGAGGGGCAGGCTGTAGGGGCCGGCGGCCAGCATCATCAGTTCGCTGTAGCGCTGCTGGATTTCGCTGCCGCGGATCTTGAGCAGGCCGGCCACGTCGAGCGAATTCTTGCCCGACTTTTCGGCCGACAGCACGCGCAGCACCATCATCTCCAGCGCCACCACATCGACTTCGAGCTTGGCGATCTCGTCGCGGAAACGGGTGTCGTCATACACGCCCTCCGCCTTGGCGATGCGCTTGAGGCGCTCGAGTTCGCGCTTGGCCCGGTTCACGTCGGCGATGTTGGTGCGCTCGTGGCTCAGCAGGTGCTTGGCGTAGGTCCAGCCCTTGTTCTCCTCGCCGATCAGGTTCTCGGCCGGCACTTCGACATTGTCGAACCAGACCTCGTTGACCTCGGCCTCGCCGTCGAGCAGCACGATGGGGCGCACCGTGACGCCGGGCGACTTCATGTCGATCAAGAGGAATGAGATGCCGGTTTGCGGCTTGCCCTCGGTGCTGGTGCGCACCAGGCAGAAAATCCATTCGCCGTACTGGCCCAGCGTGGTCCAGGTCTTCTGGCCGTTGACGATGTATTTGTCACCCTGGCGCTCGGCCCGGGTCTTGACGGACGCGAGGTCGGAGCCCGAGCCCGGCTCGCTGTAGCCCTGGCTCCACCAGACCTCGCCGCTGGCGATGCCGGGCAGGAAGCGCTTTTGCTGCTCGGCGTTGCCGAAGGCCATGATCACGGGCGCCACCATCACCGGGCCGAACGGCACCACGCGCGGCGCACCGGCCAGCGCGCATTCTTCCTCGAACAAATGCTTTTGCACCGCGTTCCAGCCCGGGCCGCCAAACTGCGTGGGCCAGCCCCAGCCGAGCCAGCCTTTTTTGCCCAGGATCTTGGCCCAGCGCTGCATGTCGTCGCGCGACAGGCGCAGGGCGTTGTGAACTTTTTGCGAGATGTCGGGGGGCAGGTTCGCGTGCACCCAGTTGCGGACGTCTTCGCGAAACTTCTGTTCTTCGGGGGTAAAGGCCAAATCCATTCGATAAATCTCCAGTGAATGCCGGGCAGAATTGCCGTTTTTAGCACGACCGTTCGATTGCTTCTGTCCAAGTGGCGACAAGCCCGGCTGCAGGCATAGTTTTGCACGCTTTGCGGGTGTGGCGCCAGCACGTTTTCCTGTCGGCCCCCGACGGGATGGCCAAGCGCGTCCGGGCGAGCCTGATAATTCCGCCAACTATGAAAAACATTGTGATTTTGATCTCGGGCGAGGGCTCCAACATGGCCGCCATCGTGCGGGCGGCCCAGCGTGACGGTTGGCGCGAAAAATTGGATGCCCGCGTGGCCGCCGTCATCAGCAACAAGGCCGCGGCCAGGGGCCTGGTCTTTGCGCGCGAGCAGGGCCTTGCGGCCGAGGTGGTCGAGCACACGGCGCACCCGTCGCGCGAGGCGTTCGACGCCGCGCTGGCCGCGGCCATCGAGCGCCATCAGCCGGCGCTGGTGGTGCTGGCCGGTTTCATGCGCATCCTGACGCCGGATTTCGTCAGTCGCTACGAGGGGCGGCTGCTCAACATCCATCCCTCGCTGTTGCCGGCCTTTCCGGGCCTGCACACGCACCAGCGCGCGATCGGGGCCGGCTGCCAGGTGGCCGGCGCCACCGTGCATCAGGTGACGGCGGAACTGGACCACGGCCCGATCCTGGCGCAGGCCGTGGTGCCGCTCTTGCCGCACGACACGCCCGACACGCTGGCCGCGCGGGTGCGCACCCAGGAGCACCTGCTCTACCCGCGCGCGATCGCGCAGTTGCTTCCAAATTTATAGCTTATCGCGCATATCCAGCAAGGGCCACAGGCGCTTTTCATTCATAAACGCGGGTGAACCGGGCTTGTGCCACGCCGTCGATCACGACGTCTTCATTGAACATCGCCGCAGGCCGCACCCACAGGCCGTGCTCGCCGTAGAGCGCGCGGTACAGCGTCAGGGGTTCCAGTGTTTCACTGTGGCGCGCGGTACCGACGACCTCGTACAAATTCCCTTTGTAGTGGCGGTAGCGCCCGGGCGGTGTGGTGATCAGCGGCGGCAGGGATTCTTCGGACATGATGGGCAGCGGATGGAAAAAAGACGTGCATGGGACAATCGCAAGCTATGCATCCTAAAGCCCTGCTTGACGCCTGCTCTGAACTCGTCAGACTGACCCTCAAGTTCGATCACCCGGCCGACTCCATCGTGTCGCGCTTTTTCCGCGACCACAAGGAGTTTGGCCCGCGCGAGCGCGCCACGCTGGCCGAGACGGTCTATACCGTGCTGCGCAAGAAGCTGCTGTTCGACCACTTCGCGCCCTCGGGCAGCGGTCCCAAGGAGCGCCGGCTGGCGATTCTGGGTTTCTACGGCCCGCGCGATTTTCTCAAGAGCGCCTTGAGCGACCAGGAGAAAAACTGGCTCGACCAGTGCGACCAGATCAATGTGGCTGACTTGATGGAGCGGCACCGTCACAACCTGCCCGAGTGGCTGGTGCAGCCGCTGCGCGAGCAGCTGGGGGACGAGTTCTGGCCGCTGGTCGACAGCCTGAACAAAAGCGCGGGGCTCGATTTGCGCGTCAACGCCTTGAGCGACAAGCGCCCCGAAGTGCAAAAGGAGCTGGCCAAGGCTGGCATCAAGTCGGTCGCCACGCCGTACTCGCCCTGGGGCCTGCGGCTGGACAGCAAGCCCGCGCTGACCAAGGTGGAGGCCTTTGCGCGCGGCGCGATCGAGGTGCAGGACGAAGGCTCGCAGTTGCTGGCGCTGTTGCTGGACGCCAAGCGCGGCGAAATGGTGGTGGATTTTTGCGCCGGCGCGGGCGGCAAGACGCTGGCCATTGGCGCGTGCATGCGTAACACCGGGCGGCTGTATGCGTTCGACACCTCGGCGCACCGGCTCGATGCGCTCAAACCGCGGCTGGCGCGCAGCGGGCTGTCCAACGTGCACCCGGCGGCCATCGCGCACGAGCGCGACGAGCGCATCAAGCGCCTGGCCGGCAAGATCGACCGCGTGCTGGTCGATGCGCCGTGCTCAGGCCTGGGCACGCTGCGCCGCAATCCGGACCTCAAATGGCGACAATCGCCCCAGTCGGTGGCCGAACTCGTGGTCAAGCAGACGGCGATCCTGCAAAGTGCCGCCCGGCTGCTCAAGCCTGGCGGACGGCTGGTGTACGCCACCTGCAGCGTGCTGCCGCAGGAAAACGAGGCGATTGCCCAGGCGTTTACCGCCGCAAATAGTGAGTTCACCCCACTCGACGTGGGGGAACTCCTGTCCAATCTAAAGATCGAAAACGCCATGAGTCTATGCAGTGGTCCTGTCAAAGGTACCGAATACCTGCGGCTGTGGCCGCATCGGCATGGAACAGACGGCTTCTTTGCCGCCGTTTGGGTGAAAAATTAACCCCCAAAGCCCCGATATTTGCAAGAGTGCTGGGTCTCAATATCTATTTTTCTTGCGCCATCATAAAATGAAGAGCTTTTACCCAGGCGAGTGATGCCTGCAAAAAGCTTACTGAAAAGGCTTGTTGAAATGTTATTACCTGACTGGGCCGTGCTGAACGCGGGCATCGATTGGCTCGCCAACGGATTGTGGAACCTGTCCTGGTGGGAAATCGTGCTGTACACGCTCGTGACCACCCACATCACGATCGCCAGCGTGACGATCTACCTGCACCGCCACCAGGCGCACCGCGCCCTCGATCTGCACGCGATTCCAGCGCATTTTTTCCGTTTCTGGCTCTGGCTGGCGACTGGGCAGGTCACCAAGGAGTGGGTCTCGATCCACCGCAAGCACCACGCCAAATGCGAAACCATCGACGATCCGCACAGCCCGCAGGCGCACGGCATCAAGAAGGTGTTCTGGCAGGGTGCCGAGTTGTACCGCGCCGAGTCCAAAAACCAGGAAACCCTGAGCAAGTACAGCCAGGGCTGCCCGAACGACTGGCTCGAGCGCAACGTGTACACGCGCTACAGCTGGCAGGGCGTGGGCCTGATGATGATCATCGACCTGGCGCTGTTTGGCGCCGCCGGCCTGACCGTGTGGGCGGTGCAGATGGTCTGGATCCCGTTCTGGGCCGCCGGCGTGGTCAATGGCGTGGGGCACTTCTGGGGCTATCGCAATTTCGAGGCGCCGGATGCCAGCACCAATGTGTCGCCCTGGGGCATCATCATTGGTGGTGAAGAACTGCACAACAACCACCACACCTATCCGACGTCGGCCAAGTTCTCGGTCAAACCCTACGAATTCGACATCGGCTGGGGCTATATCAGGTTGCTGGAAAAGGCCGGCCTGGCCCATGTCAAGAAGACCGTTCCCAGGCTGCAGCTCGGCGCCATCCAGCCGGTGGCCAACGAGAAGACGCTCGAAGCGCTGATCGCCCACCGCTACGAGGTGATGGCGGGCTACGCGCGCGACCTGCGCCGTGCCTGCAAGGCCGAAATTGCGGCGCTCAAGGCCAGGCAGGGCGATGTATCGGAGCTGGAGTCCGCCCGGCGCTGGCTGCACCGAGACGCCGACAAGGTGCCCGCTGGCGCCGTGCCGCAACTGGCCCAGGCCCGCGCCGCGCACCCGGTGCTGGACAAGATGGTGACCATGCGCGAAGAGCTGCGCCAGCTGTGGCTGAATACCTCGCAGTCGCGCGAGCAACTGGCCGCTGATCTGGCGGCCTGGTGTCACCGCGCCGAGGAAAGCGGCATCGCTGCCTTGAGAGAGTTTTCCATCAAGCTGCGCGCCGTGCGTGCCTGATGCTTCGGGGTCAACGCCCCCGGTTGCCTCAAAAAGCCTGCAGCCGCGGGCTTTTTTTGTGCACCGCGCGCGCCAGGGTGAGATGCCGCGCGGCGCACACGCCGCTGCACTTGAGTCGCGTCACCGGCTTGTGTGCTTGTCGAAAATCACCAGGGCGATTCCCCCAAGAATGACGACGGACGCAACGAGCAGGCGTGGCGTCATGGATTCGCCGAGCAGCACGATGGCGCCCACGGCGGCGATGACGGGCACACTGAGCTGGACGCTGGCCGCGCTGGTTGCCTTGAGCCCACGCAATGCGGTATACCAAATGGCGTAGCCTACACCGGACGCAAAGGCGCCTGACGCGATGGCATAGCCGATTCCCCAACTGTCCAGCGAGGTCCGCGCCAGCATCGCCGCGCTCAAGCCCACCGCAAAAACCCCGCAGCGCAGGAAATTCCCCGCGGTCACGCGGATCGGGTCCCGGGTGCCCCTGCCGCGCAAGGAGTAGATACCCCAAGCCACGCCGGCGGCCAGCATGAGCGTGGCCTCACGGAGCGGCGGGGCCGACAGCCCGGGCAGCAGAAGTCCCACCAGTCCGCCAAATGCGAGCACCAGACCCGTGATCTGCTGCGCCGACAGGTGTTCACCGATCCACAGTCCACAGCCGATCATCGTGACCTGCACGGCGCCAAACAGCAACAGTGCGCCTGTTGCGGCCGGCAGACCGACATAGGCAAACGAGAAACAGGCTGCATAGCAAAAAAGTGCAAACGCCGAGGGCCAATTCCCCGATGTGCTTGGTGCGCCGCCGCGGATTCGCACGATCAGCCACAGCGCCAGGGCGCCGGAGAGGATGCGAATGGATGTGAAGCTGGCCGGGTCAATGCCGGTGTTCTTCAGGGCCAGCCGACACAGCAGGGAGTTGCCTGCGAAAGCCGTCATGGCCACGCATGTCAGGGTCAATACCCGCGCATGTGACATTGGAAAACGGCCCGACAAGTTGAACTTGGGGGTAGTCTAGGGCTGATCCGGCGCGCGCGGCAAGCCGACAGCGCCCGCGAGCCACTGCAGCAAAAAGAAAAGCCCGCAACAGCGGGCTTTTCATGGGAGAGGCAAGCCGAACTACTTCAGCTTGATCTCCTTGTATTCCACATGCTTGCGAGCCTTGGGATCAAACTTCATGATCGCCATTTTCTCGGGCATGGTTTTCTTGTTCTTGCTGGTGGTGTAGAAGTGACCGGTACCGGCCGTGGATTCCAGCTTGATTTTTTCGCGTCCGCCTTTGCTTGCCATGATGGTGCTCCAGTAATGTGGATTTAAGCCTGGCCGCGTGCGCGCAGATCTGCGAGCACGGAGTCGATGCCGTTTTTGTCGATCAAACGCAGGCCGGCGTTCGAGATGCGCAGGCGGATCCAGCGGTTCTCGGTCTCGACCCAGAAACGGCGGTATTGCAGGTTCGGCAGGAACCGGCGCTTGGTTTTGTTGTTGGCGTGGGAAACATTGTTCCCGACCATCGGGCCTTTGCCCGTGACTTCACATACGCGTGCCATGAGGACACTCCGATATTTTTCAACGGCCGTCATCAGGCGATGAAGGCCTCACCTCGCCAATTGAATAGGGTGGCGGTAACCCGTTTTGCTGAAGTTCAGCCCGTAGAGGGTGAATTCTGCAAAGCCTTGAATTATAACGGTTTCCCCAACAGCCCCGGTTACTGCTCCAGAAAGCGCTGGGCATCCAGTGCGGCCATGCAGCCCGTGCCCGCGCTGGTAATGGCCTGGCGGTACACATGGTCCTGCACGTCGCCGGCGGCAAAAACGCCGGGCACGCTGGTCATGGTGGCGAAGCCCTGCAGCCCCGTTTTGGTGATGATGTAGCCGTTCTTCATCTCTAGCTGGCCCTGGAAAATTTCCGTGTTGGGCCGGTGCCCGATGGCAATGAAGCAGCCCTTGAGCATCAGGTCATGGGAGGCACCGCTGTTGACGCTCTTCAGGCGCACCCCGGTGACGCCCGAGGCGTCACCCAGCACCTCGTCGAGCACGGTGTGCAGCTTCAGCTCGATCTTGCCGGCAGCCACTTTCTCCATCAGCTTGTCGACCAGGATCGCCTCGGCCTTGAACTTGTCGCGGCGGTGCACCAGGTACACCTTGCTGGCGATATTGGACAGGTACAGCGCCTCTTCCACCGCCGTGTTGCCGCCACCCACCACGCAGCACACCTGTTCGCGGTAGAAAAAACCGTCGCAGGTGGCGCAGCCGGAGACGCCTCGCCCCATGAACGCCGACTCGGACGGCAACCCCAGGTACTGCGCCGACGCGCCCGTGGCCAGGATCAAAGCGTCGCAGGTGTACTCGAAGCTGTCGCCCTTGAGCGTGAAGGGCCGCTGGCTCAAGTCCACCGCGTTGATGTGATCAAAAACGATCTCGGTATTGAAGCGCTCGGCGTGCTCCAGAAAACGCTGCATCAACTCGGGGCCCTGCACGCCGAGCACATCGGCGGGCCAGTTGTCCACGTCGGTCGTGGTCATCAGCTGGCCGCCCTGTGCGATGCCGGTCACCAGCATCGGTTTGAGGTTGGCGCGCGCCGCATAGATGGCGGCGGTGTAGCCGGCGGGGCCGGAGCCCAGAATCAGGACGCGGGCGTGTTTTGTGTTAGACATAGTTACATTCGGAAATGGAAAGCCACAGGGCGGTGTACAGTTTGGGGTCGGTTACAAGGTATCAACCCTAAACCCACGTGCGTCATTGTAAAAACCAAAAGCCCCGGCAAGGGGTGGACTGCGGAGATTAGTCGAAATGTCGATGTTGTCGAACCTGGAATTATTGCGCCGTGTGCCACTGTTTTCCATGCTGACCTCGGTGCAGGCCGAGGCCGTGGCGGCGGCGATTGTCAAGCACCGATTCAAACGCGGCGAGACCATCGTGGAGCAGGGCAAGAAGGCCAACGCCCTGTTCATCATCCTGACCGGACGCGCCCGCGTCGTGACCTCCGACAGCCGCGGCCGCGAGGTGATTCTGGCCAGCATGCAGCCGGGCGACTACATCGGCGAGATGAGCCTGATCGACGACGAGCCGCATTCCGCCACGGTTCGCGTCGAGGTGCAGACCGACGTGCTGATGCTCGGGCACGCCGAGTTTGCCCGCTGCCTGCCGGAAAACTCCTCCATGGCCTACGCGGTCATGCGCGGCCTGGTGCAGCGGCTGCGCCACGCCGACCGCAAGATTGAATCGCTGGCCCTGATGGATGTGTACGGCCGCGTGGCGCGTGCCCTGCTGGAGTTTGCCAAGCCCGAACCGGATGGCACGCTCGTGATCCGCGACAAGGTCTCGCGCCAGGATATCGCCAAAATGGTGGGCGCCTCGCGCGAGATGGTCAGCCGGGTCATGAAGGATCTTGAGGAACGCGGCCTCACCGAAATACAGGAGAACGGCTCCATGGTGATCAGGGAGCGGATCGAACCGCTGGACTGATTTTCCCGCTCTGGTTTCGGGTAAGCTGGCGCCCTACGCTTCGCCTATGACTTACTCGCTCAATACCCTGAATTCGTCTTCGTCCGTCAAAACACCGGAACGCTCCGGCGCCACCCGCTTCGTTCATGAGGTCGGCCTGATTCTGGGGTTGCTGGCCATTGTTTTCTGGCTACTGGCGCTACTTAGCTACTCGCCGCAGGACGCCGCCTGGTCCACTTCGGGCTATGGCGGTCCGGTGCGCAACCTGGGCGGCCGCCTGGGGGCCTGGATTGCCGACGCCAGCTATTTCCTGCTGGGTTTTTCTGCCTGGTGGTGCTTTGCGGCCGCTGTGCGTGCCTGGCTTGCCGCGCTGGCGCGCGGGCTGCGCGGGGATGACCGGGCTGCCCTGGTGGCGTCCGCGCCCCATGATGCCTCGCGGTTGGGCCGTTTTGCCGCCAGTCGCGCGGCGTTCTGGTGCGCCCTGGCGCTGCTGCTGTGCGCGAGCACGGCGCTGGAGTGGTCGCGCATGTACCGTTTCGAGTCCAGCCTGCCAGGCTCTGCCGGTGGTGTGCTCGGCTATCTGGTCGGACCCGCCAGCGTCAAATGGCTGGGCTTCACCGGCTCGGGATTGGTGGGCATTGTGCTGGGGGTGATTGGCGCCGCGCTGGTGTTCCGCTTTTCATGGGCGCACGTGGCCGAGCGCGTCGGTGCGAAGCTTTATTCGCTGGTCGAGTCGCGCCGCGAAAAACGCGAAATCGCCGAGGATCTGGCGCTGGGCAAGCAGGCCGCGCGCGAACGCGAGGAAGTGCTGCTGGAAGAGCGGACCGAGATTGAAGAGCACCATCCCAACCCGGTCCTGATCGAGCCGGTGCTGGTCGCGGTCCCCAAGAGCGAGCGCGTGGCCAAGGAACGCCAGAAGCCGCTGTTCACCGAACTGCCCGACAGCAAGCTGCCGCAGGTGGATCTGCTCGACGGGGCGCTCACGCGCCAGGAAACCGTGGCGCCCGAGACGCTGGAGATGACCAGCCGCCTGATCGAGAAAAAACTCAAGGACTTTGGCGTGGAAGTGCGCGTGGTGCTGGCCTCGCCGGGGCCGGTGATCACGCGCTATGAGATCGAGCCGGCCACCGGCGTGAAGGGCTCGCAGGTGGTGAATCTGGCGCGCGATCTGGCGCGCTCGCTGAGCCTGATCTCGATCCGCGTGATCGAGACCATTCCGGGCAAGAACTACATGGCGCTGGAGCTGCCCAACGCCAAGCGGCAGTCCATCAAGCTGTCCGAAATTCTGGGCTCGCAAATCTACAACGAAGCCAGGTCGCTGCTGACCATGGGACTGGGCAAGGACATCGTGGGCAACCCGGTGGTAGCCGACCTGGCCAAGATGCCGCACGTGCTGGTGGCCGGCACCACGGGCTCGGGCAAATCGGTCGGCATCAACGCCATGATCCTGTCGCTGCTGTACAAGGCCGAGGCGCGCGATGTGCGGCTCTTGATGATTGACCCCAAGATGCTGGAGATGTCGGTCTACGAGGGCATTCCGCACCTGCTGGCGCCCGTGGTGACCGACATGCGCCAGGCTGCCCATGGCCTGACCTGGTGCGTGGCCGAGATGGAGCGCCGCTACAAGCTGCTGAGCAAGATGGGGGTGCGCAACCTGGCGGGCTACAACGCCAAGATTGACGAGGCCAAGGCGCGCGAGGAATTCATCTACAACCCGTTCAGCCTGACGCCCGATTCTCCCGAGCCACTCGACCGCTTGCCGCACATCGTGGTGGTGATCGACGAACTGGCCGACCTGATGATGGTGGTGGGCAAGAAGATCGAGGAGCTGATCGCGCGCCTGGCGCAAAAGGCGCGTGCCGCCGGCATCCACCTGATCCTGGCCACCCAGCGTCCCAGCGTGGACGTAATCACGGGCCTGATCAAGGCCAATATCCCGACGCGCATTGCGTTCCAGGTGTCCAGCAAGATCGACTCGCGCACCATCCTGGACCAGATGGGCGCCGAAGCCCTGCTCGGCATGGGCGACATGCTCTACATGCCGAGCGGCACGGGCTTCCCGATCCGTGTGCATGGTGCCTTTGTGAGCGACGAGGAGGTGCACCGCGTGGTGAGCTACCTGAAGTCGCAGGGCCCGGCCAACTACATCGAAGGCGTGCTCGAAGGCGGCACGGTCGATGGCGAAGAGGGCGTTGATGGCGCGATGGACGGCGCCGGCGAGAAGGACCCGATGTACGACCAGGCGGTCGAGGTCGTGCTGAAAAACCGCAAGGCCAGCATTTCGCTGGTGCAGCGCCATTTGAAGATCGGCTACAACCGCGCTGCGCGCCTGGTCGAAGACATGGAAAAGGCCGGCCTGGTGAGCGCCATGAGCGGCAGCGGCCAGCGCGAGATTCTCGTGCCGGCGCGAGCGGAGTAACCACGATGCAGATGCAAGTTCATCCCCTGAGAAAACTGTTTGCTATTTTTTTGATAGCAGGATGTGCACAACTGGCAAGGGCTGGCGGCATGGAAAGCCTTGAGTCGTTCGTCAAGACGGTGAAGAGCGGGCGCGCCGAGTTCAGCCAGGTCGTGACCGCGCCGGCCCGGCCCGGCCAGAGTGCGCGCAGCAAGACGTCGACCGGTACCTTCGAGTTTTTGCGGCCCAACCGGTTCAAGTTTCTCTACCAGAAGCCGTTCGAGCAAAGCATCGTGGCGGACGGCCAGACGCTCTGGCTGTACGACGTGGACCTGAACCAGGTGACGGCGCGCAAGCAGGCGCAGCTGCTGGCCTCCACGCCGGCTGCGCTGATTGCGGCGGCGCCCGATCTGCACGCGCTGCAGGCCGACTTCAACCTGCGGGACGCGCCGGACAAGGACGGGCTGCAGTGGGTGGTCGCGAGCCCGAAGGCCAAGGATGGCCAGTTGCAAAGCGTGCGCGTCGGCTTCAAGCCGGGCGACGGCGGCAGCCAGCTCGCCGTGCTGGAGATTCTGGACAGCTTTGGCCAGCGCTCGGTGCTGACCTTCAGCCAGTTCGAGGTCAACGCCGCCCTGCCGGCCGACGCCTTTGTGTTCAAGCCGCCCGCGGGGGCGGACGTGATCCGCCAGTGACGGCGCGCGCAAGGATGAATGGTCCATGAGTCCGAACGTGCCGCTGGCCGAGCGCCTGCGCCCGCACCTGCTTGCCGAGGTGGTGGGCCAGCAGCACCTGCTGGGCGAGGGCATGGCGCTGCGCATCGCGTTCGAGTCGGGCCAGCCGCACAGCTGCATTCTGTGGGGCCCGCCCGGCACCGGCAAGACCACCATTGCGCGGCTGATGGCCGACGCCTTCGATGCCCAGTTCATCACTATCAGCGCGGTGCTGGGCGGCGTGAAGGACATCCGCGAGGCGGTGGAGCAGGCCCAGGTGGCGCAGGGCAACCTGTTGGGCAGCAGCTTCGGGACGGGCAGCGGCGGCGGGCGGCACACCATCGTGTTTGTCGACGAGGTGCACCGCTTTAATAAAAGCCAGCAGGATGCGTTCCTGCCGCATGTGGAGAGCGGCCTGTTCACCTTCATTGGCGCGACCACCGAGAACCCCTCGTTCGAGGTCAACTCCGCGTTGCTGTCGCGCGCCACGGTGTACGTGCTGCAGCCCTTGTCGGAAGCGGACTTAAAGCAAATAGTGGCCAAGGCCCAGGCGATATGCGCGGTACCAGCTATTGAAACCATAGCAATCGAGCGCCTGGTGGCGTACGCCGATGGTGACGCGCGGCGGCTGCTCAATACGCTGGAGACGCTGGCGGTGGCGGCCGAGCGCGAGCAGCGCAGCGAGATCACCGATGCCTGGCTGCTCAAGGTTTTGGGCGAGCGCATGCGCCGCTACGACAAGGGCGGCGAGCAGTTCTACGACACCATCAGCGCGCTGCACAAATCGGTGCGCGGCTCCGACCCGGACGCCGCGCTGTACTGGCTGGTGCGCATGCTCGACGGCGGGGCCGACCCGCGCTACATGGCGCGCCGCCTGATCCGCATGGCCAGCGAAGACATCGGCCTGGCCGATCCGCGCGCGCTGCGCCTGGCGCTCGATGCGGCTGAAGTGTATGAGCGGCTCGGCACCCCCGAGGGCGAACTGGCGCTGGCCGAATGTGTGGTTTATCTGGCGGTGGCGCCCAAATCGAACGCGGTCTACAAGGCCTTCAACGAGGCGAAAAGTTTTGTGAAGAAGGACGGCACGCGCGCGGTGCCGCTGCATTTGCGCAACGCACCGACCCAGCTCATGAAGACGCTGGACTACGGCAAGAACTACCGCTACGCGCACGACGAGGCCGGTGGCTTTGCGGCGGGCGAGCGTTACTGGCCGGACGACATGACGGCGCCGGGCTTCTACCGCCCGGTGGAGCGCGGGTTGGAGATCCGGATCGCGGAGCGCTTGCGCGAGCTCAAACGCCTCAATAATCAGAAAAACTAATAAGCTTTAAAAGCCCTGATGGTCGGACTTGACCAAGGGTAAACCCGTGCAAATCAGCGCCATGCGTGAAAGGCCCTTCGCTACAATCTCGCACCACAAACCCGCCACCGGCTGCACACTGGCGGGTTTTTGCTAGGTGAAAGAAAGGACTCACAAGGTCACACTGCAAACCGGTCAGCTTTTCTGGCCCAAGCAGATGTCAGCTAGCACATCAGCCGATTACAAAACGGAGAATTTTTATGGATATCCTGCTTCAGCAGATCATCAACGGTCTGGTGCTGGGCAGCATGTATGCCTTGATCGCCCTGGGCTACACCATGGTGTATGGCATCATCAACCTGATCAATTTTGCGCACGGCGAAGTGCTGATGGTCGGGGCCATGACCAGCTGGACCATCATCGGCTACATGCGCGACGCGATGCCCGGCACGCCAGGCTGGCTGGTCTTGCTGATCTCGCTGATCATCGCGTGCGTGGTGGCCGCCGCGCTCAACTTCGTGATCGAAAAAGTGGCTTACCGGCCGCTGCGCAACGCCCCCAAACTGGCTCCCCTGATTACCGCCGTCGGCATGTCGCTGCTGCTGCAGACGCTGGCCATGATCATCTGGAAGCCCAACTACAAACCGTATCCGACGCTGCTGCCGAGCGCACCTTTGAGTATCGGCGGCGCGGTGATCACGCCGACGCAGATCCTGATTCTGGGCTTCACCGCGGTCTCGCTGGCCGTGCTGATGTGGGTGGTGAACTACACGCGGCTCGGCCGGGCCATGCGCGCCACCTCCGAGAACCCGGGGGTGGCGGCACTGATGGGGGTCAAGCCCGACCAGGTGATTTCGGCCACCTTCGTCATCGGCGCGGTGCTGGCCGCCATTGCCGGTGTGATGTACGCCTCCAACTACGGCACGGTGCAGCACACCATGGGTTTCCTGCCCGGCCTCAAGGCCTTTACCGCTGCCGTGTTTGGCGGCATCGGCAACCTGGCCGGCGCCGTGGTCGGCGGCATTCTGCTCGGACTGATCGAGTCCATCGGCGCGGGTTATATCGGGCAAGTGACGGGCGGCTTTCTCGGCAGCAACTACAGCGACATCTTCGCCTTTATCGTGCTGATCGGCATGCTCACGCTGCGGCCATCGGGCCTGCTGGGTGAACGTGTGGCGGACCGGTCCTGAGCGCGGCCAAGGAGACTCGACATGAAACAGAAAAACCAACTGATTGTTTTCTTCCTGGCAGGCATCGCACTGCTGATCCTGCCGCTGGTGCTGCAAAGCGCGGGCAATGCCTGGATCCGCATCCTCGACAGCTCGCTCCTGTACGTGATGCTGGCCCTGGGCCTGAACATCGTGGTGGGCTTTGCCGGCCTGCTGGACCTGGGCTACGTGGCTTTCTTCGCCATTGGTGCCTACATGTACGCCCTGCTGGCCTCGCCGCAACTGACGGACAACTTTCCGGCTATCGCCGCCATGTTTCCCCAGGGCCTTCATTCACCGCTGTGGCTGGTGCTTCCGGCCGGCGCCCTGCTGGCGGGCGCGTTCGGCGTGATCCTGGGCGTGCCGGTACTCAAGCTGCGCGGCGACTACCTGGCCATCGTGACACTCGGTTTCGGTGAAATCATCCGGGTGTTCATGAACAACCTGGATCAGCCCATCAATCTCACCAATGGTCCGAAGGGGGTCAACCAGATCGACCCCATCACCCTCTTTGGGCTGAACCTGGGCCGGCCGGTCACGGTGTTTGGATTCGAGGTCGCCTCGGTCAGCCTGTATTACTACCTGTTCCTGGCGCTGGTCATCATCAGTGTGGTGGTCTGCCACCGCCTTCAGTTGTCACGCATCGGCCGCGCCTGGATGGCCATTCGGGAAGACGAAATTGCGGCCAAGGCCATGGGCATCAACACCCGCAACATGAAATTGCTGGCGTTCGGCATGGGCGCCACCTTTGGCGGCGTGGCAGGTACCATGTTTGCGGCTTTCCAGGGCTTTGTGTCACCCGAGTCATTCAGCCTGATGGAGTCGGTGATGATCGTCGCCATGGTGGTGCTGGGCGGTACGGGGCACTTGCCCGGCGTGATCCTTGGCGCCGTGCTGCTGTCGGCGCTGCCCGAGGTGCTGCGTTTCGTTGCCGGTCCGCTGCAGGGCATGACCGGCGGCCGGCTCGACTCCGCCATCCTGCGCCAGCTGCTGATTGCACTGGCCATGATCATCATCATGCTGCTGCGTCCGCGCGGCCTATGGCCCTCGCCCGAGCGTGGCAAGTCACTGCTAACCAAGAAATAAGGAGGGCGACATGGCAGATACAGACACAGTCCTCAACGTCTCCGGCGTTTCCAAGCGGTTCGGTGGTTTGCAAGCGCTCAGCGACGTGGGCATCCGCATCGAGCGCGGCCAGGTCTACGGCCTGATCGGGCCCAATGGCGCCGGCAAGACCACGTTCTTCAACGTGCTCACGGGCTTGTACACCCCTGACAGCGGCACCTTCGAGCTGGCCGGAAAACCCTATAAGCCGCATGCCGTGCACGAAGTCGCCAAGGCCGGCATTGCGCGTACCTTCCAGAATATTCGTCTGTTCTCCGACATGACGGCGATCGAGAACGTGATGGTGGGACGCCATGTGCGGACCCATTCGGGTGTATTCGGCGCGATTTTTCGCGGCCCCGGCTTCAAGGCCGAGGAAGCCGCCATTGCCAAGCGCGGGCATGAGCTGCTCGACTACGTGGGCATTGGCAAGTTCGCCGACTACAAGGCGCGCACGCTGAGCTACGGCGACCAGCGCCGCCTGGAGATTGCGCGCGCGCTGGCCACCGACCCGCAGCTGATTGCGCTGGACGAGCCCGCGGCCGGCATGAACGCAACTGAAAAGGTGCTGCTGCGCGAGCTGATCAATCGCATCCGCAATGACAACCGCACCATCTTGCTGATCGAGCACGACGTGAAACTCGTCATGGGACTGTGCGACCGCGTCACCGTGCTGGACTACGGCAAGCAGATTGCCGAAGGGACACCCGCTACCGTGCAGAAGAACGAAAAAGTGATCGAGGCCTACCTGGGGACAGGGGGACACTGATATGGCCAACACCAACGCAAATACATTACTCAAAGTGAGCGGCCTGAAGGTCGCCTACGGGGGCATCCAGGCCGTCAAGGGGGTGGACTTCGAGGTGCACGAGGGCGAGCTGGTCTCGCTGATCGGCTCCAACGGGGCCGGCAAGACCACCACCATGAAGGCCATTACCGGCAGCCTTTCCATTGCCGACGGCGACATTGAATACATGGGCAGGAGCATCAAGGGCCAGGGGCCCTGGGATCTGGTGAAGCAGGGCCTGGCCATGGTGCCCGAGGGCCGCGGCGTGTTTGCCCGCATGAGCATTACCGAGAACCTGCAGATGGGCGCCTACGTGCGCAACGACAAGGCTGACATAGCGGCCGATATCGACAAGATGTTCACCATCTTCCCGCGCCTGAAGGAGCGCAAGGACCAACTGGCCGGCACCATGTCGGGCGGCGAGCAGCAAATGCTGGCCATGGGCCGTGCGTTGATGAGCCGGCCCAAGGTGCTGTTGATGGATGAGCCGTCCATGGGCCTGAGCCCCATCATGGTGGACAAGATCTTCGAGGTAATTCGCGACGTGTACGCACAGGGCGTGACCGTCCTGCTGGTCGAGCAGAACGCCAGCCGGGCGCTGAGCATTGCGAATCGCGGCTATGTCATGGAGTCGGGCATCATCACCATGAGCGGCGATGCCAAACAGATGTTGAGCGACCCGAAGGTGCGCGCGGCCTATCTGGGCGAGTAAGGGCGGCGCCTCAGTCGACGGTGGCGCCCGAGGCCTTCACCACTTTCTCGTACTTCGCGAGCTCGCTCTTCATGAAGGCGCCGAACGCCTCGGGCGTGCTCGGGACCGGTTCCGCCAGCAGGCTGGCAAAGCGTGTTCTGGTTTCCGGCGCATTCAGCGCTGCCACGAACGCATGATTCAGCCTGGCAATCACCTCTTTCGGTGTGCCTGCCGGCGCCACCAGGCCCCACCAGGTATCGATCGAAAAGCCCTTGAGCGTATCGGCCACGGGCGGTACGTCCGGCAACGCGGGTGAGCGCGCGAGCGTGGTCACCGCGATGGCCTTGAGCTTGCCGGAGCGGATGTTGGGCGCGGCAGTCGCGAGGTTGTCGAAGTTGAAGTCGACCTGGCCGCTCAGCAATGCCAGCTGCGCGGGGTTGCCGCCGTTGTAGGGAATGTGAACGGCAAAAACCCCGGCTTGCGCCTTGAACATCTCGCCCGCCAGGTGGCCCGCACTGCCATTGCCGCCGCTGCCGTAGTTGAGCGTGCCGGGATGGGCTCTGGCATACGCAATCAGGTCGCGTACGCTGTTGATCTTGAAGCGCCGGGCTGTCTCGGCGTTCATCACCAGCACGTTGGGTACACGCAGGATTTGCGTGATGGGCGCGAAATCGGTCGCCGCGTTGTAGGACATCTTGCGGTACAGCCAAGGGTTGACGGCGTTGGTGGCGGTGGCTGCGATGCCGATCGTCAGGCCGTCGGGGGCGGCCTTGGCGATCATGTCGGCGCCGATGTTGCCGCCCGCCCCCGGCTTGTTGTCGATGATGACCGGCCCGAGCGTATCCTTCACGGCCTCGGCCAAAATGCGGGCCGTCAGGTCGATCGGACCGCCTGCGCCGTAAGGCACGATGAGCCGGATCGGGTGCGCCTGGGCTTGCGCGAGGGTCGGGGAGAGGGTCAGCAAAGGGATGGCGGAAAGTGCCAGCGCCTGGGCCAGGGCAGGGAAGAGGTGTCGACGTTTCATGGCCCTATTGTGCAAAACAATGGCTGGCGCGCCACCGTGACAATCCCTTACATCACTTTGCGCGAACGCTGTCCGTCTCCATGTCGTCCTTTGCGTTATGGGTGTGGAATGTTTTCCATGATTTTGAAGGAATCCAATATGAAAATTCACCCATTACTGATTGCAGCCGCCCTCACCACCGGTGGCCTCGCGTTTGCCCAGACTCCCCCTGCGACTCCTGCCGTCACCCCGGCGCCCGCCCCTGCGGCCGCCGCGCCCGCTACCCAGCACAAGGCGGCAGCGCACAAGATGCGGATGCACGGGCACGCCCACAAGGCTGCCGCTGCTGCGGCGCCGACCGGGGCCGAGCCGACGACGACGCGCGAGGAGCGCATGGCGGCCGCGGAGGCAGACTACAAAGCCAGCCTTGAAAAAGGGGATCAGGCCGCGCCAGTCCACAAGATGCATCGCCACCATGGCGGCCACCCCATGCACAAGCATCAGCCGGCAAAGGCGGCCCCGGCTTCCTGAGCGCAGCTTCAGGTGACGATGCCGGCCTGGGCCTTGTCGGCCTCGGTGGTGAATGCGTCGGCGTAGAACTCATCCGCCGACAAGCCCGCCAGGCGGGTGTAGTCGGCGCGCGCGGAGTCCACCACGATGGGCGCGCCGCAGGCGTACACCTGGTAGCCTGAGAGGTCCGGAAAATCCTCCAGCACGGCCTTGTGCACGAAGCCCGTGCGCCCGCTCCATCCATCCTCGGGCAGGGCGTCGGAGATCACCGGTACATAGCTCAGGTTGGGCATCTCGGCCACACGCGCCCTGACCCAGTCGTCCAGATACAAGTCTTCGGGGCGACGCCCGCCCCAGTAGAGCGTGGCGGGGCGGTCCATGCCCTTGAACTGTATGTGCTCGATCACTGCCTTGATCGGCGCAAAGCCCGTGCCCGAGGCCAGCAGGATCATCGGTTTGGTCGAGTCCTCGCGCAGAAAGAAGCTGCCGTACGGGCCTTCCACGCGCAGTATCTCCTTGTCTTTCATCGTATGGAACACATGGTCGGTGAACTTGCCACCCGGCATGTGGCGAATGTGCAGTTCCACGCCAGGCCCGTTGTGCGGCGCGTTGCCCATCGAGTAGCTGCGCCGCGCGCCATCGCGCAGGATGAATTCGATGTATTGGCCCGCATGGTACTTGAACGTGTCGTTGGCCGGCAGCTGCAGCTTGACCAGCATGACGTCGTGCGATTTTTTCTCCAGCCCGATCACGCGCGTGGGCATCTTGCGGACCGGAAAGGCGCTCTCATCCGTCACCTGGCGCGACTCCAGCACGACGTCGCTGTGCGGCACGCCGCAGCAGGTCAGGATGAAGCCGCTGGCTTCCTCCTCGGGGGACAGCGCCTTGCTCTGGTGCGGACCGTGCACCACCGTGCCTTCAATCTTCCTGCACTTGCACGAACCGCAGGCACCGTCCTTGCAACCGTATGGCAGCCCCACGCCGGCGCGGATGCCTGCCGCCAGAATCGCTTCGCCGGGGTTGGCGACAAAGCTGCGGCCACTGGGCAGCACAGAGATATTGAAGGTCATCTTTTCGGTATCCTCGGGGGAATCTTCTTTTCACCAACTCCCGATTTTGCCCTCAAACCAATCCCCTCTTGGCGCCTTGCCCGCGCGCTTTCGCCGCGAACGGGTGTTGATGGTGGGCTGTGGCGACGTCGGAATGCGTGTGGCGCGCGGCATGGCGGGCCGCATGCGCCTGCTCGCGTTGACCTCGTCGCCGCAGCGCGTGAGCGAATTGCGCGCGCGCGGCATCACCCCTTTGCACGGCAACCTGGACGTGCCAGCCAGCCTGCGCCGGCTTGCCGGCATTGCCACGCGCGTGGTCTATCTGGCGCCCCCGCCGGCCGAGGGCTGGGGCGATCCGCGAACGCGCGCGCTGACCCAGGTGCTGCGCCTGCGCTCCGCACCGGCTTCTTTTGTCTATGGCTCGACCAGCGGCGTGTATGGCGACTGCCAGGGCGCCCTGGTGGCCGAGACACGGGCTGCGAGCCCACGCACGCCCCGGGCCAGCAAACGGGTATCGGCCGAGCAGGCCGTGCGGTTTCTGGGCCGCAGCACGATGCAGGCCGGCGGGGTACGCACCAGTATCCTGCGCATTCCGGGAATCTATGCTCCGGACCGCGAAGGCGGCACGCCGCTTGCGCGCCTGCTCAGGCGCACTCCCGTGCTGGTGGACCGGGACGATGTCTATACCAACCACATCCACGCCGACGATCTGGCGCGGGCCTGCCTGCTGGCGCTGTGGCGCGGCAAGCCGCAGCGGGTCTACAACGTGAACGATGACACCCGGCTCAAGATGGGCGCTTATTTCGACCTGGCGGCCACGCTGTACGGCTTGCCCAAGCCCCCGCGCGTGCCGCGCGACACCGCACAGGACCAACTGCCACTGGTGCTGCTCAGCTTCATGAATGAGTCGCGCCTGATGGACAACACGCGCATGAAGCGCGAACTGCGGCTGATCCTGCGCTATCCGACCGTCGATACCGGACTGCTGCCAGAAACAGAGTCCCGCAAGGTTTAAATGCCTGCAGGTTTTTGCAGAGTCGTCATGCGGTCCACCGCATGCACGCTGATGGTCTTGACGTCGGCGCCTTGCAGCACCGTCAGCCGGATTTCGGCATTCGGCTCGGCGTGCTCCCAGAGCTTTTTATAAAACGCATCGAGTGTGACCACCTTGGTGCCATCCACGGCCAGCACCAGATCGCCCGGCTGCAGCCCTGCCGATTGCGCGGGGCTGTCCGGGTTGACGCGCAGGACCTGCACATGACCGCCCTGGTCGCTGGACGTCAGCCCCAGCCAGGGACGCCGGCTTGGTTTGCTGCTGCCGGTTCTCTGCAACTCCGCCAATATGGGTTTGAGCAGGTCGACCGGCACAAACATATTGCCGGGCAGGCCTTGACCCCCGCCCGTGGCATCCAGCACCAGCAGGCTGCCAATGCCCACCAACTCGCCCCTGCGGTTGAACAGTGGTGCGCCGGAATGACCGGCAATGGGCGGGCTGGTGAACAGTGCCGCGTCGATGTGGTATTCCCAGTTGCCGGAAAATGCGCGTTTGCTGACCAGCTCCGTAATGGCGACCCCGCCGTCGTCACCGCCGGTGGCCACGATCATCGGTTCGCCCAATTCCAGTTCCCTCAAGCTGCCCAGCTTCACCGGCCTGATGCCGCGTAGCGGCAGCAGCGATTTGAGCAACCCAAAACCGGTGGCCAGGTCATAGGCCACGGCTCTGGCGGGCAGTGTTTTGTGGTCCTGGGTCACGATCTGGATCTGGTCGGCCTCCAGCATCAGGTAGCCAATGGTCAGGATCAGTCCGTCCGGCCCGATGACCACGCCAGAGCCGCTGCGCTCCTGGCCCAGCGTGTCGGCCGTGCGTGCGCCGTCTATCGCCGTGACCTGCACGCCCACGACGGCCGCATCGGCCCGGTTGAGCGCATCCAGCATGGCCTGTCCCTGCGCAGACTGGGGCGCCGCTGCGGCGGCGGCCTGGCTCAGCGCCAGCAGCGATGCTGAAAGACTCCGCCAGAACCAGCTGGACCAACAACCGAGGGTGCGCATGATGAACTCCCGAACAGCGGTGTACTTGCATTTATAGTTCGCGCGTTCGAATCTGCTGCACCGGTTTGGCTTGCCCCGCCTGCCAGCACCTGTATTTCCCATAAAAAAGCCCCATATCCGTTGGGATAGGGGCTTGGAGTCTTCCAGCGCTGGTGCCCGGGGCCGGAATCGAACCGGCACGCCTTGCGGCGGGGGATTTTGAGTCCCCTGCGTCTACCAATTTCACCACCCGGGCGGCAGGAGGGTAATCCGAAATTATGGCACAGTGCTGGCTATGAACTACTTAACCATTGAAGACGCCATTGGCAAAACTCCGCTGGTGGCGCTGCAGCGCATCAACGCATCCGGCAACGCCCAGCGCGGCAATGTGGTCCTCGGCAAGCTCGAGGGCAACAACCCGGCCGGCTCGGTCAAGGACCGTCCCGCCCTGTCGATGATCAAGCGCGCCGAAGAGCGCGGCGAGATCAAGCCCGGCACCACGCTGATCGAGGCCACCTCGGGCAACACCGGCATTGCGCTGGCGATGGCGGCCGCGATCCGGGGCTATCACATGGTGCTGATCATGCCGGAGGACTTGTCCGTCGAGCGCGCCCAGACCATGAAGGCGTTCGGCGCCGAATTAATCCTGACCCCGAAGAGCGGTGGCATCGAGTACTCGCGTGACCTGGCCGAAAAAATGCAAAAAGAAGGCAAGGGCCACGTGCTCGACCAGTTCGCCAACATGGACAACCCTCGCATTCACTATGAGGCGACCGGCCCCGAAATCTGGGCCGACACGCACGGCAAGGTGACGCATTTTGTCAGCGCCATGGGCACCACCGGCACCATTACCGGCGTGTCGCGCTATTTGAAAGAGAAAAACCCGGGCATCAAGGTGGTGGGTGCGCAACCGTCCGAGGGCTCGCGCATTCCCGGCATCCGCAAGTGGCCGCAGGAATATTTGCCGAAGATTTATGACGCGACCTATGTGGACGAACTGGTGTACGTGAGCCAGGACGAGGCCGAGGAGATGGTCCGGCGCATGGCGCGCGAAGAGGGGATCTTTGCGGGCATTTCGTCAGGCGGGGCGTGCTGGGTGGCGCAGGAGATCGCCAGGCGCGAAGAAAACGCGACCATCGTGTTCATCGTCTGCGACCGCGGCGACCGCTACCTCTCGACCGGCGTGTTTCCTGCATGAGCCAGGAATTCCGTTTCTGCCCCAACTGCGCGACGCCGCTGGAGTGGATCGCCCAACTGGAGGACGGCGGCGAGAAGGAGCGGCTGCGCTGTGTGGCCTGCGGCTATACCCACTGGAACAATCCCACACCCGTGCTGGCGGCCGTGATCGAATACCAGGGGCAGATTTTGCTGGCGCGCAACGCCGCATGGACCGGCAAGATGTACGCCCTGATCACGGGCTTCATGGAGGCCGGCGAAACGCCCGAGGGCGGCATCGCGCGCGAGATCAAGGAAGAAACCAACCTGGATGCCCGCGCGCTCGATCTGATTGGCGTGTACGACTTTCAGCGCATGAACCAGATCATCATCGCCTACCATGCGCTGGCCGAAGGCGAGGTGCGGCTGTCACCCGAACTGGCGGACTACCGGCTGTACACGCCGCAGGCGGTGAAGTGCTGGCCCGCCGGCACCGGCTACGCGCTGGCCGACTGGCTCAAGTCGCGCGGGCATGAGCCGCAATTCGTGGAATGGTCAAGAACTTGATGAAAAGTGACTGTAGCCCATGTCCAGCGTTCTCGTATAGCTATTAATTCAATAGCAAACGGTGGCTTGTCCCACCCCCTCGTGGCGGGACCGCGAACCCCTCAATCGACCCGGATGCCACGCATTGCGATCACGCCACCGAGCAGGGCGGTATCGGACTTGATGCGGTTGGCCAGCCCCTCGGGCGAGGTGCCGGCAACCTGCCAGCCCTGAATGAACAGCTTCTGGCGCATCTCGGGGGTGCGCACAATTTCGCTGATCAGGGCCGAGAGGCGTGCCAAGATGGGCTTGGGCATGTTGGCCGGAGCGGCCGCGGCGGTCCAGATTTCAAGCTGGTAGCCCTGGATGCCGGCTTCGGCCAGGCTTGGAATCTCGGGGGCCAGCGAACTGCGCCCGGCCGAGGTGACGCCAATCGCCCGGAGCTTGCCCGCGCGTATTTGCGTGGTCGCCAGGCCCGGGGGCAGCAGCGCCAGGTTGATCTGGCCGCCGATCATGGCGGCGATGACCTGCGGGTTGCCCGGGTAGGGAACGTGCACGGGATCGATGCCGGTCTTGGCCTTGAGCAGCTCCATGCCGATGTGGCCCACCGTGCCAACGCCGGGGCTGCCATAGCTCCATTTGTTGCCGGCATTGCGCGCCGCCACAAAGAAATCCTGCGCGTTGTGGCCGGGCGCCGATACCGGGACCGTCAGCACCAGCGGGGCGGTGCCGATCAGGCTGATCGGCGCCAGGTCCTTTTCGGGATCGTACGGGGTGGCCGGGTTCAGCAGCTTGGCAATCGTCATGTTGCCGTTGATCATCACGCCGATGGTGTGGTCATCCGTGGCCTTGGCCACCAGGTTGGCAGCGATGTTGCCGCCCGCGCCGGGGCGATTTTCCACGATCACGGGCTGGCCCAGGGCCTTGGACAGGGGCTCCTGCAGGGCGCGCGCCACCAGGTCGGGCGAGGAGCCGCCCGGAAAGCCGACCAGGATCCGCAGCGGTTTGGTCGGCCAGGCGGCCGGTGCTTTGGAGGCTTTCTGGGCCAAAGCCCCGGTGGATACTGCGGTAGCAGCTATCAGAAATATAGCGTTCTTGAGGAGGTGGCGAAGCATGCGTGTTTCCGTAAAAAACACGATGTTACCGCCAGCACCGATGTCCGCTCAGGCGTACTCGACCAGCGCCTTTTTCATCTTCTTCATGGCCGCGACCTCGATCTGGCGAATGCGTTCGGCGCTGACGCCATAGACCGCGGCCAGGTCGTGCAGCGTCATGCCGCCCGAGCCGTCATCGTTGACCTTGAGCCAGCGCTCCTCGACGATGCGCCGGCTGCGGTTATCGAGCGTGGCCAGCGCGCTGGCAATGCCGTCGCTGGCCAGTACGTCGCGCTGGTGCGCCTCGATCATCGCGGTCGGTTCGTGATGCGCGTCGGCCAAATAGGCAATCGGGCCATAGCCGTCGTCGCCATCGTCGGACGCGCCCGGGTCGAGCATCACGTCGCCGCCCGAGAGACGGGTTTCCATCTCCGTCACGTCGGCGCGCTTGACATTGAGTTCGCGTGCCATCACGTCGATTTCGGACTCGCTCAGGGTTTCGCGGTGCGTGTCGGCGTCCAGCGCATCGGACTTGAAGCCCTGCTTCATCGAACGCAGATTGAAAAACAGCTTGCGCTGTGCCTTGGTGGTGGCCACCTTGACCATGCGCCAGTTTTTCAGGATGTATTCGTGAATCTCGGCCTTGATCCAGTGCAGCGCATAGCTCACCAGGCGCACGCCCTGGTCGGGGTCGAAGCGTTTCACGGCCTTCATCAGGCCGATATTGCCCTCCTGGATCAGGTCGCCGTGCGGCAGGCCATAGCCCAGGTACTTGCGCGAGACCGAAACCACCAGCCGCAGGTGCGATAGCACCAGCTTTCCGGCGGCTTCCAGGTCATTGTTTTGTTGGAGCTTGCGGGCAAACTCCTGCTCCTGCTCCAGGGTGAGCATGGGCAGGCGGTTGACCGCCGAAATATAGGCGTCCAGATTTCCCAGCGGGGGCATCAGCGCCCACGGGTTTACGACCGCCAGGGCGGTGCTAGAGGCTCCAGTTTGAGTTGACATACCAGAAGTCCTTTCGTAAGAATTTAAATATTAGCACTCTATTGGAGAGAGTGCTAAACGATAAGTTCAATGCCATCGGTAGTTTTCGGCTATCGGCGGCCACCGGGTGCGGCCCGGCCCTGCACATTTGTCATATCCGGATTCGTAGGACATTTACTACAGCGGGTGGGGGCGCCGTCCGCTAGCCGCAAGACAAGGCGCATTCCATGCTTGAGTGTGAGTTCGGTCACGCGGCCGGGCTTTGAGGGGCCGCACCTTGCTCATCCTGCCATCGGGCGCAGATGCCGTCACCGCATCCATGAAAGATAAGGGGCTCACTATGCAACTCGGAATGATCGGATTGGGACGTATGGGCGCCAACATGGTGTGTCGCCTGGTCAAGGCAGACCACGAGTGTGTGGTCTATGACCGCACCCCGCAGGCCGTCAAGAACCTGCAGGCCCAAGGCGCGATCGGGACCTTTTCGGTCGAAGATTTTGTCGCGCGACTGGCCGCGCCGCGTGCGGTGTGGTTGATGGTTCCGGCCGCGGCGGTGGACGATATGCTGGCCACGCTGATTCCGCTGCTCCAGCCAGGTGACATCATTATCGATGGGGGCAACTCGTATTACCGCGACGATATCCGGCGCGGGACCGAGGCGAAATCGAAGCAGATCCACTACGTGGATGTTGGAACGAGCGGGGGCGTCGCCGGACTCGATCGAGGCTATTGCCTGATGGTCGGGGGTGAAAAGGAGGTCGTCCAGCACCTTGCTCCGATCTTTGCCGCGCTCGCTCCAGGCATCGACGCGGCGCCGCCCACGGCCGGCCGGAAAAAACCCGGCAGTACCGCCGAGCAGGGCTACCTGCACTGTGGCCCGCAAGGCGCCGGCCACTTTGTCAAGATGGTTCACAACGGCATCGAATACGGCATCATGGGTGCCTATGCCGAGGGACTGAATGTTCTGCGCAACGCCAATGTGGGCAAGCAGAAGAGCGACTCGGACGCCGAAACGACACCGCTGCGCAACCCGGAGTTTTATCAATACGAACTGGATCTGCCCGAGATCACGGAGCTCTGGCGCCGAGGCAGCGTGATCGGCTCCTGGCTGCTCGATCTCACCGCGAGCGCGCTGCTGACGGATCCGAAGCTGGAAAGTTATGCGGGCCGCGTGTCGGACTCCGGAGAAGGCCGGTGGACGGTTGCGGCGGCAATCGACGAAGCCGTGCCGGTACCCATCCTGAGCGCCGCGCTCTTTGAGCGTTTCAGTTCGCGCGGGGAGGCCGGTTTTTCCGACAAGGTGTTGTCGGCCATGCGGCACGGATTTGGCGGCCATGTGGAAAAGACCGCCAAGCAGTAAGGGGAGCGAACAATGACGGCACCTCACTGCGACGCCCTTGTTTTCTTTGGTGCGACGGGTGACCTGGCTTACAAGCAGGTATTCCCGGCGCTACAGGCGATGATCAAGCATGGGCACTTCGATCTGCCCATCATCGGGGTGGCGAGATCGGGCTGGAATCTTGACCAGTTCCGGGACCGCGCGCGCGACAGCCTGCAAAAGCATGGCGGTCTGGATGCCGATGCGTTTGCAAAACTCTCGGCCCGGCTCCAGTATGTGAGCGGCGACTACCAGGACGACGCAACGTATGAGCAACTGCGTCGGGCATTGGGTAGCGCGGCACGGCCGCTGCACTATCTTGCCATTCCGCCGGGCATGTTCGAGTCCGTCATACACGGGCTCGCCAAATCCGGCTGCGTCCGCGATGCCCGGGTCGTCGTGGAAAAGCCGTTTGGCCGCGATCTTGCTTCGGCGCAGCTACTCAATCGTACGCTGCACAAATCCTTTGCCGAGGACGCCATTTTTCGCATCGATCACTACCTCGGCAAGGAGGCGGTCGAGAACCTGCTCTATTTCCGGTTTGCCAATACCATCCTTGAGCCGGTCTGGTGCCGCGATCATGTCGCAAGTGTGCAGATCACCATGGCCGAGCAAATGGGGGTGCAGGGACGAGGCGCCTTCTATGAGGAGGTCGGAGCGATACGCGATGTGGTGCAGAACCACATGCTGCAGGTCCTGGCGCTGCTCGCGATGGAGCCCCCGACGGATGGCGGTCCCGATGCGATACGGGACGAAAAGTTGCGGGTCTTGAGCGCCATGCGTCCGCTTGCCCCAACAGAGGTCGTCCGGGGTCAATTCCGCGGATATCTCGGCGAGGACGGCGTGTCGCCCAGCTCCCAGGTAGAGACGTTCGCGGCGCTGCGGCTGTATATCGATAACGCGCGCTGGGAGGGGGTGCCGTTCTACATTCGTGCCGGCAAACAACTACCCGTCACGTGCACCGAAGTGATGGTCGAGCTCAAGCCGCCGTCCCGCGCGATATTCGATGCCGACGATTCCGGCCGGGCGAACTATTTCCGCTTCCGGCTCAGCCCCGATGTTTTGATTTCGATCGGGGCACGAACCAAGGTACCCGGGGAATCAATGGTTGGATCGGCCACAGAACTGATCGCACATCACAGTCCCGGCGACGAGATGACACCCTACGAACGTCTGCTTGGTGATGCGCTGCGGGGAGACGCCGCGTTGTTCACGCGCGGCGACACGGTCGAGGCAGCCTGGCGCGTGGTGGACCCAGTCCTCGGCAACGCCGTGCCAGTCACCAGCTATGAACCGGATACCTGGGGGCCCGCGGCAGCGGAGCTGCTGATGGCTGACGGCGATCAATGGCACAACCCCGCACTGAAGGTGGCGTCTCCATGAAAACGCCAGAGGAAATAGTTTTTCTGTTTGACTGCGACAACACGCTGCTCGACAACGACCGCGTGCAGTGCGATCTGCGCACACACCTCGAGCGCGAGTTCGGCACCGCGAACCGGGATCGCTACTGGGAAATTTTCGAAGCATTGCGCACCGAACTGGGATACGCGGATTACCTGGGCGCATTGCAGCGTTACCGTCTGGACGCAACGAGCGATCCACGCCTGTTGCAAATGTCCGCGTTTTTATTGGACTACCCGTTTGCCGCCCGGTTGTATCCAGGCGTGCTTGACGTGATCAAATATCTTGGCCGGCATGGGCCGACGGTTGTTTTGTCGGACGGCGACGTGGTCTTCCAGCCGCGAAAAATCCAGCGCTCGGGGCTATGGCAGGCAGTCGAAGGGCGCGTGCTGATCTATGTTCATAAAGAGAGAATGCTCGGCGACGTGGAGCGGCGCTATCCGGCCCGCCGCTACGTCATGGTCGATGACAAGCTGCGCATTCTGGCCGCCATGAAGAACGTGATGGGCGAGCGGCTGACAACCGTCTTTCCACGCCAGGGGCACTACGCCCTCGATCCCAACAACATCGCGACTTATCCCGCTGCAGATCTGATGGTCGAGCACATCGGCGATTTGATCCATTGCGACTTGCCGGCCTCGCTGGATGCCATCCGCGCGGGCCATACAGAAAAGAGGTCACCATGAACGCTACCCAACAACTTCACGAGCTCGGGCAAAGCCTGTGGCTCGACAACATCACGCGCGGACTGCTGGAAAGCGGTACCTTGCAGCGCTACCTGCACGACTTCTCGGTGACCGGCCTCACTTCGAATCCGACGATCTTCGATCTCGCCATTCGAGGCACGAACTTCTACGACGAGGCGATTCAGAAAAAGGCCGCTGCAGGAAAATCGGGCGAGGCTTTGTTTTTTGATTTGGCACTGGAAGACCTGACCCGGGCCGCGGATCTGTTCCGCCCCAGCCACGAGGCCACGGCCGGCGTGGACGGCTGGGTCTCGCTGGAAGTGTCACCGTTGCTGGCCAACGATGCGGCGGCCACGGTGCGCGAAGCCGCGCAGCTCCATGCACGCGCAGCGCGGCCCAATCTGTTCATCAAGATTCCAGGCACACCAGCGGGCATCATTGCCATTGAAGAATCGATTTTTGCTGGCGTACCGATCAACGTCACCTTGCTGTTCTCCCGGGAACAATACCTCGCGGCCGCCGGCGCCTATATGCGCGGCATCGAACGGCGCATCGCCGCGGGACGCGACCCTAAAGTCGGCTCGGTCGCCTCGATTTTCGTGAGCCGCTGGGATGTGGCCGTCAAGGACCAGGTTCCCGAAGCGCTTCGCAATCGTCTGGGTATTGCCATTGCACAGCGCACGTACCGGGCCTATCGTGAGCTCCTGGTCTCGTCGCGCTGGCGCACGCTGGCAAACGCCGGCGCCCAGCCGCAACGCCTGTTGTGGGCCAGCACCGGCACCAAGGACCCGGCGGCGCCCGATACGCTATATCTGGAGGCGCTCGCTGCGCCCGACACCATCAACACCATCCCCGAAAAGACGCTGCTGGCTTTTGCCGATCATGGCATCGTGAACGCTGACATGGCGGCGGACGGGGGCGATGCGGAAGAAGTGCTCGCGGCGTTCGCGCAGGCCGGCGTGGACGACGCAGCGCTGGCCACCCGGTTGCAGCGCGAGGGGGCCGAATCGTTCAGCAAGTCCTGGAGCGATTTGATGGCGGTCATTGCAAGCAAGAGCGCAACGCTTGCGAAAGGCCAGCCTGGTGGGGGCGCGCAATCATGAACACCCCGGCCTCCACACCGCACCTGCGACTCGCTGACCGGCCCGCATGGAAGGCTCTTGCGGCGCATCACGAACAAGTGCGCAATCTGCATTTGCGGCAGATCTTTGCCGACGATCCACAGCGAGGCGAGCGATTGACCGCCGAAGGCGCCGACCTCTATCTCGATTACTCGAAGAATCGCGTGACCGACGAGACGCTCAAGCTGCTTCTGCAGCTGGCCGACGAGTGCGGTCTGGCCGACCGCATCGAGGCCATGTTCAGCGGCCAGAAGATCAACGCGAGCGAGCAGCGGGCGGTGCTGCACGTTGCCCTGCGCGCGCAGCCGGGCGAGCGGATCGAGGTCGATGGCGCCGACGTCGTGCCGGAAGTCCATGCCGTTCTCGATCACATGGCGATTTTTTCCGAGAGCGTGCGCAGCGCAAGCTGGCTGGGTTATACCGGCCGGCCCATCCGCAACATCATCAACATCGGCATTGGCGGTTCGGATCTCGGCCCGGTCATGGCCTACGAGGCACTGCGGCACTACAGTCAGCGCGACCTGACGTTCCGCTTCATCTCCAACGTCGATGGCACGGACTTCGAGGAAGCCACACGCGACCTGGATCCGGAAGAAACGCTGTTCGTCATCTGTTCCAAGACGTTCACCACGCTGGAGACGCTGACCAATGCGCACTCGGCGCGCGCCTGGAGCCTGCGCAAGCTCAAGGACGAGCGGGCAGTTCAGCGACATTTCGTTGCCGTCTCGACGAACGCCGAAGGCGTGGCGAAGTTCGGCATAGCCACCGCCAACATGTTCGGCTTCTGGGACTGGGTCGGTGGCCGCTATTCGATGGATTCGGCCGTGGGCCTGTCCACGATGCTCGCCATTGGAGCGGAGAATTTTCGCGCCATGTTGTCCGGCTTTCATGCAATGGACCAGCATTTTCGCAGCACCCCGTTCGAGCGAAATCTGCCGGTTCTGATGGGGCTGCTGGCGATCTGGAACAACAATTTCCTGGGTGCCGAGACGGTCGCGGTGCTGCCGTATGAGCACTATCTCAAGCGCTTTCCCGCCTATCTGCAGCAATTGACGATGGAGAGCAACGGCAAGCACGTCACGCTGGAGGGCGCTCCCGTCGATGTGTCGACCGGGCCGATCTACTGGGGCGAGCCGGGCACCAACGGCCAGCATTCGTTCTACCAGCTTATCCACCAGGGCACCCGGTTGGTGCCCTGCGACTTCATCGGGTTTTGCCAGTCACTGAATCCGCTGGGGCGCCATCACGATCTGTTGCTGGCCAACCTGCTCGCGCAGACCGAAGCGCTCGCGTTTGGCAAGACGAAAGAGCAGGTCGAGGCCGAAGGAACCCCCGCCTGGCTGGTGCCGCATCGCACCTTTGAAGGCAACCGCCCAACCAACACCCTTCTCGCTGAGCGGCTGACCCCGCAGACGCTCGGGCAACTGGTCGCGCTGTACGAGCACAGTGTCTTCACACAGGGGGTGATCTGGGATATCGACTCGTTCGACCAGTGGGGGGTCGAACTGGGCAAGGTACTGGCGCAGCGCATCATTCCCGAGCTTGAAAGCACGGACGAGCCGAAGCTCGCGCACGACAGCTCGACCAACGCATTGATCCGGCGCTACCGCCGGCTCCGGAAGGAATCATCATGAGCCTGGGCTACACCGAGTCGCTGTACCTGTTGCCGTTCGACCATCGCGGCTCCTACGTCACCGGCATGTTTCATTTCAAACCGCCGCTGACGGCGGACGAGCACGACAGGGTGGTCCGCAGCAAGCGGCTCATCTATGAGGGATTCCGGCAGGCGCTCGCCGGGCCGGTGCCCGTCGGGGCGGCCGGCATCCTGGTGGACGAGGAATTCGGCGCCGACATTCTTCGCGACGCCGCTGCGAGCGGCTACGTTACGGCGATCTCGGTGGAGAAGAGTGGCTCGGATGAGTTTCAATTCGAATATGGCGACGCCTTTGCGGCGCACCTTGAAGCCTTCAAACCAACTTTCGCCAAGGTGCTGGTGCGTTACAACCCGGAAGGTGACGCAGCGTTGAATCAACGCCAGACCGCCCGACTCAAGCAGCTTTCGGAGCACTGCCGCTCGGCCGACCAGCGCTTCATGTTCGAGCTGCTGGTACCGGCCACGAAGGCGCAGATGGAGAGCGTTCGGGCGGACAAGAATGCCTACGACGAGCAGCTTCGCCCTGCCTTGATGCGCCAGACCATCCGCAGCTTGCAGGATGCGGGCGTCGAACCGGATGTCTGGAAGATCGAAGGGCTCGAGCGCATGGAGGACTGCGAGCGGCTCGTTGAAATTGCGCGGCGCGACGGCCGCGGAGATGTCGGCTGCATCGTGCTGGGACGCGGTGCCGATGAGACAAAAGTGATCCACTGGCTCAAGACAGCCGCGTCCGTGCCCGGATTCATTGGCTTCGCGGTCGGGCGTACGACTTTCTGGGATGCGGTGGAGGGCTTCGAATCAAAAGCACTCACACGAGAGGACGCGGTGTCCCAGGTCGCCAAACGCTACGGTGAATGGGTAGAAATCTATGAAAATGCGCGCCATTCCCTTACCAGCCCTTCGCGGGCCGCTACAAAAAATATAGTGACCGGAGGGCCGCCATGGAGATAAGTCCCTTGGCTGGCAAGCCCGCGCCGCCGGCGCTACTGGTGAACGTGCCCAAACTCGTCGCCGCCTATTACACGGGCGTCCCCGATCCTTCCGTGCCCGGGCAGCGCGTGGCATTCGGTACCTCGGGCCATCGCGGCTCCTCGTTCGAGACCAGCTTCAACGAATGGCATGTGCTGGCGATCAGCCAGGCGATCTGTGAATACCGCGCCGGCCAGGGTATCAATGGCCCGCTGTACATCGGCATCGATACCCATGCGCTGTCGCAACCGGCATTTGACAGCGCGCTGGAGGTGCTGGCCGCCAACGGGGTGGAGACGATGATCGCGGCCGGCGGCGAATACACGCCGACGCCGGGCATATCGCATGCGATCCTTGGCTACAACCGCGCTCGCACGACGGGTCTGGCCGACGGCATCGTGATCACGCCGTCGCACAACCCGCCCGACAATGGCGGTTTCAAATACAACCCGCCCAATGGCGGCCCGGCCGACACCGGTGTTACCGGCTGGATCCAGAATCGCGCCAATGCATTGCTTGAAGGCGGCCTGAAGGGTGTCAAGCGCATGCCGCTGGCGCAGGCGCGCACGGCCGCAACAACGCATGGGCACGACTACCTCAACGCGTATGTTTCCGACTTGGCCAACATCGTCGATTTCGACGTGATTCGCGGCGCCGGTGTCCATCTGGGGGTCGATCCGCTGGGTGGCGCCGGTGTGCATTACTGGGCGCCGATTGCCGAGCGCTACAAACTCGATCTGACCGTGGTCAGCGAAGAAGTCGATCCGCAGTTCGCGTTCATGACGGTGGATTGGGACGGCCAAATCCGCATGGATCCGTCCTCGTCGTACGCGATGCAGCGGCTGATTGGCCTGAAGGACCAATACGACGTTGCGTTTGCCTGCGATACCGACCACGACCGCCACGGCATCGTCACGCGCAGCGGCGGCTTGATGGAGCCCAATCATTACCTGTCGGTGCTGATTGACTACCTGTTCCAGCATCGACCGCAATGGAATAAGCAGGCGGCGATTGGCAAGACCGTGGTCAGCACGACGATGATCGATCGGGTCGCCAAGCGGCTGGGTCGCCAGCTTTTCGAGGTGCCCGTCGGCTTCAAATGGTTCGTCGACGGGTTGTTCGACGGCTCGCTCGGTTTCGGCGGCGAGGAAAGCGCAGGCGCGGCGTTCCTGCGCAGGGACGGTGCCGTGTGGACCACCGACAAGGACGGCATCGTGCCGGCCTTGCTGTCAGCGGAAATCACCGCGCGCCGCGGTCGCAATCCTGGCGAGCTGTATCGCGACCTGGTCCAAGAGTTGGGCGAGGTGGTGGCCGACCGCGTCGAAGCGCCGGCGACGTCCGAACAAAAGACCGCGCTCGCGCAGCTGTCACCAAAGCAGGTGCAGAGCACCGAGCTGGCCGGCGAAAAGATCGACAGCGTGCTGGACCACGCGCCGGGCAACCAGGCGCCGATCGGTGGCATCAAGGTAACCGCTGCCAGTGGCTGGTTTGCCGCACGGCCATCCGGCACCGAAGACATCTACAAAATATACGCGGAGAGCTTCAAGGATAAGGCGCATCTACGCTTGATCCTGCAACAGGCGCAGAAGATCGTTGATACCGCGCTCGCGCAGCATTGACGCATTCCAAGGACCGCAGCAACAAGGATTGACCATGTCAGACCCACTCGACCAGCAATGTATCAACACCCTGCGCTTTCTGTCGGTGGACATGGTGCAGAAAGCGGACAGCGGCCATCCGGGCCTGCCGTTGGGCGCCGCACCCATGGCCTATGTGCTCTGGACGCGGCACCTGAAGCACAACCCGCGCAATCCGCACTGGCTCGACCGCGATCGTTTCGTATTGTCGGCGGGGCACGGCTCGGCGCTGCTGTACAGCTTGCTGTTTGTCACGGGCTACGACCTTTCACTGGACGACATCAGGCAATTTCGCCAGTGGGGCAGCAAGGCGCCGGGGCATCCCGAGCGTGGTCATACGCCGGGCGTCGAAGTCACCACGGGCCCGCTCGGGCAGGGCATGGCCAATGCGGTAGGTATGGCGATGGCCGAAGCGCAACTGGCCGCGCGTTACAACCGCGAGGGGCACGCGCCGGTCGATCATCGGACCTGGGCCATCGTCAGCGATGGCGACCTGATGGAAGGAGTCACGTCGGAGGCCGCTTCGCTGGCCGGACATCTGCAGTTGGGCAAGCTCACCTGCCTGTACGACGACAACTACGTCACGCTGTCCGCCGGCACCGATATCACCTTCTCGGAGGATCGTGCGGCCCGTTTCGAAGCCTATGGCTGGCATACGGTGACGGTGGCCGATGGCAACGACCTGGCCGCGATCGATGCCGCGTTGCAGGCCGCGCGCGCGGAAACCGCACGGCCCTCGCTGATCCTGGTGCGCACCCATCTCGGCTATGGCTCGCCTGAGCAGGACAGCTTCAAGGCGCACGGCTCCGCGCTCGGCGTGGAGGACGTGCGCAAGACCAAGCGGACATTGGGCTGGCCGACGGAGCCCGACTTCCTGGTGCCGGACGAGGCGCTGGCGCAGTTCCGCCAAGCGGTGGACCGCGGCGCGCATGACGAGGCGGCGTGGAACGAGCGCATGAACACCTATGCCGAGACGTTTGCAGAATTGTCCCGCGAATTTGAGAGCCGCTCGAGAGGTGAACTGCCGCCGGGCTGGGATGCGGACATCCCGGTTTTTCCCGCCGATGTCAAAGGCATGGCCACACGCGTTGCCGGCGGCAAGGTGATGAATGCGATCGCGCCACGACTGCCGGCACTGACGGGTGGCTCGGCCGACCTGGACCCCTCAACGAAAACGGCCTTGAAGGGCCTGGGCGACTTCAATCCTCCGCCCCCGCAGGGCGAGGATGAGCAAGGCTCGGAGGGCGGTGGCTGGAGCTATGCCGGGCGCAACCTGCATTTCGGCGTGCGTGAGCACGCGATGGGTGCCGTCATCAACGGCTTTGCTGCACACGGGGGTTTTATTCCTTATGGCTCGACCTTTCTGATCTTCTCCGACTACATGCGCCCGCCGATGCGCCTGGCGGCGTTGATGAGTTTGCATGTGGTGTATGTGTTCACGCACGACAGCATCGCGCTGGGTGAGGATGGCCCCACGCACCAGCCGGTGGAACAATTGGCCGGTTTGCGCGCCGTCCCCAACCTCACGGTGATTCGCCCCTGCGACGCGAATGAAACCGCGGTGGCCTGGCGCGTCGCGCTGGAGTCGCTGGATCGCCCGGTGGCGCTGGTATTGACCCGGCAGGACCTGCCCACGCTGGACCGGCGTCGTTACGCACCGGCCGACGGACTGCGCAGTGGTGCGTACATATTGAGCGAGGCACCCGGTGGCAAGCCGGCACTGATTCTTATCGCCACCGGCTCCGAGGTCAGCCTGATCCTGCAGGCGGCCGAGCGCCTGCAAGGAGAGGGCGTTGCGGTGCGCTGCGTGTCTATGCCCAGTTGGGAATTGTTCGATGCGCTGCCGCAAGCCGAGCGCGATGCGGTGCTGCCGCCCTCGGTCCATGCGCGTCTGTCGGTTGAGCTGGGTGCGACCCAGGGGTGGCGCCGCTATGTCGGTGACCGGGGTGATGTGCTCGGCGTCGAGCGGTTTGGCGCTTCCGCGCCGGCCGAAGTCTTGCTGCGCGAATACGGATTTACCGTCGACAACGTGTGTGCGCGCGCGCGAGCATTGTTGGATGGCGATGGAGTACAAAAGTCATGACCACGAAATTCAAGGTGGGCGATCATGTGCGCTGGAATTCGGAAGCGGGGCACGTCAGCGGCAAGATCATCAAGGTGCACACGCAAGACACCGACTACAAAGGCCATACGCACCACGCCAGCGTCGATGACCCACAGTATGAAATCAAGAGCGACAAGACCGAGCACATTGCCATGCACAAGGGTGCGGCGCTGCACAAGATCTGACCGGTGAGAACCATGGCAACTGCGGCAAACGATCCGGGGCGTGAACTCACGGTCTGGACGATCGGCCATTCGACGCGCCCGATCGAGGAATTCCTCGGTCTGCTTGCCGCGTACCGCATAGAGGCCATTGCCGATGTGCGCAGCTTCCCTGGCTCACGCAAATATCCGCAGTACGGCAAGGAGGCGCTGGCGGCGACGCTCGCCGCGCGCGGGCTGGGCTACCACTGGCTGCAAGCCCTCGGCGGGCGTCGGCGTGTCTCGCTCCATTCACCGAACACCGCCTGGCGCAATGCCTCGTTTCGCGGCTACGCTGACTACATGGCCAGCGACGGGTTCGCGCAAGGCCTGGATCAATTGCTGGCGCTGGCGAGCCGATCGCGCACTGCGCTGATGTGCGCCGAAGCCGTCTGGTGGCGCTGCCACCGCTCGATGATCGCCGATGAGCTGTGTGTGCGTGGCGTCCAGGTGCTCCATATCCTGGATGGCAGCCATGGCGCCGTGCACCCGATGACGTCGCCCGCTCGCATCGTGCACGGGCGACTAACCTACGTGCCGGCGGGCAGTGACGCCCCGGTGAACTGAGGGCGCATGGCCCTGTTTAGCCTGTCTCGGTGGCCAGCAGCGACGCCTCCGTCAGCACGTCGACGCCGGCCTGCGGCTGGATGGCGTGCGCGGGGATGTCGGCGCCTGCGCGCCATCGCGTCACCGCATCGTGCTTGGCCTCGCCTGTCACCAGGAACAGCACCGCACGCGCGCGACTCAGGCGCCTGGCGCTGAGCGACACGCGCTGTGCCGGCGGTTTCGGGGCGTCAAAAACAGCCAGCGTGTCCGCTGCGTCTGCATCGGCACCCCAGTCGTGGTCTGGAAACAGGCTGGCGGTGTGGCCGTCTTCGCCGAGCCCCAGCAGCACCAGATCAAAGTCGCCAACATGGCGCAAGGTGTTGGCGTAGGCCTGCGCTGCCGCTCGCGCGCCACGTTCGGCAGGCAGCGTATGCACCTGGCTTTTCGGGATCGCAACATGGTCGAGCCACGCTTCGGCCGCCATCCGGCTGTTACGTTCGGGGTCAATGGCGGGAAGGCAGCGCTCGTCGCCGAAATAGACCTGCCAGCCCGACCAGTCGGTGTCGGCGCCGCGCAGCATCCGGTACACGCCCTGCGGCGTGTTGCCGCCGGCAAGCACGATCGTGAAACGGCCACGTTGCTGGATGGCGTCGGCCGCGGCCACCAGAATGCGCCGGCAAGCCGCATCGCGCAGCGCTGCGGCGTTGGCGACACCGTGCCATCGCACAGCGGCGGCGTTGGGTGCTGGGGAACTCATGGCGTGTTCCTGATCAGCCAGCGGCGCAGTCGCGACTGGATTCGCGGGGTCAGACGCGTGCGGTTGTAGGCATCGGCCGCCTGGCGGATCGCTTCAGCCTGCGTGGGATAGGCGTGAATGACCCGGGCCAGCGTGCGTAGACCAATCCCCGCCACCATGGCCAGGGTGATCTCGTTGATCATGTCACCCGCATGGCGGGCAACGATGGTCGCACCGAGAATCTGGTCCGTTCGCTCCCTGACGTGGATTTTCACGAAACCGCCGTCCTCGCTGTCGGTCACTGCGCGGTCGATGTCGTGCATCGGAATTGTGAAGGTCTTGACCGGAATGTGCTGCCGGTTGGCCTCCCGCACATACAGGCCGACGTGGGCGATTTCCGGATCCGTGAAGGTGCACCAGGGGATGACCAGCGCGCTCAAGCGTTCGCGGCCGTGGAACAGCGCGTTCTGCACCACGATGCGCGCCGACACCGTGGCGGTATCGGTGTACTGGTACGTCAGGCAGACGTCGCCGGCCGCATAGATATGGGGGTTGCTGGTGCACAGGAAATCGTCGACGCGGATGCCGTCTCCCGCTGCGTAATCGACGCCGGCGGCTTCCAGGTTCAGCCCTTCGACATTCGGTGTGCGGCCGACGCCGGTGAGAATCGCATCGACCGCGATCGTGTTGCGGTAATCGTCGCTGACCAGATCGACCAGTTTTTGCCCATTCTCCACGCGTATGGCAACGACGTCGGTATTCAGCCGAACCTCGATGCCGTCGCGCTCAAACGCATCCGACAGAATCTGTGCCGCGTCGCGTTCCTCTTTGCCGAGAAACAGTGGCATGTCCTGCACGATGGTGACTTGAGCACCGAACCGGCAGAACGCCTGGGCCAGTTCGCAACCGAGCGGGCCGCCGCCGATCACCAGCAGGCGGCGCGGCAGTTCGGTCAACTTGAAGACATCTGCGTTGGTCAGGCAACCTGCCTCCCGAAGGCCGGGGATGGACGGAATATGCGGCCTCGCGCCGGTCGCGATCACGGCTTTCTTGAAGTGCAGCGTTTTATCATTGACCGTCAACACGTCGGTCCCGGTGAAGCACGCGTTGCCGAAAAACACATCCACACCGAGCGCGGTCAATCGCCGCGCCGAATCGCCGCGGCTGAGATGACTGCGAATACGGCGCACGCGCTCCATCACCGCGGCAAAGTCGACCCGGATATCGTCCGGGATCTGCGCGCCATAGTGCGTAGCGTTGCGCATATCGGCATACAGCCGAGAGGTGCGGATGAGTGTTTTCGACGGTACGCAGCCGGTATTCAGACACGTACCACCGATCAGGTGGCGTTCGATCAGCGCCACCCTGGCACCGAGCGCGGCGGCCGTTTCCGCTGCGGCTATGCCAGCCGGCCCGGCACCGACGATCACCAGCTGGTAACAGTCCGCGGGTTTCGGATTCTGCCACGCGGCAGGATGCACATTGGCAAGGCGCGCGTGCTCATAAGCGTCCTGCAGGGTGGCTATCGGTACGTTGTTCTGCGGCGGCATCAGCGTGCTCCATGGATGCAGGGTGGCTGCAGCCAGCCGCCGCGAAATCCCGCATGGTGCAAACCGCTCCTGATGCAGGGGCAACTGCGCATCAGCTGCCAGATCCACCCGGTGCGATGGTTCTCTATCATCATGAGCACAATGCCCTGATCGAGTCCGTAATGCCCCGCGGAAGTCCACGGCCGCCCGTCGGCGTCAGCCAGTGTCGGGTTGAAGCTGCTGCAGAAGCGACCTTCGGTCAGCGTCTGCGGATAGCGCTCCATCATGTTGCGCACGGCATCCAGCACGATCTCGGGCGCGAACGGCAGCGATGACAGCACGGACGGGGCGGACAAGGTGCCGTCGTCCGGTCCGTACGGCACACCGCGGGCGGCATAACCGAACAGGCGCCGGGTTTCGTTGGATACATCGGCCTGCTCATCGCTGGGGCCATCGCAGGCGGACAGGCCCCAGCAGTTCTCGTCGTAACCGGCGAATTCGTGCGGGTTGCGCTGCGCGTACTCACGCTGGACGTAGGCAGCGCGCCGGCTGTTTTCGAAATAGTCCGAGCGCTTTTCATGCATGAAACTGTCATGGATGCCCCGAAAATCAATCCAGGCGTGCGAGAAATGATGCACGAACAGCGGGCCCGCATAAAGGTAGTCGTGGCCGTACAGGTTTTCCCACTGGTAGGTGGCCGTCCATGCCTGATAGCAACCGCCCTTGATCGGGTGCGTGGGCGAGCCCATGGCAAGCACGTACAGCAGGATCGCTTCGCTATAGCCTTCCCAACCGTAGTGCAGGAATCCGCATTCGGGCTTCCAGCCTTGCCGGATCGTCTCACCATCGTCCTGTGCCCAATGCCAGTCAATACGGCGGTAAAGAAAGTCGACCAGGCCACGCAGCTCGATTTCGTCGGCCGTTTCTGCCGTGAAATACATGCTCGCGGTCAGCGCGCCGGCGATGAGCAGCGCCGTATCGATCATCGACAGCTCCGATCGCCAGACACGCGCGCCTGTGTGGATGTCGAGAAAATGATAGTAGAACCCCTTGAAGCCGGTCGCCGTGGGGCTGCCACTCTGGTCGCTGTTGCGGAAAAAACGCAGCGCGGCGAGGCTGCATTGGACCGCATCGGAACGCGCCATCCAGCCTCGCTCCACAGCCACCGGATACGATGACAACGCAAAACCGACCACCGCGATGCTGACGGGCGAGTTGTCACGCGATGTGTCGGCCACCAAGCCGTTGAGCGGATTGACCGTTCGCAGAAAGTAGTCGAATGCCGCTCGCTGCAGGGAATCAAGCAATGCTTCGTCGGTTGGCATGGGCAGGTAAATCACCTATGGATGCTACTCCGACCACTACGCGTGTGTACAAGTTCCCGCGACTTTGCGCCGCTTCAAGCGTATGCTAATAGCTCTTGCACCGCATCGCAGATCAGCACGGATTGCAGTCAGGGAGCACGCACCTCATGCAGTATTGCCAGACATCCTTCACCCACGCGCCGCCACCGGTGCAGTTGCTGTCGAACGGCCGCTATACGGTGATGTTGAACGCTGCGGGCTCGGGCTATAGCAACTGGCGTGAATTCGCTGTGACCCGCTGGCGTGAAGATCCCATGGTCGACGGCTGGGGCAGCTACCTGCTGCTGCGCGATGAGGCCGTCCGCGGTGCGGTTTGGTCGGCAGGGCTGCAGCCCTGCGGCAAGGAGGCAGATGACTATACGGCCTCGTTGTCAGATGGGCATGTCGGCATCACGCAGCGCAGCGGTACGCTGACCACCGCACTCGATGTGGCGGTCGCTTCTGATCGCGATGTCGAACTGCGCCGTGTCACGCTCACCAATCACGGCGAAATCCCGCGGCAGATCACGTTGACCTCGTATGCGGAATTGGTGCTCGGGCCGGCGGGCGCCGATGCGGCCCATCCGGCGTTCTCCAAGATGTTTGTGCAGACGCAGTGGGTGGAGCAGGGCGGCATTCTTCTCGCGACGCGTCGGCGTCGCTCGCCGGACGAGCCCCAGGTGTGGGCAGCCCATGTGGCGATGGTCGAGGAAACTGACGGGGGCGTTTGCACGTTCGAAACGGATCGCATGCGCTTTCTCGGCCGTGGCCGCACACTGCGCCACGCGCTGGCCATGGAGCCCGGTGCGGCGCTGTCAAACACCTGCGGGTGTGTGCTCGACCCGATCTTCAGCTTGCGCCGGCAGGTGTGCGTGGCGCCCGGCGCGAGCGTGCGGGTGGCGTTCTGGACCGCGCTGTCTGACTCGCGTGATGGCGCACTTGCGCTTGTGCAACCGCTGCGCGCAAGCGGTGCCTGCGAACAAGTGCTGGCGGGATCATTGGCTCGTGCTGCCGCAGAGCAGACGCGCCTGGGTATCGATGCCGTGCAGGCGGAGCGCTTTGAATATCTTGCCGGTGCCCTGATTTATGCCGACGGCCCCTTGCGGGCCCCTGCCGAGATGCTGGAGCGCGGCAGTGGTGGGCCACCTGTGCTTTGGAGCAGTGGCATTTCCGGTGACCGCCCCATCGTGCTGGCGCGCATGGCCGGCGAATCCGATCTGGCATGTCTGGATGAGTTGCTGCTGGCGCAGCAGTACTGGCAATCGAAGCGCCTGGGGGTTGATGTGGTGCTGCTCGACACCGTGGTCAGCGATGGCGATCCCCTGCATGCCTGGCTGGATGTGCGAATGCAGGCGCAGAATGCCCGGCTGAAGGCCGATCGCGAGGCCGTTGGCGCTACGGCATTCACGCTACGCGACACCCTTATTTCCGATGCGTTGCGCGCCGGCTTGACCACCGCCGCCCGCGTTGTGCTGGATGCGGAGCACGGTCTGCCTGCGCACGTCTCCAAAAAAGCCCACGACGACTGCGAACGGTCCACCGCACCGTCTGGCAATTCCTACCCCCCAACACAAGCGGCAGATGAGGACGTCACTTCCACTGTCCCAAGCCCGATTCCGAAACGCGAGTTCGACAATGGCACAGGGGGGTTCATCGAGTCCGGCCGCACTTATGCCATTACGCTCACCGGCGATCGCTGTACGCCGGCGCCTTGGGTCAACGTGATCGCCAACCCGTGCTTCGGCTTCCTGGTGTCAAGCGAGGGCGGCGGTTATACGTGGGCACTCAACAGCCAGCAGAATCCGCTGACGCCCTGGCCCAACGATCCGGTCAGCGACACGCCGCATGAGGTGCTGTACCTTCGCGATGAGAACAGCGGTGCCTTGTGGAGTGCGACGGCGTTGCCGATCCGTGTGTTGGACGCGACCTACACCGTGCTCCACGGCAAGGGCTATAGCCGCTTCGAACACCATGCGTATGGCGTCGACGTGGCGTTGTTGCAATTCGTGCCACCCGCAGATCCGGTCAAACTGTCGCGCCTGCGCCTGCGCAACCGTTCCTCGCGCGCACGCCGCCTGTCGGTGACCGGCTATGTGGAGTGGGCTCTGGGTGCAAATGGCACGGTGCCGGCGCCGTTCGTGGCAACCTCGTGCGATGCCGCGACCGGCGCGCTGTTCGCGCGCAATGCGTGGCGAGCAGAGTTCGGTGAGCGCATGGCGTTCATCGACCTGGGTGGGCGGCAGCAGTCATGTACCGGCGACCGCCAGGAGTTTCTCGGGCGCTATGGTGCGGTCGATCGTCCGGCCGCGCTGGCGCGCAGGGCTCCATTGTCGGGGCGCGTCGGCGCCGGGCTGAACCCCTGTGGGGCGCTGCAGACCTTCATTGATTTGGCGCCCGATGAGCAGGTCGACATTGTGTTCATGCTCGGCGACGCCGCTTCGAGCGATGAGGCGCGGGCGCTGGTTGAGAAATATCGCACGACCGATCTTGACGCCGTGTTGGGTGACGTGCATGCGCAATGGGATGCGGTGTTGGAGACGGTGCAGGTGCGCACGCCGGATCGCGCGATGGATATCCTGCTGAACGATTGGCTGCTGTATCAGGTGCTGGGTTGTCGGGTCTGGGCGCGCACGGCGTATTACCAGGCCAGCGGTGCCTATGGCTTTCGCGATCAGTTGCAGGATGTGATGGCGCTGTGCGTCAGCCGCCCCGACATTGCGCGCGAACACCTGCTGCGGGCGGCGGCGCGTCAGTTCAGGGAGGGTGATGTCCAGCATTGGTGGTTGCCGCCTTCAGGGCAGGGCATCCGCACCCGCATCAGCGATGACCGCATCTGGCTGGCGTATGTCGCGGCCCATTACGTCCAGACGACTGGCGATGCCGCTGTGCTGGACGAAAACCTGCCCTTTCTCGAGGGCGCTGCGATCAAGGCGGGCGACACCGATGCGTTTTATCAGCCTGGTGTTGCCAGCGAGCAAGCCAGTCTGTACGAGCACGCTGCGCGAGCCATCGATTCCAGCCTGACGTTGGGCCCCCATGGCCTGCCATTGATGGGCACCGGCGACTGGAATGACGGCATGAACAACGTGGGCGCGCTGGGCCGCGGTGAAAGCGTCTGGCTAGCCTGGTTTTTGCTGGCCACGATGAATGCCTTCGCGCCCTTTGCCGACGCACGCGGTGAGCATGCTCGTGCTGCCTCCTGGCACGGATATGCGGCGGCGTTAAGGAGCGCGCTCGAAGGCCCGGTGGGCTGGGATGGCGAGTGGTATCGGCGAGGCTACTACGACGATGGCACGGCACTCGGGTCGCACGATAGCGAGGAATGCCGAATCGACACGATTACGCAATCATGGAGCCTGATGTCAGGTGCCGCCGATCCGGGCCATGCCGCCCAGGCCATGGCCGCAGTCGACAAATACCTGGTCCAGCACGACGACAAGATCGCGCTGCTGTTCACGCCGCCCTTTGACCACACGCCACTCAATCCCGGCTACATCAAAGGCTACCCGCCCGGGATTCGGGAAAACGGGGGGCAATACACGCATGGTGCGACTTGGTCAATTTTTGCCTGCACGATGCTCGGGCAGGGAGACGGCGCCGGCGAATTGTTCAGCATCCTCAATCCCATCCGGCACAGCGCAACCGCCGATGCACTGGCGCGCTATCAGGTCGAGCCCTACGTAGCCTGCGCAGATGTCTATTCGGTGGCACCGTACATCGGGCGCGGTGGCTGGACCTGGTATACGGGCTCGGCCGGCTGGCTGTATCGCGGCGGACTGCAAGCCATCCTGGGGTTTTATTTGCAGGGTGATCAACTGCTGCTCAGCCCCTGCATTCCCAAGTCCTGGCCAGGCTACCGGATTGTGTATCGCCGTCGTGGCAACCAGGACACAATCACTCGTTACGAAATCACCGTGGAAAATCCGGCCGGCGTTAGTTGTGGCATCGCGTCCGTTGCACTCGATGGCGCGGCGCAAGTCAACGCCGCCCGCAACGTGGTTCGTATCCCGTTGCTCGACGATGGCCGGGCGCATCTGGTTCATCTTGTGCTTGGTTAAAGCATGATGCCCGACTGGGGCTGACATCCTGATGCGGGTGTCGTTTGGGTCCGGCTTTGTCAGTGGCGTCCTACGCCAGATTTCTCGCCTGACCGATGGGCGTACGGCCGGCAAGCCTATGGCCGGCGTGCGCGCCGCAAACGACACTCAACTCATCGGAGCCAATCCGCCCGCAGACCCTGTACCGAAGCAAGATGCAATGGTTAAAGGCCGCACCGATTTGGCGAAGAAATGCTTGGGTTCGGCATGCCTGCCAATCCATCACTCCCAATCTTGTCATATGAAGGAAGAGCAATGAATAAACTCAACATCACCATTAATGCAATCGCGCTTGCGGCAGGTCTGGTATTCAGTGCCGGTGCGATGGCGCAAACCATGTCCAAGAACGACTACAAGGCCGGCCAGAACAAGATATCAGCGGACTACAAGGCGGCCAAGACGGCCTGCGCATCATCCGCCGGCAATGCCAAAGATATCTGCATGGCCCAAGCCACAGGCAACGAGAAGACTGCGAAAGCCGAACTCGAAGCCAGCTACAAGCCCAGCCCCAAAACACGTTACGAGGCCCGTGAGGCCAAAGCAGATGCCGACTATGGGGTAGCCAAGGAGCGCTGCGACGACGCCGCCGGCAACGCGAAGGACGTTTGCCTGAAACAAGCCAAGGCCGCGCAAGTCAGCGCCAAAGCCGACGCCAAGGCGCAGATGAAAACCACCGACGCAAAGATGACGGCCAACGAGAAGTCCGCCGACGCGCATAAGGACGCAGCAGCCGACAAGAGTGACGCCGAGTACGCGGTGGCCAAGGAAAAATGCGATACGCAAGCGGGAGCAGCCAAGGACAACTGCCTGATGGAAGCCAAGGCGCGCTTCAGCAAGTAGTTAACCATGCCATTCAGGCATAAGCCCATCAATACGGCGCATGGTCGCACTCAAATGTGACCATGCGCCATCAAGAGCGGGCTCCATAGGACTTGTCCTACACGCCGGAGCGTGACCGGACGACAGACGCCGGACCGTACTTTGAGTACGATTTATTCATCGTCTGGTAGCCGCTTGACATGCATGGCCCAAGCCGCGAACGCGAATTCCATTTTCGCAATTTTCCGCCCGGCTGTTTGCCGATTCGGAAGGAGAATTTTCATGGGCACTCATATCACTGGCGCCACTCGCTGGAGCACTTCATCGTTTGGCGACGCCGCAGACACCTCCCCCGTGGAGTTATCGGCTTTAGGGAATCATCTGAACTTGTGCCAGGGTGCGCGCGGGCGCTTGTTCACTTTGCATTGCATCGCAGAAATCGCGAACCGCTTCATGGCGCCGCGCTTCGTGACGACGCTGGTTGTGATAGCGCTGGCCATCGGTCTTGGTTCCCTGGTGTTGTAAGGTATGGCGCAACCCGAGTTGCTGCGCCTGATACCAGATGCACCACGAGCTTTGCGCGACATTCTGGATGGTACGCGCGGGCCTGTTGAGCCGCCGCTCCGCTCCGAGATATTTGGCGCGCAGCGCTTTGCTCAACATGGCCGCAGTTTGGGAGAAACGCACCGCGCCGCCAGGTCCAGCTCCCCTGCGGCAACCTTTTTTCCGCGCCTGCAAAGCAACATCCAGACGCTGCGCGAAGCCCATCACTATCTTGGCGTGCAGGCGTCCACAGGCTACGACATCAGCCCGGCGGCCGAATGGCTGCTTGACAATTTTCACCTGATCGAAGCGCAGCTCAAAGAAATTCACGACGGACTTCCACGCCTGTATTTTCGTGCGCTGCCGGTGCTGCTGGATGAGCCGCTCGCCGGCTTGCCGCGTATCTATGGGGTGGCTTGGGCCTTCGTGGCGCATACCGACGGTGCGTTCGACGAGGATTTGCTGACGCAGTTTCTGTGTGCCTACCAGGAAACCCGGGATTTGAACCTGAGCGAGATGTGGGCACTGCCCACCACCTTGCGCGTCGTCCTGGTCGAGAACCTGCGTCGCCTGGCCGAACGTGTAGCGACCAACAAGGCGGCACGCGAAGTTGCGAACTTGTGCTGCGATCATATCGAGCGCTACACCCTGCACGCGCTTGACCAGTTGCTGGACCTGCTCAACCGGCGCGGGGTCGGCCGGGTGTTTCTGGCGCAGATGGCGCAGCGCCTGCAAGACCATCACACGACCAATCACGTGGGCTACCGCGAATGGCTGCACAGTGCGCTGCCCGACATGGCTGCAGCGCAGGCACAGCAAAGCGCCGACCAGGCCGCTGACAACCTGAGTGTGAGCAACGCAGTCAGATCGCTGCGCTCCATCGGCGATGCCGATTGGCCCGATATCGTCGCCCGCACCAGTACGCTCATGCGGCTGATGCTGACTTCGGCGGTGTTCGAGGCCGAGAGCACCATCACGCGCGACCAGACGCTGCACGGCATCGAACTGCTGGCCCGGCGCACGGGTCGCAGCGAGACATCCGTGGCACAGACACTGCTCGATCTGATGCGGGCAGCCGACGTCACCCATGGCGATGCGGCAATGCCCAGGCACTGGTTGAGCGGCACAGGCCGGCCGGCACTCGTGGCCGCACTCGGCCTGCATGAGCGCATGGCGGTCCGGCGGCGGGCGTTGGCCCGCTGCGCGGCGCTACCCGTTTACCTGGGTTCGCTGCTGCTGGGTAGCGTGGGCGTTGTCGCGTGGATGCTGTTGCGCCATCACGGGGTGATCAGCGCAGGGGGCGCCCCACTGGAGTGGGCTCTGTTCGGCGCTGTACTGATGATGTTCCCGGCGTCTGAAGCGGTGGTGGCGGTGATCAACCGGCTCATCAGCGAGTCGGTCCGGCCGCAGCGCCTGCCCCGCCTGGCCCTGTCCAACGGTATACCGCCAGAGCACCGGGTGATGGTGGTGATTCCGGCCATGCTCACGACCGCTGCATCGAGTCGCGACCTGGTGCGCCGGCTGGAGCTGCACTACCTCGCCAACCCGGAACGCCATGCGCAGTTTGCGCTGCTGACCGATTGGGCCGACGCCGATGCATCGCACCTGGCTTCGGACGACGCCTTGCTGGCCGGTGCGGTGCTGCAGGTCCGTGCGCTCAATGCTCGTTATCCCGGCGATGCCAGCGATGCCCCTCGCTTCATCGTGCTGCACAGGGAGCGCCATTTCAGCAAGACCGAACAGTGCTGGATCGGTTGGGAGAGGAAGCGCGGCAAACTGGAACTGCTCATCACGGGATTGATAGAAGATTCATCGGCCGCGTTTCTGGATTTGGGCGAAGACTCCCGTGTCGCGGCCGGCACGCAGTACGTCGTCACGCTCGACAGCGATACCCAATTGCCGCCGGGGCGGCTGCGCGAACTGGTGGGCGTGGCCGCGCACCAGCACAACCAGCCGCGTCTGGATGCCGGCGGGCGCGTCGTGGTGGCCGGTTATGGCATCTTGCAGCCCCGTATCGTGACGCCATTGCCCGCACCCAGCAACGTCACGCTTTACCACTGGCTGTTCGCCGGACGGTGCGGCATCGACCCGTACAGTGCCGCAACCTCCGAGGTGTATCAGGATCTGTTTTCCGAGGGCACTTTCACCGGCAAAGGGTTGCTCAACGTGCGGGCGATGCATGCGGTACTGTCTGGGCGCCTGCCCGAGGGCCGGGTGCTCAGCCATGATTTGCTCGAAGGCTCGTTGGCGCGCTGCGCTGCGGTGACCGACATCACCGTCATCGAGGATGCACCGTTCCATGCCGACGTCGCGGCGTCGCGCGTGCACCGCTGGACGCGTGGTGACTGGCAGTTGCTGCCGTTTCTGCTGCATCCGATGCGCTACCCGCTTCGTGCCATCAACCGCTGGAAGATGTTCGATAACCTGCGCCGTTCGCTAGTAGCGCCCGTTTCGCTGGCGTTGTTGCTGCTGGCGCTGGCCGGCGTTGTTGTGTCCCCCTGGGCGGCGCTGGCGCTGGTGATGGCCGCATTTTCTGCCGGACCGCTGATGGGTGCCATTGCCGGTTTGTCGCCCACCCGTGACGACCTTGCGAAGCGTCATTTCTACCGTCAGGCAGGGGCGGACCTGGCACGTGCGTTTTTGGGAGGAGTGTGGCATTTGATCCAGTTATTGCAGGAGTCCCTGATGGCCGTGGATGCCATCGGGCGCGCGCTCTATCGCATGACCATCAGCCACCGCCGACTGCTGCAATGGACCACCGCTGCTGCTGCGCAGTCGGCGGCGAAGACGGGGCTCGCGGCGCTGACGCGCCAGCATTGGAGGGCGCCGGTGGCGGCGTTGCTGCTGTTCGGTGGGCTGCATGCTGCGAATACGCCATATCCCTTGCTGGCGCTGACCTTGTGCGTGCTGTGGGCCGCATCGGCGCCATGGACCTGGTGGGTCAGCCGGGAGCGCCCGGCGCGCCAGGACGCTGCCCTGCCAGCCAGGGACCAAGCCTATCTGGAGGGCATAGCACGTGACACCTGGCGTTTTTTTGAACGCAGCGTGGGACCCGGGGACAATCACCTGCCGCCTGACAACGTGCAGACCCTGCCGCATGATCTGGTGGCGCATCGCACCTCGCCCACCAACATGGGCCTGTACCTGCTGAGCGCGGCCTGCGCCCGCCAGTTTGGCTGGATCGGCACGCAAGAGTTGCTGGAGCGCCTGGAAGCGACGCTCGCCACGCTGGGCACTCTGCAGCGGTACCGCGGCCATTTTCTGAACTGGTACGACACGCAAACATGCGCGCCGCTGCTACCCATGTACGTGTCCACCGTGGACAGCGGCAATCTCAGCGGCCACCTGCTCGCGGTGGCGCAGGCCTGCCTGGAGCTGGCGCTGGCGCCGCATGATGCGAGTGCGGCCCAGCGTGCCATTCGCGCTTCCAGGCAAAGGCTCGCGCCGCTGCTGGCAAGGCTGCCCGAGCTGGTGCCGGCGTTGCTGGGAGACGCTGCCCTGGCGCGTTTGCTGGCCCTGCCGGAGCCGCTGGCCGAGGGCCAACATAGCGCGGCGCAGATGGAGCGTCTGCTGCGCGAAGCCACCGATGATCTGGCCCGGCTGTTGCCCGGCAGTGCCGAGTTCACGGGTCCTGCCCACCCGACGCCTCGGGACGAGCTCGCCTGGTGCCTGGGTGATCACTTGGCAACGCTGCGTTCGGCGTGGCGGGACATTCGCGCCCACAGGACAACCGATGCCGCGACAGTGGGTGCAGGTGACACCGGCGTGCGCTTGCGAGCGCTGGCACGTGCCTGCGAGGAGTTGGCCTGGCAGCCGGACTTCCGCTTTCTGTACCACCGCAAGCGGCATCTGCTGCACATCGGCTACCGGGTTGAAGAACGGCAGCTGGACGCGAGTTTTTACGACCTGCTGGCATCGGAATCGCGGCTGACCAGTTTGCTGGCCATCGGCAAGGGCGATGTACCGGTGCGCCACTGGGCCTCTCTGGGGCGGCTGTTCTATGCCATCGGCACCGACGCCGGCCTGCGTTCCTGGTCCGGCTCGATGTTCGAATACCTGATGCCAACCCTGGTGCTCAATGAGCCATATGACAGCGTGTTGCGTGAAGCCGGCCATGCGGCGGTTCTGGAGCAGATCGCCTTTGCCCAGGCGCGGGACGTGCCCTGGGGCATCTCGGAGTCGGCCTATGCCGGGCGCGACCACACGTTGGCCTACCAGTATGCGCCGCAAGGCGTGCCCAGGCTGGCGCTGCGCCGCACCCCTGTTGACGAGTTGGTGATTACGCCCTACGCCACGGCACTGGCAGCGCAGATTGCACCGCACCGTGCGTGTCTCAACTTTGCGGCGCTGCAAGCCCTGGGCGCACGCGCGCGCTACGGGTTTATCGAGGCGCTGGACTTTTCCCCTGCGCGACAGGTGAATGACGAGGTATTCACGCCGGTGAGCACCTTCATGGCGCACCACCAGGGCATGAGTATCGTGGCGTTGGCCAATGTGTTGCTGGATGGCCCGGCGCAGCGCTGGGGCATGGCCAATGCGCATATCGAGGCGGTGGCCTCGCTGTTGCATGAGCGGGTCCCACGTGAAGTTTCAATGCTCCATGCACCGCCAATGGGCCCGCCGCCGCAGACGCTGCAACGGCGTGCCTTGGGGCTGCTGCGCGACGTGTCGCCGGGCGCTATGGCGGTGGAGCCCACCCATGTGCTCTCCAATGGTCGCTACAGCGTGTCGTTGCGCGCCAATGGCGCCGGCTGGAGCCGCCAGCGCGGGATCGGCATCACGCGCTGGCGTGACGATGCGCTGCGCGACGCCTATGGGAGCTTCATCTATGTGCGCCAGGACCCGCAGTTGTATCCGGTCTCCATCACCCAGCACCCGGCCCCCGACCCGGCCGCGCACTACAGCAGCACCTACCATGCCGACCGCGTGTGCTTCGACGCCGTCTGGCCCGAGTTCCAGGCTCACACCACGGTGTGGGTCAGCCCGGAGGACGATATAGAGTTCCGGCAGGTCGAACTGCGTAACCTGAGCGGTCGCACGCTCGACATCGAGTTGATGTCGGCCTTCGACGTGACGCTGGCCGAGCCGCGCGCCGATGAAGACCACCCCGCGTTCACCAGCCTGTTCGTGCGCGCGCAATGGCTGGCTGCACAGCAGGCGCTCCTGTTCGAGCGCAAGCCGCGCCTGCCCACCGAACAGGGATTGCAGGCAGCGCATTTTCTGGCCGACACTGACCCGCAGGTCGTGAGCGTGCGGGTGCAGACGGATCGGCAATACTGGCGAGGCCGCAACCACGACGCAAGCCAGCCGCTGGCCTCTTTCGTGACCCTGCCGGCTGCCACCGAAGGCAGCGCGCAAGACATGACGCTCGATACCGGGCTGGACCCGGTGTGCGCCCTGGCCGTGCGCCTTCGCATTGCGCCCGATGCCAAGGCACTGCTGACCTTTGCGACGGCCGCTTCCGACAACGGCGACACGCTGCGTGCCGTGATCGACAAGTACCGGCAACCCAGCCACGTGCGCCGCGCCTCGCTGATGTCGGCTACGCTGGCCGGGATCCGCCTGGGGGCCCTGCACATCAGTCCGAGAAACTTCGCGGCCATTCAGACACTGACCACGGCGCTGGTAATGAGCCTGACGCGTCCGCAGTCCAGCGAGAGCCGCTCCGGGGCCGCAGCCTCGGTGTGCGACCGGCGGCTGCTTTGGCGTTTCGGCATCTCGGGCGATCGCCCCCTGGTCCTGGTGTCGGCGGGTGTGGCTCAAGGCCTGGGCATGCTGCGCTCGCTGGCCCAGGCCCTGAGCCTGTGGTCGTGGGGCGGTATCGCGTGCGACCTGGTCATCATCAATTCCGAACCGGCCTCGTACCTGATGGAGCTCCAGCGCGAGATTGCCGTGCTGCGCGAGCGCCATCTGGCCGAAGGCGATGCGAAAACCAGGCCGGCCGTTACGGCGATCCACGTCTTGCGCGCCGACGAGCTCTCCAGCGATGAGCAGAGCACGCTGGAAGTCCTGGCGCGGGTGCGGCTGCGCGCCGACGGGCGGCCGCTGGCGCACCATGTGCAGGAATGGGCCGATCTGCATGAACAGGCCTTCGAGGAACGATACGACGCTTCGATCTCGGCGCTGGCTCTCGCCTGGGGCGCTGACGCCGCAACTCCTGCACCGGCGGGTGAGTTTGTTGCGGCCACGGGTGAATTCCGTTTCGACGTCGGTGCCGGTTCGCGGCCGGCGCGGCCATGGATCAATGTGCTGGCCAACTCGTCTTTCGGCGCCCAGCTCTCGGAAGCCGGTGGCGGCTATACCTGGGCCGTGAACAGCCGCTTGAACCAGCTCACCGCGTGGTCGAACGATCCAGTGGCCGACCCACCAGCCGAATGGTTCTTGCTGCAGGACCGCAAGACCATGGAGGTATGGAGCGTCGCACCCTCCGCCTGGGGCGACGGCGCCGTGGACTATCGCGTCTCGCATGGACAGGGCTATAGCGTCATCAGCCACCGCCGTGCAGAACTGGAGGTCACGGCAACCTGGTGTGTCGATGCGAAAACCTGTGTCAAGCAGGTGCAGTTGCGGCTCATCAACCATGGCGCGAAAACGCTGCACCTGCGGGTAATCGGTATTGCCGAATGGATGATGGGGGCGACCCGGTCTGACCGCAGCACCGTGCTGACCGCGTTGCATCGCCAGCGCCTGCCTGTGGTGCAGCCGCCGGGCGTTGAATCCGACAGCGGGCGCGAGCGAAAACTCACCGCTCTGCTGTGCACGCAGCGCGAGCGCGCGGCGGGGTTCGGCGATGGCACGGCCTTCCTGGGCATCGCGGGCGCTGCGGACGAGCCCGAAGACTGGACTTGCGACCGGCGCGAGTGTTTCGATGCGCGCGGGCGGTTGGTGCTGCCGGATCACTTCGGCCAGCGCAGCGGTGCCGGGCTCGACCCGTGTGCGGCCCTGTCAACACGCGTTGCGCTGGCCGCTGGCGAGTCGGTGGAGCGGGTATTCCTGCTGGGCTATGCCGACAGCGCGAACGCTGCCCGGCAACTCGCGACTGTGGCAGCGGCAACGCCGGCCGCGCAGCGCGTGCAGCAGGTCCGCAGCAGCTGGGATCAATTGCTGGGCGCTACCGTGGTGAAGACCCCCGACCCCTTGTTCGACGCCATGGTCAATCGCTGGCTGCTGTACCAGACGGTGTCGTGCCGCTTGTGGGCCAAGGCCGGCTTTTACCAGGCGGGCGGCGCCACCGGTTTTCGCGACCAGCTGCAGGACACGATGGCGCTGGCGTGGGCCGCCCCCGCCATGCTGCGCCAGCAGATCGTCCTGTGCGCGTCACGCCAGTTCACCGAGGGCGATGTGCAGCATTGGTGGCACGCACCGCTCGGCGCGGGCGTGCGCACGCATTTCTCTGACGACCTGTTGTGGCTGCCCCACGCCTGCGTGCACTACCTGCGCGCCACCGGCGACGCCGCCCTGCTCGATCAGAGCGTGCCGTTCATCGAAGGAGCGCCCATTCCCGAGGGCGCCGAGGATGCGTATGACACGCCTGCCGTCAGCAGCCAGCAGGCTTCGGTCTACGAGCATGGCGCGCGGGCCATCGACCGCAGCCTGCGTGTGGGCGCGCACGGCTTGCCGTTGATGGGCAGCGGTGACTGGAACGATGGCATGAACCGGGTCGGCGCGCAGGGACGCGGCGAGTCCGTGTGGCTAGGCTGGTTCCTGTGTCAGCTGGTCGATGGGTTCGCGCCGCTGGCGCGCGCGCGTGGCGACGAGGCGCGTGCGTTGCGCTGGGAGAGGGCCGCGCTAGGCTGGAAAAGCGCCTTGATCGGCCCCGCGTGGGATGGGCAATGGTTCAAACGTGCCTTTTTCGACGACGGGCAGGCGCTGGGTTCACACGCCAACCCGGAAGCGCGCATCGACTTGATCGCGCAGGCCTGGGCGGTCCTCTCCAGGGCTGCGCCAGCCGACTTGCAGCGCGCGGCGCTGGCGGCGATGGAGGATCACCTGGTAGATCATGAAGCGGGCCTGATCAGGCTGCTGGATCCCCCGCTGGTTCATGCGGTCCCGAGTGCCGGCTACATCCAGGCCTATCCGCCGGGCGTGCGCGAAAACGGCGGCCAATACTCGCACGCCGGCGTCTGGGCGTTGATGGCTCAGGCCGACTACGCCACAACCCTTGCGGGTTCAAGTGGCGGCGGCGACGTCGCCTACCGCTATTTCACCTATCTCAGCCCGGCGCACCGCGCGCGCCATCCAGCGTACGGGGCGGTCTACGGCATCGAGCCGTATGTAATGGCCGGCGACGTGTACAGCCAGCCGCCCTACGTCGGACGCGGTGGCTGGAGCTGGTACACGGGGGCTGCCGCCTGGATGCACCGCGCGGCCATCGAGTCGATTTTCGGACTGCGGCAAGGCGCGCAGGACTTGTGCTTCACACCTTGTCTGCCCTCGCATTGGCACCAGGCCGAACTGACGCTGGTGCGTGATGGCCGCACCATGCGCTTCATTCTGGTTCATGCCACCGCACCTGCTGCGCTGGCCGCCACGGCGCAATACGGTGCCCGACTATTGCTTCCCCGGCAGCCGCTGTATTGGCGAGGTCTGGCGCCAGACACCTGCTTCGCGATCCCGCTGTTGGGCGAGTCCGCGCCCGTGCCGTCCGCTGCCGGCGATGCCGAAGCGGCTGGGCGCCCCTGGCCGGAGGTGGTGGCAGAAGGTTGAACGAGGCGGTAAGTTGAAGCTGAGCACGTAGGTCGCCCAAATGATTCGGCTCTTGAAAACTCAAGTGCGCAATGGATGACGCCGATTCCACAGCAGCGGCAAGACGCCGATCGCGATGCCGCCCAGTCCGACGAAGTTGGTGACCAGATCGAACGTGGGGATGCTGTAGGCCGCGATGAACCACAGAAAGCCCGCACTGCAGGCCGGCCACAGCAGCAGGAAAATCAGCTTGCTGCCCGAGCGCAGGGCCTCATGCCGGAAATGCCAGGCGCAGGCGAAGCCCGCCAGCCCATAGTAGAACGCCACCTGGAAGCCGATGGCGTTGACGGAGTCCTTGATGATCAGGTTGACGCTCGGAAAATACGAGGAGAGAAACAGAAAAACCAGCCCGAAGGACGTGATCACCGCGGTGGCGACCCACGGCGTGCGCCAGGTCTTGTGCAGCACCGCGTAGCGGGGGTGCAGGCTGCCGTCGCGGCCCTTGGCGTACATGGTGCGGGTGAACTGCAAAATCGAGGTCTCCAGCGTGCCGACCGTGCTGAGCGCCACGGCGATGATGGCCAGGTAGTTCCACGGCTTGGGGAACAGGCGCCCGGCAATTGCAAATACGACGTTGGTGCTTGACTGCTGGATCTCCTGGTCGGTCAGCACCAGCAGGGTAACGGCCGCGAACGCGATGAACAGCGCCAGCACGATCACCATCGCCAGCAGGGCGCCGCGGCCCGGCGCGTGGGAGGAGTCGCGCGTTTCCTCGGTCAGGTTGACCGTGACGTCCCAACCCCAGAAAAAGAACAGCGCGGTCAGCGCCCCGGTGGCGAACAGCCGGGGGTGAAGGCGAACGGGGAGAACCAGGCCAGTGACAACGCATGGGCCGGCCGCGCGCCGTACTGGAGCAGCGCGGCGATGATCACGGCCACCAGCACGCCGACTTCGATCACGGTCATCACCACCTGGGTATAGCTGGTGGGCTTGATGCCCTTGACGATGACCGCACTCACCGCCAGGAGCCACGCGGCCGCGACGAAGGTCACGGCCGCCGGGTTGCTGGCCAGCGCCGGATCAAACAGCACCAGCGTGGCGGTGGCGGCGGGAATGGTGCCCGACACCATGAAGACCGCTGAGGCCACCAGGAGCGCCCAACCCGCGAAGAAGCCCAGCGTCGGGTTGAAAATGGCGCCCACCCACGCGTAGCAGGCACCGGCATTGGGGCTCAGGCGATTCAGGTGCAGGTAGGCAATCGTCACCCCGAACATGATCAGGCCGCAAAACAGCAGGCTGGCCGGCGACTGGATCCCGACCGCGGCGATCAGGGTTGCGGTGGTCGCCGCGATACTGAACGCGGGAGCGGTACCCGCCACCCCCATGATGACGGATTCACCCAGTCCCAGGGCGCCCGCTTCCAGCCTGACTTGATCGTTCACGCTCGCGCCGAGAAGGACAATTTCCCGGATGCCGGGTTCAACATCTGGCCTAGGGTACCCAATGCAGATCGCGCACGTACCCCAAGCTCTGGCCCTGCGTGTTGTCGGCGTCCGCGCCCACCAGCACGCCGGCGACGGGCGGCACATCCGGCTCCTCATCACCAAACAGCTTCATGAAGTCCTGCGCCACGTTACGTGTTTCCGCGGTCCACACCGCGAGCGGCGTCTCGGGACCCTGCAGCACGATGTAGCGCAGGCGATTCGTGAAGGCGTTTTTGCCCGCAGTGCCCGCCGGGTATTTGCTGTCCCACAGGTAGCACAGGGTGGCCGCCGGCAGGTTCTGGCCGGTGCTCGACCGCTCGACGCGCAGCACGGTGCGCTCCAGCGCCGGCACGCGCTCCAGCGGCTCATCGAACAGGACACAGACCTTCAGCGCGGAATCATCGCCGGCCCTGGTGTGGATGTCCGTGTTCTTCAAAGGCTGATCGAGGCGCCAGCGCCACGCCAGTTGTCCGGGCAACGCCCCCCCCCGCTCAACTCGTCCACCAGATTGCCGTACGAGCGGTCGGTGCGAATGCGCAGGGCGCGCTCGCCATCGAGCGTCACCACATCGAACTGCGTGACCGGCTTTTGGGTATTCCTTTGGGGAAAACCAAGGATCTGCCATGGTGCGGGGGGCTTGTCGCTGGTACCCCCGGTAATACTGGCCAGCGGGCTCAAGGTCTGCGCCGATCCCGCGCCGCCCCAGGCCAGCAGTAAAAATAAACAGACCATCTGACGGTACAACATGATTCAGCTCCGTTTCCAGTCGTGAAACCTTGCCACCCAGGCCAGCAACTCTTGCGGCATGTGGGCGCGCCTTAATTTCCCACTATGGATGGTACCGGGTGGTTTGGTCAAACCCCGCCCGTGCTTATCGCCCATACGCCGACGACACCAGTTCGAGGCCCAGGGCCATCATCACGCCACCGGCGGCATGGTCCATCCATCCCTTGTAGTGCAGATATGTGTTGCGGGGCCGTTCCGACGCCAGGGCCAGCGCCACCAGGGTGTACCAGCCCGTCTCAATGACGAAGACAATCGCCACCAGCGTCAGGTTGAACGCCAGCGAAGGCGCCGGTGGCAGGAAAGCGGCAAACACGCTGGCGTAGACGATGGCGGTTTTCGGATTGCTGATCTGGGTGGCAAAGCCCAGCAGCAGCGATCGGCGTTTGTTCTTGCCCGCGCCATCCGCCAGGCCCGTGATGTTGAGCGCTTGCCGGGCGGACCGCCAGATGCGCAGCCCGAGCCAGGCCAGGTACAGGCCGCCCGCCACCTTCAGCGCCAGATACACCAGCGGCACCGCGAGCATCAGCGCATTCAGCCCGAGCAGGGCCGCACCGGCAAACAGCACGCCGCCGCCGCCCATGCCCACAGCGGCGGCCACGCCTTCCGAGCGCGAGGTCGCCACCGCCGTGCGCGCCACCATGACGAAGCTGGGGCCCGGACTGACGACACCCACCGAGAGGGCTCCGATGAGCCCGAGAAGAGCGGGAAGATTTTGCATAAGCGAATCAGCCCCGGAAGGCGCGTCGCAACTCGGCCGCGCACAGCGCCACGGCCGAGTTCGCCTCGTCAAGCGCCTTTCCCATGAGGATAAAACCGTGAATCTGACGCTCGAAACACACTTGAGTGACACGATTCCCGCCCTCGCTCAAACGCTGCGCGTACTGCAAACCCTCGTCACGCAACGGGTCGTAGCCTGCGGTCAGCACCAGCGCTGGCGGCAGGCGGGTGAGGTCCTGGCTCAGCAGGGGTGACGCGCGATCGCTCAGCTTGTCTTGCGCCGTCCTGAAGTAGTGCCCGAGGTAGTACGCCATCGAGTCGGTGGTGAGTAAATAGCCCTGGCCATTGGTCTGGTGCGATGGCGCGCTGCAACGCGCGTCGGTGGCCGGGTAAATCAGCAGCTGAAACACGATTGGCGGGGCACCCGCATTTCGTGCCAGCAGCGACACGACGGCCGCCAGATTGCCGCCGGCGCTGTCGCCGCCAACCGCCAGGCGCGTGGCATCGAGGTGCAGTTCGGGTGCGTTGTCCGCCACCCAGCGGGTGGCGGCAAGGCAGTCGTCCACCGCGCAGGGGAATGGATGCTCGGGTGCCAGCCGGTAGTCCACCGCGACCACCGCGCAACCGGCTCCGTTGGCGAGTTCGCGGCACAGCACATCGTGCGTGTCCAGATCGCCAATGACAAAACCGCCGCCATGGAAGTAAACGAGGACAGGCAGCAGCGCGGCCTGCGGCGCACCGGCGGGGCGATACAGGCGCAGCGGGATCGATCCGTGCGGACCCTGTGCCTGCAGCTCGCACACCAGGGACACGGCAGGCGGCGCCGGCTGGGTGAAGCTGCGGCGGTCGCGGTACAACGCGCGCGCGTCAAGCGGGGACAGTGTATGGGTCGGGGGCAGGCCCGACTTTTCGATGAGATCGAGCAAGGTACGAACCTGAGGATGCAGCATGTTGATTTCCGTGCAAGCTGATGGATTCAGCGATAAAACGCTTCGACCTTGCCCTTGAGCTTGATCAACAGCGGATGGCCCTTGCGGTCCAGCGTCTTGCCGGCGGGCACCTTGATCCAGCCTTCGCTGATGCAGTATTCCTCGACATCCTGACGCTCCTTGTCATTCAATCGAATGCCAACGTCGTGTTCGAACACAGCAGCGACGTGATGCGGGCTGCGTGGGTCAATGGACAGCCGGTCGGGCAGAGGGGGCAGTTGAGTTGTTCCGTTCATAAGTATCGCCTTTTTTTTTGATTTTCGCTCACTTTACGCCAGCCGGTGCTGCGGGTACCGCAGTGGACGGCGCACCGCTCGCGCTGGGCGGGCTGGGCCCGCAATGGGCCATCTACGAGGCCGATACGCTCGCTGCATTCAAGGACAGGCTCCTCAAGGAGGAGCGATTCGCCCTGTGCCCCCGGAGGCGGTACAGCATCGAGTTCAGGCGCTGCTGACCGCTGGCGTGAAGGCATACCTTTCTCAATGAGGTTGGGCGCCTCATCATTGGGTTGCGGCGGCTATTCGGGCAGGCTCTGTCGTTTCGAGGTGCGTTTGCGCGCCTGGCCGATCGCGGGCATCAGTTCACCCTCAAGGCGGTGGCCGCCACGGGAATACTCACCTCCAGCGTCGTGCCGCTGCCGGGCTGGCTGTCGATGTGCAGCACCCCGCCGAGCGCGCGCACACGCTCGTGCATGCCCAGCAGGCCGAATGAGCCCGGCTTGCGGCGATCACTCGCGCTGATGCCGCTGCCGCTGCCGTTGTCCCGGATACTCAGCACCAGCCGGCCGGGCGCCGCACTGCTCGTGAGCCGCACCTGCACGGTGCTCGCCTGCGCGTGTTTGGCCACATTGGTGAGCGCCTCCTGCGCCACGCGGTACAGGCAGCTCGCCACGGCGGGCGATTCCAGCTCGGGCTGGCCGGCCTCGCCCTGGACCTCTACACCCTGGACCTCCAGATAGCAGGCGATGCCGGTGCGCTGGCTGAACTGGCCTGTCAGCACCTCCAGGGCCGGCACGAGACCGAGGTCGTCGAGGACCTGCGGGCGCAGATCGCTGACGATGCGACGCGTCGAGTCGATGGCCGCCGAAGTGAGGCGGATGGCCTCGGCCAGCAGCGGTGCCGCGCGGGCCGGCGCCTGCGCCAGATGCTCGCCGATCGCCACCAGGTACATCTTGAGCCCCGCCAGCGTCTGCTGCAGATCGTCGTGCAGCTCACGCGCGATGCGCTTGCGCTCGTTGTCCTGAACACTGTCCTGCGCCGCCACCAGGCGCTGCAGGTCGGCGTGCGAGCGTTTGAGCGCGTGCTGTGCTTGCTGGAGTTCGGTGACGTCGTGCAGGATGACGACGATCGAGGTCTGGCCTGCGATCGTGACCGGCGCCGCCGTTGCCTGCACCAGACGGACCGCGCCGTTGGCGCGCCGGATCTTCATGGCCGTCAAAGGGGGGGGGTGGTGCCGCCCTGCATTGCCAGCAGGCGCTGCTTGACTTGGTCGAGCGAGTCGGGATGAATGAAGTCCAGCGGCGATCGCCCGAGCAGGTTCGCCTCGCCGGTGCCGACCAGGCGCTGCGCGGCTTCGTTGGCAAAGCTGATCCGGGTGCTGCTGCCGCGGCCGCTGTAGACGAACACCCCGACGGGCAGCAGCATCAGCAGACGCCGCAGGCGTTCTTCGCTCTCGCGCAGCGCGGCCTCGGCGCTGCGGCGCTCGGTGATGTCGCGCAGGATCGCGGTGTACAGCCGCCGTCCACCGACACTCAAGTGCGAAATCGCAGCATCGATCGGAAACTCCTGGCCGTCAGTGCGCAAGCCCATCACATCCCGCGCCTCCCCCATGTGGCGCGCTTGGGCCTGCGTGTCGCCAAAGGCCTGCACCTCGCGCCGGTGCATCTGCCGCTGGCGCTCGGGGATCAAGCGCTCGAGCGGCGCGCCGATCAACGCGCCCGGCGTGCAGCGGAACATGTGCGCGGCAGCGGCATTGGCCATCACGATGGTCTGGGACTCGTCTGCGGTGATGATCGCGTCGGTGGCCGAGTCGAATATCCCGCGCAGCCGGGCTTCGCTCAGGCTCAGGGCCTCGGAAACTTGCGTGAGCTCATCAATGTTGGTCAAGGTCAGGCGCACGGTCAGTGTCTTGTCTTCCGTCATGACTCGCTTGCCGTTGACGCGAAAATGAGCGGGGCCCTCAACGTGCGGTTTCAGCAGCAGGTTGAACGTAGCCTCCTCCACATGCCGCAGCAACCGCGCAAAGGTACGGTGCATCAGATCGCGGTGCTCAGGAACCACCAACCGGTCAAACCGGCGTTGCAGCAATTGGCGGCGATCGAGCCCGAGCAGCGACGCGGCGGTGAGGTTCGATTGCGTAATGACGCCTGCATCATTCAGGGTGAGATAGCCGACTGGTGCAAACTCGTAAAGGTCGAGGTAACGGTCGCGCGATTCTTCCAGCGCCAATTGCGTGCGGCGCAACTCCTCATTCTGCATTTCAAGCTCAATCTGATGCACCTGGAGTTCATGCATCAGGGCATCTTGGGTCGACGCGGATTTGCCTTTCGCAGCAAGCACTTCCTCTGCTCGATTGCGCAATGGGGCAGCATCATCGAACTTGTTGGCCATCTTGTTGCTCACCGTTTCCCGAAGTGGAAACTTGAGGGTAAATCACCTCTTCCATGGCGACCAGGATCAGCGGTTGTGTCTCCATCGCCGAGTCGCCAGCGCCCATGATACGCCGCGCATTCAGGCGCATTTTTTTGGGTCCGATACCTTGAAAGACAGCATCCACCTCGACATCGTCGAAACTGGCACTGCTGCGCAGAATGTTTTCCAGCAATTCGCGCATCGAGGGCGTATCCCATTGGTTGTTGCCAAGGGCATAGAGAACACGGCCCACCGTCTCTTCGGGCGAGACCCGGAAGAAACGGTAAAACGGACGGCTTGCAGAGATGACCTTCAACGATGCGTCCAGCACCACGAGCGGTTCGCGCACGGTATCGACAATCGCCTCGGCGAATTTTTTTGCTTCCCGCACCTCCGCCTCGGCCGCGACCCGCTTGCTGATATCGGTAAAAGTGAGTACCACGCCCTCGATGACGTTGTCCAGGGTTCGATAAGGCTGAATCCGCACCAGATACCAGGTGCCATCGGCAGTGCGCGCCTCGCGCTCATACGGAACCAAAGTTTCCAACACTGCCTGGGCCCTGTCCAGCAGGTCATCCCCCTCCAGATCGGACTTGATATCGACCAGCGGCCGTCCCACGTCAAATGCCACCAGGCGATAAATTCGCGCCGCTTCGCGCGTGAAGCGCCTGATCACCAGATGTTCATTGAGAAAGACGGTACCGACATTGATGTTGTCGAGCAGGTTTTTCATGTCGTTCTGCATGTCGTTCAGCTGCTCGATCTTGGCCTGCAATTCGGCATTGACCGTGACCAGTTCCTCATTCACCGATTGCAGTTCTTCCTTCGACGTTTCCAGTTCCTCATTGGTCGACTGGAGTTCTTCGTTGGTCGACTGCATCTCCTCATTGGTCGACTTGAGCTCCTCGTTCGAGGCCTGCTGTTCTTCGACGGTGGACTGCAGGTTTTCGCGGGTATGGGCCAGCTCGCGTTCCAGTTCCTCAATGCGGCGCAGTTCCCCCGGCTTGGGGGCGGGCTGACGGCGTTTTGACTTGGCGGGAGGCGCTTTGGAAATATCCTGGAAACTTACCAGCAAATAGCCATTGCCGACATCCTGCATCGGTCGCACGTTGAAGGTTGCCAGATAGAAGTCGCCATTGCTCTTGACCGGTAGCTCCCGGCTCAGCGTCGGCGTGCCCCGGCTGCCCGCCTGAATCGCGAGGCGCAGTTCCAATTGCAGGCCTTCACGCGCCATATCGATCACATTAAGAGTGGCCTGACCGGGCGCGGGGCGCAGGTATTTACCAGTGTCGCCATGGACATAAAGGATGTTGCCCTTCATGTCCGTCACCACGGAAGCGGGGGCGGACTGAAGCAACAAGCGCTTGGCGAACTCGGCGAAATTGGTTTCCTTGCTTTTCTGCGTGACTTTCTCCGGCGCCTTGCCGTCGCTGCTGGCTACCCAGGACAAGCCGCGCGCCCTCATCGCAGGAACAGAGGTGGCGTCGTGGATCGCCTGATAAAGCTTCCACTTGCGATTGAGAACGGTAAACTGTTCGGAGTGATTGCCGATGCTCTCCGACGGCGAAAGGAACAGGACGCCGCCCGGCCTCAGCGCATAGTGAAAGGCCAGGATGAGGCGATCCTGCAGCTCGGGCTCGAGGTAGATCATCAGATTGCGGCAACTGAGCAGGTCGAGTTTGGTGAAGGGCGGATCCTTGATGACGTTCTGCACTGCGAACACGACCATCTCGCGAATCTCCTTCTTCACGCGGTAGCCGTCCTCCTCCTTGACGAAGAAGCGGCGCAGGTGCTCCGGCGTGACATCCTGGGCAATATTCGCCGGATACACGCCGGCACGGGCAATGGCAATGGCGTCGTCGTCGAGGTCGGTGGCATAGAGCTGGACCTTGTACTCTTGTTGCGTCCCATCCATGAACTCGCGCAGCAGGATGGCGATGGAATAGGCCTCCTCGCCGGTGGCGCAGCCGGTCACCCAGACCCGAAACGCATCACCCTCGTGCTTGTCGGCAAACAGCTTGGGCAGGATTTCAGCTTTCAGCACCGCGAAAGCCTCCGCGTCGCGAAAGAAGCTGGTGACATTGATCAACAGCTCCTTGAACAGCGCTTTGACCTCGGCCGGATGCTCCTTGAGGTAACGCGCATAAATTTCCATGTCCTCAATATTTTGCTGTGCCATGCGGCGCACGATGCGCCGACCAATGGTGCTTTTTTTGTAGCCGGAAAAATCATGGCCGCTGCGGGAACGCAGCAGCATCAAAATGCGGTTAAGGGTGCCCGTCGCCGCAGGCTTTGATGGCGTTTCATCGCAAATGGACAGGGTACGTTTGCCGGCCTGCAGAGCTGCTGCCATCTTGTCGACGGGCAGTATCTGCGTGGCATATCCGGCCCGAATGGCGCTGCTGGGCATGCCGTCGTATTTGGCCGTCGCCGGCTCCTGTACCAGCGTCATGCCACCCGCGCCGAGAATGGCGCGCAGGCCCAGCGTACCGTCGGTGCCGGTACCCGACAGAACAATGCCAATCGCCTTTTCGCCCTGGTCTTCCGCCAGCGAGCGCAGAAAGGCGTCGATCGGCATGCGATGGCCACGCGGTTGTTCCGGCAGGCTCAGTTGCAGGACGCCATGGAGTATGGCCAGGTCGCGGTTGGGCGGAATGACGTAGACAGAATTTGGCGCCACCTTCATCTGATCCTGTGCTTCGACCACTGGCATCGTCGTCGAGCGCTGCAAAATCTCATTGAGGATGCTGGCGTGGCTTGGATCGAGATGTTGCACCAGAACGAAAGCCAGACCGCAGTCGGGCGGAACCTGGCGAAAAAACTGTTCGAAGGCTTCCAGGCCGCCGGCTGAGGCGCCCATACCGACGATGGGGAAGGCGATGCCCCCTTTTTGGGAGTCGTCCAATTTGGATGCGGCCGCGACCTTTGTTCGACTTTCCCCATGAGTCTTCGGCGTCGCTCGCTTCGTTCCCATCTGTTTTCCTTGGCCACGATGAATAGTGATGAATGGTATCGCAGCTGTCTACGCCGAACGCGGCACGCCGGTCCGGCGCTGGTAGAGTGGAACGCTCTGCATTGCCACGCGAGGAACTCATGAAATCACTCGGGAAGAAGCCTGACGGGCGGCGGCTCGATCGCGTGAAATCGTCCCTGCTGTGGGCCGGCGACGGGTTCCGCAACATGCACCCGGTGCTGCCGGGTTTGCGCAATCTGGAGGTGCCGCGCCCGACCTTGAGCGAGTTCCTGTACGGCGGGACCCGGCGCGTGCCGCGCGGGCCGTTGCCCGTCGGTCGATCCGCGGGACGGCTGGCGGCGCCCGCCCGGCTGGCCGGCCCGAGGCGCTCCCAGCCGGTGCCGATCGCGCTGCGCGAGTTGCCACCCATAGACCTGGTGCTGGTGTCGCACGATCACTACGACCACCTGGACTACCCGACCATCCGCGAGCTGGCGCGGCGCGAGGTGCCGTTCGTCACCTCACTGGGCGTCGGCGCCCATCTGGAGGCCTGGGGCGTGCCGGCGCAGCGCATCACCGAACTCGACTAGGTGGGAGTCGTGCACGCTGCCGAAGGCCGACCTGACCGTCACGGCCGCGCCGTCGCAGCATTTCTCGGGTCGCGGGCTGAAGGACCGCAACGCAACGCTGTGGTCGTCGCTGGTGATCCGCTCGCCGCGCCATTCGGTGTTTTTCAGTGGCGACACGGGGCTGACTTCCGAGTACGCCACCATTCGCGAACGGCTCGGCCCCCTTCGATCTGGTGATGCTGGAGGTGGGCGCTTTCCTGCCGGTGCATTGGGGCACGTTCAGCCTGGCGCGGCACGCGTGGGATGACCCGGCACGAATGTCAGGCCCGCAGCGCAGCGGCGGATGCCGTCCTGGGCCGCACGTTGGCCAGCGTAATACATCAGCCACAGATCGCCACGCCGAAGAACCAGCCGCAGGTGCCCCACCACGGCAGCAGCAGGTGGGTCAGGTTCGGCCAGATGCTGGACAGCCGCCTCGTCGCGTTTTAGGGCCGGGTAATCTCTGTGGCGCCGGCGGGCGGATCCAGCAAATAATGGCCCGCGGATTTCCGTTCGTATCCAGGTTTGGTTTTTCAGGAGCAACCATGATGACAATGAAGAAGCTGATGGCGGGCGTCGTCGCCTGCGCCGCACTGGCGTTGGGGCAGCCCGCGCTGGCGCAGCAAAAGACCGTGCGCATCGGGGCCATTTATCCGCTGAGTGGCGCCCTGGCGTCCACCGGCGCGGAGATCAAGGCCGCCATCGAGCTGGCGGTGGACATTGTCAACAACCCGCACCCCGAACTCGGCGGCATCCCGCTGGCGGCCGGTGCTGGCCTGCCCCGTCTCGGCGGCGCCAAGATCGAAGTGGTGTTCGGCGACTCCCAGGGCAAGCCCGAGACCGGCCTGGCCGACGCGCAGCGCCTGATCGACCAGGACAAGGTGGTGGCGCTGACCGGCGCGTATCAATCGGCGGTGACCAAGACCGCCAGCCGTGTTGCCGAACAGGCCGGCATTCCCTTCCTGAACGGCGAGTCCAGCAGCCCGGACCTGACCGATCGCGGCTACAAGTGGTTCTTTCGCACGACGCCCAACGACGATACGTTCGTGGACAACATGATGCAGTTCCTGAACGGCGTGAAGAAGGTGCCGACGAAGAAAATTGCCGTGGTGTACGAGAACACCGACTTCGGCGTGAACACCTACAAGGCGGTCGAGAAATTCGCCAAGAAGTACAACCGCGAGATCGTCGCCAACATCGCCTACGCGGCGGGGTCGGCATCGGTCACGGCCGAGGTGCAGAAACTGGCGGCCGCCAAGCCCGACGTGGCCATCTTTGCCAGCTACACGTCCGACGCCATGCTGTTCGTGCGCACCATGCGCGAGACCAAATACGCGCCGCCCGTGCTGCTGGCCAACGATGCCGGCTTCATCGATTCGCGTTTCGTGCAGGAAGTGGGCCCGCAGGTGCAGGGCGTGCTGACCCGCGACGTCTGGGGCAATGATCTGGCCAGCGCCAAGCCGATCATCAAGACCCTCAATGACATGTACAAGGCCAGGACCGGCAAGGACATGAACGGCAACAATGCGCGCTCGATGCAGGGCGTGCTGGTGCTGGCCGATGCCATCAACCGCGCCGGCTCGACCGACCCGGAGGCCATCCGCAAGGCGCTTGCCAGCACCAACCTGGCCGAGGCGCAGGTGATCATGCCGTGGGCCGGCGTCAAGTTCGACGACAAGGGCCAGAACGACAAGGGCTCGGGCCTGATCCTCGAACTCAAGGGCGCCCAGTACCACACGGTCTGGCCCGAGAAGTACAAACTCGACAGCACGATGCCAACCCTGCCTTTCGGCTGGAAATGAACCGGGGCACGGAGCTATCCGTGAAACCGGCCGCAGGAGAGTGGCGTGTTTGAAGCGCTTGCCGCCGGCCTTTTCAATGGCCTGATCTATGCAGCGGTGGCGGTCGGGCTGGCGCTGATCTGGGGCATCACCGATGTCCTCAATTTTGCGCACGGCGAGTTCCTGATGCTGGGCATGTACGCCGCCTACTGGATGTTCACGCTGGGCCACCTCGACCCCCTGTTTTCCGCGCCATTGGTGGCCTGTGTGCTCGGATTCGTCGGCTTCATGACCTATGCCCTGATCATCCGCCGCCTGCAGAAGGGGCCCGCCATGGCCGCCATTCTGGCGACCTTCGGGCTGGGCCTGGTGCTGCGGCAGCTGGCCTTCATATTCTTCAGTCCCGACTACCGCAGCCTGCCCGACACGCTGGTCTCCGGCAGCATCAGCCTGGCCGGTATCTCTACTGGGCGGCCGCAGGTCGTTACCGGCATCGTGGCGCTTGTGGTCATCGTCGCGCTGTTTTTTCTGGTGTACCGCACGCGCTGGGGCCATGCGCTGCAAGCGGTGGCCGAAGACCGCCAGGTCGCCGCGCTGGTGGGCATTGCGCCCGACCGCGTCAACGCGCAGGTCTGGGTGCTGGGCAGCGCCGTCGTCGGCCTGGCCGGCGCGCTGCTCACCACCTTTTTCTACGTGTTCCCGTCGGTCGGCACGGTGTTTGGCTTGATGGCGTTTGTCGCGGTCTGCATGGGCGGCTTTGGTTCCCTGCCCGGTGCGTTCATCGCCGGGATTTTGATCGGCATCATCGAGGCGATGACCGGCTATTTCGTGGAACCGGCTCTGAAGACCGTCAGCGTCTTCATCGTGTTCGTGCTGGTTCTGTGGTACCGGCCGCGTGGCCTGTTCGGGCGGTGGTGAAATGAGCCGCCCCTCCCTTTCGCGGCTGCCGCTGCTGGCGGCCGTGGTCCTCGCAGCGCTGCTGGCGCTGGTGCCCATGGTGGTGAAGGATTCCTTCACCATTCAGGTGCTGCTGCTGGCCATCATGTTCGGCGCGCTGGGTGCCTCGTGGAATCTGGTCGGTGGTTTTCTGGGCCGCATTTCGTTCGGGCACAGCGTATTCGTCGGGATCGGCGGCTACACCACGCTGCTGTTGCTGCACCATTTGAAGATCACGCCGTTGATCGGCATTCCGGTGGGCGGCCTGATCGCGGGCGCCATGGCCTACCTGGTCGGCGGTCCCACCTTGCGGCTGTCGGGCCATTATTTTGCGATGGCGACGATCGCCTTGCTGCAGATCGGCCTGATTCTGGTCACCAACTGGCAGTGGGCCGGCGGCGCCGTGGGCATGGAGGCGCCGATCGCCAGCGCGCCCTGGATGCTGCTGTTTCGCACCAAGGTGCCGTACTACTGGATCGCCGTCGCGCTGGCGCTGCTGACCTTTGTGGCAACCCATTTCCTGGTGCACTCGAAAAGCGGCTTTTACTGGCGCGCCATCAACGGCGATGAGGCGGCCGCGCGCAGCCTGGGGGTGCCGGCCGAGCGCTACAAGATGCGGGCGTTCGTGCTGTCCGCCGTCATGACCGGCATCTGGGGCGGCTTTTTCGCCATGTATGTCGGCTTCATCGATCCCGATTCGATGTTCAACCTGACGTTCTCGGTGCAGATCGTGCTGGTGGCGATCCTGGGTGGTGTCGGGACGCTGTCCGGGCCGTGGCTGGGCGCCGCGCTGCTCATTCCGCTGTCGGAAGGTACGCGCGTGTTGTGGGGCAGTTCGGGCAAGGGCCTGGACCTGCTGGTTTTCGGCCTCGCCATCTTGCTGGTGACGATGTTCCTGCCGGGTGGTCTGGTTACGCTTCGGAGGCGTCGTGGCGCTGCTGGACGTTAAAGGCCTGAGCAAGCGCTTTGGCGGGCTGGTGGCCAACAAGGACATCAGCCTGGCGGTGGAGCCCGGCGAGATCCTGGCCATCATCGGACCCAACGGTGCCGGTAAAAGCACGCTGTTCAACGGCCTGGTGGGCCATCATGCGCCGACCTCCGGCAGCGTGACGTTCAACGGCCAATCCATGCTCGGACTGGCGCCGGAGCAGGTCGCCGCGATGGGGCTGGTGCGCACCTACCAGATTCCGCGCAGCTTCGGCCAGATGACCGTGCTGGAAAACACCATGGTGGGCGCGTTGCTGCGCCATCCCAAACTGGCCGATGCGCGCGAAGCGTCCGAGCGCGTGCTGGAACTGGTGGGCCTGCGCGAGCGCACGGACGTGCGTGCGGCGGAGCTGAACGTGGCGGGCCAAAAGCGCGTGGAGCTGGCGCGCGCACTGGCCACGGAACCGAAAATGCTGCTGCTCGACGAGGTGGCCGGCGGGTTGAATCCGAGCGAGGCGATTGCCTTGACCGAGATATTGCGCGGCATTCACGCCGCCGGGGTCACCCTGATCATTGTCGAGCATGTGCTGGAGGTGGTGATGCGTCTGGCGCACCGCGTGCTGGTGCTCAATTTCGGGCAGATGATCGCCGAGGGCGCGCCGCAGGACATCGTGCGCAATCCGGCCGTGATCGAAGCGTATTTAGGAAGGAAGCACCGTGCCTGAGGCGATGCTGACGGTCGAGGACCTGCACGTGGCCTATGGCGGCGTGCAGGCCGTGCGCGGCATTTCACTGGAAGTGCGCACCGGCGAGGTTGCGGCCTTGCTGGGCGCCAACGGCGCGGGCAAGTCCAGCACCTTGCTGGCCATCGTCGGGTCGGTCAAACCGGCAGGCGGGCGCGTGACGTTCGAAGGGCAGGACATCACCGGCCAGCCGCCCGAGGTGTTGATCAGGAAAGGCATCGCCATGATCCCCGAGGGCGCGCGCGTGTTTGCGCGCCAGCCCGTGGAGCAGAACCTGCGCCTGGGCGCCTACATCCTGCGCGACGAAGCCGTGTATCGGCAGCGCCTGCAGCGGGTCTACAAACTTTTCCCGCGCCTGCTGGAGCGGCGCGAGCAGTTGGCCGGCACCATGTCGGGCGGCGAACGCCAGATGCTGGCCATCGGCCGCGCGCTCATGAGCGGACCGCGCCTGCTGCTGATCGACGAACCCAGCCTGGGCCTGTCGCCCATCCTGATCGAGCAGGTGTTCGATGCGCTGGTGGCGCTGAACCGGCAGGACGGCCTGGCCGTGCTGCTGGTCGAGCAGAACATGGCGCAGGCGCTCGAAGTGGCGGCGCGCGCGTATGTAATGCAAAGCGGGCGCATCGCCATCGAAGGCACGGCCGCCGACCTGGCCGCGTCCGACGAAGTTCGCAGGGCGTATCTCGGGATGTAGATGAAAAATGGCTACAGCCCTTGTTTTTCAATGGTTTGATGCTATGAATCCAGTAGCAAATGGGCCGCCCGACCCAGGCCGCCATACCAAACCCCGGCGCCGGCGGCCGCCACTGAAAGCAGGCGCGGGCGGCGGTGAGTGAGCACTGCGCGCTTGCCGTTTCGAAATGGCAGCAGGTCGCAAGCCTTGCGTCGACGACCGCTTCGGGCGCATTGCGGTCAGCCGGAGTTTTTGCTCCGTTCGTAGCCGTGCGTTTCAGGAATCCAATAGGCCAGCGCCCCCGCCGCAGCAAAGGCGATGAGCCCGGTGGCAGCGATTCCTGCCGCCAGTGACAAGCTGCCCGCAAGGAATGCCAGAAGTACCGGTCCGCACGAGGAGCCGATGTCGGACATCAGGCGCCACACACCGAGGAAGTGTGCACGTCCATGCCGCGGGGAGTGGTCTGCGCCCAGGGTCATGATCATTCCCGAGCCGATGCCGTTGCCGAAGCCGATGGCCAGCGAGGCAAGCAACAGCGTGTTGAAGCCCGACGTGAAGGGCATCCACAGCATCGCCATGCCCATGATGATCATCGATGGAACCGCGACCCAGCGCCTGCCCTTGTGATCCATCACCTTGCCGGCCGGGTAGAAGACCAGCATGTCGATGCCGCCTGCCAGGCCGTAGACCAGCGATGCCACGGCAGGTGCCAGCGCCAGGTGATCGGCCCACAAAGGGATGACCACCTGGCGCGATGCCCGCACGGCACTGACCAGCACAACGCCCACGCCCAGCGTGAGGAATACATGACGGTGATCCCTGAGCGTCGAGACGATGGTCGTGGCGGCCGGTGGCGTCTGGCCGGGCGGGATGGGGGGTGTCTCCAGGTCCGGGACACGCGCACCGATGGCTGCTGCGCCCAGCACGCCCGCAATCCCCACGCCGAAGGCCGCCTGCAGGCCAAACGCATGGATCGCAGCGGCCCCAAGAAAGGGGCCGATGAACATGCCGATGCGCATCACGCCCCCCAGTGTCGACAGCGCCCGCGCCCGGTACGCGATCGGAACGGCCTCCGTCATGTAGATCTGGCGCGCCAGGTTGTAGACGGCCTGTGACATGCCCACCATGAGGCAGCCGGTTGCGAACAGGGCCAGATGCGACGTCAACACGCAAAGTGCCATGCCCAGGCCACTCCAAAGACCCGCGGCGACGATGGCCCCGCGCTCGCCCCAGCGCATCGTGATCAGCGACGCCGGAATGTTGTTGAGCAGCGAGCCGATGCTGATCAGGGCGACGACCAGCGCGGCCATCGGCACGGAGGCGCCCAGGTCACGCGCCATCAGGGGAATGATCGGGAGAACGGCGCCTTCGCCCAGCCCGAAAAGCAGCGAGGGGCCAAAGGCCGGCACGGCAATTTGCCTGAGAGAAAACTCAGCCGAAGAGGCAGGCGTGGCAGGAGGGGACGACATGCGGACAGTCAGGGCGCGAACACCCGCCTGGAAACGGCGGGCGGGTGGCCATTATCTCCTTGCGCTGCATGCCGGACTCCCGAACGGGCCAGCGTGGCGTGAGCTTTGGTGCCCTACAAGACTCACTAACAGAATGCGCTCACCGCCACGCGCCGACCCATTGCGCATAGGCCGTCAAGTTGGGCGGCACGGCGCCGCGCACTTCGCAGATATACCCGGCGAACGCATTGGCGCGTGCCAGCGTGGTGCCCATGTCCCAGCCGCGCAGCAGCCCTGCCAGCGCCACCGCCGAGAACGAATCGCCGGCACCGACCGTGTCGACCAGGCTGATGGGCCGCGTGTCGCGGCCCCGGGCGATACAGCGGCCTTCGCTGTCGAACGCCAGCGCGCCCTCGGCGCCGCAGGTGACGAGCAGCATCTGCAGCGGCAGGCATTGCAGCAGATGGCGGGCGCTGTCCGGCATCGGTATCTCGCTGGCGGCCGGCACATCGAGCCAGCCGCACAGCATGGCCAGGCCAGTTCCTCGTCGTTGACCTTGAGCACGTCCGCCAGGTCGATCGCCTGCAGCACCACCTCGCGTGGCACCTGGCCCTCGCGCCAGTTCAGGTCCAGGTAGACGGGACCCGGATGGCTGCGCAGCACGGCCCATGCGGCGGCACGTGAAACCGGACTGCGCAGTGCCAGCGTGCCCGCGTACAGCCAGCCCGCTGGGTCGAGCGCCGTGGCGGCGGCTCTGGCGGGCGTCTCTTCGATGAAGTCCCAGGCGGAACCAAAGCGAATGCTGAAGCGGTGGCCGCCGTCGGGCGCGGTCTGCACGTCGACCACGCCGGTCGGGTGATCCGGTGTGATCTGGACGCCGTCGCGCCGCATGCCATAGCGGTCGAATTCGCGCATCACGAGTGCCGTGTGCTCATCAACCCCCACGGCGCTGAGCATCAGCGGCGCGTGGCCGAATGCCGCCAGGTGCCGCGCCACATTGAACGGTGCACCGCCCACCACGGGGCCGGACTCGAACCGGTCCACCAGCATTTCACCGAACACGGCAACGCGCGTCATGCCGATCCCCCCGGGGTGTCCGCGAAGTGCGGCGCCAAGGCGGGGTAGAGCGCACGAAAGCGCTGGTAGCGCGGCCGCAGCAGCGCGGCCTCCATGGCATTGGGCTCGAACAGGCGCCCGCCCAGAGGCGCGCGGCACACCTGTGCTTCGTCCCCGCCATCCGCCAGCCAGCCCAGCCGTGCGGCGCCCATGGCCGCGGCGGCGTGTGCGCCCTCATGCCGGCGCAGCGCGCAGCCCAGGCCGCAGGCCAGCAGCTGCGCCCACAGGTCGCTGCGTGCGCCGCCGCCCACCAGCGCCAGTTCGTTCACCAAAGGGCCGCCGCCGCGCATCGCGGCAAAACCGTCCATCAGCCCAAAGCTCACGCCTTCGATCACGGCGTAGCCGATATCGGCGGCGCCGTGCTCCTGGCGCAATCCCGTGAAGGACGCGCTGGCGTGCGTGTTGTTGTGCGGTGTGCGCTCGCCCGACAGATAGGGCAGGAACAGCGGCGCCTGCGCGCGCCGGGCCGGCTGCAGCAGCGCCACTTCTTCCAGCAGCGCCGCTTCGCTGCGTCGCCCCGTCAGGCGCGCGGCCCAGGCCAGTGCGCTCGCGGCGCTCAGCATCACCGACATCTGGTGCCAGCGCCCGGGCAGCGCATGCGCAAAGGCATGCACCGCTTGCGCGGGCGCCGGGCGAAAGGCGTCCGTGGCGAGAAAAATCACGCCCGAGGTGCCCAGCGAGACGAAGCCCTCGCCTCCGCGGACCACGCCCATGCCCACCGCGCTGGCGGCATTGTCGCCCGCGCCGCCGGCCACCACCACACCGGCAGGCAGCCCCCAGGCCTGCGCGATCCCGGGGCGCAATGAGCCGCCCGGCGCGCTGCCCTCCACCAGGCGCGGCATGTGGGCCAGCGTCAGGCCGCAGGCCGCCAGCATGGGCTCGCTCCAGCGCCGCACCCCCACGTCCAGCCAGAGCGTGCCGGACGCATCGGACATGTCGCTGACCGCCTCGCCGGTGAGCTGCAGCCGCAGCCAGTCCTTCGGGCAAAGCACGGTGCGGGTCTGTGCGAACACGGCCGCTTCGTGCTGGCGCAGCCAGAGCAGTTTGGGTGCGGTGAAACCGGGCATGACCAGATTGCCGGTGATGGCGCGCGACCTTGGCTCGGCGGCCTCCAGTTGCGCGCATTGCGCGAACGCGCGGCCGTCGTTCCACAGAATGGCCGGCCGCAGCACGTGCTGGCGCGCGTCCAGCAGCACGGCGCCGTGCATCTGGCCCGACAGGCCAAGCGCGCGCACCTGCGCCAGTGCGCCCGGCGCGGCATGGCGCAACTGCTGCATGGCCCGGTCCAGCGCCAGCCACCAACTGTGCGGAGCCTGCTCGCTCCACAGGGGCTGCGGGTGCGAGACAGCCAGCGGCGCATCGGCCACGGCAGCGAGCTGCTGCGCCTCGTCCAGCAGCACCACCTTGACGCCCGACGTGCCCAGATCGATCCCGAGGTACATGGCGCTAGCGCTTGATGCCGAAGCGGCCGTCCACCTGGCGCCGGAACTCGCCCGGCGTCATGCCCTTGAAATCGAGGAAGCGGCGGTTGAAGTTGGCCACGTTGTTGAAGCCGACCTCATAGCAGATGTGGGTGATGTACTGGTCCGACTCCATGAGCAGCTGGCAGGCGCGGTTGATACGCACCTGATTCACGAAGTCGGTGAAGGTGTTGCCCGTGGCGCGGCGGAAGAAGCGCGAGAAGCGGCTCTCGCTCATGCCCAGCTCCGCCGCGAGCTGTGCGGCCGACAGCGGTTGCCCCAGGTCGGCGGTGATGCGGCTCAGGATCGCATTGATCTGGTCCAGCTGGGCCGCGTTGTCCTCGCTCTGCAACTGCGCGTGCGACAGCAGCCGGTAATCGGTGCAGCGCGCCAGGTCGGCCAGAAATTCGCAGAATGCGCCCAGGCGCGCCAAGCCTTGACGAGCCTTGACCTTGTGCCAATGGTCGACCGCGCGCTCCGACAGGCCGAAGAACTCGACACCGTTGCGCGCGCGGTCCAGCAGCGGCAGCAGCTCGGCCAGCTCGGGCAGATGTGCGGCCGCCTGCGCGATCGGCGCGTGCGCAAACTGGATGACCAGGTCGCGCTCGGCGATGCCGCCTTGCGGCAGATCCAGCGAGATCCAGTTGTGCGGCAGGCGCGGGCCGGTCAGCACCAGATGGCCGGGCTGGAAGTAGCCGATGTAGTCGCCCACGAAGGTCTTGCCGGAAGACGCCACGATCAGGTGCAACTCGTATTCGTCGTGGTAATGCCAGCGCGCCAGCGGCGTGGGGAAGCCGTGCGCCAGGCAGCGGATGGAGCCGGTCGTGTCGGGCGGCTCGTAACCGAGCTCGGGGCTGCGCCCGCGGTCGTGCTCCAGTTCGGGCTGGCGCTGGCGGGGCAGGGTGCGGCGACTGGCGGTCATGGGGTCATTCGAGTCATGCGGGGTGCGTGTTTTGCAAGCCTAGCTCATCACCGCGCCACCGTCCACATTCAGCGTCTGGGCGGTAATGTAAGAGGCCTCGTCGCTGGCCAGAAAGACCGCGGCGCCCGCAATGTCGGCCGGCGCACCCATGTAGCCCAGCGGAACCGCCAGACCGACCTGCTTCTTCTTCTGCCCCAGTGGCAATTTCTCGTATCGCGCGAACAATGCATCTACCTGTTGCCACATCGGCGTGTCGATCACGCCCGGCGAGATCGCATTCACGCGGATGCGGTGCGGCGCCATGGCCAGCGCAGCGCTCTGGGTGTAGCTGATCACCGCGGCCTTGGTCGCGCAGTAGTGCGCGACCAGCGCCTCGCCGCGCCGTCCGGCCTGCGAGGCCATGTTGATCACGGCGCCGTGCACGCCCTGCGCGACCATGCGCGCCAGCACCTTCTGCATCACGAAGAACATGCCCTTGACGTTGACGGCGAACAGCCGGTCGTACATGGCCTCGTCGCTGTCCAGCAGCGGCGCCAGGTCGAACACGGCAGCGTTGTTGAACAGCACGCCCGGCACACCGAAGCGGCTCTCGGCTGCATCCAGCATCGTCTCGATCTGCCCGGGCCGCGTGATGTCGGCGCTGACGTACTGCAGTCGCCCGGCGTGGGCGTCCAGCAGCGGCGCCAGCGCGGCGGGTGCGGTGGACGCGATGTCCACCACGGTGCAGCGCGCGCCCTGTGCCAGGTAGGCCTCGGCGACGGCCAGGCCGATGCCCCCTCCCGCGCCTGTCAACAAGGCGTGCCGATCCTGCAAACGTGCGCTCATGAATGATCCTTTTGAAAAGTAATAACTCGTTGTGCGGCGCGTCGCAATGCGCCGAGCAGCCGCGCGTCGCCGGCCAGCTCCGCCCACAGCCCCGCGTCGGCACCCATCGCGGCCACCGGATCCGCTGCTGCGCAGATCGCGTGTGCGGCGGCCGGGTCCATCCCCTGGTCCTCATAGGTGTAGGCCAGCTCACCGCGGTGCCAGCGCTGCAGGAAGGCGAGAAACAGTGCCGGCAGCATGGCCACGCTGTCGATCGTCTGTCCCTGCGCCAGCCGCTCGCGCACCGTGGGCGCGATAAAGCCCGGAATCTTGGAGAAGCCATCCATGGCGACCCGCTGATTCGTGTCGCGGATCGCGGCGTTGCCGAAGCGCTCCAGCACCTCGTCGCGGTAGGCCGGCAAATCGACCGGACTGGGGTTGCCGGGTTGGCTCAGGCACGGGATGACGTCGTCGGTCACGTAGTCCCAGGCCATCTGGCGAATGGCCGGCGTGCGTGTGCCTTCGTGAATGAACTGCAGGCCGATCAGGGTGCCGGCCCAGGCGATGCAGCTGTGCGTCGCGTTCAGGACCCGGATCTTCGCCTCCTCAAACGGTGCAACCGAATCGACCATCTGCACGCCCACGCGCTCCCATTCGGGCCGGCCGGCGATGAAGTTGTCCTCGATCACCCACTGGATGAAGCTCTCCGCCGTGACCGGTGCGGCATCGATCCAGCCGGTAGCACGGCGCACGCGCTCGCGCAGCTCGGGCGGCGGGCGTGGCGTGATGCGGTCCACCATCGCGTTCGGGCAGGTGGTGCTGGCGTCAACCCAGCCTCGCAGCGCGGCGTCGCCGCCGCGCTCGATGAACTCGAGCAGGCCGGCGCGAAAGCGCTGGCCGTTGTGGCGCAGGTTGTCGCAGCACAGCAATGTCACCGGTCCGGCGCCGGCCGCACGGCGCGCGCGCAGGATGGCGCACACCGCGCCGTAGATCGTGTCGCCCGGCTCACCACGTTTCGCGCGTTCGATGTCGGCTGCGAGATCGCTGAAACCCAGGTCGAGCCTGTCATGGGCGTCGAGGTAGTAGCCGGCCTCGGTCACGGTGAACGAGATCACGCGCGTGGCCGCGTCCGCGCCGCGCGCGATCAGCGCCGCGAGCGTGGGCTCGTAGGGCAGCACCTCGCGGATCGACTCGATGCGCTGGTAGCGGTACTCGCCGGCCGGTGACACGGTCTCCAGCGTATAGCGCCCGCCCTGCGCCCGCAGTGCCCCCAGCAACTCGGCCATGTCGGCGCGCAGGTTGCCGCCCGAGAGCGACCAGCGCGTGTCGCCGGCCTCGATGAGCTGCTGCAGGTAAGCCGCCTGGTGTGCGCGGTGAAACGAGCCGAGCCCCAGATGGAGCACGACCCGGGAAGTGGCTGGCGCTGCTGCGAGTGTCACGTCGAATTCTCCGGAAAATTCTCAGGCGGCGAGTGCGCGGCCTTCTCGATTGAACAGGTGCAGCACCGCGGGGTTGAGCTCCACTCCTACGTCGTCACCGATCCTCAAAGGCGTGCGCTCGTTCTGGCGCGCGATGAGTTGCACACCGCCGACGTCCACGTGGATCAGCGTGTCGTTGCCCAGCGCCTCGATCAGGTCGACGCGGCCCGGCACGCCGGCGCCATGGCCCTGGTGCACGCGCAGGCCCTCGGGGCGAACGCCCAGAAAGCCATCGCTGGGCAGGCGTCCGCCGGTCTGGTTCGAGAAGCTGGGGATCGCTCCCGCGGCGACCATGTTCATCGATGGCATGCCGATGAACTGCGCCACGAACTGGCTGGCCGGATGGTCGTACAGATCCAGCGGCGAGCCGACCTGCTCGATCCGGCCGTCGCGCAGCACCACCACGCGGTCGGCCAGCGTCATCGCCTCGACCTGGTCGTGCGTCACGTAGATGGTGGTCGCACCGAGGGCCACATGCAGCTTGTGGATTTCCACGCGCGTGTTGCCGCGCAGCGCCGCGTCGAGGTTGGACAGGGGCTCGTCGAACAAAAACACCTTGGGGGCGCGCACGATGGCGCGGCCGATGGCCACGCGCTGGCGCTGGCCGCCCGACAGCTCCTTGGGTGTGCGCTCCAGGTATTGGGCCAGGTTGAGCTGTCTGGCCGCGTACTCGACCTTCGTCCTGATCTCGTCCTTCGGCACGCCCGCGAGCCTGAGCGCGAACGACATGTTGTCGTACACGCTCATGTGCGGATACAGCGCGTAGCTCTGGAACACCATCGCGAGGTCGCGCTTGCCCGAGGGCATGTGCGTGATGTCTCGCCCGTCGAGCAGCAGCTTGCCGCTGGTGACCGGCTCGAGCCCCGCGATCAGGCGCAGCAAGGTCGATTTGCCGCAGCCCGACGGGCCGACGAAGACGATGAACTCGCCCTTGGCGATCTCCAGGTTCACGCCCTGGATGACGTGCGTCTCGCCGAAGCTTTTGCGCATGTCCCGAAGCTGAAGGTAAGCCATGGCGTTTCTCCTTGTCTGTTATTTCACGGCGCCGAAGGTCAGACCCTGGACCAGTTGTTTCTGGCACAGCCAGCCGAACACGATGATCGGTGCAATGGCCATCGTCGAGGCGGCGGAGAGCTTGGCCCAGAACAGGCCCTCGGGGCTCGAGTAGGACGCGATCATCACGGCCAGCGTGCCGGCCTTGGCCGAGGTCAGGTTGAGGGCCCAGAAGGCCTCGTTCCAGCTCAGCACCAGGCACAAGAGCCCGGTGGACGCGAGTCCGCCCACGGACAGCGGCAGCACCACATGGAGAAACTCCTTCCACAGGGTGGCGCCGTCCATGCGCGCCGCTTCCAGAATTTCGCCCGGGATTTCCTTGTAGCTGGTGAAAAGCATCCACACCATGATGGGCAGATTCGAGAGTGTGAACACGATGACTAGCGCGGGCACCGAGTCCAGCATGCCGGCGGTCTGCGCCAGCACGTAGATCGGCACCAGGGCGCCGACCGCCGGCATCATCTTGGTCGAGAGCATCCACATCAGGATGTCGCGCGTGAACCGGGTCTTGAAGAACGCCATCGAATAAGCTGCCGGCACCGCAATCAACAGGCCCAGGACGGTCGAGCCCAGGCTCGTGACGAGCGAGTTGCGTGCATACAGCAGGTAGTCGCTGCGGCGCTGCACCTCGCCGAAGTTCTCCATCGTCGGATGGAACACGAACAGCGGGGGCACGTGGATCGCCTGCAGTTCGGTCTTGAATGACGTCAGGAACAGCCAGCCGAGCGGGAAGAACAGCAGCAGTGTCACGAGCCACGCGGTGACGGTGCGCAGCGCCAGGGGCAGGATGTTGTTGGGTGGCATGGTCTTGTCCCCTTCAATCCAGGTTCTTGCCGATGATGCGGATCAGGAAGACCGCGGCGATATTGGCCAGCACCACCGCGAACAGCGCGCCGGCAGAGGCGACGCCGACGTCGAAATTCAGCAGCGCCTGCTTGAAGATCATGTAGGTGATGTTGGTGCTCGCATTGCCTGGACCGCCGCTGGTTGTGATGGCGATCTCCGCAAAGATGCTGAGCAGAAAAATCATCTCGATCATGATCACCACCGCTATCGGCCGGCCCAGATGCGGCAGCGTGAGGTAGAAGAAGCGCTGCGGCGCGCTGGCGCCGTCCATGCGCGCCGCTTCCATCTGCTCACGGTCGAGCGACTGCAGCGAGGTGATGAAGATCAGGCAGGCGAACGGCAGCCACTGCCACGCGACGATGACGATGACCGATAACAGCGGCCAGTCGGTCATCCAGTCCACCGGGGTGGCGCCAAAGGCGCGCCACACATCGGCCAGCACGCCGTAGATCGGGTTCATCATCATGTGCTTCCACAGCAACGCATTCACCGTAGGCATGACGAAGAACGGGGAGATCAACAGCACGCGCACGATGCCGCGCCCTGGAAACGGGTCGTTGACCAGCAATGCCAGCAGGATTCCGAACACCACCGTGATCACGATCACGCTGCCGATCAGCAGCAGCGTATTCCAGACCGCCGGCCAGAAGTCCGGGTCGGTGATGAAGTACTGGAAATTCTCGATGCCGGCAAACGTGTGCGCGCCCGGCTGCAGCAGGTTGTAGTTGACGAAGGAGAAATACAACGTCATCGCCAGCGGCACGATCATCCAGAGGAAGAGCGTGAGCACCGCAGGCGCCATCAGCGATCGGGGCATCAGTCGGTTCATGATTGGCTTGTCACCCCTTCCCCCAGCGGGGGGAGGGGTGTGGGTTCACTTGTAGTAGCCGGCCTTGGTCATGTCGCGCTCGACAATCGTCTGCGAGGTCCTCAAAGCCTGGTCCACCGTGACCGTACCGGCCAGCGCCGCGCTCATTTGCTGGCCGACCGCAACGCCAATGGCCTGGAACTCGGGGATGGCGACATACTGGACACCGACATAGGGTGACTTCGGCAGCGTGGGGCTGCTTGGGTCGGCGCTGTTGATCGCCTCCAGCTCCGCCGGGGCGAATGTGGCGACCTTCTGGAATTCAGGGTTGGCGTAGGTTGATTTGCGCGTGCCGGTTGGCACCCGCGCCCAGCCGTCCTGTTGCGCCACCAGGTCGACGTAGGCCTTGGAGGTGGCCCAGGTCACGAACTTCTGCGCGGCATCGGCCTTTTGGGTGCCGGCCGGGATGGCCAGATTCCAGGACCACAGCCAGTTGGCACCCTTCGGGGTGACAGCCACCGGCGACTGCGCGAAGGCCACCTTGTCGGCCACCTTCGACTGCTTCGGATCGCTGATGAACGAGGCCGCGATCGTCGCATCCACCCACATGCCGCACTTGCCCTCGTTGAAAAGCGCCAGGTTCTCGTTGAAGCTGTTGGCCGATGCGCCGGGCGGGCCGTATTTCTTCATGATGTCGACGTAGAAGCTGATCGCGTCATGCCAGGGTTTGCTCTCCAGCTGCGGCTGCCACTTCATGTTGAACCACTGGCCGCCCCAGGTGTTGACCATGGTGCTGAGCAGCGCCATGTTGTCGCCCCAGCCCGGCTTGCCGCGCAGGCAGATGCCATAGACCCCGGCCTTGGGGTCGCTGATCTTGGCCGCGGCATCGCGCACCTGGTTCCAGGTCGGGCGCCCGGAGAACGTCACGCCGGCCTTGTCCATCAGGTCCTTGCGGTACATGAGCATCGAGCTTTCACCGTAAAACGGCGCGCCATAGAGCTTGCCCTCGTAGGACAGGCCGGTGCGGATGGCGGGCAACAGATCGTCCACGTCGTAGGCCGCGTCGGTCGCAATGGGCTTGAGCCAGCCCTTCTTCGACCAGATCGGCACTTCGTACAGGCCAATGGTCATCACATCGAACTGGCCGCCCTTGGTGGCGATGTCGGTCGTCACGCGCTGGCGCAAGGTGCCTTCTTCCAGCGTGACCCACTTGAGCTTGATGTCGGGATACGCCTTCTCGAAGAAGGGCGTGAGCTTTTGCATCTCGATCATGTGGCCGTTGTTCACGGTCGCGATGACGAGTTCGGTGGCGGCGTGCGCCGTGCCTGCCACAGCCATTGCGGCGGCCAGGGCGAGGGTCGTTGAAAATTTCATGAGCCAGTCTCCTGAAGTTTGTGATGGGAACGATCTGCATGGCGTCGACAACACCGCGCCGACAGTGCGAAGAATAGGTGCTCTCTGTTGTGGGATAAATACTCAAATTGAGAAAAGATGTACTTTATTTCGATGGTCGATCGGGAGTTTCACCAATATGGTGCCAGAGCGTATCTGTTTCAGAGCCTGGCTGACGCATGGCTCGACCCCCGGCCCAAGTCCCGCAATGGCGTTGTGTCTGGGGCGCGGGCCTGCGCCATCATCGAGGCCTCCCGCGTGATGATCAGCGCGGACTGACGCGTTGCGCAGCTCGATGCCGGTCATTGCCTGCCGCTGGCGGCAGAGTCCGATCCGTTGATGAAGTGGCGTCCCGGCGATACACTGGCTCCCTCCATCCTTGTGTATCAATGGATATAGCGATGTGGCCTTCCAGGTGCATTGCCGAATTCTTCGATAAAAGCAGCATGCGTGATCTCGAGCACAACACGGTCGTCCATTCCATCTCCGGCGAGGCGGCACTGCGCCGCGTGGCCGAGGTGGCGGAATGGCGCATCGAACAGGAAGTCGGTTCGGACTCCGTGGTGATGTCGGTGATCACGTCCGGCAGCGCGAGGCAGTCGCTGCGGATCTCGCTGATGGACGCGCAAGACATTGGCGAGGTGCTCAGATGCAAGGCCGGGCCGGGCACGTTGGATGGCGGCGCGCCGGGTCTCAAAACCCTATTGGCACGACGTTCGGTCTCACCCAGGCGCTTGCATTCGCCCGGGCCCGACGCCGATGAACTGGACCGCCTGATCCAGGCGGGCCTGCGCGCGCCCGATCACGGCGGCTTGCATCCGTGGCGCATCATTGAATTTCGCGCGCGCAGCCGGGCGGCGCTGGCGCAGTGCTTCGAGCAGGAGAAGCTGCGGCGCGACCCGCTCGCCACCGCGCTGGATCTCAAGCGCGCCCGCGAGCATGCGACCCGCGCGCCCGTGCTGCTGGGCTTTGTCGTCTCGCCGCGCCAGCTCAGCAAGGTGCCGCTGCGCGAGCAATGGCTGGGCGCCGGCGCCGCGCTGGGCAACATCCTGAATGCGGCGCACCAACTGGGCTTTGGTGCCATCGTGCTCAGCGGCGAGCGCTGTTTCGACGCCATCCTGGCGCGCCAGCTCGGCCTGACCGAGGCGGAATTTCTGGCCGGCTTCATCAGTCTGGGAACGGTCAGCGAGCCGCCACCGCCCGCCAAACAGCGGCTCTCGCAAGACGTATGGTCATGCTGGATGGGGCATGAGTTGCACCGGACATGACAGCGGATGCGAAGATCGCAAAGGCCTGCAGGCTGTCGGCGCGTTGTCCACCGCCGTCATGGTGCGAGCAGCCGGATCAGCGCCGTGATGTTGACGGCAGCGGCTATGCGCGCCGAGCTTTCGACCGCGCGGTAGTGCTTGACCAGTTTCTTGCCCACGGGTGTCAGCGCCGCGCCGCCGCGGAAATCGAGCCGGTCTCGGCGACGGCCTCCAGCAGCGCCACCTTGCCGGGGCCGATGGCAATGCAGTCGTCGCGATAGATCCGAAAGCGGAACTGCACTTTGGATTTCATGCCGGCGGTTGTTGCAGGCCTGCGCGCTGGCGCCCATGGCGGGCGCCGGGGCCCGTCATGGGGGCTCGCCGCATTCATCGGTATGTCAGCGTGCCGAGGCGGGCAATTCGATCATGTGGAGAGGGCCGCTTGCGTCGCCGGGATTTTGTATGAAATGTGCCTCAAGCCCTTGCCAGACGGGCAAGTCCAGCTATCAAGCTTGTAGCAGAGAAAATTCCTCGCGCGACACCCAGCCGCTGGTCGCCAGGCCCGCGGCCACGCTGCCAAACCGGTCGCCGCGCACGATGGACGCGCTGGAGAATGCCGCCTGCAGCGCCGCGCCCAGCGGGGCCAGCGCCGACGAGCCGCCGGTCAGGTACACCGCGTTCACCTCGCGCACGCCCGACATCGTCACGCATTCCTGCGCGCAGTGGACGATCTGCGCTACCTGCTGCTGCAACACCTGACTCAGGCCTGCCGGCGACAGCAGCGCAGCCAGGCCGCGCTCGATGCAGGCCAGGTCGATTTCAGCCGGCGCGTTCAGGCTGGAGCAGGCGATTTTGGCCGCTTCCACATGCGACAGAATCCGGTGGCCCTCGTGGTGGTTCAGCACGCGCATGAGCCGGCTGTGCAGCGCGGGGTCGGCAAACGCACTCTTCAGTTCGCGCGCCGCGTGCAGGCTTTTGCGGCTGTACAGCGGGTGGATCAGGTGCCAGGTCGACAGGTTGAAGAAGACGGAGGAGGGCACCTCGCGGCCGTTCGGCCCCACGTGGCCCAGGCCGAGCAGCGGCATCACATGGCGCAGGTTCAGCAGGTAGTCGAAATCGGTGCCGCCGATGTGCGTGCCCGTGGTGGCCAGGATATCCTGCGCGCGGTCCGCGTGGGACAGCCGCTGCGGCCCCACGCGCAGAACAGTGAAGTCGGAGGTGCCCCCGCCAATGTCCACCACCAGCACGGTCGTGTCCGTGGCCACGCGCCGCTCGAAATCGAAGGCGGCGGCAATCGGCTCGAGCTGAAACCGAATCGCCTCGAATCCCGCGGCGCGTGCGGCGCGCTCCAGCGTGGCCTGGGCCAGTGCGTCGCGCGTATCGTCGCCGTCGACAAAATGCACCGGACGCCCGAGCATGGCGGCGCGCAGCGGGTGGCCCAGGAATGTTTCGGAGCGGGCTTTGAGTTCCTTGAAGAACAGCACCACGATGTCGAACAGGCTGGTGGCTTGGCCGTTGACCAGCGTCTGTTCGTCCATCAGGCTGCTGCCGAGCAGGCTTTTGATGGAGCGCATGAGTCGCCCCTGCGTGCCCTGCAGGTAGGCTTGCAGCGCGGCGTTGCCGTATGCCACCGGGTCGCCGTGACCGTCTTCGCTGGAGAAGAACAGCGCGGTCGGCATCGAGGCGCTGGCACCGTCCAGCGGAATCGGGCACACGCGGCCGTCAAGCTGGACGATGGCCGCCGCCGAGTTGGAGGTGCCGAAGTCGATCCCCAGCACCATCAGGCGGCGGCTCCCAGCACGGAGCGCAAGAACCGGCTGATGTCGGCAATCTCCTGCGGGTGCACGCTGTGCGGCATCGGGTAGCTGTGCCACTGCACCGCATAGCCCAGGTCCAGCAAGGCCTGGCGCGAGGCCTCGGCCCGCGCGATCGGCACGACCGGGTCGGCCAGGCCATGCGCCATGAAGATCGGCGTCGCGGCATTCGCCGCGCTGCGCTCGGCGGCCAGCGTGCCGGCCAGCGGCAGGTAGCCCGACAGCGCCATGAGGCCGGCGAGTCGCGCGCCATGGCGCAGTCCGACCTGCAGCGCCATCGCACAGCCCTGCGAAAAGCCCGCCAGCACGATGGCGCCGGGTGCGATGCCGCGTTCTACCTCGTGCGCGATCAGCGCCTCGATGGCGCGCGCCGAGTGGTGGATGCCCGCCGCGTCTTCGCGCTTGGCCAGGTCGGTGCCCAGGATGTCGTACCAGGCGGGCATCACATAGCCGCCGTTGAGCGTGACCGGCATGCTCGGTGCGTGCGGAAAGACAAAGCGGATCGGCGGGCAGCCTTGCAGGTCCAGCTCGGGCACGATGGCGGCAAAGTCGTTGCCGTCGGCGCCCAGGCCGTGCAGCCAGATCACGGCGGCGATGGGGTGCGGAGCGCTCTCAAGTTCAATGCGGGGCAGCAGGGTGGTCATGGGTGTGTCGTGATCAAGGGGGTTGGTGGATATAAGCGTGGTAGTTCATTGCCCGTCATGCCAGCAGCGCCTGCGCGAACTCGCGCGCGTTGAAGGTCTCCAGATCGCCGAGCTGTTCGCCCACGCCGATGAAATACACGGGCACGGGCCGCTCCTGCGCGATCGCGGCCAGCACGCCGCCCTTGGCGGTGCCGTCCAGCTTGGTGACGATCAGGCCGGTCAGCTGCAGCGCGTCGTCGAAGGCTTTCACCTGGGTCAGCGCGTTCTGGCCGGTGTTGCCGTCGATTACCAGCAGCACTTCGTGCGGCGCGGTCGCGTCGGCCTTTTGCACCACGCGCTTGATCTTGCTCAGCTCCTGCATCAGATGCAGCTGGGTCGGCAGGCGCCCCGCCGTGTCGACCAGCACCACGTCGCGCCCGCGCGCCTTGCCCGCGCTCACCGCGTCGAAGCTCACGGCGGCCGGGTCGCCGCCGTCCTGGCTGATGATCTCCACCGTATTGCGGTCGGCCCACACGCCCAGTTGCTCGCGCGCGGCGGCGCGGAAGGTGTCGGCCGCGGCCAGCAGAACGGAGGCGCCGGCGCTCGAGAGATGCTTGGTCAGCTTGCCGATCGAGGTGGTCTTGCCCGCGCCGTTCACGCCGGCGACCATGATCACGGTGGGCTTGTGCTCGCCGATCACCAGTGGCTTCTCCAATGGTCTGAGCAACTGGGTCAGCACCTCGGTCAGGATGTTCTTGACGGCCACCGGATGCGTCACGCCACCCTCCTTGACGCGGCGCTTGACCTCGCCGAGCAGGTACTGCGTGGCCTGCACGCCGGTGTCAGCCATCAGCAGCGCGGCCTCCAGGTCTTCATAGAGCGCCTCGTCGATCTGCGCGCCGGTGAACACCGTGGAGATGCTGGAGCCCGTCTTGCGCAAGCCCGCCTTGAGTTTGTCGAGCCATTTGGCGCGCTCGGGCGGCACTGCTTCGGGCAGCGGAATGCCGATCGGCGTGACCAGTGCGCTGCCGATCAGCGAGCCCGGCGCAGCGGGGCCGGGCACCGCAGGGCTGGGCACCACATGACTGGGCGCTGCAGCGGGGCTCGCGGGCGCGGGCATAGGCATCGGCGCAGCGACGGCAGGAGCAGGGGGTTTTTTCTTGAAAAAGCTGAACATTGCGGGGTTCTTAGAATCACAGCATTCTATGAAACGCCTCCTGCCCCTACTTTGCCTGCTGGCTGGCTTTGCCGCCGGCGCCCAAACGGGGCCTTCGACGGCGCCGCCCTCCGCACTTCTGCAGCAACCGGCCTTGCCCGCCACGGTGCAACAGTTCACGCTGGCCAACGGCTTCACGCTGATCGTCAAGCCCGACCGGCGCGCGCCCACGGCGGTGCAGATGCTGTACGTGCGCGTGGGCTCCATGGACGAGGTCGATGGCACCTCGGGCGTGGCCCATGCACTGGAGCACATGATGTTCAAGGGCACGCCCAGCGTGAAGCCCGGCGAGTTCTCGCGCCGTGTGGCCGCGCTGGGCGGGCAGGAAAACGCCTTCACCACCACGGACTACACCGGCTTTTACCAGCAGATCCCCGCCAGCCGGCTGGAAGAGGTGATGAAGCTGGCAGCCGACCGTTTCGCGCACAACCAGTGGCCCGACGAGGAGTTCAAAAAAGAGATCGAGGTGGTGAAGGAAGAACGCCGCATGCGCACCGAAGATTCGCCGCGCGCCCGCCTGTATGAGGCGCTGAATGCCGCGGTTTTCGAGGCAGCGCCCTACCACCGCCCGGTGGTCGGCTGGATGAGCGACCTCAATGCCATGACGCCGGACGACGTGCGCAATTTCTACCACCGCTGGTATGTCCCGGCCAATGCGGCCGTCGTGGTGGCGGGCGACGTGGATGTCGCGCAGGTCAGGCGGCTGGCCGAAAAATACTACGGCGGCATCCCGGCCCGGCCCGTGCCGGTGCGCAAGCCGCGCCTGGAGCCCGAGCAGGTCGGGCTGCGCCACATCGACTTCAAGGCGCCGGCGGAGCAGGCCTATGTGGCGCTGGCGTTCAAGGTGCCGGCCCTGCAAGCGCTGGACGGCAGCGACGATGGGTATGCCTTGAGCGTGCTGGCCGCGGTACTGGACGGCTACAGCGGCGCCCGGCTCGAGCGGGCGCTGACGCAGGGGCCGGATCGGGTGGCCGACAGCGCGGGCGCCTCCAACGGCTTTGCGGGACGCGGCCCGCAGCTCTTCGTGCTCGACGGCGTGCCGGCGCAGGGCAAGAGCGCGGAGCAGGTCGAGGCCGCCCTGCGCGAACAGGTCGCCAAAGTGGCGCACGACGGCGTCAGCGAGGCGGAACTGAACCGCGTCAAGACCCAATGGGTGGCCAGCCAGGTGTACAAGCGCGATTCGGTGATGAGCCAGGCCCGGGAGCTGGGCAGCAACTGGGTGCAGGGCCTGCCGCTGGATGCCGACGAGCGCATCATCGCGCGGCTGCGCGCGGTCACGGCCGGGCAGGTGAAGGCGGTGGCCGGCAAATACTTTGGCGATGACCAGCTCACGGTGGCGGTGCTGCGGCCCCAGCCGCTGGACAAGAACCGCAAGCCGCGCACGCCCCTGCCGGGCATGCGGAATGACGGAGCACCGTCATGATTGCTCTTAAAAACATAGCTACCTGCGCACTGTTGACGGGGGCTGCAGCCCTGTTTTTCTCAAATCCTGCGCTGGCCGGCATTCCCATCGAGCATTGGACGCAGCCCAGCGGGGCGCAGGTCTACCTGGCGCAAAGCCCGGGCATCCCGATGCTCGATGTGCAGATCGACTTCGACGCCGGCCGCCGCCGCGACCCCCCCGACAAGGCCGGGCTGGCCAGCGTGACGGCCGATATGACCTCCGCCGGCCTGCTGGCCCGCGGCTCTGATCCCGCATTGGACGAGAACGCGCTGAGCGACGCCTGGGCCGATCTGGGGGCGGGGTTTGATGGCAGCGCCGGCAATGACCGCATGAGTTTTTCGCTGCGCTCGCTGACCTATCCCGATCTGCTGGGTCGCGCGGTGCAGCTTGCGGCGCGCCAGCTCGGCGAGCCGGCCTTTCCCGAGGCCGTGTGGGAGCGCAACCGCCAGCGCCTCGACGCCTCGCTCAAGGAGGCGCTGACCCGGCCCGGCATCGTCTCTAGCCGCGCCTTTACCGCGGCCGTGTACGGCAGTCACCCCTACGGCTACGAGATGACGCAGGCGTCGCTGGCGCGTATCAGCGTGGCCGACATGAAGACGCTGTACGCCAGCCTGATCGTGCCTTGCCGCGCCAAGGTGAGCCTGGTCGGCGCCGTCACGCGGGCGCAGGCCGACGCGCTGGTGACGACCCTGCTCTCGCGCCTGCCGGCCACGACCTCGTGCGCACCGCTGCCCACGATTCCCGAGGTGCCGCCGCTGGCCAAGGCCGAGGACATCCGCATCCCGTTTGATGCGGCCCAGGCCCAGGTGCTGATCGGCCAGCCGGGCTTCAAGCGCGACGACCCGGATTATTTCGCGCTCACGGTAGGCAACTACATCCTGGGCGGCGGCGGTTTCGTGTCGCGCCTGTCCGGCGAGGTGCGGCAAAAGCGGGGCCTGAGCTACTCGGTGTACAGCTACTTTTCACCGGGCCTGCACGCGGGGGCATTCACGGTGGGGCTGCAAACCCGGCCGGATCAGGCCAACGAGGCGGTGCAGGTGGCGCGCAGCGTGGTGGCGCGCTTTGTCGCCGAGGGCCCGACCGAGGCCGAGCTCAAGGCCGCCAAAGACAACCTGATCGGCGGCTTTGCGCTGCGTATCGACAGCAACCGCAAGCTGCTGGGCAACATCGCGAACATCGCCTGGAACAAGCTGCCGCTGGACTACCTCGAAACCTGGACCCAGCAGGTGCAAAAGGTGACGGTGGCCGACATCAAGGCGGCCTTCGCGCGCAAGCTGCAGCCCGAGCGGATGGTGACCGTGGTGGTCGGGGGCGCGAAGTGAAAAATGGCCCCCACGCTCCACCGCTGCGCGGGTCACTGCCCCCGGAGGGGGCCGCTTTTCATCTTGGGGCGGCCCGGCGATGAAAAAGGCCCATGGCGGTGAAGTGCGCCTGATCGGCGGCCAGTGGAAACGCACCCGCTTGCCGGTGGCCGACAAACCCGGCCTGCGCCCCACGCCCGATCGCGTGCGCGAGACGCTGTTCAACTGGCTCGGGCAGGACCTGAGCGGCTGGCGCTGCATCGATGTCTTTGCCGGCACCGGGGCCCTGGGTTTCGAGGCCGCATCGCGCGGCGCAGCGCAGGTGCGCCTGCTGGAGCAGGACGGCGCGCTGGTGGCGCAGCTCAAGGCCATCCAGATCAAACTGCAGGCCAGCGCGACGCAGATCGAGCGCGGCGATGGCGTCGCCGCGCTCAGGCAACTGGCCCCCGCCAGCATGGATGTGGTGTTTCTCGATCCGCCCTTTGACGCGGGCCTTTTCGAGGCCGCCCTGCAAGCCGCGGGCCGCGCCGTGGCGCGCGGCGGCTATGTATACCTCGAAGCCCCCTCGGCCTGGAGCGACGAGTTGCTGGCGGGTTTCGGCCTGGCCGTGCATCGCCACCTGAAGGCCGGCGCGGTTCATGCACACCTGCTCAAGCCCCTGGCGGGCGCGGTTTAAGGCGCGTCGTGCGGCTCGCGCCGTCGCCGGCACTGCATAATCGGGCGAAGACAGGCCCGGCCCGGACCGCCGTGCGAATAACGCGAGGAGAAGCACACCATGGCCCTGAACGTGACTGCCGTTTACCCCGGCACCTTTGACCCCATGACGCTGGGCCACGAAGACGTGGTGCGCCGGGCCACCCAGCTGTTCGATCGCGTGATCGTGGCCGTGGCGGCGGGGCATCACAAGAAGGCCCTGTTCAGCCTGGACGAGCGCATCGCCATGGTGCGCGAGGCCGTCAAGATTTACCCGCAGGTGAGCGTGGAAAGCTTTTCCGGCCTGCTGCGCGATTTTGTGGTGGCGCGGGGCGCCAAGGCCATGGTGCGCGGCCTGCGCGCCGTGACCGATTTCGACTACGAATTCCAGCTCGCCGGCATGAACCGCAGCCTGATGCCCGATGTGGAAACGGTGTTTCTCACGCCCAGCGACAAGTATCAGTTTATTTCCAGCACCTTCGTGCGCGAGATTGCCTCGCTCGGTGGCGAGGTGAACAAATTTGTCTCACCCATGGTGCTGGAGCACCTGATGAACAAGGTGCGCAGCGCTCCCGGCGAGTGATTGAGCACATCGACTCGCGGCGTTGCGCGCAGATGGTCGTATGCGCCTGGTCCTACACTTGAAACTGGAGAACGATGAATGAAAATTTTGCTACCCGTGGATGGATCCGAAGTCTCGCTCAAGGCGGTTCGTTTTGCGATCGAGCTGATTCAAAAAGGCCTGCAGGCCGACGTGGTACTGGCCAACGTGCAGGACCCCGTGTCGCTGTACGAGATGGTCATGGCACCCGATCCGCGAGTGCTCGAGAGCGTCAGTGACGGCGCCGGCGCGTACTTGCTGGAAGGCGCCCAGGCGCTGCTCAAGCAGGCGGGCGTGGTCTATGAATGCGAGGTCGCCTCGGGGGATCCGGGGCACACCATCATCGATATCGTGGAGCGGTTCGGCTGCGACATGGTGCTGATGGGCTCCCATGGCAAGGGCAGCTTGCGCAGCGCGCTGCTGGGCTCAGTGTCGCAGGCCGTGCTGCATGCCGCCAAGGTGCCGGTGATGATCGTCAAACGCGACGAGGAAGCCAGCGCTTGACGACCGAACTGATTCTGATCCGTCACGGCGAGACCGACTGGAACCGCGAGCTGCGGTTTCAGGGACAGCTGGATGCGCCGCTGAACGCCGTGGGGCACGAGCAGGCACGCCGGCTGGCGCTGCGCCTGGCGAGTGAACCGGTGCATCACCTGGTGTGCAGCGACCTGCTGCGCGCACGCCAGACCGCGCTGCCGACCGGGCTGCAGCTGGACTTGCACAGCCTGGCGAACAGCGGCCTGCGCGAGCAGAGTTTCGGCATGCTGGAGGGGATGCGGGTGGACGACATCCGCGCGCAGCACCCCGATGTCTGGGCTCAGTGGGTGCAATTTCAGGCGGACTACGCGATTCCGGGCGGCGAGAGCACGCGCCAGTTTCATGCCCGGGTGATGAACGCCATACGCCAGCTGGTGGCCGCGCACAGCCAGCAGACCCTGGTGGTGGTGACGCATGGCGGCGTGCTGGACATGATCTACCGCACGGCGCGCGCCTTGCCGCTCGCCGGGCCGCGCCAGAGCGAGATCCCCAACGGCGGGTTGAACCGCGTGCGCATGGAGGGCGACGCGATCGACATCATCAGCTGGGCCGACACGCAGCACCTGGCCGATATGCCGGCGCAGCCCGTTTACGATCAGGCCAAACTGGCCCAGGCCGGATCAACCTGACCTTCTCTCAGACCGTGGGTGGTTCGGGCCAGGCCCGCTGTGGCCCCCGGATCAGCTCGAAGGCGCGCGCGATCTGCAGCACCCCGAGGTCATCAAAACGCTGCCCGGCGATCTGCAGGCCAATCGGCAGGCCACCCTCGCTGTAGCCGCAGTTGATCGACGCGGCCGGCTGCTCCGACATGTTGTATGGCACCGTGAAGCCGATGTGCTCGAGTGGGCGCAGCGGGTCGTTGGTGGGCGAAGGGTCTTCGGCGGGTGCCGGCATGTTGGGCGACACGGGCGAGATCACGTAGTCGTACTTTGCGCAGGCGGCCACGGTTGCGGCCCGCGTTGCGTGAAACTGGCTGAACGCGCGGAACACGTGTTCGCCGCTAAAAGCCGCGGCGCTCTCGGCCCACTGCAGGATGTAGGGCAGAACCCTGGCGCGCTGCGCGGGGGGCAGCGCGTTCAGGTCGGTCAGCGAGCGCATGCGCCACAGGTGGTCCATGCCGTCCAGCATGGCCTGCGACATGAAGGGCTGCATCGGCTCCACGATGGTGCCGGCCTGCTCGAACAGGCGCGCCGCCTGCGCCACCGCCGCCCGGATTTCGGGCTCGACCGCGAGACCGCAGCCGGCGTCCAGCAGCAGGCCGATGCGCACGCCGCGCAACCGGTCCACTGCCACCTCGGCAGACCCCCACGCGATGTCCTGCGCCGGCAGGCTCATGCTGTCGCGCGCGTCGGGTTGTGCCAGCACCTGCATCATCAGCGCGGCATCCAGCACGGTGCGCGTCATCGGCCCTGCTGCCCGGCCCATGTAGGGCGGGTCGATCGGGATGCGGCCCAGGCTGGGCTTGAGCGTGAAGATGCCGCACCAGGCGGCAGGCAGGCGCAGCGAGCCGCCGATGTCGGTACCGATGTGCAGCGGCCCGTAGCCGGCCGCGGCCGCAGCGCCGGCACCCGCGCTGGAGCCGCCCGGCGTCTTGCGCAGGTCCCAGGGGTTGCGCGCCAGCGTATGAAAGCTCGACAGGCCCGACGAGAGCATGCCGTAGTCGGGCATGGTGGTCTTGCTCACGATCACCGCGCCGGCTTCGCGCAGGCGCGCCGCCGGCGGCGCATCGGCCGCCGCGGCCCGGAGTTCGACCGCCGCGGTGCCGGACGGCATCGGGTCGCCGCGCGTGGCGATGTTTTCCTTGATCGTGACGGGCACACCGTCGAGCGGCCCGCGTGCCTCGCCCCGCTGCCAGCGTGCCTGCGAGGCCCGCGCCTGCTCTAACGCCGCATCGGGCCGCAGCAGGTACGTGGCATGCAGGTGCGGCTCCCAGCGGGCGATGTGCGCCAGCACCGCCTGCACGACTTCGACCGGCGACAGGCTGCGTTCGCGGTACGCGCGGCCAAGCTCCTGTGCCGACAGGTCGTAGAGCCGCGCGTTCACGACCAGCTCAGCGTCGAGAGGTCGTTCACGAAAATCGGCATGTCTTTCCACAGGCCCTTCACACCCTTTTTCGCGATGGTCGGGAACTGCGGCTGGTAGAGGAAGCCGCAGGCCGCGTCCACGGCCAGCATCTTCTGCGCATCGCCCAGCAGCTTGTTGCGCTCGGCGGTGTTCGCGGTGGTCTTGATCTTGTCGTAGAGCGTGTCGAAGGCCTTCGACTGGTAGCCCCAGTAGTAGTCGGGCTTGGCGAAGTTGCCCAGGTCAAAGGGCTCGACGTGCGAGACGATGGTCAGGTCGTAGTTGTGGGGGCCGCCATAGGTGGAGCTCAGCCACTGCGCCCATTCGACGTTCTGCACCTTGACCGTGATGCCCACCTTGGCGAGCTCGGCCACGATCACCTCGCCGCCCTGGCGCGCGTAGGGCGGCGGCGGCAATGTCATCGTGAGTTCGAGCGGCAGCTTGACGCCCGCCTCGGCCAGCAGCTTTTTGGCCTTGCCGGGGTCGAAGGGGTTGATGCCGGTCGTGTCCACGTAGCCGGCCGCGCCAGGCACGTAGTGGCTTCCGATCGGCACGCCGAAGCCGTCGGCCGCGCCCTCGATCACGGCCTTGCGGTCGATCGCAGCGAGGATCGCGCGGCGCACGCGCACATCGTCCAGCGGCTTGTGCCGGTTGTTGATGGTCAGGATGGTCTTGGCGCGCGAGCCGCCGATGATCACCTGGAACTGCGGGTTGTTTTTGAATTGCGGCACCACGCGCGTGCCGATGCGCGGAAACGCGTCGACGTCGCCCGCCAGCAGCGCCGCGGCCTGCGCGGCCACGTCGGAGATGAAGCGGAACGTGACCTTCTTGAGTTTGGCCTGGCCGGGATTGCGGAACCCGTCCCACTTGACGAGGGTGAGCGACGAGCCCTTGGCCCAGCTGTCCAGCTTGTAGGGGCCGGTGCCGACCGGCTGGGTGGCGTTGGTGTCGGCGCTCTTGGGCTCGACGATCACGGCAGTCGCCTGGCCGAGCAGGAACGGCAGGTCGGGATCGATCTCCTTGTTGAGCAGGACCACGGTGTAGTCGTCAACCGGGCGAGTGCTCAGGTTCGCAAAGGTGCGCTTGTCCTTGTTGGTGCTCTTGTCGCCGCCGGCGCGGTCGAAGGAGAACTTGACGCTCTGGGCGTTGAACGGCTCGCCGTTCTGGAATTTCACGCCGCGGCGCAGCTTGAAGGTGTAGGTTTTGAGGTCGGGCGAGACTTCCCAGCTCTCCGCCAAGAGCGGTGTGACGCTGCCGTCGGCGTTGATTTTGGTCAGCGTCTCCAGGATGTTGTATTGCACGATCTCGGCAATCGCCGACGCCGCGCCGGCCGTCGGGTCCAGCCCCGGTGGTTCGAGCGACATGCCTATCACGATGGAATCCTTGCGGCCCTGCGCCAGCGCTGCGTGCGGCAGCGCGAGCGGCACGGTGGCAAGTGCGGCGGTGGTCAAAAGGGTACGGCGTTTCAACATGCTCAAGGCTCCAGGAAAATGCTTGGAAAAGTGGGACGAGAGACATAACCATACATCACGCGCAAGGGGCGCGCATGAGGGCAAGCCCCTGTCATGTGAGAGCGGCGGCCGGTTCGGCGCGCGGCACGGCCGCCAGCAGGGCCTGTGTGTAGGGGTGCTCGGCATGGGCAAACAGCCGCTGCGGCGTGCCGCGCTCGACGATCACGCCGCGATGCAGCACGCAGACCTCGTCGCACAGGTGGTTCACCACCGCGAGGTCGTGGCTGATCAGCAGGTAGCTGATGCCGAACTGCTGCTGCAGGTCCTGCATCAGGTTGAGCACCTGGGCCTGCACCGAGACGTCGAGCGCGCTCACCGGCTCGTCGGCCACGATCAGCCTGGGCCGCGTGATCAGCGCGCGCGCGATCGCGATGCGCTGGCGCTGGCCGCCCGAGAATTCGTGCGGGTACTTGTCCATATCACTGGCGCGCAGGCCCACGGCCGCGAGCGATTCGCCGGCGCGCTCGCGCTGCTCGGTGCGGGTGGTTTCGTCCAGCGCCTCGAGCGGCTCGGCCACGATGCGCGCCACGCTCTGGCGCGGGTCGAGGGAACCGTAAGGGTCCTGGAACACCATCTGCACGTCGCGCCGCGCTGCGCGCAGTTCGGCCTTGGTGAGCGCCTGCAGGTCGCGCCCGAGCAGCCGCACGCTGCCGGACGTCGGCACATCGAGCGCCATCACGAGCCGTGCGATGGTCGACTTGCCCGAGCCCGACTCGCCCACGATGCCCAGGCTGCGGCCCTGCTGCACGCTGAAGTTCACGCCGTTGAGCGCGCGTACCCGCGCCGGCGGCGAGAACAGCTTCTCGCGCGGCAGCGCATAGTGGCGCACGAGGTCCCGGACCTCGAGCAGCGGCATGTCCTGAGAATTCGAATCAAATCGGCCTGTAGCCATTACTGTATCTACGCCAGCAGCTATGGAATTGATAGTATCGGCGCTCATGCGGGCACTTCCCCGGCAGCGATCTCTTCAAGGCGGATGCAGCGCACTTCGTGCCCCTGCGCCAGCACGGTGGCCGGTGGGCGCGTGCTATAGCAGGCGTCTGCGGTGAAGCTGCACCGGCCCGCGAACGGGCAGCCAGGTGGCAGGTCGACCAGCTCGGGCACGCTGCCCGGGATCGTGGCGAGCCGCACACCGCGCGGCGCATCGAGCGCGGGCCGCGCGGCGAACAGGCCCCGGGTGTAGGGGTGGGCGCGCTGCGCGAACACGGCCGCCGTCGACCCGCTCTCGACCACGCTGCCGCCGTACATCACCAGCATTTTTGAGACGTTCTGCGCGATCACGCCGAGGTCGTGCGAGATCAGGATCAACGCCATGCCACGCTCCGCGACCAGATCGCGAATCAGGTCGAGGATGGCTTTTTGGATCGTGACGTCGAGCGCGGTCGTGGGCTCGTCGGCGATCAACAGGTCGGGCCCGCAGGCCAGCGCCATCGCGATGCCGATGCGCTGGCGCTGGCCGCCCGAAAACTGGTGCGGGTAGGCGTCCAGGCGCGACGCCGCATCGGGCAGGCCGACGCGCTCCAGTAGCGCCAGCACGTGCCGGCGTGCTGCAGCGCCCGTGAGGCCGCGATGCAGCCGCAGCGGCTCCCCGACCTGGCGCGCGATGGTGTGCACCGGGTTCAGCGCCGTCATCGGCTCCTGGAAGATCATGCCGATGCGGTTGCCGCGGATCTCGCACATGGCGGGCTCGGGCAGGCCCACGAGCTCGGTGCCGTCGAAGCGGATGCTGCCCGTGACCTTCGCGGAGGGCGGCAGCAGGCCCATGAGCGACTGCACCGTGATCGACTTGCCACAGCCGGACTCGCCCACGATGCCCATGGTCTCGCCGCGCTCCAGCGTGAAGCCGATGCCGCGCACGGCCTCGGCGGGGCCGCGCTGCGTCTGCAGCTGGACGTGGAGGTCGTTGACTTCGAGAAGAGCCATGTCAGTGATCCGTTACGCGATTGCGTGACCCGCGGCGCATGAAGCCGGCGCAGCCGAGGCCAGGGACGCCGCGGAACCGGCTTTGCCGGGCCGCTGGCGTCGCCCCCTGCAAGGGGGGTGGCGAGAGCGACACGAAGTGCGCGAAGCCTGGGGGTGTGCTCATCTTATTCGTGCGAGGCGCGGATCCAGCAGGTCGCGCAGGCCATCACCGAGGAGGTTAAGGCCCAGCACCGCCAGCGCGATCGCCATGCCGGGCCAAACCGCCAGCAGCGGAGCCTGGAACATCATGGTCTGCGCCTCGCTGAGCATGCGGCCCCACGAAGGCTGCGGCGGCTGCGTGCCAAGACCCAGGTAGGACAGGGCGGCCTCGGCCAAAATCGCAATCGCGAAGCGGATCGTGATCTGCACGATCAGCACCGCCGAGATATTCGGCAGCACGTGCTGCATCGTGATTGCGAACGGACCCTTGCCGCAGGCGCGTGCGGCCGCCACGTACTCGCGCGACCAGATCGTGTTGGCCGAGGCGCGCGTGATGCGCGCGAAGGTCGGGATGTTGTAGATGCCGATCGCGACGATCGCGTTGACAATGCCGGCGCCGAACACCGCCGTCAGCATGATGGCCGAGAGGATCGCGGGAAAGGCCATCGAGAAGTCGGTAAACCGCATGATGGCTTCCTCGACCCAGCCGCGCCGCGCAGCAGCGAGCAGGCCGAGCGCCGTGCCGACCGTGAGGCCGATGCCGACCGCGATCACGCCCACCAGGATGGAAGCGCGTGCGCCCACCAGCAGCAGCGAGGTCACGTCGCGCCCATAGGCGTCGGTGCCGAGCCAATGGGCGTTTGAGGGCGGCTGGAGCTTGGCGGCCATATTCACGTCGTAGGGCGACCACGGCGTCCATACCAGCGACAGCGCGGCGGCCAGCAGCAACAGCAGCGTCAATATGGCGCCGATCGCGAAGCTGCGATGCCCCAGCGCGCGGCGCCAGAAGCCGGGCACCTTCAGGGCAGCGGCGTTTGGGACGGTCTGGGCGCTCATATGTCGGACGCCTTGATGCGCGGGTCGATCACGGCGTACAGGATATCGACCACAAAATTCACGATGACCACCATCGCCGCCAGGAACATCACGCAGTTGCGCACCACGATCAGGTCGCGGTTGCCGATGGCCTGGAAGATCAGGCGTCCCAGGCCGGGCAGGTAGAACACGTTCTCCACCACGATGGTGCCGGCCAGCAGTTCGGAGAACTGCATGCCCATGACCGTGACCACCGGGATCAGCGCGTTGCGCAGCACGTGGGTCCACAGCGCCGCACGCTGCGACACGCCCTTGGCGCGCGCCGTGCGTACGAAGTCCTCGCGCATCACCTCGAGCACCGCTGAGCGCGTGAAGCGCGCCAGGATTGCGGCCTGCACCACGGCGAGCGACAGCGCCGGCAGCAGCAGCGACTTGAGGCCCTGGAAGACGCCGTCGCCCCAACCGTCGAAGCCGCCGGCGGAGAACCATTGGAGCTTGACCGAGAACAGCAGGATCAACAGGATCGCGAACCAGAAATTCGGGATCGCAATGCCGACCTGGGTCAAACTCATCAGGCCGACGTCGCCGAGTTTGTTGTGGCGCGCCGCGGCGGTCACGCCGACCAGCAGCGCGAGCACAGTGGTGAACGCCATCGCCAGCAGCGCCAGCGGCACGGTGAGCGAGAGGCGCTCGCGGATCAGGTCCAGCACGGGTGTGCTGTAGGCATAGCTTTGGCCGAGGTCGCCCACCAGCAGCCCAGTGATCCAATGCCAGTAGCGTTCCAGCGCCGGGTGATTCAGGCCCAGCTTGATGGCCAGCGCCTGCACAGCCTCGGGCGCCGCGTCGGGGCCCATCAGCATTTGAGCGGCGTTGCCCGGCAGGATTTCCAGCACTCCGAAAACCACGATGGACGCCCCCAGCAATGTGGCGATCAGCGTGATGAAGCGCTTGATGAGAAAGAGACTCATGAAGGGAGGGTGGGCATCAGGTCTGCATGAAGGCAGTGGGGGGATTCACGGGGCTGTTGTCGGGAACCGATAATAGCGTCATGGCGCTAATCATCACCGACGAATGCATCAACTGCGACGTATGCGAGCCGGAATGCCCCAATGAAGCCATTCATCTGGGGCTGGAGATCTACGAGATCGACCCGACCCGCTGCACCGAATGCGTGGGCCATTTTGACGAACCCCAGTGTGTCCAGGTGTGCCCTGTGGCGTGCATCCCGCTCGACCCCCGGCATGTCGAGAGCCGCGAGACCTTGTGGCAAAAATACCAGCGCCTGCAGGGGCCGGTGCCGGCCGATTCACCGACCCGCTGACCACTATTCCAGTCAATTCTCGGGCCGCGGTGGTTTGGGGCGCGGTGGCTTGCTGGTGTGCACGATCAGGGTCGCCTTTTCCATTTCGCCGGCGACCAGGTGCGGTACCGCCTTCAGGGTGCGGGTGATGCAGTCCTCGATGGCGACGCGCTCCTCCGGCGAGGGTTTTTTCAGAACCCAGTTGATGACCTCGGCTTTGACGCCGGGGTGCCCGATACCCAGGCGCAGGCGCCAGTAGTCGGCCGAGCCCAGTTGCGCATGGATATCGCGCAGGCCGTTGTGCCCCGCGTGGCTGCCGCCCAGTTTCAGCTTGACCTGACCGGGCACCAGATCCAGTTCGTCGTGCACCACCAGGATTTCGCCGGGCTGGATCTTGAAGAAGCGCGCCAGCGCTGCGACAGACTTGCCGGACAGATTCATGAAGGTTTGCGGCTTCATGAGCCACAGGGACTGGCCATGCAGCGTGGTTCGCGCGAGCAGCGCGTGGCAGCTCTTCTCAGGGGCAAGCGAGACCTTGAGTTCGCGCGCCAGTGCATCGATCCACCAGAATCCGGCGTTGTGCCGCGTGGCCTCGTATTCGGGCCCCGGGTTGCCAAGGCCGACAAACAGTTTGATCATGAAGCGCCATTATGAAGGTAGAGTCGCAAAACAAACGGCCCACCGAAGTGGGCCGTTTGGGGCGAAGCCGCAGGCCTTATTTCTTGGCGGCCGGCGCTTTCGCGGCCGCAGCCGGAGCCTTCGCGGCAGCAGGGGCCGCAGCAGCATCCGCGGTCGCTGCGGGGGCAGCGGCTTCTTCCGGGGCAGCCTCTTCGGCACCCGCAACCATGACCACGGACACCACGACAGGGTTTTCCTTGCCGTGGGTCACAACCGTCACGCCCTTGGGCAGCTTGATGTCATTGACGTGCAGCGACAGGCCCTTCTTCAGGCCGCTCAGGTCCACGCCAATGAACTCGGGCAGGTCGCCCGGCAGGCAGGAGACTTCGAGTTCGGAGATCACGTGGTTGAGCACGCAACTCTCGAGCTTGACGGCCTGCGATTCCTCGGCGCCGGTGAAGTGCAGCGGTACCTTCATGTGCAGCTTGGTGTTGGCATCCACACGCTGGAAATCGATATGCAGCACGAGTTGCTTGAACGGGTGCATTTGCACGTTGCGCAGCAGCACCTTGCTGGTCTGGCCATTCAGTTCCATGTCCAGCACGGTGGAATGGAAGGCCTCTTTCTTGATGGCATGCCACAGCGCATTGTGATCGAGTTCGATCATTTGCGGCTCACCGCTGCCACCGTAAACAATGCCGGGCGTCTTGCCGGTAATGCGGAGACGGCGGCTCGCACCCGTACCCTGCTTGGCGCGCTCAAAGGCGACGAATTTCATAACTCACTCCTGTAAGAGTCCACCGCGACCAGTGTGACTCCGGTTGAAAAGGGTCTGCAGATTGCAGACCTGCTTTTTGCCCCGATCAGAAAAGGCTTTCCTGATCCGAGAACAAACTCGAGACCGAATCGCCCTTGGCAATGCGCTGGATCGTCTCGGCGATCAGCTGTGCCACGGACAATTGGCGAATTTTTTTGCACCCGCCGGCCGCTATGCTCAGGGGAATCGTGTCGGTGACCACCACTTCGTCCAGCGCCGGGCTGTTGCCAATGCGCTCGATGGCCGGGCCGGAAAAAATCGGATGGGTGCAATAGGCATAGACCTTTTTGGCACCGCGCTCCTTCAATACTTCGGCCGCCTTGACCAGGGTGCCGGCCGTGTCGATCATGTCGTCCATGACCACGCAATTGCGGCCGTCGATCTCGCCGATCACGTGCATGACTTCGCTCACGTTGGCCTTGGGCCGGCGCTTGTCGATGATCGCCATGTCGCAACCCAGCTGCTTGGCCAGCGCCCGGGCGCGAACCACGCCGCCCACATCGGGCGAGACCACGATCAGGTCCTCGTAGTTTTGCCGGCGCAAATCACCCAGCAGCACGGGCGAGGCATAAATGTTGTCGACCGGGATGTCGAAGAACCCCTGAATCTGGTCGGCGTGCAAATCCATGGTCAGCACGCGGGCCACGCCCACAGCCTGCAGCATGTTGGCCACCACCTTGGCGCTGATCGGCACGCGTGCCGAACGCGGGCGCCGATCCTGCCGGGCGTAGCCAAAATACGGAATCACCGCGCTGATGCGTTCGGCCGATGCACGCTTGAGCGCATCCACCATGATCAGCAGCTCCATCAGGTTTTCGTTCGTCGGCGCACAGGTGGACTGCACCACAAAAACGTCGCGGGCGCGCACGTTCTGATTGATTTCCACGGTGACTTCGCCGTCGGAAAATCGTCCCACGCTGGCTGCACCGACCTTGATGCCAAGGTGATGCGCGATCTCGGCGGCCAGGCCAGGATTGGCGTTGCCCGTGAAAATCATGAAATCAGGGTGATAAACCTGCATGAGCGTCCCAGCGATCTAAGTTTTGTGCCTGTACGTCTAACGTATTTGGCAGGGGAGGAAGGATTCGAACCTTCGCATGCTGGAATCAAAATCCAGTGCCTTAACCAACTTGGCGACTCCCCTACACGGGTCGATGGCTGCAGTCTTGAGAACTCCAGCCACCCACCGATCAATCGTCGCTGGTTGCCCATCCCACCAGAGGATGAACAGCCAAATTGCTGCATGCCCGCACGTTCCAGTCCGCTGGCACTGATGCCAATCGCGCCTGGTCCGTTTCATGCCGCATTTGCGCAAACACCGCACTGCCTGAGCCTGTCATCCGCCCCTGCAATCCTTGCGCCGCAAGCCATTCGAGCGCTTGCGTCACATCAAGGCAGAGCCTCTGGGCAACCGGCTGCAAGTCGTTTTGGCCAAAGCCAAAGGGGTCCGCAGCAAAGCCTGAAATTATAGCAGTTCCGGTGTCGCGTTTGAGGTCGTGCGCTGCGAAAATCAGACGCGTTTCCAGTCCGGTCTGCGGTTTGACCACCGCAAACCGGGCAGCCGGCAGCTGGAATTCACCCTCAAGCGGCGTTATTTTCTCGCCGATCCCCTGCACCCAGGCGTTGTGCCCGCGCAAAAAAAACGGCACATCGGCACCCAGTTGCAGGCCAATATGCTCCAGTTTTGATAGCGGAAGGTGAAGATTCCACAAGCGATTCAGGGCTAGAAGACAGGAAGCTGCGTCGGAGGAGCCGCCACCCATGCCGGCCTGGGCGGGTATCCGTTTGTCTACGCCCATGTGCACGCCGAGATGCGGGGCCGCCAGGGCTTGCAGCGCCCGCGCTGCGCGCACTGTCAGATCATCAGCGGGCAGGGCGGGGCCCAGGTCTTCGCGGCTGATGTGTCCGTCGGATCGCAATTCGAAGTTCAGCGCGTCGCACCAGTCAACCAGCATGAAAACCGATTGCAGCAGGTGGTAGCCGTCCGCCCGCCGCCCCGTGATGTGCAGAAAAAGATTGAGTTTGGCCGGGGCCGGAACGTCGTACAGCGCCTTCATGGCGTGATTATCCCGGGGCGCTTATTTTTCCAGAGCCAGCCGCAGTTCGGCCGCGGGTGTGGGCGCCGAGCGCCGCGCTACCAGCCGCCCGCCGGCGAGTTGCGACAGGTCGGCCTGCCAGCCCGGCACGGGCGTGTTCACGCCTTGCAGCCAGTCGAACAGCGCTGCCACGGGAATTGCCGCGCCGATCGCATGGCGGACCAGTTCATCCAGCGAACCGAAATTGCGGGTCTGGTCGTTCGAGCGCAAGGTGGCGGAGCCCGGCGCCCAGGCCAGCACGGCCAGCGTGCTGCCCAGCGGGTTGTACAGGGCCAGTTCGCCGGTCTCGGCGTTGCCCTTGAGCTCGAAACCCGCCGAAAAGGACTGCGCCTGATCGGCGTCAACATTGAGTGCCAGGCGGCCACTCCAGAATGAGTTATTTTGACTGTTTTGGTCTGTAGCCCTTATCGGGCTTGCGCATCCAGCTATAAGAAATAGAGCAACCACGAGCAGCCAGCGCCCTGGCTGGAAGCGCCACCTCACAGTTTCACGCGCAGGCGCTTGAGCGTGGCCTGCAGTGTTTCGTTGTTGGCATCGGCAAGCTGCCCCTGCTTCCAGACGGAGAGGGCGCGCTCGCGCTGCCCCAGGCTCCACAGGACTTCACCCAGATGGGCCGCGATTTCGGTATCGGGTCTGGTCTTGTAGGCACCCTCCAGAAGGCGCGCGGCCTCTTCCTTGTTGCCCATGCGAAATTCGACCCAGCCCAGGCTGTCGATGATGAAGGGGTCGCTGGGCGCGTATTCCAGCGCCTTTTGAATCAGCTGCTTGGCCTCGGGCAGGCGCTCGCCGCGATCGGCCAGCGAATAACCCAGGGCGTTGTAGGCCTGAGGGTCGTCCGGTTTGAGGGCGATGAGCTGGCGCAGCAGCCGTTCCATATCGGCCGCATGGTTCAGCTTTTCCGCCAGCATGGCCTGGTCATAGATCAGGCCGGTGTCCTGGGGGGCCTGTGCCGAGGCGGTCCCGAGCAAATCGTAGGCGGCCTTGTATTTCTTGTTGTCGCGCAGCAATTGCACCTCGGCCATGAGTTTCGCTCTGGCGTCGTCGGGCGTGCGCTCGGGTGTGCTGCGGATCAGCGCGAGCCCATCGTCGAGTTTGCCCTGCCTGGCCAGAATCGACGCGCGCTGGCTTTGCACGCTGACCAGATCCTGTGAATTGTCAATCCGGTCGAGCCAGGCCTGAGCCGCCGGATAGTCGCTGCGCTTCTCGGCGATCTGCGATAGCGACAGGTAGGCCGGCACCAGGCCGCGCTCGCGGTCTTCGCCCTGCTTTTGTGCCTTGATCAAATCCACGTAATGCTTCAGGGAGGCTTCGGCGGCGCTGCTCTGCTTGTCCTGTTCCTGCAGCGCGCCCTGGACCAGCCAGGCTTGCGCAAAATCGGGCTGCGAGGTGGTCAGGATCTGCAATTGCTGGCCGGCCTCAGGGTAGCGCTGGGCATCGAGCAGCACGCGCACGTAGGCCATGCGCACCTCGGGCGCGGGGGTGCCCTCGTCGAGATATTTGCGCACGATGGGCTCGGCCGGCGGCACTTTGGAGCCCATCATCTCAAGGGCCAGCAGGGCGGGGCCTTCAGACTTCGGGTCCAGGGCCTGCCCGCGGCGTGCCGCATCCAGTGCGCCTGCCGTGTCGTCGGCCGCGAGCCGCATGCTGCCAACCGTCGTCCAGGCCGCGGCCCCCGTTGCCGGCTGGGCCAGCTCGTCGGCCAACGCCTTTTCCACCACGCTGGCGGCCAATTTTTTGTCGGACGCGCGCGCATAGATGCGTGGAATGGCCGATATGGCAGCGTTGCGCTTGTCCGGGGTGGCCATTGCAATCTCGGCCTTGAGCGGCGCCGTGCTGTCGTCGATGCGGTTCAGCGCAACCAGGATCTGCAGCACCAGCCGGTTGGCCTGGCGCGACCGGGGCTGGGCCTGTTTCCAGGCGCGGGCCGCCTGTAGCGCCGATTCGCCGGAGCGGGCCTGCAGGGCAATGTTCACGGCGCGCTGGTACAGCGCCGCATCGTTGGTTTTGCGTGCAGCGTCGAGGATCAGGGAGTAGCCCGCCCCAGGCTCGCCCTCTTCGACCTTGATATCTCCCAGCAGAAGCTGGTAAAACAGATTTGCGTCCATCGCCGAGTTGACGGGCGGCGGCGCAGGGGTGTTGTCCGCGGGGCTTTCGGCCCGCGCCGCCAGGGCGATTGCCGCCAGTGCGGCTAGTACGAGATGGCGTGCAAGGCAGTTAAATCGCTTCATCCGAACCATAATAATCCAAGCTTGTTAATTCTTCGTATCCATGCCTGAACTACCCGAGGTCGAGGTCACCCGGCTGAGCTTTGCCGATCGAATTGCGGGCGCGCGCATCGATGGCGCGCGCCTGGGCAAGCCACTGCGCTGGGCGCTGGGTTGTGACCCGTCCCAGCTCGCCGGGCGAACCGTGCGCGGCGTGCGCCGCAGGGGGAAATATTTGCTGCTCGACCTGGATCATGGCTTGTTGCTGCTGCATCTGGGCATGTCGGGCAGCCTGAGCTTCGCTGCCAGCCAGCCGCCGGCGGGCGTTCACGACCACTTTGATCTGCTGACGAGCCGGGGCGTGCTGCGCCTGCACGATCCGCGCCGGTTTGGCGCCGTGGTGTATGCCGAGGATCAAGCCGCGCCGGTGGCGGCCCGGTTGCTGGGCAAACTCGGCATGGAGCCGCTGGGCCCCGATTTCGGCCTGCAGGCGTTCCATGCGGGGCTGAAGCGGCACCAAGCGGCGGTCAAGCAGATCCTGCTGGCCGGCGAGGTGGTGGTGGGCGTGGGCAACATCTACGCCTGCGAGGCGCTGTTCCTGGCCGGAATCCGTCCCACCGTGCGGGGCGCGCGCATCAGCAGGCCCCAGGCGGCCCGTTTGCATGTCGCGATACGCGATGTACTGGCGCGAGCCGTCCAAAAGGGAGGCAGCACGCTGCGTGATTTTTCCAATGCGCAGGGTGAGAGCGGCTACTTCCAGCTGGAGGCCATGGTGTATGACCGCGCCGGTCAGCCGTGCCGGGTGTGCGGTGCCGGTATCAAATTGCTGCGCCAGGGCCAGCGCTCCACCTATTTTTGCCCGGCCTGCCAGAGGTACTGAGGCCGCCGGCCCGCGTCAATGCTATAACTCAAAGCTAGGCAGGGAGACACAGTGCGCAATTCCTTCGGTGACCAGTTCGATCAACATGGTACGTGGCGGCGTGATTTTGCCCTGCGCCTGAAACTTCTGGCCGAATGGATGAAGGATCATGAATTGATGGACGCGGCCATCGAAGAGCGCTTGCACCAGATCGAAGGCCGGATGCGCACCGACAAGGTCATGGTCGCCTTCGTGGGCGAGTTTTCGCGCGGCAAGTCGGAGTTGATCAACGCGATTTTCTTTGCCGGCTACAAACGGCGCATCATGCCGGCCAGCGCAGGGCGCACCACGATGTGCCCGACCGAGCTGGGTTACGACGCCGACGTTCCGCCCTGTTTGCGCTTGCTGCCGATCGAGACACGGCTGCAGCCGAAAGCGTTGACGGAGTGGCGCGCCGTGCCCGAGAAATGGACGCGTATCGACCTCGATGTGAACAACCCGGCCGAGCTTGCTCAGGCCCTCGAAAAAGTGGCGGAGGTGCGCATCGTCAGCCGCGAAGAGGCGCGGGCATTGGGCTTTTGGCACGACATGACGCCCGAAGACAATCCGCCGGTGGACACCTGCGGCCTGGTGGAAGTACCCCGCTGGCGCCATGCCCTGGTAAATATGGCGCATCCTTTGCTCAAGCAGGGACTTGTGATTCTCGACACACCGGGTCTCAACGCCATCGGCGCCGAGCCCGAATTGACCGTGAGCCTGATCCCGCAGGCGCAGGCGGTTGTTTTCATCCTGGCGGCCGATACCGGTGTGACCAAATCCGACATGGCCATCTGGCGCGAGCACCTGGTCACCGACAGTGAAAATGCCGATGCGCGGCTGGTCGTCCTCAACAAAATCGACACCTTGTGGGACGAGCTCAGCACCCCTGCCCGGGTGCGCGAGCAGATCGGGCGCCAGTGCGCCGCAACGGCCGAGCTACTGGGTATTTCCGCAGAGCAGGTTTTTCCCGTCTCCGCGCAAAAGGGTCTTTTGGCCAAGGTGACCGACGATGCGGCGCTGCTGCGAGAGAGCCGGCTGCCGGCACTGGAGGCGGCGCTGGGCGTGGGGCTTCTGGGCCGGCGCCAGGGTCTCCTGCGCTCCGAGATGTCTGCCGGTATTGCCGACTTGCGCGCGCAAGCCGGCCGGGTGATGCAGATTCGCCGCCGCGACCTTGCCGAGCAGGCCCTGGAGCTCAAGGGCCTGCGCGGCAAGAACGCAGCGGTGATCAATCACATGCGGGCGCGAGTCCACCAGGAACAGATCGAGTTCGATGTGAGTGGGGCCAAGATCCATGCGATTCGGTCGGTTCACCTCAAGCTGCTGCGGGAGTTGTTCACAATTCTCGGGGCGTCCACGCTGAAGGCGGAATTGGGTGATCTGAACCGGGCGCTGCGCCAGCGGGGCATCAAGCTGGGCGCCAAAAAAGCCTACAACCAGACTTTTCAGCGGCTTCGTGAGGGGCTGGGCCGGGCCCAGGCGACGGGCATTGAAATCCAGACCATGTTCGTTGCGATCTTCCGCCAGTTGAATGCGGAGCACGGGTTTTCGCTGCAGCCGCCCAAGGAGCCGGACCTGCTGCGCTTCGAGCGCGATCTTGAACTGGTTGAGCGCAGCCACCTGCAATACCTGGGCGTTTCCAACGCGCTCAAGCTGGCGACGCCCGATTTTTCGGATCGCCTGGTGCGGGCACTGGCAACGCGCTTGCGGGCGGTCTATGAATCCGCGCTGAGCGAGGTGGAGCTGTGGAACAAGTCGGCCGCGGCCCAGCTCGATGTGCAGCTGCGTGAACGTCGCCGCAATTTCGGCCATCGCCTGGAAGCCATCGAGCGCATCCAGCAGGCGGCCACGGGGCTGGACGAGCGCATTGCAGACATTGTCCAGCAGGAGGCGGCGCTCAACCAGCTCGATGCCAGGCTGCTGGTGTTGACGGAGCGCCTGCTTGATGTGCCGCAATCCAGCGAACCGGTGGTTTTCGCCGCTCTCAAAACGGCATGACCGCCGGCCCGCAGGAGTTTGCCGCCCGCGTGGTGGGCTGGCAAAAGACGCATGGCCGCCGCGGCCTGCCGTGGCAGGACACACGGGACCCTTATCGGGTCTGGCTCTCGGAAATCATGCTGCAGCAGACGCAGGTGGCTACCGTCCTCGATTATTTCCCCCGTTTCCTGCGACGCTTCCCTGACGTGAAGGCGCTTGCCGGGGCCAGCCTGGACGACGTGCTGGCGCTGTGGAGCGGCCTCGGCTATTACAGCCGCGCGCGCAACCTGCACCGCTGTGCCGTAGCCGTAGTGACGCAGCATGGCGGCGAGTTTCCGCCCAGTGCGCAGCAGCTGCAAACCCTGCCGGGCATCGGGCGCTCGACAGCGGGTGCGATCGCGGCGTTTTGTTTTGGCGAGCGGGTCGCCATTCTGGACGGCAATGTGAAGCGTGTCCTGACCCGTGTCTTGGGGTTTGGTGCCGATCTGGCCGTGGCCACCAACGAGCGCGCCCTATGGGATCAGGCTACCGCCTTGTTGCCGCGTCACTCACTGGCGCAGGCCATGCCGCGCTATACCCAGGGCCTGATGGATCTCGGGGCCACCATTTGCCTGGCGCGCAATCCGGGCTGCCTGATCTGCCCGCTGCGCGAGCTTTGCGCCGCGCAGCAACAGGGCGAGCCGGAAAATTATCCCGTCAAGACCCGCAAGCTCAAGCGCAGCGCGCAATCGCTCTGGCTGCTGCGGGCGCACGCGGCCGATGGCGCCGTCTGGCTGGCGAAGCGGCCGACACCGGGCGTCTGGGCCGGCTTGTACTGCCTGCCCGTGTTCGACAGCCGCGAGGCGCTGCAGATGCAATTGCCAGTGCGATTTCGGGCGCGGCTGCAGGACGCGCCGGCGTTCACCCATGTTTTGACGCACAAGGACTTGCACCTGCATCCGGTAACGGTGCAATTGCCAGTCAGTGCAAAGACGGGCCTTGAGGGAGCCTGGTTTGCCGCAGATCAGTGGCCCGGCTTGGGGCTGCCCGCGCCGATTCGCAAGCTGTTGAGTCAGGGTTGAGTCGGGCCTGGGGCGGGCTCAACCCACATCCAGCTCGCGGTGGCGCCTCAGGGTGGTCCATTGGCTGGCAAAGATGTCGGCCAGTTGCTCGACCAGGTAGACCGAGCGATGCTGGCCGCCGGTGCAGCCAATGGCCACGGTGACGTAGCTGCGATGGTCGCGCGCTAGGGCACCCAGCCAGGCGTCCAGAAAGTGCTGGATGTCGCCGAGCATCTGGGTCACCTCGGCTTGCTGGCGCAGGTAGGCGGCGACCGGCTCGTCGCGCCCGGTCAGCGCGCGCAGCGCCGACTCGTAGTGGGGGTTGGGCAGCATGCGCACGTCGAACACATAGTCGGCATCCACCGGAATGCCGCGCTTGAAGGCAAACGACTCGAACACCAGCGTGAGCTGGCTGGCAGGCGCCGAAATCAGCGATTTGACGTAGCCCTGCAACTGGGCCGAGCGGATTATGCTGGTATCGATCACATGCGCCTGTTCGCGCAAATCCGACAGCAGTTCACGCTCGAGCTCGATGGCCTCGACCAGCGCGCGCTTGCGGTCTTCCGTATTGCTGCCCGCGGTCTGGCGCGTCAGCGGGTGCATGCGCCGGGTCTCCGAAAAGCGGCGCACCAGCGTATCCGTGGTGGCGTCCAGAAACAGGGGCTTGATTTGTACGCCGTGCCGGCGCAGTTCGGCCAGTTGTTTGGGCACCAGCGGCAGCGAGGCCGCACTGCGCACGTCCATGGCGATGGCGACCCGGCCGGCGCGGTGCTGCTGCTCCAGGGCGACAAAGGCCTGCAACAGTTCAGGGGGAAGGTTGTCCACGCAGTAGTAGCCGGCGTCTTCCAGCGCATGCAGCGCGACAGACTTGCCCGAGCCCGACATGCCGGTGATGAGAACGACCTCCGCGCTGCGCGCCGCGGTATCCGCCTCGGGAGCAGCCTTGCGGCTCATAAGGCAACCTGCGCGCGACGCGCTGCGGTATTCGCCTTGGGAGCGGCCAGGCGGCTCATGGCCTGAGCCCGGTTTTGGTCACGCTGGTCTCGAGCATTTCCTTGGCGTGAGCCAGCGTGGTGCTGGACAGGCGTTCGCCGCCCAGCATGCGTGCCACCTCGGCCACGCGCCGCTCGCCGTTGACCGGTGCCACGGTACTGAGCGTGCCGGTTGCATCCTGCTGCTTGGCGACCACCAGATGATGGTCGGCGCACGCTGCCACTTGCGGCAGATGCGTGACGGCCAGCACTTGCCGGTCGCGCCCGAGCTGCTTCATGAGGCGTCCTACCGTCTCGGCCACGGCTCCCCCGACCCCGGCATCCACTTCGTCGAAGATCAGGGTCTGGGCGGTCCCGAGCTGGCTGGTGGTCACGGCAATCGCCAGCGCGATCCGTGACAGCTCGCCACCCGAGGCCACCTTGCCCACCGGGCGCGGCGTGCTGCCGGCGTGACCCGCGACCAGGAACACCACTTCTTCCAGGCCGCTTTGCATCGGGCGTTCGACCTTTTGCAGCGCCACCTCGAACACGCCTCCTTGCATGCCCAGGCCCTGCATGACCTGGGTAATGGCCTTGGCCAGCCGGGGGGCCGCCCTGCCGCGGGCTTTGGACAGGCTGTGGGCCTCGGCCCTGTAGGCGGCTCCCGCTTTTTGTTCGGCCGCCTCCAGCGCCGCCAGATCCGAGGCGGCATTTAGTGTGGCCAGCTCTTCCTTCCACGATGCCAGCACACCGGGGAGTTCTTCCGGCAGGCGCTTGTAGCGCCGCGACAGCGACAGCCACGAGGATATGCGCTCGTCGAGTTCGGCCAGGCGTTGCGGATCCAGATCGGTCTTGCGCAAATACGCATGCAGCGAGTGCGCGGCATCCTGTGCCTGCGCCAAACTGGACGCCAAAACCTCTGCAAGCCCTTGAAAATCCTTCTCGACATGCTCCTGATTCTGTAGCGATGTGTGCGACCGCGCGAGCCTTGCGAGCGCGCCGACGTCGTCGTCCTCCAGTGCACTCAGCGCCGTTTGCGCGGCATCCAGCAAGGCTTGCGCGTGCGATAGACGGGTGTGGCTGGTGTTGAGTTCGTCCCACTCATCAAAGCCCGGGGCGAGCTTGTCCACTTCGCCGATTTGCCAGGCCAGGCGCTCACTCTCGCGCTGCAGGCTGTTCTGGGCGGCGCGCGCGTCTGCCAGCGATTTTTGCGCATCGCGCCAGGCGCCCCAGAGTTTGCTCACCGGCTCGCTGCTGATGCCCGCATAGGCGTCGAGCAGGCCGCGTACCGAATCGGGCCGCGTCAGGCTTTGCCAGGCGTGCTGACCATGGATGTCGAGCAGCCGCTCGCCAATGTCGCGCAACTGTGTGGCGGTTGCCGGGCTGCCATTGATCCAGGCGCGGCTCTTGCCCTGGGCGTCGACCGTGCGGCGCAACAGCAGGGTGTCCGACAGGTCAAAGCCCGACTCAATCAGCCAGTCGTTCAGGTTTGGTGCGGCATCGAACTCGGCGCAGACATCGGTACGGCTGGCGCCCTCGCGCACCACGCCGGCATCGGCCCGCGTGCCCAGCGCCAGTTGCAGCGCACCGATCAGGATGGATTTGCCGGCCCCGGTCTCGCCGGTGAGCACCGTGAAACCATCGGCCAGATCCAGCTCCAGTTCATGCACGATGACGAAGTCGCGCAGGGTCAGGCGTTTGAGGGCCACGTTCAGGAAACTCCTTCGTTCCAGTGGAGCTTTTTGCGCAGCGTGTCAAAGTAGCTCCATCCTTTGGGATGCAAAAAACGCACACGGTGCTGCGAGCGCTGCACGATGATGCGGTCGCCGCGCAGCAAAGAGGCCAGCGACTGCATGTCGAAGTTGGCGCTGGCCTCTCGGCTCGCTACTATTTCAATAGCAACCTCCGTTTGATCAGCAAGGACTATGGGTCGATTCGATAGATTATGCGGAGCGATGGGAACCAGCAGCCAGCCGGGGATAGAGGGATGCAGCAAGGGGCCACCCGCCGACAGGGCGTAGGCCGTGGAGCCGGTGGGTGTGGCGATGATCAGCCCGTCTGCGCGCTGGTTCGCCACGAAATGGCCGTCCACCTCGACCCGGAGTTCCATCATGCCCGAGGTGCCTCCGCGATTGACCACGACGTCGTTCATGGCCAGGGCATCGAAGACGCAGCGCCCGTCTCGCATGACCCGGGCATGGATCAGGCTGCGGTGGTCTTCCTCGTACTCGCCGCGCAGCATGGGGGTGAGCGCGGTCTGGTAATTTTCCAGCGGGATGTCGGTGATAAAACCCAGTCGCCCCTGGTTGATGCCGATCAATGGGACGCCGTAACAAGCCAGGCGCCGGCCGATGCCCAGCATGGTGCCGTCGCCGCCAACCACCAGACCCAGATCGCACTCGGAGCCGATCGCCGCGGCGTCAAGTACCGGATACTGGCTCAGGCCAGTACTGGCAGCCGTGTCGCGCTCCAGGGCGACGTCGCAACCCTGTTTGCCCAGGTAATGGGCAATATCATCCAGCACTTGGCGCGAAGATGCGGTCAGAATGCCAGAGCCAGAACCCTGGTATTTGCCGATCAGCGCCACATGGCGGAATTTTGATTTCATTTGTAAATTACAACATTAAAATGACCAAATGCTCGACGATCGCGCCAAGTTGTTGTTGAAAGCTCTGGTCGAGCGCTATATAGCCGACGGGCAGCCTGTCGGCTCACGCACGTTGTCCAGGGCATCGGGCCTGGATTTGTCGCCCGCGACCATCCGCAACGTGATGTCGGACTTGGAAGAGCTGGGGCTGATTGCCAGTCCGCATACCTCGGCCGGCCGCATTCCGACCGCGCGCGGCTATCGCCTGTTCGTGGACACCATGCTGACGGCCCAGCACGGGCCCCTGTCTGCGCCGAGCCTGGCGCAGGATCAGCCCCAGAAGGTGATTACCAACGCGGCCCAGTTGTTGTCCAACCTGTCGCATTTTGTGGGCGTGGTGATGGCGCCGCGCCGCACCTCGGTGTTCCGTCACATCGAATTTTTAAGACTGTCCGACCGGCGCTTCCTCGTCATCATCGTGTCGCCTGACGGCGATGTGCAAAACCGGGTGATCTTCACCGAAGTGGACTACACCCAGTCCCAATTGCTCGAAGCTGCCAATTATTTAAACACCCATTGCGCGGGCCTGGCCATCGAGCAGGTGCGCGAGCGGCTGCAGCAGGAGGTGGAAAAGCTTCGCGGCGAAATCGCCACGCTGATGCAGGCGGCCGTCACCATCAGTTCGGAGGCTTTGACCGAGTCGCAGGACGAAGTGGTGATTTCGGGTGAGCGCAACCTGCTGGCCGTCAGCGATTTCTCGAGTGACATGGGGCAGCTGCGTCGTGCCTTCGAGCTGTTCGAGCAAAAAACCCAGTTGATGCGCCTGCTCGACATCTCCAGCCGGGCCGAGGGCGTGCGGATCTACATTGGCGGCGAGAGCCAGGTCGTACCGTTCGAGGAGCTGTCGATTGTCAGTGCCCCCTACGAGGTAGACGGGCAAATTGTCGGTACGCTGGGCGTGATCGGTCCGACCCGCATGCCCTACGACCGCATGATCCAGATTGTGGATATCACGTCCAAGCTGGTGAGCAACGCGCTGAGTCACCACAAGTAGCCTCTTACAATCGGAACTGGTTTGGGGCGTTAGCTCAGTTGGTCAGAGCAGAGGACTCATAATCCTTTGGTCGTTGGTTCGAGCCCAACACGCCCTACCAAATCCCCACTGTCTCAATTCGTGGTCTATCCCGCTCCGGAGGCGATACCGTGCTTTTCCATGAGGCGGTACAGCGTCATGCGCGAAATGCCCAGTTCGCGCGCGGCGTGCGTGACGTTGCGTCCGACCCGGTTGAAGGTAATGGAGATTGCGTCGCGCTCGGCGATGGTCCGGGCGGTATCCAGGCCGATGCTGCTCTGACCCTCTTCAACGGTTAACCCGAGGTCTAGCGGCGTGATCATGCGCCGATCGGTCATCACCACAGCGCGCTGCACGCGGTTGAACAATTCCCGCACGTTGCCTGGCCAGTCGTAGGCCATCATGGCGGCGATGGCCTGCTTGCTGAAGCCTTCAACACGGGTTTTCTTGTCTGCCGTACAGCGCCGATAGAAGTGCTGGGCCAGCATGGGCACGTCGCCCTTGCGTTCGCGTAGCGCGGGCACCGCAAGGGTCAGCACGTTCAACCGGTAAAACAGATCTTCGCGGAAGTGGCCCGACGACACCGCTTCGGCCAGGTCCACGTGCGAGGCCGCTACAACTCGCGCGTCCACCTGCAAGGTGCGCGTGGCACCGACGCGATTGATGGTTTTTTCCTGCAGAAAGCGCAAGAGGTTGGTCTGCAATTCGCGCGGCAGATCGCCGATTTCGTCAAGAAAAATGGTTCCGCCGTTCGCCATTTCAATCAACCCGCGCTTTTCTGTGGACGCACCGGTAAACGAGCCGCGCTCGTGCCCGAACAGTTCGGAGTGAATCAGGCTCGGCGAAATGGCCCCGCAATTGACTGCGATGAACGGCCCGCTTGCGCGCGGTGAACATTGATGAATGGCCTGTGCCGCGAGTTCCTTGCCGCTACCGCTTTCTCCACCGATCAATACTGGCGCATTGGTGACGGCCACTTTCTTGATCTGCGAGCGCAACAAATCGATGGCAGCGCTTTGCCCGACCATGCCCATGTGCTCGATGCAGCGCTGTTGCAGGTCATGACCCTCTCGCAAGGTAGCGCGGCCGTAGGCATGTCCCAATGTCCGGGCCAGATAGCCCAGGTCCACGGGATGCGTGTGGTAGTCGAAAAAGCAGTCGAGAATCAGGCCGCGAAAGGCTGGCGACTCAAGCGATTGCGGTGGGAAAACGCCAACCCACTCGGATGACTTTGATGCCTTCAGGCACGCCTCAATCCTGGCGATGAGATCAGGGGCTGGCTGATTGAGCACCAGGACGCACACCAGGAAGTGGTTGCTCCCGAGAATCTGGCGGGCCGTCCCCAAATCGGTGGCCGAAACGACTTCCCAATCCTGGCCGCGCAGGTGCTCTTCTACTGCGGACGGCCCGTTACCCAGTGTCAAACACAATATCTTTCGTGATTGCATGGTGCTATTTCTAGAACGACAAAGGTATCCTGAGGTTCAGCGTCAGGTCCGGTGTATCGCGCGTCAAGCCCGCGCCGACCGTGAAATTCAGGGTGGTCTTGTCGCTGTAGCGATAAGAGAAGCCGAACAGCAGTTTTGCCAGCACAACCCGGACCGACCCCGTGACCGGGGCGCCGTTTTGCAGCGTGCGTCCGACGGAGTTCAGGTCAACGCCGACGCTGAAGGCCGTTCTATCGTTGAGCGCCAGACCCATGCCAAAGTTGGCGCCAATGATGTCTCCGGCCTTCACGGTTCCGAGGAATTCTTGTTGCCCACCGAGCACCGTCAAACTCACGTTGTTGCGCGCGAAGTTGTGTGCATAGCTGAAGGTTCCGAAAAACACGGCAGGGTCCGACTGGAACAGCCAGGTCAGCGCCGGCTGCAGCAGATAGAAGCCCGAGCCCGTCGGTTGCGTGGTCGGCAAGCCGGTGCCGCCGGGATTGCCGACGCAACTGGTCAGGCAGTCGGTCACGACCTCGAACGGATCCTTGCCGGTCCGGGATTTAAAGCGAAGCGAGCCGATCAGGTAGGGCTTGGTGGCGCTGCCTTCGTTCAATTGATAGCGCGCGGTCACCTCGACGTCGCCGATCGCCTTGCCACTGCTGTTGAACACGCTGTCGGTAGCCGACCCTGTGTTGAGTTCCCGGCCCACCGATGAATCGGAACGATATACATAGGGGATCTTGGCTTCCACCTCCATGCGGTTGGTCAGGCCATAGCGGCCGGTCAACGCACCCGTGAGGATGCTGTCCTTGACCTGCTGCACGTCAATCAGCCCGATCACCAGCGCCGGGATGATGGTGTAACCGATCAGCGCAACCCGGTTATTCGATGAATAGCTGTACTCCAGTGACGGCTCAAACACGAATTTGCCCTTGGGCGTCAGAATGCCGGGCTGCTCGAACAGCCGCGGAACCTCGACTGGCGCCTGCGACTCCTGGCTCGGTGCCGCGCCGACCTGCACCGGATGCTGCTCCGTGTCCGTCGGATTTTGCTCAGCTTGTGCATTGGGGGCTGCCTGCTCTGCGTTCTCCCCCTGCGCCGTTTCGCCGGGCTGGGTGTCCCTGGCCTGCTGCCTCAATGCGCGCCGCAAGGCCTGGTATTTCTTCTCTTGCTCGGTCGTTATTCGCTTCAACGTCTCGATTTGCCGACCCTGCTCGGTCAACTGCTGTTGCAGCGATTCGATCTGCGCGCCCGAACTCTCCGGTGACGCTGACGGGCTTTGCGCCTGTACGGCTGCGCTTGATAACGCCAAGGTTGAATAAGCGAGCAAGGCAGCAGGCCTGTGCCGCAGACTTTTATTGTTCATGGCGAACCTCCTGTGCGCAGACTACATGGCCCGGTGCATTGCGCCATCCCCTGAACAGGGGATGGTGCGGAAGGCGCCCCGAATCCGTGCCACCTGCGCGTGAACCGTTGCGGGGTACGCGGCGTGACCGGACATGTACCGCGCTTTCATCTTGAATAGGGGGTGCTATCACTTCAAGAGCAATTTGCGAGAACTTTGCGCCTCGTTTTCACCCGTTTATTCATCTCAGGTCATCAATGCGCTGGTTTGCGCAGGCAGGGTCGGCCCGGCGATTCAGTGTGATTGGGGCCAATGGTTCCGCGGTAGTTGGAGTTTTGCCAAATTTCCTGATGCGTAAGCGGTTTTGAAACTTGCATCCAAACGTAAATACGGTGTGCCACCATCGCATCTGAGCGCGGATTTCATGGCTGGCTCTGTTCCCGGTCATTGGAATCAGCTGTACTCGATCCCCCCTTGTCACAAGATTGATGCAATGTTTGTCTGTGCCCGAAAATCGGGTCCAAAGTGGGTCGTATGGCACCTGGCAAAGGCATGCGCACATGCGCCGCCGCAACCCTCCATGTAAAACGCGATTTGAGGCGTCACAGAGCCGATACAGTTTGCGTGCTCCATCTTTCTGGCTGGATCGCTTGATCCCGATTCATTCCATCGGTGATCGCAACACCAGCAGCCATGAGAGCAAAAAAGACTGTCAAGAAGGCGTGACACTCCGCCGAAAAAAGCTCGCTCTTTCATGCTGCAGGCGCTGTCGTGTTGCGCAATGCCATAGCAAGTAGTCGTTTTCTCTTGATGGATAGAGGGTGGTGGGCATTCGTGCCGCATCTGGCACGAATTATGCGGAAGCCCCGTTGGGTGGCACCTAGCGCGACTCAAACCGTAACTTCAACATTTAACTTCAAGGAGAGACCGTATGAAAAAGACACTATTGGCGACGGCCATTGTTCTTGCGTTCGGGTCCGCATGGGCCAACCCGACGAACAACGGCACAGTCGGTACTACGACCGCGACCACAGGAAATCAAACCGCGACCGCCACCTCGACGCAGACGGGCGCGGGCCCGAACGCCAACGAGAATTCCACTGCGCAGCAGAACAATAATTCGAACCAGCACAGCGGCAACACTAAGACCATCACGAAATGGAAAACCGGTGATGCGACCGCAAGCGACCGTGCGGCTGCCGCCAACAACAATTCCACGGCCTCGTTCTCCAGCACGTTCACCAAGTCCACTTTCGTCGCCAAGAGTGAACTGAATGGCACGGTGACCGGCAATGCCATACATGACATCGGCAACAACGCGCAGAACTGGGGCAATGCCAATGGCGGTAAAGGCTATGGTGGCCACGGCGGCAACGGCTACGGCGGGGACCCCTCTGGTACGGGTGCGGGCGGTGCGGGTGCGGGCGGCGCAGCGGCCCCCGGCGGTTTGGGCGGCAGCGCCTCGAACGGCAGCGCCACCAACGGCAGTGCACATAACGGCGGCGCGAGCACCGGCGATGCCTATGGGGGTGACGGCGGCGATGCTCGTGGCGGCAGCGCCCGCGGCAACAACTATGGCGGGTCGGCGAAGGCCAATGGTGGTGGCGGCGGCGGCGGCGGTGGCGGCGGCGGCAGCGGCGCCAATGGCGGGAATGGCTCGGCCACCACCGGCTCCGGCAATGGCGGCGGCGGCGGTAGCTCCACTGCGGGGGCCGGCGGCAATGGCGGCGGCGGCGGCAACGGCGGCAGCGCATCCAGCAATGGCGGCGGCGGCACCCGTACCGGTGGAGCCGGTACCGGCGGCGCCGGCGGCTTGGCCAATTCTGGCACCGCGACCAATGGCAGCGCTTCCAACGGCAGCGCGACGAATGGCAGCGCCACCGCCGGCAATGGTGGCAATGGTGCCGGTGGCGGTGGTGGCACGGGCGGCGCCGGCAATGGCGGCGTCAATACAGGCGGTGTCGGCAATGGCGGTACCGGCAATGGCGGTACCGGCGGCAATGGTGGCATGGCCTATGCCGATGCGGGGACTTTCAACATGTCCAACAGCATGACCAGCGTCGGGCAATCCGCGGCCGGCATCATGATGGCCAATCAGAACAGCGGCATGTCGTCCCTGGTGCAGCAAAGCGTGAATGTGATGGCCAACCTGCAGGTCCATTAAGCACGGGCGAGTCACCCATCAGCCGTGGCGCACCTCGCAAGAGGGGCTCCACGGCTGGGTGGCGAGTTCAATAAAAGGGGAGTCATCATGCGTCCAATGAGCTATTCCTTGCTCTTCCTTGCGGCATTGCCATCCCTGACGTCGACGCCTGCGGCAGCGCAGACTTCGGCGAGTGTTGGCGCGTCAAGCGCTGTCAGTTTTGGCTATCCGGTCAGTGCCAATGCTTTGGCAAGCCATCGCGGCGGCGACCTCACGATCACCGACACGAAACTGTCGGGCGTGACGGCAGACAACTCGGCCAACCAGGTGGTGACGGGTACGAATGCGATCGGCGGTGGCTCGTTTTCCAATCTGAGTGGCATTCCGGTGGTGATCCAGAACACGGGTGCCAACGTCCTGATCCAGAATGCGGTCACCCTGAATCTGCAGATGAAATAACAGGAGAACGCCATGCGTCTCTTCTTGTTGACCGCCCTGATGGCGGGTGTGTGTCATGCGCAGGCCCCGGCACCGCGGATTGAGTTGCCGAGCATGGGTGGCGGCGATTATGCGATGCCGGTCACCAGCATCAAACAGGCGCGTCAGGCAAGCACGCTGCTGCAGCAATACGATTTCAGCTGTGGTTCGGCCGCGGTTGCGACGCTGCTGACCTACCAATACGGCTACCCGATTACCGAGCGCGCGGTATTCGATGAAATGTATGCGCACGGCGATCAGGCCAAGATCCGGCGGGAGGGTTTCTCGTTGCTGGACATGAAGAACTTCCTGGCGGCCCATGGCTTCGAGGCGGACGGCTTCAATCAGCCGCTGGACAAGCTCAATGAAGCGCGTGTTCCGGCGATTGTGCTGATCAACCAGCACGGTTACCACCATTTCGTGGTCGTCAAGGGGCTGCAGGCGGACCGGGTGCTGATCGGCGATCCTGCGAATGGCACGCGAGTCGTGCCGCGTGCAGCGTTCGAGGCCAGTTGGGAAAGCCATCTGCTGTTTGTTATCCACAACCGGATGGACACTGCCAGGTTCAATCTCGCGGTGGACTGGCATGTGGCACCTCGCTCGCCGCTGGCCTCCGGCATTGATAGAGCCGGGTTGGGCGGCATTACTTTGCCCAAGCTCGGCCCGGGAGACTTCTGATGAAATACTTGCATTCTCTTTCGTGCCGCGCCGGCACATGGCTGTGTGCACTGGCTGGCGCGTGCTGCGTGTTTGGTGGCGGTCACGCCATTGCGGCGCAAGCCACGTCGAAGCCGGCGCGGGGTGGAGAGGTATGGCTCGCTGCCAGCAACAAGACGCTGGACGGGATGCGTGGCGGCTTTGACATCGGCGCCGGCCTGACGGTGTCGTTTGGCGTTGTGCGCTCCATTGCCATCAACGGCAATCTGCTCGTCACCACATCGTTCAATATTGCCGACCTGAGCAAAATTACGCCGGCGCAGGCGGCATTCATCAATCAGCAGGTGGGCACCCTGAACCTGATACAAAACGGGCCGGGCAATACTGTTCAACCTGCCGCCACGCCTGCCACCGTCGCTACAGCTACGGGCCCAGTGTCTCCAGGTTCTCCAGCCCCGGGTTCTGCGAACTCTGCATCTCCGACTTCTGTCACCCTGGGCACCGCTACCTTGAGTACCGCTCCTTTCAATGGCGCGGCGTTCGGCACGTTTATCCAAAATACCTTGAACAACCAGAACATACAGAACCAGACCGTGATCAATGCAAGCACCAATAGCTTGAGTATGTTGAAGGGGATGAATTGGCTCAACACCTTGAATAGCGCACTGTCGAGCGCGTTTGGAAGTCGGTAAGGAAGGGGACTGTTCGAATTCGGGCTTGGGCCATGCTACAATTTGCGGCTACGCGGCTGTAGCTCAGTTGGATAGAGTACTTGGCTACGAACCAAGGGGTCGTGGGTTCAATTCCTGCCAGCCGCACCAAACGACAAGCCCGCAATCCCTGGATTGCGGGCTTTTTCATTGGTTGTGAAGTCACCATGAACAAGGCCTTTACCAAAGAGACCGATGCGGATGACGATGACGCCGACCTGTCGCCGGCGCCATTGCCTGCGGGCGGGAAAAACTACATCACGCCCGCGGGATTTGCCCGGTTGCGCGCCGAATTGCTGGACCTGATGGACAGTGAGCGCCCTAAAGTGGTCGAGGCTGTGCATTGGGCGGCCCGCAACGGGGACCGCTCGGAAAATGGCGACTACCTGTACGGCAAGAAGCGCCTGCGCGAAATCGACCGCCGCATCCGTTTCCTGACGAAACGGCTGGAGATTGCCGAGGTCACCGACCCGAGCGTCCATCACGGCAGTGACCAGATTTTTTTCGGCGCCACCGTCACTTATGCCGATGCCTCCGGCCAGGAGCGCACCGTGACCATTTTGGGCGTTGACGAAGCAGATAGCGCGAAGAGCCAGGTGAGCTGGATTGCGCCGATCGCCAGGGCGCTCTTGAGAGCGCACGAGGGGGACGCCGTGAAGCTGATGACGCCGGCGGGGGCGCAGGAAATCGAGGTGCTCGCGGTGGCCTATCCGCCAGCGGCGTGAGGAAGGAAGGGCACCTGTCAAGCGGCCGGTGCCGCCCGCACGACCTTCAAAACCGACGGTGTGCGCTTCAAGTTGCGCAGCACGGAGTCCAGGTGTGCCCGGTCGCGCACGGCAATGACAAACCGCAAATCGGTGGCGTCCTGTGCAATCTCGTCGCTCATGTCGATATGGGTGATGTCTGCTTCCGCCGCCGCCAGAGCCGCCGCAACCCGGGCCAGGACGCCCTTGCCATTGTGTACCGTGGTGACGATGCAGGTTTCAAACGTGCGCACGGGCTCGTCGGACCACCCCACGGTGATGAAACGCTCACTGTCCTTGTGCTGCAGCCGCCTGGCGACCGCGCAGTCGCTGGTATGCACCACGAGGCCCTCGCCACGTCCAAGATAGCCGACGATCTCGTCGCCGGGTACGGGTCTGCAACACAGGGCGAACTGTACCGACGCGTTCTCGCTGCCGTCGAGCGTGACGGCGCCCTGCGACACATGATCATGGGCCGTGTAGCGCTCGCGCGTCATCAGCACGGCATTGGGTTTTTCGCCGCTCTCGCTGAGCAGGGTCATCAGGCGCTTGGCAACGATGCTGGCGATCCTTTTGCCCAGGCCCAGATCGGTCAGGAGTTCTTCGCGGTTGCGGCTGCCCGTAAAGCGCAGCAGTTTGTCCCAGATGGCTTGATGCGCCGCATCGTTGTCGGGCAGTTTTTCCATGCCTTCCGCCCGCAGCGCCTGGGTGAGCAGTTTTTCTCCCAGCCCCTGTGATTCGGCATAAGCGAGTGTCTTGAGGTGGTGCCGGATCTTGGAGCGCGCCCGGCCGGTGCGCACGAAGCCCAGCCATGCCGGATTGGGTGCCGATACGGGGGCCGTGATGATTTCGATCACATCGCCATTTTTCAGCTCGGTGCGCAGCGGCACCTGCTCGCCATTGATCTTGGCCGCTACCGTGCGGTCGCCCACATTGCTGTGGATGGAGTAGGCAAAATCGACCACTGTGGCACCGCGGGGCAGTGCCATGATCTGGCTTCGGGGCGTGAAAACGTAAACCGCATCCGGAAACAGGTCGACCTTGACGTGATCCCAGAACTCGGCCGCATCGTGGGTCTCGTACTGGATCTCGAGCAGCGACTGCAGCCATTTGGAACCCATGCGGTCGCCCGTGCCGTCGCCCGGCTCGCTTGCCTTGTACAGCCAATGCGCCGCGATGCCCGACTCCGCCACCACATTCATCCCCTCCGTGCGCAACTGGAACTCGACGTTGACGCCCGAGGGGCCGACCAGCGTGGTGTGCAGCGACTGGTAGCCGTTGACTTTGGCAATGGCGATGTGGTCCTTGAATTTGCCAGGGACCGGCTTGTACAGCTGGTGCAGAACGCCCAGGGCTTTGTAGCAATCCGGAATGTCGGACAGGATCACCCGAAAGCCGTAGATATCGGTGACCTGCGCAAAGCTCAGATGCTTGTCGTTCATCTTGCTGTAGATCGAATACAGGCTCTTTTCCCGCCCCGAGATGCGCACCTGCATGCCGGCGGCGCTAAATACGGCCTCGACGTCCCGCTGCACCTTCTGGATCAGGTCGCGCCGGCGGCTGCGCGCCTTGGCCACGGCCTTGGACAGTACGCTGTAGCGCCAGGGCCGCAAATGGCTGAACGACAGGTCCTGCAGTTCGCGGTAGGTCTGGTTCAGGCCCAGCCGGTGCGCGATGGGGGCATAAATATCGAGCGTTTCCGACGAGATGCGGCCCCATTTTTCCCGCGGCACATCCGACAGGGTGCGCATGTTGTGGGTGCGGTCGGCCAGCTTGATCAGAATGACGCGCACATCGCGGGCCATGGCCAGCAGCATCTTGCGGAACGACTCGGCCTGGTTTTCCTCGCGGGTCGTGAACTGCAGCTTTTCAAGCTTGGTCAAGCCATCGACCAGTTCGGCGACCGGCGCGCCAAAACGCTCGATCAGGTCCGGTTTGGTGATGCCGCAATCTTCCATCGCATCGTGCAGCAGTGCCGCCATCAGGGCTTGGGCGTCAAGCTTCCATTCGGCGCATTGGGCGGCGACGGCGATCGGGTGGGTGATATAGGGCTCGCCATTGTTGCGAAGCTGCCCCAGATGGGCCTGGTCGGCGTAGCGGTACGCCAGCCGTACCTGCTCCGCCTCGGACGGCTCCAGGTAGTCGAGTTTGGCCGTGAGCGCGGCAAAGCTGGCCGCGGCCGCGTTGGCCGCAGCCACGCTGGCCTCGCTGGGGTTCAGGCCAGTCGAGGCCCTGCCGCTTCCGGCAGGAGTGAGGTTAAGCACGGCGCCCATCCTCTAAATGTAGCGCGGAGCCAATATTTGCGTGATGGGGCCATAAAAAAAGCACCGGATTGCGGTGCTTTTTCGGGATGAGGCGGGAGCCCAATCAGTTGGGTACTTTCTTGAGCATTTCAAGCCCGATCTTGCCCGCGGCGATCTCGCGCAGGGCGGTCACGCCCGGCTTGTTCTTGCTCTCGATTTTCGCGGCGTGTCCCTGGCTCAGCATGCGGGCGCGGTAGGTGGCCGCCAGCACCAGCTGGAAACGGTTCGGGATTTGCAGCAGGCAATCTTCAACGGTGATACGGGCCATGAAGTTCTCCGGTAATCTAGGCAATGTGCAGTGTCTGGAACGTGTCGGCCCGGGCGCGGCGCTGGGCCGAGAATTTGAGCCGTTGCGCGTGGACAATCGCTTTCAGATCGAAAAGCGCCCGCTCGAACAACTCGTTGATTATAACGAAGTCGAACTCGTGGGCCTGCGCCACTTCGAGCTCGGCGTTCTTCAGGCGCAATTCGATCGCCTCGGGCGAATCTTCGCCGCGGCGCTCCAGCCGGGACCGCAGCTCGTCCCAGCTGGGAGGAAGGATGAAAATCAGCACGGCGTTGGCAAAGGTCTTCTTGATCTGCAGCGCCCCCTGGAAATCAATTTCAAGAATCACATCGGCGCCCTGTGCGATGCGCTCTTCGATGGCTTTCTTGGAAGTGCCATAGCGAAAGCCGTGCACGTTCGCCCACTCCACGAAAGCGCTGCCCAAAATCATGGCGTCGAATTCCTGCTGGGACACGAAGAAGTATTCGCGGCCGTGCTTTTCCTGGCCGCGTGGCGCCCGCGTGGTGTGCGACACCGAGGGTTGGACCCGCGCGTCGAGTTCCATCAGGGCCTTGACGAGACTGGATTTTCCGGCGCCACTGGGGGCCGCGACAACGAATAAATTACCTGGATAGTCCATAGATGGTGTAGGTAGTGTGCTATGAATATGGTAGCGTCACTCGATATTTTGAACCTGCTCGCGCATTTGCTCGATCAACACCTTCATGTCCACCGAAATGTGGGTCAGCTCCAGCGCCGCCGATTTCGAGCCCAGCGTGTTGGCCTCACGGTGCAGTTCCTGAATCAGGAAATCCAGCCGCTTGCCGACCTCGCCGCCCTTTGTCAGAAGGCGCTCGATCTCATCCAGATGCGAGGCCAGGCGGGTCAATTCCTCGGCGACGTCGATGCGAATGGCAAAGGCGGTGGCCTCGGTCAGGGCGCGGTCCTGCGCCGCTTCGGGCAGGGCGGTGCCGTCGGTGAGTGCCATGGCGTCCCGCCAGCGTTGCAGGAACCGGTTGCGCTGCTGCTCGACCACCAGCGGCACCAGCGGCCCGGCTTGCCGGGTCAACTCGCGCAGTTGGGCCAGATGCCCGAGCAGCATGGTCGCAAGGCGCGCACCTTCGCGCTCGCGGGCGGCCAGCAAGGCTTGCAGGGTGGTGCCCGCCAGCGCCATCAAGCCCTGGCTCCAGTCGCAATCGGCCCGGCCTTCGGGTGCTGACAGGCGGATGACATCGGCCACGCTGAGCGGCGGCGCATCGGGCAGCCAGGCCTGGATGCTGTCCTGCAGGGCATTCAGGCGCTGCAGCAGCCGTGGGGACGGGTCGGGCAGGGGGCTGGCGGCGGCGCTCTCCAGCGCCGCGCGAACCTCGACCTTGCCTCGCTTGAGCTGGGCGCTCAACAGCTCGCGCAGGGCCGGCTCGTGTGGGCGAAGCTCCTCGGGCAGGCGAAAAGTCAGGTCCAGAAAACGGCTGTTGACGGAGCGGATTTCGAGCCCGATGCGCATGGGCGCCGGGCCTTTCGAGTCCGGCTCGGGGCTGGTTGCGGCCGCGCTGTGCTGGGCACTGGCATAGCCGGTCATGCTGTAAACTGGCATTGATAGACGGTAGTTGGTGGTCGTTGCGTGATCGCTGAGAATAACCGGATTCCCATGCAGCCTGTCACAGGCCAACCCGCCCCGAATTATGTCAAAGGTCAAACCAGCTCCGTTGCCGCCCGATACCATGATTGGCGGCTACCGCGTGGTGCGCAAGGTCTCGGCCGGTGGCTTTGGCCTGGTTTACCTGGCCGTTGACAACGAAGGCCAGCAGGTCGCCGTCAAGGAATACCTGCCGTCTTCGCTCGCCACCCGCGGCCCCGGCGAATTGCTGCCGCAGGTGCAGCCCGAAAAACTGTCGCTGTACCGGCTCGGCCTCAAGAGTTTTTTCGAAGAGGGGCGCGCCCTGGCGCAGATCTCCCACGCCTCCGTGGTGAGCGTGCTCAATTTCTTCCGGGAAAACGAGACGGTCTACATGGTGATGAACTACCTGGAGGGGGCGACCCTGCAGGACTTCATCATTGCCGCGCGCGAGCTCAAGAAGCAAAAGGTGTTCCGCGAATCCACCATCCGCTCGCTGTTCGACGAAATCCTGCGCGGCCTGCGCATCGTGCACCAGCACAAGATGCTGCACCTGGACATCAAGCCGGCCAATGTGTTCATTACCGATGACAACCGGGCCGTGATGATCGACTTCGGCGCCGCGCGCGAAGTGCTGTCCAAGGAAGGCAACTTCATCCGCCCGATGTACACCCCGGGTTTTGCCGCGCCCGAAATGTACCGCCGCGATTCCTCCATGGGGCCCTGGACCGACATCTACGCCATCGGCGCCTGCATTTACGCCTGCATGCAGGGCTACCCGCCCAATGATGCGCCGCAGCGGCTGGAAAAGGACCGGCTCGGGCTGGCGCTGTCGCGCCTGCGCGGCGTGTATTCGGACAACCTCATCGAGGTGGTGGAGTGGTGCATGTCGCTCGATCCGCTGTCGCGCCCACAGTCGGTTTTTGCCCTGCAAAAAGAGCTGAGCCGGGAGGGCGAGCGGCGCTATACCAAGCTGACGGTCGGGGAAAAAGTGCGGCTGCAGTTTGACAACGTGATCACGGACACCAAGAAGAACCTGCGCAATGTGACGATCTTTGGCGCCAAGACGAAATGAAGTTTTCGGTCTTTCAGGTCAGTCGCAGGGGCGGGCGCGAAAAAAACGAAGACCGCATGGGGTATTGCTACACCCGCGAGTCCGGTCTTTTTGTGCTGGCCGACGGCATGGGCGGCCATCCCGAGGGCGAGGTCGCTTCCCAGCTTGCGCTGCAGATCGTGTCGGCGCTGTACCAGAAGGAGGCACGCCCCATCGTCAAGGATGTGCCCGCGTTTCTGGCCTCGGCGTTGATGGCGGCACATCATCAAATCCTGCGCTACGCCAGTGAAAAAGGCATGCTCGACACACCGCGCACGACGTTGGTGGCGGCCATCGTGCAGGGCACCAGTGCTACCTGGATTCACTGCGGCGACTCGCGCCTGTACGTGGCGCGCGACGGCGAGTTGCTGACCCGCACGCGGGATCACTCCTATATCGAACATAAAAACGCGAGTGCGAGCAAACTCACCGCGATGAACCGGAACATCCTGTTCACCTGCCTCGGCTCCCCGACCAAACCGAGGTTCGACGTCACCGGGCCCATCACGCTGCAGCAGGGCGACAAGATCATGCTCTGCTCGGACGGCCTGTGGGGCACGCTCAGCGACGCTGAAATCGTGCGCCAGCTGAGCCAGCAGCCCGTGTCCGAGGCGGTGCCCGAACTGGTGGAGCGCGCCCTGCGCAGCGGCGGCGCCCGCAGCGACAATGTGACCGCGATCGCGCTGGAGTGGGAAACGCCGGATGTGTTCGAGTCCACGCGCGGCATTTCCACCGACAGCATCCACGACGGCGTGTTTGCCTCCACCATCCAGGCGGGTCTGCTCGACCTCGCGGCGGTAGATCTCGACGATGCCGCGATCGAGCGCTCCATTGCCGAGATCAACGAAGCCATCCGGCGCTCCGCGGCCCGCAAGACCTGAATCCTGCGGGTGGTGTTTTCCAGACTTTCGCCTTAACTTCTCCACACTGAACCATGAGTCAATTTCAACGAAGCGGCGCGCGCGCCGCAGACCAGCTGCGTCCCGTGCGCATCACGCGCAACTACACGATTCATGCCGAGGGCTCGGTGCTGATCGAGTTCGGCAATACCAAAGTCTTGTGCACCGCTTCGGTCGAGGAAAAAGTGCCGGGCCACAAAAAGGGCAGCGGCGAAGGCTGGGTCACGGCCGAGTACGGCATGCTGCCGCGCGCCACCCACACGCGCAGCGACCGCGAGGCGGCGCGCGGCAAGCAGAGCGGGCGCACGCAGGAAATCCAGCGCCTGATCGGGCGCTCGATGCGCGCGGTGTTCGACTTGAAAAAACTCGGCGAGCGCACGATCTACCTGGATTGCGACGTGCTGCAGGCCGACGGCGGCACGCGCACGGCGGCAATCACCGGCGCCTTCGTGGCCGCACAGGATGCCGTCAATCAACTGATGGCGCAAGGCAAACTCAGCGCCTCGCCGATCCTGGACCATGTGGCCGCCATCTCGGTCGGCATCGTGCAGGGCACGCCGCTGCTGGATCTGGAGTACACCGAGGATTCCGCCTGCGACACCGACATGAATGTGGTGATGACCGGCGCCGGGCATTATGTGGAAGTGCAGGGCACGGCCGAGGGCGCCGCCTTCTCGCGCCAGGAAATGGATGCGCTGCTCGCGCTGGCCGACAAGGGCATCCACGATCTGGTGCTGATGCAAAAGCAGGCACTATCAGAAGAGTAGCTGACGGCCCTTGTTCCATAAGGGCTACGGCCTGATTTCATGAAAATTGTTCTCGCATCCAACAACCCGGGCAAGCTGGCCGAATTGCAGGCCATGCTGGCGCCCCTCGGGATGGCGTTGATCCGCCAGGCCGAGCTGGGCATTGCCGAGGCCGAGGAGCCGTTTCGCACCTTCGTGGAGAACGCGCTTGCCAAGGCCCGCCACGCCGCGCAGCACAGCGGACTGCCCGCGCTGGCCGACGACGCGGGCCTGTGCGTCGATGCCTTTGGCGGCCTGCCCGGCGTGGACACCGCGTTTTACGCGACGCAGTTTGGCTATGCCAAGGGCGACGGCAACAATGTGCGCGCCTTGCTGGAGCAAATGAAGGATCTGGACAACCGCCGCGCGGCGCTGGTCAGCACGCTGGTGGCCGTGCGCTCGCCGCAGGACCCGGAGCCGCTGATCGCGGTCGGGCGCGTGGTCGGCGAGATCGCGCGCGAACCGGTGGGCAGCAACGGCTTCGGGTTCGACCCCGTGATGTTCATTCCGGCATTCGGCAAGACGTTTGCGCAACTGCCCGTCGAGGTCAAGAATGCCCACAGCCATCGCGGGCAGGCGGCGCGCGACATGCTGCGCCTGATGCGCGAACGCTGGTTGCCGACATCATGAGCCGTCAGGATTGATCGGATGAAGGACATTCAGCATTACATGCGGCCCGGTACCTTGCAACTGTTCACATTGCCGCCGCTGGCACTGTACGTGCACCTGCCCTGGTGCATCCGCAAGTGCCCGTATTGCGATTTCAATTCGCACGAAATGAAGCCGGGCGAGATGCCCGAGCAGCGCTACCTCGATGCGCTGGTGGCCGATCTGGAGGCCGCGCTGCCGCTGATCTGGGGCCGCACGATTCACAGTGTGTTCATCGGCGGCGGCACGCCGAGCCTGTTCTCGCCGCGGGCGATCGACCGGCTGCTGGGCGACATCCGGGCGCGACTGCGGCTGGAGGCCAACTGCGAGATCACGCTGGAGGCCAATCCGGGCACCTTCGAGAAGGACCGCTTCAAGGCGTTTCGCGGCGCGGGCGTCACGCGTCTGTCGGTGGGCGTGCAGAGCTTCAACGATGCGCATCTGAAGGCGCTGGGCCGGGTGCACGATCGGGCCCAGGCGCTCGCCGCCGTCGAAGAGGCAGCGGCCTCGTTCGACACCTTCAACCTCGACATCATGTATGCGCTGCCCGGCCAGACGCTACAAGATGTAGAGCAGGATATCCAGACTGCGCTTGGGCTGGAACCTCCTCACATCTCGATCTACCACCTGACGATCGAACCCAACACCTATTTCGCCAAATTCCCGCCGGTCGTGCCAGAGGATGATCTGGCCTACGCCATGCTGGACCGCATCACGGAGCTGACCACCGCGGCCGGGCTTGAGCGCTACGAGGTCTCGGCCTACGCTCGTCCTGGCCACCGCTGCGCGCACAACCTGAACTATTGGCAGTTTGGCGACTATCTGGGCATTGGCGCGGGCGCCCACAGCAAGCTGAGTTTTGCGCACCGCATCGTGCGCCAGGTACGCTTTCGCGAGCCCAGGTTGTACATGGATAACGCGCTGGTCGGGCAGGCCGTGGCGCAGGACGAGGAGGTCGGCCGCGCCGAGCTGCCGTTCGAGTTCATGCTGAATGCGCTGCGTCTGAAGGACGGGTTCGAGCTCTCCCGGTTTTCCGAGCGCACCGGCCTGGCGCTTACCGCCATCAAGCAAGGACTCGTCGAGGCAGAACAGAAGGGGCTGATCGAGCGCGACTTTGTCAGCGTCAAGCCGACCGTGCGCGGCTTCGATTTCTTGAGCGACCTGCAGGCGATGTTCCTGGCTGCATAGAAAAGCCCGGGCAGTCTCTGTCCAGGCTTTTATGGGGGGGCGCGGGAGGCGGCGCTCAAACTGGATCGACGCGTCCCAGCAGCAAATACTCCATCAGCGCCTTTTGCGCGTGCATGCGGTTCTCGGCCTCGTCCCACACGACCGACTGCGGGCCGTCGATCACGTCGGCCTCGACCTCTTCGCCGCGGTGCGCGGGCAGGCAGTGCATGAACAGCGCATCGGGCTTGGCGGCACGCATCATGTCAAGGTCCACGCACCAGTCGTTGAAGGCCCTTTTGCGTGCCTCGTTCTCGGCCTCGAAGCCCATGCTGGTCCAGACGTCGGTGGTGACCAGGTCGGCCCCGGCGCAGGCGTCCATCGGGTTCTGGAAGACCTTGTAGCTGTCGGTGGAGCGCAGGCCGGCCACCGACTGATCCACCTCGTAGCCGCTGGGTGTGCTCACATGCACGGTGAAGCCCAGGATCTCGGCCGCCTGCAGCCAGGTGTTGGCCATGTTGTTACCGTCGCCGACCCAGGCCACCGTCTTGCCTTTGATGGAGCCCCGGTGCTCGATGTACGTGAAGATGTCGGCCAGGATCTGGCAGGGGTGGAACTCGTTGGTCAGGCCGTTGATGACGGGCACGCGCGAGTGCGCGGCAAAGCGCTCGATCTTGGTCTGCTCATAGGTGCGGATCATCACCAGGTCCACCATGCGGCTGATCACCTTGGCGCTGTCTTCGATCGGCTCGGCGCGGCCCAGCTGGCTGCCTTCGGTGGTGAGGTTGACCACTGTGCCGCCCAGTTGGTACATGCCGGCCTCGAAGCTCACGCGGGTGCGGGTCGAGGCCTTCTCGAAAATCATGACCAGCGTGCGGTCAATCAGCGGCTGGTGCTTTTCGTAGGCCTTGAATTTTTTCTTGATCAGGGCTGCGCGTTCAAACAGGTAGGCGTAGTCGCCCGCGCCGAGGTCGGAAAATTGCAGGTAGTGCTTCATGGCGTCTCCGCCAGCAGTTGCTTGATGAGCGGGCACAGGATGGCCACCACTTCGTCCGCCTCCGCCGGGGTCATGATCAAGGGCGGCACCAGGCGGATCACGCTGTCGGCCGTGACGCTGATCAACAGCCCCTTGTCGGCGCAGCGCTTGACCAGCTCGCCACAGGGCCTGGCCAGCTCGATGCCGAGCATCAGTCCCATGCCGCGGATTTCCTTGACGCCCGCCGGATCTTTCAGCTCGGCGGCCAGCTCGCGGGTCAGCGCGGCTCGCAGGTGGGCGCCGACCTTGACAGCGTTTTGCAGCAGGCCGTCTTCTTCCATGATGCGGATGGTCTCCACCCCGGCGCGCATCGCCAGCGGGTTGCCGCCGAAGGTGGTGCCATGGTTGCCCGGCTGGAAAATGTTGGCGGCTTTCGGGCCGGCCACCACCGCGCCGATCGGCACGCCCGAGCCCAGGCCCTTGGCCAGCGGCATCACGTCGGGCTTGATGCCGGCCCACTGGTGCGCGAACCACTTGCCGGTGCGGCCCATGCCGCACTGCACCTCGTCGATCATCAGCAGCCAGTCGCGTTCGTCGCACAGCTGGCGCACCTGCTGCAGGTACTCGATGCGCATCGGGTTGATGCCGCCTTCGCCCTGGATGGTCTCAAAGAACACCGCCACCACGTTCGGGTTGCCGGCGGTGGCGGCCTTGAGCGCCTCGATGTCGTTCAGCGGCACGCGAATGAAGCCTTCCACCAGCGGGCCGAAGCCCTTTTGCACTTTCTCGTTGCCGGTGGCCGACAGCGTCGCGATGCTGCGGCCATGGAAGGCGTGCTCGTAGACCACGATCTCGGGCCGCTCGATGCCCTTGTCGTGGCCAAACTTGCGCGCCAGCTTGAGCGCCGCCTCGTTCGCCTCGAGACCGGTGGAGCAGAAAAACACATTGGTCAGGCCCGACAGCTCCACCAGCTTCGCCGCCAGCTTTTCCTGGTTGGGCACATGGTAGTAGTTGGAGCTGTGGATGATCTTGCTGATCTGGTCCTGCAGCGCGGGCACCAGCCGGGGGTGGTTGTGGCCCAGCGTGTTGACCGCAATGCCGCCCAGCGCATCGAGGTAGGGCTTGCCGTTGATGTCCCAGACGCGGCAACCGTGCCCATGCGACAGCGCAATCGGCACCCGGGCGTAGGTGTTCATGGTGTGCGGGGAGGCGGCTTCGAGAAACGGGGGCACGGCAGCGTTCATGTGATTCACTCCAGAGGGATTCCAAAACAGAACGGCCCAACGAGGAGTTGAGCCGTTGAAGCACGATTTTAGGCGCAGAGACTATTTTGTTTTTTGACCATTGCGCATCACTGTGATGCGGCGGGCGGCCTCGGTTCAAGTCTTATATAAGATACAATAATTGTGCAGTGCAGCAAGGAGTGATCCTCCGGAAATGCCGCTGTTCAACAGCCTTTGTCCGATGGCCACCAGTCCCACCAAAGAAGTCTTTATCCAGGGTATCACTCGCGATGGCAAGACCTTTCGTCCCAGCGACTGGGCCGAGCGGCTGGCCGGCGTCATGAGTCCGTTTCGCCCTGGCGGGGCCAAGGCGGGCAGTCACCTCAGCTACTCGCCCTGGTGCTTTCCGACGACGCTGGGCGGTGTGAAGTGCGTGGTCGTGAACCGCGCCTTGCGCGACTACGATGTGATGGCCTGGGACTTCTGCCTGAACTTCGCCAGGGACAATGATTTGCAGACGATCGAGGCTTGTCTGCTGCCCGATCCGTCCAAAGCCTGAGCCCAAAAACAGGAAAGCCGTCTCTCGACGGCTTTCCTGCTCTTTGCTGGCAGCGCACCCCACAAAACGGCGGACTGAAATCAGTCCGGGCGGTTTGCCTTGTTCAGGCGGCGGTGGCCAGGGCTTTCACCTTGGTGCTCAGGCGGCTCTTGTCGCGAGCGGCCTTGTTCTTGTGGAAGATGCCCTTGTCGGCCACGGTGTCCACCACGGCCTGCATCTTGCCAAACAGCTCGGTGGCCTTGGCTTTGTCCCCGGCAAGAACGGCTTTTTCGACGTTTTTCACCGCGGTGCGGTATTTGGAACGCAGCGAGGTGTTCGCGGCGTTGATCTTGACGTCCTGGCGGACGCGTTTGCGGCCCGACGCGAGGCGCGGGTTCTTCTTTTTGGGTTTGGCTGAGGCCATGAGTCAGTTCCTTGTGTGTTAGAGGATGTTGCCAGCAAAGCCCTCAATTGTAGCAGTGCCGACGATTTTGGCTCCCGGGCGCCGGTTGGCCGCGGCGCCCCAGCTACACTCGCCCGGTGTCTTTGCTCAAGTCTGCTTCCACTGTCTCCCTGCTGACCCTGGCTTCGCGCGTGACCGGCCTGGTGCGCGATGTGCTGTTTGCATCGGTGTACGGGGTCAGTCCGATGACGGACGCGTTCTATGTGGCCTTTCGCATTCCCAACCTGTTTCGCCGGGTTTTTGGCGAGGGGGCGTTCAGCCAGGCCTTTGTGCCGGTGCTGTCGGCCTGCAAGGCCGAGCATGGCGATGCCGGCGCGCATGCGCTGATCGATCATGTCGCCACGCTCCTGACATGGGTGCTGCTGCTGGTGTGTGCGGCCGGCGTGGCGGGTGCGCCCGTGCTGGTCTGGGCCCTGGCCAGTGGCTTTGAGCAGCAAGGGTTCGACGCAACGGTGGTCATGACGCGCTGGATGTTCCCTTACATCGGCTTCATGTCCCTCGTGGCGCTGGCGGGTGGCATCCTGAACACCTGGCGCAAGTTTGCAGTGCCGGCGGTGTCGCCGGTGTTGCTGAACGTGGCCCTGATCCTGGCCATCGTAGTGGCCAGCCCGCTGTTCAAGCGCCATGGCATAGAGCCGATCTATTCCCAATGCGTGGGCGTGATACTGGGCGGTGTCCTGCAGCTGGGGGTGCAATGGGTCGCACTCAAGCGCCTGGGCATGCTGCCCCGCCTAGGGCGCAGCGTGGCGGCCATGAAGGCCGCCTGGGCCGACCCCGGCACCCGCAAGGTCCTGCGCCTGATGGGTCCGGCGCTGCTGGGCGTGAGCGTGGCGCAGATATCGCTGCTGATCAACACCCAGATCGCCTCGCACCTGGCACCTGGCAGCGTGACCTGGATCACCAATGCCGACCGGCTCATGGAGTTTCCCACGGCCATGCTGGGCGTCGCGCTGGGCGTGGTGCTGATGCCGCAACTGGCGGCGGCCCGGGCCAGCCGCAACGACCTTGAGTATTCGGCCATGCTGGACTGGGGCCTGCGCCTGGTGGTTCTGCTGTCGGTTCCCTGCGCCGTCGGCTTGCTGCTGTTTGCCAAGCCGCTGGTGGCGACGCTGTTTGACTACCGGGCCTTCACCGCACTGGACGTCGGGCGCACCGCTGCCGCCCTGATGAATTACGGCGTGGGACTGCTCGGCATTGTGGCCATCAAGATACTCGCGCCCGGCTTCTATGCGCGCCAGGACACCGCCACGCCCATGCGCATTGCGGCGTGCGTGCTGGTGTTCGTCCAGGTGCTCAATTATTTCCTGGTGCCGTCGCTGCAGCATGCGGCGCTGACGCTGTCGATCAGCATCGGCGCGCTGGTCAATGCGCTGTGGCTGCTGGCGGTCCTGGTGCGGCGCGGCAGCTACCGGCCGTTGCCGGGCTGGGGCATGTATTTGATGCAGGTGATTGCGGCCAGCGCCTTGCTCGCCGTGTTCTTGATGTGGGGCGCCAGCGCTTTCGACTGGACCGGGTTGCGTGCCGAAAAATTCAAGAGAATTTGGCTGCTAGCCCTTATGTTGTCTTCCTCTAGTGCTATTTATTTTGTAGCTCTGTGGGGCGCCGGCTTGAGAGTCCGCAAACTCCTGCGGCATTGAGGGGCGAATGCCGCAGGGCCGCGGGTTATCACGAACAAGACGTGAATGGATTTTCGGGGAAAATAAAATCAATGTAACAACGGCTGCGCTGACCCCTTGTGCAATCGGTCTGCCAGCCTTGCCTCGTTGGCATTCACAGGCGAAGAATAACCATGACTGATGAACGGTTGCTGGACTTGTACCGGCTGATGCGGCGTATCCGCGCCTTTGAAGATGCCGCCGAAATTGCCAGCCAGGGCGGGGTCGCCGCTTGGGGTCTGGCCGCCTCCTCCAAGCCCGCGCTGGTGCGCGGCCCCCTGCATTTGTCCACGGGCCAGGAAGCGGTAGCGGCAGGGGTTTGCATCAGCCTGCAAAAAGAAGACCTGCTGACCTCCACGCACCGTGGCCATGGCCACACGCTGGCCAAGGGCGCGAATAGCAGCCGCATGATGTGCGAGTTGTTCGGCCGCGCCACGGGCTACAACAAGGGCAAGGGCGGCTCCATGCACATCGCCGATTTTTCGGTGGGCATGCTGGGCGCGAACGGCGTGGTGGCGGCCGGCATCCCGATCGCCACGGGCGCGGCGCATGCGCTCAAGATTCGCAGGCAGCCCCACATCGTGGCCTGCTTTTTTGGCGACGGCGCCGCCAACCGCGGGCCGTTTCTGGAGGGGCTGAACTGGGCGCAGGTCTACCGGTTGCCCGTGTTGTTCGTCTGTGAAGACAACCGCATTTCCGCCACCACGCCCACGGACACCATGACGGCAGGCGAGGGCGTGTCGGCGCGTGCCAGGGCGCTGGCGATTCCATCGCTCAAGGTGGATGGCAATGACGTGGAAGCCGTGGACCAGGCCGCCGCGCGGTTGATCGCGGAAGTCCGCGGCGGTGGCGGCCCGCGCTTTTTGCACGCGGTGACCTATCGTTTCAAAGGGCATGTCTCGGTCGATCCCGGCACCTACCGGAACCCCGAAGAAGTCGCGGCGGCCAAGCTCGCCGGCCCGCTGCGGCTCGCTGCCGGCAAGCTGATCGCGCGCGGCGTGAGCCAGGCGGTGATCGAGCGGATCGACAGTGAGGCCCAGGCCGAAATCGAACACGCGCTGCAGGTCGCCGAGGCGGCGCCCTGGCCCGAGGCCAGCGCGGCCTACGAGGACATCCTCAATACCGGCGCGGGGATATGGCAATGAGCGAAAAAATGACCTATGCCCAGGCCGCGTGCCTTGCGCTGCAGGAGGCGATGCGCGCCGACCCCCGTGTCGTGGCGCTGGGCGAAGACCTGGGGCGCGGCGGCGTGTTCGGCCAGTACCGCGGCCTGCCGCAGGAGTTCGGCCCCGAGCGCATCATCGACACGCCGATTTCGGAAGCCAACATCATGGGTGCGGCGGTGGGCATGGCACTGGCCGGTTTGCGCCCGGTGGTGGAGATGCGCGTGATCGATTTCGCGCTCTGTGCGATGGACGAGATCGTCAACCAGGCCGCCAAGAACCGCTACATGTTTGGCGGGCAGGGACGTGTGCCGCTGGTCGCGCGCATGCCGATCGGCATCTGGTCGGCCTCGGCTGCGCAGCATTCGCAGTCGCTGGAGGCGTGGTTCACGCACATGCCCGGCCTGGTCGTGGTGACGCCCGCGACGCCGCAGGACAACTACGGTTTGCTCAAGGCCTCGCTGGCCTCGGGCGACCCCGTGATCTATATGGAGCACAAGGAGTTGTGGGGACTGGAGGGCGAGGTGACTGCTGGCAAGGAGGTTCCGCTGGGGCAGGCCAGGCGTCTGGCCCAGGGCCACGACCTGACCATTGTGACCTGGTCGCGCGGCGTCGGCGTCACCCTGCAGGCGCTGGCGTTGCCGGCGCTGGCAGGCATCCGTGCGGACGTCATCGACCTGCGCACCTTGTGGCCCTGGGACAAGGATGCGGTGTACCAATCGGTCGCCAAGACCGGGCGTTTGCTGGTGGTGCACGAGGCGGTCCAGGCATCGGGTTTTGGGGCCGAAATTGCGGCGAGCGCGGCGCAGGAGACCGGCTGCCGGGTCCGCCGCCTGGGCGCGCCGCGCATTCCTGTGGGTTATGCCCAGGTGCTCGAAAACGAGGCGCGCCTGACCCCTGAAAAAATCGCCGGCGCCGTGCATGCGCTGCTGGCCCAACTTCACTGAAGGAGCACCCTCATGGCTGACAGGCGCAAGGCGATCGTCACGGGGGCGGCCAGTGGCATCGGCGCTGCGACGCTGCTGGAGCTGGCACGCACGGGTTACGACGTCGTGGGCTTGGACATCAACGTAGCCGGCGTGCTGCAGGTGGCGCAGCGCGCCGGCGTCCTCGGCGTGCGCAGTCTGGGGCTGGGGGTCGATGTCGCCGACGAGGCTGCCCTGGTGGCCGCGTTTGCCCGGGCCTGCGAATGGCTGGGCGGCCTCGATGCCCTCACGACCTGCGCCGGCGTGGCGGACACGACGCCATTCATGGACATCACGGTGGACACGTTTCGCGAGGTGTACGCCGTCAACGTCATTGGCACCTTTGTGTGTCTGCGCGAAGCGGCCCGCTACATGCAGCCCGGCGGGCGCATCTGCACCGTGGCCAGTGTGGCCGGGCTGCGCGGCGGCGGCCTCTCGGGCACCGCGGCTTACGCCGCCAGCAAGGGCGGTGTGCTGGCCCTGACCAAGAACGCCGCGCGGGCGCTTGCCGACAAGGGAATCAGCGTGAACACCGTCGCGCCTGGTGCGACACTCACGCCGATGATCGAAGAGGCCTGGAAGAACGAGGCGCACCGCAAGCGTGTCGAGGGCATGGCGGTCCAAAACCGGACCGCGGCGCCCGAGGAAATCGCCAAGAGCATTGTCTTCCTGCTGTCGCCCGACGCCTCGATCGTGACCGGCGCGACACTGGTGGCCGATGGCGGTCTGGTCATGTACTAGACTGTTTGTTCACATAGTACTTTCATCAAAAATACACAGGAGACATGACCGTGACTGGATCATCCAACCCAACCATCACCATCCCGCGCCGTACCTTTATCCAGGGCGCCGCCGGCATCGGGGCGCTGGCCTGCATCGGGCAACCGGTCTTCGCGCAGACCGCCGAATTTACGCTGAAGTGGGCCAACAATATCCCGGCAACGCATCCATCGACCATTCGCATTCGCGAGGCGGCCGACGCGATCAAAAAAGAGACCAATGGCCGGGTCGATATTCAGGTGTTCCCCAACAACCAGCTGGGGGGCGACACCGACATGCTGTCGCAGGTGCGCTCGGGAGCCATCGATATCTTTCCTCTGTCCGGCCTGATTCTGCAGACGCTGGTGCCGGTGGCTGGCATCAATGGCCTGGCCTTCGCCTTCAAGGACTATCCAACGGTCTGGGCCGCCATGGACGGCGATCTGGGTACGTACATCCGTGGGGCCATCGACAAGGTCAATCTACACACCTTCGACAAGTGCCTGGACAATGGCTACCGCAACATCACCACATCGACCAAGCCGATCAACACGGCGGCCGACCTCAAGGGATTCAAGATCCGGGTGCCCGTGAGCCCCCTGTGGACGTCGATGTTCAAGGCCTTCGGCGCCGCGCCCACGGGCATCAACTTCAGCGAGGTGTACTCGGCGCTGCAGACCAAGGTCGTGGAAGGCCAGGAGAACCCGCTGGCCATCATTGAGATTGCCAAGCTCTATGAAGTGCAAAAATACTGCTCGATGACGCGCCACATGTGGGACGGCCAGTGGATTCTGGCCAACGGGAAACGCTGGAACTCGCTGCCCAGGGACATCCAGGCCGTGATCAACAAAAATGTCGCCCTGGCCGTGGAGAAGCAGCGCGACGACATCCGCCGGCTCGACAACAGCGTGGAGGCCCAGCTCAAGGCCAAGGGCATGATTTTCAACGACCCCGATCCCAAGTCATTCCGCGAGACCTTGTCCAAGGCCGGCTTCTATCAGGATTGGCGCAAGAAATTCGGTGATGAGGCGATGTCCAAACTGGAAAAATACTCCGGCAAGCTGGCCTGAACCGCCCGCGATGGTTCGCAGGCCCGCCCTGGCTTCCACGCCACGCGGGCCTGATTTTTTGGGCTCTCCATGAATACCTCCGACGACATCCTGACCCGCAGCACCCCGCGACCCCTGGCGTTTTTCGACAGGGCCATGGTTTTCGTGACGGAAGTCCCCGCGGCGATCCTCGTCGTCCTGGAAACCGTGATCCTGTTCGCCGGTGTGGTTTCGCGCTACATCTTCGATGCCCCTTTGACGTGGACGGACGAGCTGGCCTCCATCCTGTTCCTGTGGCTGGCGATGCTCGGCGCCGTGATTGCGCTGCGGCGCGGCGAACACATGCGCCTGGCCACGTTCCTGAACTGGATGTCGCCCGCGCGCCGGGCCTGGGTCGAAACGCTGGGCACCTGTACGGTCGTTTTGTTCGTGGCGATGCTGTTGTTGCCGTCCTACGATCATATTGTCGACCAATGGATCGTCACGACGCCCGCGCTGGAGTGGCACGACGGCGCTCGTGTGGCCGCCATTGGTGTCGGCGCCGTGCTCATGCTGGCCATTGCGCTGGCGCGCCTGCTGGAGCGCTCCAGCGCGGCGGAGGTGGTGAGCTGCGTCGTTCTGATCGCCGCCCTGGCGGGGGCGCTGTGGTTTCTGAAGCCTGTGCTCATGACCCTGGGCAACATCAATTTACTGATTTTTTTCGTGGGCCTGGTGGGCCTGTGCGTCGCGTTGGGCGTGCCCATCGCCTTTTCATTCGGTATCGCCACGATAGGCTACCTGGTGCTCACGACCACGGCGCCCCTCACCATCGTGGTGAACCGCATGGACGAGGGCATGTCGCACATCATTTTGCTGGCGGTGCCGCTGTTTGTGTTCCTGGGGGCACTGATCGAGATGACGGGCCTGGCCCGGGCCATGGTGGATTTTCTGGCCTCGCTGCTCGGTCATGTGCGCGGCGGCTTGCAGTATGTCCTGCTCGGCGCGATGTACCTGGTCTCGGGGATATCGGGCTCCAAGGCGGCCGATATGGCGGCCATCGCGCCGGCGCTGTTTCCCGAGATGAAAAGGCGCGGGGCGCAAGAAGGGGAACTGGTGGCGCTGCTGTCGGCCTCCGGCGCCATGAGCGAGACCATCCCGCCCAGCCTGGTCCTGATCACCATCGGCGCGGTGACGGGCGTATCCATCTCCGCGCTCTTCACCGGCGGCTTGCTGCCGGCCCTGGTCGGCATGCTGGCGCTGGGCATCCTGATCTACTTCCAGATGCGGCATGAAGACATGAGCGGCGTCCCGCGCGCCACGTGGGGCCAGATCGGCAAGCTGTTTCTGATCTCGCTGCCCGCGCTGGCGCTGCCGTTCGTGATCCGCACCGTGGTGGTCGAGGGGGTGGCCACTGCCACCGAGGTCTCCACCGTTGGCGTGGTCTACACCCTGCTGGCCGGCATCTTCATTTACCGCCAGTTCGACTGGGGACGCCTGTACCCGATCCTGGTGGGGACGGCGTCCCTGTCCGGAGCCATTTTGCTCATCATCGGTTGCGCCACCGCCATGGCCTGGGCGCTCACGCAGTCGGGCTTTTCGCGCTCGCTGGTCGAGTTGATGACCAACGTGCCGGGCGGCAAGACAGGCTTTCTGCTGATTTCGGCATTGATGTTCACGATTCTGGGCAGCGTGCTCGAAGGCATTCCGGCCATCGTGCTGTTCGGCCCCCTGCTGTTTCCGGTCGCACGCGCCGTGGGCGTGCACGAGGTCCACTACGCCATGGTGGCGGTCTTTGCCATGGGGCTGGGCCTCTTTGCGCCACCTTTTGGCGTGGGTTTCTATGCCGCCTGCGCGATCGGCAAGGTCGAGCCCGACAAGGCGTTTTCGCGCGTCTGGCCGTATCTGGGTGTGTTGTTCATCGCGCTGTTGATCATTGTTGCCATCCCGTGGCTATCGATCGGCTTTTTATAAGCCGATGGGTTGCAACGAAATGCAACGTTTTGGCTTTCTGCAGGTGCAATGCATGGCACCATCTTGACGCGAATCGGCGCCACCGTTACAACGATGATGCGTCGAACAATTTCACGAATACGGCATCATGAAAATCAGTCTGAGGGCGCCCACGCCGCTGGAATTCTTCACCGCCCTGGTGCAGTCTGACGAGCACTTTCCCCTGCTGGAGGCTGCTGCCAGCCTGGCGCAGGACGAATACCCCGAGCTTGATGTGCAGCAGGTGCTGGGCGAGGTGGACCAGTTGCTGGCCCGGCTCAAGCGCCGTATTCCGCCCGATGCCGCTCCGCTGCAATGCCTGCGGGTGTTGAACCAGTTTTTCTTTCGCGACCTCGGTTTTGGCGGCAACGTCAATGACTATTACGACCCCGACAACAGCTACCTGAATGCCGTGTTGCGCACTCGCCGCGGCATCCCGATCTCGCTCGCCGTGCTGTGGATGGAACTGGCCCACGGGCTGGGCCTGAGCGCGCGCGGCGTGGGCTTTCCGGGGCACTTTATGGTCAAGGTGAATCTGCCCAAGGGCCAGGTGGTGATCGACCCGTTCAGTGGCCAGTCGCTCAGTCGCGAAGAACTGTCGGAGCGGCTCGAGCCCTACCAGCGGCGCAGCGGGCTGGTGGAAGATTTCGAGGCGCCGATCGGCCTGTACCTGCAGGCCACACCGCCGCGCGACATCATTGCCCGCATGCTGCGCAACCTCAAGGAGATCCACAAGACCCAGCAGGACTGGCAGCGCTTGATCGCGGTACAGGACCGGCTGATCATCCTGCTGCCGCAGGCGTGGGGCGAGTACCGCGACCGGGGCCTGGCCCATGCGTCACTGGGCAACGCGGCGCAGGCGGTGCTCGATCTTGAAAATTACCTCGTGCACGCCGAGGAAGCGTTTGATATCGATGCCATGGCCGACCGCGTGGCCGAGCTTCGGCGCGCCAAAAACGGATCTGCGCCTGGCTAGCGGCCAGCCGCCGGCAAGGAGTTAGCTGACGACGACCGCGTCTGCTGCGCCGCGCGGCGCGATGGCGCCAATCTCGAACACCGTCTCCCCGGCGTCGCGCAGCGTCTGCGCCGTGGCTGCAGCGTGGGCGGCGTCAATCACCACCACCATGCCGATGCCGTTGTTGAACGTGCGGTTCATCTCGTGATCATCAATGCCCGCGGTTTTTTGCAGCCACGCAAACAGCTCGGTTTGCGGCCAGCTGCCCTGGCGCAGATGCGCCGCCATGCCTTCGGGCAGGACGCGCGGGATGTTCTCCAGCAGGCCGCCACCCGTGATATGCGCCAGGGCCTTGATCGGATGCGCCGCCAGCGCCGCCAGCACGCTCTTGACATAGAGCCGCGTCGGCGCCATTACGGCCTGCTTGAAGGGTTGGCCGTCCAGTGTGGCGGGGAGCTGGCCGCTAGCACGCTCAATGCATTTGCGCACCAGGCTGAAACCGTTGGAATGCACGCCGCTGGAGCCCAGACCCAGCACCACGTCGCCTGGCTGGATGTCCTGGCCGGTCAGGATTTTTGACTTTTCCACCGCGCCGACGGCAAAGCCGGCCAGGTCGTACTCGCCCGCGGGGTACATGCCGGGCATCTCGGCAGTTTCGCCGCCAATCAGCGCGCAGCCAGAGAGCTCGCAGCCACGCGCGATACCGCCGACCACGCTGGCCGCCGTGTCCACATCCAGCTTGCCGCAGGCAAAGTAGTCCAGAAAAAACAGTGGCTCGGCGCCCTGTACCAGCACGTCGTTGACGCTCATGGCCACCAGGTCGATGCCCACGGTGTCGTGCATGGCCCACTCGAACGCCAGCTTGAGCTTGGTGCCGACGCCGTCGGTGCCGGACACCAGCACCGGCTCCCTATAGCGCTTGGGCACCTCGAACAGCGCCCCAAAGCCGCCGATACCGGCCAGAACGCCTTCACGCAGGGTCTTTTTGGCCAGCGGTTTGATGCGCTCCACCAGCGCGTCGCCCGCGTCAATGTCGACGCCGGCGTCTTTGTATGAAAGGGGGGCTAAACCCGAAGAGGAGGGGGCAGATGAGCTCATTGAAGGTGGCCAGACGGGTTTGCGTGCATAGCCCTATAGAATTTGTCCTGATTTTAAGGGCTCACCCCGCGCGCCGATATTTCTGCGCGGGCCCACGTCTTTCAATAACCGCCCGCATGCAATTCACGTCTGTTCAAAAACGCGCCGCTGCCTGGATCGCCATCGCCATCCTGGTTTTGCTGGCGCTGTGGCAACTGGGTCCCGTGCTCACCCCCTTTGTGGTCGCGGCGGTACTGGCCTATGCGCTGACGCCCCTGGTGAACAGGCTGGACCGGCTCGGGCACGGGCGTATGCCGCGCGTCCTGGCGGTCCTGCTGGTGGAGCTGGTATTTATCGTGGCGCTGCTCGGCCTGTTGCTGCTGGTGGTGCCGATTCTGGCCAAGGAGTTGCCGCTGATGCGCGACCAGGTGCCGGTGCTGCTGGACCGGCTGAGCGGATGGATCGAGCCGCTGCTGGCCCAGTTCGGTGTCAAGGTCTCGCTGGATGTGGCCAGCATCAAGGGCCTGATGCTTCAGTACCTCAATGGCAATGTGGAGGAAACGCTCGGCTCGCTGCTCTCGTCGCTCAAGCTGGGCGGCAGCGTGGCGCTGGCGGTGGTGGGCAATGCAGTGCTGATTCCGGTGGCGCTGTTTTACCTGCTGATGGACTGGGACCGGTTTGTTGGCCGCATCGTGGAGCTGGTGCCGCCGCATCTGCGCGAGGCTTTCGACAGCTTCACGACCGAGTCGGATACCGTGCTGGGCCAGTACCTGCGCGGCCAGTTGCTGGTGATGCTGATGCTGGCCGTGTATTACAGCGTGGGCCTGTCCCTGTTCGGGCTGGATCTGGCCATGCCCATCGGTATCTTCACCGGGCTGGCGGTGTTCGTGCCCTACCTCGGCTTCGGCTTGGGGCTGGTACTCGCCACGCTGGCCGGACTGCTGCAATTCGCCTCGATCAAGGCCCTGGTGATGGTGGCCGCGGTGTATGGCCTGGGTCAACTGGTGGAGAGCTTCTTCCTGACGCCGCGGCTGGTCGGCGAGCGGATCGGCCTGCATCCGCTGGCAGTCATTTTTGCCCTGCTCGCGTTTGGCCAGCTGTTCGGTTTTGTCGGCGTGCTGGTGGCCTTGCCCGCCAGCGCGGTGCTGCTGGTCGGCGTCCGGCGTGTGCGTGCGAGCTACCTCGCGAGCAAGCTGTACCAGGGCTGAGGCCGGGTGGACATCACCGATGAAGCAGATCGCTCTTGATATCGGACTGGCCAGCGGCCCCACGTTCGCCAGCTTTTTTGTCGGCCCCAACGAGGCGGCGCTCAGGCACCTGCAACTGTGGGCCGGCAATCCGACGCGCTCGCCAGTTCCCACCTACCTGTGGGGCCCCAGCGGCAGCGGCAAGACGCATTTACTCAAAAGCGTGCGCGAGGCGCTGCGCGAACAGGGCGCCGGCGGCACCAGCGTGGGCTGGCTCGATGCGTCCGTGGCGGAACCACCCGAGTTCAATGAGAACTGGGTCGCCGTGCTGCTCGACGACGTGCATCTGTACACCGCGGTGCAGCAGCATGCGGCGTTCAACTGGTTCGTCAACGCCATGAGTTCGCGCGATGGCCATCCGCGCTGGGTACTGGCGGCGGGCGAGATGCCGCCCGCGGACTTGAAGCTGCGCGAGGACCTGCGCTCGCGCCTGGGGTGGGGCCATGTGTTCCAGTTGCAGGTGCTCAGCGAGCCCGAGCGGCGCGCCGTGCTGCGCCAGCAGGCCGATGCGCGCGGCGTGTTTCTGGGCGACGAGGTGATGGACTTCATGCTCACGCGTTTCAGCCGTGACCTGGGCAGCCTGGTGCAGTTGCTCGACCTGATCGACGGCTATTCGCTGCAGACCCAGCGGGCCGTCACCATTCCGCTGATCAAGTCGATGCTGGACAACGTGTGAGCCTGGATCAATACAATTGCAGCCTGTGAACCTCACCCTTTTCGATCTCGACCACACGCTGCTGCCGATTGACTCCGACTATGCGTGGGGGCAGTTCACCATCGAGATCGGCTGGACCGACCCGGTCGAATTTGCGCGCAAGAACGACGCGTTCTACGCCCAGTACCAGGCCGGCACGCTTGACGTGCACGACTATGTGCGCTTTGCCATCGATGCCGTGCGGCGCCAGGGTGCTACGAATTCAATAGCTGCTCACGCCCGCTTCATGCGGGATGTGGTGCAGAAGAACCTCAAGCCAGAGGCGCTTGCGCTGGTCGCGCAGCATCAGCGCGCGGGCGACGAAGTGCTGGTCGTCACCGCTACCAACGAGTTCGTGACGCGCCCCATTGCCGACGTCTTCGGCGTCAAGGAGTTGATTGCGGTGCAACTCGAGCGCGGGCCGGACGGCTGGTTCAACGGCGAGATCCGCGGCGTGCCCTCGTTTCGAGGCGGCAAGGTGACGCGCATGGAACAATGGCTGGCCGCACGCCAACTCGGCTGGGCCGACGTGGACAGCACTTTTTACTCCGATTCCATCAACGATCTGCCACTGCTGGAGAAGGTGCGCCACCCCATAGCGACCAATCCGGATGACCGCCTGCGTCCCCTCGCCAGCGAGCGCGGATGGCGCATACTGGACCTGTTTTCCAAATCATGATTAAAAAATTTATCGACAGACTGCTGGGCAAAGACCCGGCCAAATCCACCGCCGCCAAGGCCAAAAAGCCCGATTTCGGCAAACGCGTGGAAGTCAGCCAGGCGGTGCATGGCATCGACCCCAAGCTGGTGGATGAACGCGCGCTCAATGTCGTGAGCACCTTGCAGCAGGCGGGTTTCGAGGCCTATATCGTGGGTGGCGCCGTGCGCGATCTGCTGCTGGGCCTGCGCCCCAAGGACTTCGATGTGGCCACCAACGCCACGCCCGAACAGGTCAAGGGCCTGTTTCGCCGCGCCTTCATCATCGGGCGGCGTTTTCGCATCGTCCACGTGGTGTACGGGCGCGGGCGCGAGCATGAGGTGATCGAGGTTTCCACGTTCCGCGCCTACCTCGACAACGCCGCCGCCGAGCAGGTGGCCGGCAACGAAAAGACCAGCAGGAGCGAGCTCGCCGGCATGAAGCATGCCGTGGATTCGACCGGCCGCGTGCTGCGCGACAACGTATGGGGCCCGCAGGAAGAAGACGCGGTGCGGCGTGACTTCACCATCAACGCCATGTACTACGACCCGAGAAACCAGGTCGTGGTCGACTACCACGGCGGCATCAAGGACGCCAAGAAGCTGGTGCTGCGCATGATTGGCGACCCGGCCACGCGCTACCGCGAGGATCCGGTGCGCATCATCCGCGCGGTGCGCTTTGCAGCCAAGCTCGCGCCGCTGGGCTTCAAGCTCGATCCCAAAACGGCGCAGCCGCTGGTCAAATCCGAGGCCCTGCTGGCCGACGTGCCGCAGAGCCGCCTGTTCGACGAAATGCTCAAGCTGCTGCAGACCGGCCATGCGCTGGCCACGATCGAACAGCTCAAGCTGCTGGGCCTGGCGCATGGCATCTACCCGCTGCTCGACGTGGTGGTCGAACGTGCGGACCAGCCCTTTGTGAAGGCTGCGCTGCAGGACACTGACCGGCGCGTCGGCGAGGGCAAACCGGTGGCGCCCAGCTTCCTGCTCTCGTGCGTGTTGTGGGCCGATGTGCGCGATGGCTGGCGCCAGCGCACGGAAGGGCGCCAGCGGCAACCTTCCTTCCCGGCGCTGCAGGACGCGATCGACGACGTGTTCAACGCGCGCATCGGCGATGTGTCGGGCCGCGGCAAGCTGGCCGGCGACATGCGCGAGATATGGATGATGCAGCCGCGCTTCGAAAAGCGCACCGGCAGCACGCCCTACAGCCTGGTGGACCAGCCGCGCTTTCGCGCCGCGTTCGACTTCATGCGCCTGCGCGCCGATGTCGGCGAAATCGACGAGGCGCTGGCCGCGTGGTGGCAGGAGTTCAGCATGGCCAACGACGACGAGCGCGAAGGCCTGCTCGAGCAGGCCCGGCAGGAGCGGCAGCCCGTACGCCAGCGCGTACGGGTGGCCAAGCCTGCTTCCCCCGCGTCGTCCAGCGTGGCCGATGAGGCCCGCCCGCCTGCCCGCGCCGAGGCGGGCGACAATATTGGTGGTGATGATGCCGGCGATGCCGGCACGCCGGACGCCCCGAAAAAACGGCGCCGCCGGCGTCACTCGGGAGCTACAAAAAACGTAGCTACTCCCGCAGACGACACAAGGGCTTGAGGCCTCTTTCTCTTGAAGACGGAGCGTGTCACCGCCTACATTGCCCTGGGCGCGAATCTGGGTGATGCCGTGGCCACGATCAGCGGGGCCATGAACGCGCTGGCGACCTTGCCGGACACCCAGCTCACCCGCCGCTCGTCGCTCTACCGCACGGCGCCGATCGATGCCGGCGGCCCGGATTACATCAATGCCGTGGTAGAGGTTTCCACTGCCTTGCCCGCACCCCTGCTGCTGCTGCAGCTCCAGCGCCTGGAGCAGGGCGCCGGGCGTGAACGTTCTTACCGCAATGCCCCGCGTACGCTGGACCTCGATCTGCTGCTGTACGGCGAGGCGCAGCTGCAAGGCCCGGCGCTGACGATTCCGCACCCGCGCATGGCGGCTCGCGCCTTTGTCCTGGTGCCGCTGGCAGAAATTGCGCCGCAGCGCGTGAGCGCCGCGCAGTTGCGCCGTGTCAGCACGCAAACCATTCGGCGCTTGTGAAATCCCTGATTCTCCCCACAGCCCCATGTGCCGCAGTGCCAGGGCGGGCGTTTTGTGCCGGGGCGTTTTGCACCGGATCGAGCGCCTCGCGCAAGGCAGCGATAGAGCGGCGGTTAAACTCTCGCGGGTCACAGAGCGCCACATTTCCGGCCGATATTCCAGGATAGAACCATGCTGTTTGCAAAGTTGCTGCCGCGCGAAGGTAATTTTTTCGAGATGTTCAACCAGCATGCCGACCGGATCGTGGAGGCCGCTCACGCCTTTGCGAAACTGGTGGCCAACTACAGCGACCTGCATCTGCGCGAGAAGTACAACCAGGACGTGGACAACGCCGAGCGCGCCGCCGACCGTGTGACACACGAGGTCAACAAGGCCCTGCACAAGACCTTCATCACGCCGATCGACCGCGAGCAGATCCACTCGCTGATCAACACCATGGACGATGTGGCCGACTTGATCCAGGACTCGGCGGAGACCATGGCGCTGTACGACGTGCACCACATGACCGAGGAGATCACGCGCCTGACCGATCTGAGTGTCAAGTGCTGCGAGCGTGTGCGCGATGCCGTCAAGCTGCTCGACAAGATTTCCGAATCCGGCAACGCCGAGGCGGCTTTGAAAACCTGCGAGGAAATCGACCGGCTCGAGTCTGACGCCGACCGCGTGATGCGCTCGGCCATGAGCAAGCTGTTTCGCGAGGAGCCCGATGTGCGCGAGGTGCTCAAGCTCAAGGCCATCTACGAGCTGCTGGAAACCATCACCGACAAGTGCGAGGACGTCGCCAACATGATCGAGGGCATCGTCCTCGAGAATTCCTGAGCCGGGACCGCACATGGCGACGGTTCAGGTGGCGGTGTGGGTGGTTGTGCTGCTGGTGGTGATGGCGCTCGTCTTTGACTTCCTGAACGGATTTCACGATGCGGCCAATGCCATTGCCACCGTGGTCTCGACCGGGGTGCTCAAGCCGAGTCAGGCCGTGGTGTTCGCGGCTTTTTTCAACTTTGTGGCTCTCTTTGTTTTTCACCTGAGCGTGGCGGCTACGGTGGGCAAAGGCATTGCCGATCCGGGCGTGGTGGATGTGCACGTGGTGTTCGGAGCCTTGATCGGCGCCATCTGCTGGAACCTGATTACCTGGTACTACGGCATTCCCAGCAGTTCCTCGCATGCCTTGATTGGTGGCATCGTGGGTGCGGTTATCGCCAAGGCCGGGACCGGCTCGCTGGTCAGCTCGGGTATCGGGAAAACCGTGCTGTTCATTTTTGTCTCGCCGCTGCTCGGATTTTTGCTGGGCTCCCTGATGATGGTGGCGGTCGCCTGGACGTTCCGGCGCGCCACACCGTCCAGAGTGGACCGGTGGTTCCGGCGCGCGCAGCTGTTCTCTGCCGGGGCTTACAGCCTGGGCCACGGCGGCAACGATGCGCAAAAAACCATTGGCATCATCTGGATGCTGCTGATTGCCACAGGCCACGCGGCGGCGTCGGACAGCTCGCCACCGTTCTGGACCATTGCGAGCTGCTACACGGCCATCGCGGCCGGCACCATGTTCGGTGGCTGGCGCATCGTCAAGACCATGGGGCAAAAAATCACCAAGCTCAAGCCCGTGGGCGGCTTTTGTGCCGAAACGGGCGGTGCCCTGACGCTGTTCCTGGCCACTTTGCTGGGAATTCCGGTCTCCACCACGCACACCATCACGGGCGCGATCGTGGGTGTCGGCGCCACCCGGCGTGCCAGCGCCGTGCGCTGGGGCGTGGCGGGCAATATCGTCTGGGCCTGGATCTTCACCATTCCGGCCAGCGCCTTTGTCGCGGCCGTCGCCTGGTGGGTCAGCTGGCGCCTGTTCTGACCGGTCCCCGCTACTGGCTGATTTTGTGCGCTTCCGCGATCTGGTATTCGAAATAGTGCTGGAAGCTGAACACAATACTCGCCATCAGCACACTGGTGCCGATCAGCAGCGACAGCACAATGGCCCCGATGGTGAACCAGTTGGTGTGTCCGGGCGCTGCATCTTCGGCGGCCGCCGCGTTGAATTTGGCGTTCCATTTCTCGGGCGTCATGAGGCCGAAGACAATTGCGGTCAGCGCGCAGCCGGCGATGGTGAAGCCGACAAACGGAATCAACACCCAGCTCCACTGGTCGTCCAGCCCGAACTGCCGCGCACGTTCGATGCCGTACAGGCCGAGCACGGTCGGAAGCGGCAGCAGCCAGCCCATCAGGTCGCGCAGGCCGTGCAGATAAAAGCGGTGCAGGCCCAAAGGGCCGCCCAGGAATGCCAGCCACGCGGCGATGGTTTTGTTTTTCATAGGGCGGGATTATGGCGGGTCTGATTTTCCTGCTCGTCGGGTGGCCGGGAATCCCCCACACCCAGCGCCTTTTCCATCAGGACGACATCGAGCCAGTGGTCGAACTTCCAGCCGCACGACTTGATCACACCGACGTGCGCGAAGCCCGCAGAGCGATGCACGCCGATGGAGCCCGCATTGGCCGAGTCGCCAATCACGGCAATCAGCTTGCGCACGCCCGCGCTTTCTGCCTGCGCTGCCAGTTCCGCCAGCAGGGCGCGGCCGAGCCCCTGGCCGTGACTGCCGGGGGCCAGGTAGATCGAGTCCTCGGCCGAGAAGCGGTAGGCGGGGCGCGGCTTGAACCAGTTGCAATAGGCGAAGCCAATGACCTGGCCCGCTTGCTCCGCCACCAGGTAGGGCAGGCCCCTGGCCAGCACATCGGCGCGTCGGGCGGTCATGTCGGCCTCGGTGGGCGGGTCGATCTCGAAGGTGCCGGTGCCGTGCAGCACGTGATGGGTGTAAATGGCCGTGGTGGCGGCGACATCGTCGCTGCGGCTGGGGCGGATCAGGCAGGAGGTGGGAGGCATAAGAGTCAAAAACGATATAATGGAGGGCTTTTCAGCGTGTGACTGGCCGGGTGGCCATGTTGCGTGTCTCAACGCCGGAATATTTGGCTGCTAAACGGTTGCTCAGGGCTTGAGAGCCATTTCAATCGTTCCCAAGGATAAATCATGGTTGTCATTCGTCTTTCACGCGGCGGCTCCAAAGCCCGCCCGTTTTTCAACATCGTCGTGGCCGACAAGCGCACGCGCCGCGATGGCAGCTTCATCGAGCGTATCGGTTTTTATAACCCGATCGCCAAAGACCACGAGGAAAGCATCCGCATTGCGCAGGATCGCCTGACCTACTGGACGGGCGTGGGCGCGCAGGCTTCTCCCACGGTGGATCGCCTGGTCAACCAGGCCGCCAAGAAGGCCGCGTAAGCCGGCCGGCTTGCGCGACAGCCGCTGCGGTTCATTGCATGCTGCCCGGCCTGGAACCCGCTGAATTACCAGCGGACGCCATCGAAGTCGGGCGCATCCTGGACGCCTGGGGCATCAAGGGCTGGTTCAAGGTCCTGCCCCACAGCGCTTCGCCCGAGGCGCTTTTTTCTTCCAAACGCTGGTACCTGCTGCCCTCCGAGAAAGTTGCGAAAACCTTTACCGGTACCGCCTTGCTGCGCGTGCGCGAGGCCAAGGAGCACTCTGGCACCATCGTGGCCAGCGCCAGGGAAGTCGACGACCGCGAGGGCGCCGAGGCGCTCAAGGGGGCGCGCATCTTCGTGCCGCGCTCGAGTTTTCCCACCGCCAACAAAGACGAGTACTATTGGGTCGACCTGATTGGCCTGGACGTGCTCAACCGCGAAGGCGTGGCGCTGGGGCAGGTGACGGAGCTGCTCTCCACCGGCGCGCAGACCGTGCTGGTGATCGGCTACACGCAGGACGGCAAGGCACAAGAACGGATGGTGCCGTTCGTGTCGGCCTACGTCGATAACGTGGATCTGCCGGCGCGGCGCATCACCGTCGACTGGCAGCCGGATTACTAAAATTCAACATCGCGCCATGCGCTTCGATGTCATCACGCTGTTTCCCGAGCTGTTTGCGCCTTTCGTGGCCAGCGGTGTGACGCGCCGCGCCTACGAATCCGGACAGATCGAACTGCGGTTGTGGAGTCCGCGCGATTTCGCCGAGGGCAACTACCGCCGCGTGGACGACCGCCCGTTTGGCGGCGGCCCCGGCATGGTGATGCTGGCGCAGCCGCTGGCGCAGTGCCTGCAGGCGATCCGGGCCGAGCGCGGCGCTGCCGCCCCGGTGGTGCTGTTCTCGCCCGTGGGGCCGCCACTCGATCACGCGGGCGTGGCGCGCTGGTCCACCAGCACCGGCGCGGTGCTGGTGTGCGGACGCTACGAGGGCATCGACCAGCGCTTCATCGACGCGCATGTGGATGTGCAGATCAGCCTGGGCGACTTTGTGCTGTCGGGCGGCGAGATCGCGGCCATCGCGCTGCTGGACGCCGTGGCGCGGCTGCAGCCCGGCGTGCTCCACGACGAGGGCAGCCACCAGTTCGACAGCTTCAACCCCGAACTCGACGGCCTGCTCGATTGCCCCCACTACACGCGGCCCGAAGAGTGGGCGGGCCGCAAGGTGCCACAGGCGCTGATGTCGGGCCACCATGGACAGATCGAGCGCTGGCGGCGCGACCGGCGCCTTGAAATCACCGCCCGGCAGCGCCCGGACCTGATCGAGGCGGCCCGCGCCGCGGGGCGGCTGGACCTGCGGGATGAAGCCTTTCTGGCGGGGACGCCTTAGTCGCAAGCTTAAGGCCGGCGGCTTTATATTGCTATAATTAAAGGCTTTTCGATCCTCTGGCCGGCCGCTTTGACGCATATTGCCCAGCAAATGCCGACAAGCCTTCCAGTGCAGCGCGGCCACGATCGAGTGAGGAAACCATGAACCTGATTGAAACTCTAGAGCAGGAAGAGATTGCCCGTCTGGGCAAGAAGATCCCCGCATTTTCCCCCGGCGACACGGTCATCGTGAGCGTCAAAGTGGTCGAAGGCACCCGCAAGCGTGTGCAGGCCTATGAAGGCGTGGTGATCGCCAAGCGCAATCGCGGCCTGAACAGCGGCTTCACGGTGCGCAAGATCTCCAGCGGCGAAGGCGTCGAGCGCACCTTCCAGACCTACAGCCCCCTGATTGCCGGTATCGAAGTCAAGCGCCGCGGCGACGTGCGCCGCGCCAAGCTGTACTACCTGCGCGAACGCAGCGGCAAGTCGGCGCGCATCAAGGAAAAGCTTCCGTCCCGGGCCAAGGCCGCCGCTGCTGCTGCCGTCTAAAGCCAGCTTCCCCGCACAAGAGGCCGCTGCAGCATTTGCTGGTAGCGGCCTTTTTTATTTCTCAAGGCCTGCACCACTTGTCCTCCACGCCCTTCATGCCGCTCTCGGGGCTGCCGAATTTCGATCCGCGCCGGATTCCCGTGGACCGCATCGACACCGGCCTGCCCGCCGTGGGCCGCGAGCGGCTGCAGCCCGATGCCCTGCAGCAGCGCTTTGCCCATCCGCCGCGCTGGCAGCCGGAAGTGGCGGTGGAAAAGAAATTCACCGACCGCCTGCCGGCGCATGCCTCGGTGCTGCTGGCCGTGGTCATGCGTGACCAGCCCACGGTGCTGTTGACCGAGCGCACGGCACACCTGTCCACCCATTCGGGGCAGATCGCGTTTCCGGGCGGCAAGGTCGATGACACCGATGCCGATGCCGCCGCCACGGCGCTGCGCGAGGCGCACGAGGAGGTAGGCCTGGACGAGCGCAACATCGAGGTCATCGGCACCCTGCCGATCTACGTCACCGGCAGCGCCTTCATCATTACGCCCGTGGTGGCGCTGGTGCGCCCGGGCTTTGTGCTGCATCCCAATCCGGACGAAGTGGCCGATGCGTTCGAGGTGCCGCTGGAGTTTCTGATGAACCCGGCGAATCACCACCTGCAGGCTTTCGAGTGGGAAGGGACGCGCCGCGAGTGGTTCTCGATGCCTTACCAGGACCACGGCAAGGAGCGCTTTATCTGGGGCGCCACAGCCGGCATGCTGCGCAACTTTTACCGCTTCCTGTCGGCTTGAACGGCAGGGCTGGATCGCGAATCGCCATCGCCGCTCGTTATGATGCGTCCATGAGTTTCTTCGCCATTTTGTTCGCCTTGCTGATCGAGCAGGTTCGTCCATTGGCGCCTGGCAATCCGTTTCACACCGGTTTGCGCCGATGGGCGCGCTGGGTCAGCCGCAATTTCGACGCGGGCAAGCCGCACCATGGCTGGGTCGCCTGGAGCCTGGCCACCGTGCTGCCCTCGCTGCTGACGCTGGGCGTCCACTGGCTGCTGGTGTGGGGCCTGGGCTGGCCCTTTGCCGTGTTGTGGCATGTGGCGGTGCTCTACGTCACGCTCGGTTTTCGCCAGTTCAGCCACCATTTCACCGATATCCGGGACGCGCTGGACGAGGGCGATGAAACGCAGGCCCGCGCCGTGCTGGCGCGATGGCAGCAGGTCGATGCAGCCGACCTGCCGCGCAGCGAGATCGTGCGCCACGTGATCGAATATTCGGTGCTGGCGGCGCACCGCCATGTGTTTGGTGTGCTGGCCTGGTATTCGGTGCTGGCGGCCTTTGGCCTGGGTCCGACCGGTGCCGTGTTCTACCGCATGAGCGAATTCGTGTCGCGCTACTGGAAATACAAGAGCAATGCCCAGAACCAGCTCGCCAGCCCCGCCTTGCAAGGCGCGGCGGCCAGCGCCTGGATGGTGGTGGACTGGCTGCCGGCGCGCCTCACGGCACTGAGTTTTGCCGTGGTTGGCAGCTTTGAAGAAGCCATCGACGGCTGGCGCAACTATGCCCAGCGCTTCCCCAGCGACAACGATGGCGTGATCCTTGCGGCCACCGCCGGCGCGGTCAATGTGCGGCTCGGCGGCGAGGCCTTGAGGGCCTCGTTTGCGCAAGCGCCAAACCCGGGCTTCGAGGCCACGGCCGACCAGCAGGACAGCATCTCGACCCCCGGGCGCGAGCCGGAAGTGGCGCACCTGCGCAGCATCGTGGGACTGGTCTGGCGCTCGGTCGTGATGTGGATGGTGCTGCTTGCGCTGCTAACGATGGCACGGCTGCTCGGCTGATATTCGACGTTTTTGAGTCAAAACACTCCGTAGCCCTTATGGGGTATTCGGTACCTGCTATAAATTCTGGAGCAAATGTGAACCCGGAAGAAACCTTCTGGAGTCCCGCCATCCGCGGCCTCGTGCCCTATGTGCCGGGCGAGCAGCCGAAAATTCCCAACCTGGTCAAGCTCAACACCAACGAGAACCCGTACCCGCCGTCGCCGCGCGTGGTGCAGGCCATCGCCGCGGCCGCGCGCCAGGACCTGCAGCTGTACCCGGACCCGCGCGCCACGGCGCTGCGCGAGGCGGTGGCGGCGCATCACGGCATCCACGCAGATCAGGTGTTTGCGGGCAACGGCTCGGACGAGGTGCTGGCGCACGCGTTCTTCGCCTTCTTCCGCCACGACCGTCCGCTCTTGATGCCCGACGTCACCTACAGCTTCTACCAGGTGTTTTGCGGCCTGTATGGCATCGCCTTCGAGGCCGTGCCGCTGAACGCGCAGATGCAGATCCAGGTGGCGGATTACGCGCGCGCCGATCCGCTCGCGGTGGGCGGCGTAGTGATCGCCAATCCCAACGCGCCCACCGGCTGCGCCTTGCCGCTCGCGGCGATCGAGCAGCTGCTGCAAAGCCAGCCGCGGCGCGTGGTGCTGGTGGACGAGGCCTATGTGGACTTTGGCGGCGACAGCGCCATCCAGCTGATCGGGCGGTATCCAAACCTGCTGGTGATGCACACGCTGTCCAAGTCGCGTTCGCTGGCGGGCCTGCGCGTGGGTTTCGCGGTGGGGCAGCGGCACCTGATCGAGGCGCTGGAGCGCGTAAAGGACAGCTTCAACTCCTACCCTTTGGGCCGCCTGGCGCTGGCCGGCGCCGTGGCGGCCTATGAGGACCACGCGCATTTCGAGCAGACCCGAACTGCCGTGATGCACAGCCGTGAAGGTTTGACGCTGGCGCTCGAAGACCTGGGTTTCGAGGTGCTGCCCTCCAGGGCCAATTTTATGTTGGTGCGGCATCCACGTCGTGACGCCGCGCTGCTGGCCGCCGCGCTGCGTGAGCGCGGTATCCTGGTGCGGCACTTCAAGCTGCCGCGCGTGGCGCAGTACCTGCGCATCAGTGTTGGCACGCCGCAGCAATGCGAGGCGCTGGTGCAGGCGCTGGGCGAGATCTTGGCGGCCTGAGCTCAGTACTTCGACTGGCTCAGTTCGGCAAACAGGTCACTATATATTTTATAGCGCCTCTCGCTGACTCCATCAGGGCTAGCGGTTGATTTTACCGCGGCGATCACGCCGCAACCCGGTTCGTGCAGATGCGTGCAGTTGTAAAACTTGCAGTTCGCCACCAGCGGTTTGAGGTCCGGCATGAACGCGGCCAGGTGCATGGCGTCGATGTGGTGCAAGCCGAATTCCTGGAAGCCGGGGGAGTCGATCAAGGCAGTGGTTCTGGCCTCGTCAACCCAGTACCAGGTCGTGCTGGTGGTGGTGTGCTTGCCCGAACTGAGCGCCTGGGAAATCTCGCCGGTGAGCGCCGCCGCGCCGGGCACCAGCAGGTTGATGAGCGTGCTCTTGCCCGCGCCCGAGGGGCCGAGCACCAGCGTGGTCTTGCCCTTGAGGTGGTCGAGCAGTGTTGACGTCGCCGCCTGTGCCGGGGGTTGGCTTGAGCCCGCCAAAGCCCTGGGCTTGAGCGCCAGCGGCAGCACGTTGTAGCCCATGCGCCGGTAGGGCGCGAGGCGGCTCCAGGTGCGCTCGAAGGGCTCCTTCAAATCGCTCTTGTTCAGCGCGATCAGGGGCGTGATGCGCTCGGCCTCGGCGGCGATCAGCGCACGCGACAACTGGCTCTCGGAGAACTCCGGCTCGGCCGCGATCAGGATCAGGACCTGGTCCAGGTTGGCGGCGAAGGACTTGGTGCGGATTTCGTCCTGGCGATAAAACAGGTTGCGCCGCTCCTCGATCTTTTCGATCGTGCCTTCGTCCTGCGAGGCCTGCCAAAGCACCCGATCGCCCACCACGGCCTGGCTTTTCTTGCCGCGCGGATGGCAGATCAGGCGCCGGCCGTCGGGCGTTTCCACCAAAAAATGCCGGCCATGGCCGGCGACCACCAGTCCGCTGTGGGGCGCCGCGGCGTCGCTCAAGGCGAGGCCTTGGCGGCCGGCGCGCCCAAGAGCGCGTCGATCTGCGCCGCGCAGTCGAAGTCGGTCACCGAGATGCCGCCCACGTCGTGCGTGTTGAAGCGCACCACGCAGCGGTTGTAATGCACCGACAGATCGGGGTGATGGTCCTGCGCGTTGGCGATGAAGGCCACGGCGTTCACGAACGAGATGGTCTCGTAGTAATTGGCAAAGGTGTAGGTCTTCTCGATCGCCACGGCCGCGCCGTCGCCGCTGAGCTTCCAGCCTTCCAATGCGGCCAGGCGGGCTATTATTTCCGTAGCGCTCAGTGCGCGCCGGGTCTGGGCGCTCCAGTCTTTCTTTGTCAACATTGTGCTCATGCAGTGACTCCAGGGGTCATCCGCGCCAGGCGTTCGGACGCGGGCGGGTGGGAATAGTAGAACTTCACGAACAGGGGATCGGGGGTCAGCGTGGAGGCGTTGTCTTCATAGAGCTTGAGCAGGGCCGCCGACAGGTCCTGGCCGCTGGTCTGGGCCACGGCATAGGCGTCGGCCTCGAACTCGTGCTTGCGCGAGAGTTGTGCAAACAACGGGGAGACAAAGATGGAGAACACCGGCGCCGCCAACGCGAACAGCAGCAGCGCCAAGGCGTCGTTGGGCGCAGCCATGTTGGGGCTCACGCCCAGGCCGGTGTAGAACCAGACGCGCGTGGAGAGCCAGCCCAGCAGCGCAAAGCCGGCCAGGCTGAGGGCAAACATGCCGACGATCCGCTTGATGATGTGCTTGTGCTTGAAGTGGCCCAGCTCGTGCGCCAGCACCGCGTCCACCTCGCCGGGCGAGAGCTTGGCCAGCAGCGTGTCGTAAAACACCACGCGCTTGGAGGCGCCGAAGCCGGTGAAGTAGGCATTGGCGTGCGCGCTGCGTTTGCTGCCGTCCATCACGAACAGGCCCTTGGCGGCAAAGCCGCAACGCTGCATCAGCGTGGTGACGCGGTTCTTCAGGGTCTCGTCTTCGAGCGGCTTGAATTTGTTGAACAGCGGCGCAATGAAGGTCGGGTAAATCACGAGCAGCAACAGGTTGAAGCCCATCCAGACGGCCCAGGCCACCAGCCACCACGACGTCCACCAGGGGCTGCTTGGGAGCGCACCCATCAGCCACAGGATCAGCGCGACGATCGGCAGGCCGATGACGGCGCCGAGCAGCGTCGATTTCGCCAGATCGGCCAGCCATAGGCCCAGCGTCATCTTGTTGAAACCATAACGCTGCTCGATCACAAAGGTCTGGTACAACGCGCTCGGCAACTCGATCAGGCCGCCGATCAGCGCGAAGGCCGCCAGCAGCGCCAACTGCTGCAGCATGCCGCCGCCCAGCCACGACAGCAACGCCTGGTTCAGCGCCTGCAGCCCGCCCAGCAGTGTCCAGCCCAGCAACACCGCGATCCCAAAGGCCAGCTCCAGCAGGCCGAAGCGCGCCTTGGTCACGGTGTAGTCGGCGGCCTTTTGATGGGCGGCCAGTGTGACTGTCCTGGAAAAGGCGGCAGGCACGCTATCGCGGTGCTGTGCCACATGGCGGATCTGGCGTGAAGCCAGCCAGAATTTCACCAGCAGGCCGGCGACCAGCGCGACGGCAAAGACCAGCGTCAAAAGAAGTGAGGAAGACATGAATCGGAGTTTAGGCGTATTTCCGGCCGCTCTCGCCGCTTGGGCGACAATCCCCGGCATGTCTGAAGCTATCCCTGAAACAACGCCCTCCTTGCCCAAATCCGATCAAAACCTGGTTTGGCTCGACTGCGAGATGACCGGCCTGGATCCGGAAGTCGAGCGTCTGATCGAAATTGCGGTGGTCGTGACCGGCCCGAATCTCACGCCACGCATTGAAGGCCCGGTGCTGGTCATTCACCAGAGCGACGAGCAGCTGGCCAAGATGGACAAGTGGAACCAGAACACCCACGGCCGCAGCGGCCTGATCGACAAGGTGAAAGCCTCCACGCTGGGGGAGGCCGAGGCCGAGAAAAAAATCCTCGAATTCCTCGCCAAATACGTGCCCAAGGGCAACGCGCCCATGTGCGGCAACACCATCAGCCAGGACCGGCGCTTTCTGGTGAAGTACATGCCCAAACTGGAGGCGTTCTTCCACTACCGCAGCATCGACGTCAGTACCCTGAAAGAACTGGCCAAACGCTGGCGGCCCGAGGTCTACAGCGCGTTCAAGAAGCAGCAAAAACACACGGCACTCGCCGATGTGCACGAATCGATCGACGAACTGGCGCACTACCGCGAACATTTCCTGAAGATGTCTTGACGGGGTGGGATTAGGTAAAAACCCGAATTCATGCGATAATTCAAAGCTGAGCTGCAAACAGCAGCCCTTTTGCACATCTCCCTTCACTCACACGGCCCGGCAATACGGGCCAACTCAAGTCCAGCAGCGCCTTTGCTGTGGCCAGCATGACTGGCACTGAGCTTCGTTTGATGGTTGATGTTTTTTAACCATTGACGGAGTCCCCGCAGACCTTGCGGGACTTTCGTGTGAGTACACCATGACTGACGCTTTTGACGCGACAGGCGATTTTTCGCTTGCCGAAACTTTTTCTACCGATTCTTCCACCGACACTTTTCAGGCGGAGCCCTTTGCGCCGTCCGCCGCCGAGTTTGCCGAACCGGCCGAGGTGCTGACGCAAGACGTCGCCGAACCGGTCCCCGCAGTTCCCAACGGTTTTGTGAAGCTGGGCCTGGCGCCCGAGCTGCTGCGCGCCGTGGAAGGTCTGGGCTTTACCCAGCCGACGACGGTACAGCTGCAAACCATTCCGCTGGCCATGCAGGGCGAGGCGCAGGGCAATGAGGCCGCGCGTTTCATCGACCTGATGGTCTCCAGCCAGACCGGCAGCGGCAAGACCGCCGCCTTCCTGTTGCCCGTGCTGCACACCTTGCTGAAACAGCAGGCGCAGGCCGAAGCCGACGAGCGTGCCGCGTTTGAGCGCGCCGTGGCCGATGCCGCCGCCAAGGGCGAAGCGCCCCCGAAGCGCGGCAAGCGCAAGGACCCGACCAACCCGCGCAACTTCAAGGCGACCGCGCCCGGCGCGCTGGTGCTGTGCCCGACCCGCGAACTGGCCCAGCAGGTGGCGCACGACGCCATTGAATTGGTCAAGCACTGCCGCGGCCTGCGCATTGCCAACGTGGTGGGCGGCATGCCCTATCAGTTGCAAATTGCCAAGCTGCAAAACGCCAACCTCGTGGTGGCCACGCCCGGCCGTCTGCTGGACCTGCAACGCTCGATGCAGATCAAGCTGGACCAGGTGCAGTTTCTGGTGGTCGACGAGGCCGACCGCATGCTCGACCTCGGCTTTGCCGACGATCTGGCGGAAGTCAACCAACTCACCATCGAGCGCAAGCAGACCATGATGTTCAGCGCCACGCTGGCGCCGCGCATCCAGCAACTGGCCCAGCGCGTGATGCGCGAGCCGCAGCGCCTGCAGATCGACAGCCCGCAGGAAAAGCACCAGAACATCAAGCAGATGCTGTTCTGGGCCGACAACGCCCAGCACAAGCGCAAGCTGCTCGACCACTGGCTGCGCGACACCACGATCAACCAGGCGATTGTGTTTGCCAGCACCCAGATCGAGTGCGACGGCCTGGCGAACGACCTGCAGCAGGACGGTTTTTCCGCCGTAGCGCTGCATGGCGCCCTGAATCAGGGCCTGCGCAACCGGCGCCTGATGGCGCTGCGCGAAGGCCATGTGCAAATCCTGGTGGCCACCGATGTGGCCGCACGCGGCATTGACGTGCCGACCATCAGCCACGTGTTCAACTTCGGCCTGCCGATGAAGGCCGAGGACTACACCCACCGCATCGGCCGCACCGGCCGCGCCGGCCGCGATGGTATTGCCGTGACGTTTGCCGAGTTCCGCGACCGCCGCAAGATTTTCGATATCGAGAGCTACACCCGCCAGCAGTTCAAGGCCGAGACGATTCCGGGCCTGGAGCCTCAGCAGCGCTTTCCCGATGCGCGTCCGCGCAGCAATTTTGGCGGCCGTGACAGCGACCGCGGTGGGCGCGACAACCATTCGCGGGACCGCAAGTTCGGCCCCGCGCGCGGTGCTGACCGCGGTGGTTTTGGTGACAAAAGCGCCCGTGGCCCTTTCAATGCGGGCGCAGGCAGCTATCAAAACAATAGTAACGGCGGTTTTGGCCAGGGCAACGAGCGCCGCGATGGGCCGCCGCGCGAGGGTTTCAGCTACGAGCGCAAGGGCGGCTTCAACGACCGCTTTGCCGGCGCCGGCCGCAGCGAAGGCGCGGCCCCGCGCGGCGACTTTGCCGCCCGCAAGCCCGCGTTCGGTAAACCCATGTCGGTCAGGCCCGGCAATGGCGGCAAGGTTTTTGTGCCGCGCGATGCCCACAAGCGTCCCGCCAAGCCGGTCCGCGACTGATCCAGTACCGCTCTGAATCAAAAGCCTGCAAGTCTTGCGACTTGCAGGCTTTTTTCATGAGGCGGGGTTTTACTGCGTTGATGGTCAGGCGGCTTACCCATGCAGCAGGGCGTACCCCACGATGCTCGCGATTCCCAGAAAGGGCAGGGAATAGGCGTGAAAGCTCAGCCAGGCCCGGCGATCGCCCACCATGCGCAGGGCAATCAGGTTCGCCAGCGAGCCGACCATGACGCCAAAGCCTCCGATGTTCACGCCGTAGGCGATGACCCGCCAGTCGTGCGAGTATTCGGCCAGGGCAATGGCCGCCGGCACGTTGCTGATGATCTGCGAGACGCCGACGCCGGCCCAGAACAGGTGCTGCGGCTGCACCAGATCCAGCCGGCCCATCCAGCCATGCACCAGACTTTGCCCCGCCAGCAGGCGCAGATCGACAAACATCAGAATGAACACGAGCAGCAGGCCCCAGTCGATTTGCAGCAGCACGCGCCGGCGCACCATGAGAAAGATCAGCGTCAGCGCGGCGAGCGCCCACGGCGCCTGGTGCAGATCGGTGAGCAGCAGAAAAGGCACGTACAGCGCCAGCGAGACGCCGAGCAGGGTGCGGTCCAGCGGCTGTTCATTTTCCTGAAGATCTACATGCATGGGCCGGGCCGGAAATGACGCGACGGTCAGCGCCAGCAGCAGGACCATCAGCACGGCGACCAGCGGCAGCATGTGGGCCACGAAATGTCCGAACGAGCTGCCCGACAGCTGCCATAAGAACAGGTTCTGCGGATTGCCGATGGGCGTGAGCGCCGAGCCCGCGTTGACCGCCAGCGCCTCGAACACGACCAGCCGCGTGGCCGGCAGCCGGGCGATGCGGCACACGCCCAGCGTCAGCGGCACCACCACGAACAGCGCGACGTCGTTGGTCAAGAGCGTGGACAGCGCCGCCGCCGCCAGCACCAGGCACAGCGCCGCGGAGCGCTGCGTGTTCACGCGCGCGATGGCCCAGCGGCCCAGGCGGTGCAGCGCGCCACTGTTTTCCACACCCTTGGTGAGCAGCAACAGACCCGTCAGCGCCGCCATGGTGGGCCAGTCGACCAGCGAAGGGTAGGTCGCGATCTGCCCGGGCGCCATCGCCGTCGGCACAGCCAGCACCGCCAGCAGCGTGAGGAAGAAGGCATCCTTGCCCAGGGTGCGCGCCAGCTGCGGCAGGAACTGCGCCGCCGTGACCAGCGGCCCGGTCACGTGCGCCTTGCGCGGCTTGCCGTCCACGGTGCTGCCTGGCGCACCGGTCAGGGTTTGACGAACTTCAGGACGAACTCGTCCTTGGGCTGCGGTGGCTCGGGCGTATTCCTGTCGCGCGGGTCGGCCGGGTTGCGCAGGAAATCACCTTCTGCGAGGAGCCTGAACCCAGCGGCTTCGACCTCCCGACGCAGGAAGGCTTCCTCGATGCGGTGCAGCGTGCCCGACTCCGAGATGCCGGTGCCGGGCCGGCCCGCGTGGTCGGCAATGACATACAGGCCCCCGGGCTTGAGCGCGGCGAACACGGCGCGGTTCACGCGCGCGCGGTCCACCCCCATGTGGCCGAAGTCGTGGTAGTTGAACATCAGGGTCACGAGGTCGAGCCCGTTCGATGCCACTTCGGGGGGCACCGGGTCTTCAAAGGGCCGCGCGATGGGGATGATGTTGCGGGTCGCCGGATTTTGGGCGCGCTCGGCCAGGGTCAAAGGCGCTGTTGACGTCATTGGCATCACGGGGCCTGACACGCCTTCGCGGGCCATGGGTTGGGCGCGGGCGGGATCGCGCGGCGCGTTTTGCCCGTACACGCGCCCGGTGGGTCCGACGGCGCGCGCAATCAGTTCGGTGGTGTAGCCGCGTGCCGCGCTCAGGTCCAGCGCCACCATGCCCGGGCGCACGCCGATGAAGGCCAGCATCTGCGCCGGTTTGCGGCGCAGGTCGTTGGTGCGGTCCGCCGCGCTGCGATCCGGACTGGCCACGATCGCGGCAATCTGCGCGCTGGACAGCGTGGCGCCGGCAGGTGGCAAAGGCGGTGCGGTCGTGCAGGCGCCGAGCAGCAGTGCCATGCTTGCCAGCAAACCCGGCAGCACCGTGGTCCGCCGCGGTTTGATGGTGACTAAAGTCTCGAGGAGTGAACGCATGCTGTGGCCCGGGTTGGTTGTGTGGGAATGACTATACGAGCTTGCATCGGCCGCGAGGTGCCGCGTGATGCGTCGCAGGTGCTTCGCCATCCGTTACGTCAGGCGGTCGCCGCAGCCCGCCCCACGCGCAGCGAACTGAAGGCACCCGCCACCGCCGCGAAGCAGGCCGCCAGCGCCAGTGCAATCACCGGGCCGCGCCCATTGTGGGCATTCTCGATACTGAAAATAATGGACAGCAGCACCGCGCCCAGCGTCTGGCCGGTGAGCCGCGCCGTGCCCAGCATGCCGCTGGCGCCACCTGAACGGTGCGTGGGCGCCGTCGTCACGATGGTGTGGTTGTTGGGCGACTGGAACATGCCAAAGCCGATGCCGCACAGCACCATGCGCCAGGCAATGGCGGCGTTGTCCGGCTGGGCCGGCAGCGCCGCCATCAAGCCCAGCCCGATCGCCATGATGGCCATGCCGATGCCGCCGAGCAGGCCGTCCGGGTAGCGGCCGATCAGGCGGCCCACAATGGGCGCTACGACCACGATGGCCAGCGGCCAGGCGGTGATCAACAGGCCCGCTTGCAGCGGCGTGCGGCCGTAGCTGTCGAGCAGCAGGAACGGCAGCGCGATGTAGGCCAGCATCTGCGCCGCAAAGGCGCCCACCGAGGAACACATCGACAGCGCGAACACGGGAATGCGCAGCAGGTCCAGCGGAAACAGCGGCAGCGGCTGCGTCCACTGGCGGCGTATATAGACCAGACCGACCAGCAGGCCGCCCGCCAGCAGGGCCACGCCTGTGCCCATGCTGGCGGGTGTCGCAGACGATCCGCTGTGCGCGCCCAGCGCATCGACCCCAAGCACCACCAGGCTGAACATCAGCGCATTGAGCAGCACGTCGAGCCATGACAGCCGCACGCCGGCCGGTGCCGCCACGGCGTTCTGCGGCAGGGCGCGCAGGCCCAGCCACAGCACGGCCACGCCCAGCGGCAGGTTGAAGACAAACAGCCAGGGCCAGGACGCCACCGACAGGATGCCGGCGGCGATTGAAGGCCCGGCCACCGCGGCTGTGGCCACCACCAGCGAATTGATTGCCACGCCGCGCCCGAGCATGCGCCGTGGGTAAATCAGGCGCAATAGCGCTGAGTTGACCGACATGATGCCGGCCGCACCCAGCCCCTGGATGGCGCGCGCCCCGGCCAGCATCGGCAGCGAATTGGACAGCGCGCAGACGAGCGAGGCCGCCGTGAACAGCACCAGCCCGCCCAGGTACACGCGCCGGTAGCCAATCAGGTCGCCCAGCGTTGCACAAGGCAGTAGCAGGCCGAGCGTGGCCACCTGGTAGGCGTTGACAACCCAGACGGCCTGCGAGGCGCTGGCGTGCAGGTCGCGCGCGATACCGGGCAACGCCAGGTTGACGATGGTGCCGTCGAGCACGGACAGCGCAATGCCGAGAATGATGACCGCCATGGCGTGGTAACGCGCCGGCGTGGGCAAACCGTCTTGAACGAGCATGAATGTTTTGTGCGGGAGGACGCTGCGTGCGCCGCGCCTTGAGAGTAGAAAAGGCTGTCAGCGAGCATTATCGCCAACAGTCCTGTCACAAGTGGCGGGTTCTGAGAGATTTGATCTTCCATCTGGAATCCGTACCCCATAGCGGAGTTTATGAGTGGGCTTGCCTTGGCGCTGCGCCTTGACCCAGTTGAACGGCGTCTGCGCAACCATGCCCAATGTGCGCGCCGCCGCCGCGATGCTCTGGCCGCCCTCGACCAGCCGCATCGCCTCCTGCTTGAATTCGAGCGTGTAGCGCGGTCTCATCATCTTCGTCATCTCGACTCTCCTTGCCTGCATTGAAACACTCAGCAAGGGATACGTTTGTCGAGGGTAAGGTCACTTCTTGATTTCGCTCAAGGCGTTGCCCATTTGATGACACAGAATATGCAGCAGGGCGATTAGGGTGTGCGTAAAAAAGAATGCGATGACCTTCCATGATTTCCGGTTCCGAGAGGTTCTGTTTGGCCAATTTTGAATCCTTCGTATTCATACTCCAAAGATGCTTCTGCCCTACTTACCGACCATCAGCGTTGCACAGTCAGCTGGCACGCCTCATGCCGGGGGCTTTCGCCCGCATCGCTGGGAAGCGCCTACACGGACTGGCTCGTTCATCTGGCGATATCACCCGGCGAGCCACAGGAGCTGGTGGCCAAGGCGGCGCGCAGGCGGCCGGCATCGTCATGGGCGCGCGTGCCGGTTGTGCTGACCAGCCGCCCCGATTCGGCCCATTCGCGCATTGCCTCCTGCGCCATCGCGCTGCTGCTTATCAAGCATCATTTCAGGGAGTTGACATGAACGCGGCCCACGCACGCTGGCCCACTCTGGCCGCAGCCTCCCTGCTGATGGGCGGCTGCGCTTCGATGGCTCCGCCCTACGAAGCCCCCGCACTTGCGCTGGCACCGAGTTATGCGGCCGATGCTTCGCAAACGGGGCCGAACGCTGCTGCCACGGGCTGGCGCGACTACTTCACTGACCAGCGCCTGCAGGCGCTGATTGCGCAGGCGCTGGAGAACAACCGAGATCTGCGCGCCACGGCGCTGCGTGTGGACGAAGCCCGCGCCGCGTACGGTATTCAGCGCGCCGAGCAGTTTCCTGCCATAGGTGCGCAGGCGGGCATGGACCGGTCGCGCACCCCCGCCGACCTGAGCATCACCGGCCAGCCCCAGCTGGGCAGCCAATACCAGGTTGCCTTGGGGCTGGCCAGCTGGGAGATCGACTTTTGGGGCCGCGTGCGCAGCCTGCGCGATGCAGCGCTGGAGAGCTACCTGGCCACCGATGCGGCGCGACGCGCGGTGACCGTGGGCCTGATCGCCCAGGTGGCCAACAGCGACTTGGCGCTGCGCGAACTCGACGAGCGCCTGGCGCTGGCGCACCAGACCATCGCCAGCCGCCAGGAAAGCCTGCGCATCTTCACCCGCCGCGTAGCGGTCGGCTCTGCCTCGCGCCTGAGCCTGACCGAGATGCAGACGCTGCTGACCCAGGCCCAGGCCCTGAGCGCACAGCTGGAGCAGGCGCGTGCGCAGCAGGCCCATGCACTGGCGCTGCTGGTCGGTGCCCCGGTGGATCTGACGCCCGCTGCCAGCCGGCTGGATGCACTGCAGATGCCGGAGCTGAGGGCCGGTCTGCCGTCTGACCTGTTGACCCAGCGCCCCGACATTGTGGCCGCCGAGCATCAACTGAAGGCCGCCCACGCCCAGATTGGCGCCGCGCGCGCAGCGTTTTTCCCGCGCATCGCGCTAACCGGCTTGCTGGGAACCGCCAGTACCGAGCTGGGTGGCCTGTTCGACGGCGGCAGCCAGATATGGGTACTCTCACCCATCATTTCGCTGCCACTTTTCGACGGCGGCCGGCGCGACAACAACCTCAGCTTGGCCGAGGCGCGCAGCAATATCGCAGTGGCGAACTACGAAAAAACCGTGCAGGGTGCCTTCCGCGATGTGGCGGACGCACTCGCAGCGCGCCAGTGGCTGGACCGCCAGCTTTCCCTGGGGCGAGACGCCCTTGCAACACAGGCTGAACGGGCGCGGCTCTCCCAACTGCGCTATGACAACGGCGCGGCTGCCTTCCTGGAGGTGCTGGACGCCCAGCGCGACCTGCTGGTCGCAGAGCAGCAGGTGGTGCAGCTGCGCCGCGCCTTGCTGTCCAGCCAGGTCGGCCTGTATGCGGCCCTGGGCGGTGGCTCGCTCACAGGGCTCGCCGACGCCCCATCTGCCGCACCCGCCCCCCTGAACTCGACCGACGTCCCATGAACACCTCTTTCAAAAGACGTTTGATTCCCCTCGTCTTCGTTGCCGCTGTACTGGCCGGCGGCGCTTACCTCTGGACGCGACTGCGCGACCACGAGGCCAACGATGCCCTGGCCAGCGGCAATGGCCGCATCGAAGCCACCGAGATCGACGTGGCAGCCAGGCTCGGCGGACGCGTCCAGGATATCCTGGTCAAGGAAGGCGACTTCGTCACCGCCGGCCAGTTGCTGGCCCGCATGCAGATTGACACGCTCGAAGCATCGCGCGACGAAGCCAAGGCCCGCCAGCAGCAGGCCGTGGCGGCGATTGCCAGCGCTGAAGCCCAAGTGGCCGTGCGCGAGAGCGACACGCAGGCGGCCTTGGCCCTGGTGGCGCAGCGCCAGAGCGAGCTCGACGCCGCCCAGCGGCGCCTGGCGCGCTCACAGACGCTGGCCCGCGAAGGCGCCTCGTCGGAACAGGAGCTGGACGATGACCGTGCCCGCGAGCGCAGCGTGCAGGCTGCGCTGGTGGCGGCCAAGGCCCAGGTCAACGCGGCGCAGGCCGCCATCACCGCCGCGCGCACCCAGGTGACGGGGGCGCGTGCAGCGGTGACCGCTGCAGAGGCCACGGTAGCCCGCATCCAGGCCGACATCAACGACAGCGCGCTCACCGCGCCCCGCAGCGGCCGCGTGCAATACCGCATTGCCCAACCCGGCGAAGTGGTAGCCGGCGGCGGCAAGTTGCTGAACCTGGTGGACCTGTCCGATGTGTACATGACCTTCTTCCTGCCCGAGACCGTGGCGGGCAAGGTGGCGCTGGGCAGCGAGGTGCGCATCGTGCTTGACGCGGCACCGCAGTATGTCATTCCGGCCAGGGTCTCGTTTGTCGCCAGCACCGCGCAGTTCACGCCCAAGACGGTGGAAACCGCCAGCGAGCGGCAAAAGCTGATGTTCCGCGTCAAGGCAAAAATCGACCCTGAGTTGCTGCAAAAGCACCTGAACCAGGTCAAGACAGGTTTGCCCGGCGTGGCATGGGTGAAGGTTGACGCGAAGGCCGACTGGCCTGCCGCACTGGCGCTGAAGGTCGCGCCGTGACCGAGGCCAGCGCCGCGCCTGCGGTCGTGCGTTTGCGCGACGTGGGGCTGCGCTATGGGCCAACCACGGCGCTCGATAACGTCACGCTGGAGCTGCCTGCCGGCCGCATGGTCGGCCTGATCGGGCCGGACGGCGTCGGCAAGTCCAGTCTGCTGGCGCTGGCCTCCGGCGTGCGTGCACTGCAGCAGGGTCGGGTTGAGGTGCTGGGCGGCGACATGGCCCTGGTGCGCCACCGGCAGGCGGTCTGCCCGCGCATTGCCTACATGCCGCAGGGTCTGGGGAAAAACCTGTACCCCACGCTGTCGGTCGAAGAGAACCTGCAGTTTTTCGCCCGTCTGTTCGGGCACGACAGCGCAGAGCGCCGCCGCCGCATCGACGAACTGACGCGCAGCACCGGACTGTTCCCCTTCCTGAGTCGTCCGGTGAGCAAGCTCTCGGGCGGCATGAAGCAAAAGCTCGGCCTGTGCTGCGCGCTGATCCACGACCCGGATCTGCTGATCCTGGACGAGCCGACCACCGGCGTGGACCCGCTGGCGCGCGACCAGTTCTGGGGCATGATTGCCGGCATTCGTCGCCGCCGGCCCGGCATGAGCGTGATCGTGGCCACTGCCTACATGGAAGAGGCGCAGCACTTCGACTGGTTGGTGGCGATGGACGGCGGACGTGTGCTGGCCACCGGCACGCCGGGCGAACTGCTGGCGCACACCGGTTGCGCCTCCCTGGAGGCTGCTTTCATTGCACTCCTTCCTGAAGAAAAACGCAGTGGCCACCGCGCCGTGGAAATTCCACCTTTGGACACGAACAGTCAAGACGACATCGCCATTGAAGCCCAGGGGCTGACCATGCGTTTTGGCGACTTTGTGGCGGTCGACCAGGTGAGCTTCCGGATCCGACGCGGCGAGATTTTTGGTTTCCTCGGCTCGAATGGCTGCGGCAAGTCCACCACCATGAAGATGCTGACCGGGCTGCTGCCAGCCTCAGAAGGCGAGGCCCGGCTGTTCGGCATGGTGGTGGACCCGAAGGACATGAGCACGCGCCGCCGCGTGGGCTACATGTCCCAGTCCTTCTCGCTCTACGGTGAGCTCACGGTGCAGCAAAACCTGGTGCTGCATGCCCGGCTGTTTCATGTGCCCGAGGCCGAGGTCCAGGCGCGCGCGGCCCAAATGGTGGAGCGCTTTGGCCTGAAGGAAGAGCGGGGCATGCTGCCCGAGAAGCTGCCGCTGGGCCTGCGCCAGCGCCTGTCGCTGGCCGTGGCCATGGTGCACAAGCCCGAACTGCTCATCCTGGACGAGCCGACTTCCGGCGTGGACCCGATTGCCCGGGACAGCTTCTGGCGCCTGATGATCGAACTGGCGCGGCGCGACAAGGTCACCATCTTCATCTCCACCCACTTCATGAATGAGGCCGAGCGTTGCGACCGCATCTCGCTCATGCACGCTGGCCGGGTGCTGGACAGCGACACCCCCGCCGCCCTGGTGACCAAGCGCAAGGCAGCCACGCTGGAAGAGGCCTTCATCGGCTACCTGCTGGAGGCCAGCGGGGGAGAATCGCAGGCCCCGGCAACGCCCACTGCAGCGACCGGGCCGGCACCGGCTTTGGAAGCGCCCCGGCCCCTGGGCCTGGCCCGGCGTTTGCAGCGCAGCCTGTCCCGCGTCTATAGCTACCTGTGGCGCGAGACGCTTGAACTCCAGCGCGACCCTGTGCGCGGCGCGCTGGCCCTGCTCGGCTCCTTGCTGCTGATGTTTGTGATCGGCTACGGCATCAATATGGACGTGGAGAACCTGCGCTACGCCGTGCTGGACCGTGACCAGACCGCGTTGAGCCAGAACTACACCCTCAACCTGGCGGGCTCGCGCTACTTCAAAGAGCGCCCGCCCATCGCCGATTACGCAGAACTCGACCGGCGCATGCGCAATGGCGAGTTGTCGCTGGCCCTGGAGATTCCAGCAGGCTTCGCGCGCGATGTGGCGCGCGGCCAACCGGTGCAGATCGGCGCCTGGATCGATGGCGCCATGCCCCAGCGCGCCGAGACCGTGAACGGCTATGTGCAGGGCATGCACCAGCAGTGGTTTGCGGCGCGGCTGCATGAGAGCACCGGCGTGCAGCTGGCCAGCACGAGCAGCGTGGAAACGCGCTTTCGCTACAACCCCGATGTAAAAAGCCTGCCCGCCATGGTGCCGGCGGTGATTCCCATGCTGCTGCTCATGCTGCCGGCCATGCTGACCGCCCTGGCGGTGGTCCGTGAAAAAGAACTGGGCTCCATCATCAACCTGTACGTCACGCCCACGACGCGGACCGAGTTCCTGCTGGGCAAACAACTGCCCTATGTGGCGCTGGCCATGCTCAACTTCGTACTCATGTGCCTGGCCGCCGTGACGGTACTTGGCGTTCCCATCACCGGCAGCTTCTGGACGCTGGCGCTGGCAGCATTGCTGTTCAGCCTTTGCTCCACCGGCATGGGGCTGCTGGCATCCACCGTCACGCGCAGCCAGATCGCCGCCATGTTCTTTGCCATGCTAGGCACGATGCTGCCGGCGGTGCAGTTTGCAGGCCTGATCAACCCGGTGTCCTCGCTCGAAGGCAGCGGCCGCCTGATCGGCCAGATCTACCCCGCCACTTATATGTTTAACATCAGCCGGGGAGTGTTCAGCAAGGCGCTCAGTTTTGCCGACCTGCATACCGCTTTCTGGCCTTTGCTTATCGCCGTGCCGGTGATTCTGGGCGCCGCCGTCGCGCTGCTAAAAAAGCAGGGGGCTTGAGATGCGACGTCACCTGGCCAACATCTACCGCCTGGGCATCAAGGAGTTGTGGAGCCTGTGGCGCGACCCGATGATGCTGGTGCTCATTGTGTACGCCTTCACGCTGGGGATTTATGTCGCCGGCACGGCCATGCCCGAAACGCTGCACCGGGCCCCGATTGCCATAGTGGACGAGGACGATTCGGCCTTGTCGAGCCGCATCATCTCAGCGTTTTACCCGCCCCAGTTCACCTGGCCCGTGCGTATCAGTAATGCCCAGGTCGATCCCGGACTGGACTCGGGTCAATTTACCTTTGTCCTGGTCATTCCGCCCAACTTCCAGAGCGACGTGCTGTCCGGCAAATCGCCACAGCTGCAGCTCAACATCGACGCTACGCGCATGAGCCAGGCCTTTGCGGGCAACGGCGCCATCCAGCAGATCGCGATGGGCGAGGTCAACGAGTTTGTCCAGCATTATCGGGGCACCGCCACCATGCCGGTGGAACTGGCCACGCGCATGCGCTTCAATCCGGCGTTGCAGCCCTCGTGGTTCGGATCCCTGATGGAGGTGGTCAACAACATCACCATGCTGTCCGTTATCCTGACGGGGGCAGCGCTGATACGCGAGCGCGAGCACGGCACCATCGAGCACTTGCTGGTGATGCCGGTTACGCCAACCGAAATCATGCTGGCCAAGGTCTGGTCCATGGCACTTGTGGTGTTGCTGGCCGCCATGGTGTCCCTCACCCTGGTTATAGAGGGCGTGCTGCGTGTGCCCATTGAAGGCTCCATCGGGCTATTTTTGACCGGGGCCAGCCTGCACCTTTTCGCCACCACGTCCATGGGCATCTTCATGGCTACGCTGGCACGCAGCATGCCGCAGTTCGGCCTGCTGATGATGCTGACCATGATGCCGCTGGAAATGCTCTCTGGCGGCATGACCCCGCGCGAGAGCATGCCGGCCTGGGTACAGCAGGTCATGTCGATCGCGCCCACTACCCATTTCACCGAGCTGAGCCAGGCCATCCTCTTCCGTGGCGCAGGGATAGGCGTGGTGTGGCAGTCTTTCGCCGCTCTACTGGTGATCGGCTCGGTGCTCTTTGCACTGTCGCTGGCACGTTTTCGCAAAACCATCGGGCAGATGGCCTGAATGGACTGGCACCGTCACACACATCAAGGAGCTTTCCGTGAACATCGCCCCTGCCCAGCGCAAGGAACTGGCATGAGCGAAGCGCTGCTGGTCATCAACTCGGGCTCGTCCAGGGCCAACTGCAACCCCACGGCACGGTGGGTCTAATTCAATCTGGAGCTGGCCAAGAAGTCCACGCAATGCTTGGAGTACATCGCGGTGCATGCGCTGGTACGCTTGAAGAAAAGGGGAACTGACCATGACAGCCAATTCCCCTCTATAGCAAGTGGTGGGTTCTGAGAGATTCGAACTCTCGACCTACGAATTAAGAGCGGGTTAAAATCCTTATTTATCAATAACTTAGGCCCGTCTTTGCTCGTCACGTTTCGTCAGAGTTCGCCAAAACTGTCACGCGTATCAGGATCACAATATTGGGATCGCGGGGATCTCTAGGAAGGTTGAGAGTATCTTTACCCGCTCTCTTATGTTGGAAGCATCGTTCGTGCCTTGCTGAGTTAGGCGATCATATTCGAGCAGTTCAAAGCTTGCATTGCCGTAGTTCTCCTCCGCCGTAACTCGGTTATCTCTTACTAAGTCGCGGAATTCAAGGAGCTTTTTTCGACTCATTTTGAAACTCTCTCTAGATGCCTTAGCGCTCTTTGCTACGATGTAATAAACCGTCATGTTACCCTGAGCTCGTAGTAGCTCGTCCCGCTCAACAAATACCGAATTCATTTGATCGAGTACTGATATCACGCGGTTAGCAAGCGCAGAGACTTCTCCTGTAGGGGCATCGTGATAATTCCGTGCCATTGCGTCAAGATACTCCTTTTTTGTGTCAATAATCTTGCCCATCGTTGCTAGATTTTCCTCAACTAGCAGCATTCGTGCAGCGGACTCACGATGCTGGAAACGCCTATTCCCGAATGCAACGCAGCGATTAAAAAACTCGTGAGATGCCACATCTCTGATAGCTGCCACCATTGCTCCACCAATCGAGTTTCTCTTTTCGGCAGCATTCAGGGGGACTGCTTCATTCAACCGGGAGAACATGTCCTCGATGAGTTCCTGATCGTCTGTTTGCACGCCGATGACGGGTAGTACAAACGAATCAAACTTGATTTTGAGTTTTGGGTAATTCGTTGCGATGTCGGCGTAACCGAAGCTTCTGAGAACCAGACCTTCATCATCCTGATACACGAAATCGTCGGCAAGAGTAAACTTGCCTTCAATGAAGGTCCATATCGTCTCTAGACGTTGACGCCCATCAATGACAGCGTACGCATAGCCGGAACTCTTTTTTTCTTCTCGCGAGAAAGAGTGCAGATAAATCTTGGGTATGTCGTAGTCGTTGAGTATGGAGTCGATCAAGAGCTGTTTCTTCTCAAGTGTCCAGATGCCACCCATGCGTTGATAGTCTGGATCAAGGAGAATTTCGTCTTTCTCAGAATACAGACGCATGATTGTGCTGTGCTGCACGGGGAAAGTCTCGATATAGCTCATGCCAAACCTTTATAGATGTTTGCCCCAATACTTGCTAGTTCTGGAAACATAGAAAACTTCGAGACACCAAGGAGGCGTAGTTGCTCGAGCATATTGGCTCGGCTAGCAGCTGGGATGATGTATTTCACGACGTGTGACTGATCACCGATTTCCTCAATTGGCTTATTATCTAAGTGATGTATTGTAAATACGCCGAGTTGCGCTTGAATTCGTGCGTTATTGCGAGTTGCTATTGTAGCCAGGGGTAGCAGTTTTACTCGACGCTCTTGACTTAGGCGTTCAATGGAATAATTCTGAAGTTCATCATCGTCAAAAGAGGGAATAAAAAATTCTTCATCCGCAATAATGTTAGCGTTCTTGTTGAGTTCGCTAGGCCTCAAACACCATACCGCTGCATCATGTCCATTGTGATTCTCCGATGCTTCGATAGCGAAATAAAGAGCGACAAGCGGGCTCTCGCTCCAGTCCAACAGTCGGGTAGGTAAGCCGTAATGTTGCATTAAGAAAAGCCAATCAAATGAGTCTTTCGGATCTCGATCCAATAGCATCGCGGCGCTCTGCTTAAATCGCTTCATAAGAGTTGATTCGGAAACACCACCATTCAAGCGAAGGTAACCCGGCAATAGGTGCCAGTCTTTCCGTGCCTGCCCCCTATACCAAACGGAACCGCTGTATTCTGTCTGGTCCGCCTGGAGCGCCTGTATAAGCCCCTCGACGTTATCGATAGTCTTTTCTTTCACTTAGCCCCCCAAAACGATGGCGAAAAATTTAGGCCCATTATGCCGAAGGAATACAAAAAACTCACCGGCGATCAATTGAAGGAGCTCATCGGCAGGCTTCCCAAACTGCGCTCGCTTTTCGCTGACGTGCGCGCTCATGTCGCCACCGTACCGATAGAGAAGTTCGACAGCATCATGAAGGGCGGCTACGGTGCCTGGGTCTCGGTCTATGAGAAACCCTTCATCGAGCACCTGAGCCTGATCATCGTGGCCTTGAACCGCGCCCAGGATGTTCAAGCCATGGCTGCGGCGAATGATCCCCAGCAGGCGGCATTGGACAGCATGGACTTTGAGTCTGACGATGATCGCCCGCACCACGAAGCCTTCGAAAAGCAGGACGTTGTGGCACTGTCGTTTTCGTTGAATCGCACGATGCAAAGCATGATGACTTATGGCCGTAGCCTGTCGAGCTTGATTCAGGATGTGCGCGAAAACAACAATGTCGATTCCCTGTTCAAGGCGATCCGCATTGATCGGGCCATTGTTGGTTGTCCCACGGCGTTGGATCGAATCGCCCGTGCCGAGCTTCGGGGTAACAAGGCCTTTTTCAAGCACCTGCGCGCTGCGCTCGCCGGTCCCTCCAAGAAGGTATGGACTGGCATGGACGATATGAGATATGCCTTCCTCATCCTGCGCGAGCTTGGGATCAATAACCTCTCTGAGGCGGACCTGGAAAAGCTGATGGTCAACGACCTGGGCGTCTACAAGAATGTTTCCGGCGCCCGTAAGAATCTCCGTGCTCACTATCAGCATTCCCGCAAGATTAAAACCATCTGAAATCGCCATTTGAGATGGTCGCCCAAACGGGCCGACATGCATAACTTCGGTATCCATTCCAGGTAGTCAACTCGACATGCTGGTGTGGATCAAAGGAAGTTTCCATGTCCTCCAAGCGTTTTCATGCTGGCAAGCCTGCCGGCCATCACACTGACATCAACCCGGACTGCAAACCAGCCGACCCGAATTCGCGGACGAGCGCGCCAGCGCCGGCCGGCGAATCCGGGTCGGAAGGTATCGCGGCAACTGGTGGCCCGGGTGCGCCGCCTAGTAACACAGCACCCCATAACAGCAAAAGCACATTGCCTGATGGCTTCCGGCTGCGTCGATTGGCTGTCGATAGCCTGTACCTGTCCTACCCCGGAGACTTGCATCCTTCCGTCCTGGCGGCCCTGGTCAAGCTCAAAGCCTGCGCCCAATCCGAACACCCCGAGGAACAGGCCCAAGCCCAATATCCCCTGGGCACCCACATCTTCGAGGTCAAGGATCGCGGCGCTGGCCGCTTCCCGTTCGTCCTGGTCGACAACACCTACCGCATCCAACTCTCCAAGCCCGGCAAGAAGCTGCCCATGGCCTACGTCCAGGTCTCCGCCGAATACCTGGCCCATCGTGGCCCGGTAGCGGTCGAGAGTGAGCTGCAGGCGCTGCTCTCAGAGCTGGGCGTGCTCTCCGGTCCCAATCGGGTCAGCCGCATCGACCTGGCGGCGGATTTCAGCACCCCGGTCGTCATGGATTCCTGGCATCGCTGCGCCTGGGTCACGCGCGCCACGGAAATTCACAGCTACGCCAAAGACCAAAAGTTCACCGGCTGGACCATCGGCATGGGTGGGGTTATGGGTTGCCGCCTGTACGACAAGGTGCAAGAGATCGTCAACACCGGCAAGGCCTGGGTCATGAACCAATGGATTCCCATGGGCTGGAAGCCCGGAGAATCGGTCTGGCGGCTCGAATTCGAGTTCAAGCGGGACTTCCTCAAGGATCGCAAGCTGACGTCCCTGGAGAGCGTCCTGGCGAACCTGAATGGCCTGTGGAGCTATGCCACTACCGAATGGCTGCGCCTCACGGTTCCCAATGAGTTGGATGGCACCCGGTCCCGCTGGCCGACCCATGCCCTGTGGATCGCCCTGGCCTCGGTCGATTGGGAGAGCACCGATGCCGTCCTGCTCGACAAATGCAGTACGACCCGCAATCCGACCGAACTGCGCTTGATCACGGTGGTCTTGGGCTCCCTGGTGTCCTTCATGGCCATGCACAGAATCGTGGACCGCAACGAGGCCATTGATCAGTTATTGACCCGGCTGTACGAGCATTACTCCACGGTCGCGATCAAACAAGGCCTGTCCTTCGATGAGTACCTGGCCCGGCGCATCGCGCTCAAGGGGCGCGAGTTCAATACCGCCATCAACGCCCCCGGCCTGGTCGACAACCTCAAGCAGGACTTCGAGGACGAAGGCGCGGATGCGTATCGGCGTGCCTCCAAAGGCGAATAGATCAGGGGAACAAGGTGGAAGAAAACGACCTGCCTTTGCCCCCGGTTCGTTGCCTGTCCAGGGAACAAGCGGCGCTGTATCTCGGCATCGGGGTCACGCTGCTGGCCCAGCTCGAGGTGCCGCATGTTCGCTTGGGTCGTCGCTGCGTGTACGACCGCCTTGACCTGGATGCCTGGCTCGATGAAACTAAAGGGGAGCGAAGGCGGGCCGGAAAGGAGAATTTATGGCCCGTAATGAAGGAAGCAGGGAAGGTATCTATCGGAGGCCCGATTCGGGTTTCTGGTGGATCAATGCCACGCTCCCCAACGGCAAAAGAGTACGCCAAAGCGCTGGGACTGACAGCAAAGAGGACGCCCAGGCGTATCTAGCAAAACTCAAGCTGGATGCGTACCGGGAAACCCACTTTGGGATCAAGCCGCAACGCAGCTGGCAAGAGGCCGTGATTCGGTATCTCGAACTGAAACGGAACTTGAGAAGTTTTTCGGATGTGCAGCGGATTTGCCGCCTGCTTGATCCCTACCTGGGGTCGATGATGCTGAACCAGATCAATGGGGATGTCATCTGGTCGATCGTCCAGGGCGAGCTCAAGAAGGGGAACAAGCCCGCCACGGTGAATCGGTACATGTCGACGGTGCGTGCCCTGCTCAGAATGGCGCGCGACGAATGGCAGTGGATCGACAGCTTTCCGAAGATCAAGCTCCTGGCCGGTGAGGTCGAGCGGGACCGCTGGTTGACGCATGAGGAAGCGGATCGCTTGATTCGCCACTGTGCGCCCCATCTGGCGGCCCTGGTGCGGTATGCCCTGGCGACAGGCTGCCGTGCGGCGGAAATCACGGGTCTGGAATGGAACCGCGTGGACCTGGATCGCAGGACCGCCTGGCTGAACCAGACCAAGAACGGAACGCCGCGGGGAGTGCCGTTGAATGAAGATGCGATTGAGGTGTTGAGAGAGCAGATTGGCAATCATCTGCGGTTTTGTTTCACCTTCCGGGGTGAACCATGGCGCTGGCAGATTACCAATTCTGGTTGGCATACTGCGCTGGAGGCTGCCGGTATCCGGGACTTTCGATTTCATGACCTGCGCCATACGTGGGCCTCATGGCATCGCCAGGCGGGAACGTCGTGCGATGAGCTCAAGGAATTGGGCGGCTGGAAGTCCAGGGAGATGGTGGACCGCTATGCCAAGTATGGAACCGAGCATCTCGCCGTAGCTGCCACGAGAATCGAGCGTGTGCGTGCTGAAAACGTGGGCAATATCGTCACGTTTTCGTCACGTTCCGCAAAGACAAAGGACCTAGCCTCGCGGCTAAGTCCTTGATTCAAGTGGTGGGTTCTGAGAGATTCGAACTCTCGACCTACGGATTAAGAGTCCGCTGCTCTACCAGCTGAGCTAAGAACCCACTTTTAAAACTGATACTGTGGTGGAGAGGAGGAGGATCGAACTCCCGACCTCTGCATTGCGAACGCAGCGCTCTCCCAGCTGAGCTACCCCCCCCAATAACACCGGCCCTCAAAGCAATGCGGCGCAGGTGAAAGCCAGGGCGCAATTATGCCGCAAATTTTGGCGCCGGCGGGCCGGCCCGTTACATCAGCAGATGCTCGCCCGCGTTGTCGCCGCCCAAGATGACGTAGTTCACCTTGCGGATGTCCATCAGGCGTTTGCCGCCCGCGTAGCTGATGGAGCTTTGCACGTCTTCCTCCATCTCGCGCAGCGTATCAAGGAGCCGGCCCTTGATGGGCTCCAGGATGCGCTTGCCTTCGACGTGCCTGTACTCGCCCTTGTTGAAGTCGCTGGCCGAGCCGTAATACTCCTTGTACAGCTTGCCATCGACTTCCACCGTCTGGCCGGGGCTTTCCTCGTGGCCGGCCAGCATCGAGCCGATCATGATCATGGTGGCGCCGAAGCGGATCGACTTGGCGATGTCGCCATGCTCGCGGATACCGCCGTCGGCAATGATGGGCTTGGTCGCCACGCGCGCGCACCACTTGAGCGCCGACAGTTGCCAGCCGCCGGTGCCAAAGCCGGTCTTGAGCTTGGTGATGCAGACCTTGCCCGGCCCGATGCCGACCTTGGTCGCGTCTGCGCCCCAATTCTCCAGGTCGATGATGGCCTCGGGGGTACCTACATTGCCCGCGATCACGAAGGCCGCGGGCAGTTTTTCCTTGAGGTAGCCGATCATGTTTTTCACGGTGTCGGCATGGCCGTGGGCAACATCGATGGTGATGTAGTCGGGCGCCAGGCCCGCGGCCACCAGCAGATCCACGGTTTCGTAATCGGGCTTTTTCACGCCCAGCGAGATCGAGGCAAAAATTCCCTTGGCCTTCATGTTCTTGACGAACTGCACATTGTCCAGATCGAACCGGTGCATCACATAGAAGTAGCCGTTTTGCGCCAGCCAGGTGCAAATCGATTCGTCCACCACCGTTTTCATGTTGGCCGGCACCACCGGGATGCGAAAGCTGCGCCCGCCCAGTTCCACCGCGGCATCGCACTCGGCGCGGCTTTCCACGCGGCACTTGCGCGGCAGCAAAAGAACGTTGTCGTAGTCGAAGATTTCCATGGCATCCAGGCTCCAGAATAGTCAAAAAAAGACGATTGAGCGCTTGGACTGGAGCCGGTTCTGTTTCCGGGTACACCCTGGCGATGCGGAAACAAAAAACCGGGTCGCAATGGCTTGGGCCCGGTGATTGATTGTACTTGCTTGCGTTGATGTCATCCGCCAGGCTTGCAGCGCGACTGGGCGGCCGCCAGCACGTGCCCGTGGGCGTCCTGCACCCAGCCCAGCACGCGCAAACGCTCCGGGTGGGCGCCTGGCGGAATGTACATGGGGCGCGACTCAAAGAAGCGGATTTGCTCCGATTTTGATAGCTGCTTGTGCTTGTCCCATACGGACTCCAAGGCGTTTCTTGTCAGATTGCGTGCGACAGGCGTGCCATCCTGTCCGGCCGGAATGGTTTCCACCAGCACCAGCCAGGCGGTCCACGGGCTGCTGCTGGCTGCCGCAACGGGTGCAGGTTTCATTTCGATCGATGCGGCGATGTAGTCGTTGAACGGCAGGCCGTGCGCCACGCGCAGCGGCAGCGCCTTTGCGCCCGCCTTGGCGCCGCCGACCGGGCTGGTGATGGTCAGGGTCTGCGTGGGCGCACTGCGGCCCAGAGCCTGCAGACGTGAGAGGGCATCGCGGCTGGCGGCGGCGGACAGTGGGGCGTCATCGCCGCGGGCGGAGGGCACGATCCAGTCGATGGCGAGTTGCCGGCCCGTCGTCTTCGGGGTGCCGGGGTCGCTCCAGCAAGCCTCGCAATCGGCACTGATGAAGCGCTCCACCAGCGCCACGGGCGTGCGCTCGCCGTCGCTGGCGCAAAACGACTGCGCCTGCGTCAGCGTGCAGGTGGCAAGGCAAAACAGATAAAGCAGGGGTTTCATCGGGGGCTTTCTACAATGACCGTATGTTCTCAGAAATCACACGACCCGGCGCGACCAACTCCCCATTGCTGGACAACCTTAACCCGGAGCAGCGCGCCGCTGTGACGCTACCGAACGAGCATGCGCTGATTTTGGCCGGGGCTGGTTCGGGCAAGACGCGCGTGCTCACCACGCGCATCGCCTGGCTGCTGCAAACCGGCCAGATCTCGCCCGGCGGCGTGCTGGCCGTGACCTTTACCAACAAGGCCGCCAGGGAGATGATGACGCGCCTGTCCAGCATGCTGCCGGTGAACGTGCGCGGCATGTGGATCGGCACCTTCCACGGGCTGTGCAACCGGTTTTTGCGCGCGCACCACAAGCTCGCCAACCTGCCGCAAAGCTTCCAGATCCTCGACACGCAGGACCAGCTCAGCGCGATCAAGCGCCTGATGAAGCAGTTCAACGTGGACGACGAGCGCTTTCCGCCCAAGCAGACGCAATGGTTCATCGCGGGCTGCAAGGAAGACGGCCTGCGCCCCAACATGGTGGAGGCGCGTGACGAAGAGACGCGCAAGAAGATCGAGATTTACCAGCTCTACGAGGAGCAGTGCCAGCGCGAAGGCGTGGTCGATTTCGGCGAGCTGATGCTGCGCTCCTACGAGCTGTTGCGCGACAACGACCCGATTCGCGAGCATTACCAGCGACGTTTTCGCCATATCCTGATCGACGAATTCCAGGACACCAACAAGCTGCAGTACGCGTGGATCAAGCAGCTGGCCGGCCCTGAAAGCAGCGTGCTGGCGGTCGGCGACGACGACCAGAGCATCTACGCCTTTCGCGGTGCGCGAGTCGGCAACATGGCCGATTTTGTGCGGGAGTTCGGCGTCAAGCACCAGATCAAGCTGGAGCAGAACTACCGCAGCTACAGCAACATCCTGGACTCGGCCAACGAGCTGATCAGCCACAACAGCAAGCGCCTGGGCAAGAACCTGCGCACCGATCAGGGGCCCGGCGAGCCGGTGCGCGTGTATGAATCCACCAGCGACTTCGCCGAGGCGCAGTGGATGGTCGATGAAATGCGCCAGCTGGTGCGCGGCGAAGGCCTTGATGCCGGCATCGCGCGCCACGAGATTGCCGTGCTGTACCGCAGCAACGCGCAGAGCCGGGTGATCGAGACGGCGCTGTTCAACGCCGGCGTGCCGTACCGCGTGTACGGCGGCCTGCGGTTTTTCGAGCGCGCCGAGATCAAGCACGCACTAGCCTATTTGCGCCTGCTGGAGAACCCGCGCGACGACACCAGCTTCATGCGCATCGTCAACTTTCCGCCGCGCGGCATTGGCGCACGCAGCATCGAGCAGTTGCAGGATGCTGCGCGCGCCGCCGGCTGCTCGCTCGTTGACGCCGTGAGCACGGTGACGGGCAAGGCGGGCGCCAACCTGGGCGCGTTCGTGGCCAGGATCGACGTGCTGCGCGAACAGACTCTCGGCATGTCGCTGCGCGAGATCATCGAGATGGTGCTGGGTGCGAGCGGCCTGATCGAGCACTACAAGGCCGAGCGCGAAGGCGCGGACCGCGTCGAGAACCTGGAAGAACTCGTCAACGCGGCCGAAAGTTTTGTCTCGCAGGAAGGCTTTGGCCGGGACGCGGTGGCGCTGCCGGTGGACGAGCTGGGCCATGCGCTGACACAGAGCCCGGCGAGCCAGGGATTGGACCCCTATCGGCCCTTGGCGGACCAGCCCCTGGATACCGACACGGGCGAGACGCTGTCACCGCTGGCGGCTTTCCTGGCCCACGCTGCCCTGGAGTCCGGCGACAACCAGGCGCAGGCCGGGCAGGACGCGGTGCAACTGATGACCGTGCATTCCGCCAAGGGGCTGGAATTCGACTGCGTGTTCATCACCGGGCTGGAAGAGGGGCTGTTCCCGCACGAGAACTCGATGAGTGACCAGGACGGCCTGGAAGAAGAGCGCCGCCTGATGTATGTGGCCATCACGCGGGCGCGCAAGCGGCTGTACCTGAGCTACTCGCAAACACGCATGCTGCACGGCCAGACCCGCTACAACCCCAAGAGCCGGTTTTTTGACGAACTGCCGGAGTCGGCACTGAAGTGGCTCACCCCGAAGAATCAGGGCTTCGGTTCCGGGTTTGCTATGAATTCGGGAGCTGGAAGAGAACGCTACTCAAGGGCTGGAGGCGGTTTTGGTCAAGATTATTCGCGCTTGACGGGGCAGTATGCGAGCCCGCCCGTGCCGGCGCAAAAAGCCGCTCCCTCGCACGGCCTGCGCTTGGGGCTGCAGGTGTTTCACACCAAGTTCGGCGAAGGCACCGTGATCACGCTGGAGGGCGTGGGTGACGATGCGCGCGCGCAGGTCAACTTCCCGCGCCACGGCGTCAAGTGGCTGGCGCTGAGCGTGGCCAAGCTGGTGCCGGTGTAAAAAAGAACCCCCACGCTCCGCACTGCGCGTCGTCGCTGCCCCCCGACGGGGCCGAGCTTGCTCGGGGCGGCCCTTCGCTGCGCTAGGCCGTCTCGGGCTCGGTGGTGGAAAAGCTGTCCCGAAACGTGAAGTAGATCGAGGTGAAGAACATGGTCGCCATCAGCAGCGCGACTGGCATCATGGCGACCGACACCAGCTCGGGGCTGCCCGCCAGCGCCGCCAGCAGCGTGAAGACCAGGCCGGTGGCGATAAACACCGCGGCCCAGACCAGCCCGTAAACGGTGAAGGCGCCGAAATTGCGAAAGCACGCCACGATGCTGAAAAAAAGGCTCTTCAACGGCGGCACGCCATGCCAGTGCACCAGCGCTGGCGCGTGCCAGAACAGCAGCGACAGCGGCAGGTACAGGCCCATGGCGACCCACATGGCGACCTGGAAGTCGGAGGACAGGATCATGTCGCCCGAGACCCTGTCGCCCAGCAGATACATCCGGGCGAACTGGCCGCCGTCGAACAGGGCCGAGATGCCCATCACCAGCAGGAAGCCCGCGGCGTAGAGTGCGCCCAGCACCAGCATGGAGCGCAATTGCTGGCGGCCGGCGCGAAACGCGGTGATCAGGATGGAGGGCATCGGGAACTTGCCTTTGGTCGCCTCCTGCGTGGCGGCCATCAGGCCCAGCGTGGCCGCCGGCAGGAGCGCGAGCGCGAGCGCGCCGCCAATGAAGGGGATCAGCGTGGCGATCGACATGATGGCCATGAACATGAAGAACAGGCCGGCCAGCGCGAGCGGCTGCTTGAAGAAGGTTTGAATCCCCAGCTTGACCCATTCAATGCCGGTACGCGCGGGGACGATGTTCAATTTCATGATAGGTAGTCAGCAGGGCAGCAGTTCCGGGGTTGGCATGCAAAAACCGGTTTTGCACGCCGAAAAGGGTGAATTTCAAGTGCGGCCGGACCGGCCGGTGCTATTCAGAGTGTGACAGGGTGGCGGGTCCGCTCGCGCAATACCCGCTCGAAATGTGATGGATCGTGCGCCTTCAGGATGGCGGCCTCGCGCGGCAGGTGCTGGTCCCACAAGCGCGAAATCCAGAAGCGCAAGGCGCCGGCGCGCAGCATGGCGGGCAGCAGTTGGCGCTCGGCGGCAGTCAAAGGGCGCACCGCGGCATAGGCGGCGAGCAGGCTGGCCGCGCGCGCCGCGTCGTGCGTGCCGGCTTGCACGTCGATGCACCAGTCGTTCAGGCACACCGCCAGGTCGAACAGCCAGCTGTCGACGCCGGCAAAATAAAAATCGAACACCCCGGTGAGCACACCGGTCTCGAACAGCACGTTGTCGCGGAATAGGTCGGCATGTACCGGCCCGCGCGGCAGCGCGGCGTAGGCGGAGGAGGCAGCCACGTGGTTCTGGTAGGCCAATTCGCTCTGAATCAGTGCCGCCTGCGATGTGCTCAAGTGCGGCAGCACCACCGGCACGGTCTGGTTCCACCAGGGCAGGCCGCGCAGGTTGGGCTGGTGCTGTGCAAAGTCACGTGCGGCCAGGTGCATGCGCGCCAGCGTGGCGCCCACCGCGGCGCAGTGAGCCGGCGTCGGCGCGAGCTCGCTGTGGCCGCGCAGGCGGTTCACGACGGCGGCGGGCTTGCCTTGCACCGTGTGCAGGATGTCGCCGTCCCGGTTCGCCGCCGGGTCGGGCACCGGCAGGCCATGCTGCGCCAGATGCTTCATCAGGTGCAGGTAAAAGGGCAGTTGCTCCGATGTCAGGCGCTCGAACAGCGTGAGCACATAGTCGGCCGGCCTGCCGTCCTGCTCGGTGGTGACGAAGTAATTGGTGTTTTCGATGCCGCCTTCGATGCCGCGCAGCGCCGTCAACTCCCCCAGGTTCAGCTGGCGCAGCAGTTCGCGCGCCTCGTCGAAAGAGACTTCGGTATAGACAGCCATCGATCAAAACAACATTTCAATATTTCAGGATTTTCCAGACGCGCTGGCCGGCAGGCGCAGGGCTGGCACCGTCACGCGCCGCCGATTCGCCGTGAGTACCGTTGTTCGGCTGGATTTCGTAGGCCGGCACGTTGGCCTTGGGCTGCACGGTGATGCTTTGTGTCTCCCCACCGTAGCGCAACTCGTCGATGCTGCTGCCCGCGTCCTCGTGGTGGATGCGCTCGATGCGTTGCTCCGGGGCCAATTTGGTGCCGGGCGCAGGGGCTTGCGGCGGCGCCGGCGTCTGGGCCAGGGCGGCGCCGCCGCACACGGCCAGCAACAGGGAAAAATGGGTGAGACGCATACCGTCATTGTAGGCGGCGCACGCGATGTGCGCCTGCGCGGGGCGGCCGTGCACAATCCGGGCATGAGCGACCCAAACACTGATCAAAATAGCCCGAAAAAGACCCTGCTGCTGGTGGATGGCTCCAGCTACCTGTACCGCGCATTTCATGCCATGCCCGACCTGCGCGCCGTGCCGGACGATCCTGCCAGTGCGGCCACCGGCGCCATTCGCGGCATGGTCAACATGATGGAGCGGCTGCGCAAGGACGTGCGCGCCGACTATGCCGCCTGCATTTTTGACGCCAAAGGGCCGACCTTTCGCGACGCCATCTATCCCGAGTACAAGCAGCACCGCAGCCCCATGCCGGACGACCTGCGCAGCCAGATCGAGCCGATCCACGAAGTCGTGCGCCTGCTCGGCTGGAAGGTGCTGGCCGTGCCCGGTGTCGAGGCCGACGACGTGATCGGCACGCTGGCCATGACGGCGGCGAGGCAGGGCATCGAAGTGGTTGTTTCCAGTGGCGACAAGGATCTGGCCCAGCTCGTCAACGAGCACATCACCATCATCGACACCATGAATGGCAAGCGGCGCGACCTGGCCGGCGTGCAGGCCGAGTTCGGCGTGCCCGCGCACCTGATGGTCGATTACCAGACGCTGGTGGGCGATCAGGTCGACAACGTGCCGGGCGTGGAAAAGGTCGGCCCCAAGACCGCGGCGAAATGGCTGCAAGAGTATGGATCGCTTGAAGGCGTGGTGGCCAACGCCGGCAACATCAAGGGGGTGGCCGGCGAAAATTTGCGCAAGGCCTTCGACTGGCTGCCGACCGCCCGCCAACTGCTGACCGTCAAGACGGACTGCGATTTGACGGATTATGTAGAGAGCTTGCCTGCTATGGATTCGATAGCTATCAATCCAATGGATACGAAGGCGTTGAAGGCTTTTTACGAAAAATATGGGTTCAAGGGCTTGGCCAGAGGCCTGGCCGATGAAGCGGGCGCAGGCTCAGGAATGGGGGTCGGATCCACGCAGCGAAGCGGAGCTGGCTCTGACCCCCATTCCGATCGCGCCCCTGGTCTGTTCGATGAACCCGTCTCTCCCGCCACCCGTGTCAGCACCGTCGCCTATGACACCCTCCTGACGTGGGATGCTCTGGACGCGTGGCTCGCAAAAATCGAAGCTGCCGAGCTGGTCGCCGTGGACACCGAGACCACCTCGCTCGACGAAATGCGCGCCGAGATCGTGGGCATTTCTTTCAGCGTGACGCCGGGCGAGGCCGCCTACATCCCGCTGCGCCACGCCGGGCCGGATGCGCCAGTGCAGTTGCCCTTCGACGAGGTGCTCGCCAGACTCAAACCCTGGCTGGAAAACCCGGCCAAACTCAAGCTTGGCCAGCACATCAAGTACGACCGCCATGTGTTCGCGAACCACGGCATCGAGGTGGCCGGCTACGCACACGACACCATGCTGCAAAGCTATGTCCTGGAGGTGCACAAGCCGCATGGCCTGGCGAGTCTGGCCGAGCGCCACCTGGGGCGCAGCGGCATCCACTACGAAGACCTGTGCGGCAAGGGCGCGCACCAGATTGCGTTTGCGCAGGTCGATGTGGCCAAAGCGGCCGAGTACTCGTGCGAGGACTCGGACCAGACGCTGGATGTGCACCGGGTGCTGTGGCCGCGGCTGCAGGCCGACAGTCATCCGGGCAAGGGGCTGCACTTCATCTACGAGCTGGAGATTGCCAGCAGCGAGGCTTTGTTCCGCGTCGAGCGCAACGGTGTGCTGATCGATGCGCCGACACTGGCGCGGCAAAGCGCCGAGCTGGGCGCGCGCATTGTGCAGCTGGAGACCGAGGCGCACGCGCTGGCGGGCCAACCCTTCAACCTCGGGTCACCGAAGCAGATCGGCGAGATCTTCTTCACCAAGCTCGGCCTGCCCGTGGTCAAGAAAACCGCCACCGGCGCCCCCAGCACCGACGAGGAGGTGCTGGAAAAACTTGCCGAAGATTACCCGCTGCCGGCCAAGATCCTGGAGCACCGGGGACTTTCCAAACTCAAGGGCACCTACACCGACAAGCTCGCGCAGATGGCGCTGCCGCGCACGGGCCGGGTGCACACGCATTACGCGCAGGCCGTGGCGGTGACGGGGCGCCTGTCCAGCAACGACCCAAACCTGCAGAACATCCCGATCCGCGCGCCCGAGGGCCGGCGCATCCGCGAGGCCTTCATCGCGCCACCTGGCAGTGTCATCGCGAGTGCGGACTACAGCCAGATCGAGCTGCGCATCATGGCCCACATCAGCGGCGACGAGGCGCTGTTGCGCGCCTTCCATGAGGGCCTGGACGTGCACCGCGCGACCGCCGCCGAGGTGTTTGGCGTGGCGCTTGAGCAGGTCAGCAGCGAGCAGCGCCGCTATGCCAAAGTTATCAACTTTGGCTTGATCTACGGCATGAGCGCCTACGGCCTGGCGCGCAACCTGGGCATCGACAACACCGCGGCCAAGAACTACATCGAGCGCTATTTCCAGCGCTTTGCCGGCGTCAAGCGCTACATGGACGAAACCAAGCTGAGCGCCAAGGCCAAGGGCTATGTGGAGACCGTGTTCGGCCGGCGCCTGTACCTGCCCGAGATCAATTCGCCGAACGGCCCGCGTCGCAGCGGCGCCGAGCGCGCCGCCATCAACGCCCCCATGCAGGGCACGGCGGCGGACCTGATCAAGCTCAGCATGGTGAAGGTGCAGCAGGTGCTCGATCAAGAACGGCGCAGTACAAAAATGATCATGCAGGTGCACGACGAACTGGTGTTCGAGGTGCCCGCATCGGAGGTGGACTGGGTGAAGGTCGAGATCCCGCGCCTGATGGCCGGCGTCGCCGATCTCAAGGTGCCGCTGCTGGCCGAGATCGGCGTGGGTCCCAACTGGGATCAGGCTCACTGACGGCGCATTGACACGCCGGCGCTCAGTTGTGCGCCTCGATCGGGTTGCCGTACATCGGCTTGGCGCCGAATTGCGTGCTGACGGCGTGGGCCACGCCGCAGGCCAGCATGACCGGCACGGTGAGCTGGAACTGGTTGGTCATCTCCAGCACCATCACGATCGCCATCAGCGGGGCGTGGGTGACGGCGGTGAGCATCGCCGCCATGCCGATCACGGCCAGCGTGCGCGGGTCGCCGACCCAGGCCAGGGGTAGCCAGAATGACATCACCAGCGCGATCAGGTAGCCGCTGGTGGCGCCGACAAACAGGGTGGGGGTGAACATGCCGCCCACCGCCCCCGAGCCCGTGCTGAGCAGCGTCGCCACGAACTTGGTAACCAGGATCAGGAGCACCCAGGTCCAGGGCGACTGCCCCTGCAGCAAATGCGAAATGGTGCTGTAGCCGTTGCCCCAGACTTCCGGCACGAACGCCGACAGCAGGCCCACCAGCACGCCGCCAGCCCCCAGGCGTAGCGGCAGCGACGGGATGCGGCCAAAAGCGGCGCGGCCACGTTCCACCAGCGCCAGCATGGCCCAGCCGATGCCGCCGCACACCAGGCCGGCGAGCAGTGCCATGCCCAGGCTGCTCGGCACCAGGCGCGCGGTGGGCATCGCATACAGCGGTGCCGGATCGACCAGGCCAAACATCAGCACCGCCGCCGTGGCCGAGGAAATCAGGACCGGCGCCACCGTCTGCGCGGCCAGAAAACCCAGCGCGAGCTCCAGCACGAACACCACGCCCGCCACCGGTGCGTGGTAGGCCGAGCCGATGCCGGCGGCAATGCCGCAGGCCAGCAACACACTGCGTTGATCGGCCGAGAGCGGCGCGACGTGGGCCAGCTTGGCGGCCAGCCAGGCGCCCAATTGCACCATCGGCCCTTCGCGGCCAATTGACGCCCCGGTGCTCACCGAGAGCAGGGCAGACGCGCTGCGCACCAGTGTGGTCCGGTTGTTCAGGTCCACCCGGCCGGCGCGCGCGGCCTCGATGTAGTCCAGGTTCACCGCACCGTCCGGGCCGCGCGCGGCCCAGCGCCGACCCCAATGCAGCGTCAGTCCGGCCAGCAAGCCGCCCACGGCGCCGACCAGTGCGCGGTGCCACGGCGCCAGCGACCGGGCTGCCTCCACCAAGCTGCCGACATGACCTGTGGTTAGCCACTCCATGCCCGCAATCAATCCGCGAAAGCCGATCACGGCGCCGGCCGCGAGTGCGCCGGCCAGAACGGCAAAAAACCACAGGACCGGCGTGCGTGCGGCGCTCGGCGCCTGTGACCCCATTTACTGCATGAACCAGCCGTGGCTCACCACCAGCGACTGGCCGGTGAGCGCGTTGCTCGGGAAGGAGGCAAACAGCAGCGCCACCTCGGCCACGTCCTGCACCGTGGTGAACTCGCCGTCCACCGTTTCTTTCAGCATCACGTTCTTGATCACTTCAGCCTCGCTGATGCCCAGCGTTTTGGCCTGCTCGGGAATCTGTTTTTCCACCAGTGCGGTGCGCACAAAGCCCGGGCAGATCACGTTGGCGCGCACGCCATGCTTGGCGCCTTCCTTGGCGATCACCTTGGCCAGCCCGATCAGGCCGTGCTTGGCGGTCACATAGGGCGCCTTCAGCATGGAGGCTTCCTTGGAGTGCACCGAGCCCATGAAGATCACGCTGCCGCCGCGCCCGCTCGCGTACATGTGCGGCAGGCAGGCCTTGGTGGTCAGGAACGCGCCGTCCAGGTGGATGGCGAGCATTTTTTTCCACTCCGCCAGCGTGAATTCTTCCAGCGGATGCACGATCTGGATGCCGGCATTGCTGACCAGCACATCGACGCCGCCCCAGGCCTTGACGACCTCGGCCACGCCGGCATTGACCTGATCCTCGCTGGTCACATCCATGGCCACGCTCATCGCCTGGGCGCCGGTGCCGCGCAGCTCTTGCGCCGTGGCTTCGGCTGCGTCCTTGTTCATGTCGGCGATCACCACTTTGGCGCCCTCGCGCGCGTAGGTGGTGGCGATTTCCTTGCCGATGCCGGCGGCGGAGCCGGTCACGATCGCGATCTTGTCTTGCATCTTCATGGTTTTCTTCCTCTATAAAAATCAGTCGGCCAGATAATCGTGCACCACGCGGCCCAGGCCCAGGGTCAGGTCGGCCAGGATGTGCACGCCCGACACCACCTCGAGCACCGGCAGGGCGGCGACGGGCGCCAGCGCGTGCTGGAACAGCTCGAGCGCGGCCGGCCCCGACCAGGCGCCCTTGACCGTCACGTCCTGCAGTTCGTACTGCACCAGCTCGCAAATGCGCGCCGTGCCATCCACATGCGGAATGATCTTGAGCAGGTAGTTCGGGGCGAGCATGCCCGCAAGCACCGGCGCGGTGGCGAGCGTGTGGTGCTTGTAGCCCATGGTGGCCGTGGCCACGCGGATCGCGCCGTAGTCCAGCGTGCCGACCAGCACGTCCTTGTCCGCCGCCAGCGAGGGCGAGGCGAGCTTTTTCGGAAACCCCCAGATCTCGCGGCCGCCGGCAATCGGCGCGTCGTCGTTCAGGTACATCGAGTGCGAGTAGCCGCCCGCCGCGCCGTTCAGCTTCACCGGGATCACCTGGCCCGACTCGGTGTAGTCGCCAAAGCCGGTGGAGTCCGGCATGCGGATGAATTCGAACTTGACCAGCGGCTCGTCGATGGTGAGCGGCTCTGGCACCACGGCACGCAGCGCCTCGGGGTCGGTGCGGTAGGTGATGATCAGGTACTCGCGGTTGATGAAGCGGTACGGGCCCGGCGGGTAGCTCGGGCTGGTCAGCGGCATCGAAAAGGCGTTCTTGCGCACATCGTCGATTTTCATCGGGCTTCCTTGTGATGGTTGTGGATTTTCGTCGGCGGCGTCAGGTCCAGCACCGTGATACCTGCGGGCGCCCTGCGGCGGGCGGCCCAGCGCTGGCTGGCCAGGCTGCACTCGACGTCGGCCTGGCCTGCGGCCCAATGCTCCAACATGGTCTGGCGTGAAAATTCATAGTCCTTGGACTGCGTCTCGTAGTGCTTGCTGCGGTGGATCAGGTGCAGGATGGTGACGGCGTCGGGTGAACCCGTGGCCAGCAGTTCGGCCAGGTCCGGGTCACCGGCCATTTTGGGCGGCAATTTGGCGGCCAGGCGGCGCGCAGCGGCACCGATCTTCTGCTGCTCCGCCACCAGGTCGGTGTTGAGCCGCGTACGGCTGGCAAAGCGGATGTCCTTTTCGCGCTCGGCCACCTCGCTCAAATTGCGCGGCAACCGCCCGCGCGTGCTGAACAGGTCCACCTGCAGCACCAGCATGTCGTGCGCGCGCGGCTGGTCGATCACGTATTGCAGCGGCGTGTTCGACACCAGGCCGCCGTCCCAGTAAAACTCGCCGTCCACCTCGATCGGCGGGAAACCAGGCGGCAGCGCGCCGCTGGCCATGATGTGGCGCGGCCCGATCGGGCCGTGCCGATCCGGGTTGGTCGAGTCGAAGTAGCGGAAGTTGCCGGTGGTCACGTTGACGGCACCCACCGACAGGCGCACCTTGTGGCGCAGGTCCGTGGTGTTGATCAGGTCGAAGTCGATCAGCTGCTCCAGCGTGTGTTGCAGCGGCGTTGTATCGTAGTAGCTCAGGGCTGCGTGTGTGCCCGGCGTTTGAAACGGCGCGGGCGGCACCCGCGGCGTAAAAAATCCCGGTACGCCCAGGGCGGCCACCATGGCGGCGCGCGACTCGTTCAACATTTCCCGTGCCTCGGTGCCAAAGCTTTTGGGCAAGTCGACAAACTTGAGCTGCGACGACACGCCCTCCCAGAACTCGCGCAGCCGTGCCACACGCCGCTCGGGCGGATTGCCGGCGATGATGGCGGCGTTGATGGCCCCGATCGACACCCCCGCTACCCAGTCGGGGCGCAGGCCATGCGCGTCCATCGCCTCGTAAACCCCGGCCTGGTAGGCGCCCAGTGCACCACCGCCTTGCAGCACCAGGGTGCAGAGCTCCTCCTTGACGCCCGGATTCTTGGGGGAGGGTGACTTCTTCGAGGGCGATTTTCTTGCTGATTTTGCTGGTGCTGCCACGTGCGTACTTCAATCTGAACGGGATGGGATCGAAATAGTATAGGGCCGGTACCTGAAGGGATTCTTAAGGGAATATTGCTTAAACTGGCGTCTGTCTTGATCACGGCCACGCGGAATCATCATGTTGCACAGAGACCTGGAAACCGACTTTGACTCGCTGCGACCCGGCCGCTCCACCGAGGCCGGCGCCAGCCGCCGCACTACCCTGAAGGCCGCGCTGGGCGTGGGTTATTCGGCCCTGGCGCTGCCTTTGAATGCACAGATGGCCATCAAAACCTCCTCCGAGGGCTTGAGCGTGGGCGAGATCACGTACAAGGTCAACGGCTTCAAGGTGCCGGCCTACCGGGCTGCGCCCGCGAACCAGACGAATTTGCCTGTGGTGCTGGTGATCCATGAGATTTTTGGCGTGCACGAGTACATCGCCGACGTGGCGCGCCGCCTTGCCAGGGCCGGTTACCTGGCCATCGCGCCCGAACTGTTTGCGCGCCAGAGCGACGACCCGGAGTCCTACGGCGAAATGGCCAGGCTGATGTCGGAAGTTGTCGCCAAAGTGCCCGATGCACAGGTCATGGCCGACCTCGATGGTGCCGTCAAGTGGGCCGGCGCCCACGGCGGCGACACGTCGCGCGTCGGCGTCACCGGCTTTTTCTGGGGCGGACGCGAGGCCTGGCTGTACGCCGCGCATGGCAACGCGCGCGCCGTCGTGGCCTGGTACGGCCGCCTGGTCGGTACGCCGAGCAGGCTCATGCCCACCAACCCAATCGACATCGCCACCAGCCTGCACGCTCCGGTGCTCGGCCTGTATGGCGCGCAGGACGCCGGCATCCCCCTTGACACGCTTGATAAGATGAAGACAGCCTTGGCCGCGGGCAATGCCGCATCCAGGGCCTCGCAGTTCGTGGTCTATCCCGAAGCATCGCACGCCTTCCATGCCGACTACCGCGCCAGCTACCGCAAAGAGGCGGCCGAAGATGGCTGGGCGCGCTGCCTGGCCTGGTTCAAGGCGAACGGCGTGGCGTGATGCCGGCCGCCCGGTGCGGCGGCTTTTCCATTAACCTTTCAGGTGCCTGGCCCTTGATGGTCGGGCGCATATAGCTATGACTTTGATAGCAATCTTGGCCGGCACGCTGATGGCCGGTGTCGGCAGCGTCTGGCTCGCGGCCATGCTGAGCTTTCGCGCGCTGGCGCGCTACACCCAGCACATGCTCAGCCTGGCCGCCGGCGCGCTCCTGGCCACCGCCTATATGCATCTGCTGCCCGAGGCGTTCGAGAGCCAGGTCAGCCCCCAGCATCTGTTCATGGCATTGCTCACCGGCCTGGTGTTCTTCTTTTTGCTGGACAAGGCCGAACTCTGGCACCACGGGCACGAACATCACCACGACGACGGCGGTCACGCGGGCCATGACCACGCACCCCACCACCTTCCACCGCGCACCGGCAGCTGGGCCGTGCTCACGGGCGACAGCGTGCACTGCTTTGGCGACGGCGTGCTGATCGCCTCGGCTTTCTCGGCCGACCTGCGCCTGGGTGCGCTCACCGCGCTGGCCGTGCTGGTGCATGAAGTGCCGCACCACATGGGCGACCTCATGGTGCTGCGCCAGAGCACCAGCACCCGTCGCCTGGCGTTCATCAAGGTCTCGCTCGCCGGCGCGGCCACCGCCATCGGCGGGCTGCTCGGCTTCTGGCTGGTCGTGCAGCTGCATGACTTCCTGCCGTACTTCCTGGTGGTGGCTGCCAGCAGTTTCATTTACGTGGCGCTGGCCGACCTGATTCCCCAGCTGCAAATACGCCAGAGCGCCGGGCGCACTGCCGCCCAGATTGCCTGGCTGCTGCTGGGCATTGCGCTGGTCACGGCGGCGAGCCACATGGCGCATGGGTAGCGGGGACAAGTACCTGCCATCGGCCAGAATTCAGGATCAAACCTGCTGCTATCCCATACAGGACATGAGCAGTCAGCTATCGAAACTGGAGTACAGGAGGTACTCGACATGCCCGCCAGGTTTCAGGCCGGTGCACCACCCTCCCGCATCACCGACCCGATCAGATGACGCGGTTGTGGTGGCCGGAATGTAAATCTGCGGTGAAGGTGCGGCACCTGCTGGCGCTGGCCGATGAATTTCGGCATGTGCCCATAATCAAGCCATGAATACACCACAACCTGCTCCTGCTCGTTCGACCGACGCCCGGCCGCCGCGCCCGCGTCCCACGCCGCGCCGCATCGAGGTCCAGCGCATCCAGCCGCTCAGTCCCCACATGGCGCGCATCACGTTTGGCGGTCCCGATCTGGCGGGCTTTGAATGGCGCGGTCCGGCGGGGCACCTCAAGCTGACGGTTCCCGACGAAGGCCAGCACGAGGCGCCGATGCCGCAGGACGACGGCCCGCGCTCGGGCCTGATGCGCACCTATACGCCGCGCAGTTTCGATGCGACCGCGATGCTGCTGGACGTGGACTTTGTGTTGCATGCCTACGGGCCGGCCGGCCGCTGGGCCTCGCGCGCGCAGGTGGGCGACCGCCTGGTGCTGATGGGCCCGGCGCCGGGCTACAAGATCGACTTGGAGGCCGACTGGTTTGTGCTGGCCGGCGACGACACTGCGCTGCCGGCGATCGAGACGATCCTGGCGGAGCTGCCCGCGCGGGCCAGGGCGCTGGTGTTTGTGGAAGTGGCGGGTAGCGCCGAGGCGCGCGAGTTGCACAGCCCCGCCGGTGTGGACGTGCATTGGCTGGTGCGCCATGCCGACCCGGCCGCGGCGGGCCGGGCGCTGGAGGCCGCGCTGCGCGCGCTGCCGGCCTTGCCGCCCGGCCCGGGCCGGATCTATGTGGGCTGCGAATCGACGGCCATGCGCCGCATTCGCGATTTCTGGGTCAAGGAGTGCGGCGTGGAGGCCCGCAGCGTGGTGGCGCGCGGGTACTGGAAGCTGGGCAACCCCAATAACCCGGACCGCGATTTTGCCGACGAACCGGCGTAAGCCTTCACACCCTGCAAGGAGCCCACCATGCATGCAGCCAAATCCCAACTGCTCAGGGTCGAACTGCGGGCGTTGCGCCCCACCCAGATGACTGTAGGTTATGAAGAGGTGCAGACCAAGAAAGCGGCCTGGCAGCACATGGAGCACAACGAGCGCGAGTCGTTTCTGGCCGAACACTGGTTTCCCGGCGTGCGCGGGCCCAAGGGGAACTTCTACATCGTTGACCACCACCATCTCGGCATGGCGTTGATCGAAGAGGGCATTCAGACCGGCCGGTTGATGCTGCTCAACGATTTTTCCGCCCTGGCGCTCAACGAATTCTGGGTTGTGATGGCGCACAACCAGTGGGCGCATCCGTATGACGGACGCGGCAAGCGTTGCGATCTCGATGCCATTCCCAAAAAGATCATGCAGCTCAAGGACGATCCCTATCGAAGCCTGGAGGGCCAGGCGCGCCGGATGGGCGCCAGCACGAAAGACAGAACCCCGTTCTCAGAGTTTTTGTGGGCTGATTTTTTTCGCCACCGCATTGCCCTCAAACTGCTGCGAAACCAGCCTGAGCTGGCCTTGCAAAAGGCCCTGGAGCTGGCCCACAGCCCGGTTGCATCGCATCTGCCCGGCTGGAGCGGCGAGCATGGCGGGTGATTGCCGGCGCGAAAGGTGCGCGAACCCCTTCCCGGTGTGTGCAGGCCGGTGTCCCGACCGGGAAGGCAGGGAGCAGCCGCCGGACGCTAGCCCTGCGCGCAGGGCAGGCCCGGCGTGTTGCTCCACTCGCTCCAGCTGCCCGCATACAGTGCCGCGCGGCCCAGGCCGGCGATTTCCATCGCAATGATGTTCGGTACGGCGCTGACGCCGCTGCCGCAGTGGTGCACCACGCTGGCCGGGTTGCGGCCGGCCAGCAGGGCTTCGAATTCGGCCTTGAGCTGCGGCGCCGGTTTGAACTTGCCGTCGGCCCCGATGTTCTGGTTGAACGGCCGGTTCAGCGCGCCGGGGATGTGGCCGGCCACCGGGTCGAGCGGTTCGACCTCGCCGCGAAAGCGCGGCGCGCCGCGCGCATCGATGAGGGTCTGGGTCGGTCGGCCCAGCTGGTCTGCTACGGTTTTTGTAGCTACCAGCGAAGCTTTGGCGGGGGCCAGCATGAAGTTTGACTGAAAGTGCGAGGGCTCCTCGCCGCTGGCCGTGGCGCCGCCCGCCGCGATCCAGGCCTGCAGGCCGCCGTCGAGCACGGCCACGCTCTCATGGCCGGCCCACTTGAGCATCCACCACAGGCGCCCACAATAGTTCGCGCCCTGGCGGTCGTACACCACGGCCTGCATGTCGTTGGCAAAGCCCACGCTGCTCAGCCAGATGGCAAATTTTTCGCGCGAGGGCAGCGGGTGGCGCCCGCCCGAGGCCGCATCGGGTGGCACCTGGAATTTGCCGCTCGCATCGGGCAGGCCATGGGCGCTCAGCGCCGTGTCCAGGTGAGCGTAGACCGCGCCGGGAATGTGCGCCTCGCGGTATTGCTGCTCGCCGGCCGCGGGTTGCATCAGCTCAAAACTGCAGTCAAAGACCATCAGCGGCTGGCCGCTTTGGCTCAAGGCTTGCAGTTGTTCGACAGAGATCAGGGTGGTGTACATGTCAATGTTCCTCGGCGGGGGCGTGGGGGACGGCGTGCTCGCGCAGCACGGTGGCGGCAATGCCGCTGACCACGATCAGGCCCATGCCCACCCAGCCCATGAGCGGGATGGCATCGCCAAACAGGGTCACGCTGTAGATCGCGGCAAACACAATGCCCGAGTATTGCAAATTCGCCACCACCAGCGTGGCGCCATGGCTATACGCGCGGGTCATGCACAACTGGCCCAGCGAGGCCAGCACGCCGACCGGGATCAGCCACAGCGCGGAAGGCCAGACCCAGGGCGAGATGCCGACCGCCATCATGCCGGCCGCGCCCGCCACGACCGAGCCCACGGAAAAGTAGAACACCACGCGCGTCTCGGGCTCGCCCAGACGCGACAGCGCCATCACCTGCATGTAGGCGAAGGCCGCGCTCATGCCCGAGAGCAGCCCCAGCAGCCCGGCGAAGGCCTGGTGGTGGTCGAAGGTGGGGCGCAGCATCAGCACCACGCCGACAAAGCCTAGCATCACGGTCAGCACCAGCGGACCCTGCTTCTGCACCCGGCCCAGCAGCAGTGAGCCGCCGACCAGGAAGGCGGCGATCCAGACGCTGCTCATGTAGTTGAGTGTCATGGCGGTGGCCAGCGGCAGGTGAGCCAGGGCGTAAAACCACGCGCCCAGCGACATCACGCCGATCAGGCTGCGCCAGGCGTGCATGCCGGGGAAGCGCGTGGCCAGGCTGATGCCACGCGTGCGGGCCAGCGCCCACATGAAGGCAATGCCGATCAGGCCGCGGTAAAGAATCAGCTCGGCGCTGTTGAAGGTGCTGGAGGCGAACTTGACGCATACCCCCATGCTGGCAAAAAACAGCGACGCAAGAATCATCCACAGGGCCTGCATCAATTCTCCAGCGTTTTGGCCAGCCAGGGCTGGCGTGTCAGGCGTGCCGCTTCGAAGGCGGCGATGGCCGGGCGCTGCGTCAGCGTGGCGGCGATCCAGTCGCCATCCTGCGTCAGCAAATGGCGCTCGCGCTGGCTCACGTTGAAGCCGAAGGACCGCGGGCCAGCCTGCACGCGGCCGGCCATCAGGTCGATGCTGACGTTCAGCACCTGGTGCTGCGCCATGGCAAACAGGGCGTCCACGTCGCCCGCATTCAGGGTGAGGGCGGCAACGCCGCCCAGCGGGCAGTTTTGCCGGAAGATGTCGCCGAAGCTGGGTGCCATGACGGCCTTGAAGCCATAGTCCCGCAGGGCCCATACCGCATGTTCGCGACTGGAGCCGCAGCCGAAGTTGCCGCGCGCCAGCAGCACCGTGGCGCCGCGCAGCGCGGGCTGGTTGAGAACGAAATCCGGGTTGCGCCGGCGTTTGGAATGGTCCTGGCCCAGATCGCCGGGGTCGAGATAGCGCCAGCTGTCGAACAGCACGTCGCCGTAGCCGCTTCTGGCAGTGGAGCGGCCATACTGCTTGGGGAAGATGGCGTCGGTATCGACGTTGGCGCGGTCCAGCGGCGCCACGATGCCGCTGTGCCGGCCTTGCAGGAACGATGGCATCGGACTCGCCGCGTGTGAGGTCAGGCTTGCCCGGGCGCGCGGTGCATCACGCGCCGGTACCACTCGTGGAAGTGCTGCATGCCGTCTTCCATCGGACTCTGGTAGGGGCCGGCCTCGTTGTCGCCGCGCTGCATCAACGCCTTGCGGCCGGCGTCCATGCGCAGCGCGATTTCGTCGTCTTCCACGCAGGTTTCCATATAGGCGGCCTGCTGCGCCTCGACAAATTCGCGCTCGAACGCGGCGATTTCCTCGGGGTAGAAGAACTCCACCATGTTCATGGTTTTCTGCGGGCCCATCGGGTACAGGGTGGATACCGTGAGCACGTGCGGGTACCACTCCACCATGATGTGCGGGTAGTACGAGAGCCAGATCGCGCCGTAGCGCGGCGGCTGGCCATTGCGGTAGTTCAGCAATGCCTGCTGCCAGCGCTCGTACACGGGGCTGCCCGCCTTGCCGAGCCGGTTCGCCACGCCCACGGTCTGCACCGAGTAGGCGTCCTTGAATTCCCAGCGCAGGTCTTCGCAGCTGACAAACTGGCCCAGACCGGGGTGGAACGGGCCGACGTGGTAGTCCTCCAGGTAGACCTCGATGAAGGTTTTCCAGTTGTAGTTGCATTCGTGCAGTTCGACGCGGTCCAGCACATGGCCCGAGAAATCGAGCGCGGCGAGCGGGCCCATGTGGGCCAGATCCGCGGCCACGTCCCGGCCGTTGGCCTCGAACAGCAGGCCATTCCACGCCTGCAGCGGGTAGTCGTTCAGGTTCAGGCAGGGGTCCTGGGCAAAGTGCGGCGCCCCCAGCAGGGTGCCGGCCGGGCTGGCCTGGTCGGGGCCGCCGCCACTGTAGGTCCAGCGGTGCAGCGGGCATACGATGTTGCCGCCCGAGCTGCCCGGCTGGCTGGTCTGCAGCGAGCCGCGGCCCTTGAGGATCAGGGCCTGGCGATGCCGGCAGACGTTGGAGATCAGCGACACCCCCTGCGGCGTGCGCACCAGGGCGCGGCCCTCGCCCTCGGCGGGCAGCGTGTGGTAATCCCCCACCTGGGGCACGGCGCACTGATGCCCCACATAGCGGGGCCCGGGCTGAAAAATAGTGCTTTGCTCGCGCTGGTACAGCGCTTCGTCAAAGTAGCTTGAAACTGGTAGTTGGCTTGCGGCCTGCTGCAGTTGAAGACTTAAATCAGTCATGGTGACCTGACCTAGAGACTCCCCCTATGAAGGGGCAGAAGGGTAGACGCTCAATCCGAAGAGAGAAACGCGGAAAGGGTGGGCCGGCAGCGCCGGAGAAGGGAATCGAAGACCCCAGAAAAGAGTCTTTAATTGTACCCCGCAGGGGGCGCTGGCGGGGCGTTCCTGTCCCCAACGCCTAAAATCGGGGTTTTCGACCCGTAATAACCCCATGCCCAAGGCCGCTGCCCAGACCAAGACATCCGCTCCACCCGCCAGCTACGAGGCGGCGCTGGAAGAGCTCGAACAGCTGGTGAGCCAGCTCGAGTCGGGCAAGATGCCGCTGGAGCAGTTGCTCAGCGGCTACCAGCGCGGGGCCGAGCTGCTGAAGTTTTGCCGCGACAAGCTGGAGGCGGTCGAAAGCCAGATCAAGGTGCTCGACGACGGCGTGCTCAAGCCATGGACACAAGAGTGAGGCCGCAGGTCGTCGCCCGCAGCGCGCCAGGCTTCGATCTGCGCGCGTGGAGCGGCACGCATCTGGAGAGGGTCGAGCAGGCGCTCTCCAGCTGGGTTGTGATGGACGCACCTGCCGGACTGGGCGACGCGATGCGCTACGCGGTGCTGGACGGCGGCAAGCGGCTTCGCCCGCTGCTGGTGCTGGCGGCCTGCGAAGCCGTGAACGGCCATACCGGCGCGGCACTGCGGGCCGCGTGCGCCGCCGAGCTGATCCATGCCTACTCGCTGGTGCACGATGACCTGCCGTGCATGGACAACGACGTGCTGCGCCGCGGCAAGCCGACGGTGCACGTCCGGTTTGGCGAGGCCCAGGCCTTGCTGGCCGGCGATGCGCTGCAGGCGCTGGCGTTTGAATTGCTCACGCCGGACGATGGCACGGTCAGCGCTGCGGTGCAGGCTGCCCTGTGCCGCCTGCTGGCCCGCTCGGCAGGGTACCAGGGCATGGCCGGCGGCCAGGCGATCGACCTGGCCAGCGTGGGCCTGGCTTTGAGCGAGGCGCAGCTGCGCGAGATGCACCGCCTGAAAACCGGCGCCCTGCTGCAGGGCAGTGTGTTGATGGGTGCCGCCTGCGGTGTCGTCCCGGTGGCTGCCACAGCGGCGCTGGGCGAGTATGGTGCTGCGATCGGGCTGGCGTTTCAGGTGGTGGATGACATCCTGGACGTCACGGCCGACTCGGCCACGCTGGGCAAGACCGCCGGCAAGGACGCGGCGCAGGACAAGCCGACCTATGTGTCGCTGCTCGGGCTGGAACGCTCGCGCGCCTATGCCCAGGCGCTCTTGGCGCAGGCCCTCGCCGCGTTGGATGCCAGCGGACTCGACACCAATGGCCAGGCACGGACCCACGCGCTGCGCGCGCTGGCCGACATGGTCGTGAACAGGGATAAATAAACAATGACTTCGCTGCTGGAAACCATCAACGACCCGGCCGACCTGCGCCGGCTGCCGCGCACGCAACTGCGGGCACTGGCCGACGAGCTGCGCGCCTATGTGCTCGACAGCGTGTCCAAAACGGGCGGGCACCTCAGCTCCAATCTCGGCACGGTCGAGCTCACGGTGGCGCTGCATTACGTGTTCAACACGCCCTATGACCGGCTGGTGTGGGACGTGGGCCATCAGACCTATCCGCACAAGATCCTGACCGGGCGGCGCGAACGCATGGGCTCGCTGCGCCAGCTCGGCGGCCTGTCGGGCTTTCCGCAGCGCGCCGAGAGCGAGTACGACACCTTTGGCACGGCGCATTCGAGCACCTCGATCTCGGCGGCCCTGGGCATGGCGCTGGCCGCCAAACAAAAGGGCGAGGACCGCCATGCGGTGGCGATCATCGGCGACGGCGCCATGAGCGCCGGTATGGCGTTCGAGGCGCTCAACAACGCGGGCGTGGCGGAAGGCAACCTGCTGGTGATCCTGAACGACAACGACATGAGCATCAGCCCGCCGGTCGGCGCGCTGAACCGCTATCTGGCGCAGCTGATGAGCGGGCACTTCTACGATGCCGCCAAAAACGTGGGCAAGCAGGTGCTGCGCGCCGCGCCGCCGCTGTTCGAGCTGGCCAAGCGGCTGGAACAGCACGCCAAGGGCATGGTGCTGCCGGCCACGCTGTTCGAGCAGTTCGGCTTCAACTACATCGGCCCGATCGACGGGCACGACCTCGACGCGCTGATTCCCACGCTGGAAAACATCAAGCACCTGAAGGGGCCGCAGTTCCTGCATGTGGTGACTAAAAAAGGCCAGGGCTACAAGCTGGCCGAAGCCGACCCGGTGGCCTACCACGGGCCCGGCAAGTTCGACCCGGCGATCGGGCTGCAAAAGCCCAGCACGCCGGCGCGGCAAACCTTCACCCAGGTGTTCGGCCAGTGGCTGTGCGACATGGCCGAGAAGGACCCACGGCTGGTCGGCATCACGCCCGCCATGCGCGAAGGCTCCGGCCTGGTCGAGTTCGAAAAGCGCTATCCCGGCCGCTACTACGACGTGGGCATTGCCGAGCAGCATTCGGTGACGTTCGCCGCTGGCCTCGCCTCCGAGGGCCTCAAGCCCGTGCTGGCGATTTACTCGACCTTTTTGCAGCGCGGCTACGACCAGCTGATCCACGACGTGGCGATCCAGAACCTGCCGGTGGTGTTTGCGCTGGACCGCGCCGGCATCGTGGGCGCCGACGGCGCAACCCACGCGGGCGCCTACGACATCGCTTTCCTGCGCTGCATTCCGAACATGAGTGTGGCCTGCCCGGCCGACGAGAACGAATGCCGCCAGTTGCTGACCAGCGCGTTCGAGCAGGACCACCCGGTGGCGGTGCGCTATCCGCGCGGTGCCGGCGCCGGCGTCGCGATCGAGGCGGGGCTGCGGGCGCTGCCGTTCGGCAAAGGTGAAATCCGCCGCGTCGCCACCGGCCATCCGGCGGATGCGTGCAAGGGCATCGCCATCGTGGTCTTCGGCACGCTGCTGTACCCGGCGCTGCAGGCGGCCGAGAAGCTCAATGCCACGGTGGTCAATATGCGCTGGGCCAAGCCGCTCGACACCAGGTTGCTGCTGCAGGTCGCGGCCGGGCACGAGGCGCTGGTCACGCTGGAAGACGGCGCCATCATGGGCGGCGCGGGCAGTGCCGTGACCGAGGCCCTGAATGCCGCCGGCGTGACCAAGCCCGTGCTGCAACTGGGCCTGCCCGACAAATTCATCGAGCATGGCGACCCGGTCCGCCTCATGGCGCTGCAGGGACTGGACGCTGCCGGTATCGAAAAATCCATAACGAATCGCTTTTCAGCCCTTGTGATGACTGGGCGACCCGCTCTTAAATCTGTAGCGTGACCGTCAGCTGCCCAGGTAGGCTTCCTGCACCCTGGGGTTGACCAGCAGCTCGCGGCCGGTGCCGGCGAGCACGATGCTGCCGGTTTCGATCACGTAGGCGCGGTTCGCGATTTTGAGCGCCTGGCGTACGTTTTGCTCGACCAGGAAGATGGTCAGGCCAGCCTGGTTGATCTCGCGCAGGGTGCGGAAAATATCCTGCACGATGATCGGTGCCAGCCCCATGGACGGCTCGTCCAGCAGCAGCACGCGCGGCTTGGCCATCAGGGCCCGGCCAATCGCCAGCATCTGCTGCTCGCCGCCCGACAGGTTGCCCGCCAGGCCGCCGGCGCGCTCCTTGAGCACGGGGAACAGGTTGAAGACGTAGTCGAGGTCGTGCGCCCGCCCGCCCTTGTCGCGCCGCGTGTAGGCGCCGAGTTCCAGGTTTTCGCGCACCGTCAGGGTGCTCAAAGTGGCGCGCCCTTCGGCCACCTGCACCACGCCGCTGGCAACAATCTTGTGCGGCGCCATTTTGCTGAGGTCGCGGCCATCGAATGTGACGCGGCCAGCAGCCTTCTTGACCAGACCCGAGAGCGCCAGCAGGGTGGTTGATTTGCCGGCGCCGTTCGCGCCCACCAGCGTGGTGATCTGGCCCTCGTGCAGTTCCAGGTCGATGCCCTTGACCGCTTCGATCTTGCCGTAGGCGACCTTGAGGCCGCTGACCTGCAAGAGAGGTGCGCGTGTTGTCGCCCCCGCCGCGCTGGCCACTTCCTGCACGGCGCTCATGCGGTTGCTCCCGTGGCGTCCAGGCTGGCTTCGTCCTCTTCGCGGCCCAGGTAGGCCTCGATCACCTGCGGGTCGTTGCGGATCGCGTCGGGGGTGCCGCGCGCGATGATGCGGCCAAAATTCAGCACGGCGATGTCCTGGCACAGGCCCATCACAAAGCGCATGTCGTGTTCAATCATGAAAATTGTGTAGCCGCGCGCGCTGATGTTGCGGATCTCCACCATCAGCTCGACTTTTTCGCTGCTGTTCATGCCGGCCACCGGCTCGTCCAGCAGCAGCAGTTTGGGATTCGTGGCCAGCGCGCGCGCCAGCTCCAGCTTGCGCTGCTCGCCGTAGGAGAGGTTGTCGGCCTTGTCGCTCGCCTTGTGGTCCAGCTTGACCCACGACAGCAGCTCCTGCGCGCGCGCCCGGGCCCGGCGCTCCTCGCTGCGGAATAGCCCGGAGCTGGCCAGCAGGCCGAGCGAGCCGTACTTGAGTTGCGCATGGAAGCCGACCATCACGTTCTCCAGCAGCGACATGTCCTTGAACAGGCGAATGTTCTGGAAGGTGCGGGCAATGCCCAGGCGCGTGATGTCGTGCGGGGTGCGCCCCGCCAGATTCTGGCCGTTGAACTCGATGCGCCCGCTGGTGGGTGGTAGCAGGCCGGTGATCAGGTTGAAGACGGTGGTTTTGCCCGCGCCGTTGGGGCCGATCAGGCCGAAGATGCCGCCCTGCGGGATCTCCAGGTTCACGTCCTGCAGCACCTTGAGGCCACCGAAGTGGCGCGACAGTGTGTCCAGCCTTAGCAAGGTGCTCATATGCGCCCCCCGCGTTTGCCGAACCACTGGCGGAAGCGCGCCGGGTCCCAGATGCCCTTGGGCAGGAACAGCACGATCAGCACCAGGATGAAGCCGTTCACGACGCCCCGGAAGTCCTTGAACGCGCGCAGCAGCTCCGGCAGCAGCGTGAGGATCACGGCGCCGATCACGGGGCCGGTCAGGTTGCTGATGCCGCCAAGGATGGCCATGGTGAGGATGTCCACCGCGCGGTCGAAGCCGTATTCGCCCGGGCCGATAAAAAAGGTCAGGTGCGCGTTGAGCGCGCCGGCCAGGCCCGCAATGGCTGCGCCCAATACGAACGCCAGCATCTTGTAGGCGCCCACGTCGATGCCCATCAGCCCCGCCGCGGTTTCGTCTTCCTTGATCGACTCGAAGGCGCGCCCCACGCGCGAGCGGCGCAGCCGCCAGAGCAGGGCCAGCGTGAGCACCAGGGCCAGCGCCACGTGCCACCACTGGGTCAGTTGCGGGATGCCGTTGAGTCCGAGCGCGCCGCCCGTAATGGATTCTGCGTTGAGCAGCGCGATGCGCACCACCTCGCCAAAGGCCAAGGTCGCCATGGCCAGGTACACGCCCGACAGCCGCAGCGTGGGTTTGCCAATGATGAAGGCCATCAGCGCGGGCGCTGCCATGCCGGCGGCCAGCACGGCCGGGAACGGCGCGCCGTAGTTCATCGTCAGCAGCGCCGAGGTATAGGCCCCGATGCCCATGAAGGCCGCATTGGCGATGGACAGCATGCCGCAGGCGAGCGTCAGGTAGATGGACAGGGCCAGCAGCGCATTCGTGCCCAGCGAGAGCACCAGGTTGCTGTAGATCGACCAGAAGTTGTTGAACCAGTCCATTTCAATGCCCGCCCGGCCGCCCGAAGGGCATTGAGCGCCCCCTCAGGGGGCAGCGAAAGAAGAGAGCGTGGGGGAGCTTCATACTAGACTTTGCGCTCGAGCAGGGTGCCGAACAGCCCCTTGGGCCGCACCAGCAAAATCAGGAAGAGCAGGCCGAAGGCCACGGCGTCACGCATGCTCGAGCCGATATAGGCTACCGACAGCACCTCGGCAAAGCCCAGGAACAGGCCGCCGATCAGCGCGCCGCGGATGTCGCCCATGCCGCCCAGGATGATCACGGCGATGCCTTTTTCCAGCATGGACTTGCCCATCAGCGGGTACAGGGCATTGGAAGACAGGCCGATCAACACGCCCGCTACGCCGCCCAGCCCGGCCGCGACAAAGGAGGTGAGGTAAAACAAGCCCTCGACGTTGATGCCCAGCAGGTAGGCCGCCTTGGGCGATTCGGCAATGGCACGCAGTGCGCGCCCGAGCTGGGTCTTCTTGAGGGCCAGCAGCAGCAGGGCCATCAGCACGAAGGACAGCAGGATGATGCCGAGCTCGAGCGCCGTCAGGCTCAAGCCGCCCAGGCTCAAGGTGGTGTCCGGCACCAGGCCCAGCGGGAAACGCAGGTTCTCTGCGCCAAAAATGCCCTGGATGCCGTTGGTCAGGATGATGCCCACGCCAATGGTGGCAATCATCGGAATCAGGTGCGGTGCATTGCGTGCGCGCAGCGGGCGCAGCACCAGGACGTCGATGAGCAGGCCCATAAAGCCACTGAATCCGAAGGCGAACAGCAGCGCCCCCCACAGCGGCAAGGCGAGGTGCGCCACGGCCTGTTCAGCCGCATACGCGCCGACCATATAGACCGCACCATGCGACAGGTTGATGACGCCCAGCACGCCGAAGATGAGCGTGAAGCCCAGCGCAAACAGGGCGTAAACGCTCCCGAGTGACAAGGCATTGACAAGTTGCTGTTCCAGCACGATGGGGTGCCCCGGACAAGGCGCACTGGTGCGCCGGCAAGAAAAAAGACGGCGCGAAGGGTCGCGCCGTCTGACGGATCATCGCAATTATTTCTCGATCACAAACTTGTCGCCCTTCGTCACGCTGACGATCGCCTTTTGTTGCGCGTCATAACCGGCGGGCTTTCCAGCCTTGTCAACAGCACGGTGGAACTGGAAGGCGCCGGTGGCACCGGTCCACTTGACGTTGGGCAGCGCATTGCGCAGCGCGCTGCGGTCGGCGGCCAGGTCGCCGCTGAGCTTGACCTGCTTGAGCGCCTGCACCAGGATGTGCATGGCGTCGTAGGACTGGGCCGCAAACTGATCGGGCGCTGCCTTGAACTTGTCCTGGAAGGCCTTGATGAAGCTGGTGTTTTCCGCACTGTCGTTGCTGGCCGACCAGGGGCTGCCCACGTACAGGCCGTCCGAGCTGCCCTTGGCCAGAGTGAACACCTTGACCGAGTTCATGCCGTTGCCACCGATGAACGGCACATTCAGGCCGATCTGACGCGCCTGCACCATGATGGGCGCGCCTTCGGCCAGGAGTGCCGACAGCACGATGGCGTCCGGGTTACCGGCCTTGATCTTGGTCAACTGGGCCTTGAAATCGACGTCGCCCTTGGCGAAGGTCTCGGTCGTGGTGACCGGAATCTTCAGGTCTTCGAGCGCCTTCTTGAAGTTGTCGTAGCCGCTCTTGGTGAACACGTCATCGTTGCCGTACATCACCGCCACCTTCTTGATGTTGGCGTGCTTGATGGCTACCCGCAGGGTCTCGGGCAGCACGTCGGCTTCGGTCACCGAATTGCGAAAGATGTAGTCACCAATCGAGGTGATGCCGTCGGCCGTGTTCGAGGTGCCAAAGGCCACGGTCTTGGCGGCCTGGGCGATCGGGTCGGCCGCCTGGGCCGAGTTCGACAGCGTGGGGCCGAACACCATCAGGACCTTGTCCTGGAAAATCAGTTTCTTGAAGACGTTGATGGCTTCTTCTTTCTTGCCCTGTTCGTCTTCGATCACCAATTGCAGCTTGTCGCCATTCACGCCACCCGCGGCATTGATCTCATCGGCAGCGAGCTGGAAGCCGTTGCGGATGGAAATGCCGTATTGCGCGGCGCCGCCCGACAGGGCCTCGGCCATACCGATTTTGATGTCGGCCGCGTAGGCGCTGGCGCCAAAGCCGGCGGCGAGCGCCAGCGCGAGGAGCGAATTTGCGAAAGCTTTTTGTCTCATTTCAAAATCCTTTATGAATACAGGTTGAAAGGTTAGCCGGCGATTTTACATCTCGCAACACCGCCTGCCTTGGCAGGGGGCGAGGGACTTGGGTGGGTTCACACATGGGTCAATAATGAGCGATGCCGTTTGCCTATCCTCGGGCCAGCCCCGCCTCGATCGACTCACCCGACATGCGCCGGGCCGGGCGCGACCTGCTGTCGCTTGCGCTGATGGATGCGCGCAATCACACTTTATACCTGCTCGCCCTTTATGAGAAGGCACTGGGTGCTACGAAAATTGTAGTGACCCAGTCTGCGGAGGTCGAACCTTTGGCGTGGCTGGCGGGCCATATCGGCTGGTTTGCCGAGTTCTGGATCGGGCGCAATACCCAGCGCGCACTGGGCAGTAACTGCCCGCACGAGCCCACGCACCTGGCCTCGATCGAGCCGCAGGCCGACCGCTGGTGGAACCCGCAGCAGGCGGTGCCTGCGGAGCGCTGGACACTGGACCTGCCCGACCTGGCCGCTACCCGGGCCTACCTGCTCGACACGCTGGAGGGTACGCTGGAGTTGCTGGAGAAGGCGCCGGATGAAGACCGGGCGCTGTACTTCTATCGCCTGGCGCTGTTTCATGAAGACCTGCGCGGTGAGCAACTGATCACGATGGCGCAGACGCTGGGCATCGCCCTGCCGATCGACGCACTGGGCGGGCTGCCCGTGCGCGAACCGCTGCTGGTTCCCGCCACCCGCTGGATGCTGGGCTCGGCGCCCGGCGGGTTTGCCTTCGACAACGAAAAGCCGGCCCATGAAGTGCCCGTGCCCGAGTTCGAAATCGATGCACAGCCCGTGACCTGGGCGCAACTTGTGGAGTTTGTCGATGACGGCGGCTATGACCGGCCCGAGCTGTGGCAGCCGCAGGGCTGGGACTGGCTGCAGGCGCTGGCGCAAGCGGAGGGCCGGCGCGGCCCGCGTTATGTTGACCAGATCGGCGTGGCCAGCGGGGCCGTCATGCAAACCCGCTTTGGCAAACCGGCACGCATGGCCGGCAACCAGCTGGCCATGCACATGAGCTGGTGGGAAGCCGATGCCTGGTGCCGCTGGGCCGGGCGCCGGCTGCCAACCGAGGTGGAATGGGAGATTGCCGCCCACACGGCGGTGGGGCGCGGCTTTCGCTGGGGCGACGTGCATGAGTGGACGGCCGGCACGTTCAAACCCTGGCCCGGCTTCAGCGCCGATCCCTGGGAACAGTACTCGTTGCCGTGGTTCGGGCTGGCCCGGGTGCTGCGCGGTGCCTCGTTTGCCACCCGCGCGCGCATGAAGCATCCCAAGTTCCGTGGCTTTGCGCCGCCCGCGCGCGACGATCTTTTTGTCGGGTTTCGATCCTGCGCCGCTTGAGCGTGGCGCGGCCCGGGCGTCAGCCGCCGGCGCGTGGCCGGGCTTTGGGCCTGCGGTAGTCCCACCACGGCAGCACTTCGCGCATGGACAGCACCTCGCCGCTCTGCGCGGCGCGGTACCCCGCAATGGCATTGAGTTGCGTTTGCCACGATGCGCTGCGCAGCAGCTGCAGCAACGCTTGCGGCCCGGGCTGCGCCAGGGCGGACTTGAGGCACACCAGGTGGTAACGCTCCTGCACCAGGGGCACGAAGCCCAGACCGCGCGCGCGCGCGGCCACTTCGATGCCCAAGCCGGCATCGGCCTGGCCGGCCGCCACGGCATGGGCCACCGCCGCATGCGAAGGTTCGGTGTGCTCGTAGCCCGCGATGTCGGCCGGCGTGAGCCGGGCCTGTGCCAGCAGTTCGTCGAGGACCACGCGGGTGCCCGTCCCCAGGGCGCGATTTACGAAGCGCGCGCCGGTGCGTTGCAAATCCTGCAGTGAAGTCAGTCCTTGCGGGTTGCCCGGGGCCACCATCAAGCCCTGGGTGCGCTGCGCAAAGCCGATGATCTTGTGCAGGCCCGGTTGCAGCAGCGGCTTGTAGGTGCGCTCGGCCAGCGAGTGCGCACCGGGCTGCAGCTGCGTGTGAAAACCGGCCATCATGCAGCGGCCCTCGTTGAGCGCGCGGATCGCATCCACGCTGCCGGTGAAGCGCATGTCCAGGTGCAGCGGGCCGCGCGCCGCCTCCTGCGAGCGCGCATAGTCGCGCAGGGTGGCCAGGGCGGTGTCGTGGCTGGCGTAAAACGTCAGCACGTGGGCGCTGTCGTCGAACGCCACCGCGAAGGCGCGCTCCAGATCGCTGCGCAGCGCCTCGATCTGCGGCGCCAGGCGCGCCTGCGCCTGGCGCTCGGACCACATCAGCTTGGTCCCGAATTCGCTCAGTTGTGCCGGCTGGCCTTTTTCCCAGATGATGAGCTCGTTGCCGAGCTCGCTTTCCCAGCGCTTGAGTTCACCCCAGACGTGCCGGTAGGACAGGCCCAGCCCACGCGCCGCGGCGGAGATGGAACCGTGCGCCGCCACGGCCTGCAGCAAATCGATCAAGGGGTTACGGATCAGGGCGGGGCCGCTGATGGCGTCGCGGCCGGCTCCATGCTCGCGGCCAAGGGTGTAGTGGAACTGGAGCCTATGCACGGAACTTCATATGGTCGGAGAGGGTGGGGACGCTTACGATACCGCAAGTTATGCCATCGTTTACCGACAGCGTGGTCACTGCGCTGCTACTTATCTCCAACTTCGACCACGGTCTGTTGACCATTGTGAGCCGCTCGCTGGCCGTGAGCGGCAGTGCCTGCGTGCTGGCCAGCGGCCTGGGTCTGCTGCTGGGGGCCTGGCTCGGGGTCGCGCGCTTCGCGGGCCGCGGCGCCATCCTGACCGTGCTCAACACCCTGCTCGCGCTGCCCTCCGTCGTGGTCGGGCTGGCGGTTTATTTGCTGCTGTCGCGCAGCGGCCCGCTGGGTTTTCTCGGCTGGCTGTTTTCCTTCAAGGCCATGGTGCTGGCGCAGTCGGTGCTGGTGCTGCCGGTGGTCGCCGCGCTGACGCGCCAGACCGTGGAGGATGCGGAGCGGGCGCACGGCGAGCAACTGCGCTCCATGGGCGCCGGGCCGCTCATGCGCAGCCTGTTGCTGGCATGGGACGAACGCTATGCGCTGCTTACCGTGCTGATTGCCTCCTTTGGCCGCGCCGTCTCGGAAGTCGGTGCGGTGATGATTGTCGGCGGCAACATCGATGGCTACACCCGCGTCATGACCACCGCCATTGCACTGGAAACCAGCAAGGGCGATTTGCCGCTGGCGCTCGGCCTGGGCCTGGTGCTGCTGGGCGTGGTGCTGGGCCTGAACGTCGTGATTGCGCTGCTGCTGCGCTGGCGCGAGCGCCTCGACGGCGGCTACGACGTGGCGCGGGTGCTGCCGGCATGAGCGCCGCCCGGCCGCCCGAAGGCGTGAAGGCCCCCTTGGGGGGCAGCGAGCCACGCGCAGTGGGCGAGCGTGGGGGCGGCATGAGCCGCCGGGCCGCTCCCAAGGCGAATACCGCAGCGCGTCGTGCGCAGGTTATCCAATGAGCGCTGCGTGGCCGTCCGAAGGCGCGAGCCAAGTCGAATACCGCAACGCGTTGCGCGCAGGGGACCCGATGAGCCCGTTGTTCCGGCTCCAGGGTGTCGATGTCCGTTTTGGAAATCTGGCAGCGCTCTCAAAAGTAGAGCTGAATATCAAGGGTGGGCAAGGGGTTGCGCTGATTGGGGCCAACGGCAGTGGCAAGAGCACCTTGCTGCGCCTGTTGCATGGACTGGCCACACCCAGCACCGGGCACATCCAGCGCGACGCCGCGGTGCGCCAGGCCATGCTGTTCCAGCGGCCCCACATGCTGCGTACGTCCGCCCGCAACAATGTGGCGCTGGGTCTGTGGCTGCGCGGCGTGCGCTGGGGCGATGCCAAGGCGCAGGCGCTGCGGGCGCTGGGCCGGGTGGGCCTGGCCCGCGTCGCCGACCAGAACGCCCGCACCCTCTCGGGCGGCCAGCAGCAGCGGCTGGCGCTGGCGCGGGCCTGGGCGTTGCAGCCCGATGTGCTGCTGCTGGACGAGCCCACCGCCAGCCTGGACCCGCATGCCAAGCGCGAGGTGGAGGCTTTGATGGCCGAGTTCTCGTCGGGGCAGGACGGCCGGGCCATGACCATCATCTTTGCCAGCCACAACCTGGGTCAGGTCAAGCGCCTGGCCAGCCGCGTGCTTTACCTGGAGCGCGGGCAGCTGCTGGCCGACTTGCCGGTGCATGAATTTTTCAACGCCGGGCGCCTGCAGCAAGTGTCCTCGGCGGCGCAATTGTTTGTCAAAGGAGAGCTCGAATGAAATCTCGCACATCTGTCACATGCCACCATATTTTCAAGCCTTTTCGTGCTGCAACCCTTGTCCGGTGGGGGCTTGTAGCTACGCTTTCGGTAGCATCGTGGAGCGCCGGCGCGCAGCCGGCGGCAGCGCAGGCGCAGACCATCGTGATGGCATCGACCACGTCAACCGAGCAGTCGGGCCTGTTTGGCTATCTCCTGCCGGCGTTCAAGAAGGCCAGCGGCATCGATATCAAGGTGGTGGCCGTGGGCACCGGTCAGGCGCTCGACATGGCGCGGCGCGGCGATGCCGACGTGGTGTTTGTGCACGACCAGGCGGCCGAGGAAAAGTTCATGGCCGAGGGCTACGGCATCAAGCGCTTTCCCGTCATGTACAACGACTTTGTGCTGATCGGGCCGGCCGCCGACCCCGCCAAGGTCAAGGGCCGCGATATCGTTGGGGCCCTCAAAAGGCTGTCTGCCGCCAATGCCAGCTTTATCTCGCGCGGCGACAAGAGCGGCACCGATGCGGCCGAGCGGCGTTACTGGAAACAGGCCGGCCTGGCGGACCACAAGGGCACGGGCTACAAGGAGTGCGGCTGCGGCATGGGGCCGGCGCTGAACATTGCTTCGTCCACCGGCGCCTATGTGTTGTCGGATCGCGGCACCTGGCTGAGCTTCAAGAACCGCGGCGACCTGACGGTGCTGGTCGAAGGTGACACCAAACTCTTCAACCAGTACGGCGTGATGGTGGTGAACCCCGCCAAACACCCGCAAGTCAAGGTGCCGCAGGCGCAAAAGTTTGTGGACTGGGTCATCTCGCCCGCTGGGCAGACCACGATTGCCGGCTACAAAATTGAAGGGCAGCAGCTTTTTTTCCCCAACGCCACCCAGTGACCGCACATCATGAGACTTCTATTTCGGGGTGCCGCCATGGCGGCCGTCACAGCGATGCTGGTGGGTTGCGCCAGCAGCAAGGCGCCTGTGACTGCTGAAGCGCCACCCCACGCGCCGGCGGCCGTGCAGGTGTATGCGGCGGGCAGCCTGCGCGAGGCGCTCACGCTGATCGCGAGCGACTACGAAGCGCGCACCGGCCAGGCGGTGGTGCTGACCTTCGGCGCCTCGGGCTTGCTGCGCGAGCGCATTGAAAAGGGAGAAGCGGCGCAAGTCTTTGCCTCCGCCGATATGGATCATCCCCGGCGTCTGGCGGCTGGCGGCGGCTGGCAGGCGCCCACGGTGCTGGTGCGCAACGCCCTGTGTGCGCTGACCAGCGACCAGGTCAACGCCGCACCCGCGACGCTGCTGGGGACCCTGCTGCGCCCTGCGATTCGGGTGGGGACCTCCACACCCAAGGCCGACCCGTCGGGCGACTATGCCTGGGCGCTGTTTCGCAAGGCGGACGAGATACAGCCCGGCGCCTATGCGGTGCTGGACGCCAAGGCGCTCAAACTCACGGGTGGGGCCGATTCGCCCAAGCCGCCGCCTGGTCGCGGTACCTATGCCTGGATCATGGAGCAGCGCCGGGCCGACGTGTTCCTGACCTATTGCACCAATGCGATGGCCGCGCAAAAAGAAGTTCCGTGGCTCAAGGTGGTGCAGCTCCCGCCCGTGCTGCAGGTCGGTGCGGCCTATGGCTTGACGGTACGCACCACTGCGCAGCCATCCGCCGCCCAGCTCGCGCAGGCCCTGATGGCGCCGCCTGCGCAGGCGGTGTTCAGGCGCTTTGGCTTCGGTCCCCCGCCTTCAGGTCTTGAGCCGCCTCAAAGGTAATCGCCGCCCGCCTCCTTGGCAAAGCGGCCCGGGTCGCCTTCCCAGACGATGCGCGCGTGTTCCAGCACATAGACGCGGTCGGCGTGGGGCAGGGCGAACGTCACGTTTTGCTCTCCCAGCAGAACGGTGATGGGCGTGGTTTGCCGCAGCTTTTCGAGCGCCTTGGAGAGCTGCTCGAGAATCACGGGCGCCAGTCCGAGTGTGGGCTCGTCGAGTATCAGGATCTCCGGCTTCATCATCAGGGCACGCCCGATGGCCAGCATTTGCTGCTCGCCGCCGCTGAGCGTTTGCGCCATCTGCGCCTGGCGCTCCTGCAGGATGGGAAACAGATCGAACAGCCACGCGAGCTGCGTTTCCCGCTCCGCGTCGTCGAGATGCTGGCCGCCCAGGTCCAGGTTCTCGCGCACACTCATTTCGCCGAACAACTCCCGCGTCTCCGGACACTGCACGATGCCGCTCTTCGCGATCTGGGCTGGTGTGCGCCCGCGCAGCCGCTGTCCGCCCCGCACGATGTCTCCCGTATAGGGCAGAAAGCCGGAGATGGTGTTGAACAGGGTTGTCTTGCCGGCGCCGTTGAGTCCGACGATCGAGACGAATTCGCGTTGATGGATGTGGATCGATACGTTTTCCAGCGCCTGGGCTTTGCCATAGTGGACGCTGATGTTTTCGACCTGCAGCAACGGTATCTTGTCCTTGAAGCTGGTTTCGGGGCGCGCCGAGGTTTCGATGGCGCCGCCGAGGTAGACGCGCCGCACGGTCTCGTTGCGCATGACTTCATCGGCGCGCCCCGTCACGATCTCTTCGCCCAGGTACATCGCAAGCACGCGATCGACGAGCGCCGAGACGCTCTTCACATTGTGATCAACCAGCAGCACCGCGCGGCCCTCGTCGCGAAAGCTGCGTATCAACTCGGAAAAGACGCTGACCTCCGCGAGGGTCAGCCCCGCGAAGGGCTCGTCGACGAGAACGACCTTGGGGTCGCGCGCAATGGCCTTGGCCAACTCGAGACGGCGCAGATCGGCAAACGCCAGCGTGGGCGGCCGGCGATCCAGTACCGGGCCGAGACCCACGCGCTGCGCGATCTGCCTGGCGTGTTGCGTCAACGAGGGGTCCGCAAATACCTTTAGCAAGCTGTCGGGCAGCAGCGCCACCATGATGTTTTCAAGCACCGTCTGCCGGTTCAGGGGCCGCGAATGCTGGAATACCATGCCGAATCCGCGCCGGGCGATCTTGTGGGCCGCAAGCCCGGCCAGGTTTTCCCCCTGGAAGAGGACCTGGCCTGCCGTGGGGCGTTCGATCCCCATGATGCTTTTCATGGCGGTCGATTTGCCCGAGCCGTTGGGCCCGATCAGCCCGAAGATTTCCCCGGCCGTGAGGCTGAAGCTCAGGTTCTTGACGGCCGTCAGGCCGCCAAAGGTCTTGGTAAGTCCGCGGACCTCGAGAATGGGGGCGGCTGGTGCGGCGGGCGTCACGACCGGGTTCCTCGCGACAGAACAACGCCCAGAAAACCGTTCGGGAAGAAAAGGATGACGAGCAGGGCGACGCTGGACACGATGAAGGTCGCGAGCTCACCGGTTGGCCTGAGGAATTCGCCGGCGACGATCAGGAAGATCGCCCCCAGCGCGGCGCCCAGCACCGTGCGCCGCCCCCCCAGCACTGCGGCAACGATCACCTGGACGCCTACGGCAATATCGACCACCGTGCCGACCGACGCGGTTCCCATGTAGAACACCAGCAGGGCGCCCGCCAGCCCGGAGAAAAATGCACTGACGATGAAGGCGGCGAGCTTGTGCTTGATGATGTTGAAGCCCAGTGCGCCGGCCTGCACGGGATCCTGCCCGCTGGCCTGCAAAATCAGGCCGACCGGCGACTGCGCCAGCCCGAACAGGATGGCGCCGCTCAGTGCCATGAAGCCCAGTGCGATCCAGTAATTGACGCCGGCATCGATGGAGAGCACATCCGGGATCGTGAGTCCGATTTCGCCGCCCGTGAGGTCCGCAAACACGACCACGAAACTTTGCAGGATCAGGACCGCCACCAGGGTCGTCAGTCCGAAATACGGCCCGCGCAGGCGCAGCGCCGGCAGCGCCAGCACGAAGCCCGCGACGACTGCGGCCAGGGCGCCGGCCGCAACGCACAGATAGAGCTCAAGACCATAGTGGCTGTTGAGGATTCCGGCCGTGTAGGCTCCCACGCCAATCAGAAAGGTCGGGCCAAAATTGACCTCGCCCGCAAAGCCGAACAAAAGATCCCAGCTCATGGCGAACACGCCAAAATAATAGGCAACCGTCAGCAGCCCCAGGATATAGGCTGACACATACCAGGGCAGCGTCGCGGCAATGGCGAGCACCGCCAGCGTGACCCACAGGAAGGGTGACCTGATCCGGCTTCGCATGGTTATCTTCTCCCCAGCAGGCCTTGCGGCCTGATATACATGACGACGATGAGCAGCAGCAGCGCGGGGATTGTTCGATAGGCGGGCGATATCAGATAGGCCGTCATCGTTTCGAGATAGCCGACCACATAGGCGGCAATCAGTGACCCCGAGACGCTGCCAAGACCTCCGAGCACGACGATGGAAAAGGCGCTCGCGGTGAGCGGCCCGACACTGTAGGAGCTGACGCCCAGGAACATGCCCAGCAGCACGCCGGCGATGCCGGCCAGAATGCCGTAGATCGCCCAGACCACAATGTAGATATGGGTCAGCTCGTGCCCGAGCAGGGTGACGCCACGCGGATTCATCGACGCCGCCAGCACGGTTTTCCCCATCTTGGTCCGGTTCACCAGCAGCCACAGCAGACCGATCACCATCCAGCAGATGATGGCAGTGAAGATTTCATTCTTCGGCGTACGCACGCCCAGGATGGAGACCACTCCCTCGACGATGGGCAGAACGGTTTTGGCATTGTTGGTGAAGAAATAGGCAATCAGCTCCTGCAGCATGATCCCCCACAGCAGCGTCGCGGTCAGGATGAAGATTTCTTTTTCTTCGTTGGGGATACGCCTGGAGCGCTGGATCGGTTGGACGACCGCGAAGTAGGTGGCGAGCGCGGCGATCAGTGCCGTCAGCAGGCCCACCAGCGCACCCGCATAGGTGTCGAGGTGAAGCACATTCCCCGCAGCCCATGCGGCCACCGCGGCCGTGACCATCACGGCACCGTGCGACAAATTGAGGACGCCGGACACCCCGAAGATCAGGGTGAAGCCGGTGGCTCCAAGCGCGTACAGCGCGCTGATGGCAAAACCGTCGATCAGGATTTGTAAGGCAAGCATCAGGAATGGCCGGCAAGCAGGCCGCCTCAACGGGTTGGGAAAAGGGGCACGGCCATGCGCCGGAGCGAGCCCCGGCGCATGGCGATGGTCGGAACTACAGGCCGGCGCCGAGTTTCACGAAGCTCGGGAATTTGAGCGTTCCCTTGGCGATTTCCTTGGGCCAGACGGTGACTTGTTTGCCGTCCTGCCATTGCGACATGAGGCCGGTGATCAGGCCCTTGCCGTATTTGATCGAGTGTGTGAACTGGTCATCTTTGCCGTAGAACTGGACGCGGCCAATCGTGCCTTCCCAGTCGGTCTTTTCAAGCGCTGCCACCAGCTTGTCCGCATCGGTTGATTTGGCGCGGCGAATGGCGTCGGCAATGAAGTACACCTCGTCATACGCGGTGTAACCCGCATAGGAGGGAAAGTTGCCAAAGCGCTTCTTGAAGCCATCGCTGAACGGCAAGGTTTTTGGCGTGACGGCGGCGTCGGGCGCGGACACTGCCTGGAAGATGATCCCCGCGGCCGCGCCGTTGGTGTCATTCCAGAAGGTGCTGTTGGAAGCTTGCGAGCTGATCCCCAGCATCGGAATGGGTACCTGCTGCGTCTTCCACTGCACCGTGGGCTGGACACCGACATGCGAAATGCCGGTGATGATGACGTCGGGCTTGGCGGCTTCGATCTTGCTGAAGATGGGGGTGAAATCCGTCGTGTCGGGCGAGAAACGGATGTGATCAAGAACCTTCAGTCCAATCTTGGGCAGGCACTCTTCATATGCCACGTCGAGTGGTTTGGTCCATGCCGCGTCTTCGCTCATGATGACTGCGGATTTCATGTGCTTGCCGTCGACCAGCAGTTCCTTGGCGGCGTCGCAGACCGAGTGCGCGAGGGCGGCGGAGGTCAGGTAGCCATGAAAGGTGTATTTGTTTTTCTCGTAGTCCTTGTGCACGCTCAGGCTGATTTCGTTGGAGGCAGCGCCCGGCGTGATGAACGGCGTCTTCAGGCGCGCCGCCCAGGGCTCCAGCGCCAGCACCACTTCGCTGATGTAGCTGCCGATCACCGCAACCACCTTATCTTCGTTGACCGCGCGCTGAAATGCGCGAACCGAATCGGCGGAGGAGCTGTGATTGTCGTAAGTAACGATTTCAATCTTGCGCCCATCGACGCCGCCCTTGGCATTGATTTCATCGGCGGCCATCTGCGCTGCCTGCGGAATCGAAGCTCCTGCAATCGCCTGCGCCTCCGCGATCACGCCGATCTTGATGGGAGGATCGGCGGCAAAAGCCAGTGTCGGGACACTCGCGCAAAACGCCAGGGTGGCCGCACCCAGAAGCTTGCCCAGTGGGCGGGAAGAGTGAAGTGGAACAAATTTCACCATCATGGTGTGTCTCCAAATTTTTGAGTTTTTTATTTTGGACACTTCAAACTTGAAGCGCATCCGGGTAACCCAGTAGGGTGCGCGACTGCTTTGCCCCGGCGTTTCACGATGTGGTCGGGGGCCGCCTCTGCGGCCTATCCCAGAATGGCCACGCCCTTGATCTGCGCAAATACCGTCTGACCCACCGCCAGCGCCAGCGCGTCGGCCGACTTGAGGGTGATGCGGGCCAGCAGCGGGCTGCCACCCGCATCGAGCCGCACCATGACCTGGCCGGGACTGTCGCTGGCAAGCGCCATGATGGTGGCTGGCAGGATATTGAGAACGCTGGTGCCCGATTGCCGCTGCAGCGTGAGGCTGACGTCGCGCGCCTGAATGCGAACCCGGATGGCGTGTCCCACATGGATCGTTTGCTGGGGCAGGCTGAGCTGTCCACCAGAGAATTCGGCCAGCGTCAGGTGATAGCCGGCCTCGTGGCGGGCAACGGTGGCGCTGATCACGGCGCCGGCGCTGTCGCCGTGGGCCAGCGGCAGGTCCAGCCGCGTCATCAGATCAAAGGTGGCACCGCTGGCGACCATTTTGCCTGCGTCCAGCAGCACCATGTGATCGGCCAACCGGGCAACTTCGTCCGGCGCATGGCTGACGTACAGCACGGGAATATCGAGTTCGCCGTGCAGCCGTTCCAGATAGGGCAGGATTTCGGCCTTGCGTTTGGCATCCAGTGCAGCCAGCGGCTCGTCCATCAGCAAGATGCGCGGACTGGTGGCCAGTGCCCTGGCAATGGCCACGCGCTGGCGCTCGCCGCCCGACAGTGTGGCCGGCGAGCGCTGCATCAGGGGCCCCATGCCCAGCAGTTCCACCGCTTGTGCCAGCGACACGCGCCGCTGTGCCGGGGGCACCCGTTTCATGCCGTACGCCATGTTCTGGGCCACCGTGAGGTGTGCAAACAGGCTGGGCTCCTGGAACACATAACCCAGCGCGCGCTGGTGCGTGGGCACGAACAGGCCGCGCGCATCGTCCTGCCAGACCTCGCCATTGACTTCCACATAGCCGCCCCGGGCGCGCTCCAGCCCCGCGATGGCGCGCAGGCAGGTGGTTTTGCCCGAACCGGAGGGGCCGAACAGGGCGCTGACCTTGCGTCCCGGCAGGGCAAGATCGACGTCGAGCGCAAAGCCGGCGTAGTTCAGTTGCAGGCGCGCCAGCACCGCGGGATGGCCGTCGGTGCTCACCGGCTCAATCCGGTTTTACGCTGTCCTGTGGGGTTCAGCGTGTACAGGGCCAGCAGCACGGCAAACGAAAATGCCACCATGCCGGCCGACAGCCAGTGCGCCTGCGTGAATTCCAGTGCTTCGACATGGTCGTAGATTTGCACCGACACCACGCGCGTCTTGTCGGGGATGTTGCCGCCGATCATCAGCACCACGCCAAACTCGCCCACGGTGTGTGCGAAGCCCATCACGGTGGCCGTCAGGTAGCCCGGTCTGGCCAGCGGCAGCACGACGCTGAAAAACGTGTCGAGTTTTGAGGCGCGCAGCGTGGCCGCGACCTCCAGCGGCCGCTCGCCGATCGCCTCGAACGCGTTCTGGATCGGCTGCACCACGAATGGCATGGAATAGAGCACCGAGCCCACCACCAGGCCGGCAAAGGTGAACGGCAGCACGCCCAGCCCGAGCGACTGGGTCAGCTGGCCGAGCGGCCCGTTCGGCCCCAGCGTCACCAGCAGATAAAAACCGAGCACACTGGGTGGCAGCACCAGGGGCAGCGCCACCAGCGCACCCGCCGGACCCTTCCACCAGGAACGCGTGCGTGCCAGCCACCAGGCCAGCGGCGTGCCCAGTACCAGCAGGATGAGCGTGGTCAGCCCCGCCAGTTCCAGCGTCAGCCTGACGGCGCTCCAGGCGGCGTGACCCAGCGCATCAGCGGGCAAGTGCGCCTCCCCGCCGTTGGGCTTGCGGGGCAGAGCGCCTAGATGCCGTAGCCATAAGAGAGGATCACCGCCCGGGCCTTGTCACCCTTGAGGTAGGTGAGCAGGGCGGTGGCGGCCTGGTTGTCTTTGGCGCGATTGAGTTGCACCGCGTCCTGGCGCAGCGGGGCGTGCAGATTTTCCGGAACGATCCAGCCGGAGCCGCTCTTGATCTTGCCGTTTTCGAAGACCTGTGACAGTGCAATAAAACCCAGTTCCGCGTTGCCGGTGGACACAAAGCTGAAGGTCTGGCCAATGCTCTCGCCGGTCACGAACTTCGGTTGCAGGCCGGCCAGCAGGCCCAGCTGCGTCAGCGTCTGCACCGCCGCCGCGCCATAGGGCGCGAGCTTGGGCGACGCGATGGCGATGTTCTTGAAATCGTTCTTCTTCAACACATCGCCCTGGGCATCCACCACACCAGCTTTGGCCGACCACAGCACCAGCTTGCCTGTCGCGTAGGTAAAACGGCTGCCGGACACGGCGTCGCCTTCCTTTTCCAGCCGGGCGGGGGTGGCCTCATCCGCCGAGAGGAACACATCGAAGGGCGCGCCGTTCTTGATCTGCGAATAGAACTTGCCGGTGGAGCCGAACGACAGCTGGGCCGTGTGGCCCGTGTCCTTTTCAAAATCCGCCGCGATGACTTTCATCGGCTCGGTGAAGTTGGCGGCCACCGCGACCTGCACGGTTTCGGCGCGCACCGCGGCAGACAGGACCAGCGCCAGCACGGTACCCAGGAAATGGGGAATGCGTGGAGTCATGTGTGAAGTGCCTTCGCTATTACTTTTGTGAATAGCGAAAGTCTAGCAACCGGATAGTTAGGGAAAACCCTATACTGTCTCGGCACTCATTCGGTATCGCGCCGGTCACAAAGGAATTCGTTTGACCCAAAACAGACAAACGCCCCACCGCTCCGCCGCCACGAGGCCATCAGGCCTGAGCCTGTTCAGGCGCCTGATGGGCACGTCGCCGGCCCGGCTCAATCTTGCACTGCAAGGCGGCGGCGCGCACGGGGCCTTCACCTGGGGCGTCCTGGATGCGCTGCTCGACGATCCGCGCATCCAGTTCGAGGGACTGAGCGGCAGCAGCGCCGGCGCCATGAACGCCGTGGTTTTTGCCGATGGCTGGATGAAGGGCGGGCGCGAGGGTGCGCGCCAGGGCCTGCTCGATTTCTGGACGCAGACCGGCAAGCAGATACCTTGGGGGATGATGACCCAGGGCGAGGGCGACGCGATCAGCCTGTCGCCGGCCGCCAGGCTGCTGACAAGCTGGGCCGGCTACTTCTCTCCATCGCAACTCAACCCATTGGGCCTGGACCCGTTGCGCGATCTGCTCAACGCCCAGGTCGACTTCGAGCGCTTGCGCACCCACAGTCCGTTCAAGCTGTTCGTCGGCACCACGCAGGCGAACACCGGAAAACTGCGGGTGTTTCGGGAGAGCGAACTCAGCGTCGACGTGCTGCTCGCCTCCGCCTGCCTGCCCAAGATCCATCATCCGGTGGAGATCGATGGCGAGCCGTATTGGGACGGCGGCTATTCGGCCAATCCCGCGGTGTTTCCACTGTTCTACGACTGCGATTCGCGCGATGTGCTGCTGGTGCTGCTGAGTCCGCTCGAGCATGAAGGCACGCCGCGTACGGCCCCGGAGATCGAGGCGCGCATCGTCGAGCTGGCGTTCAGTGCCCACTTCATGCGCGAAATGCGGATGGTCGCCCGGGCCATCGAATTCTCGGGCCCGACATTCCTGACGCTCGGACGGCTCGAGCGGCGGCTGCACAAGACGCGGTTTCACATGATCGATTCCGCCCATCTGGCGAGTCTGCAGCGCACCGAGACCAAGCTGCTGACCTACGGCCCGTTCCTCGACCTGCTGCGGGGGCAGGGGCGCGAGCGTGCTTGCAACTGGCTCGCGGATCACGGCGACGCCGTTGGACGGCGATCGACGGTCGATGTGAAGAAGTGGTTCGCCTGAGAGCGGCGTGGCCCGCTCAGCGCTCGTCGCTGAACCCGATCGACACATGCGTGCCGTCGCAAAACGGCTTGTTCTTCGAGGCGCCGCAGCGGCACAACGTCATGCGGTTGCGCACTTCGTATTCGAAGCCGTCAGCGCCGACCAGTTGCACACCGCCGCGCACCGCGAGGGGCCCGGAGCAATTTTTGGCGGGGTCTTCGATCAGGCGTACCGAGGGCTCGTATTTCGGCTCGATGGGCTGGCCCGTCGCGTTGTCCCACGCCACCAGCCGCCCTGACGGGCAGTCACAGGTCTGGTGCACGAAATGCTCGCGCGCGGCCGGCTTATCCGTTTCGTTCACGAGACTCCAGACTTTCCCATGCGGGTCGCAAAAGCGCGCAAATGCGCACAGGCTCTCGGCATCCGTCAGCGACATCGTCGGGCCCCGAATCACCCGGGCTTGCTCCAGATAGGGCTGGCGGCTCGCGGTCTCGGTGCCGTCAAATCCGACCTTCGCGTGGGTGCCGTCGCAAAACGGTTTGTGGGAGCTGTGGCCGCAGCGGCACAGCGCGTATTGCGCCTGGGCTGGGTAAGTCGGCCCCGGTTCCCATTTGATCGACTCGCCATCGTCGTTGGTGCCAATGACCTCCTTGCCGAGCGAAACGCCGCCCGAGATGAGATACGGGCCGTTCTTCGTGATCTTGATTTTCGCGCCTGCGGGTTTTTGCGGATCCATCGGAGGCCTCCAGTTGGCGAGCGTGCGATGACGCATTTCGCACAATGCGTTACTGTAGCGAATCACGGCGTCGGCGCAAGGCCCTGCAAACCATTTGCAGGCATGGCGGCAGGCGATGCCGATCTGGAGTTTTCAATGCCGATCCGACTGCACGAGACCATCCATGGTTGATACAACGCCCAAGCCGACCGCATGGGTTCTTGCCGGCGGAGGCAGTTTTGGCGCCATACAGGTCGGCATGCTGCGCGCGCTTGTCGCGCACGGCCTGTTGCCCGATCTGGTGGTCGGATCATCGGTGGGGGCAATCAATGGTGCTTACTTTGCCGGCGCGCCGAATGCGGCCGGCATCGCGCAACTCGAAGCCATCTGGTGCGGCCTGCATCGCAGCACGGTTTTCCCCATTGCATGGCGCAGTATGCTGGGACTCGGCGCCAGCGGCGGGTTTGCGGTCGACCCATCCGGGCTGCGCGGCCTGCTCGAGCAGTGCCTGCCATATCAGACGCTGGAGCAGGCCAGCGTGCCCGTGCATGTCGTCGCCACCGATCAGCTCAGCGGCGGCACGGTGGCGGTTTCCAGTGGCCCGGCTGTGGATGCCGTGCTGGCGAGTTGCGCCGTTCCCGCGGTCTTTCCGCCGGTGCACCTTGGGGAGCGCTTCCTGATCGACGGGGCGATTGCCAGCAATACGCCGATCAGCGTCGCCGTCGAACTGGGCGCCAGGCGCGTGATCGTGCTGCCCACGGGCTTTGCCTGCGCCCTCGACGCGCCGCCGCGCGGCGCCATCGGCAACGCCCTGCATGCGGTCACCCTGCTCATCGCGCATCAGCTGGCCAGCGAGTTTGAGCAATACCACGCAGCGGCCGAGATCATCATGGTGCCGCCGCTGTGTCCATTGACGGCATCGCCCTACGACTTTTCCCACGCCGGGGAGTTGATCCAGCGCGCGGCCGAGCAGACGCAGCGCTGGCTTGAGAACGACGGCCTCACGCGCGAGCAGGTTCCCCTGGCGTTGCTGGCGCACGGCCATTCGCACAGCCATTGAGAGAGGCAACCGCGGCGTTGACCTGGCATGCGCGGGTGCAGCCCACGGTGCGCATGCCTGCCGCTGGTTGAAAATACCCCATGCCCAAACCCCGTGCTCCCGCCGTCTCGTACGGCACCGCCCTCGGCCACGCGTCTGCCGACAAGCGCATCGAAATCCTGCGCCTGATCGGGCGCAGCGGTTCCATCTCGCAGGCGGGGCGCGAGGCGGGCGTCAGCTACAAGGCCGCCTGGCAGGCCATTGACACGCTGACCAACCTGGCCGGGGTGGCCCTGGTCGAGCGGCTGGTGGGCGGGGCGGGCGGTGGCGGTGCCAGTGTCACGGCGGCGGGCCGGCATTTGCTGACGGTGGCCGACGCACTGGAGCAGGCGCGCGTCCAGGTGCTGGCTCGCATTCAGCAGCAGGGCGATTCGCAAGCTGCCGGCATGCCGCCCGCGCTGACGCAACTCCCGGTGCGCACCAGCATGCGCAACCAGCTGCCCTGCAAGGTCCAGGCGCTGGATTTGCAGGGCCAGATTGTGCGGGTATGGCTGCAACTGGCCGGTGGCGCGGCGCTGGTGTCACGCATCACGGTGGAGAGCGCCGAGCTGCTCGGCCTGCGCGAAGCACTGCCGGTGCTGGCACTGTGCAAGGCCACGGCGGTCTCGGTCGGCCGCACGGCCGACGCCCCAATTCTGCACACGGCAAATGTGCTGCCGGGGCGTGCCAGCCGTGTGGCGCGCGGCCCCACCGGTGATGAAGTCGCCGCCCAGCTCGATGGAGGCTTGCAAATGGTCGGGTTTGCAGCGCCGGCCAGTGGTTTGCGCCCGGGCAGCCGCGTGGCGATGACGGTCGAGGAGTCGGCACTCGTGATTGCCCTCATCGACTGAGGCTTCGCTACCAAAATAATAGCATCTTGCGAAGGCGTGGCATGGGCTAGTGGCGTTTTCCGTTGCCAAGTTTGCGGTACACCGTGGCGCGGCTGATGCCCAGCAGGCGCGCGGCCCGGGCCACGTTGCCGCGGGCGTCATCCACGGCTTTGCGGATCAGTGCGGTTTCCACGTCTTTCAATGGCCTGTTGCCGTTGCCGAGAATATCCACGCCAGCCTCCATGTGGTTCACCGCATCGGCGGGCGCCATCGGCAGCGCGTTCAGGCGCAGGCCACTCCACAGGGGGACTTCCATCGTCGGGTCCTGCCGCAGCACTGCATCAAACAGGATCTGGTAGGGCAAGCCCAAAACATCTCCGATATGCACGGGCGCCGGCGTGGCAAGTTGCGACGCCATCTGGCGTGCAATCTGGTTGGCGCCGACCACCCAGCCATCGTCATCCAGGCAAACCATGCCATCGGCATCGAAGCCCAGGGGGTGGCCCGGCCAGTTCAGCCGCACCAGCAACCGGTGGGGCTGGCTGAGCAGCAGGGCGTTTTCGATGCGGCAGGCCGACTGGGCCGCCAGATGCTTGAGTTCGGGGCGTTCCATCGCCTCAATTCCGGTCAGGTCGAGCATGCCCACGCAGCGCCCGTCGGGTCCGAACAAGGGCGCGCCCGCGCAGCTGTAAAACGAAGTGGCCGAGAAAAAGTGCTCGCCCCGGTGCAGCCAGACCGGGCGCAGTTCGCCCAGAGCGGCACCAATGGCCGAAGTGCCGATACTGCGCTCGGACAGATCCACGCCGATGCGGGCGATCGCATCGGCGCGGCGATCACTGCGGTCGATCGCGCCGCTGACATCCACCACCACGCCCTGCGCGTTGGTCAGGATGACGAAATAGCGCGTATCCACGATAGCCCGCCCCAGCTTTTCCAGCACCGGGCGGGCGGCTTGCACGAGGCTGTGGTTGGCCTCTTCGGTGTGCCGCTGGAGCTGCGGGGGGACCACATCAAATCCCACCCCCTGCTCGGGCCGCAGGCCGCTCGACAGGCAGCGCCGCCATGAGCGCTCGATCCACGACGCCGACAATGCCTCGTGCGGCGGTCGACTCTCGTCCAGCACGGCGTGGCGGGCCCGATCAATCTGCTGGAGGCGTTGTTCAGGAGACCGTGTCAGGGCTTGCTGCATGGGGTGCTCCATGTTGTTTCATTTTGAGAATTTCATGTTGATCTTGACATGAAGCTAGGGTTTAGCCTAGGGTGACTCCTGGGTTTCGCTTGAACAATGTACTGGCATCGAACAAACTACTTCCTTGCTAACAGGAGATAAGTCTTATGCAAGTTCAACTCAAAGTCAACGGAAAGAGCTCCACCCTTGACCTGGCCCCCAACACGCTGCTGGTACAGGTGCTGCGCGAGCATCTCAAGCTCACGGGCACCCACGTCGGCTGCGACACTGCCCAGTGCGGCGCCTGTACGGTGATCATGAACGGGCACGCCGTCAAGTCATGCAACATGCTGGCGGCGCAGGCCAGCGGGGCCGACATCACCACCATCGAGGGGCTGGCGCAGCCGGACGGCACCATGCACCCGATGCAGGCGGCGTTCAAGGAATGCCATGGCCTGCAATGCGGGTTCTGCACGCCCGGCATGGTGATGAGCGCGATCGACTTGTGCCAGCAGCATCCCAAGGCCACCGAGTCCGAAATCCGTGAACTGCTCGAGGGCAACATCTGCCGCTGTACGGGTTACCAGAACATCGTCAAGGCCGTGCAGCAGGGCGCTGCGGCCATGGCGGCCTGATTCACTGCCTGAACTATCTAAGGAGTACAGAACATGGGTGCACCCGATTTTGCCAGCCTGCCGCATATTGGCGAGGCGGTTCGCCGCAAGGAAGATTACCGCTTTCTCACCGGGGGAGGCCAGTACACTGACGATGTGAACCTGGCGAACCAGCGCTATGCCGTGTTTGTGCGCTCGCCGCATGCGCACGCGGCCATCAAGAGCATCGATGTCAGCAAAGCCGAGGCCATGCCCGGCGTGGCGAAGGTCTTCACCGGCAAGGACGTGGAAGGCAAGATGGGCGGCCTGCCTTGTGGCTGGCTGATCACCAGCACCGATGGCACGCCGATGAAAGAGCCGCCGCATCCGATCCTGGCCCAGGGCAAGGTGCGCTACGTGGGGGACCATGTCGCCATGGTGGTGGCCGACACCCTCGAGCAGGCCAAGAACGCCGCTGAAGCCGTGGAGGTGGACTACGACGTGCTGTCCGCCGTGGTCGATGTGCGCGATGCCGCCAAGGGGACGGCGCTGCACGAGGCGGCACCCGACAACCATTGCTACAAGTGGGCGCTCGGCGACAAGGCGCAGGTCGACGCCGCTTTTGCCAACGCCGCGCATGTCACCAAACTGGACCTGGTGAACAACCGGCTGATTCCCAACGCCATGGAGCCACGCGCCGCGATCGGTTCGTACAACCGCGCCAGCGATGAGTACACGCTGTACGTGTCCAATCAGAATCCGCACGTCGAGCGGCTGCTCATGACCGCTTTCGTTTTGGGCCTGCCCGAGCACAAGGTGCGCGTGATCGCGCCCGATGTGGGCGGCGGCTTCGGCTCCAAGATCTACCTCTATGCCGAAGACGTGTGCCTGACCTGGGGCGCCAAACAGCTCAACTGCGCGATCAAGTGGACGGCCGAGCGCAACGAGAGCTTTGTCAGCGACGCCCACGGCCGCGACCACGTTAGCCACGCCGAAATGGCGATGGACAAGGACGGCAAATTCCTCGCGATGCGCGTGCATACCGACGCCAACCTCGGAGCCTACCTGTCCACCTTCTCCACGGCAATCCCGACCATCCTGTATGGCACGCTGCTGGCCGGCCAGTACACCTGCCCGCAAATCTACGTGGAGGTGGACGCCTGGTTCACGAATACGGCGCCGGTTGATGCATACCGCGGCGCTGGCCGGCCCGAGGCCACCTACCTGCTCGAGCGCCTGGTCAGCCGCTGTGGCTGGGACATGGGGCTCTCGCAGGCGGACATCCGCAAGCGCAACTTTATTACCCAGTTCCCGTACCAGACACCCGTGGCGCTGCAATACGACACGGGCGACTTCCACGCCTGCATGGACAAGGCCCAGGTGCTGGCCGACGTGGACGGGTTTGACGCACGGCGCAAGGCTAGCGAGGCCAAGGGCTTCAAGCGCGGCATTGGCTATTCGAGCTACATCGAGGCCTGCGGCCTGGCGCCGAGCAACATCGCCGGTGCGCTCGGAGCGCGCGCCGGCCTGTTCGAATGCGGCGAGGTGCGCGTGCACCCGACCGGCAGCGTGACGGTGTTCACCGGTTCGCACAGCCATGGCCAGGGGCATGAGACCACCTTTGCGCAGGTGGTGGCGGCGCGCCTGGGCATTGCAGTCGACGCCGTGGACATCGTGCATGGCGACACCGGCCGTGTGCCGTTCGGCATGGGGACCTACGGTTCGCGCTCGCTCTCGGTCGGTGGCTCGGCCATCATGAAAGCGCTCGACAAGATCGAGGTCAAGGCCAAGAAGATCGCCGCGCACCTGATGGAGGCAAGCGATGCCGACGTCGAGTTCGCCAACGGTGAGTTCACCGTCAAAGGCACCGACAAGAAGGTCACGTTCGGCCAGGTCGCGCTGACGGCATACGTGCCACACAACTACCCGCTCGACAAGCTGGAGCCGGGGCTCGACGAGACCGCGTTCTACGACCCGACCAACTTCACCTATCCGGGCGGCACCCACATCTGCGAAGTCGAAATCGACCCCGAAACCGGCGTCACCCGCATCGACCGCTTCAGCGCGGTGGATGACTTTGGCAATATCGTCAACCCGATGATCGTTGAAGGGCAGGTGCACGGCGGCATTGCGCAGGGCATTGGCCAGGCGCTGCTGGAGCGCTGCGTGTACGACCGCGAAACCGGCCAACTGCTCACGGGCAGTTTCATGGACTACACCATGCCGCGCGCCGACGATTTCCCCGAGTTCAAGCTGGGTCACGTGTGCACGCCATGCACCCACAACCCGCTGGGCTCCAAGGGCTGCGGCGAGGCGGGAGCAATTGCTTCGCCGCCCGCGGTGATCAACGCCGTGCTCGATGCGCTGCATGGTGTGGGCGTGAAGGACTTCGACATGCCGGCCTCGCCCGGCCGCGTGTGGGAAGCCATCCAGTCTGCAAAAGCTTAAGGAGAATCACGATGTACGCATTCACGCTGGAGCGCCCCTCCACCATTGCAGACGCCGCCAAACTCGCCGCCGCTGGCGCCAAGGTGCTGGCCGGCGGGCAAACCCTGCTGGCCTCGATGAAGCTGCGCCTGTCCGACCCCGGGCAACTGGTCGATCTGGCCAATATCAAGGAACTGGCCGGGATCAAGCGCGAGGGCAACGCCTTCGTGATTGGCGCCATGACGCGCCACGCCGATGTGGCCGCCAGCGCCGAACTCAAGGCGGCCCTTCCTGTGCTGGCCGATCTGGCCGCGCACATTGGCGACCGCCAGGTGCGCGCCATGGGCACGCTGGGCGGCTCGGTGGCCAACAACGACCCTGCCGCGGACTACCCCGCGGCCGTGCTGGGCCTGGGTGCCACCGTCGTGACCACGCAGCGCAAGATTGCGGCCGACGACTTTTTTACCGGCATGTTTTCCACAGCGCTGAATGACGGTGAATTGATCACGGCCATCAGCTTTCCCATCCCCAAGCGCGCCGCCTATATGAAGTTCGTGCAACCGGCCTCGCGTTTTGCGCTGACCGGTGTGTTTGTGGCCCAGGGTGACTCTGGTGTGCGCGTGGCCGTGACGGGTGCGGGGAACGGCGTGTTCCGCCACAAGGGACTGGAAGATGCCTTGAACAAGAGCTTTACGGCGCAGGCCGCGGCGGCGGTCAAGATCGATGCGACCGACCTGAACGCCGACATTCACGCCACGGCGGCCTACCGCGCCAACCTGATCAGCGTGCAAACCCAGCGGGCGGTCGCCAGGGCGCTGGGCTAGAGACGACGTGTTTGCAACGATTGATGCACTGATCAAGGCGCTGGAGGAGGCCGGCTACTACGCCGATCGCAGGCTGGCCACCGCCGTGTTTCTGGCGCTCAAGCTGCAGCGCCCACTGTTGCTGGAGGGCGAGCCGGGCGTTGGCAAGACCGAGCTGGCCAAGGCGTTGGCCGTGGCCTTGCAGCGCGCGCTGATCCGCCTGCAGTGCTACGACGGGCTGGAGTTACGCGAAGCCCTGTACGAGTGGAACTACGCGGCCCAGCTGTTGCACATGCGCGCCGCCGAATTGCGCCATGAGGGCCAGAGTGACACCGCGCAGGTCGAGCGCGAGGTCTACCAGGACCGCTACCTGATTCGCCGCCCCCTGCTGCAGGCGCTGCAGACCCCCGCGCCGGGCGCCGTGCTGCTGATCGACGAGGTGGACCGCGCAGACGAGCCGTTCGAGGCCTTCCTGCTCGAATACCTGGGCGAGTACCAGGTCAGTATTCCCGAGATCGGCACGGTAAGCGCTGTCAGCAGCCCTGTGACCATCCTCACCAGCAACCGCACGCGCGAACTGCACGATGCGGTCAAGCGGCGTTGCCTGTACCACTGGCTCGACTATCCCGAACGTGAGCGCGAACTGGCGATTGTGCGGGCCCAGGTGCCGCAGGCCAGCCCGGCGCTGTCGGCGCAGGTGGCCGAGTTCGTCGGGCGTTTACGCAGTGCGCCGTTTGCCAACGCGTTCCAGCGGGCGCCGGGCATTGCCGAGAGTGTGGAGTGGGCCCGGGCGCTGGTCGCACTCGATACGCTGGTGATGGACCCCGAAGTCGTGACCGGCACCGCCGGCATCCTGTTCAAGCAGCGCGAAGACGTGGCGGCCCTGACGCGCGACCTGGCCGCGGAACTGCTGGCTCCGGAAGACGCGCCGCAAGCTGCCTAGACGCATCGCGGTTTGAAGGAGCCTTCATGCAGCTTGGCGACGCACGCACCGGGAAACTCGCCGACAACATCACCGGTTTTGGCCGCGCCTTGCGCCGCGCCGGCGTGCGCGTTGACAGTTCGCGCATTGCGCTGGCGCAGGACGCGGCGCTGGCTGTCGGCGTCGGCGCCAAGGCGGACCTGAGCGCCGCACTGGAGGCCGTGATGATCAGCCGCGAGCAGGACCGGCTGGTGTTTCGCGAACTGTTCGATGCCTACTTTCGCAACCCCGAAATAGCCAGGAAGCTGCTGGCGCAATTGCTGCCCAGTGCCGAGGGCTCGGCCGAGCCCAGCAAACGCCGTCCGCGTGTGCGCGAGGCGCTGTCGCCGCAACAGACCTATGGCCACCAGGCCAAACCCAAACAGGAAGACCAGAAGGTGGAGTTCGACGCGGCCATGACGGCCAGCGACCTGCAGCGTCTCAAGCACGCCGACTTCAATGCGCTCTCGGGCACGGAGTACCGGCTGGTCGAGCGACTCGCGCGCGACGTGCGCCTGCCGCTGCCGAACTTTGCCTCACGCCGCACCTGTCCGGCCGGCTCGGGCGCGCGATTGCACTGGCCCGGCGTCATGCTCCAGGCCTCGCGCACCGGCGGCGAGCTGATGCACCTGCCGCGGCTCAAGCGGCGCGAGCAGCCGCTGCCGCTGCTGGTGCTGGTGGATGTATCGGGCTCGATGGAGCGCTATGCGCGCTTGCTGCTGGCTTTTTTGCATGCGGCCACCCGGCGCCACCCGCGGCGCGACGTGTTTGCGTTTGGCACCCAGCTGACCGACCTGACACCGGCCTTTCGCATTGCCGATACCGACGAAATGCTGGCAGTGGCCAGCGCCGCGATCGAAGACTTTGCCGGCGGCACCCAGCTGGGCGCGTCGCTGGCCAGCCTGCGCCTGCATCATGCGCGCCGGCTGGTCGGGCGGCGCACACTGGTGCTCATCATCACCGACGGACTGGATACCGGCGAGCCGCAGGATCTGGCACCGGAGCTGGCATGGCTGCGCCGCGCCAGCCGCCGGCTGCTCTGGCTCAACCCGCTCTTGCGTTTTGACGGCTATGCGCCCAGCGCGCGCGGTGCCGCAGTGCTGCACGCTTATGCGCACGGCATGCTGGCGGTGCACGACCTGAGCCGTCTGGAAGATCTGGCGGCCAGCCTGGCGGCCTTGATGAAGCGTTGAACAGCCCCCCCAATAACCACCAGAAATAGAGGAAAAAACAATGGACATGCAAGCCAACCGCCAACTGGCCGTGACACAGCAACAGGCCTGGGAGGCGCTGAACGACCCCGTGGTCCTCAAAGCCTGTATTCCGGGTTGCGACAAGGTCGAAGCGACGGGCGAGAACCAATATGCCATCGGCCTGGCGCTCAAGATCGGCCCGGTTGCAGCCAAATTTGCCGGAAAAATCAACCTTAGCGACATCAAGCCGCCCAATAGCTACAACATTGCTTTTGAGGGGCAGGGCGGCGTGGCGGGGTTTGGCAAAGGCAACGCCCAGGTCACACTGACGCCCAACGATGCGGGCTGTGACCTGGCCTACGTTGTTCATGCGTCGGTCGGTGGCAAGGTGGCGCAACTGGGACAGCGCCTGATCGATGGCGCCGCCAAATCCATGGCCGAAGACTTCTTCAAACGCTTCGACGATGAGATGCAGCGCCGCTTCCCCGAGGCCTATGCTTCAAAAGTGATAGCTGGAGGCCAAGAAGTGGCGCTGGCGAAGGGCACAAAAGGCTCGAAGATTCCGGTCTGGGTTTGGATTGCGGGGGTTGTGGTGGTGCTGGCCCTCATCTGGTGGCTGCGCTAGGGCGCGGCCAAAGGGCAGCCACGACCCTCAGCCTGGCGCTCTGCTGTGCAGTTTGCCAGGCCCAGGGAAACAAGGCAGAGTCCCTCGAGTTGCCCACGGTCACCGTGGTCGGCACCAGCCCCTTGCCGGGACTGGGTGTCCCTCTGGACGATGTGCCGGCCAATGTCCAGATGATCAAGGGCAGCTCGCTCGGCGACCAGCACGACACAAGGGTGACGGATTTTCTGGAGCGCAACGTCACCAGCGTCAACATCAATTCCGAGCAGGGTAATGCGGACCAGCAAAGCGTGACGTTCCGGGGCTTTTATGCTTCGCCCATTCTGGGGGTGCCGCAGGGCCTGTCCGTTTTTCAGGACGGGGTTCGCATCAACGAAACCTTTGGCGATGTCGTCAATTGGGATTTGATTGCGCCCACCGCGATCTCCAGCATGCAGTTGGTTCCCGGCTCCAATCCGCTGTATGGGTTGAACACGCTGGGGGGGCGCTGGCCGTCTATACCAAGAGTGGCAAGCAATACCCTGGATTCAGCGTTGGTACGAGTGTGGGCTCGTTCGGCAGAAAGCAGATGGACGTCGAATACGGTGGCTTCAAGGACAACTGGGACTACTTCCTGACCTACAACGCCGCCAACAGCCAGGGCTACGCAGCGCAGAATGCGAGCCAGGTGCGGCAGTTCTTCGGCAAGTTGGGCTGGCAGGACAGCATGACCGATTTTGATGTGTCGCTGACCCTGGCGGACAACCATTTCACTGGCAATCAGACCTTGCCATTGAGCATGCTGGATGATCTTCGACAGTCCTACACCTACCCGGACACCAACAGGAATCAACTGTCGTTCTTGACCGTCAAGGGCAGCCACTTCCTCAGTGACGACTGGCTGATTGGCGGCACCGCCTACTTCCGCAGCTCGGACAATTCCGGCGCCAACAGCAATACCCAGGGTGGTCCCTACAACACACCGACCTGCGCGACGGATCGGGGGCCTGCAGACGCCAACGGCAACCCTACCGCTCCCGACGGCAGCAACTGCTCGGGTAGCAATGTGTTTCAGCGTTTGAATCAAGACACCTACGGACTTGGCCTGCAGCTGACATCCACCCAAAAACTGATGGGTTTCGACAATCAGATGATTCTCGGTTTCACGGCCGATCTGGGCAGGGGCACGTTCAGCCAGTCGGCGCAGGACGGTTACTTCACCAGCAACCGCAACACCGTCGGTGTTGACGATGCATCGCAGAACGTGCTGTTGAAAACGGCCAACCGCTACTACGGTGTGTTTATATCGGACAGCCTGCAACTGGGTCCCAAGTGGACGTTGACCGGTTCCGCGCGTTACAACATGGATCGCGTGACGATGGCGGACCAGTTGGGCACCGCGCTCAATGGCGACCATAGCTTCGCCCACCTGAGTCCGGCGCTGGGTCTGAATTTCAAACCCAACCCGACTGTGGTGAGTTACATCGGCTACACCGAAGGCATGCGCGTTCCCTCGCCGATAGAACTGAGCTGCGCCGACCCGCAGGCGCCCTGTTCGCTGCCCAACGCATTTTCGTCCGACCCGGCCCTGCAGATGGTGGTGACGCACACCTGGGAGATCGGTGCCCGCATCAGGGTGAGTGCGCAAACCCGGCTCCAGGTGGCGGCCTATCAGACCCTCTCGGACAACGACATCAACTTCGCCGCCGATGCCAACTCGCCCACCCAGGGGTATTTCGCGAATGTGGGAACGACGCGTCGGCGCGGCATCGAAATTTCATCGCAGAGCACCTTTGATCACTGGGGTCTGCAGACAGCCTACAGCTATACCCAAGCCACCTACCAGAGCGCCTTTGCCCTGAACAGTCCGGACAACAGCAGCGCGGATGCCAATGGCGTCATTCAGGTGTCGCCGGGAAACCGCTTGGCCAACGTGCCCAGCCAGCTCCTGAAGATCCGCCTGGAGTACTCGCCCGACGCGACCTGGAAGTTCGGCGCTAACATGAACTACTCGGGCCGGATCTACTCACGAGGCAACGAAAACAATCTCGATCCGAATGGAAGGGTGGGTGGCTACACGGTTTTCAATCTGGACGCCTCCATGCATGTGAACAAGCAACTGGAAGTGTTTGCACGCATCAATAACCTGCTGAACCGGCAGTACGCCAACTTCGGCGTTCTGGGTGCCAACTATTTCTCGGGACCGGGCAACAGCTACAACGCCGCTGGCATGCCATCACAGTTTGTCGGCGTCGGTCAACCCATCGGCGCGTGGGTCGGAGCGCGCTACAACTTCTAACCCCGTTGAGGGCAAGTGCCGCGCCATCACGGGCTCTTCAGAGAAGCAATGTTTTGTGCGCCATGACTGCACCATGAGTCGCATCATTGTCGTTAGAGATCAACTACAAAGTGTTGCGAATGAAATGCTGTACTTACGTGTATTGGTTCGGCTATGAAGTCGCGTCGTCATGCGCACAATGGCACTCGCGGTGCGGACAGGATGCGACGCTGTTTCATTTTGAGAATTTGATGAGCGGCCCAATGAAAGCTAGGGTTTAGCCTAGGAATCTCTGAAAAGAACGGTCCAACAATGGCGTCGCCTGACAGGCAAACTCAACACCAGGAGACCCTTCATGAAACGTCTTTTCCCATCCGTGGCATTCGCCGTGATGCTGGGCATTGCCTCCACCGCCAGCGCCCAGAACTGGCCGGTGTACGGTGGCGATGCCGGCAATACCCGGTTCAGCCAGTCCACCGAGATCAATACCTCGAACGTCAACAAGCTAAAGGTCAAATGGGCCTTGCAACTGGGCAGCTTGCGCTCGCAGGAGTCGACGCCCATTCTGGTCGGCGACACGCTCTACGTGAGCTCATCGTTTGGTCCCAAGAACACGTTTGCACTGGACGCCAGGACCGGTCAAATCAGGTGGCAATATTCGCCGGACGTTCCAAAGGGGATTGATCAGTACGCCTGCTGCGACGTGGATAACCGTGGCGTGGCCTACAACGACGGAAAGATTTTTGTCGGCCGACTCGATGCCAATGTGGCTGCGCTCGATGCCAAGACCGGCAAGGAACTGTGGGTCACGAAGATCGTCGACTACACCCAGGGCTCGGTCATCACCTCGCCCCCGACGCTGGTCAAGAACCTCGTGATCACCGGCTACGGTGGTGGTGAATATGGCGCGCGCGGCGCTCTGGTGGCACTCGACCAGGCCACCGGCAAGGAGGTGTGGCGCACGTACACCACGCCGCTGCCGGGTGAAAAGAACAGCGACACCTGGAAGGGCGACAGCGGCAAGCTCGGTGGGGGCGCTGCCTGGTTTGTCGGCTCCTACGATCCGAAGTTGAACCTGGTCTATTACGGCACCAGCAACCCCTCGCCATGGGCTGCAATTGTTCGCGGCAGTGACAGCTCGGACATTGGCCCGTACACCAATCTCTACACCTCGTCGGTCATTGCACTCAATCCCGAAACCGGCAATATCGTATGGCACTACCAGTTCACGCCGCACGATGCCTGGGACTACGATGGCGTCAACGAGCTGGTCTTTGCTGACCTTCCGGTGCAAGGCAAGAAGACGCCCGTCATCATGACGGCCAACCGCAACGGCTTTTTCTATGTGCTCGACCGTGCCAACGGCAAGCTGATCTCCGCCAAGCAGTTCATTGACGGAGTCAATTGGGCCACCGGCATCGACATGAAAACCGGCATGCCGATCGAGGCGGCGGACAACGCCAAGCGGCCAGGCGCGAAGCGTAAGGCGACAAACATTTGCCCGGCCCTGCTCGGCGGCAAGAACTGGATGCCGATGAGCTACGACCATGTCACCGGTCTGGTCTACATTCCTACCTTGAACATGTGCATGGACGAGGTAGGCGAGGTTGCCAACTACACGCGCGGCGCCTTCTACCTCGGCGTCAACTTCAACATGCACGAAGCCGGGGACAGTGGTTACCTGGGAGGCGTCAAGGCCTGGGATCCGGTCGCGCAGAAGACGGTCTGGTTCAACAAGGACAAACTGCCTTGGGCCGGCGGCATGCTGAGCACGGCAGGCGGCCTGGTCTTCCATGGCGACATCGAGGGATGGTTCAAGGCGCTGGATGCTAAAACCGGTAAGACGCTGTGGAAGTTCAACGCCGGCTCCGGCATTAGCGCCGCGCCGATGACCTACACCCTGGACGGCAAGCAGTACGTCGCCGTCGTGGCCGGCCGCACTGAGTCCATCCCGGCGTTCGCGGCTGCCATCGGCGAGAAAATGGTCGCTGCCAGTCCCGAAGGCGGAGCGCTGTATGTGTTCACGCTGAACTGACAGGAAGGACAGACCCATGACAACACGCGGAAAGATCAGGCAATATCTGATCGGTGCCGCGTGTGCCGCCGGTGCGCTGATGGCGCCTGAGGCACACGCGGCAGGGGTGCTGCGGGTGTGCGCCGATCCGGACAACCTGCCTTTCAGCAAGGCGGACGGACCCGAGCACGGCCTGTACGTGGAACTGGCCAATATGGTGGCCCGGCGCATGGGCGATACGGCGCAGTATGTCTGGTGGCTGTCATTCAGCGAGAAGAAGGCGCTGCGCAACACTCTTCTCAATGACAAGTGCGACGCCTACTTTGCCCTGCCGGCGGACCCCGAGTACAAGGCTCCTGGCGTCCAGCGGACGCAGGCCTTTCTCGACATGAGCTACGCCATCGTCGCGCCGGCCGAAGACAAAATCAACGGCCTGGCCGACCTCAGGGGCAAGCGGGTCGCCGTATTGAGCGGCTCGGCGCCGCATATTTTGCTGGCCAGCCAGAAGGGCTACACCACCAGCAGTTTCGTCCTCAACGAGGACGCGATGAATGCGCTGGACAAAGGCGAAGTTGACGCCGCCATTTTGTGGGGCCCGAGCGCCGGCTATGAAAACCTGACGCGGTTTCACAGCCGCTGGCGTGTGACTCCCGTCAGCGGCGAGGGGATGTCCGGGCGGATGGCGGTCGCGGTACGCTGGGGCAACGATGCTCTGGCGGCCGACATCAACCAGGCGCTGATCGACCTGCGGCCCGACATCGTGGCACTGGCCGACAAATACGGTTTCCCGCGCGGCAAGCCCGTACGACTGGCGAGCGCATCGGATGGTTCGCGCAGCATGCATGGGTCCGGTGCTAACGGGCCTGCCGATTCTCTCGTGCAGGCGAGGGTGGTGCGCGCTGGCTTCATCAAAACTGCCGACACGACGCAGCCGGCCGCTGCCACCGGTGGCGACGCGAAAGCCGGGCGCGAATTCTTCAACAGTACCTGCGCGCATTGCCACAGCACTGATGGGGCCAGCCCTATCAGTGCGCGCGACTTGCGGCGCCTTAAATCACGCTACAAGGACCAGTGGCCTGAGACGGCTGAAACCACCATCAAAAATGGCAGGCCGGATGCCGGCATGCCAACTTGGGCAGGCATTCTGAGCCAAAAGGACATCGATGACATCGTCAGTTTCCTGACGACGATCCAAAAATAGCGCATGGGGCGGCGGCAGGTGAGTTCGTCGCCCCTCACGCACAAGTGGTCGCGTGCGTTTCGATTCCCGTCCGCGTCCGGGTTCCATGAGCGTTTTCTGGAGATCCATTGAAGTGCCAATTTATATTCGTTGATTGCGGCCTGCCGGCTGGGCGTCCGCGGCGGATCGCAGCCGGCCATGCACTGGCTTTCCTGATCGCATCGGGCTGCACTCTACAAGCGCTGGGACAAACCGCATCAGAGCCGGCTGGTGAACGTTCCCTCAGTCCGGTTGTGGTGACGGTGACGCACGGCGTGGAGCAATCTGCATTCGATGCGCCGGCTTCGGTCGATGTCATTGACGCATCAACCATTCAAAATGCGGGGCCAGAGGTCAATCTGTCCGAGGTGCTGGTCCGGGTTCCCGGCGTGGTTGCGCAAAATCGCCAGAACTATGCGCAGGACATTCAGATTTCTTCGCGGGGATTTGGCGCGCGTTCCACCTTCGGTGTTCGGGGCCTGAGGCTCTACGCCGACGGCATCCCTGCGAGCTTCCCGGACGGGCAGGGGCAGGTGTCGAATTTCGATCTGGCGTCTGCTTCCAGGATCGAAGTTTTGCGCGGGCCATTTTCGGTGCTGTACGGCAACTCCTCTGGCGGCGTGATCAGCCTGTTTACCGCCGACGGCGGCCCGCAAACTATTGCTGACATATCCACCACTTGGGGTAGCAACGGCGTGCAGCGCACTGGCGTGAAATTGAGTGGCACGGAAGGTGCAGCGCAGTACAACATCAGCGCCGCCAAGTTCAGCACGGATGGTTATCGCGAGCACAGTGCTGCGACCCGGGAAAATTTCAACGGCAAGTTGAAGTACACCGTCAGCGATGACACTCACTGGACATTCGTACTCAACAACGTGAACATGCCCGGCGTTCAGGATCCTCTCGGGCTGACGCGAGCGGAAATGCTCGCCAATCCGCGCCAGGCGACGCCCAGTGCCTACACATTCAATACGCGCAAATCGGTGAGCCAGCTTCAGGGCGGTATCGTGTTTGATCAACGCCTGGGTGCTGGGCAGTCGTTCCAGATTACCACCTACTACGGCACGCGCAGTACCGAGCAGTTCCAGTCGATTCCCGTGGCCACCCAGAGACCGTTAACACAGCCGGGCGGCGTGATCGATTTGAGCAGCCGCTACCGGGGACTGGACGCACGCTGGATTGATAAATCCCGGTTGCTGGGCAAGCCGTTGACACTGACCGCTGGCGTGTCGACGGATCAGCTGAGCCAGGCGAGACTTGGTTTCCAGAACTTTGTAGGCACCACGCTCGGGGTGCAGGGAGCCCTGCGACGTGACGAGCTCGATACGGTTAACGCGTTCGATCAATACGTGCAGGGGCAATGGGAAGTGGCTGAGCGATGGAGTGTTTCTGCAGGTTTGCGTCATTCGCGCGTGTCGTTCGGCTCGCAAGACCACTACATTGTTGCCGGTAACGGCGACGACAGCGGCTCCGTCAGCTATCAGGCCACAACGCCAGCACTCGGTGTGGTGTTCCATGTCACCGACGCCTTGAACCTCTACGCTTCAGCGGGGCGCGGTTTTGAGACGCCGACCCTCAATGAATTGGCCTATCGTGCCGATGGGGGGACGGGCTTGAATTTTGACTTGCACAGTGCAACCAGCCGGCAATGGGAAGTCGGGATGAAAACCGAGTTCATGTCGAACTGGCGCTTGAATGCGGCCTATTTTCGGGCGAATACGGCCAATGAGACGGTGGTGCTGAGTAACTTTGGTGGTCGCAGCACCTACCAAAATGCCGGGATGACCCAGCGCGACGGCGTTGAGGCCGCGCTGTCCGGACACTGGGGTAAGGGCTGGTCGACGTACCTGGCCGCGACGTATCTGAATGCTACGTACGGCAGTAGTTTCCTGACTTGTGTTGCCGCACCGTGCACCACACCGAACACACTGATTGCCGCGGGAAACCGGATCCCCGGCATTCCCCGCGCCAGCCTTTTTGGTGAACTAGCCTGGCAGCACCAGGCCTGGGGTCTGGAAACCGCTCTGGAATGGCGTCACGTGGGGAAAATCTATGTGGATGATCGCAATAGCGACGCTGCGTCGCAGGTGAGTCTGATTAACTTGAGGGCTTCGCTGACACAGAAATTGGGCCACTGGGCAGTCAGGGAATTTGTTCGCGTCGACAATCTGACCAATCGCAACTATTCGGGCTCGGTCATTGTCAATGAAAGTACCAGCCGCTTCTTCGAGCCTGCACCGGGCCGCAACTGGCTGGCTGGTTTGGGCGCAGCATATACGTTCTAGACAGTGCTTCGAATACGCCTTGGTGCGGGCGGCTTGAATTTGATGAAAGGGGAATGGTATGGAAAACCTCGATGTGATGGTGCTGCGCACCCTGCGCGACTGGCGCACGTCCGGCAAGCGCGCCTTGCTGGCCACCGTGGTGCGCACCTGGGGCTCCTCGCCGCGGCCCGTGGGCTCGATCATGGCGCTGTGCGAAGACGGCCTGGTCGTGGGCTCTGTGTCGGGTGGCTGCATCGAAGACGACCTGATCTATCGCCACACGCAGGCTTATTCAGGCAAGGATTCGGGCAACCAGATTCCCATGGGTGCGCCCGGTTTCGTCAAATACGGTGTCACGGCCGACGAGGCGCACCGCTTCGGCCTGCCCTGCGGCGGCACGCTCGAGTTGCTGCTGGAATACGACCCGGACGCCGCCAGCCTGTCCACGCTGGTCAACGCCCTGGACGCGGGCCAGTCGATGCAGCGTACCGTGCGCCTCGCTGACGGCAGCGTGTCGCTCACGCCGGCTACGGCGCCGGCAGAACTGGACTTGTCACAGACCGAACTGGTGAATACCTTTGGCCCTGAGTACCGCATGCTGGTAATCGGCGCGGGCCAGTTGAGTGAATATCTCGCGACCATGGCCCTGTTCAGTGGCTTTGCCGTGACGGTGTGCGATCCGCGCGAAGAGTACCGCAGTGGCTGGTCGGTGGCCGGCGCCAAGGTGGTCAGCGAGATGCCCGACGACGTGGTGGCGGCCTTCAGGGCGGATCGGCGCAGCTGTGTCGTGGCCCTCACGCACGATCCCAAGCTGGACGACCTGGCGCTGCTGGAGGCGCTCAAGACCGACGCCTTCTACGTGGGTGCCATTGGTTCGCGCCGCAACAACGGTGCGCGCAAGCAGCGCATGATCGAGCACTTCGAGCAGACCGAGGCCAGCCTGGCGCGCCTGCGCGGGCCGATTGGCATCTACATCGGCAGCAAGACGCCGCCGGAAATTGCGGTCAGCGTGATGGCCGAGATCCTCGCCGTCAAAAACGGCGTCACCTTGCCGCGCGACATGGACGTGGCCCGGGCCAAGGACGAGCTTGCCATCGTCGCCAATGATCCCGGCGAGCTGGTGTGCGCCATGCCGCGCAGCTACGCTTGAGCGTGCGCGCGACCGCGTAACAAAGTGCATACGAACGTACCGGCCGCACCTTAACGGAATAGACTGCCTCCTGTCCATCGGCCCCGTTCCCGTCACGTGGATGCCTGGCCGACCGTGGATTGAGGGGGTGTCAATTGAATCCGAATGATCATGTCCGCGTACTGATCGTCGACGACGAGGCGCAATATTTGCAGCGCTGCACCGCTGCCGTGCTGGCCGACCCGAGCCTGCGCCTGACCGGGGCGGTGACCAGCGGCGCCGCTGCCATCGCGCTGCTGGATCATTGCCCGCCCGATGTGATGCTGATCGATCCGGGCCTGCCCGACATGCTCGGCATCGAAGTGATCCGCCACGCAGTCAGGCACTGTTCGCACACGCATATTCTGGTGGTGGCCGCGTCGGCGGATGCCGGTCATGTGCCGGCCTGTGTCGATGCGGGCGCGACGGGCTACCTGCTCAAGGATGTACCGGCGCCGCGCATCTGCGTCAGTATTCATGAGCTGCACGACGGCGGCGCATCGATCGGCCCCGGCATGGCCCGCCATGTTCTCGAGTGCTTCCGGCAGACCCCGGCTGCGGCGGCACCTGTGGCCCCGGTGAATGGGGCCGTACGCAACGGAAGTCCCGTGTTGCTGTCGCAGCGCGAGTCGGACATCCTGCGACTCGTGGCCAAGGGCATGGCCTTCGCCGAGGTTGGTGCGCTGCTCTCCATCTCGCCGCATACGGTGGTGACGCACGTCAAGAAAATCTACCGCAAGCTGGCGGTTCATTCGCGCGGGGAGGCCGTTTTCGAGGCCAGCCAGATGGGGCTGCTGTAAGAAGGGCGTCCGCGTGCGCCCCGGGCAGCGTCGTGCCTGCCGCTGGTCGGTGGTCGCATACCGTGTTCGGGTGATTCTCCCTTTGCCGAAACGCCTGTTTGTGGTATTGGCGCGGGCGGCGCTGCTTTCTATATTGACTGATCTATGCCATGGCCGTGGCGCTAAACGGCGCCTGCAAGGAGGAGTCAGTATGAATCACCATTCCGGTCGTTCCCTGCCATCGCACCGAAAAGGCGGAGGCTTTGGGCGCTGGGCGAGCCTCGTGCTGGGGCTGGCGCTGGCTATCGTCGGATTGCTGCTGGTGGGCGGCAGGGCTGGCGGCAGCGGACGGATGCTCGACGACATCACCACGCCGGCTGGGGCGCCTTCGCCGGCCGGCTATGCCGGCAGCCGCGACCCGTCGGTCCCGGCGGCGGAAACCGTGCATTTCACCGCACAAGACAGCGATACCGCGCCCGTTGCTACTTTCTGAGCAGCCGGTCCTGCCGTGTGCCGCGGCGCACGCGGGCCATCAAAAATGCGGCCGCTCGCATGCCCGCGATGATCGGTTGCGTGCCGGACAGGCACGAGCCCGCAATTCCCAAGGTCAGTGTGTAGCGCTCCTGCTGCAGCATCTCCAGCGTGCCAGCCAGGCGGCGATGGCAGGCCTGTGCGCGATTATCTTTTCCGAAACGGTGTTGAAATGCGGCAACGTATGGGGAGAAGGGCAAATTCCATGGCCATGGTCCCAGGTTTTTCCGCGAATTGACCTCCTGACCCTATAACCTCCACACCATGAACCCTGATGCTTCCCTTCGCTGGCAGTTCTGGATCGACCGCGGCGGCACGTTCACCGATGTGGTGGGCCGCCGGCCCCACGCAGACGGCAGCTTCTCCCTGGTGACGCACAAGCTGCTGTCCGACAACCCCGAGCAGTACCGCGATGCGGCGGTGGCAGGCATCCGCCATCTGCTGGGCCTGCGGCCCGGCGAGCCAGTCACACCGGCGCAGGTGGCATGCGTGAAGATGGGCACCACAGTCGCGACCAACGCGCTGCTCGAGCGCAAGGGCGAGCCTACGCTGCTGGTGATCACGCGCGGCTTTCGCGATGCGCTGCGCATCGCCTACCAGAACCGCCCGCGTCTGTTCGATCGCCACATCCTGCTGCCCGAGCTGCTGTACAGCGCCGTGGTGGAAGCGTCGGAGCGTGTCGGCGCGCACGGCGAGGTGATTGCGCCACTCGACGAAGCGCTATTGAAACAGGAGCTGCTTGCCCAATACCAGAAAGGGCTACGCAGCGTTTCGATCGTGTTTATGCACGGCTACCGCTATACCGGCCACGAAAAGGCCGCGAGCCGGATCGCCGCCGAGGTGGGTTTCACGCAGGTCAGCACCTCGCATGAAACCAGCCCGATGATGAAGCTGGTCAGCCGCGGCGACACGACCGTGGTGGATGCTTATCTGTCACCCATCCTGCGCCGCTACGTGGAGCAGGTGCAGGCCGAGATGCCGGGCGTGCGGCTGTTCTTCATGCAGTCGTCGGGCGGCCTTGCCGATGCACACGCCTTTCAGGGCAAGGATGCAATTTTGAGCGGCCCCGCGGGCGGCATCGTCGGCATGGCGCGCACCGCGCAGCTGGCGGGCATCGGCCGCGTGATCGGCTTCGACATGGGTGGCACCTCCACCGATGTGAGTCACTTCGCGGGCGAGTTCGAGCGCGAGTTCGAAACCCAGGTGGCGGGCGTGCGCATGCGCGCGCCGATGATGAGCATCCACACGGTGGCGGCCGGGGGCGGCTCGATTCTGGCCTTCGACGGCGCGCGCTTTCGTGTCGGCCCCGAGAGCGCCGGCGCCAACCCGGGCCCGGCCAGCTACCGGCGCGGCGGGCCGCTGGCGGTGACCGACGCGAATGTGATGGTCGGCAAACTCCAGCCGCGCTACTTTCCCCGGGTGTTCGGCCACCAGGGCGACGAGGCGCTGGATGCGGACGTGGTGACCGCGAAGTTTGCGGCGCTGGCGCAGCAGACCGGCCGCACGGCGGAGGACGTGGCCGAGGGCTTCATCCACATTGCCGTGCAGCAGATGGCCAATGCCATCAAGAAAATCTCGGTGGCGCGCGGCTACGACGTGACGCGCTACACCCTGCAATGCTTCGGCGCCGCCGGTGGTCAGCACGCCTGCCAGGTGGCCGATGCACTGGGCATGACGCGCGTGTTCGTGCATCCGCTGGCCGGTGTGCTGTCGGCCTACGGCATGGGCCTGGCCGACCAGAACGTGATTCGCGAGCAGGCGGTGGAGCTCAAACTGACCGACGCTGCATTGCCGGAAATCGCCGCCCGACTGGACGCGCTGGCGGCGACGACCGAGGCCGAGCTGGCGCGCCAGGACGTCGGCCGCGGCGGCATCACCACGCACCGGCGCGTGCATGTGCGCTACGAGGGCAGCGACGCCGCGCTGGTCGTGCCATGGGATGAGGCCTCCACACTTGTCGCTTCGCATACTGCGCTGCCCCCCGAGCGGGCGTCGCTTGCTTGGGAAGGCCCCGCGCTGCGCGAGGCCGTGGCGACGATTTCGGAACGTTTCGAAGCGGCCTATCGCCAGCGTTTTTCGTTCCTGATGCAGGGCAAGGGCCTGGTGGTCGAGGCGGTCTCGGTGGAGGCGGTGGCGGCGGGCGACGCACCGTCCGAGCCGCGCCTGCCCATGCATGAGGCGCGCGAGGTGCCGTGCAGGGAGACAGTGCGCCTGTACTCGGCGGGCCGGTGGCATGACGCGGCCCTGGTGGTGCGCGAAGACCTGCGTCCCGGCGACATGATCCCGGGACCGGCCATCATCGCCGAGCAGAACGCGACCACCGTGGTGGAGCCCGGCTGGGCCGCAGCCTTGACCGAGTTGAACCATTTGCTGCTGGAGCGGCGCGCGGCGCGCGCCATCACGTTCGCGGCCGGCACGCACGCGGACCCGGTGCTGTTGGAGGTCTTCAACAACCTGTTCATGAACATCGCCGAGCAGATGGGCCTGCAGCTGCAGAACACGGCCTACTCGGTGAACATCAAGGAGCGGCTGGACTTCAGCTGCGCACTGTTCGACGCCGACGGCAACCTGATCGCCAACGCGCCGCACATGCCGGTGCATCTGGGCTCGATGGGCGAGAGCATCAAGACCGTGATCCGCGAGAACGCGGGGGCCATGCAGCCGGGTAATGTGTATGTGCTCAACGACCCGTACCATGGTGGCACGCATCTGCCCGACATCACGGTGATCACGCCGGTGTATTTACCAGGTGCGGCCAGCGCCGACACGCCGCGCCCGCTGTTCTACGTCGGCTCGCGTGGGCACCACGCCGATATCGGCGGCATCACGCCGGGATCGATGCCGCCGTTCTCCACCACGATCGAGGAAGAGGGCGTGCAGATCAACAATTTCCTGCTGGTCGAGCGCGGCGTGCTGCGCGAGGCCGAGATGCTGGCGTTGCTGCAGAGCGGAAAGTATCCGTCGAGAAATCCGCAGCAGAACCTGGCCGACCTCAAGGCGCAGATCGCGGCCAATGAGAAGGGCGTGCAGGAACTGCGCCGGATGGTCGAGCACTTCGGGCTGGAGGTCGTGCAGGCGTACATGCGCCATGTGCAGGACAACGCCGAGGAGTCGGTGCGCCGCGTGATCACGCGACTGCGCGACGGCAGCTTCACGCTGCTGCTGGACAACGGCGCGCAGATCCAGGTCGCGATCCGCGTCAATGCGGCCGAGCGCAGCGCCGTCATCGACTTCACCGGCACCTCAAAGCAGCAGCGCAACAACTTCAACGCACCCACGGCGGTGTGCATGGCGGCGGTGCTCTACGTGTTCCGCACGCTGGTGGACGACGACATTCCGCTCAACGCCGGCTGCCTCAAGCCTCTAGCGGTCATCATCCCGCCCGGCTCCATGCTGAACCCGAACCCGCCGGCCTCGGTGGTGGCGGGCAATGTGGAGACCTCGACCTGCATTACCAACGCGCTGTTCGGTGCCTTGGGGGTGATGGCGTCCAGCCAGCCGACCATGAACAACTTCACCTTTGGCAACGCGCGGCACCAGTACTACGAAACCATCTCGGGCGGCAGCGGCGCGGGCGGCGAGTTCGACGCCAGCGGCGCGCTGGTGGGCGGTTTCGACGGCACCAGCGTCGTGCAGACCCATATGACCAACTCGCGCCTGACCGATCCCGAGGTGCTGGAGTTCCGCTTTCCGGTGCGGCTGCTGAGCTATGAAATTCGCCAGGGTTCCGGCGGCGCCGGGCACTGGCGCGGTGGCCACGGCGGCGTGCGGCGCGTGCAGTTCCTGGAGGCCATGACGGCCAGCATCCTGTCGAACGGACGGGTGCATCCGGCCTTTGGCATGGCGGGCGGGCAGCCGGGGCAGGTCGGCCTCAACCGCGTGCTGCGTGCCGGCGGCACGGTGGAGGAACTCGCGCACATCGGTCAGGCCGGAATGCAGCCCGGCGATGTGTTCGAGATTCACACGCCGGGCGGTGGCGGGTTCGGCAGCGCATGAAACGGCGCATCTTCGGATTGTGCATCAAATGTGGCTGTAGCCCTTGTCCGGTATGCGCTGCATGCTATCAATTAAGGAGTTTTGATGACAACAAACGCCTTTTCAGATAACTACCGTTTTCTCGCTCGCTACAACCGCTGGTTCAACGGGCGGCTGTACGACGCCTGCGAAAAACTTGACGATGTGGAGCGCAAGCGTGATCGCGGCGCTTTCTTTGGCTCCATCCACCATACGCTCACTCATCTGGTGCTGGCCGACAAGATGTGGCTGCAACGCTTTGCGCGCCAGGCCGTGGCATTCGAGGCGTTCCCGCCCGAGCTGCTGACCCTGCCCGAAGGCTCGGACTACACCAGCGATTTGCATCCGGATTGGCACGATCTCAAACGCACGCGCGAGGCGCTGGACGCCGCCATCGAAGCCTGGGTCGCCGAAATGCCCGATGACTTTTTGACGCGCACCATGCGCTACAGCAACACCAAGGGTGTGCAGCGCGCGCACCCGATGTGGCAGGCCATGACGCATTTTTTCAATCACCAGACGCACCACCGCGGGCAGGTGACCACGTTGCTCATGCAGGCCGGCGTGGACGTGGGGGTGACGGACTTGATTGCGCTGGTGTAGCCCGGAACACGTCCAGGAGTGCAGGCAATGCCGTCGGCAGGCGCCGCTCCTGCCAGACGCAATGGACCTCGGAGCGGTACTTGGAGTCGCTCAAGGGCACGAACCGCGCGCCGGCGATGCCGGCCTCGCGCAGCGCATTCGGAACCACGGCGACGCCCACGCCTTTGGCCACCAGCGAGACCACGCTCAACCAATGCCGTACTTCGTGCTTGACCAGCGGCTGCAAACCCTGCTCGGCGCACAGGGCGAGGATGCGCTCAAAGTAGTCAGGGGAGGCGCCGCGCGAGAACAGGATGAAGGCGTCGCTGGACAGCTCACGCAGTTCAACGCTGGCCTGGCGCGCGGCCGGATGGGACTGGGGCAGGCAGCAGACAAAGGGCTCGGACATGTACATGAAGCGCTTCATGTCGGCCGGTATGCGGCTGGTGTGGACAAAGCCGACATCGAGTTGCCGGCGCCCTATCGCCTCCACCTGCTCGGCCGAGTTCAACTCGGTCAACTGGACCTGGACCAGCGGATGGGCTTCCTGAAAGCTGCGCAGTCGCTCGGGCAGGCCGCGGAAGATCATCGACCCTACAAAGCCCACCCGCAGCTTGCTGGTGGTGCCCGCCGCCACCTGCCGCGCCAGGGTTTGCGCCTGCTCGGCCTCGGCCAGCAGCCGCAGCGCCGATTCGCAAAAGCTGTCGCCGGCCGGCGTCAGCTTGACGCCCTTGCTGCTGCGCTCGAACAGCGTGACGCCCAGCGACGCCTCCAGCTGCTTGATGTTGAAGCTCAGCGGTGGCTGCGTCATGGCCAGGCGCTGGGCGGCCCGGCCAAAGTGCAACTCATCGGCCAGCACGACAAAGTAACGCAGGTGTCGAAGTTCCATCATGATTCAAGATTTGTATTGAACAAGTGATATTCGGTATTGGAAATTAGATCACAGGCGCCGAATAATCAATCCATACCACCAATGGAGACAGACTATGGGCCAGCGATTTGCGAACGCCGCCAATGCCACACTTGCGATTCCCGATCGCAGCGGCACGAACCTGTTCGATGACGACGCCGAGCTGCAGTCGCTGCTGGGGCTCTACCTGCCGGAGCCGCTGCATGCCCACTTGCTGCCCCATTTCAAGCGGCTTGGCGCGCTGGCCGGCGGCCCGCTGGATGAACTCGCCAACACCGCGGACCACAACGCGCCGACCCTGGAGCACCGCTCGCGCACGGGCGTGGACGCCCAGCGCATCGTCAAGCATCCGGCCTATGTCGAGATGGAGCGCCTGGCGTTCTCGGAGTTCGGACTGGCCGCCATGTCGCACCGCGCCGGTGTTTTTGACTGGCCGCAGACGCTGCCTGCCGCTGCCAAATATGCGCTGACGTTTCTCTTCGTGCAGGCCGAGTTCGGCCTGTGCTGCCCGCTGTCCATGACCGATTCGCTGGCCCGCACGCTGCGCAAGTTTGGCGAGCCGGCCCTGGTGGCCCGCTACCTGCCCGCGCTGATCTCGCAGGATGTCGAGACGCTGGCGCAGGGCGCCATGTTCATGACCGAGCAGGGCGCGGGCTCCGACGTGGCCGCCACCGCTACGCTGGCCGAACGTAGTGGTGATGGCGAGGGCGATGCCTGGCGCTTGAGCGGCGACAAATGGTTCTGCTCCAACCCGGATGCCGAACTGGCCATGGTGCTGGCGCGCACCGGGGAGGCCGCAGCGGGCATTCGTGGAGTCTCGCTGTTTTTGCTGCCCCGCCATCGGCCGGACGGCTCGTTGAATGCCTATCGCATCGTCCGCCTCAAAGACAAGATGGGCACGCGCTCCATGGCCAGCGGCGAAATCCGGCTCGACGGGGCGCTGGCATATCTGGTCGGCCAGGAAGGGCGCGGCTTTGTGCAAATGGCCGACATGGTGAACAACTCGCGCCTGTCGAACGGCGTGCGCGCCGCTGGCCTCATGCGCCGCGCGGTGGGCGAGGCGTTCTTCATCGCGCGCCATCGCGAAGCCTTCGGCCGCAAATTGATCGATCTGCCGTTGATGCGCCGCCAACTGGTGAAGCTGCTGCTGCCCAGCGAGCAGGCGCGCACCATGATGTTCCAGACCGCCGAGGCCCTGCGCCGCGCCGACGCGGGCGATGCCACGGCCTACCAGCTGGTGCGCATTCTGACGCCGCTGATCAAGTTCCGCGCTTGCCGGGATGCGCGCAAGGTCACGGGCGATGCCATGGAAGTGCGTGGCGGCTGCGGCTACATCGAGGAGTGGAGCGATCCGCGCCTGGTGCGCGATGCGCATCTGGGTTCCATCTGGGAGGGCACCAGCAACATCGTGGCGCTGGACGTCATCCGCGCCATCCGGCGTGAAGACTCGCTCACGGCGCTGGTGGCTTATCTGGAAGGTCTTTTGAGCGAGGCCAAGCTGGACCAGGGGTTGCGCGAGCGGTTTGCTGCCACGCTGGTTCGCGTCACGGCGCTGGCGAATGTGGCGGTTGGCGATGGCGGGGAGGCGCTGGCGCGGCGCGCGGCCTCGGCGCTGTACCACCTGACCACGTCGGTGGCGATGGCCTGGGAGGCCAGCCAAACGGGTTCGCTCGCCAGAATGCGGCTGGCTGGGCTGGTGCTTCAACACCGGCTGTTGCCGAACGATCCGCTCACCGCGGATCTGGATCACGCCGACGATCTGGCGGCGCTGTTTGGTACGGCGGCGCAGGCGAAATCCGGCGCAGGGACTGCTGTGGCCTAAATAGCCGGGCAGGTCTTGGCCATCTTTTCATTCATCCATTTTTCATCGCCGCGCGCTGTGCCGGCTTACTCAATCAAAGGACAAACATGAATATCCGCAGAATTATTTTGGGGCTCGGTCTCGGCCTGATGGTGAGCGCTGCAGCGCTGGCGCAGAAGGATTTTCCGAGCAAGCCGCTGACGCTGGTGGTGCCATTCGCCGCCGGTGGGCCCACCGATGCCATGGCCCGTACCTTGGCCCACGCGCTCGGCCCAGTACTCGGGCAGCCCATGATCGTGGACAACCGGCCCGGCGCCGGTGGCAACATCGGCGCGGACTATGTGGCGCGCGCCCAGCCCGATGGCTACACGTTGCTGTTTGGAACCTCCGGCCCGCTTGCCATCAACGTGAGCCTGTACGGCAAAATCACCTACGACCCGATCAAGAGCTTCGCGCCCGTCATCCAGATCGGGCATCTGCCCAATGTGCTGGTGGTCAACCCCAGTGTGCCGGCCCACAACGTCAAGGAACTGATTGCCTACGCCAAGGCCAATCCGGGCAAACTCTCCTTTGCCTCTTCCGGCAACGGTGCGTCATCCCATCTGGCGGGCGTGATGTTCAATTCGATGGCGGGCACCGATGTTCAGCACATTCCCTACAAAGGAACGGGGCCTGCACTGAACGATCTGCTCGGCGGGCAGGTCGCCATGGCATTCACCGACGTGCTGACGGCGTTGCCGCACATCAAGGCCGGCAAGCTGCGCGTCCTGGGCGTGACCACGGCCACACGCTCGCAAGTCCTCCCCGATGTGCCGACGCTCGCGGAGCAGGGCTTGAAGGGATTCGATGTGAGCGTGTTCTTCGGCATCGTGGCCCCTGCGGGGACGCAGCAGGAAACCATCACGCGCCTGAATGCCGCCTTCGTCAAAGCGTTGGCCCAGCCGGATGTGCGCAAGACCCTGACGGCACAAGGCCTGGAGCCGGCGCCTGCCACCACCCCGGCCCAGCTGGCGACCTTCATGCGCAGCGAAGTGGTCAAGTGGCGCGATGTGGTCAAGACCTCAGGTGCGAAGCTCGACTGAGCATCGGCAACGACCCACCCACACCCAATGGAGTCCGTGATGGCAGATAGTTCCAAGCCCGGCGCGCTGGCCGGCATCCGGGTGATTGACGTGTCGCGCATTCTGGGCGGCCCGTACTGCGGCCAGATCCTGGGTGACCATGGCGCCGACGTGCTCAAGGTCGAGCCGCCTCAGGGCGACGACACGCGCGCCTGGGGGCCTCCGTTCCAGAACGGCGTGGCGTCTTATTACATGGGTCTGAACCGCAACAAGCTCGGCACGCAGCTCGACCTGGCCAGCGAGCGTGGGCAAAGCATGCTGTTGGGGCTGCTCGAAGGCGCGGATGTGTTGATCGAGAACTTCAAGACGGGAACCCTGGAGAAATGGGGCCTGGGCTACGAGGCCCTGGCGCAGCGGTTTCCGCGTCTGATCCATTGCCGCGTAAGCGGGTTCGGCGCCGACGGCCCGCTCGGTGGTCTGGCGGGTTATGACGCCGCGGTGCAGGCGCTCACCGGCATCATGAGCGTCAACGGCGAAGTGGGCGGCGAGCCGCTGCGGGTCGGACTGCCAGTGGTGGATCTGGTCACCGGATTGAACGCGGCTCTGGGCGTGCTGCTGGCGCTACAAGAACGAGAGCGCAGTGGCCGCGGGCAGTTTGTCGAGGCCAGCCTGTTCGATTGCGGCCTGTCCTTGCTGCACCCGCACGCGGCGAACTGGTTTGCGGACGGCCAAAAGCCGAAACTCACGGGCAACGCACACCCCAACATCTACCCCTACGACGCGTTTGCGACGCACACCGTGCCTATTTTTCTGGCCGTCGGCAATGACCGGCAATTCGAACTGCTGTGCCGGCACCTCGGGACACCGGAGCTGGCGCAGGACGAGCGTTTTGTCAAGACGTATTCGCGATCGCAGCATCGCGCCGTGCTGCGCCAGCTGTTAGAGACCGAGCTGTCCCGGCATGACGGCGCGGCGCTGGCCGAGGCGCTGATGCAAATCGGCGTGCCGTGCGCCCCCATCCTGACGGTGGACGCGGCTCTGCAACACCCCCACACCGCCCATCGGGAAATGGTCGTGCGCATCGGCGACAACTACACTGGTGTGGCGTCGCCCATCAAGCTGAGCCGCACGCCGGCCACCTACCGGCACGCCCCGCCCGTGGAGCTATCGGGCAGTTGAAGGTCTGGAAATCTTCGCTCGTGCTGTCCGCGTTTCCTGAGCAATAGAGGGCGGCCCATCGCCGGAGAGAGTGGGACAAATAAAAAAACCCGCCGAAGCGGGTTTTTTCACGGGATCGCCTGGAATTAGTCGTCCCTGAGAAACTCGTTTTTTCAAGGAACCGCAGGTCTCGCGCGAATGGCATAAGCGCTGGCCGCGCTCAATAGTTGTCGCAGCGTGATACCCCACTGGGCACAAAGAAGCCGCAGCTTCTTGAGGATCTTGCGCATGTTGTGCCCAGCACCGCACAGCAGTGCATTCATCGCATCACCTTCGATGCCCTTGAGGAAGTTTCTCGCCAGTCTGCCATCCGACTTCATGTGACCGATTACCGGCTCCACCGCATTCCTGCGCTTGAGCTTTCTATGGATTGCGGCCGTCACCCCGCGCTTGGCCCCGGCAATCCAGACTTTGAGCGTGCCGCTGTTGCAGCCGTGGCCCCGATACCCTCGATCCGTGTAAGCCTCTTTGGCCTTGAAACCTGAGACGCGCTCAGCCTGCTCAATACACGCCTGCAGCGTGTGCCCGTCATACGGATTGCCCGACAACGACTTGGCGCCGACGACGAACGACTCCTTGCTGGTCGAGACGATGCCTACCTTCACGCCGAATTCGTACTGTTTGTGGATCTTGCCTTTGGCAATGCATTCGACTTCCGGGGCATGCACGCTGTACAGCTTGGGTGGATCGCCCTCGCTGCGCCGTCTAGGCTGGCTGTGGATGCGCGCTGCGATCTCCAGCAACTTGTCCATCCGCCCGGTGCGCGTGTCATCGCTTTGCGTCTTGCGCTCAATGTCCCGAATGACGCGGCCAAGGTAGGTGCGCAGCTTTCTGTTCTGGGCCTTGGCCCGGTTCATCTGGCGGGCATGGGCGTAGCGCTGCGAGCGCACGAAGGCTGCCTGGCCGACCCGTTCGTAGCTTTGGCGCAGGTTGATGCCGAGTTTCCTGGCCTGGCGCACCAGCGCCACGCGCGCCTTGTGCAGCAGTCGGGCATCGGTGGGAAAGGCCACGGCCTTGTCTTGCACCGTGGTGTCCACATTGACCACAGCCAGCGAGGTCTTGACAACTGTCTTGGTGGCCAGACCTGCTTGCACTGTCAGGCCCAGGATGAACTCACAGCCGGGCTCGCCAATGCGCTTGCGAAACCCGGTCATGAGACTGGGGTCAATGGGCAGGTCATGGCGAAAGTACTGCTCGCCGCAGAAGTGCTGCCAGTACGGGTTCTCTACCCACACCGCCACGACTTCTTCATCCGACAGGTTGCTGGTGTGCTTGAGCAGTTGCAGAGCGACCATCAGACGGATGGGATGGCCGGGGCGGCCAATGCCGGCTTTGTACAGGCCGCCAAAGCGCTGCTCGCAAGATTGCCAATCGATCTTCTGGGCCAGTTGCACCAGCGGGTGGCGCAGGTTGATGAGATTGGCCAGTTCCTGGCGAAACAGATCTGTTTCAGCCGAATGTTGGGTCTCGCGCAGTGCCATGAGTTTGCAAGGTTTGGGGCTTTGATAGCCTCAATTCTGGCAACCTGCGGGCCACTTCAACACCTCACTAACCCGCATCAATGCTCGATTCTTGGAGTTTCTCAGGGGCGACGAATTAATTCTTGGCAGCGCTGGCCGCCGGTTTGGCGGCATCGGCTTTGGCGGCCTTGGCTGCTTTGGCCGCTTTGGCGTCATCAGCCTTCTTTTTCTTGGCATCGGCTTTGGCGGCCTTGTCTACGGCTTTCTTGGCTTTGGCGTCAGCCTTCGCATCGCCAGCCGCTGCGGGGGCGGCCGTTGCAGCCGTGGGCGCAGCAGCGGTCGGTGCAGCGGAAGCCGGCTTGGCGTCGGCTTTCTTCTGGCTTGTTTTTGCGGCGGGCGCGGCCGCTGCACCATTGAAGGGCGCGCCGTTGACCGTCATGCCTTCAGAGGAAAATGTGGCAGCGTTTTTTTCACCGACGCCCTTGACGCGCCCGATGAAGTCATTCCAGTCCTTGAAGTCGCCTTTCTTGCGCTCATCGACGATCCTGCTGGAGATGCCGGGGCCGATGCCTTTGAGGCCATCGAGTTCGGCCGCGGTGGCCTTGTTCACATCGACAGCAGCGAAAGACGCAACTGCGTACAGCATGGCCACAATGGCGAGGATTTTCTTCAACATTGACGGAACTCCTGGTAGTAAAAGAAACCCGGCAGAAAAGCCGCCGGGACTGCCTGGTTATAACGGCGTCAGACTCCCGTTCGTTGACCTCCAGGTGTCACAAGAGTTGGTGAATACCCTGATGCCCGGCGCGGCAGGGCAACTTGAAGGGCGTCGCTACTAGAGTTCTTCGACCCGGCGTGCCGGGTAGCTGTCCCATGCCTGGCAGCCGGGACATTGCCAGAAGTGCTGTGTGGCTTCAAAGCCGCAGGCAGCGCAGCGGTAGCGCATGAGCGGGCGCGCAGCGTGGTCCAGCGCACGCTGCACCTGGGGGTGGAACTGCTCGTGCTCCAGCTTTTCGCCCGCAATCCATTTGGCTGCCGCGATCAGTGACGGCTCGCGTTCAAGGTGCTTGAGATACCAGTCGCGGCCACCTTGCACCTCCTGTGCGGGTTCGCCAGCTGCCGTCAGGGTCACGATAGCGTCCAGCACGTCGAGGCTGGGGTCCTGCGCGTAACTGGTTTTCAGAAGACTCAAGGCCTGCGCCGAGTGCCCACAGGCCATTGCGGCTTCGCACAGCGTGTGCGCCACCAGCGGCAGCGAAAGAGGCGCCACGTCGAGCAACGCCTGCAGGCTCTCGAACGCGGCGTCGGCTTCACCGAGCCGCAGATGCAAGGCGGCCAGATCGATGCGCGGACGGGGCGCATGGGGCGCCGTCGTCAGAGCCTGGTCGAGCAGCCGGTGGGTGGCAGCGTTGTTGCCTTCGGCGGTTTGGGCTGCCGCCTGCTCGCACAGGTAATGCGCCTGCCGCGCGCTGAAGCTGCCCTGGCCGGCGTCTTCGAGTTTTTGCGCAATCCGCGCCGCCTGCGGCCAGTCGCGTGAGCGCTCGAAGATGGCCAGCAAAGCCAGGCTGGCCTGCGTTTCGAACGGTGTGCCTTCGAGCTTGCGCAGGGCCTCTTCGGCGCGGTCGAGCAGGCCCGCCTTCAGGAAATCCAGCGCCAGCGCATGCTGGGCGCGTTCGCGGTCGGCGCGGCTCAGGTCGCCCCGCGAGAGCAGATGCTCGTGCACGCGCACGGCCCGTTCGTACTCGCCGCGGCGCCGGAACAGGTTGCCCAGCGCGAAGTGCAATTCAGACGTGTCCGGGTCGTTTTGCACGGCCTCGATGAAGGCGTCGATGGCCTGGTCCTGCTGCTCGTTCAGCAGAAAGTTCAAGCCCTTGAAGTACGCCTTGGGCGCCTGCCGGTTTTCCATGCGCAACTGGCGCAGGTCGAACCGCGACGCGGCCCATCCCAGGATGAATGCAATGGGCAGACCCAGCAGAATCCAGCTCAGGTCAAAGTCCATCGTGGATGCCGGCGCTGACCGAGTCGGTGGGATGGGACGCCGATGCGGCGCCCTGCCGGGCCTTTTTGGCGGCAACGCGGTGCTTCCACCAGCGCGGCACCATGCCCAGCACGCCCAGCACGACGCCGGCCGCAAAAGCTGCCAGCACCACCAGCACCAGCGGCGCGCGCCATTGCGTGCCAAAGAAAAAATGCACGATGGTGTCCTGCTGATTGTTCAGCGCGAAAGCGAACAGGGTAAAAAAAATGGCTGCCTTGAGCAGCCACATGAGGTATTTCATGAATCGTCCTCAGTGACGAGGAGATTCTACCGACGGATTCAACCGTCAAGCCTTGCTGGCTGCTGCCTCGAGCTCCTGCGTGCGTTTGTCCACCGCCTCACGCAGCGCCTTGCCGGGCTTGAAATGCGGGACGCGTTTCTCCGGAATGGCCACGCTTTCGCCCGAACGCGGGTTGCGACCCATGCGGGGCGAGCGCCGGTTGATCGAGAAACTGCCGAAGCCACGGATTTCGATGCGGTGCCCGCGCACCAGGGCGTCGCTCATGGCGTCGAGAATCGTCTTGACGGCATATTCGGCGTCGCGGTGCGTAAGCTGACTAAAGCGGGCAGCCAGTTCTTCAACGAGGTCGGAGCGGGTCATCTGGAAACGAAGGCAGGGGGCCCAAGCGGGCGTCCAGCCACCCCGCAAAGGGTGGTGTGACGCGCGGCTTCGCCCCCGTCCGGCGGCTTAGTTATTGTTGTTGTCCAGCTTGGCGCGCAAGAGCGCACCCAGGCTGGTCGTACCGGCGTTTTCACGCGCGGATTGCTGGCTCAGGCTTGACATGGCTTCCTGCTGGTCGGCCATGTCCTTGGCCTTGATGGACAGCTGGATGTTGCGCGTCTTGCGGTCCACGTTGACCACCACGGCGGTGACTTCGTCGCCTTCTTTCAGCACGTTGCGCGCATCTTCCACGCGGTCGCGGCTGATCTCGGAAGCACGCAGGTAACCGATGATGTCTTCACCCAGGTCGATTTCAGCGCCACGGGCGTCCACGGTCTTGACCTTGCCGGTCACGATCTGGCCCTTGTCGTTGATGGTGGTGAAGGTGGTGAACGGATCGCTGTCGAGCTGCTTGATGCCCAGCGAGATGCGTTCGCGGTCCACATCCACGGCCAGCACGATGGCTTCGACTTCCTGGCCCTTCTTGTAGTTGCGCACGGCGGCTTCACCAGGCTCGTTCCAGGACAGGTCGGACAAGTGCACCAGGCCGTCGATGCCGGCAGCCAGGCCCACGAACACGCCGAAGTCGGTGATCGACTTGATCGGACCCTTGACGCGGTCGCCGCGCTTGGTGTCCTGCGCAAACTCCTGCCAGGGATTGGCCTTGCACTGCTTCATCCCGAGGCTGATGCGGCGCTTGTCTTCGTCGATTTCGAGGACCATGACTTCGACTTCGTCGCCCAGCGACACGATCTTGCTCGGCGCCACGTTCTTGTTGGTCCAGTCCATCTCGGACACGTGGACCAGGCCTTCGATGCCGGGTTCGAGTTCCACAAACGCGCCGTAGTCGGCGATGTTGGTGATCTTGCCGAACATGCGCGTGCCTTGCGGGTAGCGGCGGCTCACGCCCATCCAGGGGTCGTCGCCCATTTGCTTCAGGCCCAGCGACACGCGGTTCTTCTCGGTGTCGAACTTGAGGATCTTGGCGGTGATTTCCTGGCCGGCTGTCACCACTTCGCTCGGGTGACGCACACGGCGCCAGGCCATGTCGGTGATGTGCAGCAAACCGTCGATGCCGCCCAGGTCCACAAACGCACCGTACTCGGTGATGTTCTTGACCACGCCATGCACCACGGCGCCTTCCTTCAGGGTTTCCATCAGCTTGGCGCGTTCTTCGCCCATGCTGGCCTCGACCACGGCGCGGCGCGACAACACGACGTTGTTGCGCTTGCGGTCGAGCTTGATGACCTTGAATTCCATGGTCTTGTTTTCGTACGGGGACAAGTCCTTGATGGGTCGGGTGTCGATCAGCGAACCTGGCAGGAAGGCGCGGATGCCGTTGACCAAGACGGTCAGGCCGCCCTTGACCTTGCCGCTGGTGGTGCCGGTGACGAATTCGCCGGATTCCAGGGCTTTTTCGAGCGCCATCCAGGACGCCAGGCGCTTGGCCTTGTCGCGCGACAGGATGGTGTCGCCATAGCCGTTTTCGATGGCGTCGATGGCCACCGAGACGAAGTCGCCGACCTGGACTTCGAGTTCGCCCTTGTCGTTCTTGAATTCTTCGATGGGCACATAGGCTTCGGATTTGAGGCCAGCGTTGACCACCACGAAGCTGTGCTCGATACGCACGACTTCAGCGGTGACCACTTCACCCATGCGCATTTCAGAGCGTTGCAGTGATTCTTCAAACAGGGCGGCGAAAGATTCAGACATTGAGTTTCCTTGGGCTACACAGACAGGGTTGACGAGCGCGGGATTGCTATCGTTTCTATAGCTGACTGTGGCAGTTTCTTGCGGCCAGACAAGCGATAAGGCCGCGGGTTAAGTTGACAAACCACACGGCCGATCCGCCCGGTGGGCGCGATGCGGGCCGTATGGGCCTGATGGCTGCTCAGGAGGTCCCGAACGGCTGCTTGCCCCGCCACCAGCCCAACACCTGATTGACAGATTCTTCAATCGTCAAATCCGAGTTGTCCAGCAGCAAGGCATCTCCGGCAGGTTTGAGAGGCGCAACGCTGCGGGATGAATCCCTCGCGTCGCGCGCTTCCAAGTCCGTCCGAAGATTGTCAAGTATAGCTGGAAAACCCTTTGAAATCAATTGCTTATAGCGCCGCTCCGCCCGGTGCCCGGCGCTCGCCGTGAGGTAGATCTTGAGCAGCGCGTCGGGAAAAATGACGGTGCCCATGTCGCGTCCGTCGGCCACCAGCCCGGGCAGCTGGCGAAAGCTGTGCTGCAGTGTGATCAGGGCGGTGCGCACGGCGGGCAGGGCCGACACTTTGGAGGCGTTCATGCCGGCCTCCTCGGTGCGGATGGCGTCGGTGACGTCGGCGCCATCGAGCCAGACCTGGTCGCCGACAAAGCGCACGGGCAGGCGTTGCGCCAGCGCGGCAATGGCGACTTCATGGGCTGCGTCCAGCGCCAGGCCGGCGCGCCCGGCGGCCAGTGCCGTGATCCGGTACAGCGCCCCGGAGTCCAGGTAGTGGTAACCGAGCCGGTGCGCCAGCGTGGCGGCCAGCGTGCCCTTGCCCGAGGCGGTGGGGCCGTCCACGCAAATCACGGGAATGCGGGCGGCGAACGTGTGGGCCAGCGCAAACAGGGCCTCGAAGTAGTCCGGGAAGGTTTTGGCGACGCACTTCGGGTCTTCGATGCGAACCGGCAGACCCGCCGGATTGAAGGCCGCCAGCGAGAAACACATGGCGACCCGGTGGTCGTCGTAGGTGTGAATGCTGGCCGCGCGCCAATGGGCCGGCGAGGCTGGTGGCGTGACACGCAGGAAGTCGGCACCTTCTTCCACCATCGCGCCGAGTTTGCGCAGCTCGGCGGCCATGGCGGTGAGGCGGTCGGTCTCCTTGACGCGCCAGCTCGCGATGTTGCGCAGCAGGCTCGGGCCGTCGGCAAACAGAGCCATAATCGCCAGCGTCATTGCGGCATCGGGGATGTGGTTGCAGTCGAGATCGATGGCGTGCAGCGGCCAGGCGCCGCGCGAGACTTCAAGCCAGTTCGGGCCGCTGACGATCTGCGCGCCCATTAAGCGCGCTGCTTCAATGAAACGGATGTCGCCCTGAATGGAATCTGCGCCGACGCCTTCAATTCTTACGTCTTTTTGGCCTGAAGTTCCCGCCGTGATTGCGCCGAGCGCTATGAAATAGCTAGCAGACGAGGCGTCGGCCTCGATGTGGATCGCGCCCGGCGACTGGTAGCGGCTGCCCGCCGGAATGGTGAAGCGTTGCCAGCTGTCGCGCCGCACGGCAATGCCGAAGTGCGCGAGCAGATTGAGCGTGATCTCGATATAGGGCTTGGAGATCAGCTCGCCCACGACCTCGATCACCACATCCTGGGCTGCTGCTGTCAGTGGCAGCGCCATCAGCAGCGCCGTCAGGAACTGGCTGGATACGTCGCCGCGCACCCGGATCGGCGCGCCCGGCTGCAAGGCGGGCGCGCCCACGCGCAGCGGCGGATAACCTTCCTGGCCCAGGTAGTCGATGCGGCACCCCAATTGGCGCAGCGCGTCGACCAGATCGCCGATCGGGCGCTCGTGCATGCGGGCCACGCCGCTGAGCTCAAAGTCGCCGCCCAGCAGCGCCAGCGCCGCAGTCAGCGGGCGCATGGCGGTTCCGGCGTTACCCAGGAACAGTTGGGCTCGGGCATTTTTGAGCCGGCCGCCCAAGCCTTCGATGGCAACGCAGCCTTCGCTGCGCACGATGTCGCAGCCAAGCTGTTGCAGCGCACCCAACATGACCCGTGTGTCGTCGGAGTCGAGCAGGTCGTGCACGGTGGTGGTGCCGGCACTGAGCGCGGCCAGCAGCAGCACCCGGTTGGAAATGCTCTTGGAGCCGGGCAGCACCACCGTGCCGCCCGCCGCCTGCAACGGCGGAATATCCAGAAATTCGGTCGCGAACATTTACTTGCCCGATTTACCGGAGGTCATGCGCCAGTGGGCTCGCGTCTGGCTGGCTTGCCCGATCTGCTGTTCCAGTGCGTCGGCGTTACCGCTGGCAATCAGCGCCTCCATGGCCTGCAGCGATCGCTGAAAAATCTGGGATTGCGCGAGCAGCTCTTCGCGGTTGGCGACCATGATGTCGCGCCACATGTGCGGGTCGCTCGCGGCGATGCGCGTGAAGTCGCGAAACCCCGGGCCTGCGAGCGATAAATACTCCTGCCCGCCAGCCTGGCCGGTGATTCCGTTCATCAGCGCAAATGCAATCAGGTGCGGCAGATGGCTGACCGCCGCGAATGCCGCGTCGTGCGCCTCGGGCGCCATCTTCTGCACATGGCAACCCAGTGCGGTCCAGACCTCGATCGCCTTTTGCAGGTGCGCCGTCAGGGTGCGCTCGATCGGGGTCAGGATCACCTGCTTGCCCATATAGAGATCGGCATCCGCATGCTCCACGCCCGAGACTTCCCGGCCGGTGATCGGATGCGCCGGCACGAATGAGCCGACCTGTTCGCGCAGCACCCGCCGCGCGGCATCGACCACGTCGCGCTTGGTGGAGCCCACATCCATGACCAGCGTCTGCGGCGTGAGCAGGTGTTTGATGGCCTTGAAAGTGGCCTCGGTGGCGGCCACTGGAATCGCCAGCAGCACGATGTCGGCGCCCGATACGGCCAGCAGCGCCGACGGCGCTTCCAGGTCGATCACGCCCATCTGGCGCGCGCGCTCGGTGGTGGAAGGCGATTTGCTGTAACCGACCACGCGCTTGACCAGCCCCGCGCGCTTGAGCGCGAGCGCGAACGAGCCACCCATGAGGCCGCAGCCAATCAGTCCGAGTTGCTCAAACATCGGTGTGCACCATGTAGCCCGCCATGGTCAGTCGCCCACCGGATAGGTGCCCAGCACCTTGTAGAACGCACACAGCCCTTGAAGATCCTTCAAGGCGGCGGCGACATTTGGCTGCGAGGGGTGGCCCTGGATGTCAACGTAGAAAAAATATTCCCACTGGCCCGAGCGCGCAGGGCGTGACTCGAAGCGCGTCATCGATACGCCGTGGGTCTTGAGCGGCACCAGCAGGTCGTGCACCGCGCCTGGCTTGTTGGGCACCGAGACGATCAGGCTCACACAGTCCCGGCCGGAGGCTTGCGGCGCCTGCAGCGTCTGCGGCAGGCAGATCACGGCAAACCGGGTGCGATTGAAGGCATCGTCCTGGATCGCGTGCGCGGCGACGTGCAGGCCGAATTCGCTGCCGGCGCGCTCACTCGCGATAGCGGCCCAAGCCGGATGTGTCGCTGCCAGCCGGGCGCCTTCGGCGTTGCTGGAGACGGCGCGGCGCTCCACATCCGGCAGATGGGTGTTGAGCCAGCCCTGGCACTGGGCCAGGGCCTGTGGATGCGCCAGCACGACCTCTATATCTTCGAGCGAATTGCTCTGGCGCAGCAGGTTGTGGCGCACCAGCAGGCTGGTTTCGCCCACGATATGCAACGGCGAGTTCAGGAACAGATCGAGCGAACGCGCCACCACACCTTCGGTGGAGTTCTCCACCGGAACCACGCCAAATTCGGCCGTGCCTGCCGCCGTGGCGCGGAACACCTCGTCGAAGTTGACGCAGGGCACATGCTCGATGCTGGTACCGAAGAACCGCAGTGCGGCCTCTTCGCTGAAGGTGCCCGCGGGGCCCAGGTAGGCGACCCGCTGCGGCGCTTCGAGCGCACGGCAGGCCGACATGATTTCGCGCCAGATGCTGGCCACGTTACCCGGCTTGAGCGGCCCCGGATTGGAAGACTGCAGTCCGTGAATCACCTCGGCTTCGCGTTCCGGCCGGAACACCGGGGAGCCTTCGGCGCGCTTGATCTCGCCCACCTCATTGGCGAGCTCGGCGCGGCGGTTGAGCAGCGCCAGCAGTTCACGGTCGGCGGCGTCGATCTGAGTGCGCAGTTGTGCGAGGGTCTTGGCCATGGGTCAGCTCTGGGTTCTCTCAAATTCTTGCATATAGTTCACCAGCGCCTGCACGCCCGCGATCGGCATTGCGTTGTAAATACTGGCACGCATGCCCCCGACCGATTTGTGGCCCTTGAGCTGGAGCAGGCCACGGTCTTTGGCGCCGGCCAGAAAGGCCTCGTTGCGCGACTCGTCGCGCAGAAAGAATGGCACGTTCATGCGCGAGCGGCAACTGGGCGCCACCCTGTTGGCATAGAACTGCGACCGATCGATGAAGTCGTAGAGCAGTTGGGCTTTGGCGATGTTGCGCTGTTCCATGGCCGCAATGCCACCCTGCTTTTTAAGCCACTGGAAGGTCAGTCCGGCAACGTAGATGGCCCAGGTCGGCGGCGTGTTGTACATCGAGTGGCTGTCCGCCACGGTTTTGTAGTCGAACGCGCTGGGACAGGCGGGCAGGGCGTGGCCCAGCAAATCCTCGCGAACCACCACCAGCGTGACGCCGGCCGGCCCCAGGTTTTTCTGCGCACCGCCAAACGCCAACCCGACGCGGCTCCAGTCGACGGCGCGGGACGCCACATGGGATGAGAAGTCGATCACCAGCGGCGCCTTGCTGCCCAGCGCCTTCAGGTCGGGCAATATCTGGAACTCCACGCCATGGATGGTCTCGTTGGTGCAGATATGCACGTAGGCGGCGTTGTCGGCAAGCTGCCAGCCGGCCGGGTCGGGCAGCGTGGTGTAGCCGTCGGCCTCGGTGCTGGCTGCGACGTGCACCGTGCAGTACTTGCGCGCTTCCTTGAGCGACTTCTGGCTCCAGCTGCCAGTGACCACGAAATCGGCGCTCGTGCCGCCTGACAGGTTCAGCGGAACAATCGCGTTTTCAGCCAGTCCGCCGCCCTGCATGAACAGGATCCTGAAATGCGGCGGGACGGCCAGCAACTCACGCAAATCGGCCTCGGCCCGTTCATAGATCGAGATGAATTCCTTGCCCCGATGACTCATCTCCATCACGCTCATGCCGCTGCCATGCCAGTCCAGCATGTCGGCAGCGGCCAGGCGCAAGACCTCCTCGGGAATGGCCGCGGGGCCTGCGGAAAAGTTGTACGGGCGCGTACTCGCCGGCGTTGTCACTTCTTGGCGGGGGCGGGGGCCTTGGCCGGTGCCGCGGGAGGCGGTGCGCCCAGCGCCTTGGCCACCGCGGGGCCGAGCAGACTCAGCTTCGGCTCGATACTCGCACGCGTCTCGGCCACCACCTTCTCACCCAGGGCGGTCTGCAATTTTGGATTCAAGTCCTGGTATTTTTTGGCCAGCGGCGAACTGATCCATGCCACCAGCTGGCGCAACTCATCCTCGCTGAGGTTTTGCTCAAGAATTGGGCCCAGCGCGGCAGGTGCGACCTGCACGGCTTTGTCTCGGACGATGGGATAGGCCCCGTCGAAGTATTTTTTGAGCTCGGCATCGGCGGCCTTGGCGGCTGCCTCACGCTTTTCGGGCGGCACCTGGGTTTGCAGGTATTGAGAGCCTGCCTGCGCGATGGACGCGCTGGACTGCTGAACCAGCCCGCGTGCCAGGGATTCGATGCCGGGGCGCTGCAAGTCGATGAATTGCTTGATGAGAGCAGCCTTGCCGTCCTGGGCCATGGCGATGGAACTGGTTGCCAATGCGGCCGCCAGAAGGGCGAGTTTGAAACTTTTCACTGAGGATTCTCCGTTGTGGATGAGGAAGTGCTGTCGTTGTCTGAGTCGCTGTCGCCGTTCACATCGTTTTCCACGATGCGCTGCAAGCCGCTGAGTCTGGAGCCCTCATCGAGCCCGATCAGCGTCACCCCCTGGGTGGCGCGTCCCATTTCGCGAATTTCGCCGACCCGGGTGCGTACCAGTACGCCCTTGTCGGTAATCAGCATGATTTCGTCGTCGGCCCGCACCAGCGTGGCCGCCACGACCTTGCCGTTGCGCTCCGTTTGCTGGATCGCGATCATGCCCTTGGTGCCGCGCCCGTGGCGCGTGTACTCAGTGATGCTGGTGCGTTTGCCGTAGCCGTTTTCGGTGGCTGTCAGCACGCTCTGACTTTCGTCCTCGGCCACGAGCATGGCGATCACGCTTTGGCCCACTTCGAGCGACATGCCGCGCACACCGCGGGCGTTACGGCCCAGCGAACGGACATCGTCCTCGTCGAAGCGCACGGCCTTGCCGCCATCGGAAAACAGCATCACATCGTGCTGGCCGTCGGTCAGCGCTGCGCCGATCAGGAAGTCTCCGTCGTCGAGCGAGACCGCAATGATGCCGGCCTTGCGCGGGTTGCCGAATTCATCGAGCGTGGTTTTCTTGACCGTCCCCATGGAGGTCGCCATAAACACATATTGATTGGCCGGAAAGCTTCGTTTCTCACCCGTCAGCGGCAATACGACGGTGATTTTTTCGCCTTCCTGCAGCGGGAACATGTTGACGATGGGGCGTCCGCGCGAGCCGCGCGAACCCTGAGGCACTTCCCAGACCTTGAGCCAGTACAGGCGTCCCCGGTTGGAGAAGCACAGGATGTAATCGTGCGTGTTGGCAATGAAAAGCTGATCGACCCAGTCGTCTTCCTTGGTCGCCGTGGCCTGCTTGCCACGCCCACCGCGCTTCTGGGACCGGTACTCGGAGAGCGGCTGGCTCTTGATATAGCCGCTATGCGACAGCGTGACCACCATATCGGTAGGGGTGATCAGGTCCTCGGTGCTCAGGTCGAACGAGCTGTGTTCGACCAGGCTGCGGCGCGCGCCGATTTTGGTCTGGCCGAATTCCTGCTTGATGGCGCCCAGCTCGTCGCCAATGATGGTCGAGACGCGCGCCGGTTTGGCCAGGATGTCGAGCAAATCCTCGATTTCGGCCATGACTTCCTTGTACTCGGCCACGATCTTGTCCTGCTCGAGGCCGGTCAGGCGCTGCAGGCGCATTTGCAGAATTTCCTGCGCCTGCGTTTCGCTGAGCCGGTACAGGCCATCGCTGCCCATGCCGTAGGTTTTTTCCAGGCCGTCGGGACGGTAGTCGTCGGCGTTGATCACGCCACCGTCGGCCCGCGTGCGGGTCAGCATTTCGCGCACCAGCTGGCTGTCCCAGGGCCGGGCCATCAGCTCAACCTTGGCCACGGGTGGTGTCGGCGCGTTGCGGATGATGGCGATGAAGTCGTCGATGTTGGCCAGCGCCACGGCCAGGCCTTCGAGCACATGGCCGCGTTCGCGCGCCTTGCGCAGCGTGAACACGGTGCGACGGGTGACCACTTCACGGCGATGTTCCAGAAAGACTTCGATCAGGTCCTTGAGATTGCAAAGTTTGGGCTGGCCGTTGACCAGCGCCACCATGTTGATGCCAAAGGTGTCCTGCAGCTGCGTCTGTTTATAGAGGTTGTTGAGCACCACTTCGGGCACTTCGCCGCGCTTGAGTTCGATGACCAGGCGCATGCCCGATTTGTCGGACTCGTCCTGGATATGGCTGATGCCCTCGATCTTCTTCTCGTGGACCAGTTCGGCCATGCGCTCCTGCAGCGTCTTTTTGTTCACCTGGTATGGCAACTCGTCCACGATGATCGACTGGCGCTGCCCCTTGTCGATGTCTTCGAAGTGGCACTTGGCGCGCATCACCACCTTGCCGCGGCCGGTGCGGTAACCGTCCTTGACGCCATTGATGCCGTAAATAATACCTGCCGTAGGGAAATCGGGCGCTGGAATGATCTCCATCAGCTCGTCAATACCGGCGTGCGGGTTTTTCAGCAGATGCAGGCACGCATCGACCACCTCGTTAAGGTTGTGCGGCGGGATGTTGGTCGCCATGCCCACCGCAATGCCGCCGGAGCCGTTGATCAGCAGGTTGGGAACCCGGGACGGCAACACCAGCGGCTCCTTTTCGCTGCCGTCGTAGTTGGGACCGAAATCAACCGTTTCCTTGTCGATATCGGCCAGCATCTCCTGGGCAATCTTTGCCAGACGGATTTCGGTGTAGCGCATGGCGGCGGGGTTGTCGCCATCCACCGAACCGAAGTTGCCTTGCCCGTCCACCAGCATGTGACGCAGTGAAAAGTCCTGTGCCATGCGCACGATGGCGTCATATACCGACTGATCGCCGTGCGGGTGGTACTTGCCGATGACGTCACCAACGATACGCGCCGATTTCTTGTAAGGGCGATTCCAGTCGTTGTTGAGTTCGTGCATCGCGTACAACACACGCCGGTGCACGGGTTTCAGTCCGTCCCGCGCATCAGGCAGGGCGCGCCCCACGATGACGCTCATGGCGTAATCGAGGTAACTGCGCCGCATTTCCTCTTCAAGACTGATGGGCAGGGTTTCTTTGGCGAACTGGGTCATGGGGAGGGATTCTCGGCAAGTGAAGTCTGATTTTACGGGCAAGGGGCTGTCGCTAAGTCGCAACACATCGGCCTAATTGCGGTTTTGTCCTACGGTACGCGGCCCGATTTACCCCTGAACGTATGGGGACGTGTGGCACAATTGCCAGAACGTTTTGAGTGATGGTCACTCAGATCGTCCTGTTTCGCAGCGCGGCTGCGGCTTTTTCCCCAAGAGGAGAACCATGAAGAAATTGAATAAAGTGGCGATGTTGATTGCCTCCGCAGCGCTTGTCACTGCCGCTGGTGCCCAAACTGTGGATAACTGGCGTAATGGCACTTCCGAACTCGTTTGGAAGAACGGCACCAATGAGCTGTGCTGGCGCGATGCCAACTGGACCCCGGCGACTGCCGCGGCCACTTGCGATGGCGCCATCGTCCCCGTGGCCGCACCGGCCCCTGCTGTAGTTGCTCCGGCTGCTCCCGCACCCGCTCCTGCTCCTGCCGCCGCTCCCGCTGCCACCAAGGTGACGTACGCTGCCGATGCTTTCTTCAACTTCGACAAATCCGTCCTGAAGCCCGAAGGCAAAGCCAAGCTGGACGACCTGATCGGCAAGATCAAGGACATCAACCTGGAAGTTATCATCGCCGTGGGTCACACCGACTCCATCGGTAGCGTTGCCTACAACCAGAAGCTGTCGGTTCGCCGCGCTGAAGCCGTCAAGGCCTATCTGGTGTCCAAGGGCATCGAGAAAAACCGTGTGTACACCGAAGGCAAGGGCAAGTCCCAGCCTGTGGCTGACAACAAGACTGCCGAAGGCCGCGCGAAGAACCGTCGCGTGGAAATCGAAGTCGTCGGCACCCGCGCCGGCAAGTAATCCGCAAAGTTTGCTTCAAAAAGCCCCGCAAGCTCAGGCTTGCGGGGCTTTTTTCATGAGTTCGAGGACAATTGGCGTATGAGTGACCCCGTGAATGCCGACCCGGCCGAGCTGGCCAAATTTTCTGACCTGGCGCACCGCTGGTGGGATAAGGACAGTGAATTCCGCCCCTTGCACCAGATCAATCCCCTGCGTCTGGACTGGATCAACAGCGTGTCCGGCGTCTCGGGCTTGCAGGTGCTCGATGTCGGCTGCGGCGGCGGCATCCTGGCTGACGCCATGGCCCGCAAGGGCGCCCAGGTGCTTGGTATCGACTTGGCCGCCAAGGCGCTCAAGGTTGCGCAACTGCATGCGCTCGAGGCGCAAACACCCAACGTGCTGTACCGTGAAATCAGCGCGGAAGCACTCGCAATGGAGCAGCCGGGGAGCTTTGACGTGGTCACGTGCATGGAGATGCTCGAACACGTTCCTGATCCCGCCTCCGTTGTGGCGGCGTGCGCGGCGCTGGTCAAACCGGGGGGATGGGTGTTTTTCTCAACCATCAACCGCAATCCGAAGTCATTTTTACTGGCGATTGTCGGCGCCGAGTACGTTCTGAACATGCTGCCGCGCGGCACCCACGAATACGCGAAGTTGATTCGTCCCGCTGAATTGGCGAGTTATTGCCGCGCTGCCGGGCTGGAATTGAGCCATACACGCGGTATGGAATACAACCCCCTGACGCAGCGCTACTGGCTCAGTAGCGACACCAGCGTGAATTACCTGTTCGCAACGCAAAAGGGTGGAGGTGTCTGACGCATGTTTACGGATATAGGAGCCGTGCTGTTCGATCTGGACGGCACCCTGATTGACAGTGCGCCGGACCTTGGCGCTGCCGCAGACAAAATGAGGACCGACCGGGGCCTGGCCTCGTTGCCGCTGGCGCTGTATCGGCCCATGACCGGCTCCGGCGCCCGGGGCATGCTCGGCGTTGCCTTCGGCGTGACCCCGGAGCACCCCGATTTCCCGGTACTGCGGGAAGAGTTCTTTACCAATTACGAAGCTTGCATGACGCGGCGCACCTTTGCCTTTGATGAAGTGGCCGAGCTGATTCAAGCGCTTTTGGCGCGTCGGCTGGCCTGGGGCGTGGTCACCAACAAAGCCTCCCGCTTCACCGACCCCCTGACCCGCTCCATGCCGCTGTTTGCCACGGCGAGCGCGGTCATCAGCGGCGATACCACACCCCATTCCAAGCCGCACCCCGAGCCCTTGCTGGAGGCGGCACGGCGCTTGCGGCTGGCGCCGGAAAAATGCGTGTATGTGGGTGATGACGAGCGCGACGTGGTTGCGGGATTAGCCGCCGGCATGGGCACCGTGGCGGCAACATATGGCTATTTGGGCAATCGGACGGATACCGCGCAGTGGGGCGCACACGCTGCAATAGCGTCCCCGCTGCAGCTATTGCAATTACTGCAGGGCTTGCAATCGCCGGCAATGACCTAAAATACCGATCGAGGGGCTGCACTGGTTTCGACGTGGGTACGGAATCGCTGTGGTGCATGTCGAGCTTGAGTAACGCTCGTAAAAATCGACTCAACAAACTAACTGCAAACGACGAACGTTTCGCACTCGCTGCTTAATAACCAGTGAGCCTTACAACAGCAGGCCGATGGGCTGGGCAAGGGTGCCGCAAGGCGTCCAGGCTGTAAGGTTATTCACATCGGCTGGCTTCGGACCGGGTACCTTGGTTCAGAGCGAGACAATAGGGTGCTGGCGTCCTGTGTAGCGTGCGACTGCGCGACACAGGTGGCGAGACTCAAATCAGACCGCTAAACATGTAGATCTGCGCGAAGAAGGCTTGCGGACGGGGGTTCGAATCCCCCCAGCTCCACCATAAAAGTAAACCTGCGCCAATGCAAAATCATTGGCGCAGGTTTCCATAAACCATTATCAATGGCGTTCATCGAATGACGGGCGGTAAAAGTGCGCATCTCGCGGCATACTTGCAGCATTATTTCCAACAGGAGCCCGTTAATGATCAAAACTGCACTGTTTCTTCGAACCATTCCAGCCGTGCTGGTTATGAGTGCAGCGGCGTATGGATTGACGGCGCATGCGCAAACCCAGTCCGGCACGAACGAGGGGGCCAGCTCGTCTTCCAGTAACGGCGTCGTCCAGAAGGTTGAAAAGGCCACCAAAAAGGCCGTAAACGCAACCGAGCGAACTGCCAAAAAGGTCGGTCGGGCCACCAGCAAGACGGCCAGCCGCGCTGCCGGTGCGGTGCGGCATACGGGTGAAAAAATTGGTAAGAAATTACCCAAAGGCAGCGCTAGGCCGCCGGTTGATGAGCAGGGAAGGCCCGGCAACAAGGCGCCTTGAGGGTCCTGACATGAATGCAGAGGCCGCTTTGGCGGGATTTTTGCGTGGAGCCGGACGAGGCGCCTGAGAAAACTCAGCTCAAGCCTGCTTCCCGGCTATCCAGCGGGGTCAGAAAAGAATTGGGCTGCAATTCTCCTGAGAGCGTGGTGAAACTGCTGCGCAGGCCACCGCTTGCGGAGTCTGGTGTGGGACTCAGCGGGCTGAGGTCGCTGTTGCGGGTCTCGCGCTGGCGAACCAGTGCTTCGCGCAAACTCGCCCTGGCGGCAGACATTGCGCTTTCACTGCGCTCGCGATCCATGCTCATGGATGCCATCTCGCCGAGAAATTCGGTGCGGATTTCACTCAAGGTCGGCAGCTTGTCGGGTTCGACCAAGGCATAGGCGATGCCGCATTGGCTCAGCAGTCTGCGCTTCAGACGCTGGTTTTTTTCGGCCAGTCCCAAACGCCCTGGGACATCCACGCAGCCGATGACGTTGCCGTCCGCACGACATATGGTGAACGTGCAATACACCCCCGTTAGCAATTTGTACCAGTGCAGGCCCTGTTCCTTGTTGCGCGGCATGGTGAACCGCGTGACCGGAATTTTGATCATCACGTGGTGACCAACAAAAGCCCGGGTCAGCCAGCGCCATACCTGACGCTCCCGGCTGTTGGCTAGCGGCCGCGGGCTCAGTGGCCACCGCTTCGGGACGCGACGGCGCTTGTGGGCTTGCCGGTGCAGCCACCAGGCGTGAACAGCCGCGCCAAACACCAGGCTGGCCAGCAATGCCAATCCGATTGAAAGCCCTCCTGTGAATTTGTCCATTTTTTGGTGTTTCCGTGAGTCATTTTGAGTGTAACTAAAGTTAACAAATGAAGTCCATAGCGTGGGGCGGTAAAAAATCACGGAAACGCCTTCGGCGTGCGCTCATTCGTGCCTGATGGGTCTGCTGCATCACAATGAGGCCATGCACACCATGTCATTGCAGGACATTCTTTTTACACAGGGATTCGGGACACGTCGTGTCTGCGCCGGTCTGATTCAACAGGGATTTGTGTCGGTAGCCCAGCAGCTGTCTACCGATACAGCTATGGAATTTGTAGCAGAAGGGTTGCGTTTCACGGTCCAGGGAGCGGCGTGGGAGTACCACGCGCTGGCATACCTGATGTTGCACAAGCCGGCCGGCACCGAGTGCTCGCAAAAGCCCTCGACCTGGCCGAGCATCTACACGCTGCTGCCGTCGCCGCTGCGCCAGCGGCCGCAGAAAGGAGCGGTGCAGGGCGTGCAGGCGGTCGGCCGGCTCGACCAGGACACGACGGGACTGCTGCTGCTGACCGACGACGGCAAATTCATCCACCGCATGAGTTCGCCCCGGCATCATGTGCCCAAGGTGTACGAGGTCACTACCAAACACCCGCTCGACGACAAACAGGTGCAAAAGCTGCTGGAGGGCGTGGTGCTGGAAGATGACCCGAAGCCGGTTCGTGCCAGTGCCTGCGAAGCGGTGGCGCCGCACCACTTGCGCCTGACGCTGACCGAGGGCAAGTACCATCAGGTCAAGCGCATGGTGGCCGCCGTGGGCAACCGGGTCGAGGCCCTGCACCGCTCGCAGATCGGCGGCCTGGCCCTGCCCGGTGACTTGGCGCCAGGCCAGTGGCGCTGGCTCGGGGCCGACGATCTCGCACGGATCGCCGGCTGACCGCCGCCTATTCCATGGGGGCGAGGAAATCGGCAATCAGTTGCGTGGTCAGGGCCGTTTGATCGCGGTGCGGCGAATGTCCGCATTGCTGCAGTTTTTGTAGCACACAGTGCTTGCCGGTCGTGCGGATCTGGTCGATTTGCTGCATGGTGCCGTAGGCATCATCAACCCCCTGAATGGCCAGCACCGGTGCGCGGATGCGCTGGCAGTCGCCGCGGATATCGAAGCGCCGGAACGCCTCGTCCAGCCAGATGTCGTTCCACTGCCAGAAGGCGCAGTCCACGTCGGCGTGGTAGCGCGCCAGCCGTTTGCGCAGATCGCCGCTTTCATAGGCCGTGCGGGCCTGCGCAATCGAGCGCACCGAGATGTCTTCGACCATCACATGCGGGGCCAGCACGATGCAGGCCTGCACCGGATAGCGGCTCGCGTACAGCAGCGCAATGCTGGCGCCATCGGAATGACCGAGCAGCACGGGCTTGTCGATCTGCAGCACACGAAGCAGTTCGGGCAGCACCTCCCACGCCTCCAGGTGCATGTAGTCCGGCTGCAAGCGTCCCACACGCAAGCCATCGCGCCCGGAAGATGCGCCGCGTACGTCGGGCACCGGATCGGACTGGCCGTAGCCGCGGCGCGAATACACCATGCCGGCGCGCCCGGTGGCCAGACACACTTGGTCGGGCCAGTCGCGCCACATCGCGACCGAACCCAAACCCTCATGCAGAAAAACGATGGGAGCGCGGCGCTGCTCGCCGGCCGCCGCCTCAATCTGGCGCACTTCCAGTTGCACGCCATGGATGCGAATCAAGCTCATCAGGGAATGGTAAGGGATGTGCGCCACGGCTGCCCGGCCGGCGCCGCCGCGGTATGCTTCAGGCCATGGCCCTATTTCTCGATTCGTTCTGGCGCGCGGTGGCGTATTGCCTTCGCCCGCGCGTGATTGCGCTGTCATTCCTGCCATTGGTCATCATGGTCGGGCTCTCCCTGGGGTTGGGCTATTTTTTCTGGACGCCCGCGCTCGATTGGGTGCGCGGCATGCTGGACGCCTCCGTCTGGCTCACCCACCTGTGGTCGTGGCTGGAAGGGGTTGGCGCGGGCAACCTCAAGACCGTGGCGGCCCCGCTGATCGTGATCTTCACCGTCACGCCGCTGCTGGTGATCGTGTCGCTGCTGATCGTGGCCGCCCTGATGACGCCCGCGCTGGTGGGGCTGGTCGCCGAGCGCCGTTTCCCCACTCTGGAGCGCAAGAAGGGCGGCTCTGTGCTGGTCAGCATCCTCTGGTCGCTCGGCTCCACCTTGCTTGCCGCGATCGCACTGGTGATCTCGATTCCGCTGTGGCTGGTGCCGCCCCTGATTCTGATCCTGCCGCCGCTGATCTGGGGCTGGCTGACGTATCGCGTCATGGCTTTCGATGCCCTGTCCAGCCATGCCAGCCGCGATGAGCGGCGCGAGATCTTCCGCCGCCATCGGGGCTGGCTGTTGGGCATTGGCGTTCTCTCGGGCTACCTGGGCGCCGCGCCCAGCATCGTATGGGCCTCGGGCGCGCTGTTTGCGGCCGCGTTTGTGATCCTGGTGCCGGTGGCGATCTGGATCTACACCCTGATCTTTGCATTCTCGTCGCTGTGGTTCTCGCACTATTGCCTCACGGCCCTGGAAAACCTGCGCGCACAGAATACTGCTTTGGTGCCGCCCGCCCCGATTGCCCCTGCTGCCTTGCCCCATGACCTCCATCCAGACCCCGCCACAACCCCTCAAACACCCGCATCCTGAAGAGCGGCCCCATTTCGGGCTCATCATCGTCGGTGACGAGATCCTCTCGGGCAAGCGTGCCGACAAGCACATGCCCCGGGTCATCGAATTGCTGGGCGAGCGCGGCCTGCAGCTCGACTACGCCGAGTGCCTTGGCGATGTGCCCGAACGCATCACAGCCACGCTGCGCCGCGCCTTCGCCTCGGGCGATGCGGCGTTTTGCTGTGGCGGCATCGGCGCCACACCCGACGACCATACGCGCCAATGCGCAGCCAGGGCGCTTGGCGTGCCTCTTGAATTGCACCCGCAAGCCGAGCGCCTGATTCGCGAGCGCATGCAGGATATCGCCAGGGAGCAGGGCACGACCTACGAACCGGATCGGCCGGATAACATCCACCGCCTCAACATGGGCGTCTTTCCCCAAGGCGCACAGCTGATTCCCAATCCCTACAACAAGATTCCGGGCTTCAGCTGTGCCGGCCCGGGCGGTGGCGCGGTGCATTTCGTGCCGGGCTTTCCCGTCATGGCCTGGCCCATGATCGAGTGGGTGCTCGAGCACCATTACGCGCACCTGTTCCGGCAAGCCGCTTACGAGGAAAAATCGGTCATCGTGTTTGGCTCCATGGAAGCGGCGCTCACGCCCTTGATGGAAGAAATCGAGCGAGTGCATGCGGGCGTCAAGGTATTCAGCCTGCCCAGCGTGGATCACCCCGAATATGGCCGCCATATAGAGCTTGGCGTGAAGGGTGATCCGGCCGCGGTGGCTGCCGCCTACCCGGTCTTGCTGGCAGGGCTGCACGGTTTTAACGCGCAATTAGGCCCCGAATTGGTGCGTAAAACTTGATGCACCAATAAGGTTCGGCGATACAGCGTACCAATATGGTGCATTCCAAAACCCGCTGGGCCAAAAAAGCGGGCGCGAGTCGGCGACAACGTACCGCCTCAAGGCAGAATACGAGGCTCGGCCCAAAACAGACGCGTCGGCTTTGGCACAGAAACTGCATTAGCTTGCCGTTCCCAGAATTTTTTAACCAACTTCCAACCAGGAGAAACTGATGGCAAAGACCGTCGCAGACGTGATGAAAATGGTGAAGGAAAACGAAGTCAAGTTTGTCGACTTCCGTTTCACCGATACCCGCGGCAAAGAGCAGCACGTCACCGTTCCCGCTTCACATTTCGATGAAGATAAATTCAGCGCCGGGCACGCGTTCGATGGTTCATCCATTGGCGGCTGGAAGGGCATCGAAGCCTCCGACATGCTGCTGATGCCGGACGCCAATACCGCCAACATCGACCCGTTTTACGAAGAAACCACGCTGTTCATGAGTTGCGACGTGCTCGAGCCCGGTGACGGCAAGGCCTATGACCGCGACCCGCGCTCGATCGCCAAGCGCGCCGAGGCCTACCTCAAGGCCTCCGGCATTGGCGACACCGCCTTTTTCGGCCCGGAGCCCGAATTCTTCATCTTCGACGACGTGCGCTGGAACACCGACATGTCGGGTACTTTCTTCAAGATCGAAGAATACGAAGCGCCCTGGAACAGCGGCAAAAAGCTCGAAGGCGGAAACCGCGGCCACCGTCCCACCGTCAAGGGTGGCTACTTTCCCGTGCCACCGGTCGACAGCACGCAGGACATGCGCGCTGAAATATCCCTGGTTCTCGAGTCGCTGGGCGTGCCCGTGGAAGTGTTCCACCACGAAGTGGGCGGCGCCGGCCAGAACGAAATCGGCACCAGGTTCAGCACGCTGGTCGAGCGTGCCGACTGGACCCAGATCCTCAAATACGTGGTCTGGAACGTGGCCAACGCCTATGGCAAAACCGCCACCTTCATGCCCAAGCCCATCGTCGGCGACAACGGCTCGGGCATGCACGTGCACCAGTCGGTCTGGAAAGACGGCAAGAACCTGTTTGCGGGCGACGGCTACGCCGGCCTGTCGGATTTTGCGCTGTACTACATCGGCGGCATCATCAAGCACGCGCGCGCGCTCAATGCCATCACGAATCCCGGCACCAACAGCTACAAGCGCCTGGTGCCCGGCTACGAAGCCCCGGTGAAGCTGGCCTACTCGGCCAAAAACCGTTCTGCCTCGATCCGCATTCCGTATGTGGCCAACCCCAAGGGCCGCCGCGTCGAAGCGCGCTTCCCCGATCCGCTGATGAACCCGTACCTCGGTTTTGCAGCACTGCTGATGGCGGGGCTGGATGGCGTCGAAAACAAGATCCATCCTGGCGAAGCCGCGACCAAGGACCTGTACCACCTGCCGCCCGAGGAAGATGCGAAAGTGCCAACCGTCTGCCACAGCCTGGACCAGGCGCTGGACCACCTGGATGCCGAGCGCGGCTTCCTGACCAAGGGCGGCGTGTTTTCCGACAGCATGCTGGACGCCTACATCGAGCTGAAGATGGGTGAAGTCACGCGCTTGCGCATGGCCACGCACCCCATTGAGTTCGACATGTATTACTCGCTGTAATCGCGAGGAAGCTGAAAAAAGGCGGCCTGTGCCGCCTTTTTTATGGGCGGCCGATCCGTACTGGCGAGCCGTCGGCGCCTGGTGCTGGGCAAATTTTGCGTTCGAAGTTGATTGGGCGATACTTCAATGAACTTCCCTGGCGTGTCATGCTCGGAAACTGTATGAAAAAAGCACTATTGATCTCACTTCTTCCGTTCGCCAGCGTCCTTCTCGCCGCCAGCAGCTTTGCCCAGAGCCAAATCTACCGCTGCGGCAACGAATACACCAACAATGCCTCGGACGCCAAGGCCCGTGGCTGCAAGCCCTTTGCGGGAGGCAACATCACCATCGTGCCGGGCACCCGGCCCAGCACGGCCGCGGCACCCGCGCGTGCCGGCGCTGCCCCGCAGCCGCGGGTGGGCGCTGCCGACCAGCGGGCCCGCGATGCGGACGCACGCGCCATCCTGGAGTCGGAGCTGAGCAAGGCCCAGGCCCGGCAGACCGACCTGCTCGCGCAGTACAACAATGGCCAGCCCGAAATGCTGGGCCCCGAGCACCGCAACCACCAGAAATACCTCGATCGCGTGGCGGAACTCAAGGCCAGTATCGATCGCAACCAGAGCGATATTGATGGTATCCAGCGCGAGTTGAGCCGCCTTCCTGCGCCAGCTGCAGCACAATAGACGGCTTGAGCAAGCCCGCCCCTACTGCCGCCTCGCGTTTCCAGGCGTTTGACCTGCTGGCGACGCTGGTCGCCGTGGTGCACACCGACGGCACGGTGCTGTTTGCCAATGCGGCGCTTGAAGACGCCATCGGTGCCTCGCGCCGCACCATCGAAGGCTCGCAGTTTCCGGGCTTTTTCACTGAACCCCACATCCTGTCTAACGCCCTGAGCGGCGCCGGCAGCAACGAGTTTGCCGCGCTGCGCTATGACGCATGGCTGAACCGCCTGAATCACGATCCCATTCCCGTGCATGTGATCGTGGCGCAGACCGAGAGGCCGAACGAGATCATTGTGGAATTGCTGCCGCTGGAGCAGCAGGCCCGGCAGGATCGCGAGGAGCGGCTGATCGACCAGGCGCAGGCCAACAAGGAGCTGATCCGCAACCTGGCGCACGAGATCAAGAATCCACTCGGTGGCATCCGCGGCGCGGCGCAGCTGCTGGAGATGGAGATCGACTCGCGCGAGCTGACCGAATACACCCAGGTCATCATCCACGAGGCCGATCGCCTGCAAACCCTGGTGGACCGGCTGCTGGCGCCGCACCGCAAGCCGCATGTGGTGGGCGACGTGAATATCCACGAGGTGTGCGAACGCGTGCGCGCGCTGGTGCAGGCGGAATTCCCCAAGGGACTGCAGGTGGTTCAGGACTACGACATCTCGATCCCCGAGTTCCGCGGCGACCGCGAGCAGCTGATCCAGGCGCTGCTCAACGTCGTCCACAACGCCGCGCAGGCGTTGGCCGAGCGCATCAAGGCGGGCGATGCGCAAATCATTTTCCGCACCCGCATTGCGCGGCAGGTCACGTTTGGCAAACAGCGCTATCGGTTGGCACTGGAATTGCATGTCATCGACAATGGGCCCGGCGTGCCGGACTCGATCAAGGACCGCATTTTCTTCCCGCTGGTGTCGGGCCGGGATGGCGGCTCCGGACTGGGGCTGACGCTGGCGCAAACCTTTGTGCAGCAACACCACGGCTTGATCGAGTGCGACAGCGTGCCCGGCCGGACGGATTTCAAGATACTGATTCCGCTGCCCTGACTGTTTGACCTGAGGTGACAACCAAAACATGAAGCCGATCTGGATAGTTGATGATGACCAGTCGATCCGCTTCGTGCTGGAAAAGGCACTGCTGCGCGAAGACCTGCCCACGCGCAGCTTCACGAACCCGCGCGACGTGCTGGCGGCCCTGGACGAGAATGGGGGCGAAGGCCCCCAGGTGCTGGTGAGCGACATCCGCATGCCGGGCGGCTCGGGCCTGGATCTGCTGGAGAAGGTCAAGGCCAGGCACCCCGGCCTGCCGGTCATCATCATGACGGCGTTCTCGGACCTGGACAGTGCCGTCTCGGCGTTCCAGGGCGGCGCCTTCGAATACCTGCCCAAGCCGTTCGACCTGCCCAAGGCGGTGGAGCTGATCCGCCGCGCGGTCGAGGAGAGCCAGCGTGAAGAGGTGGCGGAAGAACGCATGGCCGATGCGCCCGAAATGCTGGGCCAGGCGCCCGCCATGCAGGACGTGTTTCGCGCCATCGGGCGCCTGTCCCAGAGCAACGTCACGGTCATGATCACGGGTGAATCGGGCTCCGGCAAGGAACTGGTCGCGCGCGCGCTGCACAAGCATTCGCCGCGCGGCGACGCCGGCAACAACGGCCCGTTCGTGGCCATCAACACCGCCGCCATCCCGAAAGACCTGCTGGAGTCCGAGCTGTTCGGCCATGAGCGCGGCGCCTTCACCGGCGCGCAAACCATGCGCCGCGGGCGCTTCGAGCAGGCCGAGGGCGGCACGCTGTTCCTCGACGAAATCGGCGACATGCCGTTTGACTTGCAGACGCGCCTGCTGCGCGTGCTCTCCGACGGGCACTTCTACCGGGTCGGCGGCCACACGGCGGTCAAGGCCAACGTGCGCGTGATTGCCGCCACGCACCAGGATCTGGAGCAGCGCGTCAAGGACGGCGCTTTCCGCGAGGATTTGTTCCACCGCCTGAACGTGATCCGGCTGCGCCTGCCCGCGCTGCGCGAGCGCCGTGAAGACATTCCCACGCTGACGCGCCACTTCCTGCAGCAAAGCGCCAAGCAGCTCGGCATCGAGCCCAAACGCATCTCCGACGCGGCGCTGGCCCGCTTGAGCGCGTTCAGCTTTCCCGGCAATGTGCGCCAGCTGGAGAACATCTGCCACTGGCTGACCGTGATGGCGCCCGCGCAGGTCATCGAGCCCAAGGATCTGCCGCCCGAGGTCCTGCTGGCAACGCCGGGCGATGCCGTGGCGCCGGCGCCTGCCGCCGCTGCGGCACCGGCCGAGCCGCAGGGGGGCACTGCGGCTACCGGCGGTGACACCGCAGCCACGGGACTGCCTGCGGAACCATTGGCCGGTGCGCCAACCCCCGTGGGCACGGCTCTGCTTTCTGCGCCGGCAGGCGCCTGGGAGCGTGGGCTCGAAGTCGAGGCGCAGATGCTGCTGGCTGCAGGACGCCTCGATGTGTGGGACGAGTTGACGCGCCGCTTCGAGTCCCGGCTGATCCTCACGGCGCTGGCCGCTACGCGCGGCCGGCGCATCGAGGCGGCACACAAGCTGGGCATCGGCCGCAACACCATCACACGCAAGATCCAGGAGCTGGGTCTTGAATGAAATCGGCCGCTAGTCCTTATCTGATATGCGCAGTTTGCTATTAAAATTATAGTAACTGTAGATCGATGACGACTGGTGCATGGTCGCTGGGGCGCTCGTTTTTGCGCGGCGCCTTGTCGATCACGCAGCTCTGCACCGCGGGCTTGAGCGCGGCGCTGACCAGGATGTGGTCGATGCGCAGGCCGTGGTTGCGCCGGAACGCGAAATCGCGATAGTCCCACCAGCTGTAGCTTTTTTCGGGCTGCGCAAACAGCCGGTGGGCATCCATCAGGCCCAGCGCAACCAGCGCGCGCAGGTGGTAGCGCTCTTCTTCCGTGCAGTGAATCTGGTCCTTCAGGCCCACTGGGTCCCACACATCGGCGTCGTCGAAGGTGATGTTGTAGTCGCCCATCAGCACCAGCTTCGGATGCGTCGCCAGCTCCTCGCGCACCCAGTCGCGTAGCGCGCGCAGCCAGTGCATCTTGTACTCGAACTTCTCGGTGCCAGGCGCCTGCCCGTTCGGGAAATAGGCCCCGATCACGCGCACGCCGTCCACCGTGCCGCACAGCACGCGCGATTGCTCGTCGCTGAAGCCGGGGATGTTCTTGATCACGTCCGCAGCGGGGGTGCGCGACAGCAGCGCCACACCGTTGTAGGTTTTCTGGCCGAACCATTGGGCCTGGTAGCCCGCCTCCAGGAATGCCGCGGCGGGGAATTTGTCGTCCGTTATCTTCAGTTCCTGCAGCGCCAGCACATCCACCGGATTCGCGGTCAGCCAGTCCAGCACCTGCGGCAGTCGCACGGTGAGCGAGTTGATGTTCCAGGTCGCGAGTTTCATGAGCTTGTTAACCTATTGATTCAGATAGAGAATTTTGACTGGAATGGCACAGGATACGGGGAGTGAAGATACCCGTCGGCAACGCCTGATTGTCCCTCAGCGCGCCGCGTCCGCAACTGCGGCTGCAGGGGTGATAATTGAAATTCGTACCCTTACCAACCACCCGATGAGGAGATATGCCATGACCAAGGATTCCAACCCGTTTGGCGACGTGACGAAGATGATCGAGCAGTTCAAGCTGCCCGGCGTCGACCTGCCGGCCATCATCGAGGCGCGGCGCAAGGACATCGAGGCGCTGGTCGCGGCCAACAAGGCGGCCTATGAGTCGATGCAGGCGCTGGCGCACAAGCAGACCGAGATGCTGACGCAGGCGATGCAGGGGATTCAGGAGGCGGTCAAAGAGGCGGCCTCGGGCAAGGGCGGATTGCCGGACCCGAAAAAACAGACCGAGATGGCGCGCGATGCCTGGAAGAAGACGCTTGCCGACATGAAGGATCTGGCCGAGATGGCTCGCAAGGCGCAGGCCGATGCGATGGTCGGCCTCACGGCGCGCGCGACGCAAAGCGTGCAGGAAATCAAGAAGATGATGCAGCCCAAGTAGGCGGCGACTGAGTATGGAGTGATTCGCCGGCCCCGCGGCGAGTCCAATTTTTCTGAATTTGGTTCTCAAGGAGATAGAGCATGAGCAAGCGTGATGTGGTGGTGCTGGGCGCGGCCCGCTCGGCCATCGGTACCTTCGGCGGCTCGCTGGCCGACACCGAGCCCGCCGAGCTGGCCGGCATCGTGATGAAGGAAGCGGTCAAGCGCTCCGGCGTCGACCCGAAGGCGATCAACTACGTGACGGTGGGCAACACCATCCCCACCGACAGCCGTTTCGCCTACGTGGCGCGCGTCGCGTCCATTCAGGCCGGGCTGCCGATGGAGTCGGTAGCGATGGCGGTGAACCGGCTGTGTTCGTCGGGCCTGCAGGGCATCGTGACGACGGCGCAGAACATCCTGCTCGGTGACTGCGACTACGGCGTCGGCGGCGGCGTCGAGGTGATGAGCCGCGGCGGCTACCTGTCCACCGCGATGCGCAGCGGCGCGCGCATGGGCGACAGCAAGATGATCGACACCATGGTCGCGACATTGACCGACCCCTTCGGCGTCGGCCACATGGGCATCACGGCCGAGAACCTGGTGACCAAGTGGGGCATCACGCGCGAGGAGCAGGACGCGCTCGCGGTCGAGTCGCACCGCCGTGCCGCGGCGGCGATCAAAGAGGGCCGCTTCAAGTCGCAGATCGTGCCCATCGTGAAGCAGACGCGCAAGGGCGAGGTCACTTTCGATACCGATGAGCACGTCAAGCCCAACACCACGATGGAAACGCTCGCCAAGATGAAACCGGCCTTCAAGAAGGACGGCTCGGTCACGGCCGGCAACGCCTCGGGCATCAATGACGGCGCGGCCTTCTTCGTGCTGGCCGATGCGGCGGTGGCCGCCGCCGCCGGCCACAAACCGATGGCGCGACTCGTGTCCTACGCGGTGGCCGGCGTGCCCAACGAGATCATGGGCGAGGGTCCGATCCCGGCCACCAGGCTGGCGCTCAAGAAGGGCGGCCTCACGCTCGACCAGATGGATGTGATCGAGTCCAACGAAGCCTTCGCGGCGCAGGCCATTGCGGTGTCGCGCGCGCTCGAACTCGACATGAAGAAGACCAACCCGAACGGCGGCGCGATCGCGCTGGGCCATCCCATCGGCTGCTCGGGCGCCTTCCTCGCGACCAAGGCGGTGTACGAGCTGCACCGCACCGGCGGCCGTTACGCGCTGGTCACGATGTGCATCGGCGGCGGGCAGGGCATCGCGGCAGTGTTCGAGCGGCTTTGAAGCGCGCGTCCCGGCTCAGGCGCGATCGAGGGTGATGAAGCTGTAGGCCAGGCCCGAACTGGCCACATGCGACTCACGCGCCGTCTCGTGCCACTCGGGGCCGAAGGCCGGCGCGAAAGCGTCGCCCTCGAAGTCCTGCGCGATTTCGGTGATCACCGCGCGCCGCGCCAGCGGCAGGGCTTGCGCATAAAGTTGCGCGCCGCCGATGACCCACACCTCTTCGAAGTGCTCACAAAAGCGGAGCGCACCGTCCAGGCTGGCAAAGGGCTTAGCGCCGTTTTCATGCCAATCCGGCTGGCGCGTGATGACGATGTTGACGCGCCCGGGGAGCGGGCGGAACTTCGGCGGCAGCGAGTCCCAGGTCTTGCGTCCCATGATCACCGGGCAGCCCAGCGTGGTGCGCTTGAAGTGCACCAGGTCCTCCGGCAGGTGCCAGGGCAGGGTGCCATGGGCGCCGATCACGCCATTGGCCGCGCGCGCAAAGATCAAGTGCAACTTCATGTTCGCTTCGTCAAACGGCCACCGGCGCCTTGATCGCCGGATGGCACTGGTAGTCCAGCACCTCGAAGTCCTCAAACTCGTAGTCGAAAATCGAGGCTGGCCGGCGCTTGATGTGCAGCGTCGGGTAAGGGTAGGGCGCGCGGCTCAGCTGCAGCGCCACCTGTTCGTGGTGGTTGCTGTAGATGTGGCAGTCGCCGCCGGTCCAGATGAAGTCGCCCACGGCCAGGTCGCATTGCTGCGCCACCATGTGGGTGAGCAGCGCGTAGCTCGCGATATTGAACGGCACGCCCAGAAAAATGTCAGCGCTGCGCTGGTAGAGCTGGCAGCTCAAGCGGCCGTCGGCCACATAGAACTGGAAGAACGCGTGGCATGGCATCAGCGCCATCTTGTCCAGCTCGGCCACGTTCCACGCGCTCACGATGATGCGGCGCGAATCGGGGTTGGTCTTGAGCGTCTTGATGACCTCGGCAATCTGGTCGATGTGGCCGCCGTCGGGTGTGGGCCAGCTGCGCCACTGCACGCCGTACACGGGGCCCAGGTCGCCGTCCGGCCTGGCCCACTCGTCCCAGATCGTGACGCCGCGCTCTTTCAGCCAGTTGTTGTTGCTTGATCCGGTCAAAAACCACAGCAGCTCCTGGATGATGGAGCGCAGGTGCACCTTCTTCGTCGTCACCAGCGGAAAGCCCTCGTTCAGGTCAAAGCGCATCTGGTAGCCGAACACGCTCTTCGTGCCGGTGCCGGTGCGGTCGGTCTTGGGCGTGCCGTGCGCGTCTACGTGGCGCATGAAGTCTTCGTATTGGGAGCGGATGGGGTGTGTCGTCATGTCAATAGCCCCCGAATAGTGTGTCGAGGGCTTCCTGGATGAGTGGTTGCTGCTGCGCCAGGTTAGCTACCGGGCGCTGCAGTTCGTTGGAGGGAACGGCGCCGAGTGCCACGGTGTTCAGGACGACGTGTTTGCCCTGCACCACCAATTCCGGATTGAGATCGCGCACGGGTCCGCGAAACCGGCTGGCCGTGTGCAACGGTATCACCACGCGCGTTTCGACTTCGATGAATGTGTTTTGCACGTCGAGGAAGTAGGGGACCGTGGCCCGCTCGTTGCTGTCCGGGTTGGGGTACACGTCAAAGCGCGCCATCGGCTCAGACCGGCTTCTGCCTGGCGTCGGCTACCTTGCCGTCGCCAAGGCTGCGGCCGAAAGTGCGGTATTTGGCCAGCGGCAGCCCCTCGCGGCGAACGCGCTCGTTGTAGGCCGCGAACGCCTCCTGGTTGTCGTCGCGCCACTTTTCCCAGTAGCGGCGCTTGACCTCTTCGGCCAGCAGCGCATCCACCGTCTGCGAGATGTTCATGCCCAGCTCCTTCGCCATTTTCAGCACATCGGCGTTGAGGGACAGGTTGGTCGCTTTCTTCGGAGCTTTGGCAAACTGGAGCATGGAGCACTCTTTGGATAAGGATGTGTGAATTATATGCGCATCGTGATTGCGCATCCGATGTCATCACCGCCGCCAGATGGGTCAAAAAAGCCTCCACCTGCGCCGCCCCCATTTCACGCGGATGGCGCTTTCCATGAAACAGGATGAAGCGGCGCACCCCATCCACATAAGCCTGCTCAGTGCGAATGCTGTCATGCTGCATGCGAATGTGGTTGCGCAGTGGGTTCAGCAACCTGGGTGGCCGAGTAACGGGAGTAAGCAAAGTATCCAGCGGCTGGCTCAGCCGCCAAATTTCAGGCTTGCCTGCATGACGGAGCAAGGCCCATGGTGTATGCGCGCACGCGGGGTCACGTTGCGTCAGACGACGACCATGGGTAACATCGTCGTCTATTTATAGGTAGGCATCTCATAAAAATACCGCTTGTTCCTCGTGGCAGAAAACAAGAAACACCACTACGTTCCGCGCTTCTACCTTCGGCACTTTACAGCCGACGGCCGCAGTTTGTCCCTTTACAACCTTGGACGCGACATCGTCATCGGTAACGCCAACCTGAAGAATCAGTGCTACCGCGACTACATGTACGGAAAGGATGGAAAGCAGGAGGGTAGTCTCTCTCTCATGGAAGGTGCGCTCGCCGAGTTGCTTAGACGAATATTGACGTATCGTGTCTTACCGCCACCGTGGAGCCCGGATCATGAGTCGCTGTGTGTATTGACGCTCCTGCAAAACGCCCGCACCGCATACGCTTCGGACGCAATGGACGAGTTTTCGGACAAGATGTGGAAGCAGGTTCTTAAGAAAGATTCACGCTTTCCACCAGCGATGATGGAGAAAGTTCGGGTGGTAAACACTGACCCAGCGAACTTTGCAATAGTGACGATGCTGCGTCTGTATCACTTGATCATGGACTTGGACTACAGGTTGCTCCTCGCGCACGAAGGTTCTGAGTTCATTACGAGCGACAACCCTGTAGTGCTATACAACCAACTCTTGGAATTTGAGTCCATGGGAAGCAACACTGGCCTTGCGAGCAAGGGGCTTCAAATTTTCTTTCCCCTGTCGCCGAAAGTGATGTTGACTTTCTTCGACCGATATGTGTATGCCTTCGTCCCTCGTCAATCGATCGTTGCGCCTGTACCGACGCGAGAGGACATGAATCAGCTCAACGCTTTGCAGGTCGCTTCTGCACTCGAGAACGTGTACTTTTCCAGCGCTGCTGCTGACATATATCGAATTGTGACGCGGGCCAAGCCGCGAAGGCGAAACCGTAAAGCCAAGATCATTGTGCTTCCGGAGAAGCAAACTGAAACAGGGTCGTCGCAACTTATTGGCGGTTCACGGGAAGACGTTCGGACAAACCTCTCTCTCACATTTGTCAAGCTACTGAAACCCGCCAAACGGTGGCAAGCGGAACGAAAGAAGCCGGGGCTGAAACCGGTAACTGTGGTCCGAAATCCTGGCATGGTGAGAGATCATGAACTCTTTCACGAAGCCGTGGACGCGAAGCGGTATCAGCCAACTGAATTCGTTCGGTTCGTTCGCGAAAAGTATGACGCTTAGCCGGTCGTTTTAGCGGACTGCGTACGGCAGCCGCAGAACTCAAACGTTAGGCGGGACAACGATCCCATCTGCAACTCGAAAGTAGCCATATGGAATCAGCCGGGAAGCGTTCCGATTCGCGAAGTTTGTTCATTGCCGCAACCCCGGCCCAGGTCTTCGCCGCCATGAGCGATCCGGCGCGAGTCGCCCGCTGGTGGGGACCTGATGGATTTAAAAACACCATTCATCAGTTCGACTTCCGGCCTGGCGGCTCTTGGCTGCTCACCATGCACGGACCTGACGGGAAGGACTACCCCAACGAAAGCCGGTTCACGCGGGTTGCAGCTGGCTCGATCTTCGAGATCGAGCACTTGTCCGGTCACCACTTCATTCCGACCATTGAGTTGCGGCCGTCTGGCCAAGGCACTCACGTTCACTGGCGCCAAACCTTCGATACGGTCGAGGAATATGAGCGAATTGCCGGGTTCGTGACGGGAGCCAACGAGCAGAATTTGCAGCGTCTGGCAACGGAAGTCCTGCTCGCACGTGATGCCGCTTGACCCATCATGTCAAAGATTGACGCTTCATCATCTCCGAAATGTCGATTCTGATCCACCTAGATCGTCGTACATTCAGAGGGTCGTCCTCTACTTTCAAGGCTGATCATGTCTACAAATACCGTTCGACTTCACCGTGTAGTCCGGGCCACTCCGGAGCGGATCTACCGTGCCTTCCTTGATGCTGACGCGATGGCCAAGTGGCTTCCGCCGTATGGCTTCACCTGCAAGGTCCATCACATGGACGCCAAAGTCAAAGGCACGTTCAGGATGTCCTTCACGAACTTCTCGACGGGCCACGGCCACTCCTTCGGCGGAGAGTATCGCGAGCTGATGCCGCATGAGCGCATTTGCTATTCCGACAAGTTCGACGATCCGAACCTGCCTGGAGAGATGGTGACCACCGTATCCCTGCGGCAGGTCACGTGCGGAACCGAGTTGAACGTCGTGCAGGAAGGAATTCCGCAGGCCATTCCCGTCGAGATGTGCTACCTCGGATGGCAGGAGTCGCTCGCGCAACTTCTGAAGTTGGTTGAGCCCGTGATTCCAGACTAACTGATTCCGCAGCGAGGCATGTCATGTCAAAACTCCGCGTTCAAAGCTTTTCAATTTCCATCGACGGCTACGGTGCCGGCCCGAACCAGGATTTGCAGAATCCGCTCGGCGTTGGGGGCCCCGAGTTGATGGAGTGGCTCTTTCATACACGTCTGTGGCGCACGATGCACGGCCAGAGCGATGGCGATAGCGAGACGGGGGTCGACAACGCCATGGCGGAGCAGGGCTTCGCCGGCATCGGCGCCTGGATTCTGGGGCGCAACATGTTCGGCCCGGTCCGGGGCCCGTGGCCGGACGACAGCTGGAAGGGCTGGTGGGGCGATGAGCCGCCGTACCACACGCCCGTCTTTGTACTGACGCAGTATCCGCGCGCGCCGCTCAGCATGGCGGGCGGCACGGAGTTTCGCTTCGTCACTGAAGGCATTCACGCCGCGCTGGAGCAGGCGAGGGCGGCAGCGGGCGGTGGCGACATCCGTCTCGGTGGCGGCGTCGCCGCGGTGCGGCAGTATCTGCGCGCGGGCCTGATTGATGAGTTGCACCTCGCCGTGCGGCCGGTCTTGCTCGGCTCCGGCGAACACCTCTTGAACGGCATCGATCTGCGTGCCCTGGGCTACGAATGCGCGAAGTGCGTCGCGGGCGAACGGGCAACCCATGTCTTTCTGCGCAAGCGCGCGTGACTGACTTGCCCACGAGTACGATGGAGCCATCCTGGCCGACGACCACGAAAGCAGCAAGCGTCCGGGTCAATCCGCCGCTGGGGCGCCGGGTCGTGGCATCCCGCAGGGGTACCGGCAGGGCATCATCACTGCGATCACGGTGCTGCTCGGTTTCTCGCTCGCTTTTTTGCGTTTCTGGGGGGACACGCCCACGCCCGATTATCCGTCTTGACAGAGAAGAAATTAAGTGCACGGCAGAGGTGCACGGATTAGCATCCATAACAACGAGGAACTTTGTCATGCGTCCACATCACCAGGAACGACACCGCACTGAGCGCATCGGCTGGCTTCGCGCTGTCGTACTGGGTGCGAACGATGGCATCGTCTCCACCGCAAGCCTGGTATTGGGTGTTGCTGCGGCGCATGCAACGCACAACAGCATATTGGTCGCGGGGGTGGCCGGCCTGGTCGCCGGCGCCATGTCGATGGCCGCGGGTGAGTATGTGTCTGTCCACACGCAGGCCGATACCGAAAAGGCAGACATTGCGCAGGAACGCAGGGAGCTCAAGGCAGATGACGCGGGAGAGCAAAGGGAACTGGCGGCGATCTATGTGGCTCGGGGTCTTGCTCCGGCGCTGGCGGAACAGGTCGCCGAGCAACTCATGGCGCATGACGGGCTCGGTGCGCATGTGCGCGACGAACTCGGGATTTCCCCGGCCCTTAGCGCGCGGCCGATTCAGGCTGCCTTTGCTTCTGCGGCCAGTTTCTCTGCTGGAGCTGCCATGCCCCTGGTGGTCGCCTGGCTGGCCCCGCAGGCAAGCCTGATCATCCTCGTCGCGTTGACATCACTCGTCTTTCTGGCGCTCCTGGGGGCAGTGGCTGCACGCGCTGGTGGTGCCCCTTTGGCGGCGGGTGCAATGCGTGTCACGTTTTGGGGGGCGCTGGCGATGGGGTTGACGGCTGGCGTTGGCGCTCTGTTTGGAGCGGTTGGCTAGCCTGTTCATTGAGCGGGCCGCGTGAAAATCCGGTTTACCCTGCTGTTCCTTCTTGTCGTTGCCGGACTGGCGCGTCCGCAAGAGCCCGATGATATTGAGGCGCTCAAGATGGAAGTGCAATCGCCTGGACTCCGATCGGGTCCGGCTCACCCAGAAATATCGAAACAACCCAAAATCCCTGACGGCGCTTTGTGTGACCGACGAATTTTGATGTTCATGAACATTCGCAAAACCTTGCTGGCCGTCATCTGCATCGGGGACCGCGTACGCCAAAGAGCCCTCGCACGCATGAGGTGGCCCGCATCCGTTCCGCCCGCGCCCGTGCGCTCAGCGTTTGCCGCAGGGACCTCGCGCTCAAAGGGCTGGCGCCCTGAGGGCGCCCTCAGGGGCGTGTTGCTGTGCATTGCCCGCAGTAAGATGTCTACGTCATCTTTTGTCTGCAGTTCACTTTGGGACCTGAGGAAATAGCATGAACGACGAACGCAAGTGCGATTGGGATCCAAGATCCGAAGCTGTCATGCGCGACCAGCGTGCGGCGTATGACGAAATGCGCGAGCGCTGCCCCGTTGCCTACAGTGAGTTCATGCAGTGGTCGCTGTTCCGCCATGAGGACGTGAGTCGCGTGCTGCACGATCACAAAACATTCAGTAACGCCGTATCCCGGCATCTCTCCGTGCCCAACGGGATGGATCCCCCCGAGCACACGAAATATCGCCGCATCGTCGAGTCCTATTTCACGGTGCAACGGATGGACGCCTTCGAACCCGTGTGTCGGCAACTGGTCGCGGAGTTGGTGCGGGACGTGCTGGCACGCGGCGAGGTGGAGTTGATGGCCGATTTTGCGCTGCCCTTCGCAGTGCGGGTCCAATGCGCCTTTCTGGGCTGGCCGCCGATGTTGCGCGAACGACTGGTCCGCTGGACAAGAAAGAACTACGAGGCCACGCTCGCCCAGGATTTGCAGGCCATGTCGGAAATCGCGCGTGAGTTCGAGGGTTTCATTGACGGCATGCTGGAAACCCGAATGCAGGCCGGTGTAAGGCCCGAAGACGATGTCATCGGTGCGCTCACGCACGAAAAGGTTTGGGGACGGCCGCTGACCAACGAGGAGATTGCCAGTATTTTGCGGAACTGGACCGTTGGGGAGATCGGCACCATTTCCGCGTCGGTCGGCATCCTGATTCACTATCTTTCACAACACGTCGAGTTGCAGCAGCGATTGCGCACCCAGCCGCTCCTGTTACCTGCCGCCATCGACGAAATTCTCCGGATCCACGGGCCGCTGGTTGCCAGCCGACGCGTCGCGACCCGCAAGGTGGAGATCGGCGGCCGAAAAATCGATGCCGGCGAGAGAATCTCGCTGAACTGGGTTTCCGCGAACCGGGACGGTCGCGTCTTCGAGGATCCGCAAGCGTTTCGGCTGGACCGCGATCCGGCGGCGAATCTGCTGTATGGCGCGGGTATCCACGTCTGCCCAGGCGCTCCACTGGCCCGCATGGAGATGCGTGTGTGCCTGGAACAACTGCTGGAACGCACCACCCGGATTCAAGACGCCCCGGGCAAGGCGCCGAGCCTGGCCGTGTACCCGGCGAGCGGTTTTGCCACCTTGCCGCTGCAGGTTCGATGAGCGCCATTGCTGTGGCAGCAATTTCCGGATAGTGGAAGTTTCATGAGCATCGGCGGGGCTGGAATGAGCAAGGGCAGGATTGAAGCCTTCAGCGATGGCGTGATCGCGATCATCATCACCATCATGGTGCTGGAACTCAAGGTGCCGCAGGACGAGGGCATGGACGCGCTGGTGCCGTTGATCCCGGTGTTTTTCAGCTATGTGCTGAGCTTCGTCTATGTCGGCATCTACTGGAACAACCACCATCACATGCTGCAGGCCGTCCACACGGTGACCGGGTCCATGCTGTGGGCCAACCTGCACCTGCTGTTCTGGCTTTCGCTGTTTCCGTTCGCCACCGCCTGGACGGGCGAGAACCATTTTGCAGCGGCTCCGTCGATGGTTTACGGTGTTGTGCTGCTGATGGCGGCGATTGCCTACTGGATCCTGCAGCAAATCATCGTCGCGTCGCAGGGGCACGACTCCCTTTTGAAGAAGGCGGTCGGCAGCGACTGGAAGGGCAGGGTGTCGCCGATGCTGTACCTTGCCGGCATCGCGGCGGCGCTGTGGTCGCACTGGATGGCGCAGGGGCTTTACGTGTTCGTGGCGCTGATGTGGCTGGTGCCCGATCGGCGCATCGAGCACCTGCTGGCCAGCAAGGACGCCGAAGAGGGGAACTGAAGTGGCTCGTCTCACTCCAATTCACGACGATGACCCCACCCGCTTCGAAAAACCCCATCAAGCACCTGCGCGCCTCGGACTTGCGCGGTATGGCCCAACTGGCAACGCAGGCCACTGCGGGCGCCGCCCATATCACCGAAGGTGTGCACCAGGCGGTGCGGAGCGCCTTGGGCGCACCCGGTGGCAAGGTGCCGGGGCAAACCGGCGGCATCACCGGCCTGGTTTACAAGAGTGTTCGGGGCGTCACGCAACTGCTGGGCCAAGGTGTTGATGCGCTGTTCGCCCGCTTGCAACCGCTGCTGGAGTCGGCCGAAGCAGCCCAACCCGGGACGCCCCAGCGCGAAGCGGTGCTCGCCGCGCTCAATGGCGTGATGGGCGACCGCCTGGCGGCCAGCAACAACCCGCTGGCCACGCCGATGACGCTGCGCTACCGGGGCGAAGCGCTGGACTGGCGGGCCCTGCCGCCGGGCCATGCGGTCACGGGCAAGGTGCTGCTGCTGATTCATGGCCTGTGCATGAACGACCTGCAATGGCACATATGGCACGCAGGAGAGCCGGCGCAAGAGATGGGCCATGGCGCGGCACTGGCGGCGCAACTGGGCTACACCCCCATTTACCTGCGCTACAACACGGGCCGGCATATCTCGCAAAATGGGCACGAACTCTCCAGCCAGCTGGAGCAACTGGTCGCGCACTGGCCCGTCCCCATTGACGAATTCACCGTGCTGGCGCACAGCATGGGCGGTCTGGTCATTCGCAGCGCCGTGTACTACGGCAGGCAAGACGCCTTACGCTGGCCGGCCCGGCTGAACAAGATTGTGTTTCTGGGTACACCGCACCATGGCGCGCCGCTGGAGCGGGCCGGCAACTGGATCGACGTCATCCTGGGGCGCACGCCCTTCAGCGCACCATTTGTCCGGCTGACCCGTTTGCGCAGCGCCGGCATCACCGACCTGCGCTACGGCTATGTGCTGGACGTCGACTGGCAGGGCCAGGACCTGTATCGCCCCAGGCTCGATAGCCGCAAAGCGGTGCCCTTGCCCGAGGGCGTGACCTGCTACGCCGTGGCAGGGACCACCGCCGCCAAACGCAGCGCCCTGGCCGACCGCCTGGTGGGTGACGGCCTGGTGCCCCTGAACAGCGCACTGGGTCAGCACGACGACCCCCGACGCAGCCTGGTGTTTGCCAAAGCCTCGCAGTGGATTGCCTACCGCACCAACCACGTGGCGCTGCTGAGCAGTCCGGCGGTGACGCAGCAACTGGTGCAGTGGCTGACGCCGCTGCCGCGAGCCTGAACGGCTACATCCGCAGCACCCGCCCCGGATTCATCAGGTTCTGCGGGTCCAGCGCGCGCTTGACGGCGCGCATCATGGCCAGCGCCACGGGTGATTTGTGGTGTTCCAGCTTGTCCACCTTGAGGCTGCCGACGCCGTGCTCGGCCGAGATGGATCCGCCGAAGGCCTGCACCGAATCGAACACCAGGGTGTTGATGCGGGCCTCCTGCTCGCGCAGGAAAACGCTGGCGTCGCCGCCTTCGGGCGCCTGCACGTTGTAGTGCAGATTGCCGTCGCCCAGGTGCCCGAAGTTGACCAGGCGCACGCCGGCGATTTCGCGCGCCAGCAGCGCATCGGTCACGCGCACGAACTCGGGGATGCGCGAGACCGGGATGGAAATGTCATGCTTGATGTTCAGGCCTTCCTCGGCCTGCGCCAGCGGAATGCTCTCGCGGATGTGCCAGAGCTGGTGCGCCTGCGTGAGGTTCTCGGCGACCACGGCGTCGCTCACGCAGCCGCTCTCCAGCGCGGTCTCCAGCAGGCGCTCGAACTGCGCGCGCGCGTGGGCCTGCGACTCGTGGTCGGAGTTTTCCAGCAGCACGCAGTACGGCACGTCCTGGAACAGCGGCACGCGCTGCTGCGGGAAGTGGCAGGCCACCAGACTCAATGCAAACTGGCCCATCACCTCGAAGCCCGTCAGGCCCGCGCCCAGGTGCCGGTGCGCCAGGCCGAGCAGCGTGACCGCGGCGTCCAGTGACGGCACCGCCGCCCAGGCGGTGAGCCGCGCGCTTGGCAGCGGGTACAGCTTCATCGTCGCGGCCGTGATGACGCCCAGCGTGCCCTCCGACCCAATGAACAGGTCGCGCAGGTCGTAGCCGGTATTGTCCTTGCGCAGGCCCGACAGGCCCTCCCACACCTCGCCCTGGGCCGTGACGACTTCGAGCCCCAGGCACAGCTCACGTGTATTGCCGTAGCGCACCACCTGGGTGCCGCCGGCGTTGGTGCCCAGGTTGCCGCCGATCGTGCAGCTGCCCTCGGCCGCCAGACTCAGCGGAAACAAAAAGCCGGCGCGCTCGGCCGCTTCCTGCAGGGTTTGCAGCACGCAACCGGCCTCGACGGTGATGGTCAGGTTGGCGGCGTCGATGGCGCGCACCGCGTTCATGCGCTGCAGGCTCAGCACGACCTGGGTGCCGCTGGCGTCGGGCGTGGAGCCTGCGACCAGCCCGGTGTTGCCGCCCTGCGGCACGATGCTGACGCCAGCTGCCGCGCAGGCCCGCACCACGTCTGCTACTTCTTTGGTAGCGCCAGGTCTAATCACAGCAAGGGATTTACCGCGTTCCCGCTTGCGCCAATCGTTTTCCCAGGCGCTCAGGTCGCCCTCGGTCAGGACGTTGGCGGGGCCCACGATGCGGCGCAGCGATTCGATCAAATGATTCATGGCAAGGTGTTGACGGGGAGGGCGTTCAGGCCGCGGTCTGGGTGCCCGCGGCCAGTTTCGCGTTCTTCAGGCGTATGCGCACATGCAGGGCGCAGGCGATGAACAGCACCAGGCACAGCGCCATCTCGGCCATCGCGAGCCCGGCGCTGAGGCCCCGGTCGCTGGTGGCGCGCACCACGCCCTCGGTGAAGTACACCCATACCAGCAGGCTGACCCAGCGGTAGGTGTACATGCGGTTTTTCAAAAGGCCGCCCAGCGGAATGCACAGCGGCAGCACCTTGAGGGCCAGCCACGAGCCACCCGGGCGGATCGGGGCCAGGAACAGCTCCCACGCCAGCCCCAGCACGATCAGGCCCGCCAGGCTGCCGACCGCGAGCCAGCGGGTGGTGGCGACAAGGGGCGGGGCGGCGTTGGGTGGGCTGTTTGCATTCATGGCAGTGGCATCATAGCGGCCATGACCTTGTCCCTTCGCTTCGAGCAGTTGTTGAAAGAACTGGCGCACTTCCCCTGGAAAATCACGGCCCACACGCTGCGCGAGCGCTTTCGCGAAGACCATCTGGGGCTCACGGCCAGCAGCCTGACCTTCACCACCTCGATCGCACTGGTGCCGTTCTTTACCGTGGCGCTGGCCGTGTTCACCGCATTTCCGATGTTTTCCCAGGTGCAGCGGGTGCTGCAAAAGTGGCTGATCGACAGCCTGATCCCCGACGATATCGCACGCCAGGTGGTGGGCTACCTCACGCAGTTCGCCGGGCAGGCCAGCAAGCTGGGCGTGGCCGGCCTGGCCGTTTTGCTGGTGACGGCGATCGCCATGATCCTGACGATCGACCGCACGCTCAACAGCATCTGGCGCGTGCGCCGGCCGCGACCGCTGGCGCAGCGCGTGCTGATCTACTGGGCCGCCATCACGCTGGGGCCCCTGCTGCTCGGCGCCAGCCTGAGCCTGACGTCCTACGCGATTTCGGCCTCGCGCGGCGTGGTCGGCGCCATGCCGGGCGGCGTGCGCCTGCTGCTCGATACCCTCGAGTTTTTCCTGCTCGCCGGCGGCATGGCGGCGATGTACCACTACGTGCCCAACACACAGGTCAGGTGGGGCCACGCCTGGAGCGGCGGACTGTTCGTGTCGGCCGGCATCGAGCTGGCGAAGAAGCTGCTGGCGTTGTACCTGGCCGCGATGCCGACGTATTCGATGGTGTACGGCGCCTTCGCTACCTTGCCGATCCTGCTGGTCTGGATCTATCTGTCGTGGATCATCGTGTTGCTGGGCGCGGTGATTGCCGCCTACCTGCCCAGCCTGCTCGCCGGCGTGGCGCGGCGCGGCGGCGGCCATGGCTGGCAGTTCCAGCTTGCGGTGGAGGTGCTGCAGCAGTTGAACCGGGCACGCACCGTGGGCCTGAAGGGGCTGAGCGGCTTGCAGCTTGCGCGGGCCCTGCGGGTGGATGTGCTGCAGCTCGAGCCGGTGCTGGAAACCCTGACCGGGCTGGACTGGGTCGGACAGCTCAGCGAGGTGCAGGACGAGGCCGAGGCCCGCTACGTGCTGCTGGCCGACCCGGACACCACGCTGCTGGAGCCGCTGATCCTGCGGCTGCTGCTGGAGCGCGCCGACTCTGTCGTCAATTTATGGAGAAACAGCCAAACGTCCACACTGTTATTGCGCAGTGTGCTATGAAGTTAATAGCACCCTGATGCCCGGCGATGGTGCGCGGGCGATGGCATCAAACGCCAGCCCGCACTGCCTGGATGGCACGCAAAATGGATTCACTCGTGGCGGGCGCGGAAAGCGGCGGGTCGACCTTGTGATCGCCAGCGCTGGATACCGCATCGCGCAGCGCGAAAAACACCGAAAACGGCAGCAGCAGCGGCGGCTCGCCCACCGCCTTGCTGCGGTGAATGCTGTCTTCTGCATTCTGCCCATTGAACAGCCGCACGTTGAACACGGGCGGGCAGTCATTGGCGGTCGGAATCTTGTAGGTGCTCGGCGCATGGGTGGTCAAAAGACCCGTCTTGGGGTGCCAGACCAGCTCTTCCGTCGTGAGCCAGCCCATGCCCTGGATGAACGCGCCCTCAACCTGACCGATATCCACGGCCGGATTCAGCGACTTGCCCGCGTCGTGCAGGATGTCGGCGCGTACGAGCTTCCATTCGCCGGTCAGGGTGTCGACCATGACCTCGCTCACGGCGGCGCCGTAGGCGAAGTAGTAGAACGGGCGGCCCTGCATCTTGTCCTTGTCCCACGACAGGCCGGGCGTCGCATAAAACCCGTCCGACCAGAGCTGAACCCGGTCCAGATAGCCCTGCGCGACGACCGCGCTGAACGCCAGCGTCTTGCCGCCGACCTCCACCTTGTCGTTGGCGAAACGCACGGCCGATGCCTCGCCGCCGTGATGCGATGCGATGCACGCCGCCAGCCGCTCGCGGATTTGCCGCGCCGCATCCTGCGCGGCCTTGCCGTTCAGATCCGCGCCGGTCGATGCCGCGGTCGCCGAGGTGTTCGCGACCTTCTGGGTGTCGGTCGCGGTGCAGCGCACGAGGTCCACGCTCACGCCGAGTTCGTGCGCCACGACCTGCGCGACCTTGGTGTTCAGCCCCTGGCCCATCTCGGTGCCGCCGTGGTTCACCAGGATCGAGCCGTCGTTGTAGACGTGGACCAGCGCACCGGCCTGGTTGAAGTGCTTGACGTTGAACGAGATGCCGAACTTCACCGGCGTGAGCGCGATGCCGCGCTTGAGCACCGGGCTGGCTGCATTGAATTGCGCCGCCGCCTGGCGCCGTGCACGGTAGTCGCTGCTGGCCTCCAGTTCGGCCACGAGTTCATGGATGATGTTGTCGCTGACCGTCTGGCGGTAGGGCGTGACGTTGCGCTCGTCCTGGTCGTAGAAGTTCAGGCGCCGCACGTCGAGCGGGTCCCTGGCCAGGGTGCGGGCAATCGTATCGAGGATGTTTTCCATCGCGATCGCACCTTGCGGGCCGCCGAAACCGCGGAATGCCGTGTTGCTCTGCGTGTTCGTTCGGGCCGAGTAGCCGTGCATGCTGACGTTGGGCAGCCAGTACGCATTGTCGAAGTGGCACAGGGCGCGCGTCATCACCGGGGCGGACAGGTCGGCCGAATGTCCGGCATTCGACACCATCGTGATTTCGGCGCCGAGCACCCGGCCGTCGTCGTCGTAGCCGACTTCGTACTCGTACCAGAAGCCATGGCGGCGCCCGGTAATCAGGAAGTCGTCGTCGCGGTCCAGCCGCAATTTGACCGGCCGTTTGAGCCTGGCCGCGGCCACGGCGGCCACGCAGGCGAACAGTGCCGACTGCGACTCCTTGCCGCCGAATCCGCCCCCCATGCGCCGGCATTCGACCTGCACGTCATGCGAGTGCAATCTGAGCGCATGGGCGACCAGATGCTGCATTTCGCTGGGGTGCTGGGTCGAGCAGTACACGTGCATGCCGCCTCCCTCCTTGGGGATCGCATAGCTGATCTGGCCTTCCAGGTAGAACTGCTCCTGTCCGCCGACGGTCAAGGTGCCCTTCAGGCGCCGCGGCGCCTGCGCGATCGCTCTGGCGACCTCGTCCGCTTCCCCGCCCGTCGCACTGCGCAGCAAGTGCATGGGCGCCAGCACGTACTGGCCCTTTGCGTGGGCCTCCTGCTGCGTCAGCACCGGCGTTTGCGCCTCGATCGTCAAGGCATCCCTGGCTTTGGCGGCGGCGCGGCGCGCCTGAAGGCGCGTTTCGGCGATCACCGCGAACACCGGCTGCCCGAGGTAGCGGATCTCGCCGTCGCACAGGATCGGATCGTCGTGGATGATGGAGCCGCAGTCGTTGGGGCCCGGAATATCGGCCGCCGCCATCACGTCGACCACGCCCGGCATCGCGCGAATCGCATCGAGCGACAGGGCCGTGAGGCGGCCGGCCGCGACCGGCGACAGGCCCAGCGCGCAATGCAGCGTGCCGGTGATCTCCGGGATGTCGTCGATGTAGGTGGCCTCGCCGGCCACATGCAGATGCGCCGACTCATGCGGGCGGCTGATTCCGACGCGCGCGCCCTGGCGCCGGGCGTGTTCTTCTTCGCGCTCGTCAAAGCGCGCCGCGGCATTTTTCTGGTAGCTGGCAAAGGCTTCAACCGGTTGCAGGAGTCGGGGCTCGATCGGCTTGTTCATGTCAATCTCCGTCAAGGGTGGCGTGCGGCAATACACTGAAAACGCTGGTCGCCGACGCCGGCAGCGGGTCGTTGGCGCGGGTCTCCAGCCAGAAGCGCCGCAGCAGGTTTTGCGCGACCTGGAGCCTGTACCCGGCACTCGCGCGCATGTCGGACAGCGGCTTGAAATCCTGCGCCAGTGCGGTCTGCGCCCCGGCTACCGCGGCCTCGTCCCAGGGCTGGCCGACGAGCGCCGCCTCCGCCTTTGCCGCGCGCCTCACGGTTGCCGCCATGCCGCCAAAGGCCAGACGCACCGCCTTGACCCTGTCGCCATCGAGCTCGATGGCCAGGCCCGCGCACAGGGCCGAGATGTCGCAGTCAAAGCGCTTGCTGATCTTGTAGGCGCGCACCTGGCGCTGCATCGCCGCCAATGGCACCGCCAGGCCCTGCACGAACTCGCCGGGCTCCAGGCGGTTCTTCATGTAGTCGACATAAAAGTCGCTCAAGGGCATGCGGCGCACACGGGAGCCGTGGCGCAGTTCGATCGCGGCATCCAGCGCCATCAGGATCGGCGGTGAATCGCCGATGGGCGAGCCGTTGGCCACGTTGCCGCCCATCGTGCCGGCGTTGCGGATGGGCGGGGAAGCGAAGCGCAGCCACACGTCGGTCAAGGCCGGCACGCGCCGCGCCAGCGCCGACCAGGCCGCCTCGAGCGAGGCGCCGGCGCCGATATACAGCTCGCCATTGGCCTCGCGAATGATCTTGAGTTCATCCACGTCACCGACATAGATGATGTCGCCGAGGTCGCGCAACTGCTTGTTGACCCACAAGCCGATGTCGGTCGATCCGGCCAGCAGCGTGGCTTGCGGCTGCTCCAGCCGCAATGCCGCAAGCGCCTGCAGACTCTTGGGCGAATGCAGCACCGCCGCGCTCTCGCCGGGCATTGGTGCGGCCGCGGCATAACTGAAGGTGGTGTTGCGCGAGAGCTGCTGCAATGCAGCAATCACCGGTTGGGTATCGAGCCGCACCTTGTCCATGTCGAACATGCGCTGGCCCGCATCCAGAATCGGCCGGTAGCCGGTGCAGCGGCACAGGTTGCCCGACAGCTCGTCGGCCAGCTGCTGGCGTGTCGGCACGGTGCCGCGGGCCTGGTGGTGCTCGTAAGCGGACCACAGCGACATCACGAAGCCCGGCGTGCAAAAGCCGCACTGCGAGCCGTGGCATTCGACCATCGCCTGCTGTACCGGATGCAAGGCTTGCGCCGCGTGCTTTTCGTGCAAATTGTTCTTAGGGCCGTCCGTGGAGCGCCTGGCGACGCACTGCGCCTTCAGATCCTCTACCGTGAACAGCGCCTTGCCATGCAGGGTGGGCAGGAACTGGATGCAGGCGTTGACGGTTTGCAGCGTCAGGCCATCCACCGCGCTGGTGTCGCCGCTTGCTGCCAGCTCGCCGATCACGACGGTGCAGGCGCCGCAGTCGCCCTCGTTGCAGCCTTCCTTCGTGCCGGTGCAGTGCGCGTCTTCGCGCAGCCAGTCGAGCACGGTGCGCGTCGGAGGCGCGTTGTCGACCGTGACCACCGCGCCGCGGTGGAAAAAGCGAATCTGTTGTGTCGTCATGGGCTGCCTCGCTGACTTGTCTGATGCGGCCGCGCAAATCGGGGCCATGGACCGAAAGTTACCTCATCCAGCGCCCGAGTGAAAGTGTCGGCGGTGATACCTTCTATGCGCAACCTGGTATGACGCAACGGGCGCAATTCGGGAAGATGGCGCCGCCGCCGATCCGAATCCTCCTCCCCCTGATCGGCCTCCAGGAGACAACATGCAGCTACTTGAAAGGGTCTTCAAGCTCACCGAGCACGAGACCACCATACGCACCGAGGTCATCGCGGGGGTCACCACCTTCCTGACGATGGCCTACATCATCTTCGTGAATCCATCGATCCTGGGCGCGGTGTTCATCTCGGGCTGCCTGTTCCTGGCGGTGACCCTGTTCGGCCTGCGTGCGCTGATCATCAGCGGCATACCGCAGTCACTGCGCAGCGCGATCACGGTGGGTATCGGCTTGTTCCTCGCGATCATCGCGCTCAAGAGTGCGGGCATCGTGGTCAAGTCGGACGCGACCTTCGTGACCCTGGGCGACCTGCACACGGCGCCGGTGGTGCTGGCCTCGCTCGGATTCCTGCTGATCGTCGCGCTGGATCGGCTCAAGGTGCCGGGTGCCATCCTGCTGGGCATTGTCGCGGTGACGGTGGCCTCTTTCTTCTTCGGCGGCAACAAGTTTGCCGGCGTGTTCGATGCGCCGCCCTCGATTGCCCCGACCTTCCTGCATCTGGACATCAAGGCGGCGCTGGCCGGCGGTTTTCTGAACGTGGTGCTGGTGTTCTTTCTGGTCGAACTGTTCGACGCGACCGGCACCCTGATGGGGGTGGCCAAGCGCGCCGGGTTGCTTGTGCCCGGCAAGATGGAGCGGCTGAACCGGGCCCTGCTGGCCGACAGCGTGGCGATCTTCGCCGGATCGCTGCTGGGCACCTCGAGCACCACGGCTTACGTCGAAAGCGCGGCAGGGGTGCAGGCGGGGGGTCGCACCGGCCTGACCGCGATGACCGTGTCCGTGCTGTTTCTCGCCTGTCTTTTCATTGCGCCGCTGGCAGGTTCGGTGCCCGCGTATGCGACCGCACCGGCGCTGTTCTTCGTCGCCTGCCTGATGCTGCGCGAACTGGTTGAGCTCGATTGGGATGAGTCCACCGAGGTGGTTCCGGCCGCCGTGACGGCACTGATGATGCCTTTCACCTACTCGATCGCCAACGGCCTGGCCTTTGGCTTCATCAGCTATGCATTGATCAAGCTGTGCACCGGAAAGGCGAAGGAGGTGCATTGGATGACCTGGCTCATCGCCGGGGTGTTCCTGTTCAAGTTTATCTACGTCGGCGGGTGACTCTGCGGGGCGCCGAATACCCATGATCGCCATGCTGCGCCAAAATGGCGCCATGCCTGACGAATCCGATTTCCATTCCGATGCCGGCGCGCCACTGCGCCGCGTGCTTTGCCTGTGCGCGCAGTGGTGCGACACCTGCCGCGAGTACCGCGCCGTGTTCGACGAAGTGGGTGCGGCCCACCCGCAACTGCAATTCGTCTGGATCGACATCGAGGACCAGGCCGATCTGGTGGGCGATGTGGAGGTGGAAACCTTCCCTACGCTCCTGATTGCCGACGACGCCGCGCTGCGCTTTTTCGGCCCACTCACGCCGCAGCCGCAAACGCTGGCGCGCCTGCTCGAGGGCTTGGCGCTGCAGGGGCCGGGCATCAGCGCGGCGCCGGAGGTGCAGGCACTGCTGGACGGCGTGCTGGCCGCTATGCCGACGCAAACGGAGCATGCAAAAAGCCCCTGAAGCGGGCGCGCCCGCCGCGCGTGGGCATCTGCGTCAGCCGATAGTCGGGAAAGCGCTGCAGGAAGCGGCTGATCGCAATGCGCCCTTCGAGCCGCGCCAGGCTCAGGCCGGCGCACTGGTGGATGCCGACGCCGAAAGCCAGGTGCTTGCTGCCCGGCGCTCCATGGCGGCCATTGCCGCGGGCCAGGTTCAGCACATCCGGATCGGCAAACTGCGCCGGGTCGCGATTCGCCGCGCCGATGCCCAGCGTGATCAGCGTGCCGGCTTCGAGCTGGATGCCGCCCACGCTGCAGGCTTTGAGCGCGCGCCGGTTGCCGAGCTGATTGGACGACTCGAAGCGCAGGAATTCATCAACGGCAAGCGTCAAATCGGCCTCCAGCCCTTGTGGGTTCTGCGCTGATAGCTTCATTTTCGATAGCAAACGGTGTTTGGCATCAGGCCATTCCTGCAGCGCCACCAGCGCGTTGCCGATCAGGTTGGTGGTGGTTTCGTGGCCGGCGTTCAGGATGAAGATGCAGTTCTGCAGCAGCTCGGTCTCGGACAGTGGTTCGCTGCCAGCGCGCGCTTCGTGCGTGTCCGATCCGTCGCCGTGGATCAGCCGTGTCAGCACGTCGTGTTCGGGGTCGCCCGGGTGGCGGCGGCGCTCGGCCACCAGGTTTTTCAGGTAGGCGCCGAACTCGCTCACGCTCCGATTGCCGAGCGCCTCCTGTTCGGGCGTGAGCGCCGGCTCCAGCGCGCCCAGGATCGCCAGCGACCAGCCGCGCAGCGGACCGCGGTCGGCATGCGGCACGCCCAACAGGTTGCCGATGATCTCCACCGGAATCGCCGCGGCGAAGTCTCCCACCAGGTCGCCGCCGCCCTGGGCTTCGATGCGATCGAGCAGCCCATCCACCAGCGTGACGAGCCCGGCCTCCATCGAGTCAATCGCACGGCGCGTGAGCGCTCCCATGATCAGCTGGCGCACGCGCGTGTGCAGCGGCGGATCGTTGAACACGAGGCTGGTCGTGTGGTGCTCGAACAGCGGCGACGCCTGGCCATACTTCGGCCCGAACTCCGCTTTCTTGTCCGAACTGAAGGTCTGCGCGTCGCGGTACACGGCCACCAGATCGGCGTAGCGCGTCAAAAAGTACGAACCATCGGGCATGCGGCGCGCGGGCTCGTGCTCGCGCAGCGCGGCGTACACCGGATAGGGGTTGGCGTAGAAGTCAGGGGGCAGGGCGCGCAGGTCGAAGGTGTCGGCGATCTTGCGTGCGCGCTCGGGCGTCATGGCAGGCGTGATGATCATGCTCGGTATGCCGGAGCTCATTGGGGATCAGCCAGGCGCTGCTGCGAGAAACGTCCTGATCGCCGCCAGCGTCTGATCCGGCGCCTCGGTCATCTGGTGATGCCCGACGGGCAGCGACTCCACCGTCACGGCCTTGCCCGCGGCGCGCGCTCTCATAATCAGCGGCTGCGCGGCCTTCGGGTTGGTCATCTGGTCTTGCGCGCCCAGCACGAACAGCACGGGGCAGGTGATGGCGGCGATGGCGGCCTGCGCGTTCGCGTAGCTGTCGCAGGCCTTGAAGCCGCGATAAAACACGTTCACCTTGGGGTTGCTGGCCAGCACGCGGCGGCCCAGCGCCATGCTCGCGCCATAGACCCAGGTGCCCGGCCCGAGCGCCGATGGCGGCGCGGCCAGGGTGCTGCGCGAGAACACGTTGATCATGCGCAAGGCGGCCAAAGGTTCGCTCAGCGAGGCTTGCAGCAATGCGGGCGATACCTTCATGGGGGCGGCCGTGCCCACCAGCACCAGGTGGGTGGCGCGCTCCTGCAAGCGCGCGGCCGCTTCCAGCGCGATCAGCGAGCCCCAGCTGTGGCCGACCAGCGCCGCGCGCCGCACGCCCGCGGCGTCGAGCAGGGCGGCCACGAAGTCCGCGGCTTCTTCCACACTGCTCGGGGCCTCGCCCGCGCTGCGGCAGTGGCCCGGCAGGTCCACGGCCAGCACGTTGAAGCCGTGATGCGCGAGGTAGCGGCTTTGCAGAATCCAGACGCTGTGATCGTTCAGCACGCCATGCAGAAAGACGACGGTGGGTTTGGTGGCATCGAAGGGCTTACCGCCGGTGTAGCAGTAGGTGCTGTGGCCGTTGACGCTGAGGTTCATGTTCAGGTTCCCGCTTTCTCGGCGGCCTTCAGCGCGCGCTTGAGGTCGTCGATCAGATCATGAGGGTCTTCCAGCCCGATCGACAGGCGGATCGTGCCCTGCGTGATGCCGCCGGCGGCCAGTGCCTCGTCGCTCATGCGAAAGTGCGTGGTGCTGGCCGGGTGAATCACCAGGCTGCGGCAGTCGCCCACATTGGCCAGATGACTGAACAGCTGGAGCGAGTCGATGAACTTCCTGCCCTGCTCGCGGTTGCCTTTCATGTCGAAGCTGAACACCGAGCCGGCGCCGCGCGGCAGCAGTTTTTGCGCCAGCGCGTGGCTCGGATGCGATTCGAGCATCGGGTGGCCCACGCGCGCCACGAACGGATGGCTGGCCAGGAACTCGACCACTTTTTGCGTGTTGGACATGTGCCGCGCCATGCGCAGCGGCAGGGTTTCAATGCCCTGCAAAATCAGCCAGGCGGTGTGCGGGCTCATGCAGGCGCCGAAGTCGCGCAGCCCCTCGCGGCGTGCGCGCAGCAGGAAGGCGCCCACGGTGCTTTCCTCGGAAAACACCATGTCGTGGTAGCCGGCGTAGGGCGCGGTCAGCTCGGTGAACTTGCCCGCGGCGCCGCTGGATGCCGCGTCCCAGTCGAAGCTGCCGCCATCGACGACGATGCCGCCGATCACGGTGCCGTGACCGCTCAGGAATTTCGTGGCCGCGTGGTAGATCAGGTCGGCGCCATGCTCCAGCGGCCGGATCAGCCAGGGCGAGGTCATCGTCGAATCCACCAGCAAGGGCACGCCCGCTTCATGGGCAATGGCGCTCACGGCCTCGATGTCGAGCACTTCGAGTCCCGGGTTGCCGACGGTTTCGCCAAACAGCAGCTTGGTGTTGGGCCGCACGGCCGCGCGCCAGCCGTCGATGTCGCCGGGCCTGACAAAGGTGGTCTCGATGCCGAAGCGGCGCAGCGTGAAGTGCAGCAGGTTTTGCGAGCCGCCGTACAGCGCCGTGGATGCCACGATGTGCGAGCCTGCGCCCATCAGCGTGACGATGGCCAGATGCAGCGCGGCCATGCCGCTGGCCGTGGTGATGGCGCCGATGCCGCCCTCCAGCGCCGCGACCCGTTGCTCCAGCACCGCATTGGTCGGGTTCGACAGGCGCGAGTAGACGTGGCCCGAGCGCTCCAGGTTGAACAGCGCGGCCGCGTGGTCGGAGCTTTCGAAAACGAAAGAAGTCGTCAGGTAGATCGGCGTGGCGCGCGCGCCGGTGGCGGGGTCGGGCGCGGCCCCGGCATGAACGGCCAGGGTGTCGAAACCAGGGTCTGAATAACCGGACATGATGTCTCCGAAGTAGATTGAGCCGGATGACCACGGGGCACCCGCGACGCTCGTGCAGGCTTGACCCGGAATCCGGATCAGTGTTGAATGAATATTGTGAGCTATATTTGAATGGCATCGGGGAGATGCGGCAAAACATCGGCAGCCACGAGGAAACCATCATGAAAGTCAGCGATATCCTGCGCGTCAAGGGCAACACCCTGTACACCGTGACACCGGATGACCCGGTAGCCGTGGCGGTGCAGATCATGGCGGAGAAAGACATTGGCTCGCTCGTCGTCATGGAGCATGGTGAGATGGCCGGCATGCTCACGTTCCGCGAAGTGATCCTGACCGTGGTGAAAAACGGCGGCGCCCTTGGGAGCACGCTGGTGCGCACCTCCATGGACGACCACCCGCTGACCTGCACCTCCGAGACCGAACTCGATGAAGTGCGCCGCATGATGCTGGACCGCCATGCGCGCTATCTGCCGGTGATGGATCGGAAAATGCTCATGGGCGTGATCAGCTTCTACGACGTGGCCAAAACGGTGGTGGAAAGCCAGAACTTCGAAAACAAGATGCTCAAGGCTTACATCCGCGACTGGCCGGGCGGGGACGAATCCGGCGAGGGCTGATTCAGCGCAGTTCGGCGCCCTCGTCACGGCCGAGGCGCACGAAGAAGCACAGCGACAGCAGCGTCATCTTACCCACCACCACGAAGGCCGGCGAAAAATCGCGCGCCATCAGGTGCGTCGCGCTGCCCCCATGCCACCAAGCGGCCGCACTCACCAGCGAGGCGCCGAATACCACGCCGATACTGACCGAGACCTGCTGTGCCATGCTCGACAGCGTGGTCGCGTGGCTCATGCGGGGCTTGGGGATTTCCGAAAAACCGAGCGTTTGCAGCGCCACCAGCAGGGTGGTGGCGCCGATCAGCAGCGAGCGAAAGCCGATGCGGCGGATGGCCTGGGCCATGACGGTGCGGGTGGCAAGCGAGCCGATCGCCGTGGCGACCGTCAGCATGCCGGAGGCCAGCGGCACGAAGCCCACGGCGTCGAAGGGCGCGCGGACGGCACGCTGCGCAGCAGGATCAGCCGCCCCACCGGCACCATCATGGTGCCGCAGAAGACGCGCCGCGCGCCAAAGCGCTCGGCGAACCAGCCGCTCAGCGGCAGGAACACCGCCAGGCTCAGCAGGTACGAGGTGATCGCGAGGTTGAGGTGGAGCACCTGCACATCCAGCGAGCGCGCGATGCTGGGCAGCGCCGTCGCCATGACCGAGGTGTCGAGGTTCTGCAGGAACAGTGGGCAGGCCACGACCATGGGAACGATTCTGTCGCGAGCGGCCATGCGGCGATTCCAGGGTCCGGCACCATTGGTGCCCCGCCCCGGGGAGGGTCGGGCGCATGACGAATTTCTTTGAGCGCGGACGATCGTTTCGCGCCAACAAATGAAGGGTGATGAAAAATACATCCATATGCCATCCATATGGATGGTGTTAAGATGGCGAAATGCAAAAGACATCCACTTTACTGCCGCCGCCGCTGCCGCGCGCCAAGGTCGCGGACTCCGAGAAGATCACCATCAACCTCGGTTATGTCGACCTCGGGCAGATCGACCTGCTGGTGGGCGAGTCCTTCTATTCCAACCGCACGGACTTCATCCGCACGGCCATCCGCAACCAGCTGGCGGTGCACGGCGAGGCGCTCAAACAGGTAGTGGCGCGCAAGACGCTGGTGCTCGGCCTGCAGCACTTCAGCGCCGCCGACCTCGAAGCGGTGCGCCGCGCCGGCGAGCGGCTCGACGTGCGCGTGCTCGGGCTGGCCAGCATTGCCGGCGACGTGACGCCCGAGTTGGCGCTCGAGACGATCGGCTCCATCACCGTGCTGGGGGCGCTGCATGCCAGCAGCGACGTGAAGGCGGCGCTGGCCGATCGCATCCATTGAGTGCGGCGCCGACACCGCCGGTTTTTCCGGCCCCTGATCTCTGTATTCCCGAGGCCCTTCCCCTGTTTGCCCAACGAAAGGACACCATGAACCCGAACTTCCAGCGCCTGATGAGCGAAGCCGCCCAGATGACCCGATCCGGCCAGCTGCTGGCCGCAACGCAGGCCATCCAGCGCGCCCTGCGCGGCAATGCCGACGAGGCGGCTGCGCCGGCGGGCGACGAGCGCCTGCATGAGTTGCGCCCGACGGCGCGCGACAACCACTCGATCGTGCTCGACGGGCTGGTGCGCGTGATCGACGAGGCGACCGCGAAAGCATCCCCCTGGAGCAAGGCCAACGTCGGGAACTGGGCCGACGCCGAACGCACCGGTGCCGGCACGTCCCCGGTCGAGCCCGCCGCAGACTCCGCGCCCACGCCTGTCCACGACCCCGCGCTCGAACGCTGGAGCGATGGCAGCTTCACCCACGGCGGGCGCAGCGTCGCCTACAAGCTCTATGTACCGCCGCTCACCGCCGGCCGCACGGCGGCGCCGCGGCCGCTGGTGCTGATGCTGCATGGCTGCACGCAGAATCCCGCCGATTTCGCGGCCGGCACGCGGATGAACGCGCTGGCGCGCGAGCAGGGTTTTGTCGTGCTGTACCCGGCGCAGACCCAGCGCGGCAACGCACAGCGCTGCTGGAACTGGTTCAAGACCCAGCACCAGCAGCGCGGCCGGGGCGAGCCGGCGCTGCTGGCGGCGCTGACGCAGTCCATCATGGCGCGCGAGAACATCGACCCGGCGCGGGTCTACGTCGCCGGGCTGTCGGCCGGCGGCGCCATGGCCGACATTCTCGGGCGCTGCTACCCCGAACTGTTCGCCGCCGTGGGCGTGCACTCCGGGCTGCCGGCGGGCGCCGCCTCCAATCTGCCGTCGGCGCTGGCCGCCATGCAGGGCGGCCCGGCGACCGGGAGGGCGGCAGCGCAAGGTACCGGCGCGGCGCCGCCGGTCATCGTGTTCCACGGCGACGCCGATGCGACGGTGCACCCGCGCAACGGCGCGGCGCTGGTGAGCGCGGCGCAGGACAACACCGGCAGCGCCGCGCCGCGCGTCAGCGAAGGCCGCTCGGCGCAGGGCCAGGGCTTCACGCGCAGCGAGTACCTGGCAGGCGACAGCAGCGTGGCGGCCGAGCACTGGCGGCTGCACGGCGCCGGCCACGCTTGGTCGGGCGGCAGCACGCAGGGCAGCTTCACCGATCCGAGAGGCTGCGACGCCAGCGCCGAGATGCTGCGGTTTTTCCTGGCGCACCCGAAAAAGACGCAAGGCTGAACGACCCGGCGGTACCCCGTGGCTCCATGGTCACGGGACCGTGGGGTTAGATGCTTCGCCAGTTTCGACCTCCGCGCCCCGCCTCGGGGATAATCAGGTGCATGAGCGGCAACACCTTCGGAACACTCTTCGCCGTCACCAACTTTGGTGAATCCCACGGGCCGGCCATCGGCTGCGTGATCGACGGCTGCCCACCGGGCATGGCTTTGTGCGAGGCCGACATCCAGCCCGACCTGGACCGGCGCCGTCCCGGCACCTCCAGGTTCGTGACCCAGCGCAACGAGCCCGATGCGGTGGAAATCCTCTCGGGCGTGTACGAGGGCAAGACCACCGGCACGCCGATCTGCCTCATGATCAAGAACACCGACCAGCGCAGCAAGGACTACGGCAACATCCTGCAGACCTTTCGTCCCGGTCACGCCGACTACACCTACTGGCACAAATACGGCATCCGTGACCCGCGCGGCGGCGGCCGTTCCTCGGCGCGCCTGACGGCGCCGATGGTGGCGGCCGGCGCGGTCGCCAAAAAATGGCTGGCGGCGCAGTACGGCTGTGTGTTTCGCGGCTGCATGACGCAGATCGGCGAGGTCGTGATCCCGTTCGAGTCGTGGGAGCACGTGCCGAACAACCCGTTCTTCGCGCCCGTGGCCGATGTCTCAAAGCTCGAGACCTATCTGGAGACGCTGCGCAAGGCCGGCGACTCGTGCGGCGCACGCATCCGCGTGACGGCCTCTGGCGTGCCGGTGGGCCTGGGCGAACCGCTGTTCGACAAAATGGACGCCGACATCGCCTGGGCCATGATGGGCATCAACGCCGTCAAGGCGGTCGAGATCGGTGCCGGCTGGGACAGCGTCACGCAGCGCGGCACCACGCACGGCGATTCGCTGTCGCCGCAGGGCTTCAAGTCCAACAACTCGGGCGGCACGCTGGGTGGCATCAGCACGGGCCAGGACCTCGAAGTGAGCATCGCCGTCAAGCCGACCAGCTCGATCATCTCGCCGCGCGAATCGATCGACCTGGCGGGCAATGCCACCGAGGTTGTGACCAAGGGCCGCCACGACCCCTGCGTGGGCATCCGCGCCACGCCGATTGCCGAGGCCATGCTGGCACTCGTGGTGATGGAGCACGCGCTGCGGCATCGCGCCCAGTGCGCCGATGTCAGGGTGCCGGTGCCGCCAATCGCGGCTGCTTCCCGGTGACGCAGTGACGGGCCGGTGCCTCAGCAACACCAGGAAGACAACATGCAATACATCCGCTTCGGCAACACCGGCCTCAAGGTATCGCGCATCTGCCTGGGCATGATGACCTATGGCACGCCGCAGTGGCGGCCCTGGGTGCTGGACGAGGCGGCAGCGCTGCCCGTGGTCAAGCACGCGGTGGATGCCGGGATCAACTTCTTCGACACCGCCGACATGTATTCGGCCGGCGAGAGCGAGGCGCTGACCGGCCGCTTTCTCAAGATGCTGTGCAAGCGCGAAGAGGTGGTGCTGGCGACCAAGCTGTACTACCCGGTGGAGATGGCCTTCAAGGGCGGCAACAGCACGGCGGCCCAACCCGCGCGGCGCCCCAACATGGATGGTCTGGGGCGCAAGCGCATCTTCCACGCGGTGGACGCGAGTCTGCAGCGCCTGGGCTGCGACTACATCGACCTGTACCAGATCCACCGGCTGGACCCGAACACGCCGATCGAGGAAACCATGGAGGCCCTGCACGACGTGGTGAAGGCCGGCAAGGTGCGTTACCTCGGCGCCAGCAGCATGTGGGCCTGGCAGTTCGCCAAGGCGCAGCAGGTCGCCAGGGAGCATGGCTGGACGCGTTTTGTGAGCATGCAAAACCACTACAACCTGGCCTACCGCGAGGAAGAGCGCGAGATGATTCCGCTATGCCGCGACCAGGGCGTGGCGCTGATCCCGTGGAGTCCGCTGGCGCGCGGTTTTCTCGCGGGCAACCGCAAGGCCGACGACAAGGCGCAGGGCGAGACCAGCCGCGCCAGGACCGACGACATTGCGCAGAAGTACTACTACCGCAAGAGCGACTTCAAGGTGGTCGAAGCCTTGGGCAAGCTGGCTGCCAAGAAAGGCATCAGCAACGCCACGCTGGCCTATGCCTGGCTGATGCACAAGGGCGTGACCGCGCCGATCGTGGGCGCCAGCAAACCCTGGCAAATCGACCAGGCGCTGGCGGCGACCGACGTGGCGTTGACCGAGGCCGAGATCCAGCGGCTGGAAGCGGCGTACGAGCCGCATCCGGTGCTGGGGCATCTGTAAGGTCAAACCGCGTCCATCCAATCTTTTTCCTGATTCTGGAGCTCCATGAAAACTGCTCTCGTCCTCAACGGCCCCAATCTCAACCTGCTCGGCACGCGTGAGCCAGCCGTATACGGCTCGCAAACGCTGGCCGACGTGAAGGCGCTGTGTGTGCAGGCCTGCGCCAGCCACAACCTGGCGCTCGACTTTCGCCAGAGCAATCATGAAGGCGAGCTGATCGACTGGATTCACGAGGCCGGCCGCGCACAGGCCGCGGGCACGCTGGCCGGCGTGGTGCTGAACGCCGGCGCCTACACCCACACCAGCGTTGCACTGCACGACGCCATCAAGGGAGCGGGCGTCACGCTGATCGAGCTGCACATCTCCAACGTGCATGCGCGCGAGGCGTTTCGCCATCACTCCTACATCTCGCCGGCGGCCAAGGCCGTGATGGCCGGGTTCGGGGTGCAAGGGTATGCGCTGGCCATTTCTGGTCTGGCGGGTTTGGCGGGACTTTGAATTAAGTGGCTCATCGTGATTGAGATCAACCCGGCGGAGATCGAAATCACGGCCATCCGCGCCCAGGGCGCGGGCGGGCAGAACGTCAACAAGGTGTCGAGCGCCGTGCACCTGCGCTTCGACATCACCGCGTCATCGCTGCCCGAGGATGTCAAGGCCCGGCTGCTCGCGCTGCGCGACACCCGCATCACGCAGGAGGGCGTGCTGGTGCTCAAGGCGCAGCAGCACCGCAGCCAGGATATGAACCGCGCCGACGCGCTGGCGCGCCTGACCGAACTGGTCAACAGCGTGGCGCTGCCGCCGCGGGTGCGGCGCGCGACCAAGCCCACTTACGGCTCGAAGCAGAGGCGCCTGGAGGGCAAGAGCCAGCGCGCCAACATCAAGGCGCTGCGCGGCAAGGTGGACGAGTGAATTTATGTGTTTTGTGCCCGTAGCCCTTTAGTGGCCTGCACCATCCGCTATCAAATACGTAGTAAGCGAAAATCGTCGCTCGATTCCGTTCCGCCCGCTTGATATAAACGGGTCATGACGACGCCACATTCCGATGCTCTTCCCGATGAAGTCCGCCCGCTGCTGGACACGGCGACCCGCCTGGAAACGCCGTGCGGCGCGGGCACGCTGGTCTGGCATGTGTGGGGCCAGAGCGAGCCGGGGCACAACCCCGTCGTGCTGTTGCACGGCGGCAGCGGCAGCTGGACGCACTGGCTGCGCAACATCCTTGCGCTGGCCGCCAGCGGGCGCCGCGTGCTGGTGCCGGACCTGCCGGGCTTTGGCGATTCGGCCCCGCCCGCCAAGGGTACGGACGCCGACGTGCTGCCGGAGCCCCTCGAGGCTGGTTTGAAAATCCTGCTGGGCGAGCAGCGCTGCGACCTGGTCGGGTTTTCCTTCGGCGGCATGGTCGCCGGCTTTCTGGCGGTCCGCTGTCCTGCACGTGTGGCACGTCTGGTTGTCGTCGGCGCGCCGGGCCTCGGTGTGGCGTCCCGCAGGACCGTTCCGTTGATGCCGTGGCGCCATCTGGCCGATGCGGATCAGCGCGACGCGGTTCATCGCCAGAACCTGGCGGCCCTGATGTTGCATCACCCCGAGTCCCTCACCGAACTGGCGCTGCGGTTGCATGTCGCGAACGTGATGCGCGACCGCATGAAGGGGCGCGGCCTGGCCTACACCGACGTGCTGGCGCGCACCTTGCCCCAGGTGCAGTGCCCGGTGTATGCCATCTATGGCCGCGAAGACGCGCTCTACAAAGGCCGACTCGACGCATTGGCCGAAGCCCTGCGCCCCGTGCGCAGCGTCCAGGGTCTGCAACTGATCGAGGATGCGGGGCATTGGGTGCAGTTTGAGCGGCCGAAAGCCTTCAATGCAACACTGCTGGCGGTGCTAAATGACGGTCCGAGCCCGAATGCCGGCGCACACCGGTAACATGGGTTACCGAATGTTGACCCGAGGCAATCATGCGACTTGCAATTCTTTCTGATCTGCACCTGACCGTGGCCGGCATGCCCGTGCCCCAGGTTGCATGCGATGTGGTGATTCTGGCGGGCGACGTGGCCCGGCCGCAGCAGGCCATGGCGTGGGCCAAACAGTTCACCGTCCCGGTGATCTATGTTCCCGGCAACCACGAGTACTACGGCGGCAGTCTGTCTGGCACGCTCTCAACCCTGCGTGAGCTTGCGCGTGGCAGCCAGGTGCACGTGCTCGAGCGCGACGAACTGCGCCTGGGCGGCGTGCGCTTTCTGGGCTGCACCCTGTGGACGGATTTTCGCTTGCAGGCCACCGAGGCCGAGCGTGCCGCGTCCATGGCGATGGCGAGCCAGATGATCCGCGATTTCAGCCGGGTCCGGCTCGACGACGATGGCGCCGCACTGTTCACGCCCGAGCTGTCACGCCAGGTCTTTGATGAATCGGTGGCGTGGCTGGACAAGAAGTTTGCCGAGCCGTTCGATGGAACCACGGTGGTGGTCTCGCACCATGCGCCATCCATCGGCAGCATCAATCCCAAATACGAAGGCTCGCCCCTGAACGCCTGCTTCGTCTCCGACATTGAGCCGCAGCTGCGCCGCTGGAATCCGCCGCTGTGGATCCACGGCCACCTGCACGACAGCTACGACTACGCGGTGGGCAACACCCGCGTGCTCTGCAATCCGCGCGGCTATGCGCGTGACGGGGTGACGGAAAACGCCTCGTTCGATCCGGGGCTGGTCATCGCCATTTGATACATCCACCCATTGATGGCGGGCCGGCGCGGCGGTGTCAGGGGTTTGGGTTCTGGCCGGGGCGGACACACTATCATGTCCGCATGGTTTCCGTCGTTTCATGGCAAAGGGCAGTGCAAGACATGGGCCGTGCCGTGCTGCGCTGGCTGGCCGGCTGGTGGCACATCGTGCACTTTGGCGCGCTGCTGCTGGTGTTGGCGCTGTCGCCGTCGAGCTACAGCGGCGAGAATCGTCTCGTGCTGGCCCGCCGCATCTACATCGATACGGCGCCCATTCTCGGCGGCTTCACGGTGCTGTGCGCGCTGGTCAGCCTGGTGCTGACGCGCATCGTGGTGGTCACGGCCCTGAGCTATGGTTTATCGCAGTATGCGTTGCAGTTGGTGATCCGCGTGCTGGTGCTGGAACTGATTCCGCTCACGGCGGCGCTCTTCGTGGCGCTGCGCTGCACCCTGCCGAGCGGCGCCGAACTCTCGCAGATGCGCCGCCGTGGCGAGCTGGAGGCGCTGCGCCAGGGCGGCGTTGACCCGCTGTGCCGCGAGGTGCTGCCGCGTGTGTTGGCGGGGATGTTCTCGACCGTGACGCTGGCGGCGCTGAGCTGCGTGGTGGCGCTGGCGCTGGCGTATCTGGCGGTGTATGGTTTTGTCGCGTCGGGGCTGCCGGGCTACACGCGCCTGTTCGGCCAGGTGTTCAGCCCCGCCGTGGCGCTGATTTTTGTGCTGAAAACGCTGTTTTTCAGCCTGGCCGTTTCCCTGATTCCCATGGCCTCGGGCCTGTATGACAAGGCTGACAGCAGCTCACGCGCGAGCGCCGAGCTGCGGGGGCTGGTGCGCATGTTCGCGGTGATCCTGCTGGTCGAAGTGGCGTCGCTCGTGGGCAACTACTATTGACCTCCACTGATTCCCAACCGACCCATGAGCGACCCGTCAGAGCCCCAACCACCGCAGCCCGCTGTCCCGCCGCCGCCCCAGGTCGCGCACCTCGAACTCAAGGCGGCGCTGCTGCTGCTGCTCATGCTGCTGCTGGTGTGCGGCTCGGCGGCGTATGTGCTGTATGCGCGCGGCGCGTTCGAGCCGACGCAGCGGCTGGTGCTGATCGCCGATGATTCCGAGGGCGTGGCGGTGGGCATGGACCTCACGTTCTCGGGCTTTCCGATCGGGCGCGTGCGCCGCATCGAGCTGGCCGCCGACGGCAATGCCCGCATCCTCATCGACGTGCCGCGCACGGATGCCCACTGGCTGCGCCAATCCAGTGTGTTCACGCTGGTGCGTAACCTGGTGGGCGGCACCAACATTCGCGCCTACAGCGGCATGTTGACCGACCCGCCGCTGCCCGATGGCGCAGAGCGCACGGTGCTGCGCGGCGACACCAACGCGGAAATTCCACGCCTGGTGGCGTCGGCGAAAGAATTGCTCGACAACCTGGGCGCCCTGACCGCGAAGGACGCGCCGCTCGGCGCCAGCCTGGCCAGCGTGCAGACCCTGACCGGGAAACTCAACGGCCCCAACGGAGCGCTGGGCGTGCTGCTGGGCAACGACGCGAATACCCAGAAACTGCTGTCCACGCTGGATCGCACCAACGCGCTGCTGGCCCGGCTGGACGGCCTGGCGGCGAAGACCGACACCCAGGTGTTTGGCGACAAGGGCGTGATGCCCGAAACGCGTGCCACCATCGTGCAGCTCAATGCCCTGCTGGGCGAGGCGCGCACCAGCCTGAAGAAAGTGGACGCCGTGCTGGTGGAGGCGCAGGCCGTCGGCGCCAATGCACGCGATGCCACGACCGACCTCGGCGCCCTGCGTGCCGAGGTCGAAACCAACCTGCGCAAGGTGGAGGGTCTGGTCAACGAGATCAACCGCAAGTGGCCGTTTGCGCGCGACACGGAGTTGAAGCTGCCATGAAGAGGTCCGCACTGGCAGGTGGCCGGGCGCTGATGGCGGTCGTCGCGCTGCTGCTGGGCGCGTGCGCCAGCGGCCCCAAGGCGCCCGATTGGCAAATGAACGCGCAGGATTCGATGCAGCGCTCCATCGCGGCCTACCTGTCGGGCGACACGCGCGTCGAGGCCCTGGAATTTGCGAACGCGCGCAGCGAGATTGCGCGCACGGGCCGCCCCGACCTGATGGCCCGAGCCGAGCTGCTGCGCTGCGCCAGCCGGGTCGCCAGCCTGGTGTTCGAGCCCTGTGCCGGCTTCGAAAAACTGCGCCAGGATGCACCTGCGGCCGAGCGCGCCTACGCCGACTACCTGGCCGCGCGCGTGCAGCCGCAAGACGTGGCCTTGCTGCCCGCGCAGCAGCGCGCCGCGGCTGCGGCCCACCCCGATGCGGCCGCGGTCAGCAGCATCACTGATCCGCTGTCGAAGCTAGTGGCCGCCGGTGTGCTGTTCGAGAGCGGGCGGGCCAGTCCGGCGCTGATGGTGCTCGCGGTGGATACGGCCTCCGCCCAAGGCTGGCGGCGGCCCTTGCTGGCCTGGCTGCTGGTGCAGGCCGAGCGTGCGGAGCAGGGCGGTGACCGGCCCGAGGCCGAGCGGTTGCGCCGGCGCATCGAACTCGTGCAGGGTGTTGCGGGGGCGGCCACAGGGACGGTCGTCAGACCCTGATCGCCTGCGACCTGCCGGCCTTGCGGTGCAGGTCAGTTTTCGCGGGCCCCGGACCCGGAATGGAGCGCTGGCGCAACCGATGCGGCGGACGATCGCAGCGGCACATGATGCCGGCGAATGTGGTGACGCGGCGGCCGGTCGGCGTTGGGGGGCGCCGGCAGTGCATTCCTGCCGCACGCCGCCCGCACCGCTGCGCCCTGGATCGTGAGCGGGTACTGGGACGGCTCCATCGCTGTGCGCGACTTGAAATCGTTGTAGGTCGCCCACGCGTCCTTGCATGCGGTCGAGGACGAGTCCATGGCTGCCTGGGCGATATTTGCGGCCGACGTGAGCAGCAGCGCCGCGGCACACATGAAGCCGTATCTCCATGGTTTGCTCATACGATGGTTCCTTTCGCGAAGCCGGCTCCCATATCCTAATCCTGCTCGCAGTGCCGGCAACGTGTGCGGCCACGCAACGGCCTCAAGCTGCGACGGGTACGCCTGTTCGTAGAATCGGATCACCGGAATCAACGCCTTCGCGGCCTTGTGGGCTGGCGGCCCGCTCCCACTTGTCATGAACGAACCCATCGATCTGCTCACATTGCGCGTCATCGTCGCCGTTGCCGATGGCGGCTCCATCAGCGCTGGCAGCCACCGGGTGAATCTGGCGCTGGGCGCGGCCAGTGCGCGGATTTCTGCGCTGGAAGCCACGCTGGGCACACGCATCTTCGAGCGTTCGTCGCGCGGTGTGACGGTCACGCCCACCGGGCACATGCTGGTCCAGCGCGGCCGCGAACTGCTGGCCGGTGCCGACCGCTTGACCGTGGACCTGCGCGACTACAGCCTGGGGCTGCAGGGCCATATCCGAGTGCTCGCCAATGCTTCTTCGATCCTCGAAATCCTGCCCGAGCGGCTGGCGTGCTTCATGCGCCGCCATCCGCTGATCCGGATCGATCTGGAAGAGCGCAGCAGCCCCGAGATTCCGCTGGCCTTGCTGGACGGGCGTGCCGATCTGGGGATCGTAGACATCGCCCACCCGCTGCAGGGCCTGCAGTTTCGAGACATGTTCTCCGATCAGTTGGTGCTGATCGTTCCGCGTGCGCATCGACTGGCCCAAATGCAGCAGGCCGCGCTGCATGAGTTGCTGGACGAAGACTTCATTTGCCTGATGGACGGTAACGCGATCTCGAGCCGGCTGATGTCGGCCGCAGCCCAGATCGGCCAGACCATCAAGATTCGGATGCAAATGCGCAGTTTCGACGCGGTCTGCCGTATGGTGTCGGGCGGGCTGGGCCTGGGTGTGCTGCCGCTGCAGGCGGTGGCGCCCCAGTTGGCCCATCTGCCCATTGCGGCGGTGGCATTGAGTGATCCATGGGCCGTGCGCACGCATCGCCTCGTCACTCGCGAAGGCGTCAAGCCGTCGGCGGCGGCGCATTCGCTGATCCAGGCGTTGTTGCAGACGCCCCCGCGCTGATTCCATCGGTGCCTTTTTCCACAGCGAGCCTTCGCGTGGAACGAAAGCAGCTTTCAGTCTGCGTTGTTGCCGGGAGCGGGCCTGCTTCCTACACTCGCAACTCCAGTGACAACGCCCGGCACGGGCCCTGACAAGCACCATGAAAATTACCCGCGTCCACGCAACGCCCCTGAATCTGCCGGTCTCGGTCAGCATCTCGGGCCGGACCAAGACCACCTCGCTGTCGCTGTGCCTGGTGGATATCGAAACCGATACCGGCCTGACCGGCACTGGCATGACCGCGATCACCGAAGAGGAGGCGATCGGCACCATTGTCAACGACATTGCGGCGCACGCGCTGCTCGGCGCGGACCCGCTGCGGCACGAGCAGATCTGGGACAGGCTTTACTGGCTGCTGACGCCGCGCGGGCAGTCCGGCTACGCCAGCCACGCGATGGCGGCGATCGATCTCGCGCTGTGGGACCTCAAGGGCAAGGCCCTGGGCGAGCCCTGCTGGCGCCTGCTGGGAGGCGCGCGTTCGCAGGTGCCGGTCTATGCGACGTTCGGCTTTGCATTTTTTGAACGCGACGAACTCGCCGCCGCCGCCCAAAGCTGGGTGGAGCGCGGCTTCAAGCGCCTGAAGATGACGGTGGGCCACCACGGCCTGCAGCGGCGCGACGAGCCCCGGCCGCTGGCCGACGTGATCGCCGAGGACGTGCAGCGCATCCGGGCTGTGCGCGAAGCCGTCGGTCCGGAGGTGCAGATCTTCATCGACGCCAACTGCAGCCTCGACTATTTCCACGCGCTCTCGCTGGCGCAGCGTATCGAACCCTGCGGCATCACCTTCTTTGAAGAGCCCGTCGCGCAAAACGATATCCCGAATCTGGCCCGGCTGCGCGCCAAGACCTCGATCCCGCTGGCGGCAGGCCAGAACGAGGGCCTCGCCAGCCGCTTCCGGGACCTGCTGGTAGCGCAGGCGGTGGATGTGGTGCAACCGAATGCCTGCATCAGCGGCGGCTTCACGCAGTGCGCACGCATCGCCGGCATGGCGGCCGCCTTCAACACCCAGTTCGCCAACGGCGGAGCCTGGCCGCACCACAACATGCATCTGCACGCGGGGTTGGCCAACGGCTCGCTGGTGGAATACCACTCGGTTGCGGTCGAATGCTGCAAGCTGGTGTATGACGGGCTGCCCGAGCCGCAGAACGGTGTTCTGAGCCTGCCCGAGCTGCCGGGCCTGGGCTTCACGCCGAACCGTGAGCGTATTGCGGAACTCGCCAGGCGGCCGCTCTCGCGTGGTGTGGGCAAGGCCTGACGCGCGAGAGCGCCTGCCGGCATCGAGTTCCAAGAATTAAACCAACCGGAGACATGGAGTGAAATTGACGTACAACGCGATTCGCCGCCGCAGCCTGCTGCTGGCCGCTTTGCTGGGCCTGGCCTGCGCCGGCGCGCAGGCCCAGTCCTACCCAACCAAACCGATCCGGCTGCTCGTGGGTTATTCAGCCGGCGGCGGCGTGGACACAACAGCGCGCTTGCTGGCGCCGCGCCTGTCGGCCCTGCTGGGCCAGCAGGTGGTGGTTGAAAATCGCGCGGGTGCATCCGGCATGATTGCCGGTGATGTCGTGGCCAAGGCCGCGCCCGACGGCTACACCTTGCTGCTGGGTGAGAGCGGGCTGCTGATCGACCCGTACCTGCATTCGCACATGACGTTCGATCCACTCAAGAGCTTCGCACCGGTGGCGTCCCTGTTCAACATGCCGCTCATGATCGTGACCGGCAACGATTTCCCCGCCAAAACACCCAGGCAGTTTGTGGCGCTGCTCAAGGCCAACCCCGGAAAATATTCGTTCGCCACTTCGGGCGTCGGAACCGTCCAGCATCTTGGCTTCGAAATGTTCAAGGGCGAAATCGGTGCCTTTGTCGTGCACGTTCCCTACCGCGGCGCGGCCCAGATCGTGCCCGACGTCATGAGTGGCCAAGTCCCCATAGGAGTGGTTAGCGTCACGGCTGGCCTCGCCCACGCCAAGGCCGGAACGCTGCACGCACTGGCGCTGATGAGTCCGGTGAAACTCGCCGGAGCCGAGGACATCCCGTCGCTGTCGGAGGTTCTGCCCGGCTTCAATGTGGCGCCGCGCGTATTCCTGCTGGCGCCGGCCGGTACGCCCGCGCCGGTGATCGAGCGGCTGAGCGAAGCCGTGCGCACCGTGCTGGCCAGCCCCGAACTGGTCAAAGCTGCTGCCGTGCAAGGTGCCGTGCCAGCGTACATGGCGGCCGGCCCGCTGGCTGCCGACCTGCGCCGTGAATCGGCGACGTGGGGCGGCATCATCAGGGATCAGAAAATCGCGGCGCAATAAGACTGGCCAAGTGCAAAAAGGAGTCATGTCCATGAATACATCTCCACTCCCGGTGATCGGTCTGATCGTTCCCCCCGCCGGTGAGGTACCGCCCGATGCGGCGCTGCTGTATGGCTCGCGTGTGCGTTTTCTGGCGCGTGGCCTCGGCATCGGCGCCGTCTCGCCAGCCGGCTTCAACCCTGTCATCGACACCGTGCTCGACCGGGCGCGCGAACTGCGCGATGCCGGTGCTCAAGCGATCTCGTTGATGGGCACGTCCATCAGCTTTTACCGCGGAGCCGCGTTCACCGAGGATTTGCGCGCCGCGATGCAGGAGACCACGGGCCTGCCCTGCACCACGATGAGCCACGCTATCGTTGCGGCGCTGCACGCGCTCTCGATTCACCGGGTGGCAGTGGCGACTTCCTACATCGACGAGTTGAACGATCGTCTGGTGGACTACCTGACCCATGCCGGCTTCGAGGTCACGGCGATCCAGGGCCTGTCGCTGACCGGCGTGAAAGAGGTGCACGCGGTGACGCCGCAAACCCTGCTCGACCTGTCGGAATCGGTCTACCGGCAGGACCCCTCGGCCGACGGCGTCTTCATCTCCTGCGGGGGACTGTTGACGCTGGACGTCATCGGACCGCTGGAGGCCAGGCTGGGGCTGCCGGCCACATCGAGCTCACCGGCGGGGTTTTGGGACGTTATGAAGCTGGCGGGGCAGAACCCGGCCTCGCCTGGCTACGGGCGCCTGTTCGAGTGAGATCAACGAATCACTGTGACAATCAGCCAATAGATAGGATTTGCATTGCCCGCTGCCCATTGAGGAGATGTTAAGAAAAACACTCTGAAGTCATTGATGAGTCTATGCATTTCGCTCTCATTTTTGGAGCAACCTGCAATTGCCGAAACGATGCAGCCATGGCTGTCGGTGCCGCGCTACAAGCCCTGTTGATTCAGCGCAGCAGCAGCCGCGCCTGCGCCGCGTCCGCTGCGGGCAGGACTTCCCCGATCTCGGCGGCGGCCTCGAACCCATGCCGCCTGAACACCGCCAGCACCTGGGACACGGCCTGTGGCGCACAGGACACCAGCAGTCCGCCACTGGTCTGTGGATCACTCAGCAGGGCCTGATCGGTCGCCGTAAAGCCAGCAGGCAACCGGACCTCCGCGCCGTAGGCCGCCCAGTTGCGGGCCGACGCGCCGGTGACAACGCCATCTTCCGCCAGTTCGCGCACGCCCCCGAGCAAGGGCACGCGGGCCCAGTCGATGCCTATCCGGCAACCGGCGCCGCGCGCCATCTCCAGCACGTGGCCGGCCAGGCCGAAGCCGGTCACGTCGGTCAGCGCGTGCACGCCGTCCAGCGCGGCCAGTTCCGGCCCCGGTGTGTTGAGCTGGGTGGTGCAGGCGATCATCCGGGCATAGCCGGCCGCATCGAGCCGGTCCTTCTTGAGCGCGGCCGACAGCACGCCCACGCCCAGCGGCTTGCCCAGGATCAGGCGATCGCCCTCTCTAGCATCGGCATTGCGCTTGACGCGCTTCGGATGCACCAGGCCCAGCGCGACCAGGCCGTAGATCGGCTCCACCGAGTCGATGGTGTGGCCGCCGGCAATCGGAATGCCGGCCGCACGGCAGACCGACTGGCCACCCTCCAGAATGCGGCCGATGGTTTCGGTGGACAGCACATTGATGGGCATGCCCACCAGCGCCAGCGCCATGATGGGCCGGCCGCCCATGGCATAGACGTCGGAGATGGCGTTGGTCGCGGCAATGCGGCCAAAGTCGAAGGGGTCGTCCACGATGGGCATGAAAAAGTCGGTGGTGGCGATCAGCGCCTGCTCGTCGTTGAGCCGGTAGACGGCGGCGTCGTCGGCGGTCTCGATGCCCACCATCAGCTCCGGCGGCAGCGGCATGGCGCTGGTGCCCTTGAGGATGTCGGACAGCACACCGGGTGCAATCTTGCAGCCGCAGCCGCCGCCGTGCGACAGCGAGGTCAGGCGAGGTTGCGTTGGCACTGGAAATGAAAGTGGTGTGGTGGTGTTCATCGGATCTCCGGGAAATCGTTTATCAGGCGCATCAGGGCCGCTTTTTCGGCCGCGGGCTCGAACAGGTGCGAGCGCAGGGAAGATTGTGCCTGCAAGCGGCCCAACAGGGCATCGGGTGCCAATTGCCCTTCGCGGCAGGCGAGCAGCCGCTGCGCGAGCTGCGAGGCGTCCCCGCAGTCGAAATAGCCCGCGTAATCGGCCCCGAGCATGCCCACATTGCCGTCAATGCGCGAGGCCAGCACCGGGGTGCCGCTCATCACCGCCTCCATGATCACATGCGCCCCGCCTTCGATGCGGCTTGGATGCACCAGCACATGGGCGCGCTGGATGCGCCGGCGCGTCGCCTCATGGCCCATGGCGCCGAGCCAGCGGTAGTTGGGACACTCGCGTTGCAGCTGGCTCGCCAATGTTCCAAGGACGGGGTCCAGCGGTGCACCAATGTGGTCGAGCAGAATGTCTGGCCTGCCGGCCAGGCGCCGCACGGCAGCAAAGTACGTGGCCGGCGCCTTTTCCTCACGCAGGTGCCCGACCATCAGGGCGCGCAAGTGGCCGATCGGTTTGTCCAGCGGCTGCCGGTGCGTCGCCGACTGGAAGATGACGCTGCACTTGTCGCGCAGCGGCGGCGGCAGGCTGCGCGCGCCCAGCTCCTGCAACACCACCAGCCGATGGGCCAGCGCGATGGAGCGCTGGGCCTGGGCATCGGCCTGGATATCGCGGTACAAATCGGTCCCGGTCAGCACCACGGCCAGCGGCTTGTGCGGGTGCCTTGCGTGCCAGCGCGCCACCGAGTCCGCCGAGCGGCGGGCGTGCAGGGCCAGCATCACGTCAAAGGGCTCGCCCTGCCATGCCTGCAGGATTTCCGTACGATAATGACCGGCCAGCATGCGTGACCAGCGCCGCGCCGTTTGCCAGTTGCCGTTGTTGGCCGATGCCAGAGCCGGGCTGATGATGCAAATCGATGGCTTGCGCATGGCTCGTTTATAGCCTCAACGGACCCCTATCCTTGAACGACCACGGTTTCACCATCGCGACGCAGGCCCGGCGTGCCGATCGCACGGCGCTGGCTGGCGCACTCGCGGACGCCCGCGCCCACACCTTGCAGCACTTTCAGACGTCTCGGCGCGCGCTGGGAGAGGCCAATCCACGCGTACCTTACCGCTGCGAGCTCAATCCGCCGCTGTGGGAGTTGGGCCACATCGGCTGGTTTCAGGAGTGGTGGCTGGCGCGCAACCCGCAACGCGGGCGCGGTACGGCATGCGACCCCGCAGCGGAACGCGCGTCGTCCGTGCTCCACGATGCCGACCGGCTCTACGACTCCAGCAACGTGCCCCATGCGTCCCGCTGGTCGCTGCCTTTGCCGGCGGTGCAGGTGTCCCTGGACTACCTCGACAAGACACTCGCCGCCACGCTCGCGTTGCTGGCCCACACGGCCGATACCGACGAGGCGTTGTACTTCTTTCGCCTGGCGCTGTTTCATGAAGACATGCACAACGAGGCTGCGGTGTACATGGCGCAGAGCCTCGGTTTTGCGATGGATGGCGTTGCCGAAGCGATGCCGGGCGCTACAGGCGTGATCGCCGTGCCCGCCGGCATCCATGAGACTGGATGGACAGGCGCAGGTTTTGCCTTCGACAATGAGCTGGCAGCCCATGAGGTCTCGCTGGGTGCGTTTGAAATTGACCGCTCCCCCGTCACCAACGCGCAGTTCATGGCTTTTGTCGAAGACACAGGCTATGACCAGCAACGGTACTGGTCCGACGCGGGATGGGCCTGGCGCATACAGCACCAGCAGAGCTGCCCGCGGTATGTTCAAACGCAGAACGGGCGCTGGATGCGCAGCGCGTTTGGCGAGATGCGCTCGCTTAAGTCCGACCTGCCGGCCTCGAATCTCAGCTGGCATGAGGCGCAAGCGTGGTGCCGGTGGGCGGGCCGGCGCCTGCCCACCGAGTGGGAGTGGGAGCATGCCGTCCTGTCCACGGGTTTGCTGGACTGGGGCCAGGTGTGGGAGTGGACGTCCTCGCCGTTCAAACCCTACCCGGGTTTTCAGCCCCATCCGTACCGCGACTATTCGGCGCCCTGGTTTGGCACCCACAAGGTGTTGCGCGGCGCATCGTTCGCCACCCATGCGCGCATGAAACACCCGCGCTACCGCAATTTCTTCACGCCGGATCGCAATGACATCTTTGCGGGCTTCCGAAGCTGCGCGCTTTGACGCCTAAGCCGCTGGGCTCGGCACAGGCCGCGCCCAGCGGCTTAGGCGTCAAAGCGCCGCATCATTTGCGCAAATTCAATACCGATGGAGCTGCCGCCGACGATGACCATATGATCTGGCACCTCGGTCAACTCCATGAAGGACGCATTGTCCAGATGCGGGACATCATTGACGCCGGCCAGATCTGGCCCGGCGGCCCGCCCGCCCACGTTGATGAAGACGCAAGGCGCCAGCGACTCCCGCCTGCCCGGCACCGATGACGATAGCATCGAAAGATTCGGCTTGCATGAGCTTCTCCAAATCCCGTTGGCGCAGGATGGGGTGGGATGATGCTGCTGCGGATCCCGGTGCGAGTTTGATCCGGCGGCGGCGACAAGGCAAGCCGCTGCGTGCTGGCGATGGATTCATTCGCACCATTCGCCGTTCACGGAATTAAATCTTGAACAAAACACCGTGGAGCCAATGATGGGTCTATACTTGTTGCTCTCCTTTTGAGAGCATCCGGCAAGTGCCAGAACGATTGAGCCGTGGCCGCCGTGCTGCTGCACGGCGTTGGCAGCAACGCGCAGAGCCTGTTCGGCCTGACGCCCCGCGTGCCGCCGCAGTTCCCGGCGAGCAAGAGATCCGGGGGATAGATAGGCCAGGAGTGGGGGTTGGGTTTGCGCCCAAAGCGGGCTTTGCTGGTCGACTTGAGCCGATGGGCTGGACAATGAGCGCTCTAAATGCCCCAAGGGAGTTTGGAGGCCATCATCTTCTTCCGGTCAATCCTGCGCCCGTCGACAATAAACGTTCCGTCACCAACAGCGTGAACCGTGCGCTTCTCCTTGCGTGTGGTGTCGATGTATGCGGCAACCGCCTCCAACACAACAATATTGTGCTTTTTAACGATGTCGATGACCTTGCACTCCATGTTGGCGAGGCACTCCTGAATCAAAGGCGGCCTGACGAGTTTGGCCTGCACGGGTGTGAGTTTGAACTTGGAAAACTTGTCTGTATCTGCCCCAGAGCACGTCCCTATGCCGACCACCTTATCCAGCAGGTCGACGGTGGGAATTGCAATGACACATTCCCGATTTTTCCGCAACGCCGCGAAGGAGTGATTCCATTCACCCGTGGTGATGGCAAATACCGGAGTGAAATCCATCACCATGGTCCAGGAGATGGTCATGATGTTGTCTTTTTTTCCATCGCGGGTCGTCACGAGGACCACCGGCCCTGGCTCTATCAGAGTAAAAGCCTTGCTCAGGTTTAACTGCTGCATCAGAACACCTCCGATAGTCATGCCAAGCATGCCCGTTTGATGTTACCCGCGAAGCTCAATTACACCTTTCGCCTGCGCATGACAGCAATTGCGACGAGACCCAATCCAAGCAATGCAAGCGAGCCCGGCTCGGGCACATGGTTTGCTGCGGCTGTGATGAAGACATGGTTAAAGGCACCACCCCCCACCTCGGCCCGGTCTGAGCCAACATAAGCGGAAAAATCGCCCCACGTGTTGTAGCCGCGAGCCCCCACATCGCTAAAAAAACCTTCGGCCAATGCGACACCGCCGCCATAGGAGTTGGTCAAGGGCAAATGGGAGCCATTTCCATACCCGTCGTACCAGGCGAGGTGATTGACGATGGTGTCAAGCGTTGAAATCGCATACTCGTATCCGGCTGCGGCAGTTCCGAAGACGATTGCCGCGGCTTGCAAGGCGCTGTAGTCTGCAGGGTCCGTTTCCCAAGCGGGTCCTGCCCCGACGTTGTAATCGCCGACATAGGTCCAACTGAGGTGGTTCGAATCCTGGTACGTGTTTCCGACCACAAGTGCGGCTTGCGCTCCACCCGTGAACATTGAAATGCCAAGTACCAGTGCCGAGAGAAATCCGCGCATATACGCTCCATGTTTATTAGAAATAGGGGCAGTAATTTCTGCGCCACCGTTACCAATCCATATCTAAAAAAATATCGACACATCTGACGTTGATCGACGACAGCCATGTTGGCCAACGAAGGCCGTCACGATGGCCAACAGTGCACGAATCATCATGTCTTGCTTCTCTCTTTTCTAACTATTGAAGGAGAAGCTCAACAAAGCGCATCGGACAAGATACATTCTGTCACGCCCCTCGGCTCATTGTTCAGTTACTCCGGGGGCGCCCGAGTGTTGAATGCCAAAAAGTTGGCAATATGAGCCAAAAAATCAAGGCAGTTCTGTCGGATATCGACATATTCGTCTGAGGCCCGCAGGAATGCGCGTGCGCTGACGGATTGCAGCCGTGACATTGGGCGAGGCACACACCGTCTAAAAGGTGATCCTTTCCCAGACCCCAGCCAAGACGAAATATCGCATCGCTTTCACGGAGCTGGTCGAGGCATGCCGCTTTGTGGTCAACATCGGCTTCAATCCACATCTCGAAGCGTATTGATGGAACCCGCAGTGCACCGGCCCCGCTATTCCGTAGCAGGCCCAGGAATCGGTGCGTGGGATGCATAGCGCTAAGGCGCCGCCTCGGGTGACGAATCTGTCTGCGTCTGCTCGAAGTTGAGCAGGGTGATATTGCCGTAGGCCGTCTCCGGAATCTCCACCGTGTAGTGCGGCGCCTTGCCCAGAATCCGCGCGAACTCTTTATGCTTGCGCCACACATCGTCGTCCAGCGCATAGAAGTCGATGGCCAGCGTGCGCGCCTTGTTGCCGGGGTCACCCATCACTGAAATCGAGCTGTCCTCCAGTGTGGCCGTGCCGCGCACGAACAGTGATGTCTCCAGTGCCAAACCGGGGTCGTCGTCACCGAAGTGGAATGGATTCACGTCATTGGACAGGTGGAGCTGGCTGACGTGCAGATACATGGTGCGGTTCGGGCACAGACGATAAGTCTCTTCGGCACCTTCGCGCGTTTCGATGACCAACACTCCCTCGGCCTCGGCAGTCACCTTCACTGGGATGGGTTGCCCGCTCATCCGCTTGCCCGGCCCGGTTGGCTTAACGCTGCGTTCTTCCGCACTTTCTGGGCTTATTTCAATTCCAATGACTCTGTGTTTCACAAGTGTTCTCCTGTTGGTTGGAGGGCACCCAAAGGGTGTCGTGCACGGCGATGTCGTTATGAAACGCCATGTGGCGTTGCATGACTCAATCCTTTTTCGCAGCACCTCGCAGAATCAGTCTGGACTTGAATTCGGAGGGGACATGCAGGACGCGCGCTTGATAGGTTGAAGCGCAAGGGCTCCTTAGGTGAGTCTGCCTTCGGAAGTACCATGCCGTTCCAGCCAGCTACGTTGTGCAGCCATCACCGCAACGGCGCGTCGGCCAACGATTCTCTTAAAGACACCGGGTGCGGTGGCACCTTCGGTGTTGAACAGCACAACGCGCGAGTCGGCATCCAGCCCCAAGTTCCGGCGCATTTCGGTGTTGCCAATCAATGCTTGCAGGGCTGCCAGGCCTGCGGCACCGGACTCGCCGCTAACCATGGGGATGTCACCCGCTGCGCCATCCGCCAGATCCCTCATGGCGGCCTCGGCTTGTGCGTCAGTGACGGTCATGAACATGTCCACCGTGGGCTGCAGAAAGCGCCAGGCCAGCGGTGACGTTTCCCCACAGGCGAGACCCGCCATCACCGAATCGACCGTACCGGTTGCACGCGAGGCGCATCCCCGCAATGCGCTTTGATAAAGGCAGTCGGCCTGCTCCGGCTCGACGACGATGAATGTCGGGCGGTTGGCGCCATACCGCTCCCAGAAATGGCTGACCACGCCAGCGGCCAGACCACCCACGCCGCCCTGCAAAATGACGTGGGTAAATGGGCAATGTGAACCCCCCGGGGAGTCCTCCAGCAACTCGTCGACGAGGACGCCGTAGCCTTGCATCACATCACGGGGGATCTCCTCATAGCCCTCGTAGGACGTGTCGGAAACCACCTCCCAGCCATTCGTGGCGGCAAGGCGTGCTGCCTCCGCTACCGACTCGTCGTAGTTGCCGGCGATGCGGGTGATTTCGGCGTCGAAAGCGGCAATGGCGTCCTCCCGCTCCTGACTGACATGGGCGTGCAGCACGATGACGCAGCGGCAACCAATGCTCTGGGCCGCGGCTGCCAGGGCGCGACCATGATTGCCATCGGTTGCACTGATGACGAAAAAGTCCTGCAGTTGCCTGGCGTGCAAACCTGCCAGCAGGTCCGCCGCGTTCCAGGCTTGGTCTGGCCAACGGCGAAGCACGAGTCGCAACAGTGCGATAGGGGCGCCCAGGGCTTTGAAGCTACCCAGCTCGGACCGCTTTGACTCATCCTTCACATGGAGTGAGCCAACTTTAAGAGCCGCTGCCAGCTTCGGCAGGCGCCATGCAGGGGTTGGCGTTGGGGCCAAACGGTTCCATGTGGACAACCAGGAGCGACTCTCGTGCCCTGCGGCAATGCTCATCACCTTCAGCAGGTCAGCGTCATAAGGGCGGCGAATTGCCTGGGGGTTTAGCAGGTGCATTTCAGACCTTGAGTGGGTGGGTTTTTGGCAGACGGACTCGCGCAAGTTCGACGAAATAGCGGGCTCCCAGCGGGACGACGAGGTCGTTGAAGTCGTATTTGGCATTGTGCAATGGCGTTGCACCTGGACTGTCCCCATCTCCGTTGTCGATGAAGACAAAAGCACCCGGCAATACCTTCAGGAAGGCACCGAAGTCTTCCGAAATCATCATGGCCGGCACGTTGGCATCGACGTTCCCGGCACCGACCACGGCGCTTGCGGCTGCAACGGCCACAGGCACGCACTGCGGCCAGTTCACCGTAGGAGCGAACTCATGGGTGTACTCCACGCTGCCGGTTGCACCGTGTGCGCGGCAGATTCCGTCGCACAGCTCGCGCATCCGTCGCTCAAGGAGGGCCTGCACGTCGGGCGAATAGCTCCGGGCTTGTGGGGTAGGCCCCATGCTAAACGCTGACCTCATGAGCGACCAGTGAGCTATTTACAGTGCTCCGACGGGGCCGGCTGCCGTTCGTTCAACCGCAGCGTATGACGTCAAAGCCTTCGTCCGGCGTTGGCGCAACGAAATGACGGGTGATTTGGTCGAACTCCGCCTCCATCGTTTCAAAGGGGTGTTCTCCTGAGGCGTTGCGAGCGCGCAGGCGGCCCTTGCAAACTTCGTCGGAGACGTCCAGGAAGTGCAGGACATGGGACGCACCTGCTTTCTCGAAGATGCCGCGGGTCCAAGCTCTTGTGCTGGGGGTGTTTGCGGGGAAATCGAGCACGACCGACATGCCGGCGGTGAGCAGCGCCTGGATGTGGCCGGCCATCGCTGCACGCAACCTGCCGCCGGCCCCCATCTTTCCGCAAACCATGTGAAGCACCACTGGCATGGAAAAGGCCCTGGAGTTCTGCGTCGTTTTACGCGTAGTCGCTGATCGGCACGCAGCTGCAGAACAGGTTGCGGTCGCCGTATACGTTGTCCACGCGGCCGACCGGCGGCCAGTACTTGGCGTGCTGGGTCTTGCTCAGCACGGCGGCGCCGACATCGCGCGAATAGGCGTGATTCCACTCGCCCTTGAGAAGACTCGCAGCGGTATGCGGCGCTGCCTTGAGCGGGTTGTCGTCCTGCGGCCACTGGCCCTTTTCAATGCGGCGGATTTCCTCGCGGATCGCGATCATCGCGGCAATGAAGCGGTCGAGCTCGTCCAGCGTCTCGCTCTCGGTCGGCTCCACCATCAAGGTGCCGGCCACCGGGAAGCTCAGCGTGGGCGCGTGAAAGCCGTAGTCGATCAGGCGTTTGGCCACGTCCTCGGCGCTCACGCCGCTGGTGTCTTTCAGTGGTCGCAGGTCCAGGATGCATTCGTGCGCCACGTGACCGTTTTCGCTGGCGTACAGCGTGGGGTAGTGGTCCTTCAGGCGCGCGCTGATGTAGTTGGCGGACAGGATCGCGATCTCGGTCGCCTGCTGCAAACCTTCGGGGCCCATCATGCGGCAGTACATCCAGCTGATCGGCAGCACGGCCGCATTGCCCAATGGCGCGGCGGAGACCGCGCCGACCGCATGCACCGGCAGTCCACCCGACGCGTGGCCGGGCAGGAACGGCACGAGGTCTTCCACCACGCACACCGGGCCGACGCCGGGGCCGCCGCCGCCGTGCGGGATGCAGAAGGTCTTGTGCAGGTTCAGGTGGCTCACGTCGCCGCCAAACTCGCCGGGCGCGGCGATCCCGACCAGCGCGTTCATGTTGGCGCCGTCCACGTAGACGCGCCCGCCGTGCTGGTGCACCAGCGCACACAACTCCTTGACCTGCATCTCGAACACGCCGTGCGTGCTCGGGTAGGTAATCATCACGCAGGCCAGTTTTTCGCTGTGCTGTTCGCACTTGGCCTGCAGGTCGGCCATGTCCACGTTGCCGTTGACGTCGCAGGCCGTCACCACCACCTGCAGGCCGGCCAGGTGCGCGCTGGCCGGATTCGTGCCGTGGGCGGAGGAGGGGATCAGGCAGATGTTGCGGTGGCCCTGGCCCTTGGATTCATGGAAGGCCTTGATCGCGAGCAGGCCCGCGTACTCGCCCTGCGAGCCCGCATTGGGCTGCAGGCTGATGCCCGCATAGCCCGTGGCCTGGCATAGCCAGGCGCGCAGCTGCTCGTCGAGTTCGGCGTAGCCCTGCTGCTGGTCGCGCGGCGCGAACGGGTGGATGTTGGCGAACTCGGGCCAGGTGATGGGGATCATCTCGCTGGTGGCGTTGAGCTTCATGGTGCAGCTGCCCAGCGGGATCATGCTGCGGTCCAGCGCCAGGTCCTTGTCGGACAGCGCGCGGATGTAGCGCAGCATGCCGGTCTCGGAGTGGTGCGTGTTGAACACCGGGTGCGCCAGGTAGGCGCTGGTGCGGCGCAGCTCGGTGGGGATCAGCGGCTCGATGCCTTTTTCAAAATCGCTGACCCGGGGCAGCGTCTGGCCGGGCTTGGCAAAGACCGACCAGAGCAGTTCGATGTCGGCGCGCGTGGTGGTCTCGTCGAGCGAGATGCACAGGTATTCTTTGAAGTGAATTCGCAGGTTGGCCCGCATGGAGTGGGCGCGGGAAGCTATCGCTTTCGTAGCGTCGCCGGTTCTCAGGCTGAGCGTGTCGAAGGCGCCGCCGGGGCGCGGTGCCTGTCCGAGCTGCTCCAGTCCCTTGGCCAGGATGGCCGTATAGCTGGCCACGCGCCGGGCGATGCGCTTGAGGCCTTCGGGGCCGTGGTAGACCGCGTACATGCTGGCCACCACTGCCGGCAGCACCTGCGCCGTGCAGATGTTGGAGGTGGCTTTCTCGCGGCGGATGTGCTGCTCGCGCGTTTGCAGCGCCAGCCGGTAGGTCGGGTTGCCGTGCACGTCGATGCTCACGCCCACCAGACGCCCCGGCATGGAGCGCTTGAACTCGTCGCGGCAGGCCAGGTAGGCGGCGTGCGGGCCACCGGCGCCCATCGGCATGCCGAAGCGCTGCGTGGTGCCGACCACGATGTCGGCGCCAAATTCGCCGGGCGGCACGATCAGCGTCAACGCCAGCAGGTCCGCCGCGACGATGAAAGCTGCCTGCTTGCCGTGCACCTTTGCCGCCTCGGCATGCAAGTCGTCGATGCGGCCGCTGGTGGCCGGGTACTGCGCCAGCACGGCAAAATAGTCGCCGGCAAGCAGCTCGTTCCATTCCTCGCGCGAATTGGCGAGCACGACCTCGATGCCCAGTGGCCTGGCGCGGGTCTGGATGACCTCGATGGTCTGCGGATGGCAGTCGCCGGCCACGATGAAGCGGTTGCTTTTGCTCTTGACGCTGCGCTTGGCCAGCGTCATGGCCTCGGCCGCGGAGGTCGCCTCGTCGAGCATGGAGGCGTTGGCGATCGGCATCGCGGTCAGGTCGCACACCATGGTCTGGAAGTTGACCAGCGCCTCCATGCGGCCCTGCGAAATCTCGGCCTGGTAGGGTGTGTAGGCGGTGTACCAGGCGGGATTTTCAAGGACGTTGCGCAGGATCACCCCCGGCGTATGGGTGCCGTAATAGCCCTGGCCGATGAAGCTCTTGAACACCTGGTTCTTGGCAGCCATGGCCCGCAGCTCTGCCAGCGCGGCGGCCTCGGTCACGGCGGCGGGAATGTCCATCTTGCTGCGGCGCGCGATCGAGCGCGGCACGATGCCGTCGATCAACTCGCGGCGCGAGGCGGCGCCGACCACGCCAAGCATCAGCGCCTCGTCGGCCGCGTCGATGCCGATATGGCGGGCCACGAATTCATGGGCGTTTTCAAGCTCCGCAAGCGCAAGGGGGGAGCAATTTTTCGACGGGCCGCCCCTGGAAAAGTTAGCCCCCTCGGGGGGCAACGCAGTACACGAAGTGACAAGTGTGGGGGTCATATGGCTTCAGGCGTTGTCGGAAAAACTGGTGTAGCTGGTCTCGTCCATCAACGCATCGAACTGCGTCGCATCGACCAGCCGGGCCTTGAAAAACCAGCCGGCGCCGAGCGGGTCGCTGTTGGCCAGGCTCGGGTCGGCGCGCAGGGCTTCGTTGACTTCGGTGATCACGCCCGACACCGGCATGTAGACGTCGGCCGCGGCCTTGACGGATTCGACCACGCCGGCCACTTCCTTTTGCGCAAACGACTTGCCGACTTCGGGCAGGTCGACGAATACCACGTCGCCCAGCGCGTCCTGCGCATGGGTGGTGATGCCGACGGTAACGATGGCCCCTGCGGTAGCGGCGCCGCCGCCTTCAACGCTGAGCCACTCATGGTCTTCGGTGTACTTGATCATTTGTTTTCTCCAAAAAAACTGAGGTTAACCGCGGAAGTATCGGGTCGGAACAAAGGGCATGGCGGTCACTTCCATCGGCACCGGCTTGCCGCGCACGATGGCGTTGATGCGGGTGCCCAGGGTGGCGCACTCCGTGCTCACATAGCCCATCGCCACCGGTTTGTCGATGCTGGGCCCGAGCAGGCCGCTGGTGACTTCGCCGATGCGCCGGCCGGCCGCATCCTGCAGCTCGCTGTGGTCGCGCACCGGAATCCGCTCCAGCGCCACCAGCCCTACACGTTTCGTGGCTGGAGCCGCCGCGCCAACTTGCAGTTGCGCTAGTATTTTCGTAGCGCCCGGAAAACCGCCGGCACGCGCGCCACCGGCGCGGCGCACCTTCTGCATGGCCCAGTTCAGGCCGGCTTGCACCGGCGTGGTGGTGGCGTCGATATCGTTGCCGTACAGGCACAGGCCGGCCTCCAGCCGCAGCGAATTGCGCGCGCCCAGGCCGACGGGCAAGACCCCGGGCTGCGCGAGCAGGGCGCGCGCCAGGGTCTCGGCCTGCGTGGCCGGTACCGAGATTTCAAAACCGTCTTCGCCGGTGTAGCCGCTGCGGGTCAGGAAGCAGTCGCAGCCCGCGACGCTGAAGCGCCCGCCGGTCATGAACACCAGCTTTTCCACGCCGGGCGCGAGCTTTGAGAGGACCGTCGCGGCCTGCGGGCCCTGCAGCGCCAGCAGCGCCATCCCCGGCATCGGAATCACCTGGCAGCGCGCGCCGATCTTCTGCTGGATGTGCGCGATGTCGGCCACCTTGCAGGCGCCGTTGACAATCACGAGAATGTCGCCCCCACGCTCGCCCACTGCGTGTGGCTCGCTGCCCCCGGGGGGGCCTTCGCGCCTTGGGACGGCCCGGCGGCGCTCATATCGTCCCCGCGCTTGATGAACATCAGGTCGTCCATGATGCCGCCCTCGTCATTGAGCAGCAGGCCATAGCGCTGCTTGCCCGCGGGCAGGTCGATCACGTCCACCGGCATCAGGGTTTCAAACGCGGCTGCGGCGTCGGGTCCGACCAGGCGCAACTGGCCCATGTGCGAGACGTCGAACAGGCCGGCGGCCTGGCGCGTGTGCAGGTGCTCAGCCATCAGGCCGCTCGGGTATTGCACCGGCATGGAATAGCCGGCAAACGGCACCATGCGGGCCCCAAGTTCGACGTGCAGGTCGTTCAGCGGCGTTTTCAAGAGCGGGGCGTCAGTGGCGGGCATGGCGTTCTCCAGGGGGCAAATCAAACACCGGGCCCAAGGCCTGGCGAGCTGCCCCGCTGTCCGCTTTACCTGAGAGATTCGCCTGGCGATGCAGGGTTGCTCCTTCGGTGGATCGCTGCCTGCCTGTGCTGGGCAGCGACCTCTCTCCAGTGGGGGCGCCGACGGTTGCCCGTCGGCGTTTGTCAGTCCTTTTGCCTGAGCGTTCAGACCATCATTGTGGATGCTTCCTGCGCCTTCGGCGGTTTTCTGCGAGAAAACTCTCTTCTGACAGGCGCGATTCTACCCAACTGGCCGGCACGCACGGCGGCGGGCGCGCCGCTTACGGCCGCAGCGCGAGCGTGACGGCCTGCGGGTTCTCGCGCGCGTACTCGCGAATAATGGCCTCGAAGCTGTCGTCGGGCAGCAGGCCCAGTTCGCGGGCGCGCGCCGCGTTGACGTTGGCGGGCCAGGTCGCCACGATCTTGCGAATTACCGGGTCGGGCGTCCAGTCGATCAGCGCGCTGGCCGCTTTGCCGGCCACCCGCTCCAGTGCAGCCGCCATCTCGCCAACCGTGGTTGTGAGCGCGGGCAGGTTGATGGCGGTGCGCGGGCCCCAATCCGCGTCACTGGCCTCGGCGGCGCGAATCAGGCCCTTGACGGTGCGCCCCGGGGATGACAGCGCGACTGCCGTGTCCGGCGGCACCGGGCACGGCGCCTTCACGCCGGCCAGCGGTTCGCGGATCATGCCGCTGAAAAAACTCGATGCCGCGCCATTGGGTTTGCCCGGGCGCACGCTCACGGTCATCAGGCGCACGTTGCGGGCGCGGATGAAACCCTTGCGGCCATAGTCCGCCATCAACTGCTCGCCGATGAATTTCTGGATGCCATAGCTGGTTTGCGGCGTCGGCAGCGTCATATCTGTCAGCACGGGGGGCGCCGGCTGCCCGGGTGAGTCGCCAAACACCGCCAGCGAACTGGCGAACACTACGGTAGGGGCGCTCCCCAATGCGCGGCACGCCTCCAGGAGCGCGCGTGTGGCGTCCAGGTTGCTGCGCATGCCGAGGTCGAAATCGGCCTCGCATTCTCCGCTGACCGCGGCCGCCAGATGAAAAATGATAGCGGCATCTGAAGGAATGGCGCCGGTTTGGGCCCGATCAGGCTTGAGAAGTTCATTGAGGTCGCCGACCGCGGCGGTAACGCGCGCATCGGCCATCAGGTCGGTCGCCGGTGCGACCCGGTCCACCAGCGTGAGCCGGGTGATGGGCTGCGGCGCAGCGCCGGCCAGCGACAACTGCCCTTGCTGGAGCAGGGTGCGGGCCAGCCGTGCGCCCAAAAATCCGGCGCCGCCGGTGATCACGATGTTCATGGTGAGGAGTGCTCCGTGGGGTGGTTGATTTGCCTGTCGATCTGGGCGCGTACGTAGTCGACATGCTGGCGCAAAGTGTAGACCCGATCGGAAAAATCCAGCGGGAATTTGGCGTGGGCAACATCGCTTTCAATCCGGTCGAGCTGGGCGTGCGCGCGCTCGCGCCCGGCGTCGTCGAGTACCCGCGATGCCAGTTCCCGTTCCAGATACTTCAGCTCGCCGTAGCGGCGGAACAGCCGGCTTTGCTGCTTCCAGTGGAACAGCGGCGGCAGGATTCGCAGCAGCGGCACCAGGATCGCCAGCAGCGGCACCAGCAGCAGGATCAGGCGCTGCACAAAGATGGCGGCCCAGAACGGCAGGTATTGCTGCAGGAACGGGCGTCCGCTGCGAAAGTAATGATCGGCCTCTTCGGCCAGCGGAAAGTCGGTTGCCATGGGGCTCGGAAAATCGCCGGGCCGGTTCAGCAGGCTCGCGCCGTGATGGATTCGCGTGGCGGCCTCCAGCAGCAGGTAGGCCAGCGCGGGGTGCAGGCTCGGGGCGATCACCAGATTCGCGGTGGTGGCGAGCAGGGCGACGTCCTGCGGTGGCAAGTTGTGCTGCGGGTCCACCGACCCGCGCTTGAGGCTGATGCTCTGGAAATAGGGGAAGCGGCGCGCCAGCCCCTCGGTCTGCACCAGCGAGGCCAGGTGCAGGGCGGGGTTGGCCAGCAACCGCTGCACGGCTGGCGCCTGCGGCGCGGCGACCATGATGGTGGCGTCGATCTGGTGGTGCTCCAGCTCAGCTGCAGCGGCCAGGCCGCCCTCGTTGACCAGCGCGGTGCCGCCCCGCGGCTGCCCCTGGGGATCGATCACCCCATAGGCTCTCAAAAGGTCCACGGCGACCTTGTAATTGCCGCTGCCCGCCACGCCCACCGCCACACGCTTGCCGGTGAGCGCGCTCAAGCCGCCCGACAAATCCAGCGTGTGCGAAAAGATCCAGACCGGCTCGAATCCGATGGTGGCCAGCGAACGCAGCGGCGTGTCGTCGGCCTGCTTTTGCAGACCCCGCGTGAGCGGGCCGAGCCCGCCCTGCACAAACGCCACCGAGGTGGTGCCGTCGTTCAGGCGCTGCAGGTTTTCCACCGCGCCGCTCGAGGGCTGCAGCACCAGATTAATGCCGTTGGCCTTGAGGATGCGCTGGTACTTCAGCCCGAACTGGTAGTAGGCCCCGTCGGCCGCACCCGTGCTCATGGTAAGCAGGCGCGGTGGCCAGGGACTGACAACATGCAACACACCCCAAGTCAGGACGGCAATCAGCGCGGCCAGGACGGCCCACAGTGTCAGCCACTTGCGGTTCATCGACGCGGGCACATGCATGGCAACAAGAATGCGCTGGCGCCGCGGCGCCTACATGCCGCTGTAGTTCGGACCGCCGCCGCCTTCCGGCGGGAGCCACACAATGTTTTGCGTCGGGTCCTTGATGTCGCAGGTCTTGCAGTGCACGCAATTCTGCGCGTTGATCTGCAGCCGCTCGCTGTTGTCTTCGTTCTTCACGAACTCGTAGACGCCGGCCGGGCAGTAGCGCGCCTCGGGGCCGGCATATTTGGCGAGATTGATGTTGACCGGCACCGACGCGTCCTTCAATGTCAGGTGCGAGGGCTGGTTTTCCTCGTGGTTGGTGTTGCTGATGAACACGCTGGACAGGCGGTCGAATGTGAGCTTGCCGTCCGGTTTGGGATAGTCGATGGGCTTGCACGCGCTTGCCGGCTTGAGCGCCAGGTGGTCCGGCTTTTTGCGGTGAATCGTCCAGGGAATGTTGCCCTTGAGTGCAAATTGCTCGACGCCGTTCATGAGGGTGGCCACGGTCAGCCCCTTCTTGAACCAGGCCTTGAAGTTGCGCGACTTGTTCAGTTCGGTGTAGAGCCAGCTGTTCTCGAACGCCTGCGGGTAGGCGCTGAGTTCGTCGTGCTGGCGCCCGCCGGTGACGGCATCGTAAGCCGCCTCGGCCGCGAGCATGCCGGTCTTGATCGCGGCGTGGCTGCCCTTGATGCGGCTCACGTTCAGATACCCGGCGTCGCAGCCCACCAGTGCGCCGCCCGGGAACACGGTCCTGGGTAGCGAGAGCAGGCCACCGGCCGTGATGGCGCGCGCGCCGTAGGCGAGCCGCTTGGCGGGCTTGAGGCCCTTGTCCTCGCCCTCCAGATACCAGCGGATATTGGGGTGGGTCTTCCAGCGCTGGAATTCCTCGAACGGGCTGAGATAGGGGTTGGCATAGTCCAGCCCCGTGATGAAGCCCAGCGCGATCTTGTTGTCTTCCATGTGGTACAGGAACGCGCCGCCGTAGGTGCTGCTGTCCATCGGCCAGCCGGCCGTGTGCATGACAAAGCCCGGCTTGTGCCGTGCCGGGTCGATCTCCCACAGCTCCTTGATGCCGATGGCGTAGCCCTGCGGATCCTTGCCTGCGTCCAGCTTGAACCGGGCGATGAGCTGCTTGCCCAGGTGGCCGCGCGAGCCTTCGGCAAAAATCGTGTACTTGCCGTGCAGTTCCATGCCGAGCTGGAAATTCTCGGTCGGCTGGCCGTCCTTGCCGATGCCCAGATTGCCCGTGGCCACGCCCTTGACGCTGCCGTCCTCGTTGTACAGCAGCTCGGCACCGGCGAACCCCGGGAAGATTTCCACGCCCAGGCTCTCGGCCTGCTGCGCCATCCAGCGCGTGATGTTGCCCACGCTGACCACATAGTTGCCGTGGTTCTGGAAGCACTGCGGCAGGAAGAAAGCCGGCGTGCGAAAGGATGACTTTTCACCGAGGAAAATCATCGCATCGTCCGTCACCGGCTGGTTCAGGGGGCAGCCCAGTTCCTTCCAGTTGGGAAAGAGTTCGTTCATGGCGATCGGGTCCATGATGGCGCCCGACAGGATGTGGGCCCCGGGCTCCGAGCCTTTCTCCAGCACGACCACCGACACATCGGTGCCTTTCTCGGCCGCGAGCTGCTTGAGGCGAATGGCGGTGGCCAGGCCGCCCGGGCCGCCGCCGACTACCACCACGTCGTATTCCATGGCTTCGCGCGGGCCGAACCGGGACAGGATTTCTTCGTTTGTCATGAAGCGTCTCGCTTGATTCTGGTTTGATAATGGGACGATGGCCGCCAGCCTGGGCTGCACGGCGCTACTGTCAGGTGTCCGACCAATTTTATGCGGGGAATCGGCACAATGGCGCGATCGGTTCTGCTCAAGTGGAGACTTTCAAAATGGCTTACAGCATTGATCTTTCGGGCCGCGTGGCCTTTGTGACCGGGGCTTCCGGTGGCTTGGGCGCGCAATTCGCGCGGACCCTGTCGCGTGCGGGGGCCGCCGTGGTGCTGGCCAGCCGGCGCGTGGACAAGCTCAAGGAACTGCGCGCGCGCATCGAGAGCGAGGGCGGCGACGCCCACGTCGTGGAACTCGACGTGACGGACCAGGACTCGATCAAGGCCGCCGTGGCGCGCGCCGAAACCGAGGTCGGCTCCATCGACATTCTGGTGAACAACTCCGGCGTCAGCACCACCCAGCGCATCCAGGATGTGACCGAGACCGACTTCGACTTCATCTTCGACGCCAACGTCAAGGGGGCTTTTTTCGTGGCGCAGGAAGTCGGCAAACGCATGCTGGCGCGTGCCCGCGGTGCCGCGCCGGGCACCTACACGGGCGGGCGCATCATCAACATCGCCAGCATGGCGGGCCTGCGCGTGCTGCCGCAAATTGGCGTGTATTGCATGAGCAAGGCCGCCGTGGTGCAGATGACGCGCGCGATGGCGCTGGAGTGGGGCAAGTTCGGCATCAACGTCAATGCCATCTGCCCGGGCTATATCGACACCGAAATCAACCACCACCACTGGCACACCGAGCAGGGGCAAAAGCTGGTGCAGATGCTGCCGCGCAAGCGCGTGGGCAAGCCCGAAGACCTCGATGCCCTGATCGTGATGCTGGCCAGCGCGCAAAGCCACTTTGTGAACGGCGCCGTGATTGCGGCGGACGACGGGTTTGCGGCGTGAATTTCAAGAAAAATGTGCTTGCAGCCAGTGTGTGCTCTAGGTGTTAAGCTATTTTTTGTGTAGCAAACGGTATTCGCCCGCGCTCAAAACGTGACGCCGGCGCACAGGATGATGTTGGCGTAGGGCGTGCATTCGCCGGTGCGCACGATGGCCTTGGCCTGCGCACTCAGGCGCTTGAGCTCCTCATGCGACACGGTTTGCGCGGCGACCGGCAGGCGATCACGGCACCAGTCGGGGAGCGGCTGGCCACCCGCACCCGTCGCTTCCTCGGCAATGTAAGCGCGCTCCACTTGCATCTCAGACAGCACCGCGGTCAGCACGTCGGCCAGCCGTGGCACGCCCGCCGTGACGGCGAGATCGATACGCCGGGGTCCGGCGGGGATCGGCAGGCCGGCATCGCCGATCACGAGCATGTCGCCATGGCCGAGTGCGGCAATCACCTGTGACAGCTCGGCGTGCAGCAGGGCGGTACGTTTCATAGCGGTATCCAGTCGGGGGGCAGGGCGCTGCGCAGCACGGCGTCGCGATCGGGAATCGAGGGCTGGGCGCCAACCTGTGTCACGCACAGCGCCGCCGCGCGGATGCCGTGGCGCACCGCGGCGTCAAAGCTCTGGCCGTCGGCCAGCGTCACGGCCAGTGCGCCGAGAAAGGTGTCGCCGGCCGCGGTGGTGTCCACCGCCGTCACCGCCAATGCCGGATGGTGGCGGCAGCCTTGTGTATCGGCGGCGACCGCGCCGCCGGCCCCCAGCGTGACGACCACACGCGCCACACCACGCGCCCGCAGTGCGCACGCCGCCTTCGCCGCTTCGGCGGGCGTATCGGCCACCCGGCCGCTGAGCAGCCGGGCCTCGACTTCGTTGACGACCAGGGTATCGAGCAGGGGCCAGAGCTGCGCGGGCAGCGCTTGCGCCGGGGAGGGATTGAGCATGACCTTGCAGCCAATGCGATGGGCCAGCGCCGCTGCTGTGACGACCTGGGCCAGCGGGGTTTCGAATTGCGCCACCAGGAAGGCGGCATGCTGCAGCCGTTGCGCCAGTTCGGGGTCGTGCGCGTCGACCTCGACCCTGGCGTTGGCGCCGGCGATGACGACAATGCGGTTTTGCGCGGCGTCATCGACCATCACCAGCGCCACGCCCGTGGGTTCTTGTGCATCGGTCTGGACCCCGCCGTGGTCGATGCCGTCGCGCGTCAGCGCAGCGCGCAGGGCCTGCCCGTAGTCATCGGCCCCGACGCGCCCCAGCAGGCTGACCGCCGCGCCCTGGCGCGCGCAGCTCACGGCCTGGTTGCCGCCTTTCCCTCCCGGCACGGTGTGGATCGAATGCCCTTGCAGGGTTTCGCCGGCCTCGGGTGCGTGCGGCACGCGCAGGACCAGGTCCATGTTGAGGCTGCCGAGCACCACGATGCGCGGGGGCGCACTGGCAGTGTCATGGGATACCTTGGGCAAGGCAGGGAGCGCCATCGGAATCACACGTGCAACAGGCGCACTGGTTCAACGAAGCCGGCGTGGCGCCCGGTCGAAGCGCGCACGCGTAGTTCGGGCTGGAGCACCACTTTGCGCGTATCGCGGCGGCGCCCTTCGATGCGCTCGAGCAGCATGGCCACGGCGAGTGCGCCCATGCGCTGTTTGGGCTGCGCCACGGTGGTCAGGGGCGGGCTGGTGAAGCTCGACAGTTCGATGTCGTCGAAGCCGACAATGGACAGTGCGCCGGGAACCTGCACACCGCTTTCATGCGCGGCGCGCAATGCGCCGATGGCCATCAGGTCGTTGCAGACGAACACCGCCGTGGGCAGGGGTTCGGTGCGCAGCATCGCATGCATGGCTTCGTAGCCGCCCTGGCTGGTGAAGCCGCCGTGCCAGAAGAGCTGGTTGGCATCGATGTCCAGGCCCGCCTCCGCCAGGCCCAGGCGCCAGCCGGCGATGCGCTGCTCGCTGGGGACCAGGCCCGCCGGGCCGCCGATGCAGGCGATGCGGCGGTGGCCGAGCGACACGAGGTGGCGCGTGGCCAGCAGGCCGCCCTGCATATGGGCGGTTTCCACCAGGTCGCAGTCTTGTTCGGTGATTTCCCGGTCCAGCAGCACGATTGGAATCCTCAGGCTGGCCAGCAGGGTGGGCAGGGAGTCATCGTCGCCGGTTGAGACGACCACCAGCCCGTCGATGCGGCGCTCGGCCAGCACCTTCAGATAAATTCCCTGGCGCCGGGGCTCGTCATCCGTATTGCAAAGAATCAGGGTGTAGCCCGCGGCGAAGCAGCGGTCTTCCACCACCCGCACGATTTCGGCGAAGTACGGGTTGGAACTGTTGGGGATCAGCATGCCCAGCGTGCGGGTGGTATTGCTCTTGAGGCTGCGCGCCACCGCACTGGGCACATAGGCCAGTTCGCGGATGGCCTGCTCGACACGCTCGCGGCCCGCGGCACTGACGTGGCGCGTGCCATTGACCACATGCGACACGGTGGTGACCGATACGCCGGCGCGCAGGGCAACGTCTTTGATGGTGCTCATGATGTGGCGCGATTCAGGGTGTGCCTGCGCGGCGCTGGCGCAGCGTGTCGATGATCACCGCCACCACGATCACGCAGCCGGTGACGATGCGTTTGCTCGGCTCGCTGGCGCCGATCTGAACCAGTCCGGCGCCCAACACCGCGATGATCAGCACGCCAAAGAAGGTGTTGATGACCGAGCCGCGCCCGCCCATCAGGCTGGTGCCGCCGATGACCACGGCCGCAATCACCTGCAGTTCCACGCCGACGCCGGCGTTCGGGTCGGCGGCTTCGAGCCGCGCCGATTGCATCAGGCCGGCCAGTCCCGCGAGCAGCCCCGTCGCCGCAAACACGATGATGCTGATGGGACGCGGGTCGATACCCGCCAGCCGCATGGCTTCCTCGTTGGTGCCGATGCCCACCACGTAGCGGCCGAACACGGTGCGCGTCAGCACCAGGTGCCCGATCACCACCAGCACCACGGCCAGCACAAAGGCGGCGGAGATGCCGCCGATCCATGGGTTGGCCAGCCCGGAAATGGCGTCGCCGACATACTGGGTGCGCGAATCGGTCACCAGATAAGCCGCGCCGCGCACCGCCTCCAGCATCCCGAGCGAGACGATGAAGGACGGCAGCCGCCAGGCGACCGACACGGCGCCCGTGATGGCGCCGCACAGCAGCCCCGTGACCAGGCCGAGCGCCGCGGCCGCCGGCATGCTCCAGTGCCACTGCAGGATGGCGGCTGCCGTGGCGGCCGCGCTCAAGGCCAGTACCGAGCCGACCGACAGGTCGATGCCGGCAATGATGAGCACGAAGGTCATGCCGATGGCCATCACCGTCAGCGCAGGAATTTCGTTGGCAATGCTGACGAAGGTGTCGAAGGTCAGGAAATACTGGCTCAGGCTGCTGAACAGCACGACCATGCCCGCCAGCACGGCCGCCAGCCCGAGGTAGGTGCCCATCTGGCCATGCAGCGCGGCGCGAAGACCCACGGCGGGGCGGGGCGCTGCGGCGGGCGATGGGGCGGGCGAAGGAGTCGGTGGCAGGCTCATGATTGAACGGCGGGTGTGGGTGCAGAAGAAGAGGGTGAGGGCAGCGGGCGAACGCCTGCGTCGCCGAACGCTGCCGCGAGCAGCGATTGGTCGCTCCAGTGGCCGCGCTCGAACACTGCAACGAGGCGCCCGGCGCGCATCACGCCGATGCGGTCGCACATGATCATCAGCTCGCGCAGATCGCTGGACACCATGAGCAGGGCCTTGCCCGCGTCAGTCATGCGGTCCAGCTCGGCGTAGAGATCGGCACGGGCCCCCACGTCGACGCCGCGGGTGGGCTCGTCGAGCAGCAGCACCTTGCATTCGCGGTGCAGCCAGCGCGCGAAAACCACTTTTTGCTGATTGCCGCCACTGAGGGTGGAGACCACCTGCTCCCCGCTTTGCGAGCGGATGCGCAAGGTGTCCACGAGCCGGCGCGTGATGCGGCGCTCCTTCGCCATCTGCAGCCAGCCGGCGCGCGACACCGCGCCCAGGTCACTCACGGTGGCATTCACGCGAATCGATTGCGGCAGCAGCAGGCCCTGCGATTTGCGGTCTTCGGTGACCAGGCCGATGCCGGCGCGGATGGCCTGCATCGGCGAGCGCCAGTTGCCCGCCACGCGGCGCGTGGGCGGCTCCACCTGGCCCGGCGGCGCGGCGGCGCCCGCATACAGGGTGATCTCGCCGCGGTCTGCGCGATCGGCGCCGAACAGCAATCGCACCAGTTCGGTCCGTCCCGAGCCGACCAGGCCGGCCAGCCCCATGATTTCGCCGGCGTGCAGGTCGAGATCGACATCGCGCACGACCTGCGCGCGCCCCAGGCCACGCGCGCGCAGCAGGGCCGGCCCGGCGGCGCGGCGCGCGCGGTTTCCATGCTCCTGCACGGCGCGTCCGACCATGCGCTGCACCAGCTCGGCTTCGCGCACACCGGCCATCGGACGCACGTCCACCAGCCGGCCGTCGCGCAGCACGGCCACGCGGTCGGCGATGCGTTGCAGTTCTTCCAGCCGGTGTGACACGTAGATGACGCCCACGCCGCGCGCCTTGAGCAGCGCGATCTGCTCGAACAGGTGCGAGGTTTCGCGCGACGTGAGCATGGCGGTCGGCTCGTCGAGCACCAGCACGCGCGTGTCGTCCTGCAGGTTGCGGGCGATCTCGACCATCTGCTGCTGGCCGATGCCCAGTTGGGCCACGGGCATCGCCGGGTCAATGCCCTGCATGCCGATTTTGGCCAGCTGTTGCACGGCCAGGGCATGCAGCTCGGCGCGTTTGAGCCAGCCCGCGCGCTGCGGCAGCCGCTCGAGCAGCAGGTTCTCGGCGACCGAGAGTGTCGAGACCAGGCCGAGCTCCTGCATCACCATGCGCACACCCACATGCTCGGCATTGCGGCGCGAGCCTGGATGAAAGGGGACCTCGCCCAGGAGCATGTGGCCGCGCGTGGGCTGTACCAGGCCGCAGATGATCTTCGACAGCGTGCTCTTGCCGGCGCCGTTTTCGCCGGTCAGCGCCAGCACCTCGCCCGGCTGCAGCGCCAGCGAGACGTCATCGAGCACAGGCGTCGCGTAGTCCTTGCCCAGGCTGAACAGGGACAGTAGCGGCGCGCGGCCGTTGGCGGCGGGAGCCGGCACAGCGGGAGTGGTCATGGAGATTTTGGCAAGCGCTCCCGGCCCAGACCGGTGCCGCGCAGCCGCCAAGCTTACTTGACCGTGTCCTTGGTCACCAGCACCACGTCGGTCTTGACCATGGCGGGCATGTCCGCCTGGTGCTGCTTGGCGGCCAGCGCCTTGAGTGCCGTCTCGATGCCGAACACCGCCTGCTTGGCGCCGAACTGGTCCGCCGTGGCCAGCACGCGGCCGTCCAGCAGCATGGGCTTGATGGCGCCGATGTTGTCGTAACCCACCACCATGACCTTGCCGGTCTTGCCCGCGGCCTTGACGGCCGCCACGGCGCCGAGCGCCATGCTGTCGTTGCCGCACAGCAGGGCCTTGAGGTCGGGGTGTTCACGCAGCATGCCGGAGGCTACCGTGTTGCCCTTGTCGATTTCCCACTGGCCGGATTGCACGCCGACCACGGTGGCGCCCACGGTCTTCATGGCGTCCTGGAAGCCCAGCGTGCGCTGCTGCGCATTGAAGGTGGTGGACACGCCTTCGATGATGCCAACCTTGTCGCCCGCCTTCAGGCTCTTGGCCAGGTAGTCGCCCACCAGCTTGGCGCCGGCGCGGTTGTCGGGACCGACGAAGGGCACCTGGATGCCTTTTTCCTTCAGGGCGCCGGCGTCGAGCTGGTTGTCGATGTTCACCACCAGGATGCCCTTGTCAATGGCGGTTTTAAGCACCGGCACCAGCGCCTTGGAATCGGCCGGCGCAATCACCAGCGCATCGACCTTCTGCGCCATCATCTGCTCGACGAGCTTGATCTGCGCGGCGGTGTCGGTTTCGTCCTTGATGCCGCTGGCGATCAGGGTGTATTGGCCGGAATGGGCCTTCTGGTGGGCCTTGGCGCCGTCTTCCATGGTGCGGAAGAACTCGTTGGCCAGCGACTTCATGACCAGCGCCACTTTGGGCTTTTCCTGGGCCAGGGCGGGCGTTGCCACCAGGGCCCCCAGCACGGTCAGGGCAGCGGCGTTTTGCAGGGAACGACGGGTGATATTCATGGGCTTGTCTCCAAATAAATTTCTGAAATAGCAACAGGGACCGGAACGGCGGGCCGTCCGGGTTGGATGATAGCAATAGCAAACGTTTGCGCAATCGTTTGCTAATCGGGTTTAACCCTTAACTCCATTCTGGGTATGCTGTCTTTCATTTTTGGGGGAAGCATGAAAATTGAAATTCCTGAGGCCAAAAAACTCGTGTTCGAGATGCACATCCCGATTCGTTGGGGCGACATGGACGCGATGGGGCATCTCAACAACACCAGCTACTTTCGCTATCTGGAGACCATCCGCATCGAGTGGTTCCGCTCCATTGGCTGCATCCCCGACCCGCAGGGCGAGGGGCCGGTGATCGTGAATGCGTTTTGCAACTTCTACAAGCAGCTCGAGTATCCGGGCGATGTGCTGCTGCGGATGTATGTGAGCGAGCCGGGCCGCACCACGTTCGAGAGCTGGGGCACGATGGAGAGGGTCGACGCACCGGGGGTGATTTGCGCCGCGGGCGGCGCCACCACGATCTGGGTGGACTTTCCGAACCAGAAGGCGACCCAGCTGCCCGACTGGATGCGCCAGATCGTCAGCTGATCGCCACACCCCTTCACGGGCCCGTGCAAAGTCCCGGCAAAGATGATTGACATTGCTGCACTGCACAAGTTATCCTCGCGCGGTTATCAATAAACGGAGTTTCGCTTGGGTACGTGTTCCAGTGACAGTCCTCGATCTTGGATCGACACCACTGCCTGAGCGGCGCCCCGGAACTCATCTTCCGCCGTGCCGCCCCTGCGGCTACGGTGTCCAGTCCGGCTCCTGCCGGCATTCCCGAATCGGTTTGATTCTGTCTCCAGACGCCCTCAATGCGCGCCAGCCATGCTGCGCGCAACGCGGCCGGCTGGGTTTGAAGTCCGCCATGCCATCGGTGCGCTGAAGCAGCGTGCCGATAGCACGGCGGACTCGGCTGGGCTGCCATGAAACTGTCATGAAACTGTAATCAAATGCCGGATCTGCGCCTCATCGCGGTGCACAGGTCTCGAGCGGCGGGAGCCACAGCATGAATTTCCTGAAGAGTCTTTTTGTTTCGTTTTTGCGCACGCGGCACACCATGCGTCATTTCCGGCGCCTGATGATCCTGGATTCGCTGTCCGGCCCCGGCGTCACGCGTGCGGTGCCCGATGATCTGGCGACCGAGTTGATGCAGGCGGCCACTGACAGCACGCCTGGCGTGCTGGCGCGGCTGCACTCGCACGAGGACGGTCTGACCAGTGCCGAGGTCGGCCTCATTGCCGAGCGCGTGGGACCGAACGAGGTGGAGCACGAAAAGCCGCTGCGCTGGTGGCAGCACCTGTGGCACTGCTATAAAAACCCCTTCAACCTGCTGCTCACGGTGCTGGCCGCGGTGTCTTTCTTTACCGAAGACTTCAAGGCGGCCATCGTGATTGGCCTCATGGTGGTGCTGTCCACCCTGATCCGCTTTGTGCAGGAGGGGCGCTCCAGCCGTGCGGCGGAACGCCTCAAGGAGATGGTGAGCAACACCGCCACGGTGATCCGGCGCGGTCTGGCCACCGACGTGGTGGAGGTCGCAAAACGCTACTTCGACGTGCAGTTGCACACCCGTCCGCCGGTCAGGATGGAGGTGCCGATCAAGGCGCTGGTGCCCGGCGAACTGGTGGTGCTGTCCGCGGGTGACATGATCCCGGCCGACTGCCGCGTGCTGCTGGCCAAGGATCTGTTCGTCAGCCAGTCCGCCATGACCGGAGAATCCCTGCCGGTCGAGAAGTTTCCCGAGCACCGTGGCAGCGCATCGCGCAATCCGCTGGAGATGAACAACCTGCTGTTCATGGGCACCAATGTGGTGTCGGGATCCGCCACGGCGGTGGTCGTGACCACCGGCAACCGCACCTACTTCGGCGTGCTGGCCACGCGCGTGACCGCGGCCGATCGGACGCCGACGTCGTTCCAGGCCGGCGTCAACAGCGTGAGCTGGCTCCTGATCCGTTTCGCGCTGGTGATGGTGCCCATCGTGCTGCTGGTCAACGGCTTCACCAAGGGCAACTGGACCGAGGCCTTTTTGTTCGCGCTGTCCGTGGCGGTGGGGCTCACGCCCGAGATGCTGCCGATGATCGTGACCTCGACCCTGGCCAAGGGCGCGGTGATCCTGTCGCGCAAGAAGGTCATCGTCAAGCGGCTCGACGCGATCCAGAACTTCGGCGCGATGGATGTGCTGTGCACCGACAAGACCGGGACGCTGACGCAGGACAAGATTTTCCTGGAACGCCACACCGATGTGTTCGGCCAGGACTCGGATGATGTGCTCAAGTACGCCTATCTGAACAGCTATTACCAGACCGGCCTGAAGAACCTGCTCGATCGCGCCGTGCTCGATCATGCGGGCCTGCAGGCCGAATTGAAGCTGGCGCAGGACTACCAGAAGGTGGACGAAATTCCGTTCGATTTCGAGCGCCGGCGCATGTCGGTCGTGGTGTCCGAGCAGAACCATCACCACGAACTCATCTGCAAGGGCGCGGTCGAGGAAATCCTGGCGGCGTGCACGCGGGTACAGGTCAGCGGTGGCGAGAGCCTGCTGTTCGACGCCGCCATGCTGGAGCGTGTGCGCAGCGTGACCTCGGACCTGAACGAGCAGGGCCTGCGCGTGGTGGCGGTCGCCATGAAAGAGGTGCCGCCGAACAAGTCCATCTATGCCATCGGCGACGAGGCGGAGCTGACGCTGATCGGCTACATCGCGTTTCTGGATCCGCCCAAGGAATCGACTGCCCCCGCGCTCAAGGCCCTGGCCGAGCACGGCGTGAGCGTCAAGGTGCTGACCGGCGACAACGAACTGGTCACGGCCAAGATCTGCCGCGAAGTGGGGCTGCCGCTCGAGCGCGTGATCCTGGGTCAGCAGCTCGATGCTCTGGACGAGGCCGCGCTGTCCACGCTGGTGGAGCGCTACAACGTGTTTGCCAAGCTCACGCCGCTGCACAAGGAGCGCATCGTGCGTGCGCTGCGCGGCAACGGCCACGTGGTCGGCTTCATGGGCGACGGCATCAACGACGCGCCGGCCCTGCGCGCGGCCGACATCGGCATTTCGGTCGACAGCGCGGTGGACATCGCCAAGGAGGCGGCCGACATCATCCTGCTGGAAAAAAGCCTGATGGTGCTCGAAGAAGGCGTGATCGAGGGGCGCAAGACCTTCAGCAACATGCTCAAGTACATCCGCATGACCGCCAGCTCCAACTTCGGCAACGTGTTCTCGGTGCTGGTGGCCAGCGCCTTCCTGCCGTTCCTGCCGATGCTGCCGCTGCAGCTGCTGGTGCAAAACCTGCTGTACGACATCTCGCAGATCGCGATTCCGTTCGACAACGTGGACGAGGATCTGGTGAAAAAACCTTTGAAGTGGAACCCCGGCGACATCGGCCGCTTCATGGTGTTCTTTGGCCCGATCAGCTCCATCTTCGACATCACCACGTTCTGCCTGATGTGGTACGTGTTCAAGGCCAACACGGTACAGGATCAGTCGCTGTTCCAGTCGGGCTGGTTCGTGGTGGGCCTGCTCACGCAGACGCTCATCGTGCACATGATCCGCACGCCCAGGCTGCCCTTCATCCAGAGCCGGGCCGCATTGCCGCTGACGCTCATGACGCTGTTCATCATGGCTCTGGGTATTTTCCTGCCGATGGGGCCGCTGGGCGAGTACTTCAAGCTGGTGCCGCTGCCGCTGCTGTACTTCCCGTTCATGGTGGCCATCGTGCTCGGCTACATGGTGCTCACGCAGTGGATGAAGGCGTTCTACGTGCGCCGCTTTGGCTGGCAGTAGGCCCGCCGCAAAAGGCGCTTCACGGCCTGATTTTCAAGGAAAATCAGGCCGTAGCCCTTGCGTGATATGGGCATGTAGCTATTAAATAAATAGCGACTACTTCTGCCTGGGAACGCGCCCCATCAGGTAGAACTCGGGGTTGGGCATCATGCTCGAGAAGCTCGCGATGCGGTTCGACAGCCCGAAAAATGCCGTGATGGCGGCAATGTCCCAGATGTCCTCGTCGCTGAAGCCGTGTGCGTGCAGCGCGGCAAAGTCGGCTTCCTCGACCTCGTCCGATTTTTCACACACCTTCATCGCAAAGTCGAGCATGGCGCGCTGGCGCGGCGTGATGTCGGCCTTGCGGTAGTTCACCGCCACCTGGTCGGCCACCAGCGGCTTTTTCTCGTAGATGCGCAACAGTGCGCCGTGCGCCACCACGCAGTACAGGCAGCCGTTGGCGGCGCTGGTGGCGGTGACGATCATCTCGCGGTCGCCCTTGGTCAATGAGCCGTTGGGGTTGCCGCTTTCTTCCTTGAGCATCAGCGCATCGTGGTAGGCAAAAAAGGCGCGCCACTCGGCCGGGCGGCGCGCCAGCGCCAGAAACACGTTGGGCACGAAGCCGGCCTTTTCCTGCACCTCCAGCACCTTGGCGCGGATGTCTTCGGGCAGGTCGGCGAGGGTCGGGGCGGGGTAGCGTGTTGTCATGGGAATGGCGCCTTTCAAGATGGGTTGACGTGGCTGCAGATTACACCTTCAGCCCCAGTGCCTTCGCCACGCCGGCGCCGTAGGCCGGGTCGGCCTTGCTGCAGTTCGCGATGTGGCGCTTTTGAATCTCCAGCGACGCGCCTCCGACCGAGCGTGCGGTGTTTTCAAACAGCAACTGCTGCTTGTCCGGCGTCATCAGGCGAAACAGATTGCCCGGTTGCGAGTAGTAGTCCTCGTCCACGCGGTGGTTCCAGTGGCCGGCGGCGCCTTCCACGCTCAGCGGTGGCTCCGAGAAGTCGGGTTGCTCCTGCCACTGGCCCTTGCTGTTGGGCTCGTAGCCGATGGTGGCGCCATGGTTACCGTCGACGCGCATGCTGCCGTCGCGGTGGTAGCTGTGCACCGGGCAGCGCGGCGCGTTCACCGGGATCTGCTGCAGGTTCACCCCGAGCCGGTAGCGCTGCGCATCGCCATACGAGAACAGCCGGGCCTGCAGCATCTTGTCGGGCGAGAAGCCGATGCCAGGCACGACGTTGGCGGGATTGAAGGCCGACTGCTCGACTTCCGCAAAGAAGTTCTCGGGGTTGCGGTTCAGCTCCCACTCGCCGACCTCGATCAACGGATAGTCCTTGTGCGGCCAGACCTTGGTCAGGTCGAACGGGTGGTACGGCACCTTCGAGGCATCCTTCTCGGGCATGATTTGCACGCACAGTTTCCACTTCGGGAAGTCGCCCTTCTCGATGCTGCCCCACAGGTCGCGCTGGTGGCTCTCGCGGTCCTTGCCGACGATCGCTTCGGCCTCGGCATCGCTCAGGTTCTTGATGCCCTGCTGGCAGACGTGGTGGAACTTGACCCAGTGCCGCTCGCCTTGGGCATTGATGAAGCTGAAGGTGTGCGAGCCGAAACCGTGCATGTGGCGGTAGCTGGCGGGCAGGCCCCGGTCGCTCATCACGATGGTGACCTGGTGCAGCGCCTCGGGCAGCAGGGTCCAGAAGTCCCAGTTGTTCTCGGCGCTGCGCAGATTGGTTTTGGGGTCGCGCTTGACGGCGTGATTCAGGTCCGGGAACTTCAGCGGGTCGCGCAGGAAGAACACCGGCGTGTTGTTGCCCACCAGGTCCCAGTTGCCTTCCTCGGTGTAGAACTTGAGCGCAAAGCCGCGGATGTCGCGCTCGGCATCGGCTGCGCCGCGCTCTCCTGCCACGGTGGTGAAGCGCGCGAACAGTTCGGTCTTCTTGCCGACCTGCGAGAAAATTTTGGCGCGGGTGTAGCGCGTGATGTCGTGCGTCACCGTGAAGGTGCCATACGCGCCCGAACCCTTGGCATGCATGCGGCGCTCGGGAATCACTTCGCGGTCGAAGTGCGCCAGCTTCTCCAGCAGCCAGACATCCTGTAAGAGTGCCGGGCCACGCGGGCCGGCCGTCATGATGTTCTGGTTGTCGACAACGGGTGCGCCGGCGGCGGTGGTTAACTTGGTCATGGCGGTGTTCCTTTCGATCGATGGCAGTGGGCTGAATCTTCGTTGGCCGGGAGCGAAAGCACAATAGCGCGTCCATAGTAATTATTCAAAGCGGTCATAGGCATGGGCTCAACCTGCCATGAGCCGGTACACCAGATCGGCCACGCTGGAGGCCTTGTATTTGCGCATGAGGCGGGCCCGGTAGATTTCCACGGTGCGGTGGCTGATGGCGAGGGCGCGGCCGATTTCCTTGGCGGTGAGGCCCTCCATCAGGTGGGCCGCCACCTCACGCTCGCGCGCCGTCAGCTGCGCGGTCACGGGGCGGCGCGCGCTCAGGTCTTCAAAGGTCCAGATGCCCGACTCGTGCGGTGCGCTGCGGTTCAGGGCGCGCCCGGTCACGTGGCACCAGAAGGTCTCGCCCTTGTGCGGCCCGTCCACGCGTTTCATGATGCGATCGTCGCCGTACACGCCCTTCGCATTCAGGATCGGGGTCATGCGGGAGCCGGTGCGCTCGTACTCGTCCACGCTGGGGTACAGCACCAGAAAAGACTGGCCGACCAGTTGCTCGCGCGCGGCGCCAAACATCTCGCACAAGTGCTGGTTGCAGTCCACAATGGAACGGTTTCGGGACAGCACCAGTCCCACTGGCGCCAGATCGAAAGCGAGCTGGTAGTTCACTTCCATGGGGCTAACCTTTACGAAAAACTACGTATCTGAATAGGTAGTATCGTATTGGCTTTCCCGTTGCTGAACCCTACAAGGAGACCCGTGTGAAAAAACTCTATCCCTCTGCCGAGGAGGCCCTCAAAGGCATCGTCAAGGACGGCCAGCTCATGGCGGTTGGCGGCTTTGGCATATGCGGCATTCCCGAGGCCCTGATCCAGGCGCTGCACGACAGCGGCGTGAAGAACCTGACCTGCATCTCGAACAACGCGGGCGTCGACGGCTTTGGCCTGGGCAAGCTGCTCGAGACGCGCCAGATCAAGAAGATGATTTCCAGCTACGTGGGCGAGAACAAGGAGTTCGAGCGCCAGTACCTGGCCAAGGAGCTCGAGCTCGAATTCACACCGCAGGGCACGCTGGCCGAGAAGCTGCGCGCGGGCGGCGCCGGCATCCCGGCGTTTTTCACCAAGACCGGCGTCGGCACCATCGTGGCCGAGGGCAAGGAGCTGCGCGAGTTCGACGGCGAGACCTATGTGATGGAGCGCTCGCTGGTGCCCGACATCTCGCTGGTCAAGGCGCATGTGGCTGACAAGTCGGGCAACCTGCAGTTCCGCCTGACGGCACGCAACTTCAACCCGGCTGTCGCCATGGCCGGCAAGATCTGCATCGTCGAGGTCGAGAAGATCGTGGAAACCGGCGAGCTGGATCCCGATCAGATCCATCTGCCGGGCATCTACGTGCACCGCATCGTGCTCAACGCGCATCCCGAAAAGCGCATTGAAAAAAGAACCATTTCCGAGAAGGCAGGAGCGTAAATCATGGGCTGGACTCAAGACCAAATGGCGGCGCGTGCCGCGCAGGAACTGGAAGACGGTTTCTATGTGAACCTGGGCATCGGCATCCCGACGCTGGTGGCCAATTTCGTACCTGCCGACAAGGAAGTCTGGCTGCAATCGGAGAACGGCATGCTCGGCATCGGCCCGTTTCCGACCGAGGACCAGGTCGATGCCGACCTGATCAACGCCGGCAAGCAGACCGTGACCACTATCAAGGGCTCGTCGATCTTCGGCAGCCACGACAGCTTCGCGATGATCCGCGGTGGCAAGATCAACCTGTCCATCCTGGGTGCGATGCAGGTCAGCGAACATGGCGACCTGGCCAACTGGATGATCCCCGGCAAGATGATCAAGGGCATGGGCGGCGCGATGGACCTGGTGGCCGGCGTCAAGCGCGTGATCATCCTGATGGAGCACGTGGCGAAGAAGAAAGACGGCACCGAAGATCTGAAGATCCTGCCCAAGTGCACGCTGCCGCTGACCGGCGTGGGCGTGGTCGATCGCATCATCACCGACCTGGCCGTGATCGACGTCACGCCGCAAGGCCTCAAGGTCGTCGAGATGGCGCCCGGCGTGACGATGGAATCGCTGCAGGCCAAGACCGGCGCCAAGCTGCATTGAACCCGGGCCGGAAAGATCGGCCTCGGGTTTCGGTGAGTTTTTGCTATTAAGTTAGTAGCGAGCTATTCAAATGAGACATGGGCTGAGGGCTGATCAGATGGCCTTCGCATGCGCCGCGTGCAGCTTTTGCATGCCGCCGATCCAGCGGTCGTAGTCTTGTCCCTTGTTGCGGAAGTACTGCAGCACCTGCGGGTGCGGCAGCACCAGGAATTTTTCGTCGCGCATGGTCGCCACCACCTCGGACGCCACCTGCTCGGGCGTGAGGATGCCGTCGTGCCCGGCGGAGCCGCCGTCGCCCGTGACCATGTCGGTCTGCACCGACTGCGGGCACAGGCAGGACACGCGCACGCCGCGGCGGCCGTAGGCGATGCGCAGCCATTCGGCAAACGCCAAGGCCGCGTGCTTGGTCACGCCGTACGGCGCCGATTCCACGATGTTCAAGAGGCCGGCGGCCGACGCGGTGACGACGAAGTAGCCTTCGGCGCGTGCCACCATCTCGGGCACCACCGCGCGCGCGGCCCAGACGTGGGCCATGCCGTGGATTTGCCACATCTTGTCCCACAGGGCGTCTTCGAGCTCGAAGCCGCCCACGCGCCCCAGAATGCCGGCGTTCGACATGTAGATGTCCACCTGCCCGAAGCGCTGGCGCGCCGCTGCGACCAGGGCCTGGATGTCGGCCTCGCGGCTGACGTCGCAGCGCACGGCCAGGGCGACGGGGCCGATGCCCTGGGCCACGCCCTCGGCGCGCTCGAGGTTGATGTCGGCCACCACCACGCCGCGCGCGCCCTCGGCGGCGAAGCGCCGGGCCAGGCCAGCGCCGATGCCGCTGGCGGCCCCCGTCACGATGGCGACTTTGTCACGTATGTCCATTGCATGCTCCTGTGAGCCCAAAGTATCGGGCCTGGGCCTGCGCGGCAATGCCACGTAAGCGACAGGCGGCCGCGCGGCATGCCGGAAAAGGGTCTGGATCGAGGGCGCTTGCATTGGTCTGAATTTACTGTATAAATAAACAGTTATCTTCTGGATCCTTTCCCGCCATGGCTGCTTCGCTTTCCCTTCTTTCTCCGGCGACCGGGCCTGGCGATCTGTCGCAGGTCTGGCGCGCGGCCGAGCTGGGGCGTGTCGATGGGGCGGTGGTACCCACGGGCCAGGCCTTGCTGGACGCGCAATTGCCGGGCGGTGGCTGGCCGGTGGGCGCCATGGTCGAGGTGCTGCAGGAACAGGCCGGCGCGCACGAATGGGATTTGCTGCTGCCGGCGCTGGTGCGGCTCGCCGGCGCGCACAGCGGCCCGATGGTGCTGGTGGGCTCGCCCTATGTGCCGTTCAGCCCCGCGCTGGCGGCGCGCGGCCTGCCGGGCGAGCGCCTGTTGTGCGTCGATGCGGCAGCGCCGGCCGCACGGCTGTGGGCCTGCGAGCAGGCTTTGCGCTGCTTTGATGCGGCCGCCGTTCTGGCCTGGCTGCCGCAGGCCCGCGCCAGCGCCTTGCGGCGCCTGCACATGGCCGCGCAGGACGGCGGCAAGCTGTTTTTTGTCTTTCGCCCCGCAGCGGCGCAGCACGAGTCTTCTGCCGCCTCGCTGCGTCTGCTGCTCGGCGGCATTGACGTGATGACGGTGGACATCTTCAAGCGCCGTGGCCCGCCGCTGCCGGCGCCGCTGGTGCTGCCTGCGCGCTCACCGCGGCTGGCGGCCTTGCTGGCGGCCAGCCATTCACGACGTTTACCCATACCAACCGCCGCGGTGCTTTCCTTCCGGACAAGCCATGCACTGGATCGCGTTGCTGCCGCAGGCTGAGGCGAGCCAGCCGCCGGACGCCACGGCGCTGGGCTGGTGGGCGCTGCAGTTCACGCCGCGCGTGGCGCTGGTGGACGAGGCCGTGTTGCTGGAGGTCTCGGGCAGCGAGCGCCTGTGGGGCGGCCGGGACCGCTTGCTGGCCCGGCTTTGCAAGGGAAATGAGGCCCCAGCCCATGCCATTCATGGGCAAGGTGCTACATCTTTGGTAGCGCTCTCGCTGCTGCGGCTGGGGGCACAGGGTCAGGGTGTGCCGCATCACATGCCCGATGATCTGCCCCTGGCCACGCTGAGCGCGGCGCGGCCCCACCTGCACACCTTGACGCGGCTCGGTTGCCAGCGCTGGGGCCAGTTGCGGGCGCTGCCGCGCGGCGGGGTGGCGCGGCGCTTCGGCGCTCCCTTGCTCGAGGCGCTCGATGCCGCCTATGGCAGCCAGCCCGAGAGCCATGACTGGCTGGCCTTGCCCGAGGTCTTTGATCTCCAGTGCGAGCTGCCCGCGCTGGTGGACGCGTCGCCGGCGCTGATATTCGGCGCGCAGCGCCTGCTGGGGCGGTTGCGCGCCTGGCTGCAGGCGCGCAACCGCGGCGCGCTCGCGCTGGAGCTGGTCTGGTCGCTCGATGCGCGGCGCATTAACGGCGTGGCCGTGCCCGCCGAGGAGCAACTGGTGATCCGCACGGCCGAGCCCACGCAGGACATGACGCACCTGGGCCGTCTCATGGCCGAGCACCTGGCGCGCGTCACCTTGCCGGCGCCGGTGCACAGCCTGCGGTTGCGCTCGCTGGAGACCGCCAGCGTGGCCACGGCCAGCGCCAGCCTGCTGCCCGCCGAGCGGACGCCGGGCGACAGCCTGAATCAACTGGTGGAGCGCCTGAGTGCGCGGCTGGGTGCGCAGCAGGTGGTCTGCTTGAGAGCCCAGGCTGATCACCGGCCCGAGCAGATGCAAAGCCGGGTCGCAGCGCAGGATGCTATTAGAAAAGTAGCTAACCGTGTAGACCCGACAAGGTCTGCAGGCACAAATGATCTGGAAGAGGGGGCGCTGTACCCGACCTGGCTGCTGCGCGAGCCCCTGCGCCTGGCGGTGCAGGGCGAGCGCCCGCATCATGGGGGCCCGCTGCGTTTGCTGGCCGGCCCGCAGCGGCTGGAGGCCGGCTGGTGGGGGTTTGACGCCGGGAGCACTGCGGCCTTGCGCGACTACTTCATCGCGCAGAGCGAGCAGGCCGGCCTGCTGTGGATTTACCGCGAGCGGCTGGCGCGTGTGCCCGCCCGGGCCGAAGTACGCTGGTTCCTGCACGGCGTTTACGCCTGAAGGCTGCGCGTCATGGATGCTTCCTTACCCGATTACGCCGAGCTGCATTGCCTGTCGAATTTCAGCTTCCAGCGCGGCGCCTCGCATGCCCAGGAATTGGTGGCGCGCGCCCATGAACTCGGCTATGCGGCATTGGCCCTCACCGATGAATGCTCGGTGGCGGGCGCGGTGCGGGCCCATGTCGAGGCGAAAAAGCGCGGGCTCAAACTGCTGCTGGGCAGCGAGTTCCTGCTCGACGGCTTTCGGCTGGTGGCACTCGCGCGCAACCTCCGGGGCTGGGGCAATCTGTGCGAGTTCATTACCGCGGCGCGGCGCCATCCCCTGCAGGAAGTGGCCAAAGGCGAGTACCGCGTGAGCCGCGCCAGCAGCGATTTCGCACTCTTACAGGACTGCGAAATCATCCTGGCGCCGCTGCGTGAGTCGTTCGACGCTATCGATTTTGAAGCGCTCTGCCAGCGTGTGTTCTGGGCTCGGGGGCTATTTGGCGCAGCAACCTGGCTGGCGGCCGAATTGCTGCTGAGGTTGGACGACGATCTGTGGCTGGACACACTGCAACGCGTGAGCGCCGCCACCGGCGTGCCCCTGGTGGCCGCCGGCGACGTGCACATGCACGTGCGCTCGCGCAAGCCGCTGCAGGATGTGATCACGGCGGTGCGCTTGGGAAAGCCGGTGGCCGAGTGCGGCTTTGCCTTGCAGCCCAACGCCGAGCGGCATCTGCGCCAGCGCGTGCGCCTCGGCGGCCTTTATCCGCCGCAGTTGCTGGCCAACACGCTGGTGGTGGCCGGGCGCTGCAGCTTCAGTCTTGATGAAATCAAATACAACTACCCGCTGGAGACCGTGCCCTCCAGCCTGACGCCGGCGCAGGCGCTGGCGCAACTGACCTTCGAGGGCGCGGCGCAGCGTTACCCGCAAGGCGTGCCAAGCAGCGTGCGCCAGCAGCTCGCGCGCGAACTGGCCCTGATCGCCGATTGCCAGTACGAGATGTTTTTTCTGACGGTGCACGACATCGTGCGTTTCGCGCGCAGCGTGGGCATCCTGTGCCAGGGCCGCGGCTCGGCCGCGAATTCGGCGGTCTGCTATTCCCTGGGCATCACGGCGGTGGACCCGACGCGCTCGCACTTGCTGTTCGAGCGCTTCATCTCCAAAGAGCGCAAGGAGCCGCCCGACATCGACGTGGACTTCGAGCACGAGCGGCGCGAGGAGGTCATCCAGTACATCTATGCAAAATACGGCCGCGATCGTGCCGCCATTGCGGCGGTCGTCACTACCTACCGCACGCGCAGCGCGATTCGCGATGTGGGCAAGGCGCTGGGCCTGCCGCCTGCGCTGGTCGACGCCTTCGCCAAGGAGCACTACTGGTTCGACGACGAGCTGGCCGTGCAGCGCCTGCGCGAACTGGCGCAGCAGGCCGGACAGGAAATCGGCGCGCGGCCTGCGCAGCTGTGGCTGGAGCTGACCGAACAGCTCAAGGGCTTCCCGCGCCACCTGAGCCAGCACGTGGGCGGCTTCGTGCTCACGCAGGACAAGCTGACAAGGCTGGTGCCGGTGGAAAACGCCGCCATGCCTGATCGCTCGATCATCCAGTGGGACAAGGACGACCTCGAAGACATGGGGCTCATGAAGGTCGACGTGCTGGCGCTCGGCATGCTGACCGCGCTGCGGCGCTGCCTGGACTTCGTGAGCCAGCGGCGCGGCCAGCCGTTCTCGATGCAGGACATCGAGCCGGAAGATGCCGCCACCTACGACATGATCTGCGCCGCCGACACCGTGGGCGTGTTCCAGATCGAGAGCCGCGCGCAAATGTCGATGCTGCCGCGCCTGCGGCCCCGCGTGTTCTACGACCTGGTGGTCGAGGTGGCCATCGTGCGCCCCGGGCCGATCCAGGGCGGCATGGTGCACCCTTACCTCAAGGCCCGAGAGCGCATCCGCCAGGGCCTGGACATCCATTACGAGAAGTCCGACCTCAAGGAGGCCCTGGCGCGCACGCTGGGTGTGCCGATCTTTCAGGAGCAGGTCATGCAGATCGCGATGATCGCGGCCGACTTCACGCCCGGCGAGGCGGACCGCCTGCGCCGCTCCATGGCGGCCTGGAAGCGCCATGGCGGCGTGCACAAGTTCGAGGACCGGCTGATCAACGGCATGCTGGCCAAGGGCTATCGGCGGGAGTTTGCCGAAGCCATTTTCAAGCAGATCCTCGGCTTCGGCGAGTATGGCTTTCCCGAAAGCCACGCCTTCAGCTTTGCGCTGCTGGCCTATGACAGCAGCTGGCTCAAACGCCATGAACCGGCCTGCTTCCTCGCCGCGCTGCTGAATTCGCAGCCTATGGGTTTTTATCCGCCTTCGCAGCTGATCCAGGATGCGCAGCGCCACGGTGTCGTCGTGCTTACGCCAGATGTGACGCGCAGCGATTGGGATTGCACGCTTGAAGGTACTCGTGAAAAGCCTACGGTGCGCCTGGGCCTGCGACTGGTCGGCAGCCTGAGCGAGGCCGGGGCAGGGCGGTTGGTGCAGGCGCGCTCGCAGGCGCCATTCGCGAGCACCGAAGACCTGGCCCTGCGCGCCCGGCTCGACCGGCCGGATCTCGACGCGCTGGCCGCGGCCGATGCGCTGATCTCTCTCTCGGGCCATCGGCGCCAGCAGGTCTGGGACGCTGCCGCGCAGCAGCGCGCACCCGCGCTGCTACAGGGTGCGCCGGTCCATGAAGAGGCGCTGGCGCTGCCCGCCGCGCCTGAAGGTGAGGAGATCGTGTTCGACTACGCCGCCATGGGCCTGACCTTGCGCCGCCATCCGCTGGCGCTGTTGCGGCCGCGGCTGGCGCGCATGCAGTTGCTGACGGCGCACGAGCTGCAGGATCTGCCCAGCGGCCAACAGGTGGCGGCCTGTGGCCTGGTCACCGTGCGCCAGCAGCCGCAAACCGCCAAGGGCACGATCTTCGTCACGCTCGAGGATGAAACTGGCCCGGTCAACGTGATCGTGTGGAAGCATGTGCGCGAGCGCCAGCGCGACGAACTGCTGCACTCACGCCTGCTCGCGGTGCAGGGCACCTGGCAGCGCGACGTGGACAGCGGCGGCGCGGTGCGCCATCTGGTGGCCGAGCGCCTGACGGACCTCACGCCGTTGCTGGGCAGGCTCGGCCAGCAGGCCAGCCGCAGCCGGGATTTTCATTGAAGGACACCGCCATGCCTGCCCCCGACGAAGCCGCCCGACGGCTCTTCATTGGCCTCATGCCTGATTCCCGCGTACAGGCCGCGCCCCAGGCCCATTGCCGGCTTGGGGGTGGGCATGAGAAGCCGACGAGCCATTGGAGGTCGCGCGTGACGCTGGCCTGTCATGCGGCGCGCCCGCTTTTGGGGTTCAGTCCAGCTCGCTGCGTCGCGGCATGTCGGCCCCGCGGCGTGAACAGGTGATCGCCGCGGCGCGCGCGGCGAAGCCGAGTGCCAATTCCAGGTCGGCACTGGACAGCGCCGCGAGCGCTGGCACCGACAACGCATCGTGCTCGGCCATCCAGGTCAACAGCGCCGCCTGAAAGGTATCGCCGGCACCCACCGTATCGATCACCTCGACCGGAATCGTCGGCACAGTGGCGGATGCGTTCGGCGTGCAGGCCACGACCCCTTCGCCGCCGCGCGTCACGACGGCCAGCTTCACGCCGCGGTCCAAGGCCTGACGGGTGAATTCCTCAGGGGCAACACCGGGCAGAAGCAACTGCAGGTCTTCCTCGCTGATCTTGAGCAGGTCGGTGCGCGTGAGCATCCATTGCAGCATGTCTTTCCAGCGTGCCAGGTCGGGCTCCACGTTGAGGCGGATATTGGGGTCATAGGCGATCAGCGTGCGCCCATGTTCCCGCTCGACCAGGGCGCGCAGGGTCGAAGCAGTCGGATCCACGACCGTGGCAAAAGAGCCGAGATGGATCGCGCGCAGGCCTTGGGGCAACGAAGCCAGCGCGTCGATCGCGAGCAGGCGGTCGGCACAGCCCTGGCCGTAGAAGGAATAGGAAGGCACGCCCCTGGCATCCACGCCAACGAGCCCGAGCGTGGTCGGCGCATCAATGCGCTGTACGGTCGAGGTATCGACCCCCTCGGCCGCGAGCGCGTGCACCAATCGCTCACCGAGGAAGTCACGGGATACAGCCGAAAAAAACGCCACGGGCTGCGCGAGCCGCGCCAACCCGACCGCCGTATTGAATGGCGATCCCCCCACATGGGCGTCCAGGGTCATGCCTGCGGCGGTGCCATCGACCGCGAACACGTCCATCAATGCTTCACCGCAGACAAGGAACATGACACAGCTTTCATTCGGGTTGAGGGGAGCCATCACAGCGCGCGGCGGCAGTGGCAACAGGCCAAGCATGCCTGTATTCGTTTTTCTTGGGCATCAGGGTTTTCCATTAATAAAGCGCCTTGATTTATTAATTATTGGCGCCGATACTTATCCCAGATCCGGAAGCGGGATCTGGCAAAACCAGATGCCGAACACCTGCCGGTTCAAGGCCCCAATCCGATCCTTACCAGGAGACAATCCATGAAACTCAAGCACACCACTGTCTTTGCCGCCCTGCTTGCAGGCGCCGGCCTTGCCTTCGCCGCTGACGCGCCCGTCATCGGCCTGATCACGAAGACCGATACCAATCCCTACTTCGTGACGATGAAAAAGGGCGCAGAGGCACAAGCCGCCAAGCTGGGCGCCAAACTGCTCACGGCGGCCGGGCGGATCGACGGCGACAACGCGGGCCAGGTCACCGCAATCGAGAACATGGTCGCCGCCGGCGCCAAGACCATCCTGATCACGCCGAGCGACGCGAAGGCCATCGTGCCGTCGATCCAGAAAGCGCAGGCGCAAGGCGTCATGTTCATTGCGCTGGACAGCCCGACCGACCCGGTGAGCGCGGCCAATGCACTGTTCGCGACCAACAACTACACGGCCGGCGAACTCATCGGCCAATACGCCAAGGCGGCAATGGCAGGCAAGCCCGTGAAGATCGCCATGCTCGACCTGTTCCCCGGCAACCCGGTCGGTGCGCAGCGGCACAACGGCTTCATGAAGGGTTTCGGGATGGCGGCGGCCGACGCCAAGAGCAACGAGCTGTCGACCAATCCCGCGATCGTCTGCTCGGCTGACAGCTACGGCGACCAGGCCAAGGGCCAGACGGGGATGGAAAACTGCCTGCAAAAGGATCCCGGCATCAACCTCGTCTACACCATCAACGAACCGGCAGCAGCGGGTGCCTACCAGGCACTGAAGGCAGCCGGCAAGGAAAAAGGTGTGCTGATCGTCTCGATCGACGGTGGCTGCAAGGGTGTCGAAAACGTCAAGGCGGGCGTGATTGCCGCCACCTCGCAGCAGTACCCCCTGAAGATGGCGGCCATGGGCGTCGAAGCGGGCGTGACGTATGCCAAGACCGGCAAAAAGGTCCAGGGCTACACCGACACCGGCGTCACTCTGATCACCGACAAGCCGCTCGCGGGCGTATCCAGCAGGGACACCAAGTACGGTTCGGACATGTGCTGGGGTAACAAGTAAGCGCCCGGAATAAAAAAGGAAGGCGGCAGCGGACCTGTTGCTGCCAGATCCCGTCACCCCCGGAGACCACCATGACCAAGACTTCCAGGCTACCGCCCGTTGCCACGCTCGGCCCGCTGATCGCGTTGCTGCTCGCGGTGATCTTCTTTGCCACGCAGAGCGGCCGATTCCTGTCGGTGCAGAACTTCTCGCTGATCCTGCAGCAGGTCATGGTGGTGGGACTGATTGCCATCGGCCAGACGCTGATCATCCTGACCGCGGGCATTGATCTGGCGTGCGGCGCCGTGATGGCGCTGGGCGGCATCGTGATGACCAAGCTGGCGGTGAACAGCGGCATGAACGCCTACCTGGCCATTGTTTGCGGGCTGCTCGTCACCATGGCCTTCGGGTTGGTGAACGGCCTGCTGGTCACACGCATCAAGCTGCCACCGTTCATCGTCACACTGGGCACCTTGAACATCGCTTACGCCATTACCCAGCTTTATTCGGGCGCGCAAACCATCACCGGTCTGCCGCCAGCAATGACCTTCTTCGGCAATACGTTCCGGCTCGGCCACGCGGAGGTGAACTACGGCGCCGTGCTGATGCTCGTGCTGTACCTCTTCATGTGGTGGGGTCTGCGCGAAACCCAGCCTGGACGCCATGTGTACGCGGTGGGCAACAATCCTGAAGCCACCCGCCTGACTGGCATCGCGACCGATCGCGTGCTGCTCGGCGTGTATGTCACTGCCGGCCTGTTCTACGGCATTGCCTCGCTCGTGTCGGTGGCGCGTACCGGCGTGGGCGACCCGAACGCCGGGCAATCCGAGAATCTGGATGCCATCACCGCGGTCGTGCTGGGCGGCACCAGCCTGTTTGGCGGTCGCGGCATGATCGTGGGCAGCCTGCTCGGGGCAGTGATCGTGGGTGTGTTTCGCAATGGCCTGACCCTGATGGGTGTGGCCTCGGTGTACCAGGTCCTGATCACCGGCATCCTCGTCATTTTGGCGGTCACCACCGATCAACTCTCGCGCAAAGGAGCACGCTGATGAACACACCCAATGAAAAGCCGGCGCTCGTCATGGAGGCGCGCGGACTGGTCAAACGCTACGGCCAGGTCACCGCGCTCGATGGCAGTGACTTCGAGCTGCGTGCCGGCGAGATCATGGCCGTGATCGGCGACAACGGCGCCGGCAAGTCCTCGCTGATCAAGGCGCTGTCGGGTGCCACGGTTCCCGATGAGGGCGAGATCTGGCTGGACGGCAAGATCATCCACTTCAAGTCGCCCATCGACGCGCGCCGCGAGGGCATCGAGACGGTCTACCAGGACCTCGCGGTGGCGCCCGCGATGACGATTTCCGAGAACCTGTTCATGGGTCGCGAGATCATCAAGACCGGCTGGCTCGCGCAACTGCTGCGCGTGATCGACAAGCGGCAGATGCTGGAGCAGAGCGTGGCGCGTATGAACGAGCTGAAGGTGGGCATCCGCTCCATGACCCAGGCGGTGGAAACACTTTCGGGCGGGCAGCGCCAGTGCGTTGCGGTGGCGCGCAGTGCCGCGTTCGCGCGGCATGTCGTAATTCTCGACGAGCCGACCGCCGCGCTCGGCGTGAAGGAAGGCAACATGGTGCTCGAGCTGATCCGGCGCGTGCGCGACAAGGGCTTGCCGGTGATCCTGATCAGCCACAACATGCCGCATGTCTTCGAGATTGCCGACCGCATCCATGTGGCCCGACTGGGCAAGCGCGCCGCCCTGCTGGACCCGAAAAAGATCAGTATGAGCGATACCGTGGCGGTCATGACCGGGGCCATGAGTCCGCAGGACATCCCGCCCGAATGCCTGGCACATTGAGGAAGCAAAGATGCTCAAGGGAATCGATCCGCTGCCTTCGCCTGAGATGCTCAGGGTGTTGTGCGAGATGGGGTACGGCGACGAACAGTGCAAGGCGCTGGCACGCTTTGACTTCCACGATTGCGTTGCCGGCGCCTGCGCCTGCGCCTGCGCCATTGTGCAGACGGGTGAACGGAAGGCGTGGTCGAATTTCATGTTCAAGAAGGGCGTGATCGCCGGGGAGCTTCGCCCGTGAACGGGGCACGCGTTGCTGCAGCACCGATGGAGGCCCGGTTGCGCCCGCGGGGTTCCAACCAGGGTGGCATGCGGCAGTTCAACGAGCGGGTGGTGCTGCAGGCCATCAGGCTGCACGGGACTTGTCCGAAGGCCGAAATTGCGCGCCTAACGGGTTTGACGGCACAAACCGTGCAGCTCATCATTGGCCGCCTGGAGGCCGATGACCTGGTGCACAGGTTGGCGCCCGTGCGCGGCAAGGTCGGCCAGCCTTCGGTACCCATGGCGCTCAACCCCGATGGGGCGTTCTCCATCGGTGTGAAGATCGGTCGGCGCAGCGCGGACATGTTGCTGGTGGACTTCACGGGCCAGGTTCGCGAGCGCCTGGCCCTGAGCTATCTGTTCCCCGATCCCCTCAAGCTTTTCGGCGACATCGACGCCGGGCTGCGGCAACTGCGCAAGTCGCTTAAACCCGCGCTACGCAAACGCCTGCATGGCATCGGCGTTGCTGCCCCGCTGTCGCTCGGCGGCTGGAAGGTCCTTCTTGGCATCACACCCGAACTCGCGCAAGAGTGGAACGACATCGACATGCGCGAGCGCATCGCATCCCTGGGCGCTGCGCAGGGTCTGCCGGTCGAGTTCGTCAAGGACACGGCCGCCGCCTGCGTGGCTGAACTGGTGGCGGGCCGCGGCCGCAGCATGCGCAGCTTCCTGTACTTGTTCGTCGACACCTTCATTGGCGGTGGCCTGGTGCTTGACAGCCATCTGTTCGGGGGCCTGAACGGCAACGCCGGTGCGGTGGGTTCGCTGCCGATGGGGCTGAGCACCAGCACCGGCGTGCCGCCCGAACAACTGCTCAACGTCGGCTCGCTGTGGAGTCTGGAGGCCTTGTACACCAAGGCTGGCGTCGACGCGGATGCCTGGGTCGATGCGCGCGCGCTGGACGCGCCCTGGCTGGCAAGCACACACGCCTGGCTGGAGCGGGGCTGCCCCGCCATTGCACTGGCCATCAACAGCGCCGCCTGTCTGCTCGATCTGGGTGGCGTGATCATCGACGGCTCCTTCGGCCGCGAATTGCTGGCGGCGCTGGTGTCCGGGGTCGAGCGTGCGCTCGATCTTTACAACTGGGAGGGTGCGGCACGGCCCAGGGTGCTGGCCGGCACCATTGGCAGTGACGCGCGCGCCATGGGTGGCGCGCTGCTGCCTCTGTATGCGAATTTCGCGCCGGATCGGGACTTGTTCCTGAAGGTCGACCCGTGAAAGAGACTTCATGATGAACTCGCCGCAAAGCCATTCGATGCAACGAGAGATGACTTTTCGTCGCTGTGACCGGACCGATGCATCGACGGCCGGACTCATTCAACGATTGCGTGCGGCCTGGAGCGGCATCCTCCGCTGCACGGCACCACGGAAAGCGCCATGTCATTTGATCTTGTCCTTTTTGGCGGCACCGGCGATCTGGCGTGGCGCAAGCTGATGCCAGCCCTGTTCCAGGCCTTTCGTCACGGCAAGCTGCCGCAGGGCGGGCGTATCCTCGCCGCCGCACGCGAGGACTTTTCCGCCGCCACCTATCGCAGCTGGCTGCACGAGCGCTTTCTCGACGTCGAGGGCGCCAAGCAACCCGGCGACGAAGAGTTTGCCCGCTTTGCCGGGTTGGTGCATTATCTGAGAGTCGACCTGTCGCAGCCCGGGGACTATGTGCAGATCCGGCAATGGCTGGACGCGCCGCGTGACGACGGCCCGGCGGACACCGTGGTGCTCTACCTCGCCACCAGTCCGCACCTGTTCCCGCAAATCTGCGAACAACTCGGCAAGGTCGCACTGAACGGACCAAACGTGCGCGTGGTGCTCGAGAAGCCGCTGGGTCACGATCTGGAGAGCGCGCAGGAAATCAACCGCGCGGTGCGTTCGGTTTTCAGCGAAACGCAGGCCTTTCGCATCGACCACTACCTTGGCAAGTCCGCGGTGCAGAACCTGATGGCGCTGCGCTTCGGCAATGCGCTGTTCGAGCCCCTGTGGCGGCGCGAGAGCATCGCCAACATCCAGATCACGCTGGCCGAGCAGCTTGGTGTGGGCACGCGCGGCGACTTCTATGATCGTACCGGTGCGCTGCGCGACATGATCCAGAACCATGCTTTGCAGTTGTTGACGATGATCGCGATGGAGCCGCCTTCGCGCAACGATGCCGATGCGATTCGCGACGAGAAGCTCAAGGTTCTGCACGCGCTCAAGCCGTTCACCGAAGACAGCGTGCTGCATGACGTGATACGCGGTCAGTACCGCGGCGGCACAGTCGACGGCCGGCCCGTACCAGGCTATCGGGACGAGACCAAAGTGCCGCCGCACAGTCACACCGAGACTTTTGTCGCACTGCGAACCGAAGTCCAGAACTGGCGCTGGTCGGGTGTGCCGTTCTATTTGCGCACCGGCAAGCGCCTGGCCGCGCCCGAGGCGCAGATTGTGGTGAATTTCCGTCCTGCGCCGCACCGTATCTTCCCGGGGGTGAATGTGCCGAACAAACTGGTCATCAAGCTGCAGCCGGAGGACGGCCTGGAACTGCACTTGCTGGCAGCCAAGGGGTCAGGCCCATCGGAGGCGTTGTCACCGGTGTGCCTTGATCTCGACTTCGACAAAGCCTTCGCCGAGAACCGGGTGGGCGGCTATGAGCGGCTACTGCTCGAGGCGATTGCCGGTCGCTTGAACCTGTTCGTGCGCAGCGACGAGCAGGAACAGGCATGGCACTGGATCGAACCGGTCTTGCGGGCCTGGGAGCGTGACGACGATGTCTCTGGTGGCCCTCGTCCCTATGTCGCTGGCACCTGGGGACCTGCCGCGGCCAGTGCGCTGGTGGCGCGGGACGGTTTCGCATGGCCCGAAGAACAGTGATGACAACACACCCCGTATCGAAAGGAATGGATCATGAGAGACACTGAAAACCTGAAGCAACTGTTTCCCGGCGCAAACGAGATTCCGCTGGAACACCGTCTGGCGTCACCGGTTCACCAGCGCACCTACCTGGTCGGCGGCGAGTTCAGGGCCTGGGGCGGCGAGTGCAAGACGGTGCTGTCGCCGATCTGCGAGCGGCAAGCCGATGGCAGTGTGCGGCAAATGGAAATCGGGAGCTACCCGGTGATGGGCGAGGCAGAAAGCGACGCTGCACTGGCAGCCGCGGTCTCCGCGTACGACAGCGGGCGCGGCGAATGGCCCACGATGCCGGTAGCCAAGCGCATTGCCTGCATGCAGGACTTCGTCCGTCAGATGGTCGCGCAGCGCCAGGAGATCGTCCACCTGATCATGTGGGAGATCGGCAAGAGCCTGGCAGATTCGCAAAAGGAGTTCGACCGCACGGTCGAATACATCGTCGCCACCATCGAGGCGCTCAGGACGCTGGACAACAATGCCTCACGCTTCGAGATCGCCGAGGGCACGATCGGCCAGATCCGGCGCACGCCGCTGGGCGTGGTGCTGTGCATGGGGCCCTACAACTATCCGCTCAACGAAACCTTCGCCACGCTGATCCCAGCGCTGCTGATGGGCAACACGGTGGTGTTCAAGCCCCCGCAGTACGGCACACTTTTGTTCTGGCCCCTGATGCAGGCGTTCTGCAGCGCTTTTCCTCGTGGTGTGATCAATACCATTTACGCTCCGGGCGCCGTGGTGGTGCCGCACATGCTGGCTAGCGGCAAGATCGGCGTGCTGGCGCTGATCGGTTCCAGCAAGGTGGCCGACTACCTGAAAAAGCAGCATCCCAAGTCGCACCGGCTGCGCGCCGTGCTGGGACTGGATGCGAAGAACGCGGCAATCGTGCTGCCCGACGCTGACCTCGACCTCACGGTCAGGGAATGCCTGCTGGGCGCGCTTTCCTTCAACGGCCAGCGCTGTACGGCACTCAAGATGTTGATCGTGCACCGCTCCCTTGTCGATGAATTTCTGCGCCGCATCACCAAAGCCGTCGGACAACTCAAGATAGGCATGCCGTGGGAGCAGGGTGTCAGCATTACGCCGTTGCCGGGGTTGCATCGTACCGCCTACATGACAGAGGCGATCGAGGATGCCAAGGCCAAGGGCGCCCAGGTCGTCAACCAGGGTGGCGGCGCATACTGCGCGACGCTCTACTACCCGGCTGTGGTCTATCCGGTGAAGGAGGGCATGAAGTTGTACCGCGAGGAACAGTTCGGCCCGTTGGTCCCGGTGATGGCCTACGACGATGTTGAAGAGGCGCTGGAGTACGTGATCAGCTCCGACCATGGCCAGCAGGTCAGCGTGTTCGGCAACGACCCGGTGCAGATCGGTGCCCTGGTCGATCCGCTGGTCAACCAGGTGTGTCGCGTCAATCTGAACTGTCAGTGCCAGCGCGGGCCCGACGTATTCCCGTTCGCGGGCCGCAAGGATTCTGCCGAGGGCACGCTGTCTGTCAACGATGCCCTGCGTGCCTTCTCAATCCGCTCGATGGTCGCGGCCAGGCAGACGCCGGCCAGCAAGCGCCTGCTTGACGACATCGTGCGCGACCACTGCTCGAATTTCATCAACACCGGCTTCATTCTGTGAACGGTGCCGGATTCGTGCCAGAGCCATGAAAAAGCCGCCCCTTGGGCGGCTTTTTGAGGTGGGGTAGCCTGTCAGGTGGCAGCGTGCGGCTCGCCAGCGCCGGGCGCGCCGATACTGGCGACGCGCTGATTGCTGTGGTCGGCACCAATGAACAGGTACATCGCCGGCACCACGAACAGCGTGAACAGCGTGCCGATCGAGAGGCCGGTGAAAATCACCAGCCCCATCGCCTGCCGGCCTGCCGCGCCCGCGCCCGAGGCAATGACCAGCGGCACCACGCCGAAGACCATGGCCGCCGTTGTCATCAGGATCGGCCGCAGCCGTATGCCGGCGGCCTCTTCGATCGCCTCGCGCTTGCTCTTGCCGGCGCGCTGCAGCTGGTTGGCCACCTCGACGATCAGGATGCCGTGCTTGCTGATCAGCCCCATCAGCGTGACCAGCCCGACCTCGGTGTAGATGTTCATCGACGCGAAGCCGAGAAAGATGAAGATCAGCGCGCCGAAGAGGGCGAGCGGCACCGACACCAGGATCACGATGGGGTCGCGGAAGCTCTCGAACTGGGCCGCGAGCGCCAGGAACACAATGATCACCGCGAACATCATCGTCACCAGGAAGCCACCCGACTCCTGGATGAACTGGCGCGATTGGCCGGCGTAGTCGGCGCTGTAGCCCGTGGGGGCCACCTCGGCGAGCGTGTTGCGCATGAATTGCAGCACGTCGCCTTGCGCTGAACCCGAAACGCCGGAGATCGTGACCGAATTGAGCTGCTGGAAGCGGCTGATGGATTCGGGCACGATGTCGTATTTCAGGTGCGCCACGGTACTGGCCGGAATCATGGCGCCACTGGGCGTCTTGATGTAAAAGTTGAGCAGTTCGGACGGATTCAGCCGGTCGGTCTGCAGCACCTGCGGAATCACCTTGTACGAGCGCCCCGCGATCGAGAAGTAGTTGACGTAGCCGCCGCCCAGTGCTGCGCCGAGTGCAGTGCCGACATCCTGCTGCGTCAGGCCCAGGGTGGTGATCTTGTCGCGGTCCACCACCACCGTCGCCTGCGGCTTGTCGATCTTGAGATCGGTGTCGACGAAATAGAACATGTTGGCGGCGCGCGCCTTGTCGACCACCTGCTGCGCCACGGTGTTTAGGTTTTCGAAGGGCTCGGTCGTGGTAATCACGAATTGCACCGGCAGGCCCGAAGCCCCCGGAAGCGGCGGAAACTGGAAGGCCGCGATGCGCGCGCCGGCAATCTTGTTCCAGCGCGCCTGCAGATCCTGCTGGATTTCGTGCGCGCTGCGCGAGCGATCGCCCCAGGGCTTGAGCAGCACGCCGCCGATGCCCTGGTTGATCGTTGGCACGCCGGTGATCTGGAACATTTGCTGGTATTCGGGCGTCGCCTTGGCCACGTCGAACGCCTGTTTTGCATACGTCTGCATTTGCTGCGAGGTGGCCGTCGGCGGGCCGACGACCTGCGACACGACGATGCCCTGGTCTTCTTCCGGAGAGAGCTCGGACTTCGACATCTTGAACATCAGGCCGGCGCACAGCATCAGGATCACGCCCATCACGATCAGCACGGGCCAGGTATCGAGCACGCTATGCAGCACGCGCAGATAGCCGCGGTGTACCCGCCCGAACACACGGTCGATCGCCTGCACAAAGCGGCCCTGGTCCTGCTCCGGCTTGAAGAAACGCGATGCCATCATCGGCGACAGCGTGAGCGCAATGACCCCGGACACCGCCACCGCGCCGGCGAGCGTGAACGCGAACTCGGTGAAGAGCGCGCCGGTCAGGCCACCCTGAAAGCCGATCGGTACGTAGACCGCGATCAGCACCACCGTCATGGCCAGAATCGGACTGCCCAGCTCGCGCGCGGCAGCGAATGCCGCCTGCATCGGTGTGGCTCCCTCCTTCATGTGGCGATCGACGTTCTCCACTACGATGATGGCGTCATCGACCACCAGGCCGATCGCGAGCACCAGCGCAAGCAGGGTCAGCAGGTTGATCGAGTAGCCCAGCGCCAGCATCATGAAGAAGGTGCCGACCAGCGACAGAGGCATCGCGATGACCGGCACGGTGACGGCGCGGAAGCTGCCAAGAAAGAGGTAGATCACCAGGGTGACGATGATCAGCGCCTCCACCAGCGTCTTGATCACCTCGTAGATCGAGGTGTTGATGAATTCGGTGCCGTCGTAGACGATCTCGCCCTTCAGGCCCGTGGGTAATTGCTGTTGAATGGCCGGAAAGGCCTCGCGCACGCGCTTGGCCACGTCCAGGATGTTCGCCTGCGGCGCGACCTTGATGCCGATAAAGACCGACTGCGTGCCACCGAAGGCGACGTTGAAGTCGTAATTTTCCGAGCCGAGCGTGACGGTGGCCACGTCTTCCAGCCGCACGATGGCATCGCCGCTGCGCTTGACCGCGAGGCGCTTGAACTGCTCCACCGTGTGCAGGTCGGTGCCCGCCGTCAGCGGCACGCTCACCATCTGGCCCTTGGTGGCGCCGAGTGCCGTGAGATAGTTGTTGGCGGCGAGCGCGGCACTGACGTCGGCCGCGGTCACGCCGTGGGCGGCCATTTTGTTGCTGTCGAGCCAGGCCCGCAGCGAGAATTGACGGGCACCGAGGATTTCGGCGGTCTGCACGCCGTCGATCGCATTGAGCTTGGGCTGGACCACGCGCACCAGGAAGTCGGTCACGTTGTTGGTGGGCAGCGTGTCGCTGTAAAAGCCCATGTACATCGCGTCGATGGTGGAGCCCGTCTGCACCGTGAGCACGGGCTGCTGTGCTTGTGGCGGCAACTGGTTCTTGACCGAGCTGACCTGGGTGTTGATCTCGGTCAGCGCACGGTTAGCGTCGTAGTTCAGGCGCAGCGTGGCGGTGATCGTCGAGACGCCCGACGTGCTGCTGGAGGAAAGGTAGTCGATGCCCTGCGCCTGCGCGATGGCTGTCTCGAGCGGCTGCGTGATGAAGCCCGCTATGGTCTGCGCATCGGCGCCATAGTAGGCGGTTGACACCGTGACCACCGCATTCTCGGTGTGCGGATACTGGTTGATCGGCAGGCTGAACAGCGAGCGCAAGCCCAGTACCAGGATCAGCAGGCTGACCACCGTGGCCAGCACCGGGCGCCGGATGAAAATGTCGGTGAAGTTCATGAACGAAGCCTCACTTTTCCTGCGGAGTCGGGTTCGGACTGTTCGCGGGCTGGACCGAGTTGTCGACGGTCACGGGTGAACCGTTCTTGAGCTTCAGCTGGCCGCTGGTGACGATCTGCTGGCCTGCCGTGAGGCCGGTCAGGACCGCAACCTGGTCGCCACGGGTCGGCCCGGTGGTCACGAAGACCTGCTGCGCCTCGAGCTGGGCGTTGCCCTTGTCGTCCTTCTTGTCGCCAGGCTTGAGCACGAAAACCGTCGAGCCGTAGGGGTTGTAGGTGATCGCCGTCTGCGGCAATGTGAGGTAGCTCTTCTTGTCGCCCGCGTCGACGTCGACGTTGGCGAACATGCCCGGCAGCAGCTGGAGCTTCTCGTTGGCGATCGTGGCTTCAAGCTGGAGGTTGCGCGTAGCCGGGTCGACCTTGGGGTTGATCGCCGTAATCTTGCCGGCAAAGGCCTGTCCCGGGAATGCATCGCTCGACAGGGTCAGGCGCTGTCCGAGCGACACTCCGGCGAGCTGCTTTTGCGGCAGGTTGAAGTCGATGTAGATCGGGTTCAGCGTCTGCAGGGTGACGATCTTGTCGCCCGGATTCAGGTACTGGCCGGGGTTGACGGTGGTAATTCCGAGGCGTCCGCTGAACGGTGCGCGGATGGTCTTTTTCGCCACCAGCGCGGCCTGCTGCGCGACGCTGGCGCGCTTGACACGCAGGTCGGCCTGGTCGGCATCGAGCTGCGCCTGACTGATCGCCTTCACTTCAAACTGCTGGCGGTCGCGCGCCAGCACCGACGCCGAGAGGTCGGCCGCGGCCTGCAGCGCCTGCAGCTGCGCCACGTCAGAATCGGCATTGAGTTCGACCAGCAGCTCGCCCGCCTTCACATCCTGGCCAGAATGGAAGTGGAGGCTGCGCACCAGGCCCGCCACCTCGGTCGTGACGTCGACACCGCGCACCGGATTGAGCGTGCCCACGGCATTGAACTGGGGCTGCCATTCCAGCATTTCGGCCTTCATGGCCGTCACGACTTGCGCGCCAGGCTTGGGCATGCTGGCGATCAGTTTCCTGATTTGCAGAAACTTGCCCAGGGCAAGTACGGCAATTAACAGAACAACACACAGCAGCATGATGAACATGCGTTTGGTCGTGCGCTTCATCGGAAGACCTCCAGGGATTCGAGTATTTTTAGAGTTTGGCGTCGGCCAGGTCGGCGCGGTTCCACCAGCCGCCGCCCAGTGCCTGAAAGAGTGCTGCCGTATCCGCATAGCGCGCGGCCTGCGCCTGCGCCAGTGCGATGCGGGTCTGCTGATAGGTGCGTTGCGCGTCGAGCAGTGCCAGGTTGCTCACCGCGCCAAGCTGGTACTGGCGGTTCACCAGGTCGAGCGACTCGCGCGCCAGCGATGCGGCCTGCGCCTGCGCGCTCAGCGATTGCGCATCGCTGTCGAGTGCGCGCAGCGTGTTTGCCACGTTCAGAAATGCATTGAGGACAGTCTGCTGGTACTGCGCCTGGGCCTGCTCGTAGGCCGCGATCGCCGCGCGTTTCTTCGCCTGCAGCGAGCCGCCGTTGAAAATCGGCTGCAGCAGGCCGGCCCCCAGGCTCCAGGCCGCGCTCGGGCCGCTGAACAACTGGCTGAGCTCGAAGCTTTGCGCACCCACGCTACCACTCAGTGTGATTTGGGGGTAGAGGTTCGCGGTGGCGACACCGATCTGGGCGCTCGCCTGGTGCAGCAGCGCTTCGCTGGCACGAATGTCCGGGCGCTGGCGCAGCAGCGAGGAGGGCAGGCTGACCGGCAGGTCGCCAGGCAATTGCAATGATTCGAGGGTGAACTCGGGCAGCCCGGCTTCGCTGGGCAATCGGCCGGCGTAGACCGCCAACTGCTGGCGTGTTTGCGCCAACGCCTTTTCGAGTGCGGGTAGCGTTGCGCGCGTTTGCGCGAGCTGTGCTTGCTGCGTCAGCACCGTGCCCAGCGCAATGGCCCCCAGCGTTGCCTGCCGTTGCACCAGGTCGAGCGAGCGGCTTTCCGCCTCGATCACCTCCTGCGTGGCACGGAGTTGCGCGCGCAGCGATGCCTCCTGGATCGCCGTCGTGACGACATTGGCGGTGAGCGTGAGATAGGTGGCCTCGACCTGGTAGCGCTGGTAATCGACGGCGGCGCGCAAACCTTCCAGTTCGCGACGGGTCCCGCCGAACGCATCGATGGTGTAGGAAACGTTGACCGAGGCGTTGAAGAGCGTGAAGTCAATGCCGCCGGGGATCTGGCTGGCCACCTGCGACTCACGTTGGCGCGTGACGCCGAGTTGGCCATTCACGCTCGGCAGCTGCTTGGCGCCGGTGTCGGCGTTATAGGTTTCCTGTGCCTGACGCAGGGCCGCCTGCGCAGAGGCGAGGGTCGGGCTGTGCGCCAGCGCGGAGCGGATCAGACGGTCCAGCGGCTCGGAATGGAACACGCCCCACCAGATCGCGGGGATGTCCTGGCCCATCTCGAAGCGTTGCGCGGCCCCGCCGACGCCGGGCGCGCTGGCGGTCTCGGCCGGCAGCGGTACGGGGGTGTACGGGCTTTGCGCGTTGGCGATCGCGGGGGCATCGGGAGCCTTGAAGTCGGGCCCCATCGCACACCCTGCCAGCGCCATGCCGATCGCCGTGCTCAAGGCCGCCTGACGGGTGCGCTGCCAAAGGCGGGTTCGATTATGGATATCGGTCACCGATGCACTCTCGCGTTTGTTGTACGGATGCAGCACCGCGCCGAAGAATTTGGCGGTGCTGCCCTAGCCAAATATGAACACCGCATTATGCATAGAGCGTCGAGGCGTCGAGACGACGCCCGCGCTGCATAGGGCGATCAGTGAGTCGCCAACGTGACTATTGTTCCCCGTTCAATGCCAAAAGCGACTCGCCGTCCGATCCCTCGATCAGCGCCATGGACGAGATGGCGTCTCTGCCCAGCACCAGTCGCACATCCGATGGGGCCGAAGAGCTGTTGGTCGCCACCACCACTGCGTGCCCCCGCAGCGCGTGTTTCAACGCCTCGGCGGCCTGCTCGTAGCCGGCCCGATACTGGATCTTCGTTTCCTGCTGGGTATAAGGGAGCGCATTGGTCAGCCGGTTCACCGCGATGCCGTGCCGGCCGAGCACACCCTGTATCCGCCTGGCCATGCCGGCAACGCCGTTGCCGTTGGCAACTTCCACTCGGGCCGCTTTGGCAGGAGGGGCAGAAGCAGCAGGCGCAGAAGCCAGCGTCGCAGCGGCCGCAACGGGTTTCCCGGTCTGCAGGTCCGCCAGCACTGAGGCGATAGCCGCCTTCAGCCTGAGTTGATAGACGTCAGGTTCGATCTGCACCACCTCCATGCGCGCTTGCGGCGTCTCGGGTGGGTTCACGATCGCGAGTCCCTGCGCGGGAGCGGCGGGCACGGGCGTCGGCGCTGTTGCCGCAGCCGGCGCCGCGGCAGCAGGCGCACCGTGCCCTGCCGATGCCGCCTGTACCGCTTTCAGATTATTGCGTGCGCGCTCGTCGCCCGCATCCAGCGCCAGTGCGCGTTGCAGGGCCGCCACCGCCGCGTCGTCATCGCCCTGCATGGAGTAGACATAGCCGAGGTTGTTGTGCAGGTACGCCACCGCCGGATAGTCGGCCACGAGCTGCTGCAACAGGGCCGTGGCATCGTCAAGCCTGCCCTGCTGCGCGTCGATGACGGCGAGCGCGTTGCGTGCCTCCATCGGACGGCTGTCGAGCGCGATCGAATGGCTGTAGGCAGCGCGGGCCAGATCGAGGTTGCCGCGATCCTGGTGATATTTGCCGAGTTGGTAGTAGGTTGCCGCCGCCTGATCGGACGAATGGCGCACCCGCAGCACGGGTTGCAGGGTGATTTCCATTTTGGCAGGCGGCGCGGCGCAAGCCTGCAACAGGCAAACCCCCAGCGCAAGCACGATCGGACGCAGTGTGAACATGGTGTTTGCTTCCTTCTCAATTGGTGCCGGCCATCGTCGGCAGCAGAACCCGGTAGATCTGGATGAAGGCCGGCCCGAGCAGCACAACCAGCAAGGACGGGAAGATGAAAAAGATCAGCGGGAACAGCAGCTTCAGCGCGATTTTTGCTGCCTGCTCCTCGGCGCGCTGGCGCCGCTTGGTGCGCAACAGATCCGATTGCACGCGCAGCGAGTCGGCCACGCTGGTGCCGAAACGCTCCGACTGAATCAGCATCGCCACCAGCGCGTCAACGTCTTCCACGCCGGTGCGCAGCGCCAGGTTGCGCAAGGCCTTTTCCTTGGAATTGCCGGCGCGCAACTCCAGTGTGACGAGGTGCAGCTCATCGCTCAGGGCCGCGCTCTTGAGGCCAATCTCGGCGGCCACGCGCGCCAGTGCGGCATCCATCGCCAGCCCGGCCTCGACACACACCGTCATCAGGTCCAGCGCATCCGGAAAGCTCTCGAAGATTTCACGCTGACGCCGTGCGATCAAGTTCTTCAACACAAGGTTGGGCAGGTAGTAGCCAACGGCCGCCGCACCCAACAGCCAAAGCAGCAGTGTGTTCGCGCCGTATTTTGCGCTGGAGGTGCTCAGGACAAAAAACACCAGCAGCGGCAGGCCCAGGGCTAGCGCCGTTTTGGCCGTGAAGAACAGGGCCGGGGCCGAGGGCTGGCGAAAGCCCGCGTTCATGAAACGGGTTCGCAGCATGGAGGTTTCCCACCCTTCCGCAGGCACCGACAGCTTGGCCAGAGGGCCGGCCAGCTTGATGATGCGCGCCACCCAGGGGCTGGGCTCACTACCTCCACCGCCGCCGGCCGCCGGCGCTGCGCGGCCCACCGCCGCATCGATGCGGTCCTTCACGGGGTTCGCGGCGAACAGCCGCATTGCCAGCATGACCGCGCCGAACACGGCCAGGAAAACCAGTCCCAAAAACGCCAGTTGCAAGGTAGTCATGACACTGTTGCTCCTGAAAAATGAGTCTTGTACCCATCACACCCGGATGCGGATGATCTTGCGCATGGCCAGAATGCCGAGCAGCATCAATATGCCGGCAGCGGCGGCCACCTTGCGGCCGGCAGGATCGGTATAAAGCACCTCGAGAAACTTCGGATTCACCAGGTGGATCATGAGTGCCGCCCCGAACGGCAGCAGCGACAGGATCCAGGCCGAGAGCTTGCCCTCGGCCGACAGCACGCGCACCTGTCCCATCAGCTTGAGGCGGTCGCGGATGATGGTGCTGATGCTGCTCAGCAGTTCCGACAGATTGCCCCCCGTCTCGCGCTGGATCAGCACGGCAATGATGAAGTAGCGCAGGTCGGTGCTGGGCACGCGGGTCGCCAGGTTCATGAGGGCGTCCGGCATGGCGATGCCGAAGTTCACCTCATCGAAGGTGGCGCGGAACTCGCCCGCCAGCGGGTCGCTCATTTCATCGCCCACCATCTTCAGCGCGGTCGGAAAGGCGTGCCCGGCACGCAAGGCGCGTCCCATCAGGTCCAGCGCATCGGGCAGTTGCTGTTCGATGCGCGTCAGGCGTTTGCTCTTCACCCTTGTGACATAAAAATACGGCAGCGTGGCCGCGGCGCAGGCCAGGGCCAGCCGCAGCAGCCAGGGTATAGCGAAGAAGCCGGTCGCAAAGAAAGGAAGCGCAAACGCCAGCAGCGATATCCCCAGGAACTCCGCCACGCTCCACGACAGCCCCGATTGCTGCAGCAGGCGGTCCAGCGTCGCCACGCGCGGCATCTGCAGCAGGATGCGCTGCACCCCGGGGGTCTTGCTCAACAGCCGTTCCTTGACGATGGAAATGGCTTGCTCGTCACCGTGTCCGCCCGCCGACATCACGCGCAAGCGACGCGCCACGCGCTCGGCCTCGGGCCCCCTGGAAGAATTCCATGCCAGGTACGCACCCTCGATCAGCAGCACGACTGCGATGAAGGTCAGCGTCGCAAAGAGGTAGTAGAGGTAGCTCATGGCGGTCTAGTGGTACTGGCGTGTCGGGTCGAACAGGGTTTCGGACACCGTGATGCCGAAGGTGCGCAGCCGCTCGATGAAGCGCGGGCGAACCCCGGTGGCGCAAAAATGCCCGGCCACGGCGCCGTCCGCGCCCAGCCCCGTCTGCTTGAAGCTGAAAATCTCCTGCATCGTGATCACGTCACCCTCCATGCCCGTGATCTCCTGAATGGAGATGACCTTGCGTTTGCCATCGGTCAGTCGTGCTACCTGCACCACGACGCTGATCGCCGAGCTGATCTGCTGGCGCATGGCCTTGGTCGGCAGGCTCGCGGACGCCATGCTGATCATGTTCTCCAGCCGGGTCAGTGCATCGCGCGGGGTGTTGGCATGGATGGTGGCCATCGAGCCCTCATGACCGGTATTCATGGCCTGCAGCATGTCCAGCGCCTCGCCGCCGCGCACCTCGCCCAGGATGATGCGGTCCGGTCGCATGCGCAGCGCGTTGCGCACCAGGGCCCGCTGCGTCACCTCGCCCTTGCCCTCGATGTTCGGCGGGCGCGTCTCCAGGCGCACCACATGGGGCTGCTGCATTTGCAGTTCGGCGGCATCCTCGACCGTGACGATGCGCTCGGCACCGCTGATAAAGCCCGAAATGACATTCAGCATGGTGGTCTTGCCGCTGCCGGTGCCGCCCGAGATCAGGATGTTGACCTTGGCCTTGCCCAGGCCCTGCAGGATTTCCGCCATGTCCGCGGTCAGGCTCTTGTACTCGACCAGATCGGCCAGGCGCAGCGGCTCGGCCGCAAAGCGGCGAATCGACAGGATCGGGCCATCAATGGCGAGCGGCGGAATGATGGCGTTGACGCGCGAGCCGTCGGGCAGGCGCGCATCCACCATCGGGCTCGACTCATCGATGCGCCGGCCCACGCGCGAGACGATCTTGTCGATAATCTTCATCAGGTGCGCATCATTCGTGAACGTGACGTCGGTCAACTCCAGCCTGCCGTGCCGTTCCACGTAAACCTGCTTGTAGGTGTTGACGAGGATGTCGGACACGGTGGGGTCGGCCAGCAGTGTTTCCAGCGGGCCGAAACCGAGCATCTCGTTCTGGATATCGCGCGTCAGGTTCTTGCGCTCGCTGTCGTTGATGACGACGATTTCCTCTTCGAGCAGGCGCTCCACCAGCATCCTGAGCTCGTCGCGAATCCGCTCCGGGGATAGGCGCTGCATGCTCTCCAGGTCAACCCGGTCCAGCAGGGTCTGATGGATCTGGTGCTTCAGGTCCTGGTAGGCGCGGTTGTCAATGCCGCCGGTGCGCTGCGCGATAAATTGCGTGTCGCCATTGGGACTGGTGCTGCCCAGCCGGTCCCGCAGGGATAGGTTCTCGGTGTTCATGGTGATATCTCCCGTCATCAGGTGCGTTGCAAAACCCGCGACAACCAGCCCTGCGACGCGGGGGCCTCGTCGCCCGCCAGCGACCGGGCAAACTCCTGCAGGGCTCTGGAGATTGGGCTGCTTTTGGCAAGTTTCACGATCGGTACGCCTTGGGCCACCGAAGCCGCCGCGGCTTCGTAATGGTTCGGAATGATCCTGAAGGCACCGGTGCCGAACGCCGCTTCCAGATCGCCCAGCTTGATGTCGCTGCTCTTTTCGTGACGGTTCACGATCAGGTGGATCTTGTCCTTCGGGTAATCCAGCGAACGGAACATACCCATCAGCCGTTTGCCGTCGCGAATGTAGGGCAGCATCGTCTGCAGGACCGGGAAAATCATGTCGGCCTGGTCCAGCGCGCGAATGCTGATGGCGTCCAGGCTGCGGCCCACGTCCAGCACGATGAAGTCGTATTGCCGCCGCGCCAGCTTGAGGATCGCATCAATATGCTCGGGCTTCACGTCGCGCGCATGCGCCGGGTCTTCGGGAGCCGCCAGCACGGCATAGTTCGGCGCGACATTGAGCATGCTCGATGCCAGGAATGAAGGGTCCAGCCGGTGTATTTGCCGGCACACGTCGGACAGCGTCGCCACCGGCTTCTGGTCGGACAGGAACAGCGATGCGTCGCCGAACTGCAGGTTCAGGTCAATCAGTGCAACGCGCTTTTTCCCCTGCGCCGCCAGGGCGTAACCCAGGTTGGTGGCGAGAAAGGTCGCGCCACTGCCGCCCTTGCACGAAATAAACGCCAGCACCTTGCCATTGGCCTGCGAATGGCTGTCGAGCTTTTCCTCGATACGCAAAAGGGCCGGAAACAGGGTGCCGGCACTCACCGGAGAGGCCAATACCTCGCGCACGCCGGCGCGCATGGCCTGAATCAGAAACTCGGGCGAATGCTGCTGGCACAGCAGGATGAACGCCATGCGTGGGTACTGGTGGCTCAGGCGCTCCAGCCGCGCCAGATCGCCGCCCTCTGCGGACGGCTGATCGAGCACCAGTACGTCGGGCGACGCAAGGTCGGTGATTCCGGCCAGCTTGTCCAGCGTGCCAGAAACGGTGCTCACCTCATCGGATGGATTGCGCTCGCGCAGCAGACGGCCTATCTCGGAGAGCTGCTTCTCGTCCCTGGATACAACAGCGATTTTCAAGGGAGCTCCTGAGTGTTCTAGTTGCACACCGGATTGGCAATCCCGCCAACGGTACTCAGCATGCTCTCACGCGGCAGCGTGGTCGAAAACGGTGGCAGCGTGAGCGTCAGCGGCACAAAGGGGATGAATGTGGTAACCGGCACACCGGCACCAATGCTGACCGTCACCGACTGGCAACTGGTTACATCGCAGCCAGCCGGTGTATAGCCGATATCGATCTTGTTGGTCGGCAGGATCGACAGCATCGTCTGCATCCGGACCTTGATCTCAGCGGCGTTCAGATCGCACACCACGGCCATGCGCGCCCCCAGCCGCGTGGCCTCGGCCGCTGAATTCCAGTAGAACAGGACCCGGCCCATTTCCATGATACCGATCAACAGCATGAAGAACACGCTGGCAATGAGCGCGAATTCGACCGCCGCGACCCCGCCTTGGCGCGAGTGACCTCGATGAATCGTTCGGATCAAGGTTTTCATAAGACTTGCCGCATCGTGGTACTGATGTCCCCGAACGTGATGCTGGGCATCACAAACGGCACCAGCGACGTGAATGGATAACCGGTGATGGTCACCGTCACGAGGTTGATGACGCCGCTGCCGGTCGGCTGGTTTTGATTCGTGGTGGGGCAGCTGACGCTGTCGCAGACGCTGACCATGGCCGCCGTGAGGGCTGGCACCAACGCGCTGCCCGTGCAGGCCTGGTTGCCATACACCGCCAGGCACTGCGCCGTGGTGACATCGGCGGGATCCCCAGGGCCTTGGGCGGACAAAAACCGGGCAGCATTGCGCGTGGCCTTGACCAGCGTGTTGTATTGGTAGATGGCGCGGCCGAACTCGGTAATGCCGAAGACCAGCAGCACAAGGGGAATCAGCAAGATGCCCAGTTCCACTGCCGCCACGCCACGCTGTTTCCGGTGGGTGTTCATCGTGACGCCCCTATTGCACCAGCGAGGGAATCATGGGACCGATGCTGCCAGGGCCGCCGACGGAGCCGGAGGTCGCGCAGGGGCTGGCCGGATCGGTGGATTGCCCGCGGTATTCGAGCCACACATCCGGTTTGGTCGAGCCGCCAGTCTGCGGCATGGGATGGAGCATCAATACGCATGCATAACCGAGGATAGGCACGGTTTGCGGATTACTGGCTGCCCAACTGCTGCAATCGACCACCGGCACGGTCGCGAGACGACGATCCGCGCCGGATGCGGCGAGTTGCGTCGGGTTGTACACGGTGACGCCGCCCATATTGAGGTTGAGGCCATCGCCTCCTTGATAGGCGAGATTGCTGCTGCGCGCCGTCAGGAAATTCGGTATGGAGCCTGTTCCGCTGTAGGCATTGAACTTGGATGGCCACGATGTTGGCGTATAGGACTCCCCCGTGTAGTCAGGGGCCGATGGCGGGTTGGCATAGCTGCCTTTGTAAAAGCCAAAGCGTGTGTTCCAGGCATTGCTAAGGCTGTTGATGTTCCCTTGCTCGCCCACTTGGGTCGGCGGAGGCGGTACGCTGCACACCCCCGTGCCCGCCAGCTGGTTGGCGAGCAGGTTGGCGCCACCACCGGGCGGTGTGAAGTTGATCCAGTCGAAGCTGCCGGTCGCCGATGCACTGAGCTTGCTCTCCATCCATTGGCCAATGACCATCCCCGCAAACGGATTGGCCGGTGTCCCGGCGGGTAATTTGCACAGACCCATCGGTATCGCGCAATTCGTCTGCGCCGGCGCCAGGGTCGCCACCGCCTGCGCGCTCACGGTCTGATTGCCCACGCCCAGCACCTGCATGAACCACGGAATGATGCCGGTTTGCTGTGCCGTGCACATCACGTATTTGTAATTGGTGCCTGCGGTTGTGCTGCCGCTGGGCACATAGGTGGAGTCCGGCGCAAACACCGTGCTGAACTTGATGTCGCTCGCTGCAATCTGCGTGCTGCTGATGAGGCTGCTTTGGAAGTCCACCTTGTTGCGCGCCGCAACCGTCAGGCCGGCATTTACGGCATTCGTCACATAGGAGGTCGCACAGGGCCCGGCGGTCGGGTCGCACGTCAGCTCCCGGGACGCCGCCAGCGCGCAGGCGTCGGTGGCGTTTTGCAGTTCGGTCTTTTCGACGTAAAGGTGGCCCAGATCCAGCGCCAGCCCGGCAAACCCGATCAGGACCGGCAGCGACAGGGCGACGATGATCGCCACCGCGCCGCGTTGCAGACTGGTTTGGCATGACAGGGTGTTCATGGTGAAACCAGCGCTACTGTCCGGTACCCACGCCAATGGTGAAAGCGCTCGCCGGTGGCACTGGCGCCTGGTACGACTTCTGGTACAGGTCATAGGCGCTCTTGGCCGCCTTGCCGTCGATCCCGCTGACGGGATCGGTATTGCGCGATGCCTCGGGCGATAGCGTCTGCTGCGCCTTGAGCTGGTTCACGGCCTCGCCAAAGTGGCTGTCCAGGTTCGGCGTCAACGAGACGCAACCTGCGATGGCGAGCGCCACCGCGCACAACGCGCCGGTGGAAAAAAAGTGAGTGCGCTTCATAATGGCTCTCCTATTTGACTTCAAAGCCCGTGGCTGGCGTTGCCGGCTTCTGTTCTTGCGGCGGCGCTGAACCTTCCATCTTTCCGCCGAGGAAGAACTCGCCGCGGCCCGGCTCGATGTAGGAATCGGTCGGCAGTTTGTAATCTTCCGGCAGTGGCTTGACCAGATGCGGCGTGATGATGAAGACTAATTCCGACCGGTCGGTCTGGAAGTCGCTGCTGCGGAACAGCGCGCCCAGCACCGGCACTTCGCCGAGCACGGGAAGCGCCTTGATATTGGTCGTGACATTGTTCTTGATAAGTCCGCCGATGGCGAAGCTCTGGCCATCGTAGAGCTGCACGGTGGTGGTGGCGCGGCGGGTCGTGAAGGAGGGCAGGATCGCCGTGGTCGAGATGCCCGTGGCCGTGATGCCGATGCCCTCCTTGTTCAGGTCCGAGACCTCGGGCGCCACCTTGAGGTTGATGCGGCCGCCCTCGAGCACAGTAGGTGTGAACTTCACCGCTACCCCGAATTCCTTTTCTTCCAGCGTGATGGTCGGCGTGCCACCATTGTTGGTTTGACTGACCGGGATGAAGATTTTCCCGCCCGCTAGAAAGCTCGCTTCCTGGCCACTGATCGCCATGATGTTGGGTTCCGCCAGGACCTTGATCAGGCCATTGTTTTTCTGTGCATCGAGATTGAAAAAGAATTTTCCATTCGTGTTGGAGCCGCCAACATTGCTGGGATTGTTGCTGAGAAGGTTGGACAGCAGCGTGTAGGTCAAGCTGCCGCGCGCCGAGTTCGCGCCAAAGTTGGCGCCCAACTGGTCCACCAGCGTCTTGGAGACTTCGGCCACCTTCACCTCCAGCATCACCTGCTGCGGTGCCGCGATCGAGAGCATGTTGACGACCTTGGGCGCATTCGCCTGCTGGCCGCCCGCTGGTGCCGCTGCGCCCGGCGCAGCCCCCGCAGCCCCCGCAGCCGGCGCCGCACCACCCGCCGCGCCGCCGGCCTGCCCCTGGCTCGCACTGCGCTGCACGTAGGCGGTTGCCAGCGCCAGCACCTGGTCGGCCTTGACCACGTCCGACACCGTGCCGGACACCACGATGGTGTCGGCTGCCGTGGTGATCTTGATGTCCTTTTCTCCGGCCAGCAACTGCTCCAGCCGCGAGCGCAGCGCCACGGTGTCGATGCCGACGGCAATGTCGACGATGGTGGCCTGGTTGGCCTTGTTCCACAGGACCAGATTGGTGGCGCCGACCGATTTGCCGAGCATGTACACCTCGCTCGGGTTGAGCAGGATCACGTCGGCGATGCGCGCATCACCCACGGCCAGCCGCGCCGCCGGGTAGGGCAGGCGCATCAGCGTGGATTTCCCTTCCGAGATGTTGATCTGCGGCGCCAACTCGACGTTGCCGGTGATCGGCGCCCGGGCCGGCAACGCCGCCACCTTGAGTTTGTCGGCACCGGCCTGTTTGCCTGGCTTCGCCGCGGCCCTTGGTGGGTTTTGGGCAGCGAGCGCGCCGGCTTCCAGCGCCGCCTGGCCATGCGCCAGTGTGAACGCCGCCATCACGCCCGTCGCGCCCAGCGCCATGCGCCACGCCGCCGGTGTTGCCGCAGTGCAGAATTTTTTCATAACCTTCCTCCTTCGGGGTTTTTCTTAAAATTGCTCGGTGCTGCGGCTCAGGCCCTTGATGATCTCGACTTGTTCGCCCGGGGCACGCGGGCGCGCCACCGCCACCCGTTTGACTGCACGCTTGGGCGCGGCTGCGGGCTTGGCGGGTGGCGCCGCCTGCAGCTTGACATCGAGCAGGCTCGCCTTGGTCGCGCCATCGGTGTTCACGGCGTGCGGGTCGATCTGGTTGCGCAGCACCAGCGAGAGGGTGCCGACGCTGCGCGCGAGGTCCAGTTTTTCGGCCTGCTCGGGCGTTAGCTCAAGGGTCACGGCATTCACCACCTTGGGCTTGGTCTCGTCGCGGCTCGATTCCTGGGCCACGGCCAGCACCAGAATGCGCTCGAGCACGATCTTCGAGATGCTCTGATCCTTGTTGCCATCGTTTTTCGCGCCCTCGCCTTGGGTGTTGACCATGATGTCCACGAAGTTGCCAGGCAGGGCAAATCCGGCAACACCCACGACGTCATTCACGCGCACGGTCATGGCGCGTTTGCCATCCGCGACCACGGCGGAGAGTCCACCCTGGGTGCCGGGAGGCGCCAGCTTGCCTTCCATGATCGGTTCGCCGCGCTGGATGCTGGTGCGCGCGACGCGGGTGTCCAGGAGCTTGGCGTCCGTGAAGGCGCCCGGCGGCATGGCGCCCGACGGCCAATCCACCATGCGAACCATTTCCGGCGTCAGCCTGGAGCCCAGGCTGATGTCCACCAGGGCCACTGCGACCTTGCCGGTGGCGCCGGAGGCCTGGTTGCTGATCCAGCGCCCCGCCACGAAGACGGCACCGAGCGCCACGACGACGGCTACCGCCATCATCATCAAAGCACGTGTATTTCTCATGACTCACTCCCCTCTGGTGGCATCGGCCTCAGGCGCCGATGAAATAGTTGTTCCATGCCCAGTCCAGCACCTCTTTGTCGAGAATCGGAGTCCTCCCTTCATAGCGCGCGCGGTCGCGCACCTGCGCCAGCAGGTCTCGCGGATAACACGCCAGCAGGGGGCGCTCTTCCTTGTAATGATGTTCGTCCAGCAGGTAGCGCAGGGCGTCCGCTGCGTAGGGCACCCCGCATTGCGTGCACACCTGGCGGAAGATGCGCTCGTATTGCGGCTCCGTGAGCGCGCCGACGTGGATCTTGTAGCCCAGCCGGCGCAGGAACGAGCCGTCGGCCAGCTCTTGCGGAGGGACGTTGGAGGAAAACACCACGATCACGTCGAACGGCACCTGGAACTTGTAGCCGGTGTGCAGCGCGAGATAGTCGATCTGGCGGTCCAGCGGAACGATCCAGCGGTTCATCAGCTCGACCGCGGAACAGCGCTGGCGGCCCAGGTCATCGATGATGAAAATGCCGTTGTTCGCCTTGAGGTGCGGCGGCGCCTGGTAAAAGCGCGTGCCCGGGTCGAACTGCAGATCCAGCATGTCGAGCGTCAGCTCGCCGCCGGTCAGCACCGCGGGCCGCACGGCGCGCATCCAGCGGGCATCCGCCGGCACGCGCCGGTCGAACGCACGGGGCTGCTCGGGTTCGTCGTCCGCCGGGCGATGCACGACGGGGTCGTAAATCTGCACCACCTCGCCATCGACCAGGATGGCATGGGGTACGACGATCGTGCCTTTGAGCAGCCCCTTCAGGCGCTCGGCCAGATAGGTCTTGCCGCTGCCGGCCGGGCCGTGCACAAAAATCGCCCGGCGTGAATTCATGGCGGCGCCCAGTTGCTCGAGCACCACCGGGTTGACCACGACGTCGGCGAATTCGCGGGCCACGTCCCCGCGCAGGATGTGCATGTGCGCCACGCTCTGGGCTTGCACCTGGGCGCAGTAATCGGCCAGGGTGATCGGCGCGGCGCCGGCATAGGCGTTGCGGCTCATGAATTCCGTCGCCCGGGCGCGGCCCAGGTCGGTCAGTTTGTAGGTGATGTCGGCGTCGGTGCCGCTGGCGCCGCGGCGCGTCACTTCGCACAGCCTCTCGGCGCGCATGAAGCCGATCAAGGGGTCGAGCACGCTGACGGTCAGTTTGAGGTGGGCCGAGAGCTCGATCAAGCCGACCTGGCCGCGCAGGAACAGCACCTTGGTGACCAGTTCGACCAGGAATAAAAAGGGCAGGCCGGTGTCCTGCGGCGTGCGCGGCGCGCCCGGCAAGGCGGGCGTGCCAGGCAATGGGCCCGAACCCGCTGCATGGCTCTGGACTCTGCGTTCAATGGCGGCTTCGGCAAGCATGGAGGCCTCCCTGCTGTCATCAAAAGACGAACGGAATCACGCGATAGCGAACCTGTTGCATGTACGCGGCATACTGCGGGTCGTGCGCGAGGTGCTTTTCTTCGCGGAACATGCGAACGAACATGCATCCCATGGCAAAGACGTAGGCGACTCCATTTTCAGACGTCGTATTTGCCAGCACATAGCCAGTGAATGTCAGCAGGTAACTCGCGTATAACGGGTGGCGCACGAAGCCATACATGCCTGACGTCTTGATTTCCCGCTTCGCTGCAACCAGCGCAAAGCTGCGATTGAGGGAGATCATGCCGAGAATCGTCAAGCCCGCTCCGATTACAACTGCGTGTTTGGCGATCGGGACTACACCCCATTGTGCGGGGCCTAAAAGCAAAGGAGCAAAGGTGCCTAGCACGGCGATGACCCAATCAAATGGCGCCGCTGAAACGGAATCTGGATATTTTCGAACGAGAAAAAATGCTGCGCCCAGCGTTTCGGAAATACAAAGAAACAGATAGGACCACTCATTCGTCATCAAGAACGCCGTCACGTGGCGATAGGCAAACCAGCCCCATAGCGGAGCCATCAGGAGGTTCGCAACGACATGTGCGGCGTTCAGGCTGGATGACTGTGCCATGGTGTTCATTTCATGAGCCTCCTTGTGGGTCGCGGTGCATCTATTTTTCGGGCCTGTCTGGGCGACTTAGGAAAGCAGCGCATGGCCGTTGCGCATCAGGAAAATGTGGGTCGCCGTCCCTGCCGCAATGGCCAGTGCGTAGGGCACCTGGCCTGCCGAAGCAGGCGGTGCCTGGACCTGAACGGCACTCCCTGTCATGGCTTTCGTCGTCAGATCGATCGTCATGAACCGGAGGTTTTGCAGCAGTGTTGCCATGGCCCCGTTGCGGATGGCTGCCGCAATCGCCAGCACGCCGCCCGCGATGAAAGTCGTTAGCACCGCGCCCAAGGTGGAAGCCGGACCAAGGAAGGCGCCGACCATGGCCATCAGCTTTACGTCGCCAGCACCCATGGCGCGCAGCAGGTAAAAGGGCATGAACGCGGCAAGGCCAACCGCCAACCCCTCCAGCGAGGAGGTCACACCCATGCCATAAGGCGAAAACGCATGGTACGCAATACCGGCGAGCGCCCCGGAGAAAACCAGCCCGTTCGGAATGCGGTGGCGCCGGACGTCGAATACCGTCGCCGCAGTGACCAGCAAAAGAACGACAGCGAGTTGGGTTTCGATAAACCAGGTGCCGAAAAAAAGCACCAGTCCGTCCTGGAATAAGAGGATGTGGTTCATGTCTTTTCTCGGCTGGTTGCAGGGGTTTGTCTGTGTCAAAAAGACCAGGGTTCAAATTTTTTGTTCGCCTTCTTGCTATGCGGCCGCAGCGCAGTTTGCCGTTGATAGGCAATTTCCGATATTTGTGAAAAGCGTATTCAGGCTTATGCCTACCAGACTGGCACCGGCAATGATCGCCACGGCAATCATCGAGGCAATAAGGCCATACTCAACGGCTGTCACACCATCTTCTTCACGGACAAAGTTTTTGATGAAGTTCATAAAAATTCCCCTTTGCAGAGCGTAAAAAAGGGGGAAATAATTTATTTCCCCCTTTTTTTGGCTTCCCCTAGCCGCCTAGGGCGCAGTTGGCTGCACTGGGTGCTGCCATGCAAGCTGCAAGATTGTTAAAAAGAAGATTCAGGTCTGTTCCGAGAAGACTGGCGCCGCCGACTATCGCTACAGCAACGAGCGAGGCGATCAGGCCGTACTCAATGGCCGTCACGCCGTCTTCTTCGCGCATGAAGTTTTTGATGAAGTCCATGGCAATTTCCCCTTTCAAAGTTAAGAAGCAAGTACACGGAGACCGGGCGACACCGCGTTCGGGAGAAACGGGCCTGATCCAGGCGGGTTTTACATTCGGCGCTGTCTGTAACAGAAGGTGCGCGTTACAAAGTGAAACGTCAATACCGTGAATGCGGGGCCGTGATTTTGAAAGTCTCTTTACCTGATTTTAGGTAAATAGTTGCTATAACCCATACTGTGTAATAACTTATTGCTATCAAATAAGGAGCTTCAGCGCGCAGAAAACGGGTAGTTTCTAAATGTACTTTTTTGCAATAAAAAGAAACAAAAAGCAAATTGTGACTTTTTCACAGTTTGCTTTTCGGGTCGCGCATCCGCCGAGAGGCGAGGGCGCCCACCGTGTCGCTGCGGATAAGGGGTGTGGGAGGTAGGTAAAAAGTGCCGATCCCGCTACGGAATCAGGTACTTGCGCCGAGATGGAGCGGGTGATGGGAATCGAACCCACGCTATTTGCTTGGGAAGCAAAAGTTCTGCCATTGAACTACACCCGCGTGCCCGGGATTTTACGCGGGTTCAATGCGCCAGCGCGGAAACCCTGGCGTTTGCGTTGCTGTCGGCCGGCGCAACCTGCCCGGCCTCGGCGACGCGCCGGGTCAGGTGGGTCAACGCCTGCTCGACCTGATCGATCAGGATCAGGCACAGATCGCCCGGCTCCAGGCGCGCCAGCGCGGTGTCGATGGCGTTGAATTCGCCGCGAATTTCCGTGGTACAGCGCGTGCGTTTGGCCTGTGCCAGGCCGGTGCGCAGCAAGGCCAGCACTTCGCCGTCGGCGCGGCCGCGCTGGCAGGCATCCTGATACAGGATGACGTCGTCGAAAGCATCGCCGAGGATGGCGGTCTGTTCGCGGATGTCGTCATCGCGCCGATCGCCGGCGCCGCTGATCACGACCGAGCGGCGTTTGGCGGGCAGGGCGTCCACGGCAGCGACCAGCGCCCGCATGGCATCGGGGTTGTGGCCGTAATCCGCGATCACGGTGGCGCCCCGGTAATCCATCATGTTGAAGCGGCCCGGGACACTGCCGGCGTCGGTGGAAAAGCTGGCCAGACCGCGGCGCACGGTATCCCAATTCAGGCCGACGCCCCAGGCCGCGGCGACCGCGGCCATGACGTTTTCAACCTGAAAGCCGATGCTGCCGTTGCGCGTGAAGGGGATGTCGCTCAGCGCGATGCGCTCGCGCCACGACCCCTCAGCGGCCACGATGGCGCCGTCATCGACGTAGACCGTACGCTTGCCCTGTGCGCGCTGCGTGGCCATCGCGGGGTGGTGGTGGTCGGCAGCGAAAAAGATGATGCTGCCCGGGCAGCTTGGCGCCATGGCGTGCACCATCGGGTCGGCCGCGTTCAGCACCGCATAGCCCGTAGGCGCGACGTTTTGCACGATCACGCGTTTGAGCACGGCCAGGTCTTCCACCGTGGTGATGTAGTTGAGCCCCAGATGATCGCCAGCGCCGATGTTGGTCACCACGGCCACCTGGCAGCGGTCGAACCCGAGGCCTTCGCGCAGTATGCCGCCGCGTGCCGTTTCAAACACGGCCGCATCCACGTCGGGGTGCATCAGCACGTTGCGGGCGCTCTTGGGCCCACTGCAGTCGCCGCTGTCGATCTGGTGGCCGTTGACATACACGCCATCGGTGTTGGTCATGCCCACGCGTAGCGCGCTGCTGGCCATCAAGTGGGCAATCAGGCGTGCCGTGGTGGTCTTGCCATTGGTGCCCGTGACCGCCACCACGGGAATGCGGCCGTCGTCGCCGTGGCCGAACAGGTGCGAGATGATGGCTTCCCCGACGGGGCGGCCCTTGCCGTAGGACGGCGACAGGTGCATGCGCAGCCCCGGCGCGGCGTTGACCTCGACAATGCCGCCGTGCTGCTCGCGCATAGGGCGCAGCACGCTTTCGCACACCACATCGACGCCGCACACATGCAGGCCCACCATTTGTGCCGCCGCGATGGCGTTGGCCGCCACTTCGGGGTGAACGTCGTCCGTCACGTCAGTGGCGGTACCGCCCGTGCTGAGGTTGGCGTTGTTGCGCAGGATGATCCGGCGGCCTTTGGCCGGCACCGACTGCGGGGCCAATCCCTGCGCGTTCAGGCGTGCGATGGCGATTTCGTCGAAGCGGATTTTGGTCAGCGAGGTGGCGTGCCCTTCGCCGCGCCTGGGGTCGGCGTTGACCCGATCCACCAGTTCGCGCACGCTGTGGATGCCGTCGCCGATCACATGCGGCGGATCGCGTCGCGCGGCCGCTACCAGCTGGTGCCCCACGACCAGCAGGCGAAAGTCATTGCCCGAAAGGAATTTTTCAACCATCACCCCGCCCACTTCGGCGGCGGCGCGAAAGGCGACTTCGAGGTGCTCGCGGTTCGTGACATTGACCGTGACCCCCTTGCCCTGATTGCCGTCCTGCGGCTTGACGACGACCGGCAGGCCGATCTCGCAGGCCACTGCCCACGCCTCGTCTGTATCTTTGACAGGGCGGCCGATTGGCACCGGCGCGCCGGCCGCATGGAGCAATTTCTTGGTCAGATCCTTGTCTTGCGCGATGGCTTCGGATACGGCACTCGTGGCGTCCACCTCGGCCGCCTGGATGCGCCGCTGGCGCGAGCCCCAGCCGAACTGCACCAGGCTGCCCTGGGTCAGCCGGCGCCAGGGGATACCGCGGGCGGCCGCAGCGCTGACGATGGCGCCGGTGCTGGGGCCGAGCCGCTCGTCTTCGTCGGTGTCGCGCAAACGCGCGATCGCTGCATCCACGTCGAAGCCGGTGTTCTGCAGCGTCGCCTGTATCAGCATTTGCGCCAACTCGAATGCCAATCGGCCCACCGCCTCTTCGCTGTAAGCCACGACCACCTGGTATACGCCAATGTCGACGGTGGCCGCGGTACGGCTGAAGGTGACGGGGCAGCCGGCCTGCGTTTGCAGCGCCAGGGCCGCGGCTTCCAGCACATGGGCCAGCGAGATCGGCCCCTGGTAGCCGCTCGACTGCAAGGTTCCGATGGCCGGGAACAGTTCGCGCACCCTGGATTCGAAGTCGGGCAGTTCGGCAATGGAGCGCTCTGTCGGTGCGCAGGACACGATGGCCTCCAGCGCAGTGTGCCGGCACCAGAGATTGGGGCCGCGCAGGGCCCGGACGCGTGAGATTTCCATCGTGGGTTCTTTCTGTTTTGGCGTGTTGTCGGGATCAGCTGGCCGCAAACAATTCGGGCGCGGCAAAGTACGGCTTCAGTTCGGTGTCGAAGGTTTCGATGCCGACGGAGATCAAATCGGGGGAGATGTTCAGCGCCCAGGCCGTGGCAATGGCCGCCAGGATGCAGGGGCGCAGTGCCTGGGCGGCTGACGGTGCAGCACGTCCGTTCTGGCGGACCAGCTTTTCCAGGTTAGCCAGCACGATTTCAGCGGCGCCGGTGGCCAGGATCACATGGTCCGACCGGACAGACACTGCCCGGCCGCCGCCCGCGCGGTGCGCCACGATGGCGGCCGCCTCGGGATCGTCCGCATAAAAAATAACTTCCCCGTCACACAGTGGGGCAAGGCCGGCCACCAGCGCATCCGCCGCGTTGAGCACGGCGACGCCGTCCGGCAGCACCACATCGACCTGGGTGCGCAATACCTTGGCGAGCTGATCGGCAGTAAAAATGTCGAACTCGGCCAGCGCCTGGGCGCCATCCAGGTCCGTCACGACGCCGACCTGGCAGCGGTCATAAGCCAGGCCGTCGCGCAGGATGGTTTCGGCCCCGTTCTCGATCACGGCGGCCTCGACCGCCACGTTCATGAGCAGGCGGCGAGCGGGCTCAAAGCCGGCACAGTTTCCGTGCGCAACCCGGCGCCGGTCGAGGAACAGGCCGTCGCGGCAAGCCAGACCCGCGTAGCGCCCGCTCAGGTGAACCAGCCACGCCACCAGGCGGGCAATCGTCTGGGTGCCTTGCGATCCGGCCACGCCGATCACCGGGATGCGGCCCGCCGTATTGGCGGGATCTTCCGGGAAAAGATGGTCGACAATGGCGCGCCCCACAGGTCGCGGCGCGCCCACCGCGGGCTTGAGATGCATCAGCAAACCGGGCCCGGCGTTGACCTCGACTACCGCGCCGCCCTGTGCCTCCAGAGGGCGCGAGATGTCCTCGGCGACCACATCGATACCGGCAATATCGAGTCCGACCACGCGTGCCGCGAGCGAGACGGCGTAGGCGACGGCAGGGTGGACCTGGTCGGTGCAGTCGATCGCCACATTGCCATTGCGCTGGATCAGCACCTGGCGGCCTGCGTCCGGCACACCGTCCGGCGTCAACCCCTGGCGCTGCAGTTCGAGCAAGATGGTTTCGTCGGTGCGGGTCTCGACCAGGTTGAGCGGGCAATCCTCGGCCAGGCCGCGCCGCGGGTCGGTGTTGATCTGGCTGTCCACCAGTTCCTCCACCGACGAGCGGCCGTCGCCGCTGACCCAGGCCGCGTCGCCGCGCGCGGCAGCAACCAAGCGGCCGCCGACCACCAGCATGCGGTGTTCGTGGCCGCGGGCGAAACGCTCGACCATCACTTCACTACCGTGCAACTGCGCCACCTCGAAGGCGGCACGCACATCCGCCTCGCGCGTCAGGTCGAGCGCCACGCCCCGTCCGTGGTTGCCATCGGTGGGTTTGACCGCCACCGGCAGTCCGATGTCCTGCGCGGCGGCCCAGGCGGCTTCGGCGCTGTCCACAATTTCACCTTCGGGAACCGGCACCCCGCAGGACTTGAGCAAACGCTTGGTCAGGTCTTTGTCGCTCGCGATGCCGGCCGCGATGGCGCTGGTGAGTTCGGTCTCTGCCGTCCATATGCGGCGCTGGCAGGCGCCGTAACCCAGTTGCACCAGGTTGCCTTCGTTGAGCCGGATGTGGGGAATGCGGCGATCGCTTGCCGCGGCCACGATGCAGGCGGTGCTCGGGCCCAGGTAGCAGTCATCGACCTGGGTGCGCACCAGCGCGACGACCGCCTGGACATCGACGGGGTGATCGTTGATCGCCGCCATCAACAGCCGATGCCCCTGTGCCAGCGCGGTGCGGGCGACATGCTCATCGCGGGCACGAAACACCATCCGGTAAATGCCATGCTGCGAGGTACTGCGGGTCTGGCCAAAACCGGTGGGCATGCCGGCCAGGTTCAGCAGCTCGATCACCACGTGTTCCAGCACATGCCCGGCCCAGGTGCCTTCGACCAGCCGCTGCAGGAAGCCACCGCGCTCGCCAACCCCGCAGTGATGCTCCGCCAGTGCCGGGAGCAGGGCGATAAGCCGGTCGTTGAAGCCGGGCAGCAAATGGGAGGGGAAATCTTCCAGCTCACCCAGATCAAGCCAGACCTCGAGCGCCGGGCGGTAAGTCCAGATGTTGGGGCCGCGCAGATAGGTGATGCGAAGCAGTTTGATGTCGTTTTTGGGGCTCATATATTCATTGAACAAGACCAGATCGCTGGCCCATGCAAGCCGGCACCACACGTCCCGCATTCGCCACTTCGGCGAGAATTCCCGATGCCCAGGCGCCAGCGAGGCTACGCTGACCGCTATGGGGCATGGAAACAAAATGCAATATCACCATTCAATTGACGCCAACAGGACAGATTCAGAGTCCGTACAGAACGACCTGCGCGGACGGCTCGCACCCGATGAGAACGTTTTAAGTACGCTGGCGGTTGACTTGGACCACCGGCTTTGTTTTTCCAGGGGGCTGTTGGCTCTGACCAACCGGTCCCTGTGGGCTTTTGACGCCAGCCCAGCGCCCGGCGATAGTCAATGGCGCAGCTGGCCCTTGGCCCAGGGGCTGGCGCTGCACCACTTTGACCATGCTGGCGTCGGTACCATTGAGTTGCACGACGCCCACACCCGGCGCGCGAGCTGGCGCTTTACCCTGGGTGCCAACGTCCAGGCGCTGCGCCTGATCAAGCAGTTCGAGCTGCAACTGGCCAACCTCGCGCAGGGCGCCGCGCAAATGAGGGACGATCCCTCGCTGTGCCCGCAGTGCAAATCACCGCTGCCACCCGACAGCGACGAATGCCCGATGTGCGCGCGCGAGTTGCACACGCCGCCATCGACCTGGGTCCTGCTGCGCCTGGGGCGCTTTGCCAGGCCGTACCGCAAGCAACTCGTCGCGGGTTTTGCTCTTACGCTGGTGTCCACCGCGGCGACGCTGATACCGCCGTACCTGACCATTCCGCTGATGGATGACATCCTGATTCCGTTCCAGAACGGCCAGAGGATCGAGTCCTGGCTGGTTGCAGCCTATCTGGGCGGCCTGCTGGGCTCGGCCCTGCTGGGCTGGGGGCTGAACTGGGCGCGTACCTACATGCTGTCGCTGGTGTCCGAGCGCATCGGAGCCGACCTGCGCACAGCCACCTTCGATCATTTGCTGTCGCTGTCGCTGGACTATTTTGGGGGCAAGCGCACGGGTGACCTGATGGCGCGCATTGGCTCGGAAACCGACCGGATTTGTGTTTTTCTGTCCCTGCATGCGCTGGATTTCGCCACCGACGTGCTGATGATCCTGATGACGTCGATCATCCTGTTTTCGATCAGTCCGTGGCTGGCGCTGGTTACGTTGCTGCCGCTGCCCTTCATTGCCTGGATGATCCACACCGTGCGCGATCGCCTGCGCACCGGGTTCGAGAAGATCGACCGCGTCTGGTCCGAAGTGACAAATGTGCTGGCCGACACCATTCCGGGCATTCGTGTCGTCAAGGCGTTTGCACAGGAAAAACGCGAGGCGCAGCGCTTTCGCGTCGCCAACCAGCACAACCTGATGGTGAACGATCGGCTCAACAAGACCTGGTCGCTGTTCACCCCCACGGTTTCGCTGCTGACCGAAATCGGCCTGCTGGTGGTGTGGGCGTTTGGCATCTGGCTGGTGTCCCGGCACCAGATCACGGTCGGCGTGCTGACCGCGTTCATTGCCTATATAGGCCGTTTCTACACGCGGCTGGATTCGATGAGCCGCATTGTCTCGGTCACGCAAAAAGCGGCGGCCGGCGCCAAGCGTATCTTCGACATCCTCGACCATGTCTCCAATGTGCCCGAGCCGGCGCAGCCGGTGAAAATTGGCACCGGGCCCGGTTTGCAAGGCATGCAGGGACGCATCGAGATCAGCGGCATCGGTTTTCGCTACGGCAACCGCTCGGTCATTCGTGGCCTGGATCTGGCAATCGAGCCAGGCGAGATGATTGGCCTGGTGGGCCATAGTGGCTCGGGCAAAAGCACGCTGGTCAACCTGATCTGTCGCTTCTATGACGTGACCGACGGCTCGATCCGCGTCGATGGCACCGACATCCGGCGCTTTGGCGTGGCCGACTACCGGCGTCACATCGGCCTGGTGCTGCAGGAGCCTTTCTTGTTCTTCGGCACGGTCGCCGAGAACATCGCGTACGGCCGGCCCGACGCGACGCACGCCGAGATCGTGGCGGCGGCGCGCGCCGCGCATGCGCATGAATTTATCCTGCGGCTGGCGCAGGGCTATGACTCGCTGGTCGGCGAGCGCGGGCAGGGCCTGTCGGGCGGCGAGCGCCAGCGCATCTCGATTGCGCGCGCGCTCCTGATCGATCCGCGCATCCTGATTCTCGACGAAGCCACTTCGTCGGTGGACACCGAAACCGAAAAGGAGATCCAGAAAGCACTGGACAACCTGGTGCAGGGCCGCACCACGATTGCCATTGCGCACCGCCTGTCCACCTTGCGCAAGGCGGACCGGCTGGTGGTGATGGACCGTGGGCAAGTGGTGGAAGTTGGCCCGCACGACGAACTGATGGCCCGGCAGGGCGCCTACTGGCGTCTGTATGAAGCGCAATTGCGCCGCACCGACATTGGAGATGAGGGAGAAGACGAAGAGGGTGACGCCCCCGGCATGGCGATAGTGGCCCCGACGGTGCATTTGCCCCAGGCCCGTGAACACGAAAGCATCTGATGGACGCCTGTGATTTTCAACTCGAGCGCAACCCCTTTGGCCGCCTGGTCTGGATCGCTCCAACTGGCGAGCGCTTCGATGGCGTGACGCCGGTGCGCGCCTTTCCCGTCTCAATGCCTGCCGAAGGACTCTCACTGCTCCATGCCGACGGCCACGAACTGGCCTGGATCGAACGGCTGGACGCGCTGCCGCCAGCGGTGCGCAGCCTGATTGAAGAAGAACTCGCCGCGCGCGAGTTCGCACCTGAAATCCTGCGTCTCAAAAGCGTATCGACGTTTTCCACCCCCAGCACCTGGGAGGTGGAGACCGACCGGGGCGACACGCGCTTCGTGCTCAAAGGGGAAGAGGACATTCGCCGGCTGGATGGCGCCGCGTTGTTGATCACGGGCGGCCAGGGTGTTCACTTCAAGGTGCGCGACATGCTGGCGCTCGACCCCGTCTCGCGCCGGCTGCTGGGGCGGTTTCTTTGAGCCGGAGGTCGGGGTGGCGGGACTCGATAGGGGGCTTCAGCTCGATTTGCCGAGGAGACATTGGCATTCAGCGTAGACGCCGATCCACGAGGATCCATATTTGTACATATGGATTGTATGTATGGACAACGAGGCGTCTTCTATGGCAGCATAAAAAAGGGATCCGGAATTGGCGTACGCCAGTGCGACGCAGGCTGTTCCCCCCATGTGCTTGAGGAACCATATCGCACCAACGCTTACACCTTACACAGTAGGAGCATTCAGATGGGAAATCAAAGTGGCCCGGGAAAGTTTGGTCGTCGTACGGTTCTGCAGGTTGCCGCTGCGGCAGGTGCCGCACAGCTCGCTCCTCCCTTCATCATCAGTGCGCGCGGCGAGGAAACGGTCAAGCTTGGCCTGGACAATCCACTGACCGGGGTCTACGCGGCGACCGGCAAGAACGAACTGACCGGTTGCCAGCTGGCGGTCGAACAGATCAATGCCAAGGGCGGCATCCTCGGGCGCCAGGCGGAGCTACTGATCGAGGACTCCAGCAGCGGTGATGCCGGCACCGCGGTGCAAAAGGCGCGCAAACTGATCGATCGCGACAAGGTCAACTTCCTGCTGGGCAACGTCAACTCCGGGCTGTCGCTGGCGATGGCCCAGGTCAGCAACGAAAAGAGAATTCTGCATATCGTGCCAGGCGGCCATACCGATGCCATCACCGGCAGCACCTGCCACTGGAACGTGTTCCGCGTCTGCAACACCACGCGCATGCTGACCAATGCGATCGCCAAATCGCTGATGGACCGCTACGGCAAGAAGATGTACTTCATCACCTCCGACTACGCCTTTGGCCATACCTTGCAGGAAGGCTACGACGCCAACCTCAAGCAATATGGCGGCACCAAACTGGGTGAAGATCTGGTGCCGCTCGGCACTACCGACTTTTCCTCGTATCTGATCAAGGCGCAGGCCACCAAGCCGGACGTGCTGGTGTTCCTGGCGAACGGCGACGACCTGCTGAACGCGCTCAAGCAGGCGGTGCAATTCGGCCTGGACAAACGTATTCATCTGGCCGGCGCCAATACCGAACTGGAGGTGCTGGAAGGCCTGCCGCCGGAAGCGCGTATTGGCGACTGGGTCGCCGAGTGGTACCACATCCAGCCCGGTGTGCCGCATGTCGACGAATTCGTCGCCGCCATCAAGAAAAAAACCGGCCGCGTGCCCACTGCGCGTACCTGGTTCGGCTTTGTCGGCGCCTGGAGTTGCGCGCTGGCCGCGAACAAGGCGAAGTCGCTCGATGCGCTGAAGATGGCGCGCGCGCTGGACGGCATGGAGTTGCCGCCGGAAGTCGGACTGATGCCCAACACACCGTTCTACCGCGCCAACCAGCACCAGCTGATCGGCTCGCTGTATGTCGGCAACGCACAGGCAAAAGGGTCCGCGCCGGATGATCTGTTCCATGTCGCCAAGGTGGTCAATGGCAAGGATGTGGCGGGCACAGTGGAAGAATCCGGTTGCAAGATGACCTGGCCGGCGTAGGCGATTTGTGTTGGTGATATCGGCGTCGTTGCTGCTAATCCCCTGCGGGAACGACAGGGAGAGAAGTGCGCTTCTTCTGCACTGCAAGGAACAAGCATGACCGAGGTGGTTTTATTCAACGCCTTCAACGGCCTCATCGTCGGCGCTTTCTATGCGCTGATGGCACTCGGTCTGTCGCTGATCATCAATCTCACCAGCGTGATCAATTTCGCCCATGGCGGCTTTCTGGCGTTGGGCGCCTACATCGCCTACATGCTGATTCCGCACATCGGCTTCTGGGGTGCATTGCTGGTCGCGCCGGTCCTGACCGCCTTGCTCGGGTTGGTGGTGGAGCGCGTATTGATCCGCCATTGCTATGGTCGCGATCCCCTGTACAGCCTGCTGTTGACGTTCGGCCTGGCGTACGTGTTCGAGGACAGCACGCGGTACATCTGGGGCGCGCAAAGCCTGCCATTCCAGGTGCCGAAATGGCTGATGACGCCGCTCTCGACCGACTTTTTCTTCCTCACCGGCTACCGGTTGTTCATGGTGCTGCTGGTGGCGGTCGCCGTGATTGGCCTGTTCCTGGTGCTGAACCGCACGCGGCTCGGCATGCGCATCCGGGCCGGCACGCTGGACCTGGAGATGGTGTCGGTGCTGGGCGTCAACGTGCGCATACTTCGCAACCTCAATTTCGGCCTCGGTATCTATCTGGCCGGTCTGGCGGGCGTGCTGGCCGCCGGCCTGCTTGGACTTCAGCCGACCATCGGTGACTCGCTGATCATGCCCAGCTTTGTCGCCATCATCATCGGCGGCATTGGCAGCCTGACCGGCACGCTGCTTGGCGGGTTGTTGATCGGCGTTGTCTCCGGACTGACCACGGTGTTCGTGCCGTCGGCATCGGAGGCAATCATCTACGTGATGATGGCGCTGGTGCTGCTGGTTCGGCCGCGTGGACTGCTTGGCCAGGAAGGGATGAAGCTATGAATCGGGTTGGCAAGGGACTGACGCTGGCCGTACTATGGCTGCTCCTGCTGACCATGCCTTACTGGATGGCAGCGGTCGGCGGCTACACCGAGCTGGCCACGCGCGTGCTGGTGCTGGGACTGGCGGCGATGTCGCTCAATTTTCTCCTTGGCTTCACGGGTGTCCTGTCGTTTGGCCACGCCGCGTATTTTGGTTTGGGTGCGTACGGTGCGGGCCTGACGCTGAAGTATCTGGCTCCCAGCACGCCGCTTGCCATCCTGGTGGGGGTCGCTGTCGGCACGCTGGCCGCCATGGTGATTGGCGCGCTGATCGTCAAGTTGCGCGGCATTTATTTTGCGATGGTGACGATCGCGTTCGGCCAGGTGTTCTACTTCATCGCGTTTCGCTGGAGTTCTGTGACCGGCGGCGATGACGGACTGACCGGCTGGCACCGGCTCCCGCTCAATATCGGCTTCACCCAAATTGACATCCTTGGCCATGACAAGGCGTATTACTACCTGGTGCTGCTGATTTTCGCGGTGGCTACCGGCGTCATGGCGCTGCTGCTGCGCTCACCGTTCGGCCGTACGTTGCTGGCGATACGGGAAAACGAGCGGCGCGCGCGCTTTCTCGGGATTCCGATTGAGCGTCATATCTGGATCGCATTCGTGGTTTCATGCTTTTTTGCCAGCCTGGCCGGCACCTTGTACGCACTGCTTTCCAACTTTACCGACCCGCGCGCGCTGCACTGGACGCTGTCCGGCAACTTCGTGATCATGGCCGTGCTCGGTGGCATGCGCTCGTTCTGGGGGCCGCTGGTCGGTGCCGCCATTTTTGTGGTGCTACAGGATTACGTCTCCAGCCAGACGCAGAACTGGATGTTTTTCATCGGCGTGTTTTTCATGCTGGTGGTGCTGTTTTTCCCGCGCGGCGTATTGGGGCTGATCCGGGGAAAGCGCGCATGAGCCTGCTCACCATAGAAAGCGTCTCGCAGCATTTCGGCAGCCTGGTGGCGGTTGATAGCGTGTCATTGGCGGTCGAACCTGGTGAGTTGCGCGCTGTCATCGGCCCTAACGGCGCCGGCAAGACCACCTTCTTCAACCTGATCAGCGGCTTCTTCGCGCCGACGTCGGGCCGCATCATGTTCGATGGCCGGGACATCACGACGCTGGCCCCGCACAAGCGCGTGGCGATGGGCATGGCGCGCACGTTCCAGATCACCGAGATTTTCCCCGAGCTCACGGTGCGTGAAAACCTGCGTATTCCCGTCGAGATTGCACTTGGGCTGCGGCTGCGGCCCTGGTTGGGGAAAAGCGCCAACGTGCGGATCAAGGAGCGGGTCGCCGAGTTGGCTGAGCTGGGAGGTTTGAGTGAAAAGGTGGATCGACTCGTGGGCGAGTTGTCCCATGGCGACCAGCGTTCCACGGAAATCATGATGTCCCTGGCGCTCAAGCCGAGGTTGCTGCTGCTCGATGAGCCGACGGCCGGCATGGGGGACCAGGAAACCTACAACATCACCCGGTTGATCCGCAAGTTGCACCGCTCGCAAAAGCTGACTATTGTCCTGATCGAGCACGATATGCGCGTGATTTTTCACCTGGCCGACCGCATCATGGTACTGGCCGAAGGCGCGGTGCTGGCGGAGGGAACTCCCGATGAGATTGCCGCCAGCGAGAAGGTCCAGGCCGCCTACTTGGGGAAAGCCGCATGAACGTGCTTGAAGTTGAAGGGCTGCACACTTATTACGGCAAGAGCCATATTCTCGAGGGCATCGATCTCCATGTGCAGGAGGGCGAGTTGGTGACCCTGCTGGGGCGCAATGGTGCCGGCAAATCAACCACGCTGCGCAGCCTGATGGGTCTGACGCCGGCGCGACAGGGGTCCATCCGTACCTTTGGCCAGGTCACGACTCAATGGCCATCGCATCGCATTGCGGCACTGGGTGTCGGGTTTGTTCCGGAGGGGCGGCGCATTTTTGCCAACCTCACGGTGGACGAGAACCTGAAGGTTCCGATGGATCGTCCCGGACCCTGGACCCTGGCGCGCGTCTACGAGCTGTTTCCGCGCCTGGCCGAGCGCAAGAACAACAAGGGAAGCCAGTTGTCGGGTGGCGAGCAGGAGATGCTGGCGATTTCCCGCGCGCTGCTGCTGAACCCCAGGCTATTGCTCCTGGACGAACCCTCTCAGGGCCTGGCGCCGTTGATCGTGCAGGACGTCTTCAGGGTGATCGTGTCCACCTGCAAGGAAGGCATGTCAGTTCTGCTGGTCGAGCAAAACGTGCGTGCCGCGGTGGAGATCGCCGATCGGGCCTATGTGCTCGACGATGGCCGCATCGCCTATGCCGGCTCGGCGGCCGAGTTTGCCAAGGACGAGGAGAGGGTTCGCGCGCTCGCCGGCGCGAGTGCAGAGAAATGGGACACGATGGACTGATTGGCCCCCGCGCCTGTCGCTGCGTGTATCAAGGGCGCAAGTAGGCCCAGCCTTCACCCTGCTTGATCATGATTTCGGCGGCACCGGAGGGTACGTAACCGACAGCAGGATTCATGTCTTCTTTGGTCAGTTTCTGGCCGCGCATGGTGTTCTCGCAGGCCGACACCTTCACGCCGCCTTTGACGGCGTCACCCACACGGTTACTCACCGGGGCATCGAGCTTGAGCATGCCGATGCCGGGGCCGTAGGCGACGATTTCCACGTCCACGTTGGCGGCGCCCACGTCGTCCTGCAAGTTCTTTGCGTTATTCAGCACCAGGTTCCATCTGGCCGGGTCGTTGTCGCTCACCTGGATCACGATCTTGTGGTGTTTTTGGCTTGTAGCCCCCGTCCCCTGTGCATTGGCAGCTACCAAAAAAGTAGCGCCCGCGGACAGGGCGGCGGATTGGACCAGATTTCGGCGGTTCATTTTTGGGGTCTCCAAGACAAGGGGATGGCGATGAATATACGCCGATCCCCCTTGCACATTAGCTGCCGCCCTCAGTCGTCGCTGCGCAACTCCAGCGCGGGCAGGCCCAGTGCGACGTCCAGCGCCGCGGCAGCTTTCGCACCCCGTTTGCGCCGCTGCGCGCGCCACGCGGACCAGCTGACGCCGAGCACCACCAGGGCGCACACCGCCATGAAGCCCGCGCTGATGGGCCGGGTGACAAACACCGACATGTCGCCGCGCGAGAGCAGCAGCGCGCGGCGGAAGTTCTCTTCCATCATGGGGCCGAGCACGACCCCCAGCAGGATCGGCGCCATCGGGAAATCGAGCGCCATGAACACCGCGCCGATGACGCCGAAGGCCAGCACCTCCCAGGTCTGGAACAGGTCGTTTTGCGTGGTGAAGACCCCAATGACGATGAAGAACATGGCCGAGGGGAAAAGGTAGCGGTAGGGCACCTGCAGCAGCTTGACCCACACGCCGATCAGCGGCACGTTGAGCACCATCAGCAGCACGTTGCCGATCCAGAAGCTGGCGATCAGGCCCCAGAAGATGTCCGGATGCTCGCCGATGAGCTGTGGCCCGGGCTGAATGCCCTGGATCAAGAGCGCACCCAGAATCAGCGCCATCACCACGTCGCCGGGGATGCCCAGGCTCAGCGTCGGGATGAAGTCGACCTGGGTCTTGGAGTGGGTCGATGCCTCGGGTGCGGCCACCCCCGCGATCATGCCGGTGCCGAACTTCTCGGGCGTCTTGGAGATCTTGTGCTCCAGCGCATAGGCAATGAAGGAGGTGATGGTGGGGCCGGTGCCGGGCATGGCGCCGAACAGCGCACCGACGCTGGTGCCGCGCACCATGGGCCAGAACGCCTCTTTCAATTCCGCCATGCTGGGGCGCATGTCGCGCATGCGCAGCTTGGCGGTGTTTTTGATCACCGGCATGCGGTTCACGCTGAGCAGGAAGTCGGCCACGCCGAACACGCCCAGCGCGATGGCCACCAGCTCCAGTCCGTCGCTCAGTTGGGGAATGCCGAAGCTGAAGCGGAACGAGCCGCTATTCACGTCGGTGCCGACCGCGCCGCACAACAGGCCGAACAGCGTCATGGCCACGCCCTTGAGCGGCGAGCCGCGCGACATGGTGGCGCCGGCCAGCAGGCCCAGCAGCATGATCGAGAACAGCTCGGTGGGGCCGAACTTGAACGAGATGGCGACCAGCAGCGGCGAGGCAAAAATCATGATGAGGATGCCGACGGTTGCCGCGAAAAACGACGAGATCATGGCAATACCCAGCGCGGTGCCGCCCTTGCCGGCGCGGGTCATCGGGTAGCCATCCAGGCAGGTCACGGCATGCGCCGCATGCGAGGGCAGATTCAGCAGGATGGCGCCGATGGCGCCGCCATACATGGAGCCGTAAAAAATGCCGGCCAGCATCATGATGGCAGGCACGGGGTGCAGCACATAGGTCAGCGGCAGCAGCATGGACATCGCCGACAGCGCGCCCATGCCGGGCATCACGCCGATGAGGTTGCCCACCAGCACGCCGAAGAACGACCACATCAGGTTGTGGCCCTGGAATGCGACACCGAAGCCGAACCAGAGGTCTTGCAGAGCTTGGGAAATCATGAGAATCAGCCCCCCCAGCGAAACAGCGGCATCTGCAATTGCAGTGCCCACCAGAACACAACACCTGCGATCGCGCACATGCCCAGGGCCAGGAACGTCGCCTGTTTGAGGGTATTGCCGCGGTCACCCAGCGCCGAGATGAACACGATGGCGAAGGTGGCAGGTAACAGGCCGCCATACTCGCCCAGCAGCAAAAACGCCAGGATGCCGGCGATGATGCAGGCGCAGCCGCGCAGGTCCGGCATGCCCTGGCCGTAGCCGTGCCCGGTGGTGGCCGGCGGGCCGTCGTCGGTGCGGGCCGACACCGCGATTGCCACGCCGATCAGGGCCAGCAGCACGCCGACGGCGCACGGGAAGAAGCCGGGCCCCATGCGGGCCAGTGTGCCCAGGTGATAACCGGCGGCGGCGTACGCAGCCGCTAAACCGACGATGACCATCAGCGCGCCGGCGTAGTAGTCTTTTTTGAATTGGGCGGGAGCGCTCATCGAGCCTCTCCCGACCCGCGCCGCGGGCATGGCCCGGTGTTACAGGGGTATTTCAATCGTGTCTCCTTCGTGGTGTTCCCGGTAGAGCCCGGGGCCCACGCGAAAGTAGGGCGCCAAACTGCTCGGTTCGAGACCTAAAGTCTAGGAATCGAAGCTTCCAATCGCCTTTCGTTCGTGTTTCCGCGCCCCAAAATACGTGTAATTACGAATACGGAAGCGACCGCGGTGTGCCGGCCGGCAAGGTGCTATGCCGGGTCTGCCGGGGCGCCGTGTGCCAGCGGGAAACGGAGCAGGGCTCGCAGCCCGGGTGCGCCGCTGGCGCCATCGCTGTCGGCCAGTTCGATGTCGCCGCCGTTGTGCCTGGCGTAGGCGCGGGCGATCGACAGGCCCAGCCCTGCACCCGGGGTTTGAAGTGTCTTCGCATCGGCGCCGGCAACTTGCGCAAAGCGCTCGAACACGCTGTTACGGCGGGCGGGCGCAATGCCGGGGCCGCTGTCGCACACTTCGGCGCAGACCCGGTCGCCTTCGATCCGGACCGAGACCGTGATGCACCCGCCCGCCGGGGTGTAGCAAATCGCGTTGTGCACCAGGTTGGACAGTGCCTCGTGCAATTCAAGGTCACGGGCGGCAACGGGTGCGGCCGGTGGCTGGGGCGCAGCCGCATCTTCGTTTGCCGTTGCCTCGCCGCGCGCGTCGATCCAGCCGAGGTCCTGGTTCTTCTCGCGCGCCAGCGGCAGGTACTGCAGCACGACCTCGCGCGCCACGCGGTTCAGGTCCACGACAGGCCGGGGCGAAGGGTCGTCCGCCGCCTGGCTGGCCTGCGCCATTGCCAGCAACTGCTCGCACAGGCGCCGGCTGCGCGCAAGCTGCGCGACGATGGCGTGCAGGGTCTCGTGCGTGCGCGTGGCGTCGGGCTCGCGCAGGGCGTAGCCGGCCTGCGTCAGCATGATGGCCAGCGGCGTGCGCAACTGGTGCGACGCGTCGGCCAGAAAGCGGGACTGCCCGGCCAGCATCTGCTGGTGCCGGGCCATGTGGTGATTGACAGCATCGACCAGCGGCACCACTTCGTGCGGCACGCCACGCGCGTCAAGCGGCCTCAAGCCGTCTGGCGGACTGGCCTGCACCGATTGGCGCAGGCGCTCCAACGGCCGCAGCGACCAGCTCACGCCCAGCCACACCAGCAGCAGCACGACGCCCACCAAGCGGGCGCCCTGCAGCAGTTCCTGGCGCAGCAGGTCGGCCTGCGCCTGCACGCGCGCACTGGTGCCCTCGGCCGCCTGGATCAAAACCTGATAAGGCCGTGCGTGGCCGTCCAGCACGGTGCGGCGCAGCGCCACCACCCGCACCGGATAACCCCGGTAGTGCGCGTCGTACCAGACGAACGGACTATCGTTGCCCGCACTGGCCGGCGGCGCTGGCAGGTCGGGCACGCCGATCAGCGTGACCTCGGCGGCGGGCGGTGCGCCGCCTGATCCATCGGGCAGCGCGTTCAGCCCGACGTGCAGGAGCTTGTGCTGAGGCCGCGTCACGTCGAACATGGCCTGCACGTCGAAGGGCGCCTGCACGCGGATGGAGCCGTCGGCGGCCAGCGCAATGCCCTGACCCAGGGCGTTCACCGGCTCCAGCATGGCCTGGTCGTAGGCGTCCTGCACGAGGTCGTGCTGGGCGCGGTAGTCGTTCCAGCTATCGAGGGCGAGCAGCGCCAGCAGGCAAGGCAGCAGCAGGGCCAGCAGGCGCGCGCGGATGCCGAAGCGCCGCCGCTCAGGTCCCGGACGCGGCATCGGCATCGCCTTCCAGCATGTAGCCCAGGCCGCGGATCGTGACGATGCGCACGTCGCTGCCCGCGAGCTTGCGCCGCAGCCGGTGCAGCACCAGTTCGATCGCGTCGGGGCCGGCGCTGCTGTCGTGCGGGAACACCTTGCCCGCAAGCTGCGATTTGCTCACCGGTGTGCCGCTACGCGCCAGCAACGCCTCCAGCGCTGCATGTTCGCGCGGCGTGAGCGGCAGCAGCACCCCGGCGAGCATGAAGGCCCGGCTCTCGTGGTCGCATGACAGCGAGCCGCAGTGCAGCGGCACATGCGGGCGGCCGCGGCTGCGCCGCACCAGGGCGGCCAGGCGCGCCTCCAGCTCCTCCAGGGCGAAGGGCTTGGTCAGGAAATCGTCGGCGCCCAGGTTCAGGCCGCGTACCCGGTCCTGCAGCGAACCCTGCGCGGTCAGCACCAGCACGGGCGTGCGGTAGCCCGCATCGCGCAGATCGGCCAGCAGGGACAGGCCGTGCCGGTCGGGCAGGCGCAGGTCCAGCACCACGGCGTCGTACTGCGTGCCGGCCATGAGCGCTTCGGCCGTGCCCGCATCGGGCGCGTGGTCGGGCACGAAGCCGCTTTGCTTGAGCGCGCGCACCAGCCACGACGCCATCTCGAGCTCGTCTTCCACCAGCAAAATGCGCATGATCGGGGCGGCAGGCCTACTTGAGGATGTCGCCCAGGCAGAGGTATTTCATTTCAACGTACTCTTCCATGCCGTGGCTGGAGCCTTCGCGGCCCAGGCCGGACTGCTTGACGCCGCCGAACGGCACGTGCTCGGTGGAAATCACGCCCGCGTTGATGCCCACCATGCCGTACTCCAGCGCCTCGGCCACGCGGAAGATGCGGCCCACATCGCGGCTGTAGAAATAGCTGGCCAGGCCAAACTCGGTGTTGTTGGCCGCGGCTATGGCTTCCTGCTCGGTCTTGAAGCGAAACACCGGGGCCAATGGACCAAAGGTTTCCTCGCGCGCGCACAGCATGTCGGCCGTGGCGTCCGAGATCACGGTGGGCTCGAAGAACTGTCCCTGCAGCTTGCGGCCGCCGACCTGGAGCTTGCCGCCCTTGGCCACCGCATCGGCCACGTGGCGCGCCACCTTGTCCACCGCCGCGTCTTCGATCAAAGGACCCTGCACCACGCCGTCCTCGAAGCCGTTGCCCACCTTGAGTTGCTTGACCTTGGCGGAGAACTTCTGGACAAATTCGTCGTACACCGCGTCCTGCACATACAGGCGGTTGGAGCAGACGCAGGTCTGGCCCGCATTGCGGTATTTGCTGGCCATGGCCCCTTCGACCGCGCTGTCGATATCGGCATCGTCGAACACGATGAAGGGTGCGTTGCCGCCCAGCTCCAGCGACAGTTTCTTGACCGTGGGCGCACTCTGTGCCATCAGGATGCGGCCCACTTCGGTGGAGCCGGTGAAGCTCAGATGCCGCACCACATCGCTGGCGCACAACACCTTGCCAATCGCGATGCTGTTGGTGCTATCGGCCGAGAGCATGTTGAGCACGCCGGCCGGGATGCCGGCGCGCACCGCCAGTTCGGCGGCCGCCAGCGCGGTCAAAGGGGTCAGCTCGGCCGGCTTGATCACCACCGGGCAGCCGGCCGCGAGCGCGGGCGCCACCTTGCGCGTGATCATCGCCAGGGGGAAATTCCAGGGCGTGATCGCGGCGCACACGCCGATCGGCTGCTTCAGCACAATCACGCGGCGGTTGTTGTCGTATTGCGCCAGGGTTTCGCCGTTGACGCGCTTGGCCTCTTCGGCAAACCATTCGACAAAGCTGGCGCCATAGGCGACTTCGCCCCTGGCTTCGGCCAGCGGTTTGCCCTGCTCGGCCGTCATGAGGCGTCCCAGGTCGTCCTGATTCGCCATCAACAGCTGGAACCAGTTCATCAAAATGGCGTGGCGCTGCTTGGCGGTCTGGCTGCGCCAGGCCGGCCAGGCGGCGTTGGCGGCGGCGATGGCGGCTTCGGCGTCCTGCGCGCCGAGATTCGCCACGTCGGCCAGTTTGCGGCCGGTGGCCGGGTCCAGCACGTCAAAGCGCGAGGCGCCCTTGAGCCATTGGCCATTCACCAGGGCGTCGGTTTTGAAAAGGCTGGGGTCTTTGAGCAGCGAAAGGGGGGATGTTTTCATGTCCATAAGGGGTCTCCGGAAGGGGGCGGCAGCAAGGTAGTACCGCTGAAGGGGGGGTATCGTTGTTCTGACAACCTTCAAGCATAGCGCGGATACCGGTGCAGCGCCGCGCGATGCCTATAGCCTGAAACTTATAATTAAAGGTTGTTCCCAACCACGCATTGACGCGCGATCGGCAGCCCCTGACGGCCGTCGGCATGACAACACTCAAAAAATGAGCACACCCACTTTCACCGTTGCCGACATCCGCAAGACCTTCCTCGACTTCTTCGCGTCCAAAGGCCACACCGTGGTGCCTTCGAGCTCCCTGGTGCCAGCGAACGACCCGACGCTGATGTTCACCAACTCGGGCATGGTGCAGTTCAAGGACGTGTTCCTCGGCACCGACAAGCGCAGCTACGTGCGCGCGGCCTCGGTGCAGGCCTGCCTGCGCGCGGGCGGCAAGCACAACGACCTGGAGAACGTGGGCTACACCGCGCGGCACCACACTTTCTTCGAGATGCTGGGCAACTGGAGCTTCGGCGACTACTTCAAGCGCGAGTCGATCCAGTGGGGCTGGGAGCTGCTGACCCAGGTCTACAAGCTGCCCGCCGACAAGCTCTGGGCCACGGTCTACATCGACGACGACGAGGCCTATGACATCTGGACCCAGGACATCGGCCTGCCGCCCGAACGCGTGGTGCGCATCGGCGACAACAAGGGCGCGAAGTACGCGTCCGACAACTTCTGGATGATGGCCGACACCGGCCCGTGCGGCCCGTGCTCCGAGATCTTCTATGACCACGGCGAAGGCATCCCCGGCGGCCCGCCGGGCAGCCCGGACGCCGACGGCGACCGCTATATCGAGATCTGGAACCACGTGTTCATGCAGTTCGACATGCAGCCCGATGGCTCGGTGAAACCGTTGCCCGCGCCGTGCGTGGACACCGGCATGGGCCTGGAGCGGCTGGCCGCCATCCTGCAGCACGTGCACAGCAACTACGAGATCGATATTTTCGAGGCGCTCATCAAGGCGGCCGCGCGCGAGACCGGTTGCGACGACCTGGGCAACAAGAGCCTGCGCGTGATTGCCGACCACATCCGCGCCACCGCCTTCCTCGTGAGCGACGGCGTGAATCCGAGCAACGAAGGGCGCGGCTATGTGCAGCGGCGCATCATTCGCCGCGCCATTCGCCACGGCTACCAGCTCGGTAAGAAGACGCCGTTCTTCTATAAGCTGGTGCCCGACCTGGTGGCGCTGATGGGCGAGGCCTACCCGAACCTCGCGGCCCAGCAGCAGCGCATCATGGACGTACTCATGACCGAAGAGGAGCGCTTCTTCGAAACGCTGGAGCACGGCATGGCCATCCTCGATGCCGCGCTGGCCGGCGGCACCCAAGTGCTGCCCGGTGAAGTGGCCTTCAAGCTGCACGACACCTTCGGTTTTCCGCTCGATTTGTCGGCCGACGTGTGCCGCGAGCGCGGCGTGGCGGTGGACGAGGCCGGTTTTCATGCGGCGATGGATCGACAAAAGGCCCAGGCCCGCGCCGCCGGCAAGTTCAAGATGGACCGCGCGCTCGAATACGCGGGCCTGGGCAACACCTTCATCGGCTACGACCAGCTTGCGCAGACTACCAAAATCGTAGCGCTGTATCAAGACGGGAAGCCGACTGACGAGCTAAAAGCAGGTCAAGCCGGGGTGGTGGTATTGGCGTCCACGCCGTTTTATGCGGAGAGCGGCGGCCAGGTCGGCGACGAGGGCACCATTGCCAGCGACACGGCCCGGTTCGATGTGGCCGACACGCAAAAAATCAAGGCCGATGTGTTCGGCCATCACGGCACGCTGGCGCAGGGCTCGCTCAAGGTGGGCGATGCGGTGACGGCGCAGGTCGCCACGGCCGTGCGCGCACAAACCATGCGCAACCACAGCGTGACGCACCTGATGCACAAGGCGCTGCGCGAGGTGCTGGGCCCGCACGTGCAGCAAAAGGGCTCACTGGTGAATGCGTCGCGCACGCGCTTTGACTTTGCGCACAATGCGCCGGTGTCGAATGCGGACATCGCGGAAATCGAGCGCCGTGTCAACGCCGAAATCCTGGCCAACTCGGCCACCAGCGCGACGGTGATGGACATTGAGTCGGCCAAAAATTCGGGCGCGATGATGCTGTTTGGCGAAAAGTACGGCGATGAAGTTCGCGTGCTGGAGATCGGCACCTCCAAAGAACTGTGCGGGGGCACCCACGTGCAGCGCACGGGCGATATTGGCTTCTTCAAGATCGTGGCCGAGAGCGGCGTCGCTGCCGGCGTGCGCCGCGTGGAAGCGGTGACGGGCAGCGTGGCGATGGCCTATGTGCAAGAGCTCGAAGCCGCCATGGCCAAGGCCTCCGCGGCGCTCAAGACGCAGCCTGCGGAACTGGTGACACGGATTGCGCAGGTGCAGGATCAGGTCAGGACGCTGGAAAAGGAAGTCGCAACGCTCAAGGGCAAGCTGGCGTCCAGCCAGGGCGACGAGTTGATGGCGCAGGCGGTGGATGTCAAGGGCATCAAGGTGCTCGCAGCCCGGCTCGATGGTGCCGACGCGAAAACGCTGCGCGATACGCTGGACAAACTCAAGGACAAGCTCAAGACGGCGGCCATCGTGCTCGCCACGGTGGACGGCGACAAGGTGCAGATCGCGGCCGGCGTGACGGCCGACAGCCTGGGCCGCGTCAAGGCCGGCGAGCTGGTCAACTTCGTGGCGCAACAGGTCGGCGGCAAGGGCGGCGGCAAGCCGGACATGGCCATGGCTGGCGGCACCCACCCGGCGGGCTTGGCGGGGGCGCTGGCGAGCGTGCCGGCCTGGGTGGCCGGCAAGGTTGGAGGTGCTATTTAATGAATAGCTATCTGCGCATATGGAACAAGGGCTACAGCACGATATGACTGATATCACGTCGGAGCGGCGGCAGTTTCTCAAACATCTGGCCGTGCTTACTGCGGCGGGTGCTGGCGCGGCCTGGGCGAAGGATTTTGAAGTTTCGCGCTGGCCTGCCGGGCAGCGCGCACCGTCGTTGCAAGCCGCCGATCTCGACGGCAAAACCTGGCGGTTGGCCGACTTGCGCGGCCGCGCGGTGCTGCTCAATTTCTGGGCCAGCTGGTGCCCGCCATGCCGCGCCGAGATGCCGTCGCTGCAGGACATGGCCGCGATCTACGGGCCCGACAAAATCGTGGTGCTGGCCATCAACTTCAAGGAATCCAGGGCCACGGCCGCGCGCTTTGCGCAGGCGTCGGCCTTGAGTTTGCCTGTGCTGCTGGACCCCGCGGGCGACATGGCGCGGCAGTGGGGTGCGCGCATTTTTCCCACCACGGTGCTGATCGATGCCACCGGCCAGCCGCGCCAGCGCGTGCAGGGCGAGGTGGAGTGGACCGGTCAGGCCGCGGAGCAATTGATCGCACCGCTGCTGATGCGTTAACGCAGCGAAGGGTCGCCTGGGGCAAGTTCAGCCCCCTCGAGGGGGCAGTGCAGTACGCGAAGCGACAAAGCATGGGGGCCGGGCAACGCGTTACTGCGGCGGTTTACCCCGGCTGCAGGGCAAGGCGCCGGCATCGGTGGGGAGTGGGGGCCTCTCAAGGTACAGCGCGTCAGCGCGTACGCCACCAGCACGAAATCGGCTATGTTCGCGGCTATTGGCCGCGCGCTGCCGCCCACGAACAGGCCGGCGATCGCCGTTACCAGCGCGCCGGTGACGAACCGCAGCGTGTGCCCATCAATGTCGAGGCCGTTCCGGCGATTGCGCCGTGCTTTTCCAGCGCGAGTACGGTGGTGGTCGGCACCACCAGGCCGAGGAAGCCGTAGCCCACGAACAGCATGGTCAGCATGACGTCCAGGCGCTGCACGCCGGCCAGGAACCGGCCATGGGGCGCCATGCACATCTCTCCATGGCGGCTCAAAGCGGACGCAGTCACCGCGGAGCTAGTGTAGTGTTGCGATCTTGTGGGAACTTAAATCAAGGACGGGTCTCCGATGCTCTACTACGAAGCAGAGTGGAGAACGCAAGTGCGAGTTGCCCCCGAGATTGTGCTGACCGATGAGGAGCGAGCCGAGTTGACGCGGCTGGCCTGCTCCAAGCTCACCAGCGTGAGGCTGGCGCTGCGCGCACGCATCGTGTTGCTGGCTGCGCAGGGGCTGCAGAACAAGGAGATTGCCGGGCAGGTGGGCGTGGGCCGGGTGCAGGTGTCGCGCTGGCGTGAGCGCTATCTCGAGTCGCGGCGTGCGGGCATCGAGCGCGATCTGCCGCGCGGCGCGCCGCCGGTGAAGGTGGACATTGCTCGCCTGGTGGCGTTGACAACCCAGAGCACGCCCGCGGCGGCCACGCACTGGAGCACGCGCAAGATGGGCACCGAGTTGGGCGTGAGCGCCAGCACCGTCATGCGCCATTGGCACGCCCACGGCTTGAAGCCGCACGTCGTGCGCGGCTTCAAGGTCTCGCGCGACCCGAAGTTCGTCGAGAAGCTCGAAGACATCGTGGGCCTGTACATGTCGCCACCCGAGCATGCGCTGGTGCTGTGCTGCGACGAGAAGAGCCAGGTGCAGGCGCTGGACCGCACGCAGCCCGGACTGCCGATGAAGAAGGGTCGCGCGGCCACCATGACGCACGACTACAAGCGCAACGGCACCACCACCTTGTTCGCCGCACTCAACGTGCTGGACGGCCAGGTCATCGGCCAGTGCCAGCAGCACCACACCCACATCGAGTGGCTGAAGTTCCTGCGCCAAATCGATCGGGAAACGCCCAAGGACAAGACGCTGCATCTGATTGCCGACAACTACGCCACGCACAAGCACCCGGCCGTGCAGGACTGGCTGGCCAAGCATCCGCGCTTCAACATGCACTTCACACCCACCTCGGCGTCGTGGCTGAACATGGTCGAGCGCTTCTTTCGCGACATCACCACCGAGCGGCTGCGCCGGGGCGTGTTCACCAGCGTGCCCGAACTCGTCACTGCCATCGATGAGTACGTCACGCATCACAACACCAACCCCAAACCGTTCATCTGGACCAAGAGCGCTCGGGACATCCTGCAGAAGGTCATTCGTGCGAATCACCGCTTAAGTGCCAAACAGAATGGAACACTGCACTAGAAAGATGGCGAAATGTTTACGTTTTGATCGGCACTCGCGTCACTTAGTCCGCGACCTGCTTCTGGACATGCCCGGTGCATCGTTAATGCTCGTTGGCCATAACCCGCCGACGCTTTCGGGTTTGACAAAGCGACGACTGCCGCCATGGCGCCGGTCGGCCTTTGCCACGACGGGGTGTGAGTTGCTTAGTCGCTCCGCTACTTCCGTCAACCGTGTCAACGCCCTGTCGAACGCCGCAAGCTCCGAGGCTGTCAGCGCATGCAGCACCATGTTGTTGAATTTCACTGATTGCGGAAATAGCTCGTCATAGAGCTTTCGCCCCTGGTCGGTGAGCTCTACTTGGGCACGGCGCTTGTCCTCGGGCATGCCGACCCGCGTCATCAGCTTCTTGGCCACCAGCTCGGTGATGTGGCGTGACACCCTGGCGCGCTCGAGGTGCCCCCTCGCCGCAAGTTCCGATGGCGACATCACCCCGTGAGCGGCCAGTATGGCGATCAGCCGCCACTCCCGACGGGTGATGCCATAGAGGCCCTCACAGAGGCGAACCACCATCACACCGCTGCTCGCCAGCAGGCAGTTGAGCCTGTAGTTGAGCAAATCATCGACGGTGGCGGGCTGGTCGAAAGACATATGAGAAGCAGATCCTGCGGGGCCTAAAGGTAGTTGTATAGATGAACTATATCTCCGACTCTTAAGCTCCGCACCTCGGCGGGCGAATCTTGCTTGCCTGTGCCTCCGTAACTAAAGAATCTTTTAATGACCACTCAACAACTCAGCCCAGGCGCGAAGATCGCGGACTCGGACGTTTTCGACTTGGCTATGTCCTGGCGCGGCTACCGCATCAACAAGATGTGCAATGCATTGTCGCAGCCTCATAACCGTGATGAGTACAAGAAGGACGAAGAGGCCTTCATGGCCAAGTACGCGCTGACCGAGGAAGAAAAGCGCCTAGTGCGTGCACGCGACTTCCCGGGCCTGCTCGCGGCCGGCGGGAACATCTACTTCCTGCTCAAGCTGGGCGTGGTCACCGACAACGGCCTGTACTACATGGGCGCGAAGATGCGCGGGGAAACCTACGAGCAGTTCCTCGCCACCCGCAACGAAAGGAGTGCCACCTGATGGGCAAGATCGTCGCCGGCATCGGCACCTCGCACGTTCCCTCCATCGGCGGCGCTTACGACCGCGGCAAAACCGAAACCCCCGGCTGGAAGCCGCTGTTCGACGCTTACGTGCCTGTGCGCGAATGGCTCAGGGAACTGAAGCCCGATATCGTCATCATGGTCTACAACGACCACGGCGCGGACTTTTTCTTCGATAAGTACCCGACCTTTGCCGTTGGCTGCGCCGACAGCTATGCCATTGCCGACGAGGGCTTCGGCACCCGTGCGCTGCCGGCCATCCCGGGCGATCTGGCGTTCTCGCAGCATCTATGCCGCTCGCTCGTGTACGACGAGTTCGACCTCACGGTGTGCCAGGAGATGCGCGTGGAGCATGGTTTTCTGGTGCCGATGCATCTGTGCTTCGAGCACGAGGAAAGCTGGCCCGTGGCCTCAGTTCCCATCGCCGTGAACGTGCTTCAGCATCCCTTGCCGACGGCGCGCCGCTGCTACAAGCTGGGCCAGGCGATCCGCCGCGCGGTGGAGTCCTACGAGCGAGACGTGCGGGTGGCCATCATCGGCACGGGCGGTATGTCGCACCAACTGACGGGGAAAAATTTCGGCCAGATGCACCGCGACAACGACATGGATTTTCTCGACCGCATCGAGCGCGACCCGGAGAGCCTGACACAGCTCACCCACCAGACCCTGATGGAGAGGTTTGGCGTCGAAGGGATCGAGCTCATCATGTGGCTGGTGATGCGCGGCGCGCTCTCCAGCGGCGCGCGGCGCATACACCGCAATTATTACGCACCCATGACCACCGGAATGGGCCTCGTCACGCTCGAGGAGCAGATCTGATGCGCACCCAAGTAGGTATCGTGGGCGCCGGTCCGGCAGGGTTGATGCTCTCACACATGCTGCACCTCGAAGGCATCGAGTCGGTCATCATCGAGCGCGCCAGCCGCGAGCACGTGCAAAGCCGGCTGCGGGCGGGTGTGCTGGAGCATGGAACCGTGGATATGCTCAAGGAGCTGGGCTTGGGCGAGCGCATCAGCACGCTCGGACTGGAGCAGCATGCGATCGACTTTCGCTTCGGCGGCGAATCGCACCGCCTCGACTTCCATCAGGCCACGAACGGCCGCCGCACCTGGGTCTACCCGCAGCACGAGGTGGTGACCGACCTGATGAAGGCGCGGATGCAGGCCGGCGCCCAGATTCTTTTTGAAACATCCGTGACGCGCATAGAGGGTCTTCAGACCAGGAAACCGACGATTCACTTCGAACAAGGTGGCGAGCCGCGCGAGCTGCAGTGCGACTTCATTGTCGGTTGCGATGGCTTTCGCGGCGTCTGCCGCGATGCCATACCGGACAGCGTGCTGAAAATTTACGACCGTGTGTATCCGTTCGGCTGGCTAGGCATCCTGGCCGAAGCGCCCGCTCCGACCAACGAAATCACCTGGGGCTGCCATGAAGACGGCTTTGCGATGCTGAGCATCCGTTCGCCCAGCGTGACTCGTCTTTATCTGCAATGCGAGCCCAACGAAGACGCGGACCGCTGGTCAGACGGCCGCATCTGGGCCGAGCTGCACAAGCGTCTTGACGTGCCCGGCATGCCGCCAGTGAATGAAGGCAAGATCACGCAAAAGGGCGTGACCGCCATGCGCAGCTTCCTGGCAGAGCCCATGCAATACGGGCGCCTCTTCCTCGCCGGCGACGCCGCCCATATCGTGCCGCCCACAGGTGCCAAGGGCCTTAACTCGTCAATGGCCGATGTGAAGGTGCTGGGGCGGGGATTGGTGGAGCAGTACAAACGCGGGGTGGCCGACATTCTCGACCGCTATTCCCAGATTTGTCTCAAGCGCATGTGGCTGGTGCAGCGCTTCTCGGCCGGGCTGTGCACGATGGTCCACCAGATCCCTGGCGACAACGCCTTCGTGCGCAGGCTGCAACGCGCCGACCTTGACTACATGACCGGCACTGTGGCAGGGCGGCTGGCGTTCTCCGAAAACTTTACCGGCCTTCCCATCGAGATCTAAACCAAAAGATGCCATGAGGCGGTTTTTGGTTTCTTTAACCCTGACTGGAGACACCATAACATGCACAAGAGAGCTTTTTTCACCGCTGTGGCCTTTGCCGTCACTGCCTTTGGCACCACCCATTCCCTGGCACAACAAAATACTTTCAAGATCGGCCTGATCCTTCCAATGACCGGTCCGTTCGCCCAGGTCGGCAAGCAGATCCAGGCAGCAGTCGCGCTCTATCTGGCCGAGACCGGCGGTGCGGTCTCGGGCAGAAAGATCGAAGTCATCTTGAAGGACGATACAGGCACGCCCGCCAGCAGCAAGCGCATCGCACAGGAGTTGATCGTCAATGACAAAGTCGATGTACTGGCCGGCTTCGCCCTGACGCCATCGGCCCTGGCCGCGGCTCCGCTCGCTACCGAGTCGAGGACTCCGATGGTTGTGATGTCAGCTGCAGCCTCGAGCATTACCGAGGCATCGCCCTTCATCGTCCGCACCAGCTTCACGCTGCCGCAAGTGACCGTAGGCATTGCTGACTGGGCGCCGAAAAACGGTATCAAGAAAGTGGTGACCCTGGTGAGCGACTACGCTCCGGGCATCGATGCCGAGCGCTATTTCAAAGATCGCTTTGCATTGAATGACGGCGAAGTCACGGGGAGCCTGCGAGTGCCGCTGCGCAATCCGGACTTTTCACCGTTCCTGCAGAAAGCGCGTGACCTGAAGCCTGACGCCATTTTCATTTTCGTACCCGCGCCCGAGGGCCCGTCATTGGTCAAGCAGTTCACCGAGCGAGGTATGGACAAGGCTGGTATCAAGTTGATCGGGACAGGCGACGTGGTGGACGATGACACCCTGAACGACATGGGTGACGGCGCGCTGGGTATCGTGACTTCGCACCACTACTCGGCGGCGCACAAGTCGGCGGCTAACCAGAAGTTCGTGGCGGCCTTTGCCAAGGCCAACAAGGGCATGCGTCCCAACTTCATGGCTGTTGGTGGCTATGACGGCATGCGCGTGATTGTCGAGGCCATGAGGAAAACCGGCGGCAAGGGCGGTGGTGATGCATTGCTGGCGGCCATGAAGGGCCAGACTTTTGAAAGCCCGCGGGGCCCGCTCCTCATCGACGCTCAAACCCGAGACATAGTCCAAAACGTCTACATACGCAAAGTGGAGAAAGTCAATGGCCAGCTCTACAACGTGGAGATGGAAACCATCAAGGACGTCAAGAACACCGGCACAGGCAAGTAAGCACCTGCTGCAGAAATGCGCCTGAAGGGAAGGCTGCGTACTGTACCGAAGGCCTGCGGCACCACGATGAGAAGTAGCCAGCTGACAGGAGTGCCTTATTTCGCCGATCGTGACAGCTACGAGCTGACCTTCGAGGAGTCCATCCCGGCGGCACGCGCTACGATTCGCCCATTGCCGTCAAATACTTCTCGTTCGATCGCTGTATTTCGCTGCACCGCGTGCGCCCGGCTGGTGCTGCGCTACACGCAATTCGGTGGCTAATACGTTGACCCCCGTGGGCGCGTCGTCGACCCCGCATTGGTACTGGTGGACCAATGAGCTTTCTATCGAGGAAGACGGCATTTCGTCATTCCCGCGCCGGCATGGCGTCCTTTACCCAGCGGCGATAATGCGCTCGCTGCCCTGAAGGTCTTCCTGCACGGCAGCCAACTGGCATCCCGAGGCACCTTGACATGCCCCGGTGGCGTCGTTTTTTCTCATCCGGAGATCTTTTCATGACCACCGTGCGCCGTACTTTTCTGAAAAATACCGCTGCAGCCTTTGTGGCTGCTGCACTACCCGCTATTAATTTTGCACAGGGCGGCCCGGCCGCCGATGCCGCGGCGCGCCGCTTCGCGCCCCGGCCTGGCGACTGGCACACCTTCGATGTGACCACGCGGGTCGATATTCTGCTGCCGCAAGGCGCCACCCGCGTCTGGCTGCCCATCCCGTGCATCGACAGCGACTACCAGCGCTCGCTGGAGAGCAGCTTTTTCAGCAACGGCAAAACGCAACGCATGGCCGATGGCCGCTCCGGCGCGCAAATGCTCTACGCCGAGTTCGCTGCGAGCGAGGTCAACCCCTTCGTGGAGCTGACCAGCCGCGTGCAGACGCAAAGCCGCGCCGTGGACTGGTCGGCTCGCCAAAGCGCGCGCGAGGATGCCGATACGCTCCAGCACTGGACGCAGCCCACGGCCCTGATACCCACCGACGGGATTGTGAACAAGACCGCGCTTGAGGCGACCCGGGGCGCCCACACCGACGTGGAGAAAGTCCGCAAGATCTATGACTGGATCGTGGCCAACACCTACCGCGAGCCCAAGGTGCGCGGCTGCGGCGAGGGCGACATCAAGACCATGCTCGAGACCGGCAACCTGGGCGGCAAGTGCGCCGACCTGAACGCGCTGTTCGTCGGCCTGAGCCGCGCGGTGGGCGTGCCGGCGCGTGACCTGTACGGCGTGCGGCTGGCGCCCTCCAGCTTCGGCTACAAGGCGCTTGGGGCCAACCCGGCCGGCCTGCAGCGCGCGCAGCACTGCCGCTCCGAGGTGTTCCTGAAGGGCCATGGCTGGGTCGCGATGGACCCGGCCGATGTCGCCAAGGTCATGCGCGAGGAGACGCCGCAGTGGATCAAGAGCACCCGGGGCGGCGTGGTGGCGCCCGTCAACCGGGCACTGTTCGGCGGTTGGGAAGGCAACTGGATGGCCTACAACAGCGCGGCGGACGTGGTGCTGCCCCACTCGAGCGGCGACAAGCTCGGCTTCTTCATGTACCCCGCAGCCGAAAACGCCGGCGGACGACTGGACCCGTATTCACCCGACGATTTCAGGTACCAGATCACGGCCAAAGAGGTCCAGGCCTGAGGTTGCGGCAACGCATCGTCTGACGCATCCGGGGCGCGGCGCCACCGGCACGCCTAGCCGATCAGCCCCGACACCGCCGCAAAGACGCCAAAGACGCTGGTGACTACGATCAATGCACCGGCAACCCATGCGTACCAGCCGTTCAGTCGATGTGGGCCTGTCAACGCCCTGCGCGCCAGCAGGAACAGGAAGCCGAGGACGACGGGCAGCAACAGCGCATTCATGACCTGAACGGCCACCGAGAGCTTGACGAGATCCGCGCCGGATGTCACCAGCACGCCGCCGGCGACGAGGACCAGGCTGAAGACGCCGTAGAACCAGGGCGCCTCGCGGGGGTTGTGCTCAAGGGAGCGTTTGTAGCCGGCGACCTCTCCCAGGCCCCAGGCGGCCGTCAGGCACACCACCACGGTGGCGACCAGCGCCGCACCGGCAAGGCCCATGGCGAAGACGATCCGGCCGACCGAGTAGCCGAGCGTCGGCGTCAGGGCATCGGCGATTTGCGAAACGTTATCCAGTTTCACGGTAGTCCCGCTGCCGCCACTGAGCACGGCGCCGGTGGTGATCAGCACGGCCGCCATGATGAGCTGGGTGATCAGCGCACCGATCGCCGTGTCGATGCGTGCGGCCTTCAGGTCGCCCAGGCCCAGACCCTTGTCGACGACGGCCGATTGTTGATAAAAAACCATCCACGGCATGATCACCGCGCCGATGTTGGCGGCGGCGAGATAGAGGTACTGGGGGTCGGCGAGCGGGACCGCGAAAAACTGCGCCGCCACTTCATGAATGTCCGGCGCAGAGCGCCATGCCACGAATACGAACGCGAGCTCGAACAGCCCGAACGCGATCGCCACCCGCTCCACCGAGTGGTAGGAGCCCGTCCACACCATGAAAATGATCCCGGCGATCGTGACGACAATGGCCGGGACCACCGGAACGCCGAAGAGTTGCGCCAGCCCGGCGATGCCGCTGAGCTGGGTCAGCAGCGCGCCCACGCAGGCCACGCACAGGGTTCCGACCGACAGCCAGGCCCAGCCGCGGCCGAATGTTTCGCGGATCAGCTCACCGTGCCCTCGCTGGGTCGCCAGACCCAGGCGAACGGTCAGTTCCTGCACCACAAACAGGATCGGGATCAGCACCAGCTGCAGGATCAACAGCTTGTAGCCCCATTGCGCGCCGCTCTGGGCTGCGGTGATGATGCTGCCGGCGTCCGTGTCGGCCAGCATGACCACCAGGCCAGGGCCGAGTACCGCCAGGAACTTGCCGCGGGAGATCGCGGGCCGGGCTCGCTGGGTGGGAGACGGGATGGGGAGCGGCGTGGACATGGGTGACTTCGCAAATGAGAATCAATCTCATTGTAACGCTCCCTTCGATGGGGGCTTCAATGCGGCTTCGATGCAGCCTATTCCGTCGTACCGGGATGGCCCAGGCTCAAGCGGTACGCACTCTTGAAGCGCCTGGCCTGCCCCGTGACGGGGTCAAGGAAGGCGATGGAGCGGGCCAGCAGTTGCAGCGGCCGGCTGAAGTCGTCGTCGGCCACATCGACGAGGCTGGGGTAGAAGCGGTCGTTGACAATGGGAATTCCCAGCGCCGCCATGTGCACGCGCAACTGGTGCTTGCGCCCGGTCGTGGGCTCCAGCCGGTAACGCGACAGCGCGCCATTGATTTCGAGCACGTCGATCCGGGTTTCGGCGTTGGGGGCGCCCGCCGCTTCGCACAGCCGGAAAAAAGGCGCGCCCGCGACGATCCGGCTGTGGCGCACACACGGAAACGTCAAACCGGCACGCCAGGGCGCGATCGCTTCGTATTGCTTGGCGACCTCGTGCCGCCGGAACAGGGCGTGGTAGGCGTCGCGCGTGGCGCTCTGGATCGAGAACACCACCACGCCGGCCGTGTCCAGGTCGATCCGGTGGATCGGCTGCAGCGTGTCGATGCCGAGTTTGCGTTTCAGGCGCACCAGCAGGGTCTCCTGCAGGTAGCGGCCGGACGGCGTCACCGGCAAAAAGTGCGGCTTGTCGACCACGACCAGGTGCTCGTCCTGGTACAGCACGACCTCATCGAACGGGATGCGCGGCTCCTGGACCAGGTCGCGGTAGTAATACACCCGCAGGTGGCCCTGATAGGCGCGAGCGGGCGTGACCGGCACGCCATGCTCGTCCACCACATGGCCTTCGTGCATGCGCTGCAGCCACACGGCTCGGTCGATCGCCGGGAAGCGCTGCACCAGAAAATCCGTGATGGTGGGCCAGTCGCCCGCGGGCAGGCCGACGCAGCTCGGGCCGACGCCGTTGCGGGTCGGCGGCAGGGCGTGCCTGGGCGTGCTCACTGGAGTACCTTCGTGCTGCGCACTGCGGTGCGAGCTTGCTTGGGAGCGGCCCGGCGCGGCGCTCACACCCGCTCGAACACCACGTCCCACACGCCGTGGCCCAGCTTGAGGCCGCGGTTCTCGAACTTGGTCAGCGGGCGGTAGTCGGGCTTGGGCGCAAAGCCGTCGCCCGCTGCATCGGCGGTGTTGCGCAGCAGTGGCTCAGTGCTCAGCACCTGCAGGATTTGCTCGGCATAGGGCTGCCAGTCGGTGGCGCAATGCAGGTAGCCGCCGGGTTTCAGGCGCGCGGCGAGCCTGGCCACCAGCGGCGCCTGGATCAGGCGCCGCTTGTTGTGCTTCTTCTTGTGCCACGGGTCAGGAAAGAAGATGTGGATGCCAGCCAGGCCGTGCAGCGGCAGCATGTGGTCGATGACTTCGACCGCGTCATGCGCGAGGATGCGGATGTTGGCGAGGTTCTGCTCATCGATGCGCTTGAGCAGGGCGCCGACGCCGGGCGGGTGCACTTCGCAGCACAGGAAGTTGTTCTCAGGCATCAGCGCCGCGATGTGCGCGGTGGCCTCGCCCATGCCGAAGCCGATCTCGAGGATGGTCGGTGCGCTGCGGCCAAAGGTTGCTGCCAAATCGATCGCATGCCCGGAATACGGCAGCACAAACTTCGGCCCCAGATCTTCGAGAGCCTTGGCCTGGCCGGTGGTGGTGCGGCCGGCGCGGCGCACAAAGCTGCGAATGCTTTTGGGGTGGGCCACGCCAGGCGGTGCGGCGGGAGCGGAGGAGGGGGCAGGGGCGGCGGTCATGAGGAGTCTGGATTGTAGAGATGCCGCCAGGCGCCTGCCCACACGGCCAGTGCCTCGGCCACCGTGCCTGTGTACTGCGGCAAGCCCAGCACGGCCGCGGCCGCCGCCAGCGCGTTGAAGGCGCCTGCTGCGCTGGCGGTATCGAATGCCTGCGCACCGTTTTGCTTGGAGAGCTTTTCACCATTCGCCGCGCAGACCAGCGGCGTGTGCAGGTAGGCCGGTGGGGGCAGTTGCAGGGCGCGCTGCAGCAGGATCTGGCGCGGCGTGTTGTCCGCCAGGTCCACGCCGCGCACTACGTGGGTGATGCCCTGCGCGGCATCGTCCACCACCACGGCCAGTTGGTAGGCCCAGAGTCCGTCGGCGCGTTTGAGCACGAAGTCGCCGACCTCGGCGGCCACGTTTTGCTGCTGCGCGCCGAGCCGGCGATCAATCCAGGTAACGATGGGGCCTGCTATCGAAGGTGTAGCTGATTGCGTAGGTCCAGTAAGGGCTACAGGCACTTTTTCTTCAAACTTCTCCGTGAGGAAGCGCCACGCGCGTGCGCGCCGGCCCTGCAAGCCGTGGCGGCAGGTGCCGGGGTAGACCAGCTCGGCGTGGCGCGGGCGTTCGACCCCCAGGGCGGCCAGCGCGTCCTCGATGTCCTTGCGCGAGCAGGCACAGGGGTAGGCGCGGCCCTCGGCGACCAGCGTATCCAGCGCGCGCTGGTACAAGGCTCCGCGCCGCGACTGGACCAGCGGCGGCGCATCGGGCAGCAAACCGCAAGCCGCGAGTTGCGCCAGGATGATGTGCTCCGCGCCGGCGACGCAGCGCGGCGTGTCCACGTCCTCGATGCGCACCAGCCACTGGCCGCCGTGCGCGCGCGCATCGAGCCAGCTGGCCAGTGCGGCGACCAGAGAGCCCGCGTGCAGCGGCCCGGTTGGCGACGGCGCGAACCTGCCGATGTAGGCCGTCATGCCAGCGCCCCGCTTCACGCCATGGCGAGCGCCAGCTCCAGCCCCGAGACAAACGCGTCTTCCACGCGGTGGCCGATCAGGTAGTCGCCGCACAGCCCCAGGCGCGCCTTGGCGTCCCACACGTGGGTCTTGCCCAGCGGCTTGAGGGTCTGGGCATCGCGCCAGCGGTGCACCTCGGCATGGGCCGGTTCGGTGCGGATGCCGGTGACCTCGGCAAACGCCTTGAGCAGCTTGGCCTGCACGCGCGGGGCGTCGTCTTCCAGGTGTTCGTGCGACCAGGCGTCGCTGGCCTGCACGGTCCAGCGCTCGATGGCGCCGCGTCCCGGCTTGGACGACTCGCGCGCCAGCCAGGCGATGCGGTGGTGCGTGCTGCGCGCCGCGTTCCACTGCGGGCCCAGATGCGTCAGCGTGGGCTGCACCGCCTGCGGAAACGCCAGCATCAGCGTCCAGCAGGGAGCGACCCGCACCGCGCTGATCTGCTTCGCCAATTGCGCGCCCTGCCTTGAATTTTGCAGCAGCTCCTGCGCCTGCGCCGAGGGGGTGGCCAATACCACGGCGTCAAAACCCGAAAACACGTGCTGCGAATCCTCGGCGCCGCTGGTGCGCAACTGCCAGTGCTGCGCGCTGATCGGGTCGGGCTCGATGCGCGTGACCCGAGTCTGCAGCTCCACGCCGCCAGCCTCGTGCAGCGGCTGCGCCCACTGGGTCGGCAGCGTGTTCATGGCGGGTGCCGGCACCCAGTGCGGCTCGCGCGCGGGCAAGCCGGCGGCGGTCACGCGGCCGTAGGTGTCGAGCACGCGCACGGTGTTTGCGCTCCATGGCTTGCAGGCGCCGGGCGTGGTGGCCAGCGCCTGGGCAAAGCGCGCATCGCGCACGGTGAAGTACTGCGTGCCGTGATCGAAGGTGCCGAACGGCGTGTTGTGCGTGGCCATGCGCCCGCCCACGTCCTGGTTCTTGTCGAACACCGTCACGCGATGCCCGGCTTGCACCAGCGTGCGGGCACAGGCGATGCCGGCCATGCCGGCGCCGATCACGGCGATGTGGCGGGGAAGCGCCGGTTGAGCAGACGGGGCACGGGGAGGTTTTGTCATCTTTGCACTTTGTGGGGTTGGCATGAGCGCACTCTACACGCAGTGGCAAGCGTGGAGTTTCTAAAACCCATGTTGTCGCTCCAGCAGGGCGGTGCGGGTGGCCGGGCTCTCGAGTTGCGCCAGCCACCATTGCAGCGCCCGCCCCTGGGGGGTGCGGGTGGCCGTGCGCCAGGCATAGCTGAAGCGCACCAGCCGGGCCGGTCGCTCGACCTGCCGCGCCACCAGGCGGCCAGTCTCGAGGTAGGGGCGCGCCAGCGGCGCGGGCAGAAAGCCGCAGCCGAGGCCGCGCACCTGGGCCTCCAGCTTGGCCGGCATGCCGGGCACGGTCAAGACTTCCTGTCCGCCGAGCAGCCCGAAGGTCAGGCCGCCGCCGCGCTGCACCGAGTCGGCTACGGCCACGGCGCGGTGCCGGCGGATCAACTCGTCGCTCAAGGGCTCGGGAGCGCTGGCCAGCGCATGGTGCGGCGCCACGGCAAAGACAAAGTGAAGCTGGCCCAGCGGTTTGCTGTGCACGCCCATGCTGGTGGCGGGCTCCATGGCCACGCCGATGGCCAGGTCGGCCTGACCCGAGGTCAGCGCCTGCAGCGTGCCCGACAGCGCCTCCTCGCGCAGCTTGACCGCGGTCGGCGGGCCCAGTGCAAAAAAGGCCTCGCACAACTCCATCATGGTGGTGTGCGAGATCACGCTGTCCACCGCCAGCGTGAGCTGCGGCTCCCAGCCGGTGGCCACGCGCTTGACGCGGTTCGCCACCGCGTCGATCTCGCCCAAGAGGCGCGCGCCCTCCACCAGCAGCTCGCGGCCGGCTGCGGTCAGCCTGGCCTGGCGCGAGCTGCGGTCGAACAGCAGCACGTCGAGCGCATCCTCGATCTGGCGCACGCGGTAGGTCAGCGCGCTCGGCACCAGGCCGAGCGCACGCGCCGCCGCGGCAAAGCTGCCGGCAGCGGCAATCGCCTGCAGCATGGCGAGCGCATCGGGTGTCAGCGCGTCACGGGGAGTTTGCATGGAATGCGGCTTTAGATTCAAATAATTTGAATGATGCCATCAAACGCCATGCATGGTATTCGCGGTCGCAGCGACTACAGTTCAATGCATTCCAGGAGAACGCATCATGCTGACACTTCGCAAATCACAGGACCGGGGCTATGCCGACCACGGCTGGCTCAAGTCGTTTCACAGCTTCTCGTTTGCCGGCTATTACGACGCCCAGCACATGGGCTGGGGCAACCTGCGCGTGATCAACGAGGACCGCGTCGCCCCGGGCATGGGTTTCGGCACGCACGGGCACCGCGACATGGAAATCATCAGCTATGTGCTGTCGGGCAACCTCGCGCACAAGGACACCATGGGCAACGTGAAGGGCATTCCGCCGGGCGACGTGCAGCGCATGAGTGCCGGCACCGGTGTGCAGCACAGCGAGTTCAACCACGCGAAGGATCAGACCACGCATTTCCTGCAGATCTGGATCGAGCCCAACGCGCTCGGCATTGCGCCCAGCTACGAGCAAAAGACCTTTCCCGAGCTTGAGAAGCGCGGCACGCTGCGCCTGGTGGCTTCGCCCGACGGTGCGCAGGGCTCGGTCACGGTCCACGCGGATGCCTCGGTTTACGCGGGGCTGTTTGACGGACTTGAGGGCGCCACGCTGACTCTGAATCCTGCACGCAAGGGCTATGTGCACCTGGTGCGCGGCGAGTTGCAGGTCAACGGCAACAAGCTCGTGGCAGGAGACGCCGCGCTGATCGAGGGCGAAAGCGCCCTGAGCCTGTCCCACGGCAAGGACGCCGAGGTGCTGGTGTTCGACCTGAGTGCGTGAGCGTGCCTGCTGACTCCTCATACCCTCATACTTGCCGTTTATCCATTTCACCTTTTCACCTTTTCACCTTACAGAAATCAACATGCCAAACGCACTTCAAAACCCATTGACCCTTCTCGGCCGCCTGCTGATCGCCATCCTGTTCGTACCATCCGGCTTCGGCAAGATTGCCGGCTTTGCCGGCACCGTGGGCTACATCACGTCGCACGGCCTGCCGCTGCCGCAGCTCGGCGCCGTGGTCGCCATCGTCGTCGAACTCGGCCTGGGGCTGATGCTGCTGACCGGCTTCAAGACACGCTGGACCGCGCTGATCATGGCCATCTACACCGTGGCGGCCGGCATCTTCTTCCACAGCTACTGGGATGCGCCGGCCGCGCAGCTCATGATGCAGCAGATCAACTTCTACAAGAACCTTGCCATTGCCGGCGGCCTGCTGTCCTTTGCCGTGTGGGGTGCGGGTGGCTGGAGCGTGGACGCCAGGCTGAAGTCCTGACTCGCGCAGCGCAGGCAATGGCAACCGTCGCCGTGGTCTATCACTCCGGGTACGGCCATACCCAGCGCATGGCGCAGGCCGTTGCCGAAGGCGCGGGCGCCTCGGGCGCGGTGAGCCTGGTGGCTATCGATGCCGACGGCAACGTACCGGCCGATGGCTGGGACACCCTGGCCGCGGCCGACGCCATCATCTTCGGCTCTCCCACCTACATGGGCAATGTGAGCTGGCAGTTCAAGAAGTTTGCCGACGCCTCCAGCCGGGTCTGGTATGCGCAGGGCTGGCGTGACAAGATCGCGGGCGGCTTTACCAACAGCGCCGGCATGAACGGCGACAAGGGCGCGACGCTGACCACTCTTTTTAATTTGGGCATGCAGCACGCCATGATCTGGGTCAGCCAGGGCCTGATGCCCAGCAACACCAAGGCCGCCACGCGCAACGACGTCAACTACCTGGTGTCGTACGGCGGTGCGATCGCGTCGTCGCCGGCCGATGCGAGCCCGATGGAGATGGCGCCCGGCGACCTGGAGACTGCTCGGCTGTTCGGGCAACGCGTGGCTGGCATTGCAGCAAAGGTGCACGGCTGATAGATTGCTCCTTTTACGAGGAGTCTTTCATGGCCATTGAACTCAGGCGCCAAAGCACGCCAGCCGGACCCGCGCCGATGGCGCAAACGCTGCGCATCCGCAGCCACGAGCTGCTGGCCGATGGCAGCGTGGCCGAGGGCGGCACCGATGCCGGCCCCAGCCCGCACGATTTGTACGATGCGGCACTTGGCGCCTGCAAGGCCCTGACGGTGCTCTGGTACGCGCGCAAGAAGGGCATTGCGGTGGCCGACATCCACACGGTGATCGAGCGCGATGATTCGCTCGAGCGCGCCGGCACGTACCGGCTCGCGGCCACGCTGCAGATCAGCGGCGACCTGACCGACGCGCAGTTGCAGGAACTCGGCACCGTGGCCGGCAAGTGTCCGGTGCACAAGCTCATGACGCAGGTCACGACCGAGATCAGCACGCACGTGGAGCGCTTGCCATGAGCGCGCTGCTGCAACTCACGGGGCATGACCATGACCTCGGCGGCGGTTTCCTGGTGCGCCGCCTGCTGCCGGCCGCGCAGCGCCAGTCCATCGGCCCGTTCCTGTTTTTCGATCACTTCGGCCCGGTGCTGGAGCAGCCCGGTGTGAACCATGATGTACGCCCGCACCCGCACATCGGGCTGTCCACCGTGACCTACCTGTTCGAGGGCGCCATGGTGCACCGCGACAGCCTGGGCTACGAGCAAAAAATTGAACCCGGCGCCATCAACTGGATGACGTCGGGCCGCGGCATCGTGCACTCCGAGCGGCGCCCGCAGGAACTGCGCGATCAGGCCTATGTGAACCACGGCATCCAGCTGTGGGCCGCGCTGCCGCGCGAGCACGAAGAGGTTGCGCCCAGCTTCGCGCACACGCCGGCCGCCGCCATGCCGACGCTCAAGGCGGGGAATGCCGATGTGCGCGTGCTGGTCGGCGAAGCCTTTGGCGCGACCTCGCCCGTGGTGACCTGCTCCAAAACCATTTACCTCGACGTCTCGCTGCCGGCAAGCGGCCGCCTCACGCTGCCGCCGCTGGCGCCCGAGCTGGCGGTCTATGCGGTCGATGCCGACGTGCGGATCGACGGCACGCCGGTCGCCGCGCACACGCTGGCCGTGCTGCCACCGGGGGCGAGCGTGGAGCTTCACGCACCAAAGGCCGCGCGATTGATGGTGCTGGGCGGCGATGCGCTGCCTGAACGGCGCTTCATCTGGTGGAACTTTGTCTCCAGCCGCAAGGAGCGCATCGCGCAGGCCGCGCAGGACTGGGAGGCGCAGTCCATCGGCCAGGTGCCGGGCGAGACCGAGTTCATTCCGCTGCCGGAAAAGCGCTTTATCGTGTGATCCCGTCAGCCAGCCCGATTCACGATGAATTCGGGCTATAGCCCATACCACATCTGCGCATGGCGCTCCTTGTTTTGTAGTAAATCAGCGGCTGATCCCAAAATGGATGCGTCCAGCCCACGCTGCGAAATGGCGGCTTCCTACAATGCAGTCTATGTTTGTTCACCTACGCCTGCACACCGAATTTTCCGTCGTCGACGGTACCAACCGCATCGATGAAATTGTCCAGGCTGCTGCCCACGATGGCCAGCCCGCGCTGGCCATCACCGACCTCAGCAACCTGTTCGGCGCCATCAAGTTCTACAAGGCCGCGCGCGGCGCCGGCGTCAAGCCGCTGATCGGCACAGAAATATTTCTCGAAGGGTTGGGTGCGGACGCGGGTGCCCTGTCGCGCCTGGTGCTGCTGGTGCAAAACCGCCAGGGTTACCTGAACCTGTCCGAGTTGCTGGCGCGCGCCTGGACGCAAAACGTGGTCAAGGCCCAGGCGGTCGTCAAGCTGGCGTGGCTGACGGAGCTCGGCGAAGGCCTGATCGTGCTCTCCGGCGCGCAGGCCGGCCCGGTCGGGCAGGCGCTGGTGCAGGGCGACTCAAGCCGTGCCAGCGCGGCGGCGCTGCAGCTCGCCGCGCTGTTCCCGCATCGCTTCTATATCGAGCTGCAGCGCGCCGGCCGTCCTGATGACGAAGCCCATGTGGTCGCCGCCGTGCAACTGGCCGCCAGCCTGAAGCTGCCCGTGGTGGCAACGCATCCGGTGCAGTTCACCGGCGAGGACGACTACGAGGCGCATGAGGCGCGCGTGTGCATTGCCGAGGGCGAAATCCTGGGCAACCAGCGCCGTGCGCGCAAGTTCACGCGCGAGCAGTATTTCAAGACGGCCGCGCAGATGCAGGCGCTGTTTGCCGACGTGCCCTCCAGCATCGCCAACACGCTGGAGATCGCGCGCCGCTGCAGCCTCACGCTGGTGCTCGGCAAGCCGCAGCTGCCGGACTTTCCCACGCCCGAGGTGCAGGGGCGCAAGCTCTCGCCCGACGACTACTTCCGTCATGCCTCCTTCGAGGGTCTCGAGCAGCGCCTGGCGCATCTGTACCCGGATGCGGCGCAGCGCGACCGGGAGCGACCACGCTACGTGGAGCGGCTCGAGTTCGAGATCGACACGATCCTGAAGATGGGCTTTCCCGGCTACTTCCTGATCGTGGGCGACTTCATCAACTGGGCCAAGAACAACGGCTGCCCGGTCGGCCCGGGCCGCGGCTCGGGCGCCGGCTCGCTGGTGGCCTACGCGCTGAAGATCACCGACCTCGATCCGCTGCAATACAACCTGCTGTTCGAGCGTTTCCTGAACCCCGAGCGCGTGTCGATGCCCGACTTCGACATCGACTTTTGCCAGAGCAACCGCGACCGCGTGATCGACTACGTCAAGCTCAAATACGGCAAGGAAGCCGTGAGCCAGATCGCCACCTTCGGCACGATGGCGGCGCGCGCGGCGATCCGCGACGTGGGCCGCGTGCTGGACATGAGCTACACATTTTGCGACGGCATCAGCAAGCTGATTCCGAACAAGCCGGGCACCCACATCACGATCGACGGCGCGATCAAGGCCGAGCCGATTCTGGCCGAGCGGCTGGACAAGGAGGACGAGGTCAAGACGCTGCTGGCGCTCGCGCAAAAGCTCGAGGGCATGACGCGCAACGTGGGCATGCACGCGGGCGGCGTGCTGATTGCGCCGAGCCGGCTGACCGACTTTTGTCCGCTGTATCAGCAGCCCGGCAGCGACTCGGCGGTGAGCCAGTTCGACAAGGACGATGTGGAAGCCATCGGCCTGGTGAAGTTCGACTTTCTGGGCCTGGCCACGCTGACCATCCTGGAAATCGCGAAGGACTTCATCACGCAGCGGCACAAAGGCCAGGAAAACTTCGCGTACGAGAACCTGCCTTTGGGCGACCCCAAGGTGTACCGGCTGTTTGCCGAGGGCAAGACCGAGGCCGTGTTCCAGTTTGAAAGCCGGGGCATGCAGGGCATGCTGCGTGACGCCAGGCCGACGCGGCTGGAAGACCTGATCGCCATGAACGCGCTGTACCGGCCGGGCCCGATGGACCTGATCCCGACCTACATCGCACGCAAGCAGGGGCGCGAACCGGTGGTGTACCCGGATCCGCGCGTGGAGGCCATCCTGTCCGAGACCTACGGCGTCATGATCTACCAGGAGCAGGTGATGCAGATGGCGCAGATCCTGGGCGGCTACTCGCTCGGCGGCGCCGACCTGCTGCGCCGTGCCATGGGCAAGAAGAAGGCCGAGGAGATGGCCAAGCATCGCCAGATCTTTCGCGATGGCGCGGCGCAAAAGGGCATCGCCACGGACAAGGCCGACGCCGTGTTCGACGACATGGAAAAATTCGCGGGCTACGGCTTCAACAAGTCGCACTCGGCCGCCTACGCGCTGCTGGCGTATCACACGGCCTGGCTCAAGGTGCACTACACGGCCGAGTTCTTCTGCGCCAACATGACGGTGGAAATGGACGACACCGACAAGCTGCGGGTGCTGCACGAAGATGCCCTGAAGATGGGCATGACGTTCGAGGCGCCCGATGTGAACCGCGGCTTTCACCGCTTCGAGCCGATCTCCGACACCGTGATTCGTTACGGCCTGGGCGCCGTCAAGGGTACCGGCCAGCAGGCCATCGACGCCATCGTGGCGGCGCGCCAGGAAGGCGGCCCGTTCAGGAGCCTGTTCGATTTTTGCGTACGCGTGGACCGCAGCAAGTTCAACAAGCGCGCGCTCGAGGCGCTGATCAAGGCCGGTGCCTTCGATTCGCTGCAGCTCAACCGCGCGGCCCTGATCGCCTCGGTGGACCGCGCGTTCGACTTCGCCACCGCCGCACAGGCCAACGTGAACCAGGGCGGCCTGTTCGACATGGGCGATGACGATCACGGCTCCAGCACGCAGGAGCCCGATCTGGTGGACGCCACGCCATGGGGCGTGAAGGAGCGATTGACCTACGAGAAGACGGCCATCGGCTTTTACCTGTCGGGCCATCTGTTCGACGAGGTGTCGCACGAGGTGCGGCAGTTCATCAAGCGCACGGTCGACGAGTTGATCGACAGCCGCGAGCAGCAGCTGATCGCCGGCGTGGTGAGTGATTTCCGTGTGATCAACAGCCAGCGTGGCAAGCTCGCGCTGTTCAAGCTGGACGACAAGTCGGGGGCGATCGAGGCCACGGCGGACGAGGCCGTGCTCAACACCCACCGCAATCTGCTCAAGGACGACGAGGTGCTGATTGTGAGCGGACGGCTGCAGCCGGGGCGCGGCGGTTTCGAGCCGCGCTTCAGCATCAGCCAGGTCTGGGACCTGGCCACGGCACGCTGCCGCTTTGGGAAGTTCCTGCGCGTGGCGGTGAACGGCAAGGCGCCGGACATCGCGCGCCTGGTGAAGGATTTTCCGCCCCGGCGCGAGACGACGGAGCAGGGTGAATTGTTGCGCGGCCTGGGTGTGCGGCTCAGTGTGCAGCGGCAGGCGGGCAGCACCGGCGCGGCGGCCGAGTTGCAACTCGGCGACGAGGCCAGATTCTTCCCGACCGATGCCGCGCTGGCGAGCTGGATGGCGCAGGCCGACCAGCGGCAGGCGGCTATCGTGTATGACTGAGTTTCAAGAGAAAAGTGCCTGTAGCCCTTGAAGGGTCTGAACAGGCAGCTATCAGAACAATAGCGTCAGCGCTTCGGCCTGAGATCGACAATCAGGGCCGGGGGCACCCGTCCGTCGGTGTCGCGTGGCAGCTTCTCGGTTTTCTGCAGGGCGCGCAGCGCGGCGTCGTCCCAGGCCGGCAGGCCGCTCGATCTGACCAGTTTGGGGGTGCCGACGATGGTGCCGTCCGGCGCCAGTTGCACGTTGAACTCGGCCGCCGGGTTGCCGCTCACGAGGTCGGCATCGGGGAATACCACATTCGGCCGCACCGCGGCGGCGACGCGGGCGCCATAGCTGCCCGACGGGCCGGATGAGCGCAGCGCATTGCCGGTGGCGTTGGCGCCGCCCGCGGCGTTGGCCATCGCCAGCATGTTCTTGACGGTTTCCTTATGCAGCTTGTCGGCCTGCGCCTTGGCTTGCGCCTGGGCCTTCGCTTCGGCCTTCGCTTGCGCCTGTGCCTGTGCTTTTGCCTCAGCCTGCGCTTTCGCCTGTGCCTGCGCTTTTGCCTCTGCCTGTGCCTTCGCCTCGGCTTGGGCCTCGGCTTTAGCCTGTGCCTTCTCGGCCGCTTTCCTTTGGACTTCCTGCTGCTGCTCTTGTTTCTTCTTGTCCAGCGCCGCCTGCTTTTCCTGCGCGCGTTTCTCGGCGTCCAGCTTTTTTTGTCGCTCGCGCTTGTCCTGCTCCAGTTGTTGCTGCTGCTCGAGCTTCTCTTTCTCCAGCTCCTTCTTCTGGCGCGCGATTGCGATGTCGGCGTCGCGCACCGATGGCGCTACCTGCACAGGCGGCGGGGGTGGTGGTGCGGGGGCGGGCGCTGGCTGGGGTATTGGCGCCGGCGCAGGAGGCGGTGGCACCGGTTGCGGCGGCGGCTCGACCGCCCTGGGCGCGGCCTGCTGCGGCACCGATGACCACAGCTCGGCCTCGACCGCCACATTCTCCGCGTCGCGCTTCCAGTGCACGCCCCAGGTCAGGGCCGCGATCAGCAGCAGGTGCGCCAGCACCGCCAGCGCGTACGCGCGCAGCATGCCGGGTTGCGGCGGCGGCGCAAACTCAATGCGGCGATCGGTGGCGGCGGCGTTCATGGTGTTGTCGGGGCGACCCTCAGCGCGGCGCCAGTTGCACGGACAGGCCCACGCGCTTGACGCCCGCGCGCTGCAGCGTGTCCATGACCCTGACCACGGTTTCGTATTTCACCGTGCGGTCGGCGCTGATGACCACGGCCGAGTCGGTGTCGGCGTCTGCCTGTCCGCCCTGCGCCTGCCGCACCGCATTGGCGATCTCCTTCATGGAGACCGGCACCGATTTATTCTGGGACTTGAGTTCCAGCGTTTCATCCTTGGTGATCACGATCTGGATCACCTGGTCGGGCTGCTTGGCCGCCTTGCCCACGCTGGGCAGGTTGATCATGCTCGGCGTGATCAGCGGCGCCGTCACCATGAAGATGATCAGCAGGACCAGCATCACGTCGATGAACGGCACCATGTTGATCTCGCTGATGGTGCGCCGGCCGCGGCCTCTGGGAATGAGAGCAGGCATCGCTTGCGTCCCTCCTAGTGGCCCGAGGCCGATTGGGCGCCCAGGTTGCGCTGCAGGATGTTGGTGAACTCTTCGATGAAGGTCTCCAGCTTGATGGCCACGCGGTCGATGTCGTGCGCAAACCGGTTGTACGCGATCACCGCCGGAATCGCGGCGAACAGGCCGATCGCGGTGGCCACCAGCGCCTCGGCAATGCCCGGGGCCACGGTGGCCAGCGTGACCTGCTGCAGGCCCGCCAGCCCGATGAAGGCGTGCATGATGCCCCAGACCGTGCCGAACAGGCCCAGATACGGCGAGACGGAGCCGACCGAGGCGAGGAAGGAGAGGTTGACTTCCACCGCATCGAGCTCGCGCTGGAAGCTCGCGCGCATGGCGCGGCGCGCGCCGTCCATCAGCGCGCCGGCGTCGGTGATGCGGCGCTCGCGCAGCTTCTGGTACTCGCGCATGCCGCTGGCAAAAATACGCTCCAGCGGGCCCGAGTGCTTGGCATTCTGGGCCGCCGAGGCAAACAGGTCGTTCAGGCTGGTGCCTGACCAGAAGTCACGCTCGAACTCGTCGTTGAGCGCGTTCACGCGCTTGAGTGCAAAGATCTTGCGAAAGATGGCGGCCCAGCTCGCCACCGAGACGCACACCAGCAGCAGCATGACGAGCTGGACCACCCAGCTCGCGTTGATCACCATGGTCAGAATCGACAGATCTTGATTCATTGTTTAAGGGTTTCCAGGATGTTGTTCGGAATTTTGGCGGGCTTGAGGGTGGCCGCATTAACCCACCCGATTCGGATGCTGCCCGTACATAGAAGTTCCACGGGACTGGCGGGTGTCTGCTCGTTTTTTGATAGCACCTGCTGCAGGATGGTCATGGACGCCTGGCCCAATTCGCTTAAATTTGCAGTCACCAGCAGTTCGTCGTCGAGGCGTGCCGGCCGGTGGTATTTGACATGCGTTTCCACCACCACGAAGATGCCGCCGCACTCTTCGCGCAGCCGGTGCTGCCCAATGCCCAGCGAGCGCAGCCACTCGGTGCGCGCGCGCTCGAAAAACTTGAGGTAGTTGGCGTAGAAGACGATGCCGCCCGCGTCGGTATCTTCCCAGTACACGCGCACGGGCCAGCGGAACACCCGTTCAATCTGAGCGGACCGGCTCATCAGGCAACCTCCGCGCGACGCGCTGCGGTATGCGCCTTGGGAGCGGCCCGGCGGCTCATGCCAGCATGGCCCGCAGCCGTGCCACTGCGTCCTGCAAGTGCTGCATGGAACTGGCCGTAGAAAAGCGCACGAAGTGGTGCGTGTCGGCGTTGCCGAAGTCGCGTCCCGGCGTCACCGCCACATGGGCCTGCTTCATGACTTCGAAGGCGAAGTCCCAGCTGTCACGGATACCCAGTTTGCTGCAGATTTGAGAGCAGTCAGCCCAGGCGTAGAAAGCGCCATCGGGCATGACGGGCACATTCAATCCCATGGCATTGAGGGCCGGGATGAAAAAGTCGCGGCGCGCCTTGAACTCGGCACGACGGCGTTCGTACTCGGCAATGCTGAGCGCGTCGAAGCAGGCCAGCGCCGCATGCTGCGACACGGTGCTGGCACAGATGAACAGGTTTTGCGCGAGCCGCTCGATCACCGGCACCAGCGCCTCGGGCACGACCAGCCAGCCAAGGCGCCAGCCCGTCATGTTGAAGTACTTGGAGAAGCTGTTGATGCTGATGATGTCGTCATTCAGCGCCAGCGCCGTGTGCCCGAAGGTGTCGTCAAAACTCAGGCCCAGGTAGATCTCGTCGATCAGCGTGATGCCGCCGCGTGCGCTCACGACCTCGTGGATGCGGCGCAGCTCGTCGGGGTGAATCGAGGTGCCGGTGGGGTTGGATGGCGAGGCCAGCAAAACGCCCCGCGTCTTGTCGTTCCAGGCGGCCTGTACCTTGTCGGCACTGAGCTGGAAGCGCTCGTTGGCGGAGGTGGGAATCAGCACCGCCGTGCCTTCGGCGGCGCTGACAAAATGCCGGTTGCAGGGGTAGCTCGGGTCGGGCATCAGGATCTCGTCGCCCGCCTCGATCAGCGCCAGGCAGGCCAGTTGCAGCGCCGCCGAGGCACCGGCGGTGACGACGATGCGGCGCGCCGGCACCGCGACGCCAAAGCGCTGCGTGTACCAGTCGCTGATGCGCTCGCGCAGCGGCTCCAGCCCGGTCGCCTGGGTGTACTGCGTGGTGCCGTTGCGAATGGCCCGGGCGGCAGCTTCCTGCACCAGCGGTGGCGCGGTGAAGTCCGGCTCGCCAATGTTCAGAAAGATCATGGGCCGCTCGGTGTGGGCCACTTCGCGGGCCATGGTGGAGGCGGCCTTGGCCACTTCCATCACGTAGAACGGTTCGATGCGCTGGGCGCGTGTGGAGATCTTCAGGGCGGGTTGTGTCATCGTGCGTTCAACGGGCCTTGCCCGTGACTTTGTCGGCGGCCACCTCGGCCGCGCGCAGGGTGGGCGCCAGGCCGTTGAGCACCGCGTTCACGTACTTGTGGCCGTCGGTGCCGCCAAACTCCTTGGCCAGCTCGATGCACTCGTTGAGCACTACGCGCCACGGCACGTCCAGGCAGTGCTTGAACTCGTAGGCGCCAATCCACATCACGCCGTGCTCGATCGGCGAGATCTCGATCATCTTGCGGTCCAGCAGCGGCAGGATCACGGCGTCGAGCGCGGCGGACTCTTCGATGCAGCCGTGAAGGAGCGCGTCGTAGTGCGCGGCGTCGGCCTTGTGGAAGCCGGCCAGGTCGCGCGTGAAGCTGTCGATGGACGCGGCGTCGTTGCGCCCGACCTGGTGCTGGTACAGCGCCTGCAGCGCAAATTCGCGCGCACGACTGCGGTTGGACTTGGCCGCCGCCTTGCGCACACCGGTGCTGGTCAGTCCGGTGCGGGACTGGCGCGCCGGACGCTCGGCCGGGCGCTCCGTCGGGGTATCGGGTTTGTCCAGGCTCATGCGAGTTCGTCCAGCAGGTTCGCCATTTCCACCGCGACGCGGGCCGCGTCCCGGCCCTTGTCGGTTTGCCGGGCGATGGCCTGGTCCAGGTTTTCGGTGGTGATGATGGCGTTGGCCACCGGCAACTGGTAGTCCAGTGCGACCCGGCTCACGCCGGCGCCCGACTCGTTGGCCACCAGTTCGAAGTGGTAGGTCTCGCCGCGGATGATGCAGCCCAGCGCGATCAGGGCATCGAACTTGTCTTGCTCGGCCAGCGCCTGCAGGGCCAGCGGCACTTCCAGCGCGCCGGGCACCAGCACGTGCACGATGCCGTTGTCCGGCACGCCCAGCGCCGCGAGTTCCGCCTTGCAGGCGCTTGCGAGGCTGTTGGTGATGCTCTCGTTGAAGCGCGCCTGCACGATGCCGATATGCAGCCGGCTGCCGTCCAGTGGCCGCGCGGCCGTTCCTTTTTCTGCGCCAAACATGTTTTATTCCTTTGGTGTGTAGCCGGCAATCTCCAGCCCGTAGCCCACCATGCTGGGCAGGCGGCGCGGAGTGCCCATGAGGTTCATCTTGTGGACACCGCACTCGCGCAGGATTTGCGCGCCGATGCCATAGGTGCGCAGGTCCATGCGGCCGCGCTCCGGGCCGTGGCTGGCGCGCGCCGTGCCCTCGAACTGGGCCAGCAGCTGGGCCGCGCTCTCGCCGCAGTTCAGCAGCACGACCACGCCCTGGCCCAGCTGCGCGATGTGCTTGAGGCTGGTGTCCAGCCCCCAGGTGTGCATGGAGCGATTGACCTCCAGTGCGTCGAGCACCGACAGGGGCTCGTGCACGCGCACGGCCACGGTGTCGTCGGGCCGCCACTGCCCCTTGACGAGCGCCAGGTGCAGGCCGCGGCTGGGTTTGTCCAGGTATGCGTGCGCGGTGAATTCGCCGCAGGCCGTGTTGATGCTGCGCGTGCCGACTTTCTCGATCAGGGATTCGACGCGGCTGCGGTGTTCGATCAAGTCGGCAATCGTGCCGATCTTCAGGCCGTGCTCGGCGGCGAACAGCTGCAGGTCGGGCAAGCGGGCCATCGTGCCGTCGTCCTTCATGACTTCGCAGATAACTGACGCGGGCGAGCAACCCGCCATGGCTGCCAGGTCGCAACCCGCCTCGGTGTGGCCGGCGCGCATCAGCACGCCGCCATCGACGGCCTGCAGCGGGAAGATGTGGCCGGGCTGCACCAGGTCTTCCGCCCTGGCGCCCCTGGCCACCGCCACCTGCACGGTATGGGAGCGGTCGGCGGCCGAGATGCCGGTGGTCACGCCCTCGGCGGCCTCGATCGACACGGTGAACGCGGTCGAGTGCTTGGCGTTGTTGCGCGCCACCATGGGCGGCAGATGCAGGCGCTCGCACATGTCGCGCGACAGCGTCAGGCAGATCAGGCCGCGCGCGTGGCGTGCCATGAAGTTGATCGCCTCGGGCGTCACATGGTCGGCCGCCAGGATCAGGTCGCCTTCGTTTTCGCGGTCTTCTTCATCGACCAGGATCACCATGCGTCCGGCGCGCATGTCGGCCACGATGTCTTCGACCGGGGAGATGGGGACGGGGGAGGGCGTTGTCATGAAGGGTTTCTGTCAGTTTTTGTCAGGTTGCTGCGGATCGGCGCGGAGCATGCGCTCCACATAGCGCGCGATCAGGTCGATTTCGAGGTTCACCCGCGAGCCTGTGCGCAGGTGGCCCAGGGCGGTGTTCTCGACGGTATGGGGAATCAGGTTGATGCTGACCTCGCAGGCCGCATCCATGTCGATCACACGGTTCACGGTCAGGCTCACGCCATTGACCGTGATGGAGCCCTTGTAGGCCAGGTATTTGGCCAGCTCGCGCGGCGCGTTGATGCGCAGCTCCCAGCTCTCGCCGACCTGGGCAAAGTGGGTGACCGTGCCAATGCCGTCGACATGGCCGGCCACGATGTGCCCGCCCAGGCGGTCATTCGCACGCAGGGCCTTTTCAAGATTGATCGGGCCGGGTTCGGTGAGGCCGGTGGTCTTGTCTAGTGATTCGGCCGAGATGTCGATGCTGAACTGCTGCTTGGCGGGGACCAGCGTGGTGACCGTCATGCAGGCGCCGTTGAGCGCGATGCTGTCGCCCAGGGCGACGTCGTCAAGGTAGCCGGCGGGCGTCTCGATGGTGAGACGTTTGCCAAACTGTAAAGAGCTCCCCAGGTCGTGGACTGCGGCGATGCGCCCCACGCCGGTGATGATTCCGGTGAACATCCTGCTATTTTCGCAGGGATTGAGGCTAAAACTGGTCGCGCCCCGGAATTCTGGCCAGAATGCGCAGATCCGGCCCCAGCATCCCGGTTGATTTAAACGTTAGCGGCACCGCCTGCGCCAGTTCCGTGAGCGGCCCGAAGCTCGCCATGCCGCGCCCCTGGCCGATCAATTTGGGCGCCAGGTACACCACAAACTCGTCGACCAGGCTCTCGCGGATCAGCGAGCCGTTGAGCTTGAAGCCCGCCTCGACATGCAGTTCGTTGATTTCGCGCCGGGCCAGGTCGTGCAGCATGGCCGCCAGATCCACCTTGCCCGACGATTCCGGCGTCCGGCCTGGCAGGTAAATGACGGTGGCGCCGCGCGCCTCCAATGCTGCTTTTTTGGCATCATTTGGCACCGCAGCGTAGATGTACAGGTCGCGCCCAGCTATGAAAAGATGAGCGTCGAGCGGGGTATCGAGCCGGCTGTCCACCACCACCAGATGCGGCTGGCGCGGGGTCTCGACCAGCCGCACGTCGAGCCGCGGGTTGTCTTCCAGCACCGTGCCGATGCCGGTGAGCACGGCGCAGGCGCGCGCGCGCCAGGCGTGACCGTCGGCCCGCGCTGCCTCGGACGTGATCCACTGGCTGGCCCCGTTGTCGAGCGCCGTCTTGCCGTCCAGCGAGGCCGCCACCTTCAGGCGCACCCAGGGCGTCCGGCGGATCATGCGGCTGAAAAACCCGATGTTCAGTTCGCGCGACTCGGCGGCACCGGGTCCGACCTGCACCTCAACGCCGGCCGAGCGCAGGCGCGCAAAGCCCTGGCCTGACACCAGCGGGTTGGGGTCGGCAATTGAGGAGACCACCTTTTTGATGCCGGCCGCGATCAGCGCATCGCAGCAGGGACCGGTGCGGCCGTGGTGGGAGCAGGGCTCCAGGGTGACGTAGGCGGTGGCGCCGTGCAGATCGTGGCCGTGCGCCCGCGCATCCTCCATTGCTACCACTTCCGCATGCGGCCCGCCCGGCTGCTGCGTGAAACCGCGGCCGATCACTTCGCCTTGAGCAGTCGTGATGAGGCAGCCAACCCGGGGGTTGGGGCTGGACAGTCCGACAGATTGCCGGGCCAATGCCAACGCATCGCCCCAAAGTGCCAAGGTCATGGTTTGTGCCCAAGGAATCAATTGGGTTACTTAGTCGGACAATTATGAGCTCAAAGCTGTGAGGCCGATGCGCTGCACCGTGTGTCCGTCGGGGTCTTGGGCGTACAGACGCGCACGCGTCCGGTAGAGGCGATCTTAATGCGGCGCGTCTGGGCCAGTGATCCGGTGCCTGCCACGTCGTTGCGTGCGATTTCAAATGTCCATGCGCCAAAACTCCCGGTCGTAGTTTTGGAATATCCCGAGGCGTCATACATGATGTAAAGACTAGACGCCGGTGTGGGCGTGACAGTCAGATAGCTTGGTGGTGGCTCTTGGGTCAATATAGTCAAGTCGTTGGCCGTATAGCTGCCTGTCCGGTCCACATCCACAAACACAACCCAGCCGCTATTCCAGTTTGCTCCATCCGTCGGCACCACCATGGCATATCGGCCGCGCTTCATGGCTTCGCCTCGCGCCGCATTCAGGGCGGCGATCAAAGAGTTGGTGGCCGACGTCAATTCAGCATTGCGCTGGAATGTCGTGAAACTGGGGACTCCCAGAGCAAGCGCAATGGCGACCAAGGTCACAGTCACCATCAACTCGATGAGGGTAAAGCCTTTGTCCGCAGTAAGGCGTCTGTTCATTTCCAGCACACTGAACTCTTGGCTCCTGTGCAAGTTTTTGTGCCGGTGCTGAGTATTTGCAAGGTGCCCGCATCGGGGTCGGCCATGACGGGCTCAGCGGCCACCATCACGCATTCGGCGATGGTGGACGATGGGCAGGCCGATGCGCTCAGATAGTAGGCAGTTTTCGCCAGCGTGTCCCCCGAAAAAGTCTTGAAGGGCACGGTCGTTGGCGGCGTGACGACCGGTGTAGCAATGCCACCGACGTTGGTAAACGCAAAATAGCTGTTGTTTTGGGTCATGTACCGCTCCTGTTGCTGCATCAGCTCCGACAGTGCTGTCCGCGCCTCGGCCCTCCTGCCTTTCAGTACAGAGTCCTTGTAGGAAGGGTAAGCAATGCCGGCCAGGACGGCGACGATCGCAACCACGATCATCAGTTCGATCAGGGTAAAGCCGTGATTAAGACTCTTTTTCATGGCGCATTCTTCAAGTCTTGGTAATTGTTGATTTGCCGCCAGCTGAGTCGGCCAGCGACCACCTGGGTGGTGGCAGTTCCCCCTAGCGACAGACCGATGGATCCCTGCTGGATGACCTGGTTGGTGACGGTCTTGATCCGTCGTCCGGTGCTGTCACTGGTGCTGTAGGCTGTGGCACCGCTGACCTCGGCCACAAGCGGTTCCCCCATGATGCCCACGCTCGAACTGACGGCCGTGCCGCTGCCGCTCGCGATATTTACGGTGTACTGATTTCCGCCGCCCGCAGCCGAACAGCTGCCGACAGAGGCGATCGGGATCAAGCTGCCAAAAACGATGGAATTTCCCACCACGGTGGAACTGCTGATCTGACGTTCACCCGAAGTCGGAAAGTCAAAATACCATCCAGAGCGCTGGGTGGTATCGGTGTTGCTGGCTGCGCGGCCCAAGGTAAACGCCGGAACTGTGACCACGCCGGTTGCGACATTGGCCGTGCCAGCCTGCAGCCGCCCGCGACCATTGATGGCGCTGAGCCCTGCGGGGCTTGTGTCGTTCTTGGCGCTGCCATTGTCATACACCATGTAGACCGTTTGCAGTGCCGGCGAAGTCCTGTCGGATACCTCGAGGTACTTGCCGGTTCCGAACGTGACGTAGCTGGTGATGGCACCGCTATCTTGAACCGGGCCATAAACAATGCTTGGTGCCATGGTGATGGGCTGAATATTTCCGGACGCATCCCTCGCAACAAACAGAGGAGAAGCAACCGGCACCGATCCTCGGCTAAAGGGCGACAGCTTGTTGATGCTCCAGTCGGCAACTCCGGCCATCGAGAAATCAAGTTTCCAGAGGTTGCCGTGCAGATCACCCATGAAAATTTGCGTGACCTCCCTGGCTGAGCCCAATGCAGCCCTGAAGTTGATCAGTCCTGTTGCTCTACCCGGATAAGTCCCGGCGGCCAGGCTCAGCGTGCTGTGAACGGGCAAGGATATCTTGTAGTAATTCGTGCCAAGCGTCCAGGCCGTGCCGGCCGGCTTGCCCAGGTCCAGTAAAAATAGCGCAGGGTTTCCGGTGGCGCTGAACACGCCCGCGCTGTCGGCTACATAGTTGTTCACGCCGCTGCCCACGACGGCAAACCACTTGTAGGTGGCCGGCGTCACGTTGGCGGCGCTGGTGCGCAGCTTCAATATTTGCGGCCGCCCCGTCACATTGCCCATATCGGGATCGTCGGCATGGGTGAATTCCCACATCACGTTCGATGCGGTGAATGCGGCCGGGTTGGTCACGTCGAGCGCGAAGACGCCCTGGCCGCCGCCTCCGGTGCCTGAGACCAGCACGGTTTTCCAGTCGGCAGCGGTGCCGGCAGATCCCACCTGGGCTTCGGCCACGACAGGCGGCCCATCCACGTAACTCTGGTGATTATTGACGTAGGCGGGATTGGTCAATGCCGACAGCTTCGGGCCCAGCCAGCTGGGAATATAGGCGAACAGCTCGTCGCCGGTCTTGGCATGGAATGCGTGGAACATGCCGTCATTGGCGCCCACGAACACGGCTGGCGTGCGGCCCGCATTGGCGGCGTAAAAGCTTGCATAAGTGCTGGAGACGATGTTGGTTGCCGGCACGCCGGAGTACACCACGCCTGAATTGATGACGTCGCCCAACAACTTGTTGCGCTTGCGGAAAACCGTGCTTTCTTTGGAACGGTCGCCGCGCAGGTAGTTCAGCCGGTCCTGTCCCAGACCATCGCTGGCGGACGCGGGGGCCGGTTTGTTCAGCGCGGCCTGCAGGCTGCTTTCGATAGTGCCCCAACTGAACGACGTGGCGACCGGATACGCGGTTGCCCCCTCATTGCCCACCACGATATTGCGTGAGGTGGCTGGCGAAGTCAGTGCTGCGAGTTGGGCCGATGCGGTCCAGGTCGTGGAGTTCGAGATGGTCACCACGTTGCTTGTGCTCACGCTCACCGGAATGGCCAGAAGGTCACCGCTCCAATCGGACGTATCGAACGTTCCCTGGTAAATCGTGTCGCCCGCCTGCGTCAGGTTCTTGGATTGAATCGCACCGCCGGCAATGCTTCGTGCTGCGGTCGAGGCCCGGCTGAAAATGCTGTCAAACGCATTCAGTACACCGCGCGCGTTGCTTTGCAAATAGTAGGTGCTGGCCTCGCCAGGCCGGGCCGGGTCTTGCCAGACGTTGTTATCGTTGGTGCCATCCTGCTTCTTGAAGGGGTTGCCAAACGTGTTGTAGGGGGCTTTGCCCAGGTTGGAGGGATCCGTTTCAAAGCCGCCGTACTTGGCTGCCATGAAGAGCTGGTTGCTGATCTGACGGTTGGCCGCCTTGGATGAACCGCCATATTCGTTGACGTCGAAGGTGAAGGTCTTGACGCGCAAGCCGGGCCGCTGCCTGGCGAGGCCGCCCGTGTCTGTCCAATTGGTGCCGCGAATATCGTGCGTGTGCGCCCAATAGGCGGACCCCATGATCTGGCTGGTTTGGCTATTGCCCGGAACGCTGCCATTCCCACCGTTTGGATTTCCCGTTGTGCGCGACGTGCCTTGACCGTCGGTGTAGGTGGTGGACGAATTCTTCTCGAAACTCTGTACGATCCCCCGCCAGTAATTGATATCGGGGATGTTGTTGGCGGTATTTGCGGCAGGCAATCGGTTGCCGTCATGGGTGTTGATGTCGCCAATCACCACGATGTTGCTTTTCAGGCAAGAGTAGTCACTGGTATTGGAGCGGCCGTCTCCGTAGGGGTCGGTCCAGGTCGTCGTCACGGGGAAGCCGTCATACATCGCTGGCTGGATATTGCTGACGGCGTCGGGGCTTGGCTGCAAGCCCTGCAGGTAGCGCAGCGCTTCGTAGTGCAGTTCGCCGACCGGGTCGTATATCTTGTACCGCCCGGCGATCGGGCCGGTGCGGCCGAACTGGTTGAGATAGGTAATCACGCCGCTCTTGCCGTGCGTTGCATCGCCTGCGGGGTTGACGATGAAAACGCCAGTCGTCTCATTCCATTCCTTCACAGGATTGCCCGCGGTTGGCGTGTTGTCGATGCCATTGACGTCGAACGTCTTGGCGCCCACATATTTCATTGGCGCACGCAATACGCCACCGTAGCGCCCCCCAGCGTTGTAGCTTGCGGTCTGGTCCATCAAGTAACCGAACGCCGCGAGCCTTAATTGGTCGCTGTATTTTTGAATGGCGCCCGAGGGCTTGTAGTTGCCATTTGGGTATTTCTTGCACAAACCATAGTCGCGCGAGTCTTGCAATACCCCGGAACTGTCCACGTTGCATACCTGGACGCGCGAGTAGAAAAAGCCGTCAGTGTTCAATGTGCCTGAAGTCACGGTCGGCGACCATGCGCCCGAGTAGGGGCGTATATAGCAAGCCTTTACTATTCCGCTATAGGGATCGCCAAGAATGGAGTTATCGCAAAGCACACCGTTGGAAGCAGGAAAGACTCTCCATCGATTTGTACCCGAATTATTTACACCATACCAAACCTCTTTCACACCTGAAAAACTACATTGAACCCCCTCTCCTGTGGTGCAAGCAGCGGCGTCACTTGGAAGAGCAGCGGTGCTGTCAGTGATGGTTCCAATTTGAGGGTTTGTGGCCGCGCCTCCCAATGTGTAGCCGCTTTGATCGCCACAATTGCCCACGTACGACGTGCCTGAACGGAAGTAAATCCGGTTGAGCGTATTGGCCACCCAGATGTCGTTACCTGCCGCGGCCGTCATCATTGCCGTGGGTACCGCGCCCCAGTATTTCCCGGCACCGCCACCGTTTTTTTGCAGCTGTTTGGCAGGAAAGTTGCTGCTGTTCCACATGCAGATGGGATCGCCATTCGGAAGTACCGCGCGCTGCAAAACGGTCAATGAGGGAGTATCAATGTAGCGATCACCACCGGTCAGCGCCAGCCGCAACATGTCGATGGCTGAGTTGGAGGCCCAGTTCAAAAAGTTGCCGCTAAAGGCGTTGTTGCACATCCGGCTGGTCCTGGTGGGCTGCGTCGCATCGGGCACGCTCAGCGGATTGGCCGGCCCGCTGCGGTCGAAACGTTTGAAATCTGCCGTGGTCTGCGGTGCTACCGGTGTTTCGGTCGGCGCATTGTTGTATGTGTAGCAGCTTTCAGCGTCGTAGTAGCCAAGATACTCCTTGGTGTTGGAGTAGGTAGGGTCTATCGATGTACTTGCGTTATTGTTGTCGGGGTCGACATACTGTGCCCCCACCGTCGGGTACTCCACCGACAGCGCCAGCGCCAGCGCAGGCTTGTCGCCGGTGGTGGTGGCATACAGCGGGTCGGCGGACAGGATGACGGGGGGTATGTTGGGCGGGGAGCCCTGACTGATCGCCACGAATGACACCGCTGCAATCACCGGAACCATCAGCCACGGTACCCAGCGCCGACGCAGCCAGCGTGGTGGGGGGCGACTGATGAATCGCGAAATAGCGTGTGTACTCGTGTGCATGGCGTCGTTCCCGTCACTAGTTTCGATAAAGCGTTTGCAGCACGGCCTGAATGTCGGCGCGCGGTCCAAATCCCATGGCGGTTACCCGGTATAAAAAAGTGGGATTGGATCTGTCACCGACAAGATCGGGCACCAGCTCGATGATGTAGCGGGGCGCCATGGCAGGCTGAATGCCCGGTGCGCCTGCGGCGAAGGCGCGGCCGGTGAATGTGCCGAACTGCGTCGTTGCGGCACCGGAGCCGGTGGCCGTGAAGTCTGCTGTGAGCCACGCCGGCTTGCCTGCCGTTCCCGAATTGCACAGACCGACTGAATTGCCCGATGTGCCGCATCCGTCGATAAACGGGGTTGAATTTTTCCCGTCGAACAGGCTTTGGCGTACGGTGGGGGTGGCGGGCCGCGGCGACGGGTGGATATCGAATTCCGCATCCATCAATGCCGCTTCAGCGGCCTGCCAGGCCACCTGCAGATCACGGTCATTGCGGGCGCCACGTTCGCTCATCAGGGCAATTTGGGCACTGCCGATGCCCAGCACGGATACCACAATCAGGATCAGCATGACGATGATCAGCGAAGCACCGCGTTGTGCGCGGTGGCGCAGCGTGGGCAAAGAGGGGGTAGGCATCATCAAGTTTCCTGACATGTCAGAGACCCTGGTCATTGCGCAGATGCACCGTGAAAGTAATCACCTGACGCAGGCGACCATCCACGGCCGGTGTGAAGACGGTGCCCGGGTCGCTGGCAGACGACATGGCGGAGCCGGCAAGCCCGGTCGTTGAAGACTTTGCCGCACCGAAGGGGTAGAAGGTTTGCGCGGTCTTTTCCTGCGCCGAGTTTGGCGGGCCGCGCAGGACCATGCCAATACGCAGACTGCGAACGCGGCGCCAGTTGGCGTTGGTTCCAACCGGGTCGCCGGCCACCGTCAACTGGTCGGCGCGAAGGTAGCGGTCGGGTACGCCATCGGCTGCGGCGGCAGGCGGGACGCCAGCGGTCACGCCATCCACGCCGTAGAGCACCTGGAAGTTCTCCACGCCTTGAACAATGGGTTGAGTTGAGAACTCTCCTTTGGCTGGGTTCAAGGAACTGCACATCAACGAAGGCTCGCCCTGACTCAGCGCGACGTGGATGATACTGACCATGCGGTCGTACTTGCCATAAGTGACGGGATCCCGTGAATATCCGGAACAGTCGATCATGGATTTGTCAGATTTTCCGGAACCCGGGAAAGTCTCGCCAGTCCGATAGCGCAGGATCAGGATGTCACTCCCGTAACCATCTGCCCCGGCTACGCGTGAGGTGGGCGGGGAATTCAATGGGTCCGTACCCGTGGCGAGCAATGCGTTGTTGAATCCGTTGATGTTCGGATCCGGGTTGGTTGGCATGCCTGCCGTTGCTGGAGCCGGCGTGGCCGTGTACGGCAGATAGGGCAGGTCCAGGTAACCGGTTTGCACCGCAACGCGTTGAATCAGGTCAGCGGCGAAACGCCCGTTGTCCCGCAATTGCGAGGCGGCGTCGACTGTGTTGAACCCCTGCCGGGTGACGATCAGGGCAGCGACCGCCGCCAGCGCGATCAGGATGCTGATGGTCAATGCCACCAGCAATTCGATCATCGTCAAGCCGCGCTGCCGGAACATGGAGGAGGTCAAACGTCTGACAGGGATTGGAGTCATGTGTCACTCCCACTTCCAGCCGTGACAGGAAACACGATCGACGGGGCCTTCGCCCGCTCCAGAGCGGCATTGCCTGACTGTGATCGGTCTGTGGAGCCGCGGGTCCAGCCTATCTTGACCATAACAATGCCGCCCGCGCCAGCGCCCGCGTTGTTGCATCCCCATTGCGGCACGCCGCCGCCATCAAAGGGGGCCGAGTCGAAACAGACGCTGACACGCGCGCCGGGGAGTTGCGCGTCAACGCGGGCGAGCCATTCCGTCATTTGTGCGTTGGCAATGGCGGTCTGGTCCGCGCAAGGTGTCGTACTGGTTGCGACATTGAGGCAATACGATGGGGTGGTCGCCACTAACGGGCTGGTGGCAAAGGATCCCAAATAGGGGTTCGTCGCACCGATCCCAACTTCCTTGTTGCCCCGGATCATCTCGGCCAGTTCGCGCGCCAGAATCGCCGCAGATGACTGAAGGCGGGCCTCCCGGTTCGCCTGCAATGCCGCAGACTGCATGCCGACCATTCCCAGCAGACCAAATGACAGAACGATGATGGAAATCAACACCTCGATGAGCGAAAAACCAAGTTGATTTCTCCAGCGCCGAGGGTTTTGGGTACGGCTGCATGGCATCTCTTTTCTCCCATTTCTTGCAGGGCAACCAGTGGTTTTTGCCCATGGTTAAATTTTTCAAAGCCACGCTGATGGGCTTTTGTTTGCGTATGGTTACATATATTTACGCATTTTTCTTGGATCTATCTATTGGTCAGATAAGCGGCATTAATAGACCGACAAGCGGTAGCCCGCAGGGATTTTTATGGGAAGCGAAGGGAATTTGGCGAGGCGATGGCAGCGGTAAACCTACCGCCGCACCTCGTCAACGAGTGTCTTGAACTCGTCGATATCTTCAAAGCTGCGGTACACGCTGGCGAACCGTACGTACGCCACCTTGTCGAGCTTTTTGAGTTCGCGCATCACCAGCTCGCCGATGCGGTGGGACGGGATCTCGCGCAGGCCCAGACCGAGCAGCTTTTCCTCGATGCGTTCGATGGCGCCGTCGATCTGCTCGGTGCTGACCGGGCGCTTACGCAGCGCCAGGTTCATGGAGGCGCGCAGCTTGGCGCGCTCGAACTCGATGCGGCGCCCGTCTTTCTTGACGACGGCTGGAAAGCTCACGTCGGGCCGCTCATAGGTGGTGAAGCGCTTTTCGCAGGCGGCGCACTGGCGCCGTCGGCGGATGAAGTCCGCGTCCTCCGAGATCCGGGTTTCAACAACCTGGGTGTCGGTGTGACCGCAGAAGGGGCATTTCATACCGAGAACAGGTGGCGGTAATTTTCCGCCGGGCCGCCCCAAGGAAAATTGGCCCCCCCGGGGGGCAGCGCATTACACGAAGTGAAAAGCGTGGGGGCCGACATTCTTTAGCCGTAGACAGGAAAGCGGCGGGTCAGCACATTGACCTTGGCGCGCACGGCCTCGATGTTGGCGGCGTCGCGCGGGTTGTCCAGCACGTCGGCAATCAGGTGCGCGGTGGCGCGAGCTTCTTCATCCTTGAAGCCGCGCGTGGTCATGGCCGGGGTGCCGATGCGCACGCCGCTGGTCACCATGGGTTTTTCGGGGTCGTTCGGGATGGCGTTCTTGTTGATGGTCATGTGGGCGCTGCCCAGCACGGCCTCGGCTTCCTTGCCGGTGATACCCTTGGCGCGCAGGTCGACCAGCATCAGGTGGCTCTCGGTGCGGCCGCTGACGATGCGCAGGCCGCGCGATACCAGCGTTTCGGCGACGATGCTGGCATTTGTCAGTACTTGCTGCTGATAAGTCTTGAATTCCGGCATCAAGGCCTCCTTGAAGGCCACTGCCTTGGCCGCGATCACGTGCATCAGCGGGCCGCCCTGCAGGCCCGGGAAGATGGCGCTGTTGATGGCCTTTTCGTGCTGGGCGCGCATCAAAATGACGCCGCCGCGCGGGCCGCGCAGGCTCTTGTGGGTGGTGGAGGTCACCACGTCGGCGTGCGGCACCGGATTCGGATAGATGCCGGCGGCAATCAGGCCGGCGTAGTGCGCCATGTCGACCATGAAGATTGCTCCCACGTCTTTCGCCACCTTGGCAAAGCGTGCAAAATCAATAGCAAGAGAATAAGCACTGGCACCGGCTATGATCAGCTTTGGTTTGGATTCGTGGGCCTTGCGTTCCATCGCGTCGTAGTCGATTTCTTCGCGCTCGTTGAGGCCGTAGCTCACCACGTTGAACCACTTGCCGCTCATGTTGAGCGCCATGCCGTGCGTCAGGTGGCCTCCTTCGGCCAGGCTCATGCCCATGATGGTGTCGCCAGGCTTCAAGAAGGCCAGAAACACCGCTTCGTTGGCCTGCGCGCCAGAATGCGCCTGCACGTTGGCCGCCTCGGCGCCGAAGATCTGCTTGATGCGGTCGATGGCCAGCCGCTCGGCCACATCCACGTATTCGCAGCCGCCGTAATAGCGCTTGCCCGGATAGCCTTCGGCGTATTTGTTGGTGAGCTGCGTGCCCTGTGCGGCCATGACGGCGGGCGAGGCGTAGTTCTCGGAGGCGATCAGCTCGATGTGCTGTTCCTGGCGCGCGTTCTCGGCCAGGATGGCGGCCCACAACTCGGGGTCGGTTTGTTCAACGAGGATATTGCGGTGGTACATGGCAGTCCTTAAAGACGAGGTTCCCTGTCATTGCGTGAATGAAACAAGGGCTGCCCAGGCGAACGGCTGAACGCCGTTGTCAAAAGACGCGGGCGGTACGCTTCCCGGTGGTGTCCCACGTCAGCGCCAGCGGCCCTGTTTGGGCGCCGCGCCTATCGCCAGTCGCGTACAGCGTGAGTGTAGCTGACTGGCATGGTGTCCGCGCGTCAGTTGCCCGGGGCGCCGGTTGAATGGGATGGCGACAGCATCGCGACTTTTTCGTCCCCGCCCGCTACCAGCTTGGGCGTTGCCGCCGGGGCGCGCTCAACGGGAATGGAGTGGCCCGTCGCCACCTTGTACAACCTGGCCCGTTCGGCCATCACTTTGCCGGCGTAGCCGCCATCGTCCTGGATGTTGGCGGCGCCCACATAGTATTTCAGCCCGGCCTGCACCGAGCCCGCGCGCGCGATGCAATCCTGCAGGACCTTCACGCCGACGCGCAGGTTGGTCACCGGGTCGAAGGCGGCCAGCATGCCGCCAAAGCCCTCGTATTTGTCGGAGTGCACCTTGGTCATGACCTGCATCAGCCCCTGCGCGCCCACCGCACTCTGGGCAAACGGGTTGAAGCCCGACTCAATCGCCATCACGGCCAGAATCAGCGTCGGGTCGAGCTTGGTACGGGCGCCGATTTGATACGCCTCCGCCACCAGCGCGCTCACGGGTTCGGGCGCGACATGGTATTTTTTGCTCAGCCAATAGGCCACCGCAGCCTGCTGCTTGGGCAGGTCTTTCGGGTCGGTGGCGGTAGCCCGATCCACCGCGTCGGGTTCGACCTCGATGTCGGCCGAGACGATCTGACGTGATTGCAGCCAGCCGGTGAGTTTCTCTTCGCCGACCTGGCGCAGGTCGGGTCGTGCCGCCAGGGTGATCACGAAGAACACCAGGGCCACGCCCAGGAGGGCCAGGCCGTTGTGGGTGATTTCAAAAAAACCGTCAGCCACATCGGATGCGAAGACTCGCAGGCCTTTGGCTGACTGTGTTAGCGCTGTCATAGCTCTTCCTTTCTACGCGGGGGCTGCGGCGCCATGCTGGAGTGCAGCACGACAAGCAGGGCTCCTCGTTTGGATTGGTACGCCATCGGATTCACGCGGAGTCATCGAGACTATGGCGGTGGATCGACTTAGCCGGGGTCGGCAGCGATTACGGGTTATCCCTAGATATTCCCAAGAATTCCGAATTCTAGGTTCACCTTAAATACTTGGTCAAGCATAAAAGCTAGGGTGATTGCTCAAATTTAGATCTATAGAGCATGTATATACGTACAGTTTTGATGCAAAACAAGGCTGAATCGGGGGCCTGGGTGGCCCGGCAGATCCGCCTCGCGCTCGCCCGCCCGGTTGGCGCATGCTCCTCAAACGATAGCTGTCCATCCGCTTTTCAGGCCCGCTGGCGGGCGCGCTGGCTGAATGCTTCTTGACGCGGCCGGGTCAGGCGGGGGAGGTACGGGCCGCGGCGGGGCGGCCTTTGGTTGCGGCCCATCATGGCGGGCCACAATTTTTTGAAAATCTTCCAATCGCGCGCTCCCCGCTCATTGAAAATCCGATTTGCAATTTCGCCAGGCGATGACTAAGGTAACAAGGCCTGAGCAATTGGGCAATCGCCGGTAGGAGCCAGTCCCCGCTGAAAGGTGGGCTGACGAAGCAGCCCCGGCTTATTATGGAAGCAATCCATTGCTTCCTACGCAGTGCGGGACTTCAATCTCCCACCTGCGAACCGAGACGGCACTGGCCTTTTGGCTGCCGTCAGGCCCGGTTGGATCTGCTGCAGGCAGATCCTCCGGGCTTTCTCATTTTTGCCTCGGCCTAATGCGTTGAATAAACTCGGGGCATGAACCTGCAATCCATCAACAGCAACAAGTGGGCGCGGCGTGTGGCTTGGACGGCCGCAGGCGTGGTGCTGCTGTGGGGCATCTGCTGGCTGGCGGTGCCGCCCATCCTCAAGAGCCAGGCCCAGAAAATAGCCAGCGAGCAGTTGGGGCGCAAGGTCACCATCGGCGCGGTCGATTTCAAGCCCTGGACGCTGGAACTTACGGTCACCGACCTGGCTGTGGCCACCGCCGATGGGGCCGGGCAGCAGCTGCACGTCCAGCGTCTCTATATAGATGGTGAGTTGCAGTCGATCCTGCGGCTGGCGCCGGTGGTCGATGCCGTCACAGTCGATGCGCCGAGCCTCAAACTGACCCGCCTCTCGGAGGGGCACTACGACATTGACGACATCCTGGCCCGGCTGAGCCAGCCGTCCGGTAAGCCGCCCGGCAAACCGCTGCACTTCGCGCTGTACAACCTGGCGCTCGATGGCGGCTCCGTGGACTTCACCGACAAGTCGGTCGGCAAAACCCATCAGTTGCGCGATTTGACGCTGAGCGTGCCGTTCTTGAGCAACCTGGATTCCAAGCGCGGTGTGGTGGTCCAGCCAAGGCTGGCCTTCACGCTCAACGGCAGCCGTTTCGATTCGGCCGCCGAGGGTACGCCGTTCGCCCAGACCCACAAGCTTGATGCCACCATCAAGCTTGCCGGGTTCGACCTCGCGCCCTATCTGGGCTATATCCCGGCCAGTCTGCCGGTGCGGCTGCAGACGGGCGTGATCGACACCGACCTGCGCGTGGCATTCGAGCAGACGTCCACCACGTCGGTCAAGCTTAGAGGCACGGTCCAAGCCAGCCATGTGAAGCTGACCGACGCCAAAACGCGTGACCTGCTGTCGTTCGACGCGCTCAAGCTCACGCTCGCGGACGTGCAGCCGCTGGCACAGCGCGCCAACATCTCGTCGATTGAACTGACCGGCCCGAATGTGGCGGTGCGGCGCGATGCGGCAGGGCGGTTCAATGTGGACCTCGCAGCCACGCCGGCGGCCGCCTCCACCGCACCGGTTGCTACGGAAAGAGGAGCTAAAGGCGAAGATACCACAGGGGCTGCAGCCACAAAAGAAGCCCAAACCAATGCGTGGAAAATCCAAGTTGACAAGGTTGCCGTGCGCGGCGGGACGGTGGCATGGACCGACGAGACCACCGCTCCCCATGCGCAGCTGGCCCTGCGCGAGCTGGTGTTCGACGCGGCTGCCATCGCGCTGCCGTTTGCGAAGCCGCTGCAGTTCAGTGGTTCGGCGGTGCTGGCTTCGGTGACTGGCTCCCCCACTGCATCGGCTGCGGCGGCGCCGGCGAGCCCGTCGCCGCAGGCTGCCAGCCTGAGCTTTGGCGGCGCGGCCACGGACCGCATGGTCAGCGTGGCGGCCAACCTGAAGGCCCTGCCGCTGAGCCTGGCCGCGCCGTACCTCGCGTCCTTCATCGAACCCGGGCTGAACGGCCAGTTGACGGCCCAGCTGAACGCGGACTGGAAGGCGCCCGCGGCGGGCGCACAGGCGACCGGTTTGCTGCTCGGCGTGAAACAGCTCACGCTGGAGAATCTGGCGCTCACCGATGGCAAGGCCGTGAGCCAGCCCAGGGCCCCGAATCCGCGCAACGCGGCGCTGCCCAGCATCAAGCAGATCGAGGTGGCCGACGCACGGATCGATCTGGACAAACAGACGGTGAGCGTGGGCAAGCTGGCGCTCACCGATCCCCACGCCAGCGTGGAGCGCGGCGCCGACAAACGCTGGATGTTCGAGCGCTGGCTGAAAAAGCCGGCCGCCTCGGGGGCTCCCCGGGGATCTGCATCAAAACGACCTGTAGCCCCCGCCAGGACTTGGCAGATTGCTATCAATGATGTAGCGATCGAGGGTGGCGCCGTATCGTACCGGGACGCCGCCATGCCGCGGCCGGTGGCCTTCGAAGTATCAAAGCTCACGATCCAGCTGAAGGACTTTGCGCTGGACAGCCAAAAACCCTCACCCCTCACAGCCTCGGCGCGCATCGGGGCGGGACGCACGGAGCCCGGCCGGCTGGATTACCACGGCGATCTGGGCTTGAACCCCTTGTCGGCGCAAGGCCAGGTGCAGGCGGTGCGCCTGCCGCTGCACGCGCTCGAGCCTTACTTTGGCGATGCGCTGAACATCCGACTGTTGCGCGCCGACACCAGCTTCAAGGGGCAGGTGCACTACCTCGAGAGCAAGGCCGGCCCGGTGGTCAAAGTCACGGGCGACTCTGCGCTGGAGGACTTTCGCGCCAACAGCGTGTTGCCGCCGGGCGTGGCGGCTGTCGCCGCGACGTCGCCCGCCACCGCAGGGGCTGTGCCCAAAGCCACCACTATGGCGGCGGCCGGCAGCCTGCAACCCGTCAGCGAGCCGCTGCTGCAGTGGAAGGCCCTGAGTGTGCGCGGCCTCGACCTGACCATGAAGCCGGGTACTGCCACCCGGGTCAATGTGCGCCAGACCGCGCTCAGCGACTTCTATGCGCGCGTGATCATCAACCCGAACGGGCGCATCAACCTGCAGGACCTGGTGAAGTCGTCGGCGCAGCCGGTCGCGGCCGCCGCACCGGCTTCTGGTGCAGCCCCGATCAAGCCCGCGCCCGCTGTGTCGCCTGCGCCCGCTGCGGGTGGTGCGCTGGCGCCCATTGTCAATATCGGCCCGATCAGCCTGGTCAATGGCAAGGTGCTGTTCTCCGACCACTTCATCAAACCCAACTACTCGGCCGACCTGACCGAGCTCACCGGCAAGCTCAGCGCGTTCTCCAGCGTCGCGCCGGCCAGCGCGCCCACCATGGCGGATCTGGAACTGCGCGGCAAGGCCGAGGGCACGGCCTCGCTGGAGATCACCGGCAAACTCAATCCGCTGGCCAAGCCGCTGGCGCTGGACATCACCGGCAAGGTGCGCGACCTCGAACTGCCGCCGCTGTCGCCGTACGCCATCAAGTACGCGGGCCACGGCATCGAGCGCGGCAAGATGAGCCTGGACGTGAACTACGTGGTGCTGCCCAACGGCCAGCTCACCGCCAAGAACAACCTGGTGCTGAACCAGCTGAGCTTTGGCGACGAGGTCAAGGGCGCACCCACCAGCCTGCCGGTCAAGCTCGCGGTGGCGCTGCTGGCCGACCGCAATGGCGTGATCAATCTGGACCTGCCGATCAGCGGCTCGCTCAACGACCCGCAGTTCAGCCTCGGGCCCATCATCTTCAAGGCCATCATCAACATCATCGTCAAGGCCGTGACCGCGCCGTTCAGCCTGCTCGCGAATGCGTTTGGCGGCGGCGGTGACGAACTCAGCACGGTGGCCTTCGCGCCCGGCAGCGCGGTGCTGACGCCGGACGCCCGGCAAAGCCTGGACAAGGTGGCCAAGGCGCTGGCCGAGCGCCCCGCACTCAAGATGACCGTGGTCGGCACCGCCAGCCTGGATGCCGAGATGGAGGGCTACCGGCGCGAACGCCTGAACGCCATGGTGCGCGCCGAAAAGCGCCGCGAGACGACGATTGGAGCTAGCGCAGTCCCGGCGCCGGCTGCCGCTGCATCCGCTGCTGCGGGGGCCGCTGCCCCGGCCACCACGGTCGGTGATGCGGAATACCCGGCCCTGCTGAAGCAGGTCTACAAGCACGCCGACCTGCCCAAGCCGCGCAACCTGATCGGCATGGCCAAGGATCTTCCGCAGGCCGAGATGGAGTCGCTGCTGATGGCCAATATCCCCGTGACCGAAGACGCGATGCGCCAACTGGCGCTGGCGCGGGGCGAGGCGGTGAAGGAGTATCTGGCTTTGAGGCAGGTGCCGGCGCAGCAGCTGTTCCTGGGCGCGCCCAAGGCGGCGGCCGACCAGCCCGCGACCGAGAGTAAGCCGGGCGCCAAGTGGAGCCCGCACGCCGATCTGAACCTGGCGACCCGATAGGCGCCGCGGGGCCGCACCGCATTCAACGCCGTGCAGGGGGCGGTCGGCATGTATCGGCGTGTATCAGCGCGGATGGAGCAGGCCCGGCTTGCACCTCTCGCGCGGCAGGCTCACAATCAAAAAAGCGCGCAGGGCATCACCTGGCGTCGTTGGAGAGCAAGCTTGCCGCGACCTCGCTACACCCGCACTGCCATCGTCCTGCATGGCGTCATGGCGCTGCTCATCGTGACCGGTTTTTGTCTGGGACTGTCGATGGCCGACTTGCCGCTGAGCCCGCTCAAGTTGCGGCTCTTCTCGTATCACAAGTGGATCGGTGTCAGCGTCTGGGGGCTGCTTCTGCTGCGCATCCTGTGGCGCATCAAGCATGCACCGCCGCCGTTGCCCGCGGGCATGGCCGCGTGGGAGCAGACCGCGGCGCACGCCGGCCATCTGCTGCTGTATGTGCTGATGGCCGTCATTCCCATTTCGGGCTGGCTCATGAGTTCGGCCCAAGGGGTGACAACGGTCTACCTGGGCCTGTGGCCGCTGCCCGATCTGCTGGCCAAAAATGAAGCGCTGGGCCGGCTGCTGCTGGCGCTGCACCGCATCCTTAACTACGCGCTGCTCGGAGCCGTCATCCTGCATGTGGCGGCCGCGCTCAAGCACCATTTCATCGACCGGGATGGCGTGCTGGTCCGCATGTTCCGGCTCACGGGGGCTGCCGAATGAAAGTCTTCCTCCTCGCGTTGCTACTGGTGGGCGTCGGTGCACAGGCCGCCGAGTACCGGCGCGTGGACGTCGCGCACAGTCAGATCCGCTTTACCTCGAAGCAGATGGGCGTGCCGGTTGACGGTGTGTTCCACACCTTCGATGCGGACATGGCCTTCGACCCGCAGGCGCCGGCCACGGCCCGCGGCCAGTTGCGTATCGCCCTGTCCAGCATCGACACGGGCAACCGCGAAGCCAACGAGGAGGTCCCGGGCGCGCAGTGGTTCGATGTCAAGCGCCACCCCGAAGCGCAGTTCGAAATGCGCCAGATCCAGCCGCTGGGCGCCGGCCGGTTCCAGGTCAGCGGCATCTTGAGTCTCAAGGGCGTCAGCCGGCCGCTGGCGGTCGACGCCACGCTCAAGCCCAGCGGGGCCGGGCAAGCCGTGCTGGACGGCGCCTTCGTGCTCAAGCGGTTGGACTTCGGCGTGGGCGGGGGCGTCTGGGGCGACGTGGGCGTGGTCGCCAACGAGGTGACGGTGCAATTTCACCTGGTGCTGGAGCCGTAAGCCATGAAAAAGCTGCTCTTTGCTTTGCTGTGCAGTCTGTGCGTCGCCACCGCGCTGGCCGCCGATGTCTACGAGTCCGACCCGAATCACACCTTTGCGTGGTTCGAGTTCGACCACCTGGGCTACAGCATCCAGCGCGACCGCTTCGACAAGGTCGATGCCACGGTCAGCCTGAACCTGCAGGACCAGACCGGCAGCGTGCAGGCGCGCATCGATGTCAATTCGATCAGCACGGGCTCGCACTTTTTCAACCGGATACTGCTCAGCGATGCGTTTTTCGACGCCGGCAAATATCCGCTCATCACTTTCCAGTCGACACATTTCACGTTCGGCAAGCTCGACAATGTGACGGCCGTCGAGGGCGATCTGACCATCAAGGGCATCACGCGCCCCGTGACCCTGAGCGTGACCCATTACAAATGCATGATGCATCCCGAATACCACCGGATGGCCTGCGGCCTCAATGCCAGCGCCAACATCAGGCGCAGCGACTTCAACCTGGGCAAATATGTGCCGCTGATCACCAACAACATCACCCTTTATGTGTCGATCGAGGCGATCCAGCATTGACAGGATTTGCGCCCGTTGGGCCAGCCGGCTCGCCGCAATGCAAATCCCGGTGAAAATAGGGGGTTGACCGCCGCCGGCGCAACCGCGCCGAACGGGGAGTCGGAGCGGTTGTCCGCCGCCACTTGCACAATCACCGACAGATCATTTATGTTCAGCTTTTCCAATCGCAACCCATCCTCCGAAGCGCCCGCCGTGACCCCTACTTCCACCAAATCCCACGACCCGCACCCGCTGGATGCCCTCACCGGCGGTGCGTTCTCCGCCGCCACTTCGGGCGAGCGCGCGGCGCGCATCCGTGAATGGCTGACGCGCAACCCGAGCCCCGAGCAGATGCAGGAAGTGTTCAAGGAACTGGGCACGCGCGACAAGGGCGCCGCCAAGCCGCTCAAGGAAAAGCTCGACGAGCTCAAGCGTGCCAAGGGCCAGGAAATCCTGGCGGCCGAGTGGGCCGGCAAGGGCCAGGCCCTGCTGGCGCTGTCCAAGCTGAATATTGCCGACGCCATGGCCTGGCAGCGCGACGCCGCCAAGGCCGGCGCGCCGCTGTCCAAAGAGCCGCTGGCGTCGGTCAAGGTACAACTGGCCGAGCGCGTCAAGGTGATCGAGGACCTGCAGCACCGCGTGCAGGTGCAGCGCGAAGCCGCCGTGCTGCTGGCGCAGCGCATCGAGGTGCTGTCGACCAAGCCGTGGCGCGACGCGCAGGCTGTGCTGGAGGTGCTGCATGCTGACGTGCAGCACTGGCAGGCGCAGGCGCAGGAGCTTGCCGCCGATGCCAACTGGTCCAGCGTGGACGCCAGGTTCCCGCCGCAACTCGACGCCTCCAAGGCCCAGCTGCTGGTGGTCTGGGATGCCTTTGCGGCCGCGCTGGCGCAGGCCGTGGCCGCGGCCGACGATGCCGGCGCAGCGCTGCCGCCCGTGCTGGTGTGGGCCAACGAACTGCGCGCCGAACGCGGCGTGCCGGTGGAAGCGCCCGTGCAAGCGCAGAAACCCGCGCTGGATCCGGCAGTTCACAACGAAATGCGTGCCAGGGCAGCGCAGGCCGTGCGTGAGGCGCTATCGAAATTGGAGCAAGAGGTGGGCGAAGGCCACGGCAAGGCCAGTGCTGGCGCGGCCAGCGCGCTGCGCAATGCGCTCAAGGAACACGGCAAGCTGATCGACGCCGCGCTCGAGAACCAGGCCCACGCCGCACTGGCCGCGGCCGGCGAAATGGAGGGCTGGCAGCGCTGGCGCGCCGACCAGCTGCGCGAGGAACTGGTGATCAAGGCCGAGGGCCTGCTCAAGCGCCCCGCCGAGCATGCGCTGGGCGGGCGCAAGATGCAGGACCTGCTTCGCCAGATGCGCGAGCAATGGAAGCAGACCGACCAGGGCGGTGCGCCCAACCACGCGCTGTGGAAGCGCTTCGACGAGGCCTGCAACGAAGCCCACAAGGTAGTGGAAGCCTGGCTCGACAAGGTCAAGGCCGAGGCCGCCGAGCACCGGTTGCAGCGCCTGGCACTGATCGAAGAGGTCAAGGCCTGGGGCGTGGCCAACGCGGGCCTCACCGACTGGAAGGCCTTCAGCCGCTCGCTGCACCAGTTTGGCGACCGCTGGCGCGAGGCCGGGCATCTGGGCGAAAAGACCTTCGCCGAGCTGCAGCCGCAGTGGAAAGAAGCCATTCACGGCGCTGCCGCACCGTTCGAGGCCGCGCAAAAGAGCAGCGTGGAACGCCGCCACGCCCTGATCGAAGAGGCCGTGGTGCTGGGAGCCGCGCCGGTGCTGCGCATCGACGCCGTCAAGGCTCTGCAGCAGCGCTGGCAGTTGGAGGCCCAAAGCGTGCCACTGGAGCGCAAGTTCGAGCAAAAGCTGTGGGATGCCTTCCGCAAACCGATCGATGACGCCTTCAACCGCAAGACCGAGGAGCGCGAAAAGGCGGCGGCATCGTTGAGCGAGCGCGATCGCATCGTGCTGGATGCGGCCAAGGCGCTGGAGGCCGCCAACGCCACTGGCGACGCCGGCAAAATCCGTGCCGCCATGAGCGCGCTGGACGCCGCGCTGCGCGGCCAGGCGCAGGCCGCCGCCGTGGTGGCCGCTGCCACCGATCGGGAACAAAATAGGCCTGTGGCCAAGACAGAGCCTGCACCAGACGCTACGGAAACAGTAGCGGAGCCGGTAAACCCTGCCGCTGTTGAGGCCGTTGCACCTGCAACACCAGACGCACCCGATGCGCCCGGCGCAGCGGCCGACGAATCCAGGGCCGCAGATACTGCCGGTGACACGGCCGCGCCCGCGGAGCCCTTGGATGCCGTACCCGCCGCGCCAGCAGTACCTGCCAAACCCGCGCCCAAGCCCGTTGTTGCGATGCGTGGCGACGACCGCCCGGGCATGAAAAAGTCCGAACCTGCGCAGGCGGGCCGGGGTGGCAAGTTTGGTGATCGCCGCGATGCGCCGCGCGGCGCTGCGCGCCCGGGGGACAACAAGTTCGAGCCGCGCCGCGACGATCGCGGCCCGCGCCCCGACGCACGCGGTGATGGGCGCGGCGACCCACGCGGTGGCCGCTTTGGCGATCGCCCGGCCTATGAAGAGCGTGGCCCGAGGTTGGGCGACGCGGCCTTCCGGGCCCAGCGCGAAGCGCTGGAGCGCGCCGAGTTCACCCTCAAGAAGCTCGCCGCGCAGGCCCACGGTGAGGCGCTGACCCAACTGCTCACCGCCTGGGAAAAGCGCGATGCAAGTCAGGTGCCCAGCGTGCAGGAACTGGGCTCACGCGTCACGGCCGCAGGGCGTGGCCACTGGGCACAGGCGATAGCCGGTGCGCCCGACGGCGATGCGTCCGAGGCCTTGCTGCGGTTGGAGATAGCTGCCGAAGTGCCGACGCCCGCCGAACACATCAGCGCGCGGCGCATGTTGCAGCTGCAATTGCTGACCCGGCGCAACGACCCGCCCCCCGCGCAAACCTGGGGTCAGGACACGGCACGCGTACTGGCCAGTGCATTCGACGCCGGCCATGCGCGCCGCGTGCAAAACGTCCTCAAGGTGCTGCTCAAGCGCTAAGCCGACCTGTTCGCCACAGGCGGCCAAGCCGACAAATACGTTAGTTGGTCAACAGCGACTTGCGGCTGTCTTCGAGGACCTTGATGGCGAGAGTGTGTGTGACGGAAGGGTACTGTTCCAGATACTCGTCCAGGGTCTCGCCGGCCTCCAGGTAATCAAACATCGACTTGACGGGGACTTGCGTGCCGGCGAAGCAGGGCACGACACCGAACGGAACGGGTTGCACGCGAATGGCTGAACTCATCATGAAGGAATCCTCCAGGATTCTGGTGAAAGGGCTTGCATACTAGGTCGGCACCCGGTGCAATTCAACTCGTTCGGCAATGAGATTGTCGCGAGTAGTTTTTATCTCTTCGGCATCCAGAATTGGCGCCGCGCCAACCGTGTCGCCAGACGAACCTGCCCGGCCTGCGCGATCGCGCGGATGCTATTTGTTTGATAGCATGATACACTGATTTTTCATGGGCTTGCGCCTGGTTTTGTCTGAAACAGCAGCGCAGCATCTGCCCATGAAAATCGAGTTATGGCGGCAATGGAATATGCACATGACCAGAAGTCATGCAAACAAACTATTACCCCTTTAACGGGCTGCATCCGGGCGAGCCGCTCCAGTCGGTTCCCTATTGGGTCAGCAGCCACTTGCGGCTGTCTTCGAGCACCTTGGCGGCGAGCGTGGGGGGAACAGACGGATACTGTTCCAGATACTCTTCCAGCGTCTCGCCCTTGACGATGTAATCAAACAGCGTCTTGATGGGAATTTGAGTGCCCACAAAGCACGGTACCGCCGTGAATAGCACGGAGTGAAGGTGAACGGCTGAACTGATCATGAAGCAACCCTCCCGGACTGATGAACGGAACGTGATCCTAGGGGGGCACCGGTTTTCACGCAACTCCGGCGCGCGACGGTCGGTACAGCTTGCAGCGCACCATTTCGGGTGACTTTCTTGATCGGTTGAACACTTTCGGGCGCATTCCTGTCGGCGGGCGTGGCGGTCCAACTGGCAGGGTGACTATGGATTTGATAGCCACTCGCGCCCGGCCTGATTGGGCCAAGGCTTGATTTGGACTGGAATATCTGGGACCGTCTGCCAGTGCCGAATGGCGGCGGCTGGCCACTGAAAAGTCCCCGGAGAAAAACGAATTGTTACTCTTTTATTGATCTGGATTCAGGAGGGCAGCGGCCCGTTACGGTTGAAAAAAGCGTCGTACAGTGGCACCAGCGCGGGCAACTCCAGCTCGAACCGGGCGCGGTTGACAAAGTAGGCTTCGCAGGTGACCGCGAAGAATTCGACGAGAGAGGTGGCGCCATAGGCGTTGAGCCAAGGCGGCTCGCCGCCAAAGCGTTCGGCCATGATGACCTGCTCGCGAAAGGCCTGGTACGCCGGCTGCAATGTGGCCAGCCACAGGCGCTGCGCGGTGCCGGCGCTGCGCGTGCCCATGAAACCCGCGGGCAGCGGCGGGCAGCCGTCCGCCCGGCCGCTTTGCATGTCCATCTTGTGGATAAACTCATGGATCACCACGTTGTAGCCGTGCGCGGCCGAGGCACCGGCGTGGGCCACGTCGCGCCAGTTCAGCATCACCGGGCCCTTGTGCATGGCCTCGCCGGCCAGCACCTCGCTGTAGCGGTGCACCACGCCGTCGTGGTCCATGGTCTCGCGCTGCGCGAGCACCTCGCGCCGGTGAACCACGATGCCGACAAAGTCGCTGTACCAGGCCAGGGCCCGGCCGCGCTGGTCCAGGTGCAGCACCGGCAGGCAGGCCTGCGCCGCGATGGCGAGCGCGATCTCGTCGCTGATGTGCAGGCGCTCGGTGCCGTGAAATTCCTTCTGGGCCAGGAAGCGGCTGCTCAGGCGGCGCAGGTGGGCGCGCTCGGGCTCGGTGAGGCTGGCCAGAAATGGATAGCGGTCCAGGGTGCGCTGCCACAGCGCCTCGGGAATGGTGCGCGCGCGTCTGCGCAGCCAGGCCCACATGTGGCGCTCAGGCCAGCGCCACGCGCTGCAGCCGGCCGGCAAAGGGGCCTGTTGCCGTCAGACGCAGCACTTCGGCGCGCGGTGGTGTCGCTACCAGGTCCCAGTCGCTCAGCACCACGCGCGCCAGGCCCGCGCCCAGGTCGTGGTCAGCCGGCTTGTGGGTGTGGCCGTGGATCAGGGCGGCGGCCTGCGCGGCCTGCAGCCACTGGCGCGCGGCGGGCGTATCGACGTCGCCATAACTCACGCCGGAGCGTTTGCGCGCCTCACTTTGGTCGCGTATCGCGCGTGCGATGGCGCGGCGCTCAAGCAGCGGTTTCGCCAAAAAGTCGCGCTGCCAATCGGTACCGCGCACTTGCCGGCGAAACGCCATGTAGTCGAGGTCGTCCAGGCACAGCGCGTCGCCGTGTGTGAGCAGCCAGCGCTGCCCTGCAAACGCCAGCACGGTGGGGTCGGCGAGCAGGGTGACATGGCAGGCGTCGAGGAACTGCGTGCCGACCAGAAAGTCCCGGTTGCCGTGCATGAAGAACACGCGCAGGCGCTGCGTGGCCTCGCGCAGCACATCGGCGCAGAGCGCTTCAAAACCGGGTGCCTCGCCGGGATTGGCCGGAGCATTCAGAGCCGCATCGTCGCCGACCCACACTTCGAACAGATCGCCCAGGATGAACACCGCGCTGGCGGCGGTGCTTTGCATGTACTGCTGCCACGCCGCGGAGGTCGCGGAGTCCGCCGCCTGCAAATGCAGGTCGGAGATGAAATCGACCGTGCGCCAATCAAAGGGAGAGGCAAGCTCCACAAACGCGGGCACGGTCGGGGCCATTCGATTACAGCGCGACGGCCTTCTCGATCACCACGTCGTCGTTGGGCACGTCGTCGTGGAAACCCTTGCGGCCGGTCTGCACGGCCTTGATTCTGTCCACCACCTCGGTGCCCGCCACGACCTTGCCGAACACGGCATAGCCCCAACCCTGCGCGCTGGGCGCGGTGTGGTTCAGGAAGGCGTTGTCGGCCACGTTGATGAAGAACTGGGCCGTGGCCGAGTGCGGCGCATTGGTGCGTGCCATGGCCACGGTGTACTTGTCGTTCTTCAGACCGTTGTTGGCCTCGTTGTCGATCGGCGTGCCACTCTTCTTTTCCTTCATGCCGGGCTCGAAACCGCCGCCTTGCACCATGAAGCCGGGAATCACGCGGTGAAACACCGTGTTGTTGTAGTGGCCCTTGTTCACATAGTCGAGGAAATTCGCGACCGTGTTGGGCGCTTTGTCCTGATCGAGTTCAAGGGTGATGACGCCGTAGTTGGCGATGTGCAGTTCGACTTGGGGGTTGCTCATGATTTATTTCACCAGGGTTGCAGAGTTGATAAGAACGGGGGTCCTGGGCACGTCACTGGGGAACGGGCCGCCGGGGCCGGTCGGCGTGGCCTTGATCTTGTCGATCACGTCCATGCCGCTCACGACCTTGCCGAACACGGTATAGCCATACGACTGTGCGGAGGGGTCCAGAAACGCATTGTCCCGCACGTTGATGAAGAACTGCGCGGTTGCGGAATTGGGGTCGTTGGTGCGCGCCATGGCCAGCGTGCCGATCACGTTGCGCGGGCCGCCCCTGGCCAGTGCTTCACGCCCTTCGTGTACGACCGGCGCGCGCGTCGGCTTTTCCGCGTACTTGGCGTCGTAGCCACCGCCCTGGATCATGAAGTTGTTGATCACGCGGTGAAAGATCGTGCCGTCGTAGTGCTTGTCTTTGACGTACTGCAAAAAGTTGGCGACCGTCTTGGGCGCCTTGTCGGGATAGACCTCGACCACGAAGTCGCCCGCGCTGGTGGCGAATTTGACCCTGGGCGCGTCCCCGGCCCGTGCCGGGACCAAGGCCTGGCTTGCCAGCAGACCGACAACCGCTGCCGCCATCAGGGCGCGCCGCGCCACCGGAAATCCGGAAAATTTCATTCAATCACTCCTTCAGGGTTTTTTGCTGGGGCTGGTTTTTGCCGCCGCTGGTGCGGAGGCCGCGGCGACTGGTGCCGAGGCCGCTGCCGCCGGGGTTGCCGCTGCCGATTTCTGCCCCTTGGCGGCGCTTGAAAACATGCTGCGGATCAGCGTCAGCTTGGGGGTGACGCTGGCGCTGGTGCTGGCATCGAGCTGCACTGCCTTGGCGTAGGACTGGGCCGCCAGCCGCGCGTACACGTCGCCCAGATTTTCATACGCGACGGCATAGCTGGGGTTGGTGCGCACGGCCATCTCCAGCGCGGCCCGCGCCTTGTCGAACTGGCTCTGGGCGGCATACAGCACCGCGAGGTTGTTGTAGGGCTCGGGCAGCTCAGGGTAGTCCTGCGTGAGCTTGGTGAAGGTGGCGACGGCGTCGTCCGTCTTGCCCGCATCGGTCAGGATCACGCCCTTGATGAAACGCATCTGCGGATCGCGCGGGTTGGTGGCCAGGTACGCATCGGCCTTGGCCAGCGCTTCGGTCTGTTTGCCCGAGCGCGCCAACTGGTTCACGTCGGCATAGTCGTCGGCGTGGGCGCTTGGTGCGCCCAGGATTGTCGCCAGGACGACAAGGCGCAAAACCTGTGACAACGCGCGGGGGATATGCTTCATGAAGCCTCTGTGGCAGTGTGCAGTGACGAGCCCAAACCGGGGCTATATACTGCGCAGGATTGTATCTGAGGGGTTCGCTCTCACGCCCTCAGGACCTTGCCGAACAAAACCACCACCCGGCCCGAAACACCAGAGCGAAATTCTGTTGCTGTTTCCTGACCCGTCCGAGATCTCATGAGTCTGCGCATTTACAACACGCTATCGCGTGCCTTGGAGGAATTTGTACCGCTGGAGCCCGGCCATGTGCGCATGTATGTGTGCGGCATGACCGTGTACGACCTGTGCCACCTGGGCCACGCGCGCTCCATGGTGGCGTTCGACGTGGTGCAGCGCTGGCTGAAGGCCAGCGGCCTGGCCGTCACCTACGTGCGCAACGTGACCGACATCGACGACAAGATCATCCGGCGCGCGCTGGAGAACGGCGAGACCATCCGCTCGCTGACCGACCGCATGGTGGACGCACTGCACCAGGACGCCGATGCACTCGGCATCGAGCGCCCGACGCACGAGCCGCGCGCGACCAACTATGTGCCGCAGATGCTTGCGATGATCGCCACGCTGGAGCAAAAAGCCCTGGCCTATCGCTCGCCCAATGGCGATGTCAATTACGCGGTGCGCAAGTTCGCCGGCTACGGCAAGCTCTCGGGCAAGTCGCTCGACGAGCTGCGCGCCGGCGAGCGCGTGACCGTGCTCGATGGCAAGGAAGATCCGCTGGATTTTGTGCTGTGGAAAAGCGCCAAGGCATCCGAACCGGACGACGCCAAATGGCCCAGCGCCTACGGCGTGGGCCGCCCGGGCTGGCACATCGAATGCTCGGCCATGGGCTGTGCGCTGCTGGGGGCGAGTTTCGACATCCATGGCGGCGGCGCCGACCTGCAGTTTCCGCACCACGAAAACGAAATCGCCCAGAGCGAAGGCGCGACCGGCCAGCCGCTGGCCAGCGTGTGGATGCACAACGGCTTCGTGACCCGCGACAACGAGAAGATGTCCAAGAGCCTGGGCAACTTTTTCACGATCCGCGAAATCCTCGCGAAGTACGACGCCGAGACGGTGCGCTTTTTCATCCTGCGCGCGCATTACCGCAGTGCGCTCAATTACAGCGATGCGCACCTGGACGATGCACGCGGCGCGCTCAAGCGCCTGTACACGGCGCTCGATCTGGTGCGCCCGGCGGCGGGGGCCGTGAACTGGGCGAGTCCGTTCGCGGCGCGCTTCAAGGCCGCGATGGACGAGGACTTCGGCACGCCCGAGGCCGTGGCCGTGCTGTTCGAGCTGGCCACCGAGGTCAACAAAACCAAATCGGCCGAATTGGCCAGCTTGCTCAAGGCGCTGGGCGGCTGCATCGGTTTGCTGCAGGGCGAGCCGAGCCTGTTTTTGCAGGCTGGCGCTGGGGCCGGGGCAGGGCTGGACGGCACCGCCATCCAGGCGTTGATCGAGGCGCGCGCTGCCGCCAAGGTCGCAAGAAACTTTGCCGAGGCCGACCGCATCCGCAGCGATTTGCTGGCGCAGGGCATCGTGCTCAAGGATTCCCCCACCGGCACCACGTGGGAGGCCGCTCAGTGATGCGATTGAACATGTTTTGGCCCTGTAGCCCAGGAAGGTGCTGCGATGCCTGCTTCTAAAAAGATAGCAACCGTGGCGTCCGCGGAACTACTCATGCCCGAATACTGGGAAGACGCCTGCAAGCACCTCACCAAAAAAGACCGGGTCATGAAGCGGCTGATCCCGCAATTTGGCGACGCCCGCCTGCAGTCGCGCGGTGAGGCCTTCATCACGCTGGCGCGCTCCATCGTGGGCCAGCAGATTTCGGTGAAAGCCGCGCAAACCGTGTGGGAGCGCTTCGCCAAACTGCCGCGCAAGATGACGCCGGGCAACGTGCTCAAGCTCAAGGTGGACGACATGCGCGCGGCGGGCCTGAGCGCGCGCAAGGTGGAGTACCTGGTGGACCTGGCGCTGCACTTCGATTCGGGCACCGTGCATGCCGGCGCCTGGGAAGACTGGGAGGACGAAGCCGTCATTGCCGAGCTGGTCGCCATCCGCGGCATTGGCCGCTGGACCGCCGAGATGTTCCTGATCTTCCACTTGATGCGCCCGAACATCCTGCCGCTGGACGATATAGGCCTGATCAATGGCATCAGCAAGAATTATTTCTCGGGTGAATCGGTCAGCCGCAGCGACGTGCGCGAGGTGGCCGCCGCCTGGGCGCCATACTGCAGCGTGGCGACTTGGTATATTTGGCGCTCGCTCGACCCGCTGCCCATTGAATATTAGGCGGCCGAATAGTAAAACTCCACGTTGAGCGGAAAACAAGGAGAACCATCGTTGGGCAAAAAAACATTCCTCGACTTCGAGCACCCGATTGCCGAGTTGGAGACCAAAATTGAAGAGCTGCGCTACGTGCAGACCGAGTCGGCCGTCGATATCTCGGAAGAGATCGACCAGCTGAGCAAAAAGAGCCAGCAACTCACGAAAGACATCTACTCGGACCTGACGCCCTGGCAGATTACGAAAATCGCGCGTCACCCCGAGCGGCCCTACACGCTGGACTATGTGCGCGAGATCTTCACGGATTTCATCGAGCTGCATGGCGACCGGCACTTCTCGGATGACCTGTCCATCGTCGGCGGCCTGGCGCGTTTCAACGGCACGGCCTGCATGGTGCTGGGCCAGCAAAAGGGGCGCGACACGAAGGAGCGCGGGCTGCGCAACTTCGGCATGAGCAAGCCCGAGGGGTACCGCAAGGCGCTGCGCCTGATGAAGACGGCCGAGAAGTTCAAGCTGCCGGTGTTCACCTTTGTCGACACGCCCGGCGCCTTTCCCGGCATCGACGCCGAAGAGCGCGGCCAGTCGGAGGCCATCGGCCGCAACATCTTCGAGATGGCCCAACTCGAGGTGCCGATCATCACCACTATCATCGGCGAGGGCGGCTCCGGCGGCGCGCTGGCGATCTCGGTGGGCGACCAGGTGGTGATGCTGCAGTACTCGATTTATTCGGTGATCAGCCCCGAGGGCTGCGCCTCCATCCTCTGGAAAAACTCCAGCCAGGCGCAGGTGGCGGCCGATGCGCTGGGCATCACGGCACACCGGCTCAAGGCGCTGGGGCTGATCGACAAAATCGTCAACGAGCCCGTGGGCGGGGCGCACCGCGACCCCAAGCAGATGGCCGCGTTTCTGAGGCGCGCCCTGGGCGATGCCTTCCGCCAGGTGAGCGACCTCAAGGTCAAGGAATTGCTGGACCGGCGCTACGACCGGCTGCAAAGCTATGGCCGCTACACCGACACCAAAGCCGACAGCAAATAGCCACTGCCGTTCATGAGCAAGTCATGAACACCCGGCTGCTGGACGCCATGCGGGCCTTCTCGCCCGGCCTGCCGCTGGGTGTGGCCTACAGCGGCGGGGCCGACTCCACCGCGTTGCTGCTGGCCTGCGCCGAGAAGTGGCCGGGGCAGGTGAGGGCGCTGCATATTCACCATGGTCTGCAGGCGGCGGCGGATGAATTCGAGCAGCACTGCATCGCGTTTTGCGCACGACTCGGGGTGCCGCTGGTGGTGCGGCGCGTGCACGCGCGTCATGCGCCAGGGCAAAGTCCGGAAGACGCCGCGCGCACTGCACGTTATGAGGCTTTCAGGGCTGTAGCCCTTGAGGAGTGGGCGCAGTATGCTATTACTAACATAGCAATTGCGCAGCACGCCGACGACCAGGTCGAGACGCTGCTGCTGGCGCTCACGCGCGGCGCGGGCCTGCCGGGCCTGAGTGCGATGCCCGCGCGCTGGGACCGCGACGGCATCACCTACCACCGCCCGCTGCTGGGCGTGCCTGCCCCGGAGATTCGCGCCTGGCTGCGCGAGCGTGGCGTCGCCTTCATTGATGACCCGAGCAACGCCAACGAGCAATTCACGCGCAACCGCATCCGCGCGCGGTTGCTGCCCGCGCTCGACGCGGCCTTCCCGCAGTTCCGCGAGACCTTTGCGCGCAGCGCGGCGCATGCGGCGCAGGCGCAGGCGCTGCTGCAGGAGGTGGCGGCACAGGACTTGATCGAGGTGGGTAATCCGCCGGCCATTCGCGCGCTTCAAACGCTGTCGCGCGCGCGCCAGGCCAACGTGCTGCGGCACTGGCTCAAAACTACCTACAACGCCACGGCCAGCAGCGCGCAGCTGCACGAATTGCTGGACCAGATCGCGGCCTGCACTACGCGCGGGCATCAGATCCGCATCAAGGTGGGGACCGGATTTGTGCAGCGCAAAGGAGCGGGCCTCGATTGGTACAATCCCTAGGTTTTGCTCTGAAAAAATTCCAATGGCATTGATCGTTCACAAATACGGCGGCACGTCGATGGGCTCGACTGAGCGCATCCGCAATGTAGCCAAACGCGTGGCCAAATGGGCGCGCGCAGGCCACCAGATGGTGGTGGTACCCAGCGCCATGAGCGGCGAGACGAATCGCCTGCTCGGGCTGGCAAAAGAATTGGCGCCGGCCAAGCCCACCGGCGCCTACAGCCGCGAACTCGACATGCTGGCCGCCACCGGCGAGCAGGCCTCCAGCGCGCTGCTGGCCATTGCCCTGCAGACCGAGGGCATGGAGTCGGTCAGCTACGCCGGCTGGCAGGTGCCGATCCGCACCGACAGCGCCTATACCAAGGCGCGCATCGAATCCATCGACGACGCGCGCGTGCGCGCCGACCTGGATGCGGGCAGGGTGGTCATCGTGACCGGCTTCCAGGGCATCGACGATCAGGGCCACATCACCACACTGGGCCGGGGTGGCAGCGACACTTCGGCCGTGGCCGTGGCCGCCGCCATGAAGGCCGACGAATGCCTGATCTTTACCGACGTGGATGGCGTCTACACCACCGACCCGCGCGTGGTGCCCGAGGCGCGCCGCCTGCAGACCGTGAGCTTCGAGGAAATGCTGGAAATGGCCAGCCTGGGCTCCAAGGTGCTGCAGATCCGCTCGGTGGAGTTTGCCGGCAAGTACAGGGTGCCGCTGCGCGTGCTCTCCAGTTTCACTCCGTGGGACATCGATATCAACGAGGAGGCCAAGTCCGGCACCCTGATCACCTTTGAGGAAGACGAACAAATGGAACAAGCCATCGTGTCCGGCATCGCGTTCAGCCGCGAAGAGGCCAAAATATCCGTGCTCGGCGTTCCCGACAAACCCGGCATCGCCTACCAGATCCTGGGCGCCGTGGCCGACGCCAACATCGAGGTTGACGTCATCATCCAGAACATCAGCAAGGACGGCAAGACCGACTTCAGCTTCACGGTGAATCGCAGCGAATTCGCCAGGGCCGTCGACCTGCTCAAGGACAAGGTGCTGCCCGGCTTGGGCGCGCAGGAAATCAAGGGCGACCCCAAGATCTGCAAGGTCTCCATCGTCGGTATCGGCATGCGCAGCCACGTCGGCATCGCCAGCCAGATGTTTCGCTGCCTGTCCGAGGAAGGCATCAACATCCAGATGATTTCCACCTCCGAGATCAAGACCTCGGTGGTGATCGACGAGAAGTACATGGAGCTGGCCGTGCGCGCGCTGCACAAGACCTTCGATCTGGATCAGCCCGGCGACGGAAAATCCGCCCAATCATGAGATAATTTGCGAACTGGAAACGTGACCGAGTGGCCGAAGGTGCTCCCCTGCTAAGGGAGTATGGGGTGTAGAGCCTCATCGAGGGTTCGAATCCCTCCGTTTCCGCCAGAAATGGGTTTTATGGTGTCCTACATAGCCCTTCAGAAGCCCCGAAAACCTAGTGTTTACGGGGCTTTTGGTTTTTTGGCGTCCAAGAGGCGGTATTGCCAGCTTGCACCCGTTGGGGGTATCTTTGGGGGCATGGGGGTATTCAAGTGGGGGTATCGCCAAAAGAACAACCCTTGGAGTGCCCTATGTCGCTGACCGATACCGCTATCAAGAAGGCTAAGCCGGGCGACAAGCCCGCGAAACTGAGCGACGGCAAGGGTCTGTACCTGCTCGTCAATCCCGTTGGCTCCAAGCTCTGGCGCTGGAAGTATCGGTTCCTGGGCAAAGAGAAGGTTATGTCGCTGGGGGCTTACCCAGACGTTTCCCTTGCCCAGGCGCGTGATGGCATGGGCGCGGCGCGCAAGTTGTTGGCCAGCGGCACCGACCCCATGGCGCAGCGCGCCACCGACAGGATCACCAAACAGGCATCCGCTGAAAATTCTTTCCAGTCCGTGGCGTTGCTTTGGTGGGATCACTGGCATGGTGCCAAGAGTGCGCGGCATGCGGATGACGTGATGCGCCGCCTTAAAGCGGATGTGTTCCCCGCCATTGGCGCGCGCCCGGTGTCGGAGATACAGGCGCATGAGCTGGTGGCGATGGTGCAGACAATTTCAAAGCGCGGGGCCTTGGACATTGCCAAACGGGCTTTGCAGACCTCTGGACAGGTTTTCCGGTACGCCGTGGCCCATGGCCTGGCCCAACGCAACCCAGCCAGCGACATCAAGCCCAGTGACGTGCTGGCATCGCGCAAGGCGGGCAACTACGCCCGGATCAGCGCCAAAGAGCTGCCCGAGCTGCTGCGGCATATCGAGGGCTATGCGGGTGCTGCGGTGACGCGCCTGGCCATGAAGTTGATGGCGCTGACCTTTGTTCGCACCTCGGAGTTGATCGGCGCGCGCTGGGCTGAGTTTGACTTGGAAGCGCGGCGCTGGGACATTCCCGCTTCGCGCATGAAGATGAAAACGCCGCACATCGTGCCGCTGTCCACGCAGGCGGTGAACGTCCTGCAAACGCTGCAACTGGTTTCGGGGCGCGGCACACTGCTGTTTCCCGGTGAGCGCGACCACGAGAAATCCATGAGCAACAACACCATCTTGGGTGCGCTGGACCGCATGGGCTACAAGGGGCGTATGACCGGCCACGGATTCCGTGGGGTGGCCTCCACCTTGCTGCACGAAATGGGCTTTGACCATGCCCACATTGAATTGCAATTGGCGCACCAGGAACGCAACGAGGTAAGCGCGGCCTACAACCATGCGACCTACCTCCAGCAGCGGACCAAGATGATGCAGCACTGGGCGGACTATCTGGATAACTGCACGATGGGCAAAGTGTTGGCGTTTCAACGTGCGGCAGCCTGAGGAATTGCTATTAAGTTGATAACTGCTTGCGAAATCTCCATGAGGGCTAGGGGCTGATTTTGCATGTAGATGTGTTGCGCAAGGGCATCATCAGCAATCGAGATGACTGCACTCAGTGCCCATTTTGCGAAACAGATTTACCCCTCCAGTAACTTGTGCAGGATCCCTAGCTTGCGGCCGACGTCGTGCAAGCTGACTTGCACCAACGCGTCGTGGCGGTTTTTGATCTGTTGATAGGTCGTCCAGTGCATGCCTTTGGGTTTGCCGCCGCCGCCATTCAAGATGCCAGCCTCCCAGCCCATGCGCTTGCGCAGCTTGTTGGCCGCGGTCGCCAGCGCCTTCTTTCTGCGTGGCGTAACCCAGCCCGCCACACTGGCGGCAGGCGAAATACCGGCCTGGCGTATAGAGCACTGCCACCCGCTTGCTGCACCGTGGGCAGGTGAACCAGTGGCGCTGGCCGCCCAGGTGGCAGGGTGAGGTTTGCGTCTGCACCCGCTGCTCGACCACTTCGCCGGTGCTTTTCATGCAGTAGGAAGGCACCATGCTTTCAAAATCCACCCGGATGCCGATGCCCGCCACCTGACGGTCTTTCACCAGCCTAAAGCTGCTGGCCGGCACCAGCAAGCCCGTGCGGGTGATCTGACGGATGTCCCGCGGCATGGAATCACTGGTCTCCGGTTTGCCGCTGTAGCTGCTGCGCCGCCGACTGCCACTTCTACCGAATTTCATTCTCGGGCTTTTATCGGAATCAATTGGCAAGTCTCACGGATGTTGTGACCAGCAATTCCATGATTTTGGCTGCAATCCTCAAGAATACTTGGTGCTTGGCGTGTTGCTGGAATGCACGCATGTTTCTGTGTTGCGCGGCTGCTTTTGAGGTCTGCGTGACGCGAGCTTGAGTCACCGCGCTGGCTCACACCAACGCCATCTAGCTGGCCCTGGGCGTGATGTCCATAGACCCAGGCGACTTCAAACAGTGACGCTGCACCATGGTCCAAAACCATTGACAAATCAGTAAACTTTTTGTACATTCTCCCCCACGCCGATTTAACCGATCAACTTGCAGGGCGTTGTATAAATTCTGCTAAAGCGGGCGGCCGCTATGGACTTTGTTCACAGCGGTTTTTGTTTTTTCGGGTCACAAGACCGTCGCCGGATTTACCACCTCACTTGCCGGGCGACTCATCAAGTACAGCGCTAAAGCGGCGGCTCTGCTGGTTTTCAGCGGCCACGCTGGTGTTACCACTGGAGCCAAACATGTTCGATCTGACCCATCTGATGCGCCTCAAGCGCTGACCCTTCCACCGTGATCTGAAGCAACTTGCCGCGACGGCAGGAGTGCGTCTGGAATTTGCCAGTCCCGCTGCGCGCTGCGTGATGGGTCGACTCGTGCCCGAGGCAACCCCAAGCCAGTGACGTCGCGGCGTATTGACCACCTGGCGGCCATGTCACCAGCCTGGCAGCACAGAGACAAGAAAGGAAGAACAAGCATGTATCAGTATCAAATGGGCAATGCCCTCACCGCCCTGCAACCCACCATCGACTTTTCGGCGCTGCTCCCGCGGGGCACTCCGAGCCAGCCCTGCGTCGTGGGTCCGCCCCCGCCGGCGCTGGCCGGTGTGCACGCGCCGGTTCTGATCAACGCCTGGCACAAGGTGCTGCTGCGCTGCCTAGCACAGCCCACCCAGCTCGAGCTACGCGCCGGCCAGCGGCGAGTTCATGTGCTGGGCGCCGCGATCTTTGACTTTGCCAGCGACGGCACGATCCAGGTCTACGTGTGGCAATTCAATGAGTGCGAGCGCCTCGCCTTGGTCCGCCTGGAGGATCAATCCGTCGTCGTGCAGGGCGTGCCCCACCAGGCCCTGTGGATGGACGGCCTGCGACAAGGGGCGCTGCGCACGCTGCGCCAGTGGCATCACGGGCAGGACGACTTGTGCCAGACCTATGTGACGTGGGCACAGCAAGCTCTGCAGGATCTGTTGTGGACCCCTTCGGTCCAGGCGCGGGTGCGCAGGCGCATTGCCACTGTTCTGGCGCTGGAGCCGGCGCTGCTGGACATCGCCCAGCGCATCCAGCTGGCGCCAGCGCCCGTGCTACCGCTGCGGCTCAATGCCTACAACCACGTCGTGGCCTACCGGCAAGACTATGTGACCCTCGATCGTGAGGCCCCCCAGCTCATCCCCCTGTATGCCTTGCTCGCGCGCGAGCTGGGCGGCGCTGGCGAGGTCACGGCGCGCATGAAGGCGTATCTGTGCCGCCACGACCTCAAACCGGCCTTGTGGCGCTTGTTGTGCCGCGAAGGCACGCAGTGGCTTCAGACCAGTTGCAGTTACTTTGACTTCCATGAGGACACGCGGGCCGCAGTGGCAGTGGAGCTGCTGGCGCTGGCCCGGGCCTTTGGTACGGCACGCCTGGCGCCGTCCTGGCTGCTGCACGGCCTGCTCCAGTTGGGCGGCAATCCCAATGGGCCTGCCCGGACCATGCTGCCCCGGCTGGTCGACCTGTTTGGTCTGTGTGCGCGGCTCGGCGTTCTTGCCCACCGCGCCGATGCAGTCACGCTGGTCCAACTGCAAGACAACGTCGACGTCATTTTTGGGTGGGCGTCGAAGCATGTGGCCGCCATGCCCGGCGATTTCGTGCGGCACGTCGGCCTGGCGGGGCTGCTGCACTGCGTACACCGCGCGCAACAGGAGGAAATGATGGAGTTCGCGTGCAGCCCTCCGTGGAGGATTCCCTACCAGTTGGCGCTGCCCGCCGGCGCGGTGCAGCCGGTGATCCTGGACAGCGCCCTGGCGGTGTGGCAGGAGGGACAGGAGATGCACCACTGCGTCGACCGGTACATCGAGCGCTGTGCTTCGGGCGAGTGGTTGATGGTCTCGCTGCGAGGCTCGCTGGGCTCTGGCAGCACCAAGCGGGGCCTGGCCACGGTGGCGTTCAACCTGCACTCGCGGCCAGTGCACATTGCGCAAATCTCCGGCTTTGCCAATGGCCTGGTGGAGCCGCCAGTGCTGGCACTGGCCCAACTATGCGCGGGGCAGTTAGAGGCGCAAAGGCGGGCTCTGGGCACAGGCCAGGATGGGAGCGAGAGCACAACCCGTACCAACAGGGAATGGATCGCACTATGCGACTGAGCCCGCGCCGGCCGATGCCAGCCCGCTCGGGTGCATTCGCGTCTTCGATCCAGCAACTCTAAGCAACGAAGGGAGACCTCCATGGGAACACGCGCGCGCCTTGGCCGCTGCAACGCGGATGGCAGCATCACCAGCATCTATACGCATTGGGACGGCTACCCCCAGCACCACTTGCCCATCCTGACCGGGCACTACGCCGCGCCGGCATGGCTCGACGCCCTGCTCTCGTTGGGCGATCTGTCGGTGCTGGCGCCGCAGATCGGCGAGCCGCATGACTTCGAGGATCGGGCGCATCGCCACTGGTGCACGGCTTATGCCCGGGACCGGGGAGACACGGGCGTCGCCGCCATCACGAGTGCCAATCTGACGGCCTTTGCCGCGGCCTGCAGTCGCTGCGGGGCCGAGTACGCCTATCTGTGGGATGGGGTTGCGTGGCGGCAAGGCCGCGTCATGGATCGGCCGGTGCCGCACCTCGTGGGCATGGTGCCAGACCTGCGCAACCTATCCAATGCGTAGCCACTGCGCCGCAGTCTCAATTTCAAATCAAACCAGGAGGTTTTATGCTTGGACCCATCTTCTACGATCAACGACAGTCCATCCCCGACGTTGACTCGATGTCGCCGTCCGCGGGCAAGCCGGCGCGTTTCAATGCGCTGGTGAATCACCACTACTACTCCATCACACGATTGCCGGTGCAGCCCGTGACGCGCGAGGACCTGTGCCTGGTGCATGACCGGGACTACGTCGATGGCGTGTTCGATCTCGACCTCGAGAATGGCTTCGGGAACCGCTACCCGCGCGTGCCCGAGGCTTGTCTGTGGACCGCGGGCAGCCTGGTGAGCGCCACCTTGTACGCCCCCACCGATGCGCTGGCCGTGTGCTCGCCGACCTCGGGCTTTCACCATGCCGGGCACGACTTTGGCGGGGGCTTTTGTACGTTCAATGGGCTCATGGTGGCCGCCGCCAGGTACCTGCAGTTGCACCCTAGTGCCAAGGTCGGCATCCTGGATTGTGACGTTCACAATGGGAACGGCACAGACGACATTCTGGCGCGTATACCCTGGCTGCGTGAGCGTGTGGTGCATCACACGAGCGGCAAGTATTTCCAGGGTGACGCCGACCCGGATGAGTTTTTCCTGTGGCTGGACGAGGTCATTGGCGATCTCAATGCCCAGCAGGTGGATGTCACGATCTACCAGGCCGGGGCCGACATGCACATCGACGATCCGCTGGGCGGGTTTCTCGATGATGCGCAGATGCGCCAGCGCGACCGCACGGTGTTCCGCAAGCTGCGCGGCGGCCTGGTCTGGAATCTGGCCGGCGGCTATCGCGGCGGCGAGACCATCTTCAACGACCCGGTGCTGCAGACGCACCTGGCCACGATGGGCGAAGCCAATGCCAGCGATGGCGCGCGGCGCAGGATGTTTGGAAAGCAGGGACGCCAGCGGGCATCTTGAATTGGTTGAAAAGAGTGGTGGGGCAGAACGTCGATTGCGCCACAGGTCGTGCCTAGAAAAACGGCAAGTCTTGCGCAGATTCGAGCACCCACCCCAGGGCCTCCAGTTCTGCGAGCATTGCCGGCAAGGACTCTGGAGGGAGGTCCCAATAGGTTCCGCTCACAAACGTATCCGTACGCCGGCCGTAGCGCTTGAGTATCTCGATGGGCAGGACGTGATCAAGCTCCAATTGCAACCATAGCGGATAGTCGCCCTCAGAATATCCGGCCACATCACGGTCGAATTCGTCGGTGCTCTTTGGGCGTCGTTCGCCAGCTTCATCAAAGGTATCCCGGATGACCTTTGAATACTCATCGCGGGGCATTGCCTTGCGAAACTCCCCCCACGTGTTTGAGTTCTCGATCGCTCGATGGATTCGGCCGATGAAGTGGGCCCGCGTCGGCGTGGCAAAGACGACACCATTGTTGTGAGGCACCACCCGGTACAGCAGCTTCTTCATTACTCTTGCCTTCCTTAAATCTGGATGAAAACGACGGCGCTCGTCACGGTCGAGGCTGCATTGCTTCCCATGGCGGCTTCAAATCGCCACGTCCAAAGCGGCCATACGCCGCGCGCGCGTTGGGATCCCTGGCAACGAAAGCATCAAGGACTCGATCGGATATTTGATGAGCGAGCTTGTCAAGGTGACCCTCTGCGACCGTCTGAGGAAAAAAGACCATTGCGGACAGGCATAGCAATCTCCTGGTTAGCAGCGTTTGACATAGTGTCTGGGGCGGCAATCTGGACTAAATCCCCGCAGCCCTTTCTCGCTGCGGGTGGCAGGCCGACCTTAACTCGTTACGGCTTCAACGCAGCAAAATCAACTGCGGCAACCCGCAAGGGCCAGCAATGGTACTTTGGCATGAATCTGCCTATTGGCGTGGACAGCCAAAGCGGGCTGGCGCACAGCGCGGTGGTCACAGCCGCCAACGTGCATGACAAGCACCCGCTACCTGACTTGCTGCATGGGCAGGAGAGGCGCGTGTACGGTGACTCGGCCTATGCCAGTCAGAAGACCCTGATTGGTGCCAAGGCGCCCAAGGCCAAAGACTTTACGACCCAGCGCACACGACGCAAGGGCATCGTGGACGAGGCACTCAAAGCGAAGAACCGCCACAAGTCGCGCATCCGCTCGCGGGTGGAGCACGTGTTCGGCGTGGTCAAGCGCCTGTGGGGCTTTGGCAAGGTGCGCTACCGCGGCCTGGCCAAGAATGCGACACGGGCATTGACAGCCCTGGCGCTAGCCAACATCTACCTCAGCCGATCAAGGCTGATGGCACAGGTGCGTCCATGAGGGCGGCAAACGGGCCAAGAGGCCCGAGAAACAGGTCCAACGGGCAACAGGAAGGGTCGTTCGGCGATCAGCCCGGCTGCGTCGGTATTGGGATTCACCGGCTCGTTCTTCGCGGCTGCGCGAGCCCGCGTCCGCATTGAGGCAGACCATGGCGGTAATCTGGTGGAAGTCTTCGCATGCCGCACGCACAGCGCCGCAAGGATGGTGGCGTTGGCAGACTCGGTATCTGCGGTGCTGGCAATGTGGTCAGGGCCGGCCCATCTACTCTTTGTAAAGGCGATGCGCCAGCGTATCCCTGGCTTTGCGCAAGACCGGCAGGAAGTTGCGGCTAAATTCAGCCTGTTCCATGCGCTCGCTCCGAACCGCGATGCTCATGGCTGCAACCGTCGTGCCTTCCCGGTCGTATACCGGCACGGCTATGGACCGTACACCAAGTTCGAGCTCGCCGTCGTTGCTGGCGTAGCCTTCGCTGCGACAGCGCTCGACCAGCGCCCAGACAGCTCGAGCACTACATACGGTGTGGACTGTTAGCCGAGGCCTCGGCATCGCGTTGATGCGCCGCGCGGCATCTGGCGGCGGCAGGCTGGACAGCAACACGCGCCCCAGCGCTGAACAGTATGCCGGGAGGCGCGAACCAATGCCCAGACCGGTGCTGAGACTGCGCCGCGCAGTGGACCGCGCGATGATGATCACGTCATCTCCCAGCAGCTTGCCAAGGGACGCCGATTCGCGCGTGCGCTCTGAAAGAGCATCGAGCAACGGCTGCGCCAGTGAGGGTGTCGGCCGGGAAGCCAAATACGAGCGCGCCACAAGCAACGCCTTGGGCGTTACCCAGAAGTGTTTGCCGTCGCTTTCAAGGTAGCCTAGCGCATGCAGCGTCAGCAGAGATCGACGTGCCGACGCCGGTGATGTGCCCGTCAAAAGCGCGACCTCAGACAGGGTCGGGCGGCTGACGCCCCGGCCAAAGCAGGTAAGCACGTCCATACCTTTTTGCAGCGCGGTGACGAAATCCTTGCTTCCAACCAGTGTCTTCTTCGGCAAATCGAGTGGATTTTTGCGCATGGCGAAATTGTTCCTTGTCGCTGAATCTTACGCCCGCCACACTCGCAGCTTCGAGTATTTTGTTGGAGACAAGTCAATGGTTCAATTCCTTAACCGGCGCATCGCGCTCGCGTTTGCCATTCTGCTAACCAGCGCCTCTCTGGCCTATGCGGCCAAACCCATAACGTTCGTCATACCGTTCCCTCCCGGCGGTACGGCCGACATTCTGCCGCGCATCGTCGCGGAGAAGCTGCGCTCGACTTACCCTGCCGGTGTGGTGGTCGAGAACAAGTCGGGCGCAGGCGGCAATATCGGTGCAGACTTTGTGGCCCGCTCCGACCCGGATGGCACCACGTTCTTGGTGTCGCCCCCGGGGCCGATCGCCATCAATCAATACCTCTACAAATCAATGTCCTTCGACCCCACCAAGTGGGTACCTGTAACGGTGCTGGCGACGGCTCCCAACGTGCTGGACGTGAGAAGCAAGCTGCCCGTAAAGAATGTGGCCGAGTTCATCGCCTACCTCAAGGCTCATCCAGGTAAGGTCACCTATGCCTCCCAAGGCAACGGCTCAACCTCGCACCTAACGGCGAACTTGTTCATGAAGTTGACCGGGACTCGGATGACCCATATTCCGTACCGGGGTACCGCTCCCGCATTGGCGGCATTGGTGAGCGGACAGGTTGACGTCTTTTTCGACAACATTAGTTCGTCCGCACCCTACGACCGAAGCGGCCAGTTGCGCATCCTTGCGGTGGCCGATGAGCACCGCTCGCTGGATTTACCGCAGGTACCCACGTTCGCCGAATCCCACGTTGCTGGCATGAACGCGGTGACCTTCTTTGCTGTCGTCGCACCACCCGGAACGCCGATGGCAATCGCATCCTCCATGCAAAAAGCCATAGCCGCAACGCTCGCGTTGCCGGATGTGAAACAGAAGTTCACTGCACAAGGAGCCGAGCCACGGGGTTGGTCGCCAAAACAGACCGGCCAGTTCATGCGCGCTGAGTCCAGTAAATGGGAAAAAGTCATCAACAGCGCTCATGTCACGTTGGGGTAAACACCATGCAGGAACAGCAAATCCATTGGGGTAGTTCAGCTCTCACACGGGTGCCTTACGACGTTTACACCAGTCCCGAGGTGATGGCGCAGGAGCAGGTACAGATCTACCGCGGCAACGTCTGGAATTACCTCTGCCTGGATGCCGAGCTACCGCAGCGCGGTAGCTATCGCACCACGTTTGTGGGCAATATCCCGGTCGTTGTCGTGCGTGATAGCGACGACGAGATTTATGCCTTTGAGAACCGGTGCGCCCACCGCGGCGCGCTGATCGCGTTAGAGAAGTCCGGCAAAGTTGACAGCTTCCAGTGTGTCTATCACGCCTGGACGTACAGCCGCCAAGGTGACTTAACAGGCGTTGCGTTCGAGATGGGTGTGAAGGGACAAGGAGGAATGGGGCCGGGCTTTTGTAAGGCCGACCATGGCCCGCGCAAGTTGCGCGTGACTACCTTTTGCGGCCTGGTGTTTGGCAGCTTTGGCGAGGAGGTACCTGACATCGAGGAATACTTGGGTGAGGAAATCTGCGATCGGATCCAGCGTGTGCTGCACAAGCCGGTGGAAGTGATTGGTCGGTTTACGCAGGCTTTGCCCAACAACTGGAAACTCTACTTTGAAAATGTCAAGGACAGCTACCATGCCAGCCTTTTGCACATGTTTTTCACCACCTTCGAATTAAACCGGCTATCGCAGAAGGGTGGTCTGATCGTGGATGAATCGGGGGGCAATCACGTGAGCTATTCGATCACCGATTCTGCAACGGTTGATGCCTCCTACAAAGAGCAAGGCCTTCGCACGGACAATGATCGAATTCGCTTGAAGGACCCGAGTCTGCTGGCCGGCTTTACCGAATTCAACGATGGCATTACGCTGCAGATCCTGTCGGTATTTCCAGGCTTTGTGCTGCAACAAATCCAAAACTGCATCGCCGTGCGCCAAGTGCTGCCGGCCGGCCTAGATCGCACGACCTTGAACTGGACTTACCTGGGCTATTCAGACGACACCGCGGAACAGCGTAACGTTCGCATCAAGCAGTCCAATCTGGTTGGGCCTGCCGGTTTCATCTCAATGGAAGATGGTGCCGTCGGGAGTTTCGTCCAGCGCGGCATTGCAGGCGCGCACGATCTGGAAGCGATCGTTGAAATGGGTGGCGAAGGAACCAGTTCAAGCGAGGGTCGCGCGACCGAAGCTGCGGTACGTGGCTTCTGGAAGGCTTATCGCCGACATATGGGCATGTGATCCGCACCAGAACCTCCACTCCCTACACGAGAGACCATCATGATCGATCTATTGGCGATTTGCGCCTTCAATGCGGCCTATGGCAACGCCATCGACAGTGACGCGCTGGAGGATTGGCCGAACTTCTTCACCCCAAACTGCCACTACCGAGTCACCCATATCGAAAACGAGCGCGAGGGCCTGCCTACCGGGTTGATCTACGCTGATTCGCGCGCGATGCTGGAGGACCGCATCACATCGCTGCGCCTGGCCAACATTTACGAGCGCCAACGTTATCGGCACCTGCTGGGCGTTCCGGATGTGGAATCGGCAGATGATACAAGCGCTGTGGCTCGCACTGCGTTTATGGTGGCTCGCATCATGGCGACGGGGGAGACGTTGCTTTTCGCCACGGGTGTGTACCACGATCGCTTCGTGACGTTGGGCGGCCGGCTGCTGTTAGCCAAACGCGTGGTCGTGTGCGACAGCACTGTGACAGACACGTTGCTCGCGCTGCCCCTGTGAGCGCTGTGGCTTTCCGCTTGGCGCTGAGCCTAGGTGATCCGAACGGTATCGGTCCTGAGATTGCCCTGAAGGCACTCGCAGCACTCAGCGAAGACGCGCGCGCTCGAATCACTGTGTACGGGCCGCTAGCGGTGCTGGAAAGGACCGCTGTCGCCCTGGGCCTTTCTGCGTTGCTGCCACGATTGGCCTGCGAGGACGCTGGCGCCGTGCCCGAGGCTGACGCGCAGCCGGGCGTCGTCACGGCCGCGGCGGGTGCCTCGGCTATCGCTTCGGCCACGGCAGCGCTGACTGCCTGTCGTGCTGGTCATTTCAATGCTGTGATCGCTTGTCCCCACAACGAGACCGCTATTCATAGGGCCGGCATCGATTTCAGCGGCTATCCCTCTCTGGTGGCTCGTGTCTGCGACCTGCCAAGGGAAGACGTTTTCCTGCTGCTGGTGGGGGGTGATCTGCGCATCGTCCATGTCACCTTGCACGAGAGCGTGCGCTCAGCGCTGAGCCACATCACGACCGAACGCGTGGTGCGTGCTGTGCGCGCAGGTGCCCGCGCCTGTGCGCTGTTGGGCGTCACTCAGCCTTCCGTTGGGGTCTTCGGCATCAATCCTCATGCGTCCGAAGGCGGATTGTTTGGCGATGAAGATGGGGTATTAGTTGTACCAGCACTTGCGCAGCTGCGCGCTGAGGGCCTGCTTGTGGACGGGCCACACGGTGCGGACGTGCTGCTGTCCAAGCGCGCACACGACCTGTATGTGGCAATGCTGCACGACCAGGGCCATATCCCTGTCAAGCTGCTGGCACCGAACACGTCAAGTGCATTGAGTATCGGCGCCGATGCGCTGCTCTCCAGCGTGGGTCATGGTAGCGCCATGGACATTGCAGGGCGGGGCATCGCCGACCCGACAGCGGTGCTTCGCACCATTGCACTGCTGTCAGGGGAAAAAGGGATCCAGATATGAGTTACACCGTCCGCATCGCCGACAGCGACGTGGTGTTTACCTGTGAAGCCGGTCAGAATGTGCTGGATGCCGCGCTGAGAGCCAATATCGAGCTCCCCTACTCCTGCCGCAAGGGGGTGTGCGGGAGTTGTGCTGGTGGCGTCGTCGAGGGGCAGGTCACGGGCGTTGGCAGTGCAGCCATCCAGAACGAGGTGTGCTTGAACGATGACGTGCTCTATTGCATGTCCGCGCCCACCTCTGATCTGGTGCTTCATCCTGCCGCCTGGAAGCGGCAGGATCCATCGGCCCGCAAGCGCTTCATCACCAAGGTCTACCGAAACCATCTGGCGGCTCCCGACGTGTCGATATTACAGCTACGCCTGCCCGTGGGTCAGCGTGCCAAATTCCACGCCGGACAGTACCTTCAGCTCGAGTTGGATGACGGCAGTAAGCGCTGCTATTCCATGGCCAACGCGCCCTACGAAAGCGACAGTGTGACGCTACACATTCGCCATGTGGCCGGCGGCCGGTTCAGTGGTCAGGTGCAGCAACTGCAACCGGGCACTGTTGTCTGCATCGAGCTACCCTTCGGGGGCTCCACCCTACACGAGGAATCGACAGGGCCGCTTATCTTTGTGGCAGGGGGTACTGGCTTTGCGCCGGTGAAGTCCATTCTCGATGACATGCTCAGGCGTCGCATCCAGCGCTCCATCACGCTGATCTGGGGTGCGCGGGAGTGGCAGGGCTTGTACTGGCGGGCGGCCGTCCAAGGGTGGCAAAAGCAGTGGCCAGATTTCCGTTTTATTCCAGCGCTGAGCGGCGGCTCCACAGGTGCTTCGAGTGATGCCTTTGCAGGTCGGGTGGACGATGCACTTCGAGCTAGTTTTGCGGATCTGACCGGACATGAGATCTACTGCTGCGGCTCACCGGTCATGGTGACGGCGGTGCGCGATGCGGCAGTACGTGACCGCGGACTGGCTTCGACGCATTTTCATGCGGATGTTTTTGTACCCGGACCTGCCGAGGCGCTCCCATGACACATTCGGATCGCCAATCATGAGCCAGATGCATAAACTGCCGCGGAAGTCATCATCGTCCGCTTGAAGAATAGTTCGACCTGCCACCGCTGGCGGGCGCACTTTAGCGAGTCTGCACGAATCGCTTGGGCTGGCTGGCCAGCCAGCGGTTGTAGCAACTGCTGGGTTGCGGGCTGTGCTCGATCCCCACGGTAAAGAGCGCACCCACCAGCGACTCTTCGCGCCCGATCGGGAATGCCGGACTCAGGTCGGGCGGTGGGGTCTGCCCCAGTGCTTGCCCCAACTCGAGATCGGCCAGCTTTTTGCCTTGCCGGATATCCACCACGGCCAAGCTGCCGACCCCGGCGGACCCGGCGAGTTCGGCCAGTTCGCCCAGGCCACTCCAGGGTTCGAGCTGGAGCCATCCCACCCGGCCGTTGGCATCGCGGCCCAGAATGCCGAAAGGCTTGCCGATCACCACATATTCGACCCAGTGCGTGGCCACGAACTCGGATAAATCCCGGGCGATCGACGGCACCCGCAGCAAGGCATTCTGGCTTTGCGTCAACGTGGCCCGCCAGATCTGGGAGTGTCGCCCGCTGGCGGTGGCCTGCAGGCGCTGCACCATTTCGATCAGGCGGCGTGAGAGATCCGGGGTTTCTTTAGCAATGAATTGCTCGATCAGGCCGCGGTTGAAAGCCTTCACCGGAATCCGCTCGTCCGCCTGGCCCGTCAACAGGACCCGCAGTCCCGGCCAGTCCACCAGCTCGCCCAGCATTTGCATGCCATCCATGGCCGGCATGGAATAGTCAACCATGCACACTTGGGTCAGGGCATAGCGTTGGCTGTGCTGCGACCAATAGCGCAGGATTTGCGATATCAGTGGTGTGCCGCCTGCACGCCACTGTTCAATCATCTCTTGCTGTGTCCACGCATCGGCTTCCCATAAAGGGGGCTCCTGCTGTAGATAGTTGATGCAGGTCTGCGGGCGCTGGAACAGCCGAACATGCCAGTTCTCCGGCATGGCCAGCGCCAGCATGTGGAGGTACCCGAGATCGTCGTCGAGAAAGACGATGGTTCCGGGGGATTGGTAGAGGGGAAAGCTCATCTGACCGTTATGATCCGTAAAAATTGTGACCTTTGCGTACGATGGACTCGGTCCGGCGACGCCGGCTCGAGAGAAAGATGGGCTGTTGACGAAGCTTGGGCGCTGCAGCTACTGCAGCAAAAGTGCGCCTCTCTACGAGCACAACCGACCGTGCAGCCCCACGCCCAGCAGCTCCGACCCCCGCGTTTCGGGCAAGCGCGGTGAGATCGGCGCTCACGACTTGGCCTTGGCCCGCACATGGGCGGCGGCAGCGGGCACCTTGGTCCGCCCGGGCTGGACGCCAGCGCTCGGCACGACCGGCGGTGCCGGGCGCGGCGCGTAGACTGTTCGGCCCTGACGGCTGACTACCTGGGGATCGCCGGCACAGACCGTATCGCTCAGCACGATGGAGCCCTTCTCGTCAATGCAGCGGTACACGGTTTGCGCCGAGGCGGGCAGCGCAAGAATCAGGACCATCGCCCAAGACGCGCGGAGGCAGCCGTTCATCTAGATGTGCGGGTTGCGTGCACACAAGACGGTGAACAGGGTAGCGACGAGGGCAAGTCCGCCGTATCCGAGGGCGATCTGCGGTAGCGAGAAGGTGTTTGAAAGTTCACCGGAAATGAGGCCGAGGAAGGTGGCGCCGCTGTAACAGAGGAGGTAGATCGCGCTGAAGATCGGCGCCCGGTCGGCTAGGGTGCTGCCGTGCAGCAGTCCGCGGGTGGCAGCGCTGATAGCGATGCCTTGGCCGGCGCCGGCGACGATGGTCGCGATGATGAACAGTACCAGTGTTCCGGCGTTGATCGCTGTGATGATGCCGATCATTCCGGTCAGGAAGGTGATCATGCCGACGCGTTGGGCTACGGCGGGTGTGAAGCGGCCGCCGATGGAAGCGCCGAGAACGCTGGGGGCCATATAGGCGGCGAACACCAGTCCGAGGATAAGCGGGCTGCGGGTGTGGAGTTGATCTTCGACAAGCGCAGGGACGAACGCTTGGTAGAAGGCTCCGGTCGCCCAGGTGGCCAGGAACACCGCTGCCGCGACTGGGAGCAGATGCCTGACCCGGGCCGGTACGCTGACTTTGGGTCGCAGTGATCGCCAAGCGCCCGGCGTCGGAGTTGCGGTTTCCGGGCTGATGGCAATGAGCGCGGCAGACAGTATTAAGAAGCCGACGCAAACCAGGAAGATGAGGTCGCGTGGCCAGGGGCCGAACTGGACCAGGGCGCCGGAGGCGATGGCGCCGACGGTGAGGCCGAGCATTGGCCCCTGGCTGGAGGCGACCGAGGCCAACCATTCCGGTCTGGTGGGTGCAGCGTCGACAACGTAGGAGGTCAGAGTGCTGCTGGCCAACCCGGTGCCGACGCCTATTAAGGCGCGGCTGGCCAGCAGGGTGCCGATGTCGTGCACGTTCAGCAGTAGCAGACAGCCCAGCAGGAGAAGGCCCAGGCTGGCGATCGCGGTGATCCGGCGGCCCAGATGATTGGACAGTCGTCCCAGCACCAACAGTCCGGCCATGGTCCCAATGGAGTAGGTGACGATGGCCATCGAGATGCCGAAGTTGGTGAACCCGTCCTCCGCCCGGTAGATGTTGTACAGGGGGATCGGCGCAGCCGACGCGGCAAACGAGGCCACCAGGGAGACCACCGCGGATAAGAATGCCAGCCGGAGCGTTCTGCCCGACTGAGCCCGGTTGATCACTGGAGCCACGTTTGGCATCGCGCCATCCCTTCTTTTGTTCCACCCAACTGAGTAATATCTGGCCCAGCTTCCTCTGCCTGGATGCATGCCGAGACGATCGCTACGCATTCAATAGGCAACGATGATCCACGAGGAGGGCAGAACCGCTCGCCCCCCGGAGTCCTCACGGACGAACGCGGATGACCGTCTTCCCCGCGCGTCGCGCGGTCGAGTTGAAGGCGGCGACGGCATCGTCGAGGGTAGAGACATTGCCGATGTTCGTCCGCAGTCGTCCGTCCCGCACCCGCTGGACGATCTCACTCAGTTGAGCACGATCGGACTCGACAACGAAGTCGACCGCCAGACCGTCGACGGGCCGTGCCTCGCTCGGCCCGACGATGGACACCAGCGTTCCTCCGGCGCGAATCAGGCGCGCGGACCGCTTCCCGATGTCGCCGCCGATGACATCGAACACTAGATCGACGTTGCCAACGTCTTCCAGCGTGTCGTTGTCGAGGTCGACAAACTCCTGCGCGCCGAAGTCGAGCGCCTTCTGACGGTCGGCGGCGCGTCCAGTGCCGATGACGTGGGCGCCGGCCTCTCGTGCGAGTTGCGTCACCATCGACCCGACGGCGCCGGCCGCGCCGTGCGCGATTACGCTCTGGCCCGCCCGAAGGTGGCCGTGCTCGAAGAGGCCCTGCAACGCAGTGAGGCCCGAGATTGGCAGGCTCGCGCCCACCGTGAAGTCGACGTCGCCCGGCAGTGGCGCGAGGTTGCGCGCCTCGATCGCCACAGACTCGGCCAAGGTGCCGTCGCGATACCAGTCGGCGAGGCCGAATACCCGCTGTCCGATCGACAGCCCGGTCGTGCCGTAGCCGAGCGCGGTGACCACTCCGGACAGCTCGTGGCCGGGGATCGTCGGTGTCCGATCGCGGCCGATGCGATCGGTCCAGGTCGAGGGCCACGCCAACTCAGTCCCGACGAATCCCGACGCATAAACCTGAACGACGACATCGTTTATCGCTGCCCGGGGCTCGGGCCGCTCCACCAGCTTCATCCCGGCCGCTTCCGCCGCCTGGTCCGTTACTATGATCGCCTTCATCGTCCACCTCCTATGTTGAGTCCTTGCCTGAACGGCAGTCAATCCACCTGATGTCCCTGCGCGGGTCATACGGGCGACAGCTACCGTGTCGCCCTACCATTGTTTTCGGATGACCCCGCAGGGTCAATATGCCACGGTGTTCGGCCGTCCGGCAAATGGAGCAAAGAAACCTGAAGTGGCTCGCTCATTGGGGGGTGGACCAATTGACCACGGAACAGCTTGTCGATGACGCCGACGGTTTTCGTACAATCGCAGTTCGAAACGTGCCGCTTCGGCAAGGATTCACGTGGGAGTCAGCAGCTTGAACGAAGGACCGGTATTACGCATTTCGCCGGGGGATCTCGAGAGCTTGCTGGCGACTCTCGATGTCACCTTCGTCGGACTTTCGGAATGCCTGGTGAGTATGGGCTACAGCCTGGAGTTGGGCGGCGTGAATGCGCCGGGAATTCACTACAACATCGTTGGTACGGGTCGCGCCGTCATTGGGAAGCGCGAACCCGTGCCTTTGATGCCCCACACACTGATCGTTGTTCCGCCGAATTCACCGTTCCGAATCGAGGTGGAAGGCAGCAACGGCTTCACAGGCCTGCGTTCGGTCAAGGGAGAACCGCGAACGGCATCGGCGGTCAGCATGCGCCGGGTGGCAGGGGATGGAGATCCCTCGCTCATACTGGTGTGCGGGTACTTCCACGCGACTTACGGCGCCTCCACAGACCTCTTCGGCGGTTTGACTGAACCCATCGTCGAACAGTTCAACGTCGACGATCAAGTCGACACCAAGCTTCAGGGGGCACTCGGCGAACTCGTGGCACAGGAAATTGGCAGCGGTGCAATGAGCGCTGCCCTGCTAAAGCAAGTCATCGTCTTGCTTTTGCGCCGCTCGCTCGTCTCCATGAACGCATGGGTGGAGCGCTTCTCGGTGCTCAGTGACCCACTGGTCGCGCGAGCGTTTGCCGCAATGGCCATGCGTCCTGGCGACAACCACTCTCTGCATACTCTTGCGCAGTTGGCTTGCCTCAGCCGATCTGCCTTCGCCGCTCGATTCACCGGGGCCATCGGCAAGTCACCGATGCAGGTCCTTCGCGAGCTCCGGCTGCGGCAAGCGATGCACCAGCTCAAGGCCGGCGACATGGCAGTTGAACTCGTCGCCCGCAATGTCGGTTACGCCAGCCGCAGCAGCTTCATCAAGGCATTCCGAAAGAGTTACGGGATGGGCCCGTCCGAGGTGCGTCGCAGCGTCGCGAGTCGGGATTAGCTCGAGTCAGAACTCGGCGGTCTGCGCATCCACCTGTTCGCAGGCTTGCTCCATGTCTCGCATGTGCTCGCACAAAGAAGCGGCCTCGTCCATGAGGTCTTCCGAGGAACCGAACAGCGCCCTATCGAGGTGGAGCTTTTCCGTTCGCTCAGGTGAGTCAAGGCGCTTCCCGCGCGAGCCGGACAAACCGGAATCGGATTGGCCCCTAGCCTGTTGATGATATCGGGCGTTGCGCCCTCCAGGCTGCGCTGGTTCTCCTACATACAGCTGAGTCATTAACATCCAATGTGCGAGCAAACCCGAATGTTCGGCGAGCACGCCAACGGACCGCGCCATTGGGGTGCTCATCCCTCCCGCAGGGAAGAAGCTTCCACCCAAGTAGGGCTAGTGGACCGTAACAATTGAATCGGGAGTAATGCGCCGTGACGGATCACAGTACTTCCATTTGACGGGTTTGGCCTGTTCGTTGTATTGACGGATGTACCGTATGAGTTTTCTCTTGAGATCAGGCAAGGACGTGAACACACCGCGGACGATGACATCGCGCTCGATCTTGGCAAACCACAACTCCACTTAGTTGAGCCACGACGAGTACGTCGGGGTGAAGTGCATATGAACGTTGCAGTGAGTAGCCAGGAACTCGTCAACATGCTTTGTCTTGTGAGCAGAGAGGTTGTCGGCGATGACGTGAATCTCTTTGTCCCCAGGTTGGTTAGCCACGATGTCGGTAAGGAACGCCACGAATTCGGCCGAGGTATGCCGGGTTGCCGTCTTGCCCAGCACCTCGCCGGTCTTGGTGTTGAAGGCAGCGTAAAGCGACAGCGTGCCGTGGCGGAAATATTCAAAGCCGTGACGCTGCGCGCGGCCCGGCGACAGTGGCAGCACCGGGTCTAGACGATCCAGCGCCTGAATCGCCGTCTTCTCATCGACGCTGAACACCACCGCGTTCTGCGGTGGGTTCAGGTACAGCCCGATCACATCGGCCGCCTTGGTCTCGAAGTCCGGATCGTTGGAGGTCAGATAGCCTTCGAGCAGGTGCGGCTTGATGCCGTGCTTGGCCCAGATACGCGCCACGGTCATGTGCGAGATGTCGCCGCCCAGCTCGCCTGCCAGCTTGCGCGAGGACCAGTGCGTGGAGCCGTCAGCCGGCTTGTGCTTGGTGGTGTGAGCCAGCACCCGCGCCACAAGGCGATTGGTCACCTTGTAGCGCTCGCGCCCGGCGTGGCGAGCGAACAGGCCGGCCAGGCGGTCACTTTCAAAGCGCTTGCTACATCGATCGATGTAGCTGTCGCTGCAGTCCAGCTTGGTGCGAATCTCGCCCTATAGTTCACTAGTGAGCTTCGGAATTTTTATCACGCACTCCTGATCAAGTCGCTGCCCGGGACCTTCATCCTCTCAAAATGGACTGATCGTCCACTGCGCCGGAGTCCGTATCCGGTTGGGACGCCAACCACCCTCCCGGCGCGGACTGCCGCGCGGAGCAATTACCGAAGCAATTCCCTTTGGCTGCGAAGCAGCTCGCTCAGCCCCTTGGCAAGGGCCCGCAGCCTGGGGCGGAACCCGCCTTTGCTGGCATTGCGAGATGCCTTGCGCTTACCGACCACGCTTTGCGGACCGGTCGATCGCGTCCACGGCGCCCATTGCCGGATCCGCTCGGCCTGGCGCTGCCTTTGCTCGGATGTCCATTTTCTTGCGGCCATGCGGCACCTCCACTATTAGTTCGTTTGGCATGTTTTTGAGCTTTCTCCCGCGCGAGGTAGGCGACGCCCCGTTGTTGACCTGCTGCGTCTGAGCCACATTGGTCTGGCGCACGAAGGCGACTTGCCGCGGGTTCCTGACTTCAGCCAGGGCCTGCAGGGTGGCTCTGCTGCCAGCCTGGGCACGCAGGGCCAGCTGGGTCAGGCCCTGCGCGGCTTGAATCTGCTTTTGATCTCGCCCGCGGAGCGCCAGGTCAACGAACATCGTCTGCAGTGCCACGGCCTGATTGATTAGCATGGCCTCGACCTGACTCATGTCGCCCTGCTGGATGGCCTGGGCCTGTTGCCGCAGCTTGGTCAAGACTTCAACCTCGCTGACTGACGATTTGGCGTACGCGCTGATGATCATCAGCCCGGCAAGCGCACTGCCAGTGATCAACCCGGCTGCGTCGGTATTGGGGTTCACCGGCTCGTTCTTCGCGGCTGGCGCCGCCGGGGCGAGCGCGGTGGAGGGGATTTTCCGATTAGTCATGGGGGTCCTCGTCAGGCTGAAATTCAATGGGTTCAGCCATTGCAGCAGGGCATTGGCTAAGATCTGCCAGGCTGCGATCGATGGCAAAGTTGTCACAGCGCTGCAGGACGTCCAGCATGGCCAGCCCACGGCTGCAGCGAGGGCCGGGTCGGCAGTGGGCGCACTCGATGCACAGGCGGCGGTCGTCTCCGTCGCGGTCGCGCGCCACCAGTGAGTCGGCCAGCGCCTCGGTTTGATCGTCGGGCAAGTGCAACCGTTTGAGATGCGCCTGACGCACCAAGAATGTCTGAGTCTCGGCTTCGGTCCACCCACAGCCTCGGCAGTACCAGTCTGTCGATATCGGCGCCCTTGATTCTTCAAGCGGGCCCCGCTCGGGGACTGACAGACCCGACACAAGCTCCGTCATTTGCGTGGATGGGCTGGGCCGGAGCACTGACAGAACCGACGAAAGCCTCTGGTTGTCGCTCTGGTTGTCGAGATGTACGCCACTTCTGTCGGTTCTGTCGGTCGCCAGGTCCGGCGCATTGCCGCAAATCTCGGCGGCCCGATCCATCCACCGGGTCATGGCTGGGCTCCCGGTCTCAAGCTATACAGCGTGGTCGGGCGCCCGCCATCGGCGTAAACGGCGTCGATCAGCCAACCGTACTCCAGCAGGATGTCGAGCCCGGCCTCCACCGTCTCCCGATCGCCCAGGCCCTCCCAGCCGGACCGATATACCTTGCGGGCCGTGAACGGCACTTCCAGCGCACCAGACTTGACCCTGGCAAGAATCCCCTTGGCGGCCTTCACCGTGGGGCGTATGCCGCTGGCGTAGGCCCGTGTGGCATGGGCCATGAAATAGTCGGCCAGCTCCAGCGCCTGGGCCAGCGACGTCAGATTCACGGCACCGCTCTTGCCGGCCGCCAGATGGATCGTCAAGGCGAGCGCCGGCACATGCTTGCGGAATTTGGACAGGGCCGACTCCAGCAAGGCGCCGCCACTGGCGCCACGCAACCGGCTCTCCAGGTCGGTGCGCCACTCCACAAACAAGCTCCGGGCATCGGGCGCCAAGCGCAGAAATGGCAGGCCGTTGCCATCCAGCGGAGAGTGATCACCACCTACCTGGATCGTGTCCAGGTGCTGAATCCGTTCAAAGGCCTCTTTGGCGGCCAGCTTGGCTTTGCTATCCGGCCAGCGATCGACCTCGCGCCAGGTGCCCGGGTCATCCGGCCAGGCGATCAGGAAGCGTTCCAACAAGCCGTCCGAGCCGTGACGGTGGGCGTCTCGGATCAGCCGAGACAGCGGCCCGGGCTGGATGCCGCCGATCATGCTGACGCGCAGGTCATCGATGCGAATATGCCCGCGACCAATCCGGTCGAACAGGTAGGGCCCGCCCGCCCAACTCTGCAGATAGAAGCCCCGGGCCTCGGCCTGATCATCCTGGGCCAGGTTGCGCAGCAGGCTGGCGATCTCGTCACGCTCGAGCAAGATGCCACCCGGGTTGTCCGCCAAAATGGCGCCGGCCGACTCGTAGGTCAGGTTGTTGACGATAAAGCGTTCGTGCCGGGGTGGCTCGAGCTCACCGGCACTTTCCAGTTCAAACTCGGCGTCCGGGTTCTTGCGCAGGGCCGCCGTGGCGTTGGTCTCGCGCGCCTTTTGCCGGATTTTTGCGACCTTGAGCGCGTGTTCGTGGTCCTTGCTGGCATCCCGGTAGACCTCGCCGGCCATCAGCTCCATGGCGCGCAGGGGCGACAGCGCCGCCGACTGGGCCGGGCTTTTCATCAAGCCGGGGCGTCCGATGATCAGGCCCCAGATGTTGGCACGCTCCTCCCAGTCGGTTTTTTCCTGCGGCCGGATGGTCAACTTGCGTGCTGCCAGTGAAGACAGCCCCACCAGCATGGGTACGGCCACGAAATCAGGGGGGCAGGCCATGCGATCCGAGACATCCTGAATCCAGGGGCGAATGGAATTCGGTAGAGCTGCCAGCGGGAACAGCGGCACAGGCTCGAGTTCGGGGGGCAACGGCCGCGGTGCCGGGCGCTGTTCGATGTCGGCGTCCAGCGCCGCCAGTTGCCGTTTCAGATCGTCAGCCATGGAACACCTCGACGATCCGGTTGATGCGACCTGCGGCCTGAAGCAGGCGCGTGCGGTCGGCATCGGAGAGGCTGACACCGCGGGCAACGTTGGCGGCGGCGACCGCTGCCAGCATGACCTCTTGCTGCAAGACCTCGAGCGCGGCCCGGGCGGGCAACGGCGTGGGTTTGTAGGCCGTGGTCGGCTGGCCGTTGTCCGCCCATGCACCCAGCGCCTTAGCAGCCTCGACGAAGTCAAGATGGTTCGCCTGCATGTGGTAGGCCAGCACGTCGCCGCCCTTGACGCCACAGGCCATGCAGACCCAGGCGCCGTTGGCGGTGTTGATGCGCATGGAATCGCTGCCACCGTGGAAGGTGCAGGAGGTGGTTTTCCACTTGGCAGAGCGTGGGCCTTTGAGCGTCAGGCCTTGATTTTCAAAGTAGGTCGTCGGGTCGGGGAGTAGGGTGCGGTCGAAGGTCATGGCTGGAGACCGTTCAAATCGTTGCCAATTCGCCACGCTTTGCGTGCAAGGTCTTGACGAGTTCGCGGATCTGCTCGTCCGACATACCCGCAATACGTGCTGCGTTCAGCGCAGCAACCTCATTGGCAGGCCAGCCAATTGCCCTTGGCCCGAGGCTGATTTGCTTGGTCCACAAGCCCTGTACGATGCGAAGATAAATCGTGGAGCGGGAGTAACCCGACTGCGACTTGGTAGCGGGCAGGCGTAGGATGGTGTGCGTCATTTTTTTGCCTCTTTGACGGTTAAGGAACGAACTCAGACGCAACTGTATTTGGGCGATTTGGGCGAAACAAATCCTCCAAATCCGATGGACCTCAGAGGGAAACCTGATGGGGGATAGGTCGCGTTGGGCGAGTCTTTGAATTCAGTGACGAGATCAAACTGAATCCGATTGCACCCGAGAAAACCAGCCGGGACTGGGTGCAAAAGCTGGGCGAATTGGGCGAAAAGTTTTCGCCCAACTATTTCACGGCTTCATGTGCTTTCTTATGGTCTCGGCACTGCGTTTTTTCGCGATTTCCGTCTTGGCGATCCGTTGCGAATACCAAAGATCCGACATATTCGGATGTGTCTTAATTAATGCCCGATGCGCTTTTTGCCATTGCTTGTACAACGCCTGTGTGCGAAGTTTGCGTGCATCCCGTTGCACGGTAGACCCTCGGTTTTCCTTTACTTCGCTCGTGTCTTCAATGGCTTGCGTGTACGTGCTATCCGACGGCCGCTTCGTTGGGTGTGCCTCCATGCGGGTCAGCTCTTGTTTGAGCTCCGCCAGTCGGACCGCCTTTGTCGCCAGCTCAGCGGCGGTCGGGGTGGCAACCACCTCCCACTCTGCGATCCGCTTTTTGATGCCATCAACCTGCTCGAGGAAATCCCACCAAAACTTTTGATCCTGCTCGGTGGCGGGGTCCCGCTGGTAATCCATTTGAAGCGCAACACTGCGGCGCTGGTCAGCAGACAGTTTTTCCCATGGCATCGGGAAAAACTCCTGTTCGACCCGGTGGCGCAGTGTCTCGGGTAGGTCGCAAAGTGGGGTGTCGAACCAGTCTTTAAGTGCCAGGGTGAGCGCGTCGAATGTGCTCATGCCTTGAATCGCTTCCCAGCAATCAGTCCGTTGGGCATCTGCCGAAAAAAGTCTCTGGTTGAGTAATGACGTACCACGGTTTTCTCCCTGCTGGGCTCTGAAAAGGCGTGGTGCCCACGCCATCGGACGACTCTGAACTTTGCTGTACATTGCAGTATATCTACAGTCAAAACGTCGTTGGAGGAAGAATATGGCTACCACCAAGACCACCACATTGACCTTTCGTATCGAGCCCAACATCAAAGAAGCGCTATGCATTGCCGCCGACCGCGACCACCGATCCATCGCCAACATGGTTGCGGTGATGATCCGGGAGCATTGCGCACGCGTGGGCATACCCATTGAAGACAAGCAGGCACCGGTGGCAGCCAAACCAAAATCACGTAAATGACATGAGTCAGCCCAAAGCCAGCCCCATGGAATTGCCTTCGTCCAACCCCTTCTTTGACCACCCCATCCTCAACTCCCCCTACGACTGCCCGCAGCGGCATTGGGAGCTGGACGCTGACGGTCAACCCACCCAGCAAATTCTGGAGAGCCGAAGGCGCGCCGAGTTCATCACCCCCATCCCCAAGCCGAAGAAGCGCAAGAAGGCCGCCCAGCAAGACGAGATGGTGTTTGACGAGGGCCAAAGCCTCTCCACCGCAGCCCAGCAGTACGACCCCACCTCCATCATCAACCAGGTGCGCCAAAGCGTCGATGCGTGGCGGGCCTTGCCCAACTCCGGCCAGTGGCAGGTCACGCCCGAGACGGCGCGCCTGCTGCAGCACTGGCGGCATCACACGTTCAGCGGCGTGCGTCCGTTCTTCTGTCAGGTGGAAGCGGCCGAAACCGCCATCTGGTTGACCGAGGTTGCACCCCAAACCAAAAACGGCAAGCTGCTGCTGGACCACCTGGCCAGCGCCAACAAGGACGCCAACCCTGAGCTGATGCGCCTGGCCTTGAAGCTGGCGACCGGCGCGGGCAAGACCACCGTCATGGCCATGCTGATCGCCTGGCAGACCATTAACGCGGTGCGCCGCCCGACCAGCAAGCACTTCACGCGCGGCTTTCTGATTTGCGCCCCCGGCCTGACCATCAAGGACCGCCTGCGCGTCTTGCAGCCCAACGACCCCAACAGCTACTACAAAGACCGCGAACTGCTGCCCGGCGACATGCTGGACGACATGAGCCGGGCCAAGATCGTCATCACCAACTACCACGCCTTCAAGATGCGCGAGCGCATCGAGTTGTCCAAGGGCGGCCGCCAATTGCTCCAAGGCCGTACCGGTGATGCGCCTTTGACGCTGGAAACCGAGGGCCAGATGCTCCAGCGCGTCATGCCCGACCTGATGGGCATGAAAAACATCATGGTCATCAACGACGAAGCGCACCACTGCTACCGCGAAAAACCAACTGGGGCCGATGAGGAGGACCTGAAAGGCGACGAGAAAAAGGAGGCGGAGAAGAACAACGAGGCCGCGCGCCTGTGGATCTCCGGCCTGGAAGCGGTGAACCGCAAACTGGGCGTGACCCGTGTTATGGACCTGTCAGCGACCCCGTTCTTCTTGAGCGGCTCGGGCTACGCCGAGGGCACCTTGTTCCCCTGGACCATGAGCGACTTCTCGCTGATGGACGCCATCGAGTGCGGCATTGTCAAACTGCCGCGCGTCCCCGTGGCCGAGAACATTCCCGGTGAAGAAATGCCGGTCTTTCGCAACCTGTGGGAGCACATCCGCAAAGACATGCCCAAAAAGGGCCGCGGCTCGGGTGGCGAGCTGGACCCGCTCAAGCTGCCTCTACGCCTGCAAACCGCGCTGCTGGCCCTCTATGGCCACTACGAGAAGACCTACATGCTGTGGGACGACTACGGCATCAAGGTGCCGCCCTGCTTCATCATCGTCTGCCAGAACACCGCCATCTCCAAGCTGGTGTACGACTTCGTTTCCGGTTTCCACCGCAAGAACGATGACGGCACCGAGGACTTTCAAAACGGCCGCCTGGCCCTGTTCCGCAATTTTGACGACACCACCGGCAACCCGCTGCCGCGACCCAACACCCTGCTGATCGACAGCGAACAGCTTGAGGCCGGTGACGCACTGGACGACAGCTTCCGCGGCATGGCAGCAGATGAGATCGAACGCTTCCGGCGCGAAATTGTCGAGCGCAGTGGCGATGCCCGCTCCGGCGACAACATCACCGACCAGGAACTGCTGCGCGAAGTGATGAATACCGTGGGCAAGGCGGGCCAACTGGGTGGCGGCATCCGCTGCGTGGTGTCGGTGTCCATGCTGACCGAGGGCTGGGATGCCAATACCGTCACCCACGTCCTGGGCATTCGCGCCTTTGGCACCCAGTTGCTGTGTGAGCAGGTCATTGGCCGCGCGCTGCGTCGCCAGTCCTACGAGCTGAACGAAGAGGGCTTGTTCAACGTCGAATACGCCGACGTGTTTGGCATCCCCTTCAACTTCACCGCCAAGCCGGTCATTGGCCCACCCCAGCCGCCCCGCGAGACGGTGCAGGTCAAAGCCATGCGCCCCGAGCGGGATGCGCTTGAAATCCAGTTCCCCCGTGTCGAAGGCTACCGCGTCGAGCTGCCCGAAGAACGCCTCAGTGCCAGCTTCAACGACGAGTCCATCCTGACCCTCAGCCCCGCGCTGGTCGGCCCGTCCATCACCAGCAACTTCGGCATCATCGGCGAAGGTGCCGACATGAGCCTCAAGCACCTGGGTGACATGCGCCCCAGCACGCTGCTGTTTCAGCTCACCCAGCGCCTGCTGTACACCAAGTGGCGCGACCCCGGCGAAGCCCCCAAGCTGCACCTGTTCGGTCAGCTCAAGCGCATCGTCAAGGAATGGCTGGACGTGGTCGATGACGGCGGCAACCCCAAATACCTGGTCTGCAAGGGTGACACCTACCCCGCGCTGCTGATGTACCAGGAACTGGCCGACATGGCCTGCAACAAGATCACCGCCGCCATCACGCGCCAGTTTTTGGGCGAGCGCCCCATCAAGGCGCTGCTCGATGCCTACAACCCCACCGGCTCCACGATGAACGTCCGGTTTAACACGTCCAAGACCGACCGCTGGGACACGAGCGGACCGCCGCCCAAGAGTCACCTGAATTGGGTCATTCTCGACAGCGACTGGGAGGGCGAATTCTGCCGCGTGGCCGAATCCCACCCCAAGGTGTTGGCCTACGTCAAAAACCACAACCTGGGGCTGGAAGTGCCTTACCGCTTTGGCTCCACCATGCGCAAATACCTGCCCGACTTTGTGGTGCTGGTCGATGACGGCCATGGTGCGGCAGATCCGCTGCACCTGGTGGTCGAGATCAAGGGCTACCGGGGTGAGGACGCCATAGAGAAGAAGTCCACCATGGACACCTACTGGGTGCCCGGCGTCAACCACCTTGGCAGCTATGGCCGCTGGGCGTTTGCCGAGTTCACCGAGGTGTTTCAGATTCAGGCCGACTTCAAGGCCAAGATCGACGCCGAATTTAACCAATTGATAGAGACCGCTGCAAACAAGGCAGCGACGGGGAACTAGTAAGCATGGCTACAAGAATCACCACCAAACACGTCGAGACCCTCACCCACGACGAGGCCAAGCGCAAGAACATTCCGTCCGTCGAACAGCAATCCATTGCCACCCAAGAGCACCTCGCCCCCCGGCAAATTCGCTACCCGCGCAATACCGACCTGGACCCGCAACTGGTCTGGCGCGGCAAAGACGAGCAGGACTGGAGCGACCTGGTGGTCAACGCGCCTCCCCTCTACATCCAGGAAAAAGTCCACCCCAAGGTGCTGATTGATGACCTGCTGCGCACCACCCGCGAGCGCGAGCATGAGGCCGGGCAAAGCACGGCCGACTTGTTCTCGGACTTCAACGGCATCCCCAAGGGCGCGGACAAAACCGAGTTCTACCAGCACGACCAGAACTGGACCAACCGCATGATTCTGGGCGACAGCCTGCAGGTCATGGCCAGCCTGGCCGAGCGCGAGGGCCTGCGCGGCAAGGTGCAGTGCATCTACTTTGACCCGCCCTATGGCATCAAATTCAACAGCAATTTTCAGTGGAGCACCACCAGCAACAAAGTGACGGACGGTAAGGCGGACCACATCACCCGCGAGCCCGAGCAGGTCAAGGCATTTCGGGACACCTGGCGCGATGGCATCCATTCGTACTTGACGTATATGCGGGATCGGCTGACCGTGGCGAGGGATTTATTGACGGACTCGGGGTCGATCTTTGTGCAGATAAGCGATGAAAATGTGCATCGGGTGCGTGCGGTGATGGATGAGCTGTTTGGGGATGAGAACTTCGTCTCCTTGATTACGTTCACGAAAACGACAGGTCAAACAGACAACCTGTTGGCATCAATCGCGGATTACGTTCTGTGGTACGCCAAGGATCGGACAAAAATCAAGTACCGGCAGCCGTTCAAAGTCAAGACTTTGGGGGCGGAGGGAGCGCTTGCGTACAACAAGGCTATCGACGAATCGGGCCAACGAATACCCAACGAAAAACTGGACTCCAATTCGTCGCCAGTAGGTTGCCGTTTCTACACAACTAGCGACCTCACGAGTCAAAGCCCTGGAACCAAATACGAGGTCAAGTTTGAAGGCGGGGCATATTTCCCGAAAGGGTATTGGAAAACAGAAGAGGCTTCGTTTCCGCGGCTGATCAAAGGTGGTCGAATCGAACGGGTTGGGAACAGCCTCAGATACGTTCGGTTTTTCGAAGATTACACAGTTTTTCCAGTAAATAGTACTTGGACCGACACTGGCATCGCTGGCTTTGCGGCTGACAAAATTTATGTGGTTCAGACAACACCAAAGGTCATCGAGCGCTGCATCCTCATGGCCACCGACCCCGGCGACCTCGTACTCGACCCCACCTGCGGCAGCGGCACCACCGCCACCGTCGCCGAGCAATGGGGCCGCCGCTGGATCACCATCGATACCTCGCGCGTCGCCCTGGCGCTGGCTCGCGCCCGCATCATGGGTGCACGTTATCCGTTTTACCTGCTGGCCGATTCGCGTGAAGGCCAGATCAAGGAAGCCGAAGTCACACGCACGGCTCCCAGCACCCAGCCAGTTCACGGCAATATCCGCCACGGTTTTGTCTATGAGCGCGTGCCGCACATCACCCTGAAGTCCATCGCCAACAACGCCGAAATCGACGTGATCTGGGACAAGTGGCAAGCCATGCTGGAGCCGCTGCGCGAGAAGCTGAACGCCGCGCTCAAAACCAATTGGCAGGAATGGGAGATTCCCCGCGAGTTGCCCGGCACTGCAAGCACCGCAGGAAATATCAAAAATGATAGCGCCTCACGAATGGTTGACGCGGGCTACGAGCCTAAAACACTCTTAACCGCCTGGTGGCAGGCCCGCATTGCCCGGCAAAAGGAGATTGACGCGTCGATTGCCGCCAAGGCCGAGTTTGAGTACCTATACGACAAACCGTACGACAACAAAAAGGCCGTGCGCGTGGCCGGCCCGTTCACGGTCGAATCGCTCAGCCCGCATCGCATGCTGGGCGTGGACGAAGACGACGAGCTCATCGACAGCCTGAGCGACAACGTGGCCGAGTACAAAGCCCACCAGTCGTTCCCGCAGATGATTCTGGACAACCTCAAAACCGCGGGCGTGCAGCAGGCGCACAAGGCGGATCGCATCAGCTTCACGTCCCTCACGCCCTGGCCGGGCGAAGGCGCGGTGTGCGCCGAAGGCCGCTACCTGGAGGGTGATGTAGAGAAACGCGCCGGCATCTTCATTGGCCCCGAATTTGGCACCGTGCAGCGCAGCGACCTGGTCGAAGCCGCCCGCGAGTGTGGCGATGCGGGCTTTGACGTGCTGATTGCCTGCGCCTTCAACTACGAAGCCCACGCGACTGAATTCAGCAAGCTGGGCCGCATCCCCGTGCTCAAGGCCCGCATGAACGCCGACTTGCACATGGCCGCAGACCTGAAGAACACCGGCAAGGGCAACCTGTTTGTCATCTTCGGCGAGCCGGACATCGACATCCTGAGCCCGGATGGCAAGAGTCTCAAAGTGGTGGCCGGTGGCAAGGAGACCTACCCGGTAGCGGACGGTGCCATGCTGAAAGTCAAGGTCAATGGCGTGGATGTGTTCAAGCCCCAGACCGGCGAAGTCATCAGCGACGGTGCCGACGGCATCGCCTGCTGGTTCATCGACACCGACTACAACGAAGAGAGCTTCTTCGTGCGGCATGCCTACTTCCTGGGCGCCAACGACCCCTACAGCGCGCTCAAGACCACGCTCAAGGCCGAGATTGACCCGGAAGCCTGGGCCACCTTGAACAGCGACACCTCACGCCCGTTTGACAAGCCGAAGTCGGGGCGGATCGCGGTGAAGATTATCAATCACCTGGGGGATGAGGTGATGAAGGTGTTCAAGGTGTAAGGGGGCAGCATGCAGGCAGGTGACAAGGTCAGGCTCAAGGCCAACCCAGGCCGCATTGGCATCCTGGGCCGCGAGACCGACGGCCCGCCCGCTCGCCAACGGGTGCTGGTGAACTTTCTGGACGGAACCGAAGAGTTCTTTTTGCCCGGCACACTTGAGAAGGTGGAGAAAAAGGCGCCTGGGCCTTACGAGCTGATCAAGCAGGGCCGCTATGGCCGCACCAACGACCTGCGTGGTGCCATTACCTACTACCGGCTCAGCGGCAAGCTGGCCAACCTGATCTACAGCATGAATTCCACCAACACGGAGTTCCTGGCCTACCAGTTCAAGCCGGTGCTGCAGTTTCTGGACTCGCCCACCAACGGCATCCTGATTGCCGACGAGGTCGGCCTGGGCAAGACCATCGAGGCCGGCCTGATCTGGACCGAGCTGCAGGCGCGCGAGGATGCGCGCCGCCTGCTGGTGGTGTGCCCCGCCATGCTGTGCGACAAGTGGAAGCGCGAGCTGGCCCACCGCTTCGGCGTCAAGGCCAGCATCGTGGACGCACACGAGTTGCTGCAGCAACTCGAAGAGGTCAAGCGCCAGCCCCAGCAGGAGTTCGCCCTCATAGCCAGTCTGCAGGGCATTCGCCCGCCGCGCGGCTGGAACGACGAGGACGAGCCCTCCAACACGGCAGCAGCACGCCTGGCGCGTCTGCTCGACGAGTCCGAGCGGGAGGAGCCCTTGCTCGACATGGTGATCATCGACGAGGCCCACTACCTGCGCAACCAGGACACCCAGACCTACCGTTTGGGCGCGCTGCTGCGCCCGGCGGCGCAGCACATGGTCATGCTGTCGGCCACCCCCATCCAGATGCGCAACCGCGACCTGTTCAACCTGGTGCATTTGCTGGACGAAGATGCTTTTCCCTACGAGCAGTCGTTCGAATGGACCTTGCGCGCCAACGCCCCCATCGTGGACTTGCGCGACCGGGTGCTGAGCTCCACCATCACCCAACAGGACTTTGTCTCCGCTGTGGCAACTGCGCAGGCGCTAAGCTGGTTCGAGGACAGCGAACAGTTAACGTACCTGCGCCAGAACCCGCCCAGCGACGCAGAGCTTTCCAGCCCGCGCGGCCGGGCAGAAATTGCCGACCAGTTAGACCGCGTCAACCCGCTGAGCAAGGTCGTCACGCGCACCCTCAAGCGCGACGTGCAAATCAACCGCGTGGAACGCCTGCCCGTGGTGCTCAAGGCGCGCATGTCTGCCATCGAGGAAAGCTTCTACCACCAGGTCACTGCGGCGGTGCAGGACCTGTGCGAAGAGCTTGACATCTCCGAGGGCTTTTTGCTCACTATTCCGCAGCGCCAGATGGCCAGCTCCATGGCCGCCGCCTGCGAAGGCTGGAAGGCACGGCTCGACACGGCCGAGGAGCAGCAGGCGTTTGGCGAGGCTGCAGCAGAGCTCGATGCAGACATCGAAGATCATGCTCGCCGTCCCGGCGGAACCCTGCTCAACAAACTCAGGGCCATTGCCTACGAGGTGGGTGATGCGCAAGCTCTGGCCACTAACGACAGCAAGTTTGAGCTGTTGCAACGCCATCTGGCCGAGTACTGGCGGCAGCACCCGGGCAAAAAGGTGGTGCTGTTCTCCTTCTACCGCGCCACGCTGTATTACCTGCAGCGCAGGCTGGCGCGCGGCGGGGTCCAGGCGGTGGTGCTGCACGGTGGCATGGACAAGCAGCAGGCCTTGGAGCACTTTGAGCGACCCGACGGGCCTCACATCTTGCTGTCCTCCGAGGTGGCTTCTGAAGGGGTGGACCTGCAGTTCTCCAGCCTTCTCATCAATTACGACCTGCCGTGGAATCCGGCCAAGATCGAGCAGCGCATCGGACGGATCGACCGCATCGGCCAGCAGGAAGAGCAGATCCTCATCTGGAACCTGGTGTACGAAGACTCCATCGACGACCGGGTATACGAACGGTTGCTGGAGCGACTCGGCGCCTTCCGGCAGGCGCTGGGCAGCATGGAGGCCGTGCTGGGTGAAGAAATGCGCAAGCTGGCATATGAGCTGCTCTCGCACAGGTTGACGCCCGAGCAGATGAACAGGCGCATCGACTCGTCTGCGGTGGCCATCGAGAACAAGCAGCGTCGGGAGGTGCAGCTCGAATCCGAGGCCGCCAACCTTATTGCCCACGGTGAATACATTCAGAACAAGGTGCGCGCAGCCGACGAAGTCGGGCGCTACATCCGCGGAGAGGACTTGCTGGCCTACGTGCGCGATTTTTTCCTGCGCGCTTACCCTGGCACAAGATTGGTCGCACAGCACGACGACAGCCTGCTGTACCGCATGGAGCTGGCCACCGATGCGCGCGTCAGGTTTGCAGATTTCATCCAGGCCCAGCGCCTGCAGGGCCGCACGACGCTGCAGGCGAGCGCCCCGCTGCTGCTGCGCTTTGACAACCGCAAGGGCAAAGCCCCGCCCGGCGTGGAGATCGTGGGCCAGGACCACCCCCTGGTGCGCTTCGTCGGGGAGCAGCTTCGCCTAGCGGGCAGCGAGTTGAGCTACCACCCTGTGGCTGCGCTGGAGTTGCACCAGACCCACCTGCCCAAGTTCCCGCGCGGAGCTTATGTGTATGTGGTGATGCGCTGGTCGGTTTCGGGTTCGCGTGAGATCGAGCGCCTTGAGTACATCGTCAGGTCGCTGGACCAGGACGGGCTTCTAGATGGCAACCAGGCTGAACAACTGGTCAACACTGCCGCCCTCAAGGGCAGCGATTGGCTGGGCGCCGCAGACCAGATTGACCCGGACCGTGCCGCTGCCTTGCAAGACGAGTGCCGCACAGAGTTGGATGAGCGCTTTCGCCATTTTGTTGAGGCCCAGCAGCGTGAGGACGCAGACCGTGTCCGCCTGATGGTGGGCTTGCTGGAGCGGCATCTTGCGAAGAAAAGCCAGCAGGCAAAGGAGCAGATTCACAGGCACGAAGCATCGAGCAATCCCCGGCGGCGGGGCCTGATCCCTGCGGTGCGGGGTCGTCTCCAGAAAGAGACGAACCGGGTGAACGAAAAGATCGCACAACTGCGGCTCAAGACCGATTTGGCACCCCACCCCAGTGTGGTTTCTGCAGGAGTGATTCGCATCAGTTGATGCTTGTCGGCAAGAGAGGGAAAGCATGGCGAAATCAATAAAGGAAGCATTCGAGCTGGCCCGTGCGGCGGCCGGGACAGCAGTGGCGTCCGGCAGACCGGATGTCACCCAGTCTTTCGCCAAGGCCGAACCACCGCGTCCACCGGCTGCAGCTGATCGGCCGCCGCGCAGCGCCGCAGGGCCGGTTTCCGTAGTCCGGTCAGCAAACGAGCGGTCCGGCCCTCAGCCACGGCGAGCATCGCGCCCGCCCGACCAAGACAAGCTGCTCACACAAGTGCGCGGTCGTCTACCAACGCAAGAGTTGGTGATCTCTAGCAAGACTCTTTACCCGCCCCCCGCCCGGCCGCATCCCCGAAAGCCGGCGTCGCCAGCACCTGCAGCGGCCCCTGCAACTCCTGCGGCGGTCAAGCCGCTGACCGTGTCGCCTTCAGCCCGTCTGCTACTCACTGCGGGCGAAGACAAAGCCATTGCCCTTGCACTGCAGATGGAGCTGGCAGGCCGCACGACGCAGGCCTTGGTCGGCGAAGCACAGGCACAGAACGAAATTGCGCTCGGGGTGGACTTCGGCACATCCTCGGTCAAAGCAGTCATCGGCGACAGCGCGCTAGGCAAGTCCTTCGTGGTTCCTTTCGGTAATCAGGAGGGCATCGAGAAATACCTTCTACCTTCGCGCCTGTTCCAGACAGGCTTCGAGTTCGCCCTTGCCGGTGGCTCTGAATGCCACCGCGACTTGAAGCTCGCGTTTCTGGCGGCACCGCAGGACCAGGAAAACCAAGTGCGCATCGTCGCATTCCTGGCTCTGGTAATCCAGCGCGCGAGGGCCTGGCTGCTGACGCAGCACGCGCAAACCTACCGCCGCACCCAGCTATTCTGGAAGCTCTCTGTTGGGCTTCCAGCTGCGCACTATCAGGACTCAACCCTGTTTGAGCCCTTCGCCCACCTTTGCGCGGTGGCCTGGGCAGTAGCCGGCCGCACGGGGCCGGTGGATGAACCCACCATCGTCGGACTGCTGCGGCAGCCGCTCGCCCACACCGGTTCGGATCAGGACGCGGAAGTGATGGTTATTCCGGAGATCGCCGCACAGATCTATGGCTTCGTGGTCTCCACCAGCTTCGACAGGAAAGCCCAAAACATCTTTCTCATGGCGGACATTGGCGCCGGCACAGTAGATGCGTCGCTTTTTCATGTATTCCCGGCACGCGGCGGCAAGTGGGATTTTGAGTTCTTTACCTCTGTCGTCCAGCCCCACGGTGTAAGCAACCTGCACCGCCACCGCGTGGACTGGTGGACCTACTCTCTACAGGAATCCTCAGCGCCAGCGGGGCTTGCGCAACAGCTGCTGCAGTTCAAGTTTCAGACCGACCAGCAGGGCAATATCCCCAACTCATTTGTAGATTATTTTGCGGGCATCGAAGTGAATGCGCGCAAGGGCGTGCCAGGCCCCGACCATGACTTTTACGACAAGACACTGGCGCAGGTGCAGGGGAGCACGCTGTGGCGCGCATGGAAAAACAACCTCGTGTCACAGCAAACGCTCTCAGGCGTTCCTTTTTTTCTCAGCGGCGGTGGCGCGCGCATGAAGTTCTACGAGGCGCTGACCACCTCCATGAGCAAGGCTTTCTCAAGCTACTCATGGCTGTACGCGACGCCACGCGTCATGACGCCCCCCGACGATCTGGTGGTCGATGACATCGCCCGAGTTGACTACGACCGGCTGTCCGTGGCGTATGGCCTGAGTCGCCTGGAATTGGGCCGCGTGTTAAAGGCCTTGCCCATGCCCAGGCTGATCTCACCGCCCGCGACCAGTTGGACCGATCACTACATCAGCAAGGATCTGTGTTGAACACACAAGCCATGGAATTTCGCATCGCCGACACCTTCACCGACAGCCTGACACGCCTGTCGGGCGACGAGCAGAAGGCCGTAAAGACCACTGCCTTTGACCTGCAGCTGAATCCGGCCCATCCCAGCATGAGCCTGCACCGCATCGAGCAATCCAAAGACAAACATTTTTGGTCTGTGCGGGCGGGTAGCGACATCCGCATCGTCCTGCACAAGACGCAGGCTAGTCTGCTGCTTTGCTATGTGGATCACCATGACAAAGCGTACGACTGGGCTGCCCGGCGCAAGCTGGAGACGCACCCCACTACAGGTGCGGCGCAACTGGTAGAAGTGCGCGAGACCGTGCAGCAGGTGGTCGTGCCGGTTTATGTGCAGGCGCAACTGCCCTTGGCACCGAAGCGAGACACGTCGTCCGCCAGGTTGTTGTTTGCCGATTCGCCAGACGACGAACTGTTGGGCTATGGGGTGCCGGTGGAGTGGCTGGCCGATGTGAAGGCCGCCACCGAGGACACCTTGCTGGCGCTGGCCGACCACCTGCCTGCCGAGGCGGCAGAGGCTTTGCTGGAGCTGGCCACCGGTGGCAAGCCCCGTGTGCCCGCTCCCACTGTGGCCCCGGCCAACCCGTTCGACCATCCGGATGCGCAGCGCCGTTTCCGTGTCATGACCAACGTGGCCGAGCTGGAGGCTGCTCTGAACTTTCCTTGGGAAAAGTGGACCGTTTTCCTGCATCCTGAGCAGCGCCAGTGGGTGGCGCGCGATTACACAGGTCCAGCCCGTGTGTCAGGCTCAGCAGGCACCGGAAAGACCATTGTGGCGCTGCACCGTGCGGTGCACCTGGCGCGCAGCCAGCCAGACGCACGGGTGTTACTCACCACGTTTTCCGACACCCTGGCCACCGCGCTGCATACCAAGCTCAAACGCCTGGTCGGCAGCGAGCCGCGCCTGGCAGAGCGCATCGACGTGGTGTCACTCAACACCATCGGACAGCGGCTGTACAAGGCCCAGCAGGGCCCCGTCACTCTGACCAGCCGCGATACCGTGCGGCAGATGCTCAGCGTTGCCTCTGAGGTCGTGGGCGGCCACAAATTCAGCCTGCATTTTCTGGTGACCGAGTGGGAGCAGATCGTCGATGCCTGGCAACTGGCTAGCTGGGAAGACTACCGCGATGTCACGCGCCTGGGCCGCAAGACTCGCCTGCCCGAGCCGCAGCGGGCGGTGCTGTGGGCCATTTTTGAGGAAGTGCGCAGTGCATTGGCAGCACAAAAGCAAATCACGCACGCCGGTATGTTCACCAGCCTGGCCACGACGCTGGCGGGCAGCAAACACCCACCGTTTGACTTCGCCGTGGTGGACGAGGCGCAAGACCTCAGCGTGGCGCACTTGCGTTTTCTGGCGGCGTTGGGCGCCAAACGGCCAGATGCACTGTTTTTTGCCGGTGACCTGGGCCAGCGCATCTTCCAGCAGCCGTTTTCATGGAAGTCGCTGGGTGTGGACATTCGCGGCCGGTCGCGCACGCTGCGCATCAACTACCGTACCTCCCATCAAATCCGCCAGCAGGCCGACCGTTTACTCGGCGACCAGGCGGTGGATGTGGACGGCAACAGTGAAACCCGCAGCGATAAGGTGTCGGTCTTTAACGGCCCGCCGCCTCTGATCCGTGTGCTCAAGACCGAGGAGGAAGAGATCAAGGTCGTGAGTGACTGGCTGGCCGAACAGTCCAAGGCCGGCGCCTTGCCACAGGAGTTTGGTGTCTTCGTGCGCTCGGCCGCGCAATTGAAACGGGCTCAGGCCGCGGTCACTGCGTCCGGCCTGCCATTCAAGATGCTCGATGAACACGTTGAAACCGCCAGCGGGCATGCGTCGATCATCACCATGCACCTGGCCAAAGGGCTGGAGTTTCGCGCCGTGGTGGTGATGGCCTGTGACGATGAAGTTATCCCGCTCCAGGAGCCCATTGAAACTGTCGGGGATGATGCGGACCTGCAAGAGGTTTACGACACCGAGCGGCACTTGCTTTACGTGGCTTGCACCCGGGCGCGGGATCATTTGCTGGTGACCGGGATGGAGCCGGCTTCGGAGTTCTTGGATGATTTCAGGTCTTAGTCGAGGAGGCATTGACTATGTCGGATGTAATCGGTTTTGGTGGCTATTGGCGGACTACTTTGCAGGCATGGGCCTCGATCTATTGGACTGGCAACACTCGCGTGCCCTTTGACATAACGTCGGGCATCTGCGTCTCGCTGATCCCCGGCTCGACGTTGTGCAAATGCTGGTGTAGTTCATAAAAACGAATTGTGATTCCGCCTTTGATTGTTGCACGGCCCAAGGCGGCGGATTAATTGTTGAAAAAAATGCGAAGCCCTTGCAGCGCCTCATGCCAAGGTACCACTAATTGCCCTTTTTGCTCGCATGCATCTCGGAGTCGCGCTTGCCGTCATCGTTCTTTGTCGAACTCGGCGCGGCAATGAGCGTCGCGTCCACGGCGCTGCTCTCTTTGAGCAGCAAGCCTTGGCCCTGCTGCCGGACTATGTGTGCCGGCGCGAGGTCGGTTGGAGTCAGCTAGTGCCCCTGGAAACGCGGGGGGCGCCGCTCGGCCATGGCCGCCACGCCTTCGCGGAAATCCTCGGTGATGAACTGGTGGTATTGCTGTGCCGATTCGCGTGCCACCGCCAGCCGCACCGCATCGACCAGACCGGCGCGAACCACCGCGCGCAGCGCGCCCACCACAGCAGGCGAGGAGGTCGCGATCTCGGTCGCCTGCTCAATCGCTTGCTCGCGCACGGAGGCTTGCGGCGCGAGGGCATCGACCAGCCCGATGTCCAGCGCCTCCTGGCCGCCGATGCGCCGGCCGTTGTAGAAGAGCGAGGCCGCCCGTTGTGCGCCGACCAGCCGGGGCAGCGTGGCCGTCAGGCCGAAGCCCGGCGTGATGCCCAGGCGAGCGAAGTTCGCCGAGAAGCGCGCTTCGGCGCAGCTCACCCGGAAGTCAGCGACCAGCGCCAGCCCCAGGCCGCCACCCACCGCAGCCCCGTGCACAGCGGCCACCATGGGCTTGTTCAGCGCGAACAGCCGCACGGACTGCGCGTAGAGGGGGTTGACCGTCTTTTCGCTCTCGGGCCGGGGCACCGAGCGCGGGTCCACCAGGTTGGCGCCCGCGCTGAACGCCGCGCCCTGGGCGCACAGCACAGTGGCGCGCACGGTCGGGTCGCGATCCAGCGCCTCCAGGGTCTGGGCCAGGCGGGTAAGGAAGGGCAGGTCGAAGTAGTTGTGCGGCGGGCGGCGCATCTCGACGATGGCCACATGCTGGCGCCGTTCGATGTCCAGTTCCGGGTCGGCAGTGCGTTTGCTCATGGATGGAGTCAGGTGGTTGGGAGCGAGGAAGATGGTAGGCCGCACGGGCCCGTTCGATCAGCTGGTAAACCCCATATGTACTTCAATAATGCATGTATGTATTATTGCGAGCATGAATAACGCCAGCGAAACCCCGCCTTTCAAGCCCTCTATTAACCTTTGGCCCGCCATGGCCGACAAGGCCTACACCCATTCGCTGCGCGAATTCGTGGAGCAACGCGTGATGCCGCAGGGCGATGACATCGATGCCCGCGACGTGTATCCGGTGGAGTTGGCGCGCGAACTGGCGGTGCAGGGCTTCAGCTCGATCACGCTACCCACAGAGTATGGGGGGGGCGGGCATGAGTTCTCGTATGCGGTGGCGCTGTTCGAGGAGGTGTCGGTGGGTTCGGCCGCGCTGGGCGTGTCCCTGCTCACCATCTTCCAGGCGCAGACCATCATCCGCCTGTTTGGCAGCGAGAGCCTCCAGCAGCGCTACCTGCCGCGGTTCGCCCAAGGCATGTTGTCGTCGTACGCACTGACTGAGTCGGCGCATGGGAGCGACATCCGCTCGCTGGACACCAAGGCCACGCGCGACGGCGACGAATGGGTGCTGCGCGGCGAGAAACACTTCATCACATCCAGCTCGGCGGCCGAGTTCTTCGTCATCTTGGCCGAGACTCCGGTGGGCGTTTCGGCCTTCGCCGTGCCGCGCGACGTGCCCCACCTCACCGTGTATGAGGGCCGCAATTCGGCCACGTTCGGCCTGCGTAACGGACCGCACATGAACCTGCGGCTGGAGGACGTGCGGGTGCCGCTGGATCACCTCATCGGCACCGAGGGCAAGGGCGTTCGACAGGCCGTGACTACGCTTGACTATTCGCGCACGCTGGCTGCGGCCATCAGCATCGGCATTGCGCGCGCGGCGTTCGACGCCGCCTATGCCCACGTCGCGCGCCGTGTCGCGTTCGACCAGACCGTGCTGGGCTTCCAGGGCATCCAGTGGTACTTCGCCGAGGCGCTGGCCGACATCGACGCCTCGCGGCTGCAGGTGTTCCATGCGGCGCGAGCGCTGGACACGCACGACGACATCGACCGCTACGGCAGCGAGGCCAAGCTACGCGCCGCGCAGGTCGCCACGCGCACCGCGTCGATGGCGGTGCAGGTTTGCGGTGCACACGGCACCATGGTGAACTCGCCCTTTGGCCGCTACCTGCGCGACGCCAAGACCTATGAGATCGCCGGCGGCTCGACCGAGATCCTCAAGAACACGATCGGCAAGTACCTCATGCGCGGTGCCAAGGCCGCGGCCACACCATGATCACCGACCTGCTGGCCCGTCAGGCCGCCGAACGGCCTGAGGCCCCCTTCATCGTCACGCTCGAACGCGAGTACAGCTATGCCGCGATCCAGACCGCCGCGCGGCGCTTTGCCACGCGACTGGCCGGGCAGGGCATCGGCCAAGGCGATCACGTCGCGATGCTGGCCGGCAACGGTGCGGCGTTCGTCATCGCCTGGCTGGGCATCGGCCTGCGTGGTGCAGTGGCCGTCACGCTGAACAACCAGCTCATCGCCGACGGCCTGCGTTACTCGGTCGATCAGTGCGACGCGCGCGTGCTGGTGGTCGACCGAGAATGGGAGGACAGCCGCGCGGTCCAACTGGACGCGCGGCAGGCAGCGTTGCCGCGGCTGCTAATCGACAGCGACGAGGCCTTCCTGAACAGCCTGGACGGGCTGGCCGAGGCCGAGCCGGTGGTGGTGCCGGCCAGCGCGCCCTGCACTATCATGTACACCTCGGGCACCACGGGGCTGCCCAAGGGTGTGGTCAACTGCCACACCGCGTACATGGCCACGGGCCGCGCCACGGTGCAAGCGCTGCGTCTCACGCGCAATGACCGGGTCTTGGTCTTCCTGCCACTATTCCATGTCAATCCGCAAATGTACGGCGTGATGTCGGTGCTCACCGCCGGTGCTGCGCTCCTGTTGCTGCCGCGCTTTTCGGCCTCGAGCTTCTTCGACGACGCCATCCGCCTGCGCGCCACTGGCTGCACCTTTGTCGGCACAGTGCTGTCCATCCTGGTGGCGCGGCAGGAGGGCGAGCGACGCGACCACGGCATACGCTTCTTCTTCGGCGGTGGCGCGCCCCGCCCGGTGTGGCAGGCCGTGGAAGCGCGTTTCGGCATCCGTGTGCACGAGGCCTACGGCATGACTGAGGTCGGCGGCTGGGCCACCGCTAACACCGTCGATGACCACCGCTTCGGCAGCTGCGGCAAGCCGCGCCCCGACCTCGAGCTGCGCATCGTCGATGCCGACGACCGGCCGGTGCCCGCCGGCCAGCCGGGCGAGATCGTGGTGCGACCGCGCGACCCCGACACCATCCTGCTCGGTTACTACAAGAAGCCCGAGCAGATGCTGGAGGCCAGCCGCAACCTGTGGTTCCACAGCGGCGACCTCGGCTGCCTGGACGAGAGTGGTTTCCTCTACTACCTCGGGCGCCAGAAAGAGCTAATCCGCAAGAGCGGCGAAATGATCTCGCCGGTGGAGATCGAGACCACCCTGCGCCGCATGTGCTCGGTCTGCGACTGTGCGGTGGTGGCCGTGCCAGACCCGGTGACGGGCGACGAGATCAAGGCCGTCATCGTGGCCCAGCACACGATGGACCCGGCGTCAGTGCAGGCCTTTCTGGCCGAGCGGCTGGCGCGCTTCATGCTGCCTCGCTACATTGAGTTCGTGGCGGCCATCCCCAAGACCGAAACCGAAAAGATCCAGCGCAACAAGTTGCAGTACCTCGATGCGCGCGTGCACGACCTGAAGTCCGGCCAGCGCGTCGCCACCTGATCCCTGGCGTTCATGACCCTCCCATCGACCGAATCCGCCCCCTGCCTGCCGGCTCGCACAGCCCATCCTCCGCAGGCGCTGCACCTGCCGCATGGCGCATGGGACACGCACGCCCATGTCATCGCCGGTGATGCGCGCCATCCTTTCGTGTCTCAGCGCACCTACACGCCCCCGCCGGTGAGCGCCGACGACTACGTCGCCATGCTCGACGCCGTGGGTCTCGAACATGGCGTGCTGATCCAGATCAGTGTGCATGGCGTGGACAACGGCCCCATCGTCCAGGCCTTGCAGCGCCATCCCCTGCGCCTGCGCGGCGTGGGCGCCATAGACGGTTCGGAAAGTGACGAGGCTCTGTGGCGCCTGCGCGAGGCCGGTGTCTGCGGCGTGCGGGTGAACGAGCTGTTCGCCGGCGGCTCGAGCGCCGACCAGCTGCAGCGCATCGCCGACCGTTGTCGCCCGCTCGGCTGGCACGTCGACCTGGCCCTGCACGGCCACCGGCTGCGCGAGCTCGCGCCCGTGCTGCGCGGACTGAACGTGCGACTGGTCGTCGACCACATGGGGTGGTGCCGGACGGCGCAGGGCGTGACCCATCCCGACTTCCAGGCCGTGCTCGACCTCGCGCGCATGGACAATTGCTGGACCAAGCTCTCGGGCGCCTACCGCGTTTCCAGCCAGGCGGCGCCCTTCGACGACGTGGCGCCGTTCGTGCAGGCGCTGGTGCGCGCGGCCCCCGAGCGCACGGTCTGGGGCTCGGACTGGCCTCACGTTGCCATCACCGACCCTACGCGCATGCCCGAACCCGGCATGCTGCTCGACGCCCTGCAGAGCCACATGGACGACCCCGCGCAGCTGCAGGCCGTGCTGGTGGACAACCCGCTGCGGCTGTTCGGTCAGCCGGGCACGCCGGTCCATGGTTGAGTACGTCCACACGATCGTCGTCGGCGCGGGCGCCGTGGGGCTGGCGATCGCTCGCCGGCTCGCGCCGCAGGCCGGTTCGCTGGTTGTGCTCGAGCGCGAGGACGCGATCGGCACCGGCACGTCGTCGCGCAACAGCGAAGTCATCCACGCCGGCATGTACTACCCGGCGGGCACGCTCAAGGCGCGAAGCTGCGTGGAAGGGCGCCGCATGCTTTATGCCTATTGCGCTGAACGCGGTATCGCCCACCAGCGCCTTGGCAAGCTGATCGTCGCCACAGAGCCCGCGCAGCGGGACGCGCTGCGGCAGATTGCCGAGCGCGCACAGGCCAACGGCCTCACGACGCCGGATGACACGCTGCAGTGGCTCGACGCCGCGCAAGCGCAGGCCCTGGAGCCCGCTCTGCGCTGCGTCGCTGCGCTGTGGTCGCCCGCCACCGGTATCGTCGACACCCACGGCTTCATGCTGGCCTGCCAGGGTGATATGGAGCGTACCGGGGGGCTGCTCGCGCTGTGCACGGGCTTCGTGGGCGCGCGCCGCGACGGCACGCACTGGCGAGTGCGCACGCGCGGCGAAGAGGGCGAATACGAGCTGTTGTGCACGCACCTGGTCAATGCTGCGGGCCTGCAGGCTCAGCGCGTGGCCGCACGGATCGAAGGCCTAGACAAGTGCCATGTACCATCCGCGCTCTGGCTCAAGGGCAACTACTTCTCGGTGAGCGGTGTGCGTCCGCCCTTCCGGCATCTGGTATATCCCGTGCCCTCCAGCGGCGGCCTGGGCGTGCACCTCACGCTCGACCTGGGCGGCCAAGCGCGCTTCGGTCCTGACACCGAAGTTGTGGACCCGGCAGCCCTGGCGCAGGATGCGCCCGACTACACGGTCGACCCGCGGCGCGCGGAGGTCTTCTACGCCGCCATCCGCACCTACTGGCCGGACCTGCCCGACGGTGCCTTGCAACCCGCCTACAGCGGCATCCGGCCTAAGCTCGCCCGGGGCGGCCCGGGGCTGGATGCCAATGATTTCGAGATCAGCGGCCCATCGCGCCACGGCCTGCCGGGCTTGGTACAACTGTTCGGCATCGAGAGTCCCGGCATCACCGCCGCGCTGTTGCTGGCTGATCAGGTGGCATGCCAATTGGGACTGTCCCAGGGGCCGACTGACGCATGGGTGTGAGAATACGCGCAGTGGGGCCAGGGAAGACACCGGCCCCGCAACGACCACCACAAACACCATAGACAGGTCATGGAAAACAACTCAGTGATTAAAACCGCAGCGCGGGTGTTCGAGATCCTTAAGTACTTCCGCGAAGTGCGCAAACCGCTGAGCGTGCGCGACATCTCCGAGCAGTTTGATTACCCGCTATCCAGCACCTCAGTGCTGGTCAAGAGCATGGCCACGCTGGGCTACCTCAGCTACGACAGCCGCATCCGGGCCTACGCGCCGACCATCCTGGTGGCCATGCTGGGCGACTGGATCTACGAGTCTTCCTTCAGCAGCACCGAGATCCTCGGCCTGATGCGCGCGCTCTCTGACGCGACAAACGAGACCGTGATCCTCGCGGTGCAGAACGACATCCAGGCGCAGTACGTGCAGGTCATCCAGAGCCAGTTGCCGATCCAGTTCTATGTCTCCCCCGGCACGCGCCGCCCGCTGTGCGCCTCGGGCACCGGCTGGGCGCTGCTGGCCCCGCAATCGGATGCCACCATCGCGCGCATCCACCAGCGCACGCTCTCGCGTCTGGGCACGGGCGGCCTGCCGGAGCACATGGAGCTGGAGGACGTGATGGTGCAGGTGCGCAAGGTGCGCACGCAGGGATATGTGTACTCGCGCGGCACCAACACGCCTGGCGTGGGTGTGATCGCCATGCCGCTGCCGGCCTCGCCCAATGGCGCGCGCCTGGTGATCGGCGTGGGTGGTTTGATCGAGCGGCTCGACAAAAGCGAGAAGAAGCTCGCTCGCATTATGACCGGGTTAATCGAGAAGTACATCACCGCGGGCCGGCCCGCCAAGCGCAAGGCGGCCCCCAGGACGGCCGTCCTGGGCGACTGAGGCTAGTTCGCGCGCGGCGGGCTCAGTCGACCCGCGCGCCCGAAGCCTTGACTGTCTTTTTGTATTTCGTGCGTTCGGCGGCCATGAAGGCCGCTAACTGTTCTGGCGCGGTCGGCACCGGCTGCGCGTAGGGATTGCCGAAGCGCTCGGCGACCTTCGGGACGCGCAGGGCGTCGGTGATCGCATGGTTCAGGCGCGCGACCACCTCGGGCGCCATGCCGGCGGGGCCGACCAGGCCCCACCAAGTGTCGCCCTCGAAGCCGGACAGCGTGTCGGCTACGGCGGGCACATCGGGCGGGAAGCTGCTGCGCTGGGCGGTGGCGACTGCGATCGCCTTGAGCTTGCCTGCCCTGATGTTGGCCGCGGCCACCGCCAGATTGTCGATGTTGAAGTCCACCTGCCTACCCAACAGCGCGATCTGCGCAGGGTTGCCGCCGTTGAACGGAATGTGCACGGCGTCGATCTGCGTCATGCCCTTGAACAGCTCGCCCGCAAGGTGGCCGGCGCTGTCGTGTCGCCGCTCCCGTAGTTGAGCTTTCCGAGGTTGGCGCGACCGTAGGCAATGAGATCGGGCAGGCTGTGGATTTTCAAGCGTGCAGCGGTCTCCGCGCTCATTACCACCACGTTGGGCACGCGTAGGATCTGCGTGATGGGCGTGAAATCCTTCGCCGCATCGTACGGCATGTGGTCGGAGAGCGATGGGTTGATGCCATGCGTGGGCGTGGAGGCAATGCCGATGCTGAGACCATCGGGGGCGGCGCACGCCACCGCGTGCGTACCGATGTTGCCGCCGCCGCCCGGGCCGTTGTCGATGATGGTGGAGCCCAGCGAGCTTTCCGTGCGCTCGGTCAGTACGCGCACGGTCACGTCGACGGGCCCGCCAGCGACGAAGGGCATGATGACCCGGATGAGTTTGCTGAGCTGCGCGAGCGCCGGGGCCAGCGCGCTGGTGGCCAGGAGGCCGAGAAAGATCTTGTGTTTCATAGGGGGGCGGGTGAAGGGGAGGGCGGGCCGGCCGATGAGCCGGGTGGGGTCTCGGTGGGCGCCGTGGTGGGCAGGCGGCGCTCGGCCTCCAGCATCCAGGGCAGCACCCGGTCATACAGCGCGGCGCCGTGTGCGCCCTCGGGCAAGGTGGCGCTGGCGCCCAGCGTGGCCACGGTACGGGCGTAGCGCGCCTGCACGGCGGGTATCATGATCAGCGGCACGCCCAAGCCCTGGAGCGCCGACGCCACGGCGTCCATCTCGTGCAGACGGCGCTGCGCGTGCGGTGCGTGGGTGCCGATAAACATGGCCATGAGCTCGCTCAGGCGCGAGCTGTCGAGGTCACCAATGTTGGCGAGCAAGGCCTCGCGCAGTCCCAGTGCCTGCGCCACCAGCAGGCATTCGGTGATGACGGCGTCCATGCCCTTGGTGAGAACGCTGCGCACCAGCTTGAGGGCCATGGCATCGCCGGGCGCGCTGTCGGGCATCACCTGCACCACGAAACCCAGTGGCGCCAAGCTGTCAGCCAAGCTGGCAGCGCCCGCGCCGCTGGCCAGTAAGGGCGTGTGGTGCCCATGGATGGAGACCGCCCCCATGATGGCCACGTCCACGTAGTCGCTGTGCTTGAACAAGGCGGCCGCGGCGCGCAGGTCTTGGGGCGAGGCACTGGACAGATCGACGAACACGCTACCTGCGGGCATGTGAGGCGCAGCCGCGCGGGCCACCGCCAAGGCCTGCGGTCCGGGGGCGACGTTCATGGCCAGGGCGCAACCACCGAAGGCGCGTGCCGCATCGGTGTCAATGGCCAGGCCCAGGGCCTGCGCTGCTGCCAGGGCGCGGGGGCCAGGCGCGGGGTGGTAGATGCGCACGACCACGCCCTGGTTAACGAAGGCTCGGGCGTAGGCCTGGCCGACGTCGCCAAAGCCCACGATGGTGAGGGAAGAAGGAGGAGAGACGCGCACAGCGTCGGTGGGGGTTTGAGTCAAAAAAATCTATCCATATCTATTTAATTTATATGAATGTATTTGGATGTGTATAGGGGTTAACCCTCAAGCGCCGGGCGCCAGCAGAGGGGGCAGTAGGGTGTCGAACTGAGGGAAAAGCGGGGTGATGGTGTCAAAAATAAAACATGTTGATGTATATTTAATCTATAAATATAGGGTTTTCTCCATGGTTGAACCACGATGCAGAGGCTATCTTTGACCCCCACTGCCCGGACATTCGCTGGACAGCGAACAACCGTTGTGTGCGTCCAGCGACCGTTGCACGCCCACCCTCCCGGCCACACGCCGATCAACTCACAAAGAAGGGGACACCATGTACAGCTGCAACACCTCGATGCCCGGGTCCAAGCACCGGCACCTTCGCCGCATCGGCCGCGCCGTGCTTTCCCTGCTGCTGGCCGGCGCGGCCGCCCTGCCGGCCGCCGCCCAAGGCAGTGACACCATCACCACAGCCAAACTGGGTGCGGTGTACGCGCTCAGTGGGCCGGTGGCAATCTACTCGGCGACCATCAAGAACGCACTCGACATGGCGCTGTCTGAACTCAACGCCCAGGGCGACCTCAAGATCGACCTGATGCTGGAGGACGACCGCTCGACGAAGGACGACGCGATCAACGTGTACCAGAAGTTCATCCAGCGCGACAACGTCCTGTTGATCTTCGGCCCCTTGATTGGTGGCCAGGTATTTGCCGCTGGTCCGCTGGCGCAGCGGGCCAAGGTGCCGGTGATGCTCACCTCAGTGGCCACGCCGGGGGTCACCGGCATTGGTGACTACATATTCCGCACCTCGGTGGAGTCCGCCACCATAATTCCCGCGACGGTGAAGGTCGCCAAGGAGCAGCTCAAGAGCGTCCGCGCGGCCCAGATCTACACCAACGACGACCAGTTCAGCGTGGGCGAGTTCAAGGCCTACCAGGCCGCGCTCAAGGCTGCGGGCATCCAGATCGTGGACGTGGAGACCCTGCGTACTGGCGACGTGGATTTCTCCGCGCAGCTCACCAAGATCAAAGCGGTCAACCCCGACACGCTGGTGATCTCCTCGCAGGGGCAGGAGGCCGTGGGCATCATGACACAGGCGCGCAAGCTGGGTCTGGACAAGGTTCGCTTCATCGGCGGCAACGCGTTCAACGCCGTTGGCGTGGTGAAGGACGCCGGCGCCGCGATGGAAGGCGCGCTGTCGGCCACGCCCTGGTTCCTATCAATGGACCATCCGAAGAACGTCGAATTCGTCAAGAAATACCGCGAGAAGTACAAGTCCGACCCGGACTGGTTGGCCGCGCAGACCTACGACGCCATGTACATCGTCAAGCAGGCTCTGCTGGCCGCTAAGATCGGCAAAGGTGACAGCGTAGCCGTGGCGCGTAGCAAGTTGCGCGACAGCCTGGCCGCGATCAAGACCTACGACGGCGTGCTCGGCCATATCGAGTTCGACGAGAAGCGCGACCCCCATGTAGCTGGTGCCGTCATCAAGGTGCAAGGCGGCAAGCACGTCATCGCCCGCTAAAGCCGCGCGCAGTCCAGGAAGCCCGTCATGCTCAGCCAGCAGATCATCAACGCACTCTCGCAGGGGGCTTTCTACGCACTATTCGCAGCTGGCCTGACACTGATCTTCGGTGTGCTGGACATCCTGAATATGGCGCATGGAGCCGTGTTCATGTGGGGTGCGATGCTCTCCTGGTACCTCATGAGCGCCCTGGGGGTGAACTTCGGTTTTGCCCTGCTCATCACCATCGTCTTCTGCGGCCTCATGGGCCTACTGCTGGAGCACGCGGCCTTCAGGCCCTTGCGGGGCCGAAGCTCGGGGCACCTGCCGCCCCTGGTCTCGAGCCTGGCGCTGTCCATCGTGCTGGTGCACGTGGCCGAAAAGATCTTCGGTACCCGCGTGGTGCGCTACCCCGACGACGCCGTGCCCTTCGCCCAGTCCGTCGAGGTCGGTGGCGTCCAGGTGTCCCTGCTGCACGTGGTGCTCCTGGTCGTGGCCCTGGTGCTCATGGGCGCCCTCTGGTACATGGTGGCGCGCACGCGTTTGGGCCGCTCCATCCGCGCCCTGCAGGAGAACCCCAAGGTGGCGCGGCTCATGGGCGTGGACGTCGACCGCACCATCGCCTGGATGTTTGTCATCGCCTCCGTGCTGGCCGGCATCGCGGGCGCGTTCCTGGGCGTGGCCTACAACTCGGCCTCTCCGTACATGGGGAACTGGGTCGACCTCAAGGGCTTCGCGGTCATCATCCTCGGTGGCATGGGCTCCATTCCTGGCGCGCTGCTGGGCGGGATGCTGATCGGTTTTGCAGAAATCGGCACCGTAGTCTACCTGTCGTCCGACTACCGTGACGCGGCGGTCTTCGTAGTGCTCATGGGCATGTTGCTGCTCAAGCCGTCGGGTCTGTTGGGCTCGTCGCGTGAAGTGAGGGCTTGAACGTGCAAGCAATCGTCGACTTCTTCGGTTCCTACGGCTTCCTGATCTACTTGGTGGCGCAAAACGCCGTGCTGGCGCTGAGCGTCTACATCATGTTGCTGGCGGGCCAGCTCTCGCTCGCCTGCATCGGCTTCATGGCCATCGGGGCGTACTCGTCGGCCCTGCTGTCGATGAACGCCGGGGTGCCGTACCCCTTCTCGCTGGTGTTAGCCGCGATGATCTCCGCAGGCATCGCCTTTCTCATCGGCGGGCCCATCCTGCGCCTGAAGGGCGTCTACCTGGCCATCACCACCGTGGGGTTTGGCGAGCTGGTGCGCTTCACCGTGCTGAACTGGGACTACGCCGGCGGCGCCATGGGCCTGAGCGCCATTCCCGCGGCCACCGAAACCTGGCATGTGTTTGCCTTTTTAGTGCTGCTGCTCTACGGTTTCCACCAGCTGCGGCATTCACGCTACGGGCGCGCGCTGGTGGCTATCGGCCGCGACGAGATGGCCGCGCGCACTATGGGCATTCCGACCACGCGCTACAAGATCGCGGCCTTTGTGGCGGGCGCAGTGATGGCCTCAGTCGCTGGCAGTTTCTCGGCGCACCACACCAACTACCTTTCGCCATCGGAGTTCAGCTTCTTCGCAGCCGTGTTGGTGCTGATCTACGCGGTCTTCGGCGGGCTGGGCAGCTATTGGGGGCCGGTGCTCGGGGCCATTGTGCTGACCCTGCTGCCGGAGGTGTTCCGCTTCCTGCAGGACTGGCGAATGATCATCTATGGGGTGTCGGTGCTGGTCGTGGTGGTCTTTGTGCCTGATGGCTTGCTGGAGGTGCGCAAGCTTTTTCGACGCCGCAAGGACCGCGTGGCCCACGCTGATCCGGCCATGGAAGGGCCCAAGGCATGAGCCTGCTGCAACTCGATGGCGTCTCGCGCAGCTTCGGCGGGGTCAAGGCCGTAAACGGCGTGAGTTTCACGGTGGAAGCCGGTCAGCTCTATGGCGTGATCGGCCCCAATGGCGCTGGCAAGACCACGCTGTTCAATCTCGTCACCGGCCTGATCCGGCCCGACGGCGGCCGTGTCGTTCTCAATGGCGTGGAAACCACGCGCAAGTCGCCCGAGCAGATCGCGCAGCTGGGCATCGCCCGCACCTACCAGACGATCCGCCTGTTTGACACCATGAGCGTGCGCGAGAACGTGATGGTGGGGGGCACATCGGCCTGTCCTACCACCTGCTGGATGTGTTTACCGCGCGCCGACGCTTCCGCCACGGCGAGCGGGCGCTGCGCCGGCAAGTGGAGGTTCTGCTCGACACCGTGGGGTTGTCGCACCGTGCCGAAGACCCGGCCGCGGCATTATCTTATGGCGAGCAGCGCCGCCTGGAACTGGCGCGTGCGCTGGCCGCCCGGCCCAGCCTGCTTATGCTGGACGAGCCGGCTGCGGGCATGAACACGCGCGAGGCGATCGAGCTGTCGGACCTGCTGCGCCGGCTGATGGCCGCGGGCGACCTCACGGTGGTCATTATCGAACACAACGTGCGGCTGATGATGGGTCTGTGCGACCGCATCGCCGTGATGAACTTCGGACAGAAGTTGGCCGAGGGCCTGCCGGCCGAGGTGCGCAAGAACCCCTCCGTTGTCGAGGCCTACCTGGGAAAATCCGCATGAGCATGCTAGTGGTCGAAGACGTGGTTACCGCCTATGGGCAGATCGTCGCGCTCAATGGCGTGTCGCTGGAGGTCCATGACGGCGATGTGGTCTGCCTGCTGGGCGCCAACGGGGCGGGCAAGAGCACGCTTATCAACACCATCTCCGGCATCCTGCGGCCCCGCTCGGGTTGCGTGGTGTTCCAGGGTGAGAACGTGGTCGGCCTCAAAGCGTCGCGTATCACCGACCGCGGCATCGTGCAGGTGCCCGAGGGACGCGGCATTTTCACCCAGATGACGGTGCACGAGAACCTGCTCATGGGGGCGCATCTGCGTCGAGACACCGCTGGAGTGCAGTCGGACATCGACGCAGCCTACGCGCGCTTTCCCGTGCTGGCCGAACGCCGAGCGCAGAAGGCCGGTGTGCTCAGTGGCGGGGAGCAGCAGATGCTGGCGCTGGAGCGCGCGCTGCTGTCGCAGCCCAAGCTGCTGCTGCTGGACGAGCCCTCGATGGGCCTGTCGCCCATCATGGTCGAGAGGGTGTTCGACAACATCCGCCAGATCGCGGCCACGGGCGTGACCATCCTGCTCGTGGAACAGAACGCCCAGCTGGCCCTGGAGATCTCCAGCCGTGCTTACGTGCTGCAGAACGGCGAGATGACCATGTCGGGCTCGGCCAGCGAGCTCCTGCAGAGCGATCTCGTACAGGATGCCTACTTGGGCGCGGCGTGAGGGAGAATTAGCGATGAACGTGCACGCGGACCAACTGCTCACCCTCACGCAGAACATCCTGTTGGCGTGGGGCATGCGCGCCGATGACGCCCGGACCACCGCCGAGCTCATGGTCGAGACCGACCTGCGCGCTATCGACTCGCACGGCGTGTCGATGCTGCCCATGTACGAGAAGATGCGCAAGCAGGGCACCTTGAACATGGCACCCTCGCGTACCTTCGTGCGCGACACGCCGGTGCTGGCCCTGATCGACGCCGACCGGGGCCTAGGCCATCCGGTCGCGCGCGAGGCCATGCTGCTGGCGTGCGAGAAGGCACGCCACAGCGGCATCGGCGCGGTGGGGGTGCGCAACTCGCACCACTTTGGCGCCACCGGCCTGTACGCCGAGATGGCGGCGCAGCACGGTATGCTGGGTTTTGTCACCTCGTCCACCAGCGTGGCGGGCGTGATCCCCACGCGCGGGGCCGATCCGCTGCTGGGCACCAATCCTATCGCCTTTGCGGCCCCCGCCGCGGGCCACGGGCCTTTCGTGCTCGACATGTCCACCTCCACCGTCGCCGTCAACAAGGTCAAGGTGTACGCGCTCAACGACCGTGAGCTGCCGGCCGGCTGGGTCGTGGACGGCCAGGGGCGGTCCGTGCAGGATTCCGCGCTGGCGCTGGCGCTGTGCCATGCGCAGCACGACGGCGGCCTCACCCCGCTGGGGGGCGACAGCGTGACGGGCGGGCACAAGGGTTACGGCCTGAGCGTGATGGTGCAGATCCTCGCCAGTGCGCTCACCGGCGGCTCGTTTTCGCCGGTGCGCAACCGACAGGCCAACGGTCCGGTGCCGCACAACATCGGCCACTTCTTCCTCGCCATCAACCCCGGCGCGTTCCGCGACGAGGGCGAGCTCGAGCACGACGTCGCGCAGGTGATCGACGTGCTTAAGGGATCGCGGCCCGTGCATGCCGATTGGCCGGTTCAGGTGGCGGGCGACCCGGAGCGCGCCGCGCGCCGCGAGCGCGAGCTCAGCGGGATTCCCATGCCCGAAACCCTGCTGGCGCAATTGCGTGCCATCGCCGACAATGCCAGTGTGCCTTACACACTTGTGGGGGCTTGAGGCGTATGACATCTGGTGCGCGCGTCTGGCACTGCGGCGGCATTGCCTATCCGTGGCACACGGACGGGCTGGTGCTGCACTTGGCCATCGGGCCAGACTTGGTCTGCTTGCGCGTGGATCGCAACGACCTCTCGTTGCACGAGATCAGCCGGCTCACGCTCGCCGCGCCGGTGCAGTACGTCTGGCCGCATCCCCACAGCAACCTGCTCTACGTCGCCTGCAGCAACCGGCCGATCTCCAAGGCCGACGACCTGCACCTGCTCGCCACCGTGGTGGTGGATGAGCGCGACGGCACCATGCGCCTGCTCGCCCAGGTGCCGCTGCCCACACGTCCGATCCACCTGACGCTCGACCCCACAGCGCGCCACGCGCTGGTGGTCTACAACGCACCGGCACGCATCACTGCGCACGCGATCGATGCCGAGGGCCGCGCGGGCGAGGTGCTCCCGCAATCGCCCGAACCGCGCGTCGGCGTGTTCCCCCATCAGGTGCTCATGCTGCCCTCGGGTGAGGCGGCGGCGATGGTGGTGGTGGCGCGCGGCAACCACGCCGTGCCCGGCCGGGACGAAGAGCCCGGCTCGTTCGAGTTTCTTGCGCTTGATGGGGAGCGGCTGGCCCACACCGCCTCGGCGGCTCCGGGAGGCGGCCGGGGCTTCGGGCCGCGCCATCTGGAGTTCCATCCCGATGGTCGCTGGGCCGCGGTCTCGGTGGAGCGACATAACGAGTTGCACATCTACGCGGTGGTGCGCGACCGTTTCGCCGAGGCGCCGGCGTTTCGTGTCTCCACGCTGGACGTGCCGCGCGCCGACAGCCATGACCAGCTCTGCGGCACCGTGCACTTTCACCCATCCGGGCGCTTCCTGTACGTCGTGAACCGCCATGACACGGCGGTATATGGCGACGGCAGCGTGCCGTCCCCGCTAGCGGGCAACAACATCGCTGTTTTTGCCTTCGACGCCGACACCGGTCAGCCCGAACTTCTGCAGCACGTGCCGACCGAGAGCGTACACGTGCGCACCTTCTCGTTCGACGCCAGCGGCGAACTGCTGGTGGCCGCCAGCATTCTGCCCGCGCTGGCGCGGCGCGGCGACGCGGTGGAGCGCGTGCCCGCGCGGCTGACCTTCTTTCGCTGCGCACCCGATGGGCGTCTGAGCCTGGCGCGGGTGCAGGACATGGACAACGACCGCCTGAACCTTTTCTGGTCGCACCTCAACGGCAGCGTGCGTGGCGCCTAGCTGCCGCGCCCACGCGGGCGGCGCTGCTGATGGTTAAGCAGGCTTAGGAACGCAGAAATAATCAAAATACTTTCGTCATGGCGAGGCCCCAGGCCGTGGCGATCCATGCCCCCGATTCGTCATCGCGAACGAAGTGCGGCAATCCATCGTCGAAAAAGCGCAGTCATGGATTGCCGCGCTTCGCGATGACGGGCATGTTGGTAACTTCCTGTTCCCTTAGGGAGCTACAAGGGCTTCCCCATTTGTCAAGCAATTTCAGGCCTTGGTAAGTAAGCGTCCGGCCATCCCTTTCTTGAATTTGCCCGGCTAAGCGGCAAGGATGGCGCCCACCAAGAAATCTAAGTGGACACCATGAAAGACTCCAAGAAGATCACCCGACGGCGTCATGACCCCGATCTCAAGGCGCAGATTCTGAGCGAGTGCGAACAGCCCGGAGCGTCAGTGGCGAGCGTGACGATGTCGCACGGGATCAATGCCAACGTTGTGCACAAGTGGCGCCGCCTGACAAACGCGGGCGCCGCGCCCTGTGCAGATGCCGCCTTCATTGCGGTTGCACTCCCCGCGCCGGTGGCCACGGCGGCGCATGACATCGGGGTGGAACTGCGCCGAGGCGCCATGACGATGACGATCACCTAGCCGGTCGCCAGTACCGGCGACTGTGCGGTGTGGATGCGCGAGTTGCTGCGGTGAGCAGACGCTCAAATTCTTCGTCCAGCTGTATGCAGTCGAGCGCGAAGTGCATGAACTGGAGGCCCCCGAGCGACGGCAGATACGGCAAGAGCGCAGCCGCCCAGTGGCCGATGCGCTGCACCTGTGGCTCACGCAACAGCGCCGCAAGCTGCCCGAGGGCTCAGCCACGATCAAAGCCATCGACTACAGCCTCAACCGCTGGGCAGCGCTGACGCGCTACCTCGACGACGGGAACTTGCCTGCCGACAACAACCGGGTGGAGAACCAGATCCGGCCGATCGCCAATGGGTGCTCGAACGGGCTGTTCGCCGGATCACTGCGGGCGGGACAGCGTGCGGCCGCGGTGATGAGCCAGGTGCACTCGGCACGACTGAACGGGCATGATCCCTACGCGTACCTGCGACTGGGTCTGTGTTGAAAAGACGCCAGCGGATCAGTTTGGGCTCGTTTACTGCGTTGTTGGCAGAAAGACTAGCCTACGTCGCAAGATGACTGGAGAATCAGTCGACTACCGTCGGTAGCTTCAGGCTGTTTCGCGACTGGGAGGTGCTTCGTTTTTTGAACCCCTGTAACCTCAAATCGGAGTCCTCGGATGGCGCGTTTGACACCGAAGCTCTCACGGGTTGGCGAAGCTCGGCATGTCTGCACTCAACGACTTGCTGGACTCCGAGGATCTCCAGTTCGGATCCAGTGTCGTGGAGGAGTCTGCCTTGGTCTGGCCCACCGCTAAGGCATGCAACGAGTTCAAGGCTGCGGGGCAGAGCGAAGCAAAAGACCCAAGAGCCAAGCAGTTTCGTTGGATTGCCGCGACAACACGAATTATTTTCTTACCGCTTGGTGGATGCTAATCTGCTCGTGGGTTTATGAAAAGGGGGCCTCCAAATTCGTTGGGGGTATTTTTGGGGGTATTGGAGATTATTCAAATCTTGAAACCTATTATTCATAAGGGTTTTGAGGCTTTATGTGAACGACTCCGTTCAGTACATTGACTTCCAACTGGCTATACGTAAATGGAAGTTGCCTGAAGCCCCGCCCCGTGCGGGGTTTTTTGCTTTGGGCTCCTGACTGGGGCATTCCCGGGACAGGCCAAAAAGTGGTCTCAAAGCCGTTTTGTCTCAGAACCTTCTGACTTTTATGGGTACGGAGCAAATTTTGTGTGAGCCGCGGGGATTACTGCGATTCAATTTGTGACCCCCAAACCTATGCCAGGTCAGTTTGATTGAAATGCCTGAGTCTTCTGAATTACCTTTTTGATCAATTTGGCGAACCGTGGCTCTTGCCTAGCAAGTTCAGAAACGTTTAGGTAAAAGCCCATCATCACTTGGGCAATCTTTCCACGAAGACGAACTGTGACCTGGTCTGCTGTGGGGCTACCTGATCGGTCAGGACTACAGCTTTGGCCAGGCCGTGCTGCGCGAGGCCCGGCGCCAGTTGGGTGTGCAGCGCCCCGATGTGCAGATCGGGGGCGACGAGTTCCAAAGTCGAGCGCCCCGTCGCTTGTGGCGACACGCGCGCTTTTGGGTTCCATATTGGAAGGATGGGGCCGGCCGCGACACCAGCGATGCTGCCGGAACTCATGCGAATGCTGGCATCCCGTTGAGCGGGTAAAACACTACAGGAAAACAGTTGACGTATGAAAATATGAAAAGTAATATATTTCTTGTGCTCTTGTGCAGACAAACTAAGCACGACAGTCCATGTTCAGATTCCAAATCCAACCCGGTGCTCGTTGACTATGAAAATTGCTGTTCTCGGTGGGGGCCACGGCTGCTACGCCGCCGCTGCCGATCTGTCGGAAGCTGGTCATGAAGTGCGGCTGTGGCGCCGCGACGCCGCGGCGCTGCAACCGGTGATCGACACCGGGGCGATCGTCCTCAAGGACGCCGACGGATCGCGCGAGGTGCGGATCGCACATGCTACGGCGGACATCGGCGAGGCGCTGCTGAACGCGCAGCTGGTCCTGATTCCGAGCCCCGCCGTCGCGCAGGCCGACATCGCGCGCGCGATGGCGCCGCACCTGGTGAGCGGGCAGGTCGTCTTCCTTGCCCCTGGCACCTTCGGTAGCTACGTAATGGCCCGGTTGGTGCGCGACGCCGGCAACATGGCGCAGGTGGCTTGGGCCGAGACCGGCACGCTGCCCTATCTGGCGCGAAAGCACGGCGAGCGCGAAGTCAATGTGACCATCCGCGCGGTGCGCCTGCCCACAGGTGTCTATCCGGCGCGCGATGAGAAGCAGGCCATCGCCGTGATCCGCCAGGCCTATGCGAGCGTGCACGGCTGCGGCGATGCGCTGTCGGGTGCATTGATGAACGCCGGACCGGTGATCCATCCGCCGCTGATGGTGATGAATGCGGCGCCGCTGCAGCACTTCGAGCGCTGGGATATCCACAACGAGGGTACGCAGCCCGCGGTGCGCGCCGTCACCGACCGACTCGACCACGAGCGTATCGCGGTGCGCGAATCGCTCGGCTACGGCGGCCCGCATTACCCCCTGGCCGACCACTACGACAACGACCAGTGGATGTACGGCGATGCGCACAGGCAACTCGTCAAATCGGGCGATTGGCGCGAGAACATCGATCTGCACACGCACCGGTACATTACCGAGGATACCGAACTCGGCCTTGCCTTCCTCGCGTCGGTTGCGCGCTGGAGCGGCACCGACGCGCCGATCGCCCACGGCCTGCTCGCGATCGTCGGCGGCTTCCTCGGGCGCGACCTGCGTCACGGCCCGCGTACCCTTGAGGCGCTGGGTCTCGCCGGCATGAGTCGCGAGGCGCTGCAGCAACGCCTGCACGACGGAGCCTGATGATAGCCCGCTTCGCTGCCGTGGGAGCGGGCCGCATGGGGCGCGGCATAGCCATCGCGTTTGCCTATGCCGGCCACCGCATCGCACTCGTCGACCTGCGCCAGCGCTCGCCCGAGGCGTGGCAGCGGCTGTGCGAAGAAGCGCGCGACGAGATCCGCGCCAGCCTTGACGGCCTGGCGCAGCTCGGTGCGCTGCAGCCGGCGCAAGTCGAAGCCATTGCCGCGCGGGTGGAATTGGTCGATGCCGATGGCGCACCGGCCGCACTTGCCCGGGCCGAGCTGGTGTTCGAGGGCGTACCCGAGACGATGGCGGCCAAGCGCGACGCCTTCGAGCAGATCAACCGCCATTGCAGCGACGACGCCATCCTGACCTCGACGACCAGCAGCATCCTCGTGACGCAACTGGCTGAGCTGGTGCACCGCCCTGAGCGCTTCCTCAACATGCACTGGCTCAACCCGGCCTACCTGATTCCGGTGGTCGAGCTGAGTACGCATGCCGGCACCGATGCCGCGGTGGTAGCACGCACGCGGCAGCTGATGGAGGCGATCGGCAAGCTGCCGGTGCTATGCGGCGCCACGCCGGGTTACATCGTGCCGCGACTTCAGGCACTGATCATGAACGAGGCCGCGCGCATGATCGAGGAGGGCGCTGCCACGGCCGAGGAGATTGACAAGGCCACGCGCTTCGGCCTCGGCCTGCGCTTCGCTGCCCTCGGCGTGGTGGAGTTCATCGACTTCGGTGGCAGCGACATCCTGCACCATGCCAGCCGTGAGATGGCGGCCTCCATCGATGCACATCGCTACGCCGCGCCGGCCATTGTCGGCCACATGGTCGAGCAGGGGCACCTCGGCGTCAAGACCGGCAGCGGCTTCTACGATTACGCCGGCCGCGACCTGGCGGCCTACCGGCGCGACGTGCTGGCGCGCACGCTGGGCATGCTGCGCCACGCCGGCCTGTGGCAAGCGCCGGCAGACTCAACGCAGCCCTGAGATACTCATCTTCATGCCTGCCATCCGCCGCGCCTTCGCCGATCTGTCCCACGGGCAGATCCACTATGCCATCTGCGGCGACACGGCTGCGCCGCCCATCCTGTTGTTACACCAGACGCCGCGCAGCTGGATGGAGTACCGCGAGGTGCTGCCGCTGCTCGGGCAACGCTTTTGCGCCATCGCCATGGACACGCCCGGCTTCGGCGACTCCGCGCCGTTGCCCGGGTCGGCGAGTATCGAACGCTGGGCGGCGGTGGCGGTCGAACTGCTCGATGCGCTGTCCATCGCAAGGGCTCATGTGCTTGGCCACCACACCGGTGGCGTGATTGCCCTTGAGATCGCGGCCTCGTTTCCGTCACGTGTTGCCTCGCTGGTGCTGTCCTCGACGCCCTTCACTGGCGAGGCCTTCCGCCGCGCGCGGCGCGAACGGCCGCCCATCGACGCGGTCGAGCTGCGCGCCGATGGCAGCCACCTGGCGGCGTTGTGGCAGCGTCGCCAATCCTTTTATCCGACGGGCCGGCCGGAACTGCTGGAAGCTTTCGTGCGCGATGCGCTCAAGGTGTCGGGCGACGTCGAGGGTGGGCACCGCGCCGTCGCCTCGTACCGCATGGAGGACCGCATCGGCCGCGTGACCCAGCCGACGCTGCTGGTACGCGCCAGTGGCGATCCCTTCGCGTCGCCGCATGTGCCTGAACTGCAGGCGCACCTGCCCCAGGCACGCGTGGCCGACATCGATGGCGGCATGGTGCCGCTGCCGGACCAACTGCCACAGGCCTTCGCCCGAGCCGTGCTGGCCTTTCTTGAAGCTCAGCCATGAAGGCGATGCGCATCCACGCGTTCGGTGATGCGCCATGTCTCGACGAGGTCGAAGCGCCGCGACCCGCACCTGGTCGCACCATCGTCGAAATGCATGCCGCCACCGTCGGCCATATCGATCGCACGGTCTGGGAAGGGCGCTTCCTGCATCACCCGCCGATGCCCTACATCCCGGGCGTGGAGGCCGCGGGCGTGGTTCGGTCCAGCGGCCGCTTTGCCATTGGCGAGCGGGTGTGGCTGCGCGGCTGCGGGCTGGGCATTCGCAGCGACGGCACCTGGAGCGAGCTGATCGGTGCACCCGACGAGGCTATTGGACGGCTGCCCGACGCGGTATCCATGGCGCTCGGTTCGGCCTTCTTTTCACCCTGTACCTCGGCCTGGGTGGCGCTGCACGAGGTAGCGCGTGTGCAGGTCGGTGAACGGGTGCTGGTGACTGGCGCCACCGGAGCGGTCGGTTCGGTCACGGTGCAGCTTGCGCTCGCCATGGGCCTGCGGGTGCATGCGGTCGTACGTGATGCGGCGCAGGCGGCGCGGCTGCCCGTCGGGGCCGATGCGGTGCTGGCCGAGCACATGGCAACGTCGGACACAGACCTTGCGGTCGATGCGCTGATCGACACCGTTGGTGGCGCGCTGTTGCCGGCCATGCTCCGATCCGTCGCGCCGGGCGGGCGCGCTGTGCTGGTTGGCTACACCGCGGGCCAGGCCGTCTCGCTCGATCTGCCCGAACTGCTGCAGCGCGATGTCGTCCTGCTGCCGCTGAACATGCTGCGGCGCGAAGCGGCCGGCCGAGCGGCGGTCCCCCAGCTGTTAGAGCGTCTGAGCGATGGCCGGCTGTGCTTGGAGGTCACGCGCTTTCCGCTGCACGAGGCTGCCGCCGCACTGGCATGGATCACTCAACGCGGCCATCGCGGGCGGGCGGTGCTCGCCCCGTCGGCCTGAACGCGCATTCGACGTTCAGGTGTCCAGGACCGGCGTTCCGTGCAGCTCGATGATGCTGCGCAGGGTCGACTTGAGTTCCTCGGCACGCTGCAGGCCAAAGGGTTCGAGCACACGCTGTTCGTGCTCGCGCGCCAGCGGAATCAGGCGTAACACCATGCGGTTGCCAGCCGGGGTGATGGTCACCAGGGTGATGCGCCGGTCACCGTCCTTGTTCAGCCGCTCCACATAACCCGCAGCCTCCATGCGGTCGAGCAGGCGGCTAACCGTCGACTGCTTGATGGTCGTGATTTGCGCGATGTGGCCGATGCTGATCGGCTCGCTTCCGGCCAGCGCGGCGAGCACCCGCCATTCGGACACGGTGAAACCGTTGGCGTTGACGACAAGGTGGAACTCACCCGAGATCAACCGGCTTGCCTGCGCCAGCAGCGCCGGCAGATAGTCGTCGACAAAACGAGCCGAGTCAGTGCGTGAGGTCTGCATGTCCTTATTGTGCATTGATGAGGGTTTCCACCTAGATCATGAAAACATGATTTATCATATATTTAATCATAAACTAGTTTTTTATGCGACTAGCTGTTGATTGCGCCTGTTGCGCCTCATGGGGATCACTATGGCTGAGCGTTCGTTTGTCGAAGAAGTCAAGAAGCTGAGGCTGGGTGCCGGCGAGGTGTTCCGCGGCGAGGGCATCCTGGCCGTCACCAAGGCGTTGCTCGAATCCGGCGTGGCCTATGTGGCGGGCTACCAGGGTGCGCCGATCTCGCACCTGATGGACGTACTGGCCGACGCGCAGGACATTCTTGCCGAACACGGCATCCGCTTCGAGAACAGCGCAAGCGAGGCGACCGCGGCGGCAACGCTCGCCGCCTCCGTGAACTACCCGCTGCGCGGCGCGGTGACCTTCAAGTCGACCGTCGGCACCAACGTGGCCTCCGACGCACTCGCCAACCTGGCTTCCGGCGGCGTTACCGGTGGCGCACTGATTGTCGTCGGCGAGGATTACGGCGAAGGTTCGTCCATCATGCAAGAGCGCAGCCATGCGTTCGCGATGAAGTCCCAGATCTGGCTGCTCGACCCGCGGCCCAACCTGCCGTGTATCGTCGATGCGGTGAAGCAGGGCTTCGAGCTGTCGGAGGCGAGCCACACGCCCGTGATGTTGCAGCTGCGCATTCGCGCCTGTCATGTGCACGGCGAGTTCGTCGCCGCCGACAACCGCCGCTCCGCATTCACCGTGCGCGATGCACTGGAGACACCGCAGCGCGACGTGAGCCGCATCGTGCTGCCACCGGCGAGCTTCGTGCACGAGCACGAGAAGGTGACCGAGCGCTGGCCGGCCGCGGTGCGCTTCATTGAAGAGCGCGGACTGAATGAGTTTTTTGCCGAAGGCGCAGACGATATCGGCATCGTGGTGCAAGGCGGCAGCTACAACACGCTGCTGCGCGCACTCGAGCGGCTGGGCGTGGCCGACGTCTACGGCAATTCCAAGATTCCACTGTATGTGATGAACGTCGCTTATCCCGTCATCGACAGTGAGGTGTTGCGCTTCTGTGAAGGCAAGCGCGCCGTCCTGATGGTCGAGGAAGGGCAACCGAATTTCATCGAGCAAAATGTCGCGACGATTCTGCGCCAGGGCGGCGCCACAACGACGCTACACGGCAAGGACATCCTGCCGATGGCCGGTGAATACACCGCGAGCGAACTGCTCAAGGGCGCCCGTGCCTTTCTTGAACGCTACGGGCGCGTCGAGCCAGTGATGGAACCGACACCGGTAGCTGCGCCGGCCCGTCCCGCGCCCGAGCCGGAGATGCTGGCGCTGGCACCGCTGGCCGACAGCGTTAATGCGCGCCCGCCGGGCTTTTGCACCGGTTGTCCGGAGCGGCCCATCTTCAGCGCGATGAAGCTGGTCGAGAGCGAACTGGGCCCGCATCATATCAGCGCTGATATCGGCTGCCATTTGTTCTCCATCCTGCCGCCGTTCAACCTTGGCAACACCACGATGGGCTACGGCTTGGGTGGCGCCGGCGCGTCGGCGCTCAACGCGCCGGATGGCAAACGCGCGATCAGCGTGATGGGCGACGGCGGCTTTTGGCACAACGGGCTGACCAGCGGCGTCGCCAACGCGGTGTTCAACCGCAGCGACAACCTGACTGTCATTGTCGACAACAGCTACAGCGCGGCCACTGGTGGGCAAGACATCATGTCGTCGACGGCACTGAACCCGACACGCAGCACCGGCCATGCGATCGAGAAGGCGGTGCGCGGCGTCGGTGTCAAATGGGTGAAGACCATCCGCCGCACCTACGACGTGGCCGGCATGCGCGATGCGTTGAAAGAGGCGCTGACAACTGGTGAAAAAGGCCCCAAGGTGCTGATCGCACAGTCGGAATGCATGCTTAACAAGCAGCGCCGCGAAAAACCGCTGGTGCGCAAGGCGGTGGCCGCGGGCAAACGCGTAGTGCGCGACCGCTTCGGCGTCGATGCCGACACCTGCACCGGAGACCATTCCTGCATCCGCTTGAACGGCTGCCCCTCGCTGTCGATCAAGCCGAACCCCGATCCGCTGCGCACCGACCCGGTGGCCACCGTACTCGACAGCTGCGTGGGCTGCGGCGTCTGCGGCGAAGTGGCCCATGCGGCGGTACTGTGCCCATCGTTCTACAAGGCGCAGATCGTCAGCAATCCGAGCCGCTGGGACCGGCTGCGCCAGCGCGTGCGCGCGGTCCTGATCGGCTGGCTGCAAGAGCGCGAGGCGCGCCAGCGCGCGCGCTACGCGTTCTGAGCCACGCACCCAAAACAGACGCACCGATGAACTCGACACAACCCATCAAAATCGCAATCCTCGCCATGGGCGGCGAGGGCGGCGGTGTGTTGGCCGACTGGATCGTCGATCTTGGCGAGCACAGCGGCTACCTGGCGCAGACTACCTCGGTGCCCGGCGTTGCGCAGCGCACTGGCGCGACCATCTATTACGTCGAGCTGTTCCCGAAGCAGCAGGCCGAGAGCGACGGCGGCACACCGGTGCTGGCGCTGATGCCACTGCCCGGCGATGTCGACGTGGTACTGGCCTCCGAGCTCATGGAAGCCGGCCGCGCGGTGCAGCGCGGCCTGGTCACACGCGACAGGACCACGCTGATTACGTCGACGCATCGCGTCTATTCAATCGCCGAAAAAAGCGCGATGGGCGACGGCCGTGTCGACAGCACGCAACTCCTCGCGCATGCGAACGGCGCCGCCAGGCGTTTTGTGCGCTTTGATATGGCCCAAGCCGCCGAGGAGGCCGGCAGTGTGATCAGCGCCGTGCTGTTTGGCGCGCTTGCGGGCACCGGTGTGCTGCCGTTCAACCGGGCCCAGTTCGAGGCGACGGTGGAGCGAGGCGGCGTCGGCGTGAAACCCAGCTTGAAAGCCTTCGGTGCGGCATTCGATCGTGCGCAGAGTGGGGCCGAGATACCCGACGCGCAAACTGCAACGCCAGCCGCCGCGCCGCCTCGGCCTCAGCATCCCGCGGTGCGCGCGCTGGTCGAGCGCGTGCAGCAGCAGTTTCCGGCCTCCGCCCACCTCCTGCTGTTGGAGGGCGTGCGCCGCCTGATCGACTACCAGGATCCGGCGTATGCGGGCACCTACCTCGAGCGCATGGGCAAGGTATGTGCGCTGCCGGCCCATGATGGCGGCCGGCTGGTCGACGCCACTGCGCGCCATCTCGCGCTGTGGATGTCCTATGAAGACACGGCCCGCGTCGCAGCGCTGAAGACGCGCGCGTCGCGCTTCGAGCGCGTACGCGACGAGGTGCGCATGCAGGCGGGCCAGGTTCTCGCGATCAACGAATACATGCATCCGCGCCTGCAGGAAATCTGTGAGACGCTGCCCGCCAGCATCGGCCGCTGGCTGATGGGCTCGAGCGGCCCACGCCGGCTGGTGGAGCGCTTCACGAAGAAGGGCCGCGTCATCCAGACCAGTTCGCTGCACGGTTTCCTGATGCTGCGTTGCGTCGCCGGTATGAAGCGCTGGCGACGTTCGACGCTGCGCTTCATGCAGGAGAACCAGCTCATCGAGCAATGGCTCGAGCGCATCGCGCAGACGGCTTCCTTCAACCCGGCGCTGGCCGTGGAAATCGCCGAGTGCCAGCGCTTGGTCAAAGGCTACAGCGACACGCACGAACGCGGCCAGCGCAACTACGAGATGCTGATGGCAGCAGTCGAGCGCGCCGGTGCACAACTGGCGCCCGCCACGCTGCGCGAACTACGCGACGCAGCCCTCGCCGACGAGCACGGCAACAAGCTGCGTGCCGCACTGGCGCAGCACGCGCTCGTCTGAAGAGGAGCCGACATGATGGCCCACGAAGAACCTGCCACCCTCGCTTTGCGCGTCGTCGAAGCACGCGCCTTGAATCCCTTGATCCGCATGTTTCGACTGCGTACCGGGGATGGATCTGCCTTGCCGGGCTACACAGCCGGCGCGCACCTACGCGTGCGCGTCAAACTGCCCGACGGCAGCTACGACTGGCGCCACTACTCGCTAATCAATCCCGAGGCCCGGCAAGGCGCGACCGACGCACCAGCCGACTATGTGATTGCCGTTCGCCGCGAGGACGATGGCCGTGGCGGTTCGCGCTTCATGCATGACCGTCTGAACGAAGGCGACACGCTGACGGTCGAGGTGCCCAAGAACGATTTTCCGCTACACATAGGCGCCGCGCGCACGGTACTGGTGGCGGGCGGCATCGGTGTCACGCCGCTGGTCAGCATGGCCGCGCGCTGCAAGACCGAGGGCGCGCCGGTGCGCATGCACTATGCCGGCCGCAGCCGCGACCTGATGGCCTTCCTGCCCGAACTGCAGGACTTGTTGGCAGATGATCTCGTGGTGCACGCCGACGCTGAAACAGGTGCGCCATTGAATGTTGAGGCGTTGCTGGATGGCTGCGGCGCGCAAGATCAGCTCTACGTCTGTGGCCCCAAGGTGATGCTCGACGCCGTGCTGGTCGCCACCCAGGCACGCGGCTGGACCCACGACCACGTGCACTTCGAGCTCTTCACCACGCCGGTGATCGAGGCAGGTGATCACTGCTTTGAGGTCGAACTGGCCCAGTCCGGTCGGCGCTTCACCGTGCCGGCCAACCAGACTGTCCTGGATTGCCTGATCGAGCACGGCTGCGACCCGATGTTCGACTGTAAGCGAGGCGAATGCGGCGTATGCTCTGCGCCGGTGCTCGAAGGCGATATCGACCATCGCGATTACTTTCTCAGTGATGCCGAGAAGGCCTCCGGCAAGGTGATGCAGGTCTGTGTGTCGCGCGTGCGCGGCTCTCGGTTGGTGCTGGACATCTGACGGCCGTTCAAGAAAGAGAGGCGTTTCCAATGACTTCCTACCGTAGCAACCCCGACGCTGTACGCGCGCTGGTTAGGCCAGACCGCGTGCACCGCGATCTCTACATCGACCCGGAGCTTTTCGCGCTGGAGCAGGAGCACTTCTTCGCCAACACCTGGAACTACCTCGGGCACACCAGTCAGATTCCTAAACCGGGCGACTACTTGACGGTGGATATTGCAGGGCAGCCACTGATCGCCGTACGCCACACCGACAATACCGTGCGCGTGATGATGAACCGCTGCGCGCACAAGGGCTCCAAGGTGGTGAGCGAGCCCTGCGGCAACGCCGGCAAGTTCTTTCGCTGCCCCTATCACGCCTGGACTTTCAAGACCGATGGCTCACTGCTGGCGATTCCGCTGAAGAACGGTTACGAGGGCACGAGCCTGAAGGACTGCGAGGCGGCGCGTGGCCTGGCCGCGGTGAAGAACGTCGAAACCTTCCGTGGCTTCATCTTCGCGAAGATCAACGATGTCGGTCCGGACTTCAAGGCGTATTTCGGTGACTCGCTGTCCTCGATTGACAACATGGCCGATCGTTCTCCCGAAGGCGAACTCGAGATCGCCGGCGGCGTTCTCCGCTTCATGCACAATTGCAACTGGAAGCAGTTCATCGAAAACCTGAACGACACCATGCACCCGATGGTGGTGCACGAGTCGTCGGCAGGCACTGCGAAGAACCTTTGGGCTAGCCAGCCAGCAGACGCGCCCAAGCCGATGGCAGTGGAGCAGTTCGTGCCCTTCGTCTCCGACTACAAGTTCTTCGACGACATGGGCGTGCGCGTGTTCGACAATGGGCACAGCTTCTCGGGCGTCAAGTTCAGTATCCACTCCAAGTACTCCGGCGTGCCGGAGTACGAGGCGGCAATGGCTACGGCTTACGGCGAGCAGCGTGCGCACGATATCCTGAGCCTGACGCGGCACAACACCGTGTATTTCCCGAGCCTGACCATCAAGGGCGCGATCCAGACGATACGCGTTGTGCGGCCGATCGCTGTCGACAAGACGCTGATCGAGAGCTGGAGCTTCCGTCTCAAGGGCGCGCCGCCGGAACTGCTCAGGCGCACCACCACCTATAACCGCCTCATCAATTCGCCGTTCTCGGTCGTCGGGCACGACGACCTGCGCGCCTACCGTGGCATCCAGGAGGGATTGCATGCCAGCGGCAATGAGTGGATCAGCCTGCACCGCAACTTCGACGAAGGCGAGATTGACCAGCCAGATTTGACGACGAACGGCACCAGCGAGATTTCAATGCGCAACCAGTACCGCGCCTGGGCCAGGTACATGACGCTGACGATGTCTGCCGGGAAGCCGGGAGACGACGCATGAACGCCGCAGATGTGACTCGCGAGCAGCTTGTCGACTTCGTCCATGCCGAGGCGCGCATGCTCGACGCCAAGCGTTTCGATGAATGGAACACGCTCTTCACCGACGATGCTTTCTACTGGTTGCCGGCCACGCCCGACCAGCCGGATCCGGACAACTGGACCTCGCATCTGTACGAGGACAAGCTGCTGCGCGACGTGCGCATTGAGCGACTGAAGAGCGCGCGCGCATTTTCGCAGCAGCCGCCCAGCCGTTGCCACCATCTGCTGCAGATACCGCATATCGAGGTGTTCGAGCCAGGTGAGAATCGGTTCGTCACGCGTACCGAGTTTCACTATACCGAGGCGCAAGGCGACGAACTACAGTTCTACGTCGGCACCTTCTTCCACCACCTGACGCTGCGGGACGGCGCGCTGCGCATGACCCTCAAGCGCGTGAATTTGCTGAACTGCGATGCCGCGCTACCGGCCGTGCAGTTGTTTATCTAGGCACGCCATGCACGCCACCGTCCACGATGTTTTCCGCGCGACAGCGGCGCGCACACCCGGCGCGGAATTCCTGTTTACCGAATCGGTGACGGCCGCCGCCTACGGCATCAAGGCCGGCCCGATTCGCTGGGGAGAAGCCGCGGTCGAAGTCGAACGCCTGCGGGCCGCCTACGCGCGCGCCGGCTATGGCCACGGCCATCGTGTCGGCCTGTTGCTGGAGAATCGCCCCGTATTTTTGTTCCACTGGTTCGCGCTCAACGCATTGGGGGTCAGCGTGGTACCGATTAATGCCGAGATGCGCGCGGCGGAGCTGGCCTACCTCATCGGGCACAGCGAGATCGGCCTGGCCGTCACGCTGCCGGTGCGCGCGGCCGACCTGCGCGCGGCGGCCACCGAGGCCGGCGTTGTCTTCGAGACGATGGATGCCGAGGCGACCGGCGCGGTGCCGCCCGCGAAGACGGCGCCGCCGCGCGTGGGCGAGGCGATTGGACTGAGCACCGAATGCGGCCTGCTCTACACCTCGGGCACCACGGGCCGGCCCAAGGGCTGCATACTGGACAACGCCTACTTCCTCCACGCTGGCGAGTGGTATGCAGCGCTTGACGGCGTGTGCGGCGTCCGGCCCGATGCCGAGCGTGTCATCACGCCTCTGCCGCTCAACCACATGAACGCGATGGCGTTCTCCGCCATGGTGGTGCTGGTTGAGGGTGGTTGTCTGGTGCAGCTCGACCGCTTCCATCCAACGACCTGGCTGCGCAGCGCGCGCGAAAGCCGTGCCACGATCGCGCACTACCTGGGCGTGATGCCTGCGATGCTGCTGTCCGCGCCAGCTTCGGCGGCGGATCGCGAGCACTTCATCCGCTGGGGCTTCGGTGCCGGTGTCGACCGCATGAACCACGCGCCCTTCGAGGCCCGCTTCGGCTTTCCGCTGGTCGAGGCCTGGGCCATGACAGAGACCGGCGCCGCCGCCTGTGTGATGGCCCATCGCGAGCCACGCCTCGTCGGCACGAGCTGCTTCGGGCGACGGCAGGACTATGTCGATATCCGGCTGGTCGACGACGCGGGCCGTGACGTGCCCATCGATGCGGCGGGTGAACTGCTGGTGCGCTCCGCCGGTGACGATCCGCGGCGCTATTTCTTTTCCGGCTATCTGAAAGACGAGGAAGCTACGCGCGAGGTTTGGGCAGGCGGTTGGTTCCACACGGGCGACCTGGTGCGGCGCGATGCCGAGGGCAACTTCTTCTTCGTCGATCGCAAAAAGAACGTGATCCGTCGCAGCGGCGAGAACATCTCGGCGGTGGAGGTGGAGAGCGTGCTCAACCAGCATCCCGCGGTGAAGGCCTCGGCCGTCGCCGCCACGCCGGACGCGGTGCGGGGCGATGAAGTGCTGGCGTGCATCGTGACGCGCGACGCCGTTTCCGGACACGAGCACGTGCAGATTGCCGAGAGCATCGTCAGGCATGCACTCGATCAGTTGGCCTACTACAAGGCACCCGGCTACGTGGCCTTCGTGCAGGAGCTCCCACTCACCGCCTCGCAGAAGATCCAGCGCGGGCAGTTGCGCGAACTCGCGCAGACCCTGCCAGGGCAAAACCACTGCGTCGACACGCGCGCCATGAAGAAGAGGCAGGGCTGACATGGGTCGCCAGCGACTTTCCTATGAAGGCGTCGCGTTGGCCGTGCCGGTCACCGTGCCCTATGTGCGCTACTCGACGCTCGGTGCTCACTGGTTCATCGGGCAGGCCCTCGAGGCGCTGGTCCGGACCGGCGGCGTGCCGAAGGCGCAGATCGACGGCCTGTGCTTGAGCAGCTTCTCGCTCGCGCCGGACACCGCGGTTGGCGTGACCCAACACATGGGCCTGTCGCCGCGCTGGCTCGACCACGTGCCGACGGGCGGCGCCTCGGGCGTGATGTGCCTGCGCCGCGCGGCGCGCGCGGTGCAAGCGGGCGATGCCGATGTCGTCGCCTGCGTCGCCGCCGATACCAACCATGTCGACTCATTCCGCCAGACGCTGGGCGCCTTCAGCAACTTCGCGCGCGATGCGACCTATCCTTACGGCTCAGGCGGACCGAACTCGATCTTCGCCTTCATCACCGCCAACTACATGCGCACTTACGGCGCCACGCGCGAGGACTTCGGCCGCATTGCGGTGGCCCAGCGCAGTAACGCGCTGAAGAACCCGCATGCCATGTTCAAGAAGCCGCTGACGCTCGACGAGTACATGGCCGCGCGACCGATCTCGGATCCGATCCACCTGTTCGATTGCGTGATGCCCTGCGCCGGTGCTGAGGCCTTCCTGGTCATGAGCGAGGAGCGGGCACGCGACTTGGGGCTGCCGCACGCGGTGATTCGTGGTGCGATCGAGCGCCACAATGCGTTTGCCGACGATCCGGTGATGGTGCGCGGCGGGTGGCGGGTGGATCGCGACGATCTCTATGCGCAGGCGGGAGTGCAGCCCGCCGCTATCGATTTCGTCCAGACCTACGACGACTACCCGGTGATCGTGATGATGCAGTTTGAAGACTTGGGTTTCTGCGAGAAGGGGGAAGGTACGGCCTTTGTCCGTTCCCACACGATGACCCACGCGGGCAGCTTTCCCAACAACACCAGCGGCGGCCAGCTGTCGGCCGGGCAGGCTGGCGCCGCAGGCGGTTTTCTTGGCATGACCGAGGCGATTCGTCAGCTGACCGATGAGGCAGGGCCGCGCACCGTGCCCGATGCGCAACTGGGTCTGGTGGCGGGTTTCGGCATGGTGACCTATGACCGCTGCCTGTGCACCGGCGCGGTGATCCTCGGGAGGCCCGCATGACGATGCCTTTGATGCGCCCCAAGCGCAAGAACCCGGTCCTGCGCACGCGGCAGATGAACCTGCCGCCGTGGGCGCGCGGGCGCGTCGCGCTCGGCATCACCGCGGCCGCTGCCGAGGGCCGCTTCGAGCTGCAAGCCTGCGAGGACTGCGGCACGGTGCAGTACCCGCCGCGCGAAGCCTGCCACAAGTGTCTGTCGCCGCGCCTGTCCTGGCGCGAGCAATCGGGTGAAGGCGAACTGCTCGGCACCACGACCTTGCACCATAGCAACGACCTGTTTTTCCGCGAGCGCCTGCCATGGCGGCTCGGCCTCGTGCGCCTGGATGTCGGCCCGACGCTGATGGTTCACCTGCACGGTGAGGTCGGCGATGCACCTTCGCGCGTGCGTGTCGGTGCGCGGCTCGACCGGGCCGGGCAGGCGGTATTGATTGGATTTCCGAAAGAGGGGAGTGCCCATATGGCCGATGACAAGATGCTCCGAGAAATGACCAGCGACCCCAAGTTCCGCAAGGCACTGGTCACCGACGGCAAGACCGAGGTCGGTCAGGCGGTCGTGCGTGCGCTGGTCAAGGCTGGCGCTGACATCGTCTGGGTCGGCCATGCTGAGCCCTGGAAGAAGATGGGCGGTCTGGACGACATCAGCGCGCTGCCCCAGGTTACGCTGGTGCCGCTCGACCTGACCAACGGCCGGTCGGTGACCGAACTGGCCGGCGAGATCGGCGGCAAGGTCGACATTGTGATCAACAACGCCGAGGTGCACCGCAGCTTTGGCATTGGCGCGCGGCGCGGCACCGATGTCGCCAGGGCCGAAATGGACATCAACTACTTCGGCCTGCTGCGCCTGGCGCAGGAGTTCGGCCCGGCCCTGAAGGGCCGCTCCGCGGATGGCGCGACGGGCGCGACCGCCTGGGTCAACGTGCTGTCGATCTACGCGCTGAGTAACTTTCCGCCGCACGGCACCTTCAGCGCCTCGAAAGCCGCGGCGCACTCGCTCGCGCAATGCCTGCGCGCCGAAATGCGGCCGGCCGGCATCCGCGTGATCAACCTGTTCCCCGGCCCGATCGACGACGAATGGAACCAGCACACGCCGCCGCCCAAGCTGGCGCCGGGCGTACTAGCGAACGCGATCGTGAAGGCGCTGCGCGATGGCATCGAAGACGTCTACCCGGGCGATGTGGCGCAGGAATGGCTGGAGCGCTGGCGCGACAACCCCAAGGTGCTCGAGCGCGAACTGGCGGCCGGCGGCAGCTGATTCCTGAGGAACCGAACGATGACGACAACCACGACGACCCCCACGGCTGAGTTGCTTGGCGGCCTGGCGACCGCACTCCTGACAGGCCGCATCCGCGTGATCGACCTGACGCAGACATTGACACCGGAGTTTCCGCAGATCGCGCTGCCGCCCGAGATGGGTCAGTGCTGGCCCTTTCGCATTGAGGAGGTGTCCAAGTACGACGAGCGCGGGCCCGGCTGGTACTGGAACAATTTCTCCTGTGGCGAGCACACCGGCACCCACTTCGATGCGCCGATCCACTGGATTTCCGGGCGCGACCTGCCCAACAACTCGGTTGATACCATTCCAGTCCAGCATTTCGTGGCACCGGCGTGTGTCATCGACTGCTCCGACCAGGTCAAGGCCGACCACGACTACCTGATGACGGTGGCCGACATCGAGCGCTTCGAGGCAGCGCACGGCCGTATTCCCAACGGCGCCTGGGTGCTGATGCGCACCGACTGGTCACAGCGCCACGATCCCGAGGCCTACCAGAACTTCGACGAGACCGGCCAGCACACGCCGGGACCGAGTTCCGAAGCGGTGCAGTTCCTGGTCGAGCAGCGCGACGTGCTGGGTTTCGGCTCCGAAGCCATCGGCACCGACGCGGGACAGGGCTACCACCTGCGCCCGCCGTATCCGTGCCACTATTTCATGCACGGCGCAGGGCGCTACGGGCTGCAGTGCCTGAGCAACCTCGACCTGCTGCCGCCGACCGGCGCCATCCTGATCTGCCCGCCGCTCAAGATCCAGAAGGGCAGCGGCAGTCCGCTGCGCGTGCTGGCACTGGTAGAGAGTCGCGCATGAGCATGACAAAAGTCGCCACGGTCACCGGTGGCAGCGCCGGCATCGGCAAGGCTATCTGCCAGGATCTGCTCGAGCGGGGCTACGAGGTGGTATCACTGGCACGGCGATCGAGCGGCATCGAGCACCCAAAGATGCACAGCATCGAGGTCGACCTGATGGACCGCGCGGCCACCGCTGAGGCGGCGCGCGAGCTGGTACGCCGCTTCGAGGTGACGACTGTCGTGCATAACGCCGGCGTCATCCGCTCGGCGCTGCTGGCGGATGTGAAGCTCGACGATCTCGATGCGCTGGTCGACCTGCACCTCGGTTGTGCCATTCAACTGGTGCAGGCTGCCCTGCCGGCGATGCGCGCGCAGCGCTTCGGCCGCGTGGTTCTGCTGTCGTCGCGCGCCGCTCTGGGCCTGGCCACGCGCACCAGCTACTCCGCCACCAAAGCCGGCATGCTGGGTATGGCGCGCACCTGGGCGCTCGAACTCGCGCCCGACGGCATCACGGTCAACGTCGTCGCGCCGGGGCCGATTCGCACTGACATGTTCTATGACGTGGTGGAACAGGGCAGCGACAGGGAGCGCGCGCTGGCCGCCTCGGTGCCGGTGAAGCGACTCGGCGAGCCGGCCGACGTGGCACGTGCCGTTTCTTTTTTCGCCGACCCGGGCAACGGTTTCGTGACCGGGCAGGTGCTCTACGTCTGCGGCGGCACCAGTGTCGGCAGTCTTTCCCTTTAACCCCTCGAAGGAAACCCTCAAATGAATGCTCTTCTCCGTATTGCTGCGGCTGCCGTGATGGCCGGCGGGCTGACCGTCACTGCCTGGGCCACCGATTTGAAGGTCGGCTTTATCACCTCCATGTCGGGGCCGGTGTCGTCGCTCGGCATCCCCTATGCCAAGGGCATTCAGGCCGCAGCAGCCTACCAGCCCGAAGTCGCCGGACATAAGGTCCAGCTGATCCAGCTCGACGACGCATCCGATCCGTCGACGGCGGCGCGCAATGCACGCAAGCTGGTCAGCGAGGACAAGGTCGACGTCATCATCGGCACGGCCGGCTCACCGGGGGCGCTGGCGATCGCCGCCGTAGCGCGCGAAACCAAGACGCCGCTGATCTCGATCGCCAATGCCAGCCTGCCCGGTGAAGACGGTGCGTGGATGATCACCGTTCCGCAGCCGGCGCCGCTGATGATCGGCGCCGTGGTCGAGCATATGAAGAAGGCGGGCATCAAAACGGTCGGCTACATTGGCTTCTCCGACGCCTGGGGTGATCTGGTTTACGACTCGTTGATGAAGGCAGCCGCGGCGGCGGGCATCAAGGTGTTGACCAATGAGCGCTATGCACGCTCCGACCAGTCGGTCACCGGTCAGGTGCTGAAGATCGTCGCGGCGCACCCCGACGCCGTGATCACCGGCGGCTCGGGTACGCCGGGTGCGCTGCCCTATCTGGCGCTCGCCGAGCGCGGCTACAAGGGCCCGATCTTCGGCACCCACGCCTTGATCAACCCCGACTTCGTGCGCGTCGGCGGCGCCGCGGTGGAAGGCCTGATCGCGCCGACCGGGCCGGTCATCGTCGCCGAGCAGTTGCCTGCCACGAATCCGATCCGCAAGGTTGCTATGGAATTTCGCGGTGCCTACCAGAAGGCCAACGGCGCCGTACCCGCCGACGCGTTCTCGGCCTATTCGTTCGACGCATGGCTGATCTTCGCCGATGCCGCAGCACGTGCGCTGCCCAAGGCCGAACCCGGCACGTCCCAGTTCCGCGTCGCGCTGCATGACGCCATCAACACGACCCACGAGTTGGTCGGCACGCACGGCGTCTACAACTTCAGGCCCGACAGCCGCTACGGCTCCGACGCGCGTTCGGTCGTGATGGTGAAGCTCGAGAAGGGGCAATGGAAATTGATCCCCTGAGCGCGGCCGGGCCTCCCCCCATCGTCTCATCCGACACACGAACCCGAAGGCAACCCCATGAATATCCTCCCTCGCCTCATCGCGACCGCGACTGCCGCGCTCGTACTCGCCGGCCCGGCCTGTGCCGCCGACCTGAAGATCGGCTTCATCAGCTCCATGTCGGGCCCGGTGTCGGGCCTCGGCATCCCGTACGCAAAAGGCATACAGACTGCACTGGCGCGGTACCCGCAAATTGCCGGCCGCAAGGTTCAGCTGATCGCGCTCGATGATGCGTCGGACCCAACGATCGCGGCACGAAACGCACGCAAGCTGGTCACCGAGGACCATGTCGACGTGCTGATCGGCACCTCGGGCGTGCCGGGCGCGATGGCGATCGCCTCGGTTGCCCGTGAATTGAAGACGCCACTGATCTCGCCGACGCCGGTTACCGTGCCGGCCGACGACGGCGGCTGGACCATCACCGTGTCGCAGCCGTTTCCGCTGATGGTGGCGGCGGTGGTTGAGCGCATGAAGGCATCGGGCGTGAAGAGCGTCGCCTACATCGGCTTTTCCGATGCGCTCGGCGATCTCGCCTACGACTCGCTGATCCAGGCCACCGGTCCGGCCGGCATCAAGGTCGTCGCCAACGAACGCTATGCGCGCAGCGACTCGTCGGTTGCCGGCCAGGTGCTGAAGATCATGGCCGCGCGGCCCGACGCGGTGTTTGCCGGCAACTCGGGCTCGCCCGGTGCACTGCCATATCTGGCGCTCGCCGAGCGCGGCTACAAGGGCCAGATCTACGGCTCGCATGGCCTGATCAATGCCGACTTCGTGCGTGTGGCTGGCAGCTCGGCCAACGGGTTGATGGTGCCGAGCGGCCCGGTAATGGTTGCCGACCAGTTGCCGGCCGACAACCCGGTGCGCAAGGTCGCGCTCGAGTTTCGCGAGGCGTACAAGAAGGCCGAAGGCGGGCTACCGGTGGATGCATTCTCTGCCTACACCTACGATGCCTATCTCGTGTTCGCCGACGCCGCAACACGTGCGCTCAAAGGCGGCGCCGAGCCCGGTACGCCGCAGTTCCGCGGCGCGCTGAAGGCCGCCATCGCCACGACGCACGAACTGGTCGGAACGCACGGCATCTACAATTTCAAGCCAAACGATGCCTACGGCCTCGACCAGCGCTCGGCGGTCGTCATCAAGCTCGACAAAGGCCAGTGGAAGCTTGTGCCCTGAGCGCGATGCACCTGCCGCCAACTCTGCCTACCATGACTCGCTTCCGCCGTCGCGCCGACATTGCTGCACTCGTGCAGGACGACCGCGTACACCGCGACGTGTACCTGAACGAGGAGCTGTTTGCGCTCGAACAGCAGCACTTCTTCGCCAACACTTGGAGCTATCTCGGCCACGCGAGCCAGGTGCCGGCCGCAGGCGACTATCTCGCGGTCGAGATCGCCGGCCGCCCGCTGCTGATGGTGCGCCAGGGCGATGGCGGCATCCGCGTGCTCTACAACCGCTGCGCGCACAAGGGCTCGAAACTGGTCAGCGACGACTGTGGCAGCACCGGCAAATTCTTTCGTTGCCCCTACCACGCCTGGACCTACAGGCTCGACGGCGCACCGCTGGCGATCCCGCTCAAGAGTGGCTACGAAGGCACGCGACTGAAGGACTGCGAGTCAGGACGGGGGATGGTCGCGCTGAAGCATGTTGTGGCCTATCGCGACTTCGTGTTCGTGAAAATTGGCGATGCCGGACCGGATTTCGAGAGCTATTTCGGCGACGCACTTGGCGCGATCGACAACCTCGTTGACCGTTCCCCGGTGGGCCGGCTGCGCATCGAGGGCGGGGTGCTGCGCAACGTCATCCATTGCAACTGGAAGATGTATCTGGAGAATATCAACGACACGGTACACCCGATGTCTACCCACGAGTCGGCCACGCAGGCGGCCAACGCCCTGTGGCAGGGCCAGCCGGCCGACGCACCCAAACCGATGGCAATGGAGCAGATCCTGCCGTTTGGCGCAGGCTACGACTTTTTCGACCGCATGGGTGGCCGCATCTATCCAAACGGACACAGCGTGCTCGGTATCAATTTCAGCATTCACTCGGGCTACGCGCAAATGCGCGACTACGAGCAGGCGCTGAGCGATGCGCACGGGGTCGAGCGCGCGGCCGAGATTTTGCAGCGCTCGCCGCAGAATTCGGTGTGCTTCCCGAGCCTTGCACTTAAGGGCTCGCCGCAGGCGTTCCGCGTGATCCGCCCGCTCGCGGCTGATCGCACGCTGATTGAAGCCTGGAGCCTGCGTGTCGAGGGCGCGCCGGCGCTGTTGTTCGAGCGTTCGATGACCTACAACCGGCTGGTGTTTTCGCCGATGTCGGTGGTTGCGCATGACGACGTTCACCTGTTCGAGAACATGCAGGAAGGCCTGCGCGGCGAAGGCAACGACTGGGTCAGCCTGCACCGTGGTTTCGATCCAGCCGAGTTCGGGCAGACGACGCTTGAGGTCAACGGTACCAATGAGATTCTGATGCGCAACCAGTTCCGCGCCTGGGTGAAATTCATGACACTGTCGATGCAGGACTGATGCCATGGATGCCCAGACCGAACGCCGCCTGTTCGACTTCATTGCCCATGAGGCGCGCCTGCTGGACGCGCAACGTTTCGACGAATGGTTGGCACTGTTTGCCGACAACGGCCGCTACTGGGTGCCGCTGCGGGGCGGTGCGCAAGCCGACGACGGCTCGCACAACGCGCTCGCCGACGAAGATCGGCTGCTGCTCGCGCTGCGCATCGAGCGGTTGAAGAGCCCGCGCGCACATTCGCAGCACCCGCCCAGCAGCTGCCAGCACATCCTGCAGCAGCCCGCGCTCGTGCATGGCGATGCGCGCACTCCCCACTACGAGCTGCGCACGCCGTTTGTCTATATCGAAGTGCGTGGAGAACGGCAGCTGATGCTGGCCGGCTGCTATCGTCACCGGCTCATCGATCGACCCGGCGGCCTGCGCATTGAACTCAAACGCGTCGATTTGCTGAATCCCGGCGCCACACTGCCGGCGATCCAGCTCTTTCCGTGACGATCCATCCAACCGCAAGACAACCAAAAGGAGACAACCGAGATGAAAAAACTGATCCGATACGCCGCCGTAGCAGCCTGCGCCGCGGCACTCACAACCGGCGCGCTGGCCGCAGACCTGAAGGTGGGTCTGAGCGTGTCGCTGTCGGGGCCGAATTCATCGCTGGGCATTCCGTACGCGAAGGGCATGCAGGCGGCGCTCGCCTACAAGCCGGAGATCAACGGGCACAAGATCCAGTTGATCGTGCTCGACGACGCATCCGATCCAACGACCGCGGGGCGCAATGCCCGCAAGCTGGTGGAGGAGGACAAGGTCGATGTGCTGATGGGCACCTCGGGTGTGCCGGCGGCGATCGCCATGGCCCAGGTGGGACGCGAGGCCAAGACACCGATGATCGGCCTGACGCCGATTGCGCTTGACGCGAAGGAAAACCCGTGGGTGTTCACGGTGGCGCAGCCGACGCAGCTGATGGTCGATGCCGTGGTCGAGCGTATGAAGCGCAACGGCGTCAAGACGGTTGGGTACATCGGCTTCGCCGACGCCTGGGGCGATTTGGTCTATGACGCGATGATGAAAGCCGCGCCGGCCGCCGGCATCAAGGTCGTCAGCAACGAGCGCTATGCGCGCTCTGACCAGTCGGTGACAGGCCAGGTGCTGAAGATCGTTGCGCTGCACCCGGACGCGGTGATGACCGGCGGTGCCGGCACGCCCGGTGCGCTGCCGTTCCTTGCGCTGGCCGAGCGCGGCTATAAGGGTGGCATCTACGGCCAGCACGGGCTTATCAACCCCGACTTCCTGCGCGTTGCGGGCGCGTCCGCGCAAGGCGCCCTGATGCCGACCGGGCCGGTGATTGTCGCCGAGCAGTTGCCCGACAGCTACCCGACGAAGAAGATCGCGCTGGACTTCCGTGCCGTGTTCCAGCGCGTCAACGGCGCGCCGTCGACCGATGCGTTTTCGGCCTATTCGTTCGATGGCTGGCTGGTCTTCGCCGATGCCGCGTCGCGCGCGCTGGCCAAGGCTGAACCCGGCACGCCGGAGTTCCGCGTCGCGTTGCGCGATGCCATCGCGAGCACCCGCGAGGTTGTCGGCACCCACGGCGTCTACAACTTCAAGCCCGGCGATCTCTACGGCGTCGACCAGCGGGCGCGCGTGATCGTCAAGGTAGACAACGGCAAATGGAAGCTCGCCCCTTGATCAACTTGGTTCCTTTGCGACTCGGCAAACAAGGGGGTTCTCAATGACATGGGACGTGGCGCTTATCCTGTCAGTCGATGGACTGGCCAACGGCGCGGTGTACCTGCTGGCCGGGCTTGGTCTGGTGCTGATCTTTTCGGTCACCCGCGTCGTGTTCGTGCCGTTCGGCGATGTCGCGGCATTCGCCGCGCTGAGCCTGGCCGCCTTCGAGACCGGCCGCACGCCGCCGACCATCGGCCTTGTACTGACGCTGGCCATCCTTGCGGTGCTGGCTGAGTTGTGGGGCCTGGCGCGCCGCCGTGACTACGCGCGCATGCCGCGTGCCGTCGTACTCTGGGGGTTGTTGCCGGCGCTTCCGTGCCTGGCCGCGTGGGCCGTCGCCGGCCGCGCGATGCCGGCGGTAGTGAATATCGTCGTGTCGATCGCACTGGTGGTGCCGATCACGCCGCTGATCGCCCGCATCGCGCTGCAGCCAATCGCCGATGCATCGGTGCTGGTGCTGTTGATCGCGTCGCTGGCGCTGCACTTCCTGCTGTCGGGACTCGGGCTGCTGTTCTTTGGCCCCGAGGGCTCGCGCACCAACCCGCTCGCCAGCGGCGCGCTGACATTGGGCAACGGATTTTCGATCAGTGCGCAGACGCTGCTCATGATCGCATCGGCGATCGTGCTGAGTGGCCTTTTTTATCTGATGTTCGAGCGTACGCTGACCGGCAAGGCACTGCGCGCGACGGCGGTCAACCGCGTCGGCGCGCGACTCGTCGGCATTCGCCCGGCACGCACCGCTTCGCTCGCCTATGGTGGCGCGTCGCTGCTGGCCGGCCTGATCGGCGTGCTGATAGCGCCAGTGACGACGATGTACTACGACTCGGGCTTCATCATCGGTTTGAAGGCCTTCGTCGCAGCGATCATCGGTGGGCTGACCAGCTACCCACTGACGGCGGTCGGCGCACTCGCGGTCGGCCTCGTCGAGAGCTTCGCGTCGTTCTGGAGCGGCGCGCTCAAGGATGTGATGGTGTTCGGCCTGTTGATTCCGGTGCTGTTGCTGCGCTCCTTTCTGGTGACGCGTGTCGATGAAGACGAAGAGGAGATCGACCAATGAACCCGCGTTCCCGTTATCTCGCGATGTTGGGCGTCGTGATCGTGGCGTTCGCGATTGCGCCCACACTGCTCAGCAACTTCTCGGTCTCATTGCTCAACGACATCGGTATCGGCGCGCTCGTCGGCCTGGGCCTGGTGCTGCTGACTGGAATAGGCGGCGCCACCTCCTTTGGTCAGGCGGCCTTCGTCGGCATCGCCGCCTACGCTACTGCCTGGATCACCACCGCGCATGGCGCCTCGCCGTGGCTGGGCCTCCTATTCGCGCTCGTGCTCACCGGCGTCTCGGCGCTCGCCATCGGCCTGCTGACCCTGCGGCTGGGCGGCCATTTTCTGCCGCTGTCGACTATCGCCTGGGGCCTGTCCATCCCCTTGCTGTTTGGCAACGTCGAAGCGTTCGGCCGGCATACCGGTATGTCCAACATCCCGCCGCTCACGCTTGGAGCGTGGTCACTGGTCGATCCGCGTTCAATCTACTACCTGATCTGGACACTGGTCGGATTGGCTTGCCTGTTCAGCTACAACGTGCTGCAGTCGCGTGCCGGCCGCGCCATCCGCAGCCTGCGGGGCGGCTCTACGCTGCTGGCGAGCGTGGGCGCCGACGCGTTTCGCGTGCGCCTCATGCTGTTCGTCATGGCGGCGCTGCTGGCCGGCCTGGCGGGCTGGCTGTACGCGCACATGAACCGTTTTGTCAGCCCATCCCCCTTCGACCTGCGCGCGAGCATCGAGTACCTGTTGATGGTGGTGGCCGGCGGTCTCGGGCAGCTCAGCGGTGCGCTGGTCGGTTCGGCACTGGTGCTCATCATGAAAAATGGGCTGCAGGATCTACTACCTTTGCTGTCGCAGAGTGGTGGGCAGCTGGAGGCGATCGTCTTTGCTGCGTTGTTCATTGTGCTGCTGCAGCAGGCGCGTGGCGGCCTGATGGGTTTCATCACGCGCTGGGCCCGTAGGCGTTTCGCCCCTCCGGTGAGCAACGTGGTCGACCTCGCTCCGGCCGAGCCGTTGCCGCGCCGCAGCTTACCTGCGCGCGGTCAACCGGTGCTGTCCGTGAAGGGCGCGGTCAAGCGCTTCGGCGGACTCGTCGCGGTGAACGATGTGAGCTTCGATGTGGTCGCTGGCGAGATCGTTGGCTTGATTGGCCCCAACGGCGCCGGCAAGTCAACCATGTTCAATCTGCTGACGGGCACGTTGGCGATGACGCAGGGGCGAGTCGAGTTTCTCGGCACGGATATCTCGGGGCTGACGCAGCAGCGCATCGCCCGACTTGGCATGGCTCGCACCTTCCAGCATGTAAAGCTGCGCCCGCACATGAGCCTGCTCGACAACGTGGCGCTCGGCGCCCACGCGCGCGCCGGGGCCGGCCTGATGGCTGCGGGCCTGCGCCTCGACCGGCGCGAGGAAGCACAACTTCTGGCCGAGGCGCGGCACCAGCTCGCGCGTATCGGGCTGGCTGGTCGAGCGCACGAACTGGCTGGTAGCTTGCCGCTGGGCACGCAGCGCATTCTGGAGATCGCGCGTGCCCTGGCGGCGGACCCGGTGCTGCTGGTGCTCGATGAACCGGCGGCCGGCTTGCGGCGACCGGAAAAGCGGGCTCTGGGCGACCTGCTGCGCAAGCTCAGGGAGGAGGGCGTGACCATCCTCATCGTTGAACACGATATGGACTTCGTGATGAAACTCGTGGATCGGCTGGTGGTGATGAACTTTGGCTCCAAGCTCGTGGAGGGCTCACCCGCTGCCGTGCGTGCCGATGAGCGCGTGCAGGCGGCCTATCTGGGCGGCGTTGCGGCGGCGCCAGCGCCGAATGCAGCACCCGCCGGGGCAGCGACCGACGGGAGAATGGCATGAGCACGGCGATGCTGGAGATCGGGGATCTGCATGTCTCGTATGGCCAGGTCGATGCGGTACGCGGCGTTTCTCTATCGCTGCAAGCGGGGCAGATCGTGTCGATAATCGGCCCGAACGGCGCGGGCAAGACGACGCTGCTCGCCGCGGCGATGGGCCTGCTGCCGTCCAAGGGCCGTTTGCGCTTCGCGGGCGAGGATCTGCACGGGCTCGACGTGGAGTCGCGTGTCGAGCGTGGCCTGTGCCTGGTGCCCGAGACGCGCGAGCTGTTCGGCGAGTTGACGGTGCTCGACAACCTGATGCTCGGCGCCTACACCAAGCGGCTTTCCCGCGTCACGCTGCGCAGCCGTCTCGATGCAGTCTATGGTCGATTCCCCCGCCTGGCCGAGCGGCGCACGCAGCGCGCCGACACCCTGTCGGGTGGCGAACGCCAGATGCTCGCGCTGGGCCGCGCGCTGATGTCGACGCCGCGCCTGCTGATGCTCGATGAGCCCAGTCTCGGCCTCGCGCCACTGATCGTGCAGGAGATTCTTTCCATCGTGCGCGGCCTGCGCAAGGAGGGGGTGTCGATTCTGCTGGTGGAGCAGAACGCCCGCGCAGCGCTGGAGAGCTCGGACCACGGCTACGTGCTGGAGACGGGTGAGATCGCACTCAGCGGCGAATCGGCTTCGCTCGCCAGCGACCCGCGCGTGCAGGCGACTTACCTTGGCGGAGGCACCGATGATGATTGAGGCCGGTGTCGGCGCCATACCCCTGCCCCCGCACGAGCGCACCCTGCCGGCGATGCTGCAGCGGCAGGCACAGCGCGGGGGCGCGCAGCCGCTGCTCACGATCCATGACCTGTCCTGGTCGCACCGTGACACCGCCGATGCGGCAGCGCGGCGCGCGGGAGCGCTGCACGCTGCGGGTGTGGCCCGCGGCGACCGCGTGGCGTTGCTGTGTTCCAACCGGATCGAGTTCCTCGAGACCTTTCTGGGCTGCGGCTGGCTTGGTGCTGTGTCGGTGCCGATCAACACGGCGTCGATGGGGCCGCAGATCGAGTACTACCTGGCCAACAGCGGCGCGCGCCTGCTCGTGATCGAGGCCGGGTTCGTCGCACGCCTGGCTACCGCGGACCTGACGCGCACCGCCCTGCAGGCGATCTGGGTCGTGGGCGATGCGGCAGGCGCCGGATCCGTCGTTGGCGCCGTTCACTGCATCGCCTGGCCGTTGGCGGCGCAGCGAGTCGAGGCCGCCGACGTGAACCCGGGCGATCCGCTCGCCATCCTCTACACCTCGGGCACCACCGGCCCGGCCAAGGGTGTCATCTGCCCGCATGCGCAGTACTACTGGTGGGGCGTCAACAGCGCGCGTGTGCTCGGCGTGCACGAACGCGACGTGCTGTGTACCACCCTGCCGCTGTTCCATATCAACGCGCTCAACACCTTCGCACAGGCCATCGTTGCCGGTTGTCGCGTCGTTTTTGTACCGCGCTTCTCTGCCTCCGGCTTCTGGGCGGCGATGCAGGCGGCCGAGGCGACGGTTGTCTACCTGCTCGGCGCGATGGTGCCCATCCTGCTGGCGCAGCCGGCGGGCGAGGGCGAGCGCACGCACCGTGTGCGTGTGGGCCTGGGCCCCGGCGTGCCAGCGGCCGCGAGCGCGGCGTTCCAGGCGCGTACCGGGGTGGCGCTGCTCGAAGGCTACGGCTCCACCGAGACGAATTTCACCATTGCCACTGCGCCCGATTCGCCGTGTGCCGGGGTCATGGGCTGGCTGGTGCCGGGCTTTCATGCCCGCGTCGCCGATGAAAACGACGTCGAGCTGCCGGCGGGCGAGGCGGGCGAGCTGCTGCTGCGCGCCGACGAGCCCTTTGCCTTTGCGAGCGGCTATTTCGGCATGCCCGACAAGACCGTCGAAGCCTGGCGCAACCTCTGGTTCCATACCGGCGACCGTGTGGTGCGCGACGCAGACGGCGCTTTCCGCTTCATCGACCGCATCAAGGATGCGATCCGCCGGCGCGGTGAGAACATCTCCTCCTACGAGGTCGAGCAGGTGCTGCAGAGCCACCCGGCGGTGGCCAGCGTGGCAGTCTATCCGGTGCGCTCCGAACTGGCTGAGGACGAGGTGATGGCAGCGCTGGTGCTGGCCGACGGACAGCGCGTCGAGCCGGCCGCACTGGTGCGCTTTTGTGAATCGCGGCTACCCTACTTCGCGATCCCGCGCTACATCGACCTCCTTGCCGACCTGCCGCGCACGGAGAACGGCAAGGTGCAGAAGTACAAGCTGCGCGAGCGCGGCGTGACAGCCTCAACCTGGGAGCGTCCAGCCAGCCAGGCGGCGAACCCGCGTGCAGGCGGCGCGCCGCGATGAGCGCGGGCCCGGCGCGGCTGCGCTGTCCCTGACGGACCGCACAGCGTTCGTCACTGGTGCGGCACAAGGCCTGGGCCAGGCCATCGCCCGCGGCCTCGCCGAGGCGGGCGCACCGGTGGCGCTGGCCGATATCGACACCGGTGAGGTGCAAAGTGCCGCCGAGACCCTGCGCCGCGCCGGCCATGAGGCGATTGCACTGCCGCTCGACGTGCGCGACGAGGCCTAGTCCTCGAATTGGCCCCCTCACGAATGCAGAGTCTTACCGGATTCAAATGGATAACTTCTATAGCATTGAATGCAAACTAGCATGAGCGCTGCGGCGCAGTGAAAGCCCGCGTGGCCCTCGTCCGCGTCAGGTTCGTTCGGTTCCAAGTTGTACGGGATCAACCATTCCATCTGAGCACCTCTCATGCTGTTAAATGGTCGCAGTTGAGAGAGTTTCAGTCTGCCACCTCCGGCAGGGACGAGTGACCAGGGCGCTCCTTTTCCCAATTTTGCCGTTTACCACTTTGTTGATCTGAATAATTGGTGGCTCCTTCGGGATGTCTCTTCAGCCGATGAATAGCGGCTCCGGGTCCGTCCGGCCGGTAGTCGTAGATTTGCACGCCTTTCAACTGCCACTAACAGTGACTTTGATATTCCCCAGGATCTCCCTGCAAGTTGGAAATTAATTCCCTGATACCGTCAGAAAAATTCCCTGTTAATCTTTCCGATGTTTCACGGGCAACGTGGTCTTATCCGCATCAGGCCTGGGTTGTGGGGCGGAAGGGGCGAGGCCGTTCGGCCCAAGAGTGCATGAATTCCCTGTTAATTTCCCTGTTACAGGGGAATATCCGCCGGAGACGGGTTCGCCCGAGACTGCGTCCACCGCCAGTACAAAAAGCCACCTTCGGGTGGCTTTTTCGTAGTTGAGCAACTCAATGGAAGTCGGCAAGGGCCTCGCCCGCAATCAACGGCAGGCGAGACGAGTTCGCGGCGCGGGCCGGGCCATATTCCATGATGCGGGCCACCTCGTCCGCCGCATCGCTACCGTACCGCAGGCCGATCAGGTAAAGGGTGGTGTCGATGCAAAGGGCAACCCCACCGCCCGTGACGACCCGCCCGTTGTCAACAAGCAGGGCATGCGTTGTCGAGATACCCGGATAAGTCTTCTTCAACTCATCCATTGGTGAAGTCTCGGGTGGAACAACGACACACTTCGTTGTCGCTACGAGGCCGTCAAGCGCGTTGGCGGCAGCAAGAATCATGGCGCCGGTACAGAGGGAGGAAAGCATCGCGGTTGGCGCCCACCGGCGGATGAAATTGAGGGTCAACGGGTCTTTCGCGGCGTCTCTCCACCCAGGGCCGCCGGGAACCATCAACACGTCGATATCCGCGACTTCTTCAAAGGCCGCATCAGGCAAAACACGCAGGCCGTTAGACAACTCTACTGGCGCCCTGGTTGCCGCGACTGTGCGATAGGAGAGTTGCGGAACAATGCGACGCCCCATCGACATGACACCGATCGCGCCCAAGTCTATTGGCTCGATGCCGTTATACAGAAGGTAAGTCAATTGCATTTTGTTTCCTTGATGGTGAATGCCCCAACCCAAGCTAAGCGTAATCCCTGACTTGTCCAATGGGCAACTATATTCTAATATTTGTACGTCAAGTGATCAAAGCTTGATGTTGGTCAAATCTTAAGGAGACAGTCATGTCCACAGCTTTTTCTGAGCGCCTGCAGGGCCATCTGGAGCCGACCCAAGGTGGTTCCGTTTATGTCAAGCCACAAGACATGGAGTGGCGTCCGTCCCAGTTTGAGGGTATCGACATAAAGGTTTTGTACGAAAACAAACCTGCAGGTGAGCTGACTTGCCTGCTTCGCTGGGCGCCTGGAACGACGCTGCCGTTTCACAAGCACCCTGAAATTGAACAGAGCTGGGTGCTCGAAGGCTCTTTCTCGGACCACGACGGGATTTGCCGAGCCGGAGAGTATGTCTATCGGACACCCGGCTCGATGCACGAGACGTATAGCGCCGAGGGTTGCATCCTGCTTGCCATCTACCGCAAGCCAAACATTTTTCGCAATAGTGCGGGCTACGACGTGGGAAGCAAGAAGCAGGTCAAAACCAGCCACAGTCCTTCTACGTTCTCTGCATCGGACGCGTAGCAGCACATCTCATTGGAATGGTTCAATTTGACGGCGCACAACGTGTTTGAAAATGGTGTCGACCGGGGTTTTTTTGAAGACGGTATTTCGCTTCGATGAGCGCCGGTAGTTATTACTCGGCGCGATTTTGTTCCCTAGCCATATATGGAGACAAAGCATGCGTTCACATTCTGCAATACAAGCTGCTGACAAAGCCGTTTCGATGCGTACCGTAGCGGCAGCAAGTGCCATCGGAACCACCATCGAGTGGTATGACTTCCTCATCTACGCAACTGCTGCATCCCTGGTTCTCAATACTCTTTTCTTTCCTACGCACGACCCCCTGGTAGGAAAGCTTCTCTCCATTGGCACCATTGGTGTGGGTTCTTCGCGCGCCCACTCGGCGCCATTATTTTGAGCCATTTTGGGGAGCGGCTGGGGCGCAAGTCCATGCTGATCCTGACGCTTGTAAGTATGGGGGTAGCGACCATGCTGATTGGCCTGCTGCCGACATACAAAAGCATAGGCATCGCGGCGCCGATCCTTCTGGTGGTGTGTCGGCTTATTCAGGGAATTGCCGTCGGTGGCGAGTGGGGTGGGGCGGTATTGATGGCTATCGAACATGCGCCGCCCAACAAGCGCGGCTTCTATGGAAGCATCGTCCAGATAGGCTTCCCATTGGGCATGGCGCTGGGTACCGCATCGTTCTTTGCGTTAGCCTACCTCAGCGATGAACAGTTCATGTCCTGGGGCTGGAGGATACCTTTCCTGGCAAGCGCAGTGCTGGTCGTGATCGGGACCTTCATCAGGCTGCACATCGAGGAAACACCGGATTTCCAACGCGACTTGCGCGAGGGAAAAATTGAGCGGTTTCCGGTCCTCGAAACCATACGGCGCCACCCCAAAGATCTGCTCATCGGGCTCGGTGCGCGGATTACCGAAATATCGTGGATCTACGTCATTACGATTTTTGGCTTGAGCTACGCCGTGACGAATCTGGGCCTGCCTCGCAGCTTGGTGCTCGGTGCCATCGCCCTTGGTGCCGTGGGGGAGCTGATTACGATCCCTCTGTTCGGTGCGCTTTCCGATCGCGTGGGGCGCCGTCCTATCTATCTGCTTGGCTGTCTTGCCGCCATCGGCTTGTCGTTCCCGATTTTTTGGGCGATCGAAACCCGGGACCCCCTTATGGTGACCTTGGCGTTCGTTATTGGGATGTCAGTGGGACACGGCATCATGTATGGCGTCCAGGCCAGTTTTCTCAGTGAAATGTTTCCGTCCAGCTTGCGCTATAGCGGCTCGTCGCTCGGCTACCAGCTGGCTGCGCCCATCGGGGGTGGCCTGGTTCCGGTCGCTGCGGCCGCAATTGTGGGTGGAACTCACGGCGCGACATGGCCCGTTTCGCTGCTGATGATTGCAATAGCCCTGGTCACAATCGTGGCCGTACTGTACGCAAAAGAAACGGCTCCGCGGGTTGCCAGGGGCCGTGGACTTACAGACCGGTCACCTCGACCAGACGACGAGGTACTGAGTTCGGAGTTAGCACAGCCGGCAGTTCCGCGCGGCTCATAAAATCTGCCCGATTCCTCGGCGGAAAGCAGTTGACGCCCCGCCATTCGAAGGCCATGCGGCGCGGCGCGACGCCGATCCACCACGGTCGGCCATCCGCCGGGTCAGGCGAGATTCTCGCGTGACCCAGCGGGGGAGTACATGATCACCAGTGCCGTAGCGGCACCGGACAGGCTATGCCCCCGATGGGGCATGCGGGAATCGAAGTGGATGGCGTCGCCCGCTTCGAGCAGGTACTTCTCCATTCCCACTTGCCATTCAATTCTGCCGGTCAGCACGTAAAGCAACTCTTCCCCGTCATGCTGAAAGAAGACGAATTTGTCCACTTCGGCAGGAAACGAGAACAGAAAGGGTTGCAGCGCATGCGCCGCAGTGGCGTTGCTCAGGGCGAAATAGTCGTATCCAAACGCACTGCCGCCCAATACGGTTGGGCGCTTTTCATCGTGCCGGACCACGCTCACGCCACGCCACGCGACGCTGACTCCCGGTGCCGATAGCAGACTTGCAGCCTCGATGCCGAGTACCTCGGCGAGCCGGGAGAGCGTCGCGATCGGAGGCACCTTCTTGCCGTTCTCGATTCGAGACAGGTAGCCTTTGTCAAATCCGGCTTGTGCCGCCATTTGTTCGAGTGTGAGACCGGCGGCGCGTCTTCGTCTGCGCAGGCGCCGGCCGAGCTCATTTGAAACGGGGGAGTCACTAGACGCTGTGTCTGCGGGAGGGGATTTGTCGGAGCTGTTGCCAATTGCCATGATTTCATTTTATCGGCATGGCAGGTGCTGACCTTTATCGAGTTGGGCGGCGGTATGCCGTAGTCGCAAGCCATGCGCAGGCATGGCAGTGGACGAATCAGCGTTGGGGTTGGGTAAACCACGAGGCCACGTGTCGGGGTTTCACTGAAAATGAATCCTCTAACCCCCCTTCATATCCTGCAAGGAACCCCATGAATATGAAAACATCTGCGCTGATGACCGCGTTGCTGCTGGTGGCTGGCCTTGGCCAAGCCGCCGCGGCCGATACCCTGGGCAAGATTGCCGAAAGCAACAAGATGACGGTGGCCTACCGCGAATCGTCGGTGCCGTTCAGCTACCTGACGGGATCGACCAAGGCGGTAGGGTTCGCGGTCGACATGACCGAGGCGATTGTCAAAGCGGTCAAGACCAAGCTCAACAAGCCGAACCTGCAGGTGGACTACATGCCGGTGACATCGCAAAACCGCATCCCCCTGCTGGCCAACGGCACCATCGACCTGGAGTGCGGCTCCACCACCAACAACACGGCGCGCGGCAAGGACGTGGCGTTCGCCATCAACCACTTCTACACCGGCACACGGCTGCTGGTGAAGAAATCCTCGGGCGTTAAAAACTACGCCGACCTGGCCGGCAAGACGGTGGCCAGTACGACCGGCACCACCAACGTACAGGTGCTTCGCAAATACAGCGCGGACCACAACCTGGGGATGAACATCCTTCTGGGCAAGGACCATGACGACTCGCTCTTGCTGGTCGAAAACGACCGTGCGCTGGCGTTCGCCATGGACGACGTGCTGCTGTTTGGCCTGAGAGCAAATTCGAAGGATCCGGCCTCGCTGGAAGTGGTGGGCGATTCGCTGCAGGTCGAGCCCTATGCCTGCATGCTGCGCAAGGACGATCCCGCCTTCAAGACGCTGGTCGACGGCGTGATTTCGGGGATGATGAAGTCGGGTGAGTTCGAGAAGCTCTACAACAAGTGGTTCATGTCGCCGATTCCGCCGAAGAACATCAACCTGAACCTGCCGATGAGCCAGCAGTTGCGCGACAACCTCACGGCGCAAAGCGACAAGCCTGCGCTGTAGACGCAGCGCCGCCTTGTGAATCGCTGGACGCGCTCCAGCGGTTGTTCCAGGCTTTTTGAATATCGCGCCGGTCGCGCTTGGTGGGGCGCCCATGCTCGATGCTGTGGGCCGGTTCGCCGGCAAAGCGGCGCTGCTCGGCGGCCAGTGCGCGCAGGCGCAGGCTCTCGACCGTTTCTTCATACAACTGCTGTGCCACCAGCGCGGGCCCGCGCATTCCACTCAAACCCCGGACCACGACGGTGCGCGTGACCAGGCCCTGGCGCATAACGACAGTGTCGTCCAGCCTGACCTCGCGCGCCGGTTTGGCGTCCTGCCCATTGACCTGTACGCGGCCCTTGCCGACCTCATCGGCGGCGAGCGAGCGCGTCTTGTAGAAGCGCGCGGCCCAGAGCCACTTGTCGAGTCGAAGTTTTTCACTCATGGGCCGCCATATTAAGGCAGGCCAACCGTCATGGCGCGCAGTGCCCGCCATCGAGGCGCTAACATCCGCGCATGGAAGACACCGACACCCGGCCGCAGGCCACCGAGGGCGCCGCCACGGCGGGACTGCCGCAGGACGCCGACAGCATCTTGGCGCTCGCTGCGCGCTCGATGTTTCACCTGTTTTCCAGCATCAGCCAGGGCATGTTCCTGGTGGATCGCACCGGGCGGATTGTCTGGGTCAACGAGGGCTACAAGCGCTTTCTGCCGGCACTCGGGTTCTCGTCGGTGGAGCAGTTTGTCGGCCACATGGTCGAGGAAGTGATTCCCAACACGCAAATGCGCCAGGTGCTGGAAACCGGCGAGGCGTACCTGATCGACCTGTTGACCAACCGTGCCGGCACCTTTGTGGTGAGCCGCATCCCGCTGCGCGGCGGCGACGACGAGATCATTGGTGCCATCGGCATCGTGCTGTTCGACCATCCCGAGAACACGCTCAAGCCGCTGATCAGCAAGTTTGCCAGGATGCAGCGTGATCTGGACGATGCGCGCCGCGAACTGGCGACCCAGCGTGTGATCCAGGGCGCGGGTCAGCGTCCGTCCAAGTACACCTTTGCCAATTTCGTGGGCGCAAGTCCGGCGGCCGTGGAGGTCAAGCGCCAGGCCCGGCGTGCCGCCCAGTCGTCCAGCCCGGTGCTGCTGCTGGGCGAGACCGGCACCGGCAAGGAACTGCTGGCGCATGCGGTGCATGCCGCTTCGGCGCGCGCGCGTGGCCCGCTGGTCAGTGTCAACATCGCCGCCGTGCCGGACACCCTGCTCGAGGCCGAGTTTTTTGGCGTGGTACCGGGCGCCTATACCGGCGCCGAGCGCAAGGGGCGCGACGGCAAGTTCAAGCTGGCCGACGGCGGCACGCTGTTCCTGGACGAGATTGGCGACATGCCGCAAAGCCTGCAGGCCAAGCTGTTGCGCGCTTTGCAGGAGGGCGAGATCGAGCCGCTGGGCTCCAACAAGCTGGTGCCGTTCGACGCGCGCGTGATTGCGGCCACCTCGTGCGATCTGGCGACGCTGGTGCGCGAGGGC